>CAZBMZ010000032.1:0-76089 GCA_964492845.1 uncultured Clostridia bacterium
AATCGTGTTCCTTTACCTTCTTGATTTTATTTACAGAAATCTATTGACAGCCCCTTTGTTCTTTGAGGATGAACTTGAGCTAATCTTTTCCCTGTCTTTGCTTCAATTGCTGCCAAAAGTGCAGCCGAGCCATTTTTTTCATAGCTATAATGCTCTCTCATAACTTTCCCATTTTGCAAAGATAGTGGCTCAATCTTGTTTCCTATCAAAAAACAAGGACGCTCATCAAAACATATTACTGGATAAAGTGGGTTGTATGGTTGTTGATATAACCATAATATTTGCTCCATTCTTGCTATAAACTCTGCATTTATACACCCTATACACCAAGTCTTTTTCAAATGTGGTTTTAATTCGTTTTTTTTAGGATATTTCCCACTTGGGTATGCGATATTTTCTCACAATAGCCCAATTCTACTACTTTGTTTGCCAATAGCCTTAAATCCCACCTTGCATGTCCTGTTGGTGCTTGACTACACGCTAATGCTGTTATTTTTGCTCTTTGTATTCCATCTATTTCTATTGGTCGGCCTGGTCTGGGCAAGTCTTCTAAAAACTTTAGCCCTTCTCTTTTGTACTTTTCTCTCCATTCTGCTACTGTTACCCCTCTTACTCCTAGTGTTTGGGCTATTTCTTCCAGTGTTTTTCCTTTTTCCATTTCCAGTAGTCCTATCGCTCTTTTGTATACCCTTACTGGCTGTTTTCCTTTATTTACTATCTCTTCTAATTTATCGTAATCTTCTTGTGTTAATTTGATGTGTTGTTTTTTCATTCTTACATTTTTTCACATTTTTCTGAAAAAATCTAAGTTTATTTAATTTACGCTGTACTAAGAGAAAATAGGTGTGAATTTGTCTTAGTGGCGAAAGATAGTTCACATCTTGAATTAGCACAGCTTATAGAGCAACATCAGAGTGATGGATTAATTGAGCAAGGAAGTTGGACATCTCAAGTTGGTAAAAAAACTAGACATTATGAATATAGGATTCTACATCATGTTGATTTAACCAAAAGTAAAAAGGTAAATCTAAACTACTTTGAAGTTTGGGAACGTGACTCTTCTAATTCTTTACTCTATCATAATAGTTGGGTTACTGACTTTAGAGTTACTAAAGAGAGGGTGTAAACTAAATTGTGTAAATGGCAAAGAAAAGAAAATAATGGGGATAAAAGGGAAAAGCTTTTCATCAAAGTGCAATTATAAGCTAGCTCATTTTTTGTCAAGTTTTTCTAAAACGCTCGTAAATACTCGCTAAAAACTTGACAAAAAATATCGCTTCGCTTTCATATTTGCACTTAAGGATGAAAAGCTAGAAGAGAAAACCTATTACTGCCCAAAACTTTGAGCAGTAAATTAAGTACAAAAGGAGAAGAAAAAATGCCAATTACACGAGAAATACTAAACGAAATAATGAAAGATTATAGCAGTCCAGAAGACCTATTAGGAGAAAAAGGATTATTACATCAACTAACAAAAGCCTTGATAGAGAAAGCACTAGGAGCAGAGTTAACAGAACATTTAGGCTATGAAAAATACGAAGAAAAAGGAAGAAATAGTGGAAATAGTAGAAATGGAAGTAGTAAAAAGAAATTGATAGGAAAACAAGGAGAAATAGAAGTAGAAATACCCCGAGACAGAAATGCAGAATTTCAACCACAACTAATAAAGAAAAATCAAAAGCGATTTGATGGATTTGATGATAAAGTAATTTCAATGTATTCTCGCGGGATGACAACACGTGAAATACAAGCACACTTAGAAGAAATATATGGAGTAGAAGTCAGTGCAGCCTTAATAAGTGAAGTAACAAACGCAGTAATAGAGGAAGTCCGAGCTTGGCAAACTAGACCCTTAGATGCAGTATATCCAATAGTTTACCTAGATGCTATACAAGTAAAAATACGCACAGAAGGAAAAGTCAGTAATAAAGCGATATATTTAGCAATAGGGGTAAATTTGAAAGGATACAAAGAAGTATTAGGAATGTGGGCTAGTGAAAATGAAGGGGCTAGATTTTGGTTGAGTGTAGTGACAGAGTTAAAAAATCGTGGAGTGAAAGATATATTTTTGGCTTGCATAGATGGCCTTAAAGGATTTCCAGAAGCTATAGAATCGGTGTTTCCAAAAACTCAGATACAACTTTGTGTAATTCACGTAATTCGTAATTCTTTGGCTTACGTATCCTATAAAGACCTTAAAAAGATTGTTGTAGATATGAAGCTTATTTATCAAGCAGTTACCGAAACTGACGCTGAAATTGCCCTAGAGCTTTTTGCTGATAAATGGCAATCCCGTTATCCTATGGCTGTCCAAGTCTGGAAAAGCAACTGGCGACATATTCGCACTTTTTTTGCTTTCCCTTTAGAAATTCGCAAAGCTATTTATACTACTAATGCTATTGAGTCTGTTAATTTTTCTTTGCGTAAGATTTCTAAAAACCGAGCTTTGTTTCCCAATGATGAAAGTGTTTTTAAGCTTTTTTACTTAGCTATTAAAAACATTTCTAAGAAGTGGACTATGCCTATTCAAAACTGGATTGATACCATTAACCAGTTTTCTATTTTCTTTGAAGATCGTGTTCCCTTACCCTCTTGATTTTTATTTACACAATTTGTTTGACACCTCCTTTCTATGTAAGAAGTATTAATCCAACCACTACCTTGAGAAAGAGCAATTAGCTTTTCTACAGCCTCAAGACTACCTTTGACAAACCTATGTTGGACTCCAACTACAAGTTTACCACTATATTGTTTGACTACTTGAGCAATCATTAGACCAGGCCACACTTTGAACTTTAGTCTTGATTGCCCATCTTGTTTTTCTTTATCTCTAAATGCTTGTAAACTTGCTCTTATATAAGAAACTAATCCATCTACACATATTAATATTTCTCCTGCCTTTGCACAGGCTCTAATTTTTCTCATCAATTCACTTATCAAGGCCATATCCCTATTTTTACTTATTACTCCTCCTAACCATAGCCTCGTTTGAACCATTATCCCCATTGCCATCCACACTATTATTCCTTGTGGTTTCACTCTTATTTCGTCACATTGTACTTGTCCTATTTCTCTTGGCTTTTCTATCACCTCCTTATGAACTTTTTCGCAGTGATTTCCCGCCTTGTTTTGCCAATTTCTTACTGTTCTTTCATCTAGCCCCATTGCCATAACTATTGCTTGTATTGGACATCCATTTCCTACTAATGTTATTACTGTTTCCACTAAGTCTATTTCCTGCTTTACTTTATGTATTCTGTAGTAAGCCGTCCCTTTGCTTTGTGCAAACGTTTTTTTACATTCCTTGCACTTGTACCTTTTCTCTTTCTAACTATGTATTTTTATGTTCCCTTTTCCTACTTCCCCTCTAGCAATGCATTCCATATTCGGGCAAAATACTTCTGTTGAGTTCATACTGATAGTCCTTTCTTTTTTATCTCAATTTTGATTATCAGTATTTTTCTCTACTTTTTCAATCCTTACCCTTGGCCACGGTTAATTGGAGTGCTACCCGTCAATTCTCTATTCCAATACTTCAATTATAAACTTCTTCCTCTTACAAGTTATCCATGTTTTAGCAAAATTTAGTTGACCTTTTTACCATTGCCATTTACTTTTAAGAAAATCAAACGTTTGTTTTAATCATCTGTTTGAATTATAAAAATGGCAAATAATTTATTAGAAAATCAAGAAGAATTAGGGACTAAGCATCGGCTACTAGCAGTTGCAGAAAGGCTTTTTGCTGAACGAGGGCTAGCAGCAACAAGTATTCGAGACTTGGCACGGGAAGCAGAAGTCAACATTGCTGCGGTAAATTATTATTTTGGGAGCAAAGAAAATCTTTACCTAGAAACATTGCGCTATGCTTTTCAACAAACAGGCGTAAGTTCTCCAGAATTTGAAAAAATAGTTAAAAAAGCCGAAGCCATTAATACAAAAGAAGCGGCTGAAATAGCTATTACTAAATATATTGAAGAATTTCTTCTCTTGATTCTTTCCTCTGATCAAGCACGCCGGCATGCTTGTTTAATGAGTAGAGAAATCAGCGACCCTACACCAGCTTTGGACGTTATTGTTCAAGAATTTATTTTGCCCAAAAATAGAGCTTTATCTAGATTAATTGCTCAAGTTCAACCTGCTTTAGCAAATTCTGACAAGCTTCCGCTTTATACTATTAGTATTGTTTCTCAATGTCTACATTATCATTTTGCCCTACCAATTATCTTAAAAGTACTTAATCAAAAAGAAATGACTCCAGACTTAATTAGTCGTATTGCTAAACATATTGCTGAGTTTTCCCTAACAGCATTAAAAGGTGTAAATCAAATAGAGGTCTAAATATGTTACGTATTGCCTTACAAATGCTTATTGGTGATCGCGCTAAGTATATTACTTTGGTTAGTGGATTAGCTTTTGTTTCTTTATTATTTATTCAACAAGGGTCGGTTTTCTGTGGATTAATGCTTCGTACTGCTAAACCTATAGAAACCGTTGGGGCGCAAATTTGGGTAGCAGATCCTACACTACAATCTATAGATGAGTCTAAACCTTTATTAGACACAGATTTAACACGTGTGCGAAGTGTGCAAGGCGTAAAATGGGCAGTTCCTTTATTTTTAAGACAAACTCAAGTCAGATTAAAAACAGGTAAATTTCAAACTGTAAGACTTTTTGGTTTAGATAACGCTAGTTTAGCAGGTCGTCCTGGCAAAATGCTTGAAGGTGATACATCTGCGCTTAACTCCCCTGATTCTGTAATAATTGGAAAAGCGGAAGCAGAACGCTTAGGTAGCCCTAAAATTGGTGATACTTTTGAAATTAATGACCGTCTTGCTCGTGTAGTTGGAATTGCGGACGTTCCAAGAGATTTTCTATCTAACCCTTATGTTTACACTACTTATGACCGTGCATTACAATATTCACCTCGCCAGCGTAAACAACTTAATTTTATTTTAGTCCAAGCTCAAGACTCTTTAGACCCTAAAGAACTTGTGGAAACTATTAAAAAATCTACAGGTCTGGCTGCTTATACTAAAGAAGATATGGAGTGGCTTACTATTGGCTACTATATGAAAAATACTGGCATTCCAATTAATATTGGGATTTCTTTAACCCTAGTTTTTCTTGTTGGAATGGCTATTGCAGGACAAACATTTTATGCTTTTGCCCTACAAAATGAGCGTTATTTTGGCGCGCTTAAAGCAATGGGAACTAGTAGTTTTACATTAGTTAAAATGATTTTACTTCAAAGTTTAACAGTAGGAATAATTGGCTATAGCATTGGTTCTGGAGCAGGCTGCCTTATTGGTTGGGTTAATCAAACTGGCCGACTAGCATTCTTTACCCCCTATCAACTACTGTTAATTAGTTTTATTATAACAATTCTAATCTGCATGGTAGCTAGTTTAATTAGCATTAAACGAGTCTTACAATTAGAACCTGCCGTAGTTTTTCGTAGCTAAAATATGAAAATACAAGATAATCAACTAACAAACTATGATATAGCAGTGTCTTTAACTAAAGTATCTAAAACTTTTGGTGTTGGAGACACTCAAGTTAAAGCATTAAAAACAGTGGATTTACAAGTTTCTTGTGGTGAATTACTTTTACTAGTGGGCCCGTCTGGATGTGGTAAAACTACTTTATTAAGTGTGATGGCTGGAATACTGGATAATGATGATGGTGTAGTTGATGTTTTTGGTGTAAGAGTAGATAAATTAAGTCAGGCTCAAAAAACTAATTTTCGTCGTCAATATGTAGGTTTTATTTTTCAACAATTTAATTTAATACCAACTTTAACAGCAGCAGAAAATGTTGCTATTCCTCTACTTATCGCTAAAACTCCTTATTCAAAAGCTGTAAAAAAAGGGCGGGAGTTTTTATCTTTAGTAGGGCTAGGCGAAAGAACAGAATTTTTTCCTACACAACTTTCAGGCGGACAACAACAACGTGTTGCTATTGCTCGTGCTTTAGTATCTGAACCTAGGCTTATTGTCTGTGATGAACCTACTGCTAGTTTAGATGGAGATACAGGAAAATTAGTTATGGAGATGTTCCGACGTACCGCACTTAGCAAAGATCGAGCAATTATTGTTGTAACACATGATAACCGTATTTTTTCTTATGGCGACCGAATAGCAGAAATGTTAGATGGGCAAATCGTCAATGTTCATAATAACCATAATGATTTAGTACATCAATAAGATAGAGGGATTAGAAGGAATAATAAGTATGAGAAAATATGCCAGTATTTTATTAGCACTAATTGGAATAAGTTTTGCAGTTTATTGGGTAAAAGTCTCTGCTCGTCCAACACCTATTGCCCAACCGCTTAATGAACCTGCACAAAACACTTATGATCAAACTATTGCTGGTGCAGGAATTATTGAAGCAGCAGGACGTAATATTCAAATTAACCCTCCTATTGCTGGTCAAGTTACACAAATCTTTGTTAAAGAAAATGATTTGGTGAAAACAGGTGATAAACTCTTTTTGATAGATGATCGGGAGCAACGCTCTAAAATTGTTAGTGCTGATGCTAATATTGCCCGTGCTGAAGCAACTTTAGCTACAGCACACGCTGATATTGCTACTCAAGAAGCAGCTAAACAAAGTGCTGATGCTAATATCTCTCAATTAAAAGCATTGCTAGAAGACAATGAACAAGTTTTAGCTAGTAATGAAAAACTTTATCAGACTGGTGTAATTGCCTTTTTAACTTATAATACTAGCTTAAAGGCTCGTGATGCTGCAAAAGCTCGTGTAAGTCAAGCTGAAGCACAATTTCAACAAGCAGATGCGTTGCTTAATAGTGCAACAGCTAGAATAAAAGAAGCAGAAGCCAATTTAAGTGTCTTAAAAGCGCAACGAGCAGAACTTTTAGTTAATTTAGAGAGATTAACAGTTACTGCACCGCAAACTGGCCGAGTTCTACAGCTTAATATCCGTGTTGGAGAAATGATTACAGCTAATCCAATTCAAGCATCAATGTTGATTGGAGAGACAGATTTTTTACAAGTTCGAGTAGATATAGATGAGGTTAATGCTGTTAAATTTTCTTCTGGAAGCCAAGCAATTGCACATCTAAAAGGAGATTCAAATAAAAAAATTCCTCTAGAGTTTATTAGAATAGACCCTTATATTTTGCCAAAGAAAAGCTTAACTGGTGATAATACTGAGCGTGTAGATATTCGTGTCTTGCAAGTAATTTATAGATTTTCACCTCCAACTTTTCCTGTTTATGTTGGTCAACAAGTAGATGTGTTTGTTGATGCAGCACCCAAAGTTGCAACCAAATAAAAAAAGCCTAGTAATAACTAGGCTTTTTTAAGTTAATTATAAATTTTTTCTAAGCCTTTACAGCCATAATTACATGATCCATCCAAGAGCCATCAGGAATTTCTTTTACTTCTGCTTTAACAAAACCTGCATCATAGAGCCAAGACATAATTTGTGCTGCCGTGTAACTCTCTCCCATAGTCATATTTAAGCTAAATAGTGCTGGCAGCAAGGGTTGAGCGTCTTCATCATCTAAAAGCATTTCTTGAATTACAATTAAACCATTTGATGACATAGCTTTATAGGCTTTGCGTAACATTTTTTTACAAGTTGCTTCAGAAAAACCATGTAAAACACCAGAAATTAACATTACATCATATTCCTGGTCATAAGTATGAAAAGGAACTTGTGCTGGTTTAACGCTAACACGTTCTTTTAGACCGGAACGAGCAATAATTTCTTCAGCATAAGGAACTACTTCTGGATCATCTAAGACGGTAGCTTGTAAATTTGGATTACGTAAACAAAGAACTGCTGCATAAGTTCCGGGCCCGCCTCCAACATCGCATAAATGTTGACGACCGCTTAAGTCTAACATCTTAGCTAAAGCTTCTGCCTGACCACTCATTGCAACATTATGAGAGCTAAGAATCCAGGCACGACTAGTTTCTTGGTCTGTTCGTTCTGTTGTTTGACTATCATTTCGCAGGCCAGTTTGAACCGTGCTAGCTAAAGTGCCAAATCTTTCCCATAGCGAGCCTAAATGCAGCAAAAAATGACCTTGGTAATGTGGTTTATATTCAACTAGATATTGTGATGCAGTAGGTGAATTACTAAAATATTTATCGCTTTTTTCTAACATCCCCATAGCAGCGCAAGCAGTTAAAAGCTTTTCTGTCCAACGGCGATTTAAGCCAAGTTTACGTGCTAAATAATCACTTGTAGCAGGGTTATTTTCTAGCCTAGTAAAGACTCCAAGCTTAATTGCAGCTATGAGCGCGCCAGAAGCCCAAAACCCTGTAGCAATATCATAGATTTTTTTGATATCCGATTGTCTATCGTTATTGTTAGCTTCATTAGCTGATTTATTAGGTGTTTTAGTCTTGGTTTTTGATTGTGGTGAGTCCATAATTTAGCTAGTTTGTCCCCTTGTTTAAATAATTAAAAAATGATTAAAATTCTATCACGGTTTTTTACAGAAAATAAAAGAGTTAATAACAAATAATATAGTTTATCAAAATAAATTGTTGAGAGTAGGTTATTTATGGCTAAAAAAGTTTTCTTGCTAGTAATTTGCATTTTCTGCCTTTTAACAATTATCTTTCCTACAACTAAAGCCCAAATAGAAAATTTAGAGCCTGTTGGCAGACCGTTTATTCCTCTTGAAGCTAGATTAAAAACTTCTGCACCTGCAAATATGCTTATTAGTGGCACATTATATTTTCGCTTAAAAAATGAATCTGCACTTGATGATCTTTTAAGAGAACAGCAAGCTCCTACAAGTGAAAATTATCAAAAATGGCTTACTCCAAATCAATTTGGTGAAAAGTTTGGTGCTTCAAAAGATGTTTATCAAATGGCTATTGGTTGGCTAGAAAGCTCAAATATTAGAATTACTCAAAAATGGGCAAATCGTTTAAGACTAGATTTTCAAGCTCCTGTTTCGGAACTCCAAAAAGTTTTTCAAACACAAATACAGCTATTTGAACTAGATAACCAAATTTACTATGCAAACTCACAAGCTAGCCATTTGCCTGCTAACTTAGCTTTAGAGATTATAGATGTTAAGCTAAATAGTTTTCTTTTTACAGAACCAAGCATAAAAAGACAACCTCAAGATATTTTGCCTACTGTAATAGATCGCGGACGTTTTGCTATTGGCCCACAGGATTTACACGTTGCTTATAATTTCAGACCGCTTTTTGCTAATGGCATTGAAGGCCAAGGACAAAAAATTGGTATTATTGCTAGAAGTGATTTTGATATGTCAGATGTTAATACTTATCGAGATTTATTTAAGTTACCTGCTGTTAACATTGTAAAAATCCCTGCTGGTGGTGAAATAATTGACCGAGGTGGGATAGAAACCTTAGAAGTCTTGCTTGACACCCAATTATCAGGCGCGGCAGCACCAAAAGCAGATATTCAAGTAGTCATAGCCGATCGAGATAGTGATATTGATCAATCCTTAGCTTATTTTCTAAATGTTTTACCTGACACAAAAATATTAAGTATTAGTTTTGGAGCTTGTGAAAAATTTTTATTTCCTCAATTTGTTGCTTTATTTAACAATCTTTATAAACAAGCTGCGGCTCAAGGTCAGACAGTCTTTGTTTCTTCGGGTGATCGCGGTGCAAATGATTGTGGTGATGGACAAAGCTTGCAAGTTAATGGACTGGCCTCAAGTCCTTTTATAGTTGGTGTTGGAGGAACATCTTTAAGAGTTGAAACTAATAGTAATGGTGATGTAACAGCTTATCAAGATGAACAAGTTTGGCAAGGTAGCGGTGGTGGAATAAGTGTAATGTTTCCACGTCCAGACTTTCAAACTTTAGCTGGAATAACTCAAACAGGTCGGACGGTTCCTGATGTTTCATTGCTAGCCGACTTTAGTCGCCCAGGTTTTTTTGTTGTTGAAAGTGGGTTTACCCGTGTTATTGGTGGAACAAGTGCCTCTGCTCCGGTTTGGGCTGGGATTTTAGCCTTAACTAACCAGTTTTCTAAAACAGATGGTTTTGGTAATGCCAATCATCGCATCTACCAACTAGGTAAACAACAAGAAATTAGTGCTAGTCCTCGTTCATTATTTTTTAATGATATTACGGTAGGAAATAATAGCGGTGGTGGACTCGATGGTTATCAAGCACGCCCAGGTTATGATCTAGCTACAGGTTGGGGAACACCTAATGTAGACCTGTTTGCTCGCAGTCTTTCTGGTGTTCCAGATAAAACTGATGGGTTATTTTTAACTTTTCCAAATGGAGGTGAAGTTTTACCACAAGATCAAACAATCAATGTTCGCTGGATTTTATCTCAAGACCTAGCTGCTAAGGCTACAAACCAAGATTTAATGCTTTCTACAGATGAAGGAAAGACATTTCAAACCATTGCTAACAATTTAGCTGCAAACCTACGAAGTTTTGATTTTACTCCAACAAAAATAACTGCAATAGCACGCTTTCGTATTGTTGTACGTACAAACTCTAGTAGCCAAATAGTTGACACAAGTGATGCTAACATCAATATTGGCACAAACTTACGTATAGATTTTGCTCGCTACTCAATTTTAGATAACCGCTTAGAAATAATAGGCGAAGGGCTTTCCACAAAAGTAAAATTATTTGTTAATGGTGTTTCTATTAACCGTCCAGCAAAATTAATGGAGGATTTACTTTCATTTAAGGGCAAAGAGAAAAAGTTTAAGCTTAAAAAAGGTGAAAATACCGTAGCAATAGAAATTAATGGTATACGTTCAGCTATTTACAAATTTTTTGTTTTATAGCTTTTAGTAAAATGAATGGGGCAAAAGAGATATTAATAAACACTTTTTAAGGTTGTACTATGTATAATCTACAAATTTTTAAGATTGCACTTGCAATCTTAAGCTACCTTTAATGGATGATAGAGCTTTTCAGGATCTGTCTCTGCTGGTAATGTTTCAGCAACCATATAGTCAGGTATAGATAAAATTACTATACGTCCATCATTAGTTGTTGCAGGGATTTCCCAAGCAATACCAGTCCAAGCAGCTAATTCAAAAGATTCTGGATCATTTGGTGAACCTCTTAATCTAATCCAACATTTTGCACCAGAAGTTTTATTAGTCCCTTCTTTTCCCATAAAATTACCCAACCTTTCGTTTTCGAGATAATTAATTGTTGCTTAACCATTGTTGGGATGCAACAGCATTTTTTTAAGTTGTGTGAGTAATATTTTAGAAAAATAGCGTAAGTATTAGATTAAGCTAGACTTTAGCTAATAACTAGGGCTAAGAAAAAATTTAGCCCTAGTCAAAGAAAACATAAATTTATTATTCATAACGTAATGCTACTAGTGGATCAACTTTTGTAGCGCGGTAAGCAGGAATATAGCTAGCTAGCAAGGCAGTTAGAGCTAAAATTAATGGAGCTATTATAAAAGTTATTGGATCAAAAGCACTTACACCAAATAAAAGACCTGCAAAAAGACGTGCTAAAAATAAACCGCCTATTGTCCCAAGAACAATACCTATCATAACTAGCAACATAGCTTGGCTAAGAACTAGTTTTAGGATATCAAAGGGTTTCGCGCCTAAAGCCATACGAACGCCTATTTCTTGGGTACGCTGATTTACAGAATAGGCTAGGATTCCATAAATTCCAACAGCAGCAAGAACTAAAGCTAACAGCCCAAACAAAACTAGTAAAATAGCACTCATACGAGCAGCCCAAAGACTTTGGCCTATTATTTCAGAAACTGTATTGATGTTTGTAAGAGGTAAATTACTATCAAGTGATTGTACTTCTGATCTAACTGTCCCTAAGATGCTTTTAGGATCTTCTTTACTTTGAACATATAAAGTTACTAAATTTGTATAACGTTGAAATATTGGGATATAGGCACAAGGATTTGGCTCTTCACCAAGAGAAACTTGTTTAGTATCCTTAACAATACCTATTACTTCAGTAAAATTGTCATCTCCAAAAAACCTAAAACGTTTTCCGATAGCATCTTGTCCGGGCCAAAAGCGTTTTACCATTGCTTCATTAATAATTGCAACACCTACAGCAGTTTCTCTATCAGTGTCATTAAAATCTCGCCCTTGCAAAATAGGAATATTAAGGGTTTCAAAAAATCTTGTTCCAATGTTATTAGTAGTTGTAAGGATACCTTTACCTAAAGCTTGAGGATCGCCACCTTCAGGAAAAACACTTCTTAAAAAGCCTCCTCCAAGCGGAGGATTAGTAGCTACAGTAACAGATTTTACACCAGGCAAGCCTTGAACACGGCTTTGAACATTACGGAAAAACTCTTTACCCTGTACTTCACTATAACTTTGGCGGTTTAACTCAAATGAGATTGTAAAAACTTTTTTAGTTTCAAATCCTGGATCAATTGATTGAGCATTAAGCAGGCTACGAAGGAAAAGACTAGCACTAATCAAAGCAATTAATGAAAAAGCAATTTGAGCAATTACCAAAATATTACGTAATGTTAAAAGTTTATTTCCTGAATTAATTGGGGCTGTTTTTTCTTTTAATTCTATTACTAAATTTGACCTAGTAGCTTGAAGGGTTGGGATAATACCAAAAATTACTCCTGTAACTAATGAAATCAATAAAGTAAAAACTACCACCCTTAAATCTAAGCTTAAATCCAGCCCATCAGCTTGAATAAAAATAGGGCGATAAGACCATAATAAATCACGTCCCCAAACAGCTAAACCAAGACCAATAATGCCTCCCACAGTAGAAAGTAAAATACTTTCAATCATAAATTGTTGAAATAGCCGCCATGCACTAGCACCTAGAGCAATACGAATAGCAACTTCTCGGCGACGAATATTAGCCCTTATTAACAAAAGGTTGGCAATATTGGCACAAGCAATTAACAGCACTAAGCCTACTACAGCCATTAACAATGCTCCACCTCTTATAAAGAGATCTCGTTGATTTGGATTAACTGTAGATTCTGCTAATGGTATAAGCGTCAGTGTACGACCATCATTATCTTTTGGATGTTCTTTAGCTAATTGACTAGCAATAGTTTTTATTTCTGCTTGTGCTTGTTCAATAGTGACATTTGGTTTAAGTCTACCAACTAAACTAAAAAGCAAAGCGCGGCGAGAATCAAACCATTGCTTAAAAATACCGCTAAAAACTTGTTCATGCATCATCATTGGAACAAAAAAGTCCACTGAACCTATAGCAAAAGTTCCTCGAAAATTTGCTGGAGTCACACCAATTATTGTATAGCTAGTAGCATTTAATGTAATTTGACTACCTATAACTTCAGGCTTTGCTCCAAATTGGGTTTTCCATACATTATGACTAAGAACAATAACAGGATGAAGTCCTGGGGTTTGGTCTTCTTCAGGCAAAAAAGTCCGTCCTATTACAGCTTTTACTCCTAAAACATCAAAATAATTTCCTGTAACAATTAAGCCATTAAGTTGTCTAGGTTCTCCTTGACCTATTAGGCTTAAAGATGCTCCTGCAAAAGCTGATATTGCTGTAAAACTAGTGTTTTGGTCACGATAATCTTTATAGTTTGGAAAAGAAACAGGCAAGCTATTACGATTACCAGTAGAGTTTTTTCCATCCAAAGTAAAAAGGGAAACTATTTCCGAAGGCTTTTCCATTGGCAATGGTTGTAAAAAAATAGCATTTAAGATTGTAAAAATAGTTGTGTTTGCTCCAATGCCTAAAGCTAAAATAAAAATTACTGCTATAGTAAAAATTTTGCTTTTTGCCAATACTCGTAGCCCATAGCGGAAATCTTGAAGAAATTTTTCCATAACTTTTCCCCTTTTCTTTGTGAAACTTAAAAAGGCCAGCTAAATTGGCTAACCAAATGCCGTGCCATCTTTTTGATTTATTTTATTTAATTGATAAGATGAGCTTTGTAGAAATATTTCTAACCTTGTATATTTAGATTTGTTCGTTTGTGGGATAATGCTGTCCCAAAAAAGAATATATGACAAAGTTTTTCTTAGTAGAAAAACTTCTATTAAAGATACAAAAATAGACTAGCACTGCATCTAAAACTTTTAGAAATTAGTGTTAAATAATAATTTTAAGGATATTTTTTATGACACGCTTTATTAATCTTGCAATATTTAAGCTATTTTTTGTTTCTATCTTATTGCTATTAATTACTTTACCAGGACAAGCTGAAGATGAAACTGTCAAAAAATTAATTATTGGACTAGAAAATCGCTATGGCAATATGAAAGGGCTAGCAGCAGATTTTACTCAAGTTTATAGCGACCGAGCCGGGCGAAAGCTCCGTGAACAAGGCACATTAACCTTAAAGCGACCTGGAAAAATGCGTTGGGATTATCGCCAGCCTGAAGAAAAAATATTTATTGTAAATGATAAAAAAGTCTATTTTTACCTCCCTGAAGAAAAAGAAGTGACAATCACTGCCCTTAAAGAAAGCGACGATCCACGCGCACCATTTGTTTTTCTCTTGGGCCGTCGTAATTTACAAAAAGATTTTAAGTCTGTAGAAATTTCTAATGTAGAATCACCAATTATTGCTGGTAATATTGTGCTAGAATTAATCCCTAAGCGTGTAAGTAGTTCATTAAAAAGATTATTTGTAGAAATAAACCCTAAAGCCATCCAATTAAGTCGCTTAGTATTAATCAATGCAAATGATGGGCGTTCAGATTTTATCTTGTCAAATTTTAAGGAAAATTTCTTAGCCACAGATGAACAATTTGAATTTTCTGTTCCTCCAGGAGTAAAAATATTGCAGTAAATACCTTAGACCATACAGATTATTTATTTAACCATTTGCTTAATCAATATTTAGAACTAGAACTTAGCTTTATTAAGTCCAAAAGCCAGATCTCTTTTGGTGATAGTTGTTTAGTTATAGCAGAAAAAGCAGCAAATTCTTAAAAATCCATTGACAAAAATAGTTAGATTTTTCTAACTCATGCTATACTGTCGGCTATAAAAACATCCTAACAATTAAGTAATACTTAAAATTATTAATGCAGATTTATCTAATGTCTGTCTAAAATCTTATTTTACAAGTTATAGGAGGAGTTGAAGTTATGAGACTAGGAAAACATGCAATTTTATTTGAACCAACCTTTGAAGTTTTGACTAAATCAAGTGAACATAATGTAATGACTATTGAACATATTACAGAATTTGTTGAAACAGATGTAAAACACTTTGCTTGGTTAGAAGATGCAGTAATAGAAGCAAAAAAATATTTAGAAAAAAAATCTTATCAAGAAGTAGCTAACCGTCGTCTTTGTGGAATTTGTGGGGTTACTGCATTAAAAGGGAATGCAGATGCTTGTGCTAATTGTGATAGCTTACCTGATAATGTTCAACGAGCTTTTATTGCTTTACGCTCAACTATCATTGAACAAAATGAAAGAATTGAAGAATTAGCTAAAAAATAAACTAACCTAAAAACTTAGGCTAAAATAAGAGAGTAAAAATTTACTCTCTTATTTTTTTATATTTTCTTTTACTCAGGTTTTTGACAGCGAAAAACAAAAGAAGGAGGTAGATTACGAAATACTACCGACGTATCAACTATAGGGAAAGTCTTTCTTAAAAGCCTCATAACGCTATTAATAACCCTAGCATGTACATATTGATAAGTAACAAACACGCCACCGGGCCGCAAACTAGCATAAGAATTATTTAAGATCCGCTGTCCAAGTTTTGGTTCAATTAAAGCAAAAGGTAGACTAGAAATAATATAGTCTGCTTTTTCTAAATCGTTACGTTTTAGAAGTTCATCAATATTTTCTGCACTATCCTGGATAATTTGATGTTCTGGAAAACGTCTTTGCCAAATTTCTATCATATTAGCATTAGTTTCTACAGCAAAAAACTTGGTTTTTTCACCACATTTTTTAACAATAGCTTTAGTGATTGCTCCTGTGCCAGGGCCAAATTCAACTACTGCTTTGGCATTAGCTAAATCTAAATTAGCCACCATTCCTTCTGCTAAAAAGCGGGAGCTAGGAGTTACTTGTCCAAGTTCTACAGGGTTTTCAACTAAAGTTTTAACAAACAAAAGTTTATCTTTAGAAAAATTATCTAAGTTTTTAGGAAATCCTTCTAAATTTTTAGAGAACTTATCAAGTTTAGGAAATTTTTTTAAGTCAAGAGCTAACTTTTTTTTAGAATTTTGCATAACAAAAAAACCCATCTGGAAGTTACTAAAATCTACTAGTTTTTAGTTATAAAAATTAAGATTATTGGCGACGATTCTAACGAACTTAAACTTTAGAAGCAAGCAAGATAATATCTTCCTTAAGAAAATTTTTATTTATTATTCTCAATATTAGTTTTTGGTTCTTCATTTGGTTTAGCTGCTTCTGTTGGTTTTGGTTCCTCTACTGTTTTAGTAGGTTCAGGTTTATTTTGTTCAGCAATTTTTGCCTCAAGATCTTTTAATGCACTAACAGCAACACTATTATTTCCTTCAATAGACAAGATTGCTCGATACTCTGCCGCTGCCGCTGCAAGTTCACCTATTTCTTGAAGCGATATAGCCAAATTAGAATGTGCTGCTATAAAACTTGGTGCTACTGCAACAGCTTTACGATATTCTAAAATTGCAGATTTAGTATCCCCTTCTTTTCTTAGTAAATTACCTAGATTAAAATAAGCTTCTTTTAGTGATGGGTTTGTCTTACTTACATTACGATATTCTGCAATGGCTTCTGCTGTTTTGCCAGTTTGAGCTAACAGAGTAGCTAGTTTTAATCTAGCACCTGCAAGCCAAGGCTCTATTTTTAATGCCGCTTGATAGGATTCTATAGCTAGCGTAGTATTACCTTTATGGGCCGCTGCTTCAGCTATTGCTACTTGTGCTTGAGCATTGTTACCTTTTGAGGCAACCTCTTTTAATTGATTCATAGCATCATTAAGCACAATATCAGAATATCTTTGAGCAGTAATGCTAAGGTAAAGCTTTGCTGTCTGATCATTAGGATTAGCTTGTAATGCTGTGCTAAAAGCTCTTTCGGCTGCTAATAAATTTCCTTCTTCTAACATCAATTTTCCATAAGCAACTTGATCTGCTATAGAATTAGGTCGCTGAGAAAGTACTATTTCATATTCCTTAATAGCTTCATCGTAATTTCCAACACTAGCATAAATATTACCTAATACAGAATGAGCTTCTACATCATTAACATTTACATTTAATGCGCCTAAAGCAAAGCGTTGAGCATCTTCTAAATTCCCTCGTCGTAAATATTTTAGCGCAACATTAACTAAAGGATAATTCCAATCTGGAGCCAGTGAAATAGCTTTTAAGTAAGATTTTAAGGAATCTTCTTCCTTCTTTTGCTCAGATAATGCTCGCCCTAAAGCATTATAAAAATAGGGTGCTTTATCGTCTTTTTTTATTCCTTGACGAAAAAGTTCTTCTGCTTTTTTAGGGTCTTTATCAGCTAAAGCGATCA
The DNA here is from genome assembly GCA_964492845.1 of uncultured Clostridia bacterium. Taxonomy (GTDB): domain Bacteria; phylum Acidobacteriota; class Blastocatellia; order Chloracidobacteriales; family JADJPF01; genus JADJPF01. The sequence continues at coordinate 17,429 of CAZBMZ010000032.1, forward strand.
TCCCTTGATAAAATAAATCAAATGCAGCAAAACGTTTATCTTTAGGTTGTAATGTTTTTAAGCGTTCTGAATACTTTTGGGCCGAGGCCCAATCATCCCTGGTAAAGCTATAATTAGCTCCTTGAAGATAAAGTTCTAAAGGCGATCTAGCCACATCTCCAAGTATTAAAGTAAGGGTTTCTCTTAAGCTTTTTAATGATGGTTCATTTGGAGAATTCTTAACTAATATTTGATAAAGCTCATAAGCATTTTGTCCAGGTGGTTCAATTAGTTGCTTAAGAGAAATTGCTAACTCAATTTGTGTTACTAATGGATTAGTAGTGGGTTCTGGCTTTGGTGCTGGTGTTTGTTCTTGATTTTCTTCTGTATTAGCTTGATTTTCTTGCTCTTGTTCTTTTTTATTTTTATCTTGTTTTTCTTTCTTTTCTTTCTTTTCTTTTTTATCTTTTACTTCATTTTCCTGAAAAGCTAAACTAGAAATTGGAAAAGTTAGAATCAAACAAATGACAAATAACTTCAATAAACGCATTGCTATTCCTCAAAGATTTTTCTAAGTTGGCTAGGTGAGAATTTTCATTATAACAAAACTAGCTTTCCTACACCTAACCATCAATTACTAAAATCTAGTATTTCCAAGCCTTTTTGCTTGGCATCTATACAATTTTCTTAGCTTTATTTACTTACTAACCACTATTTATTTTTCTGCTTTAGCATTATTTAAGTTCAATTCTAATAAAGCTTTTTTGGTGGCATTAAGTAAAGCTTCAGCCCCAACAGGTGCGCCGCTAGCCTTTTTCATCCACATATCTGGCGTAACACTACCCACAACTGCCATACGTTCAAACTCTTGTCCAATATTACCAGCCTTTTCCATTTGTTCTTCAATTTGGAAAGCAATTAAATGGCCTATTGGGTAATCCGGCAAGTACATAAAACCATCTATCATATGAGAATAAATACCTAGTAAAACAACATCTTTTTGCTTAAATACTGGTGCATAGTATTTATTCCAAACATCCTTAGCAATTTTTACTGTAGCATCTTTTAGCTCTGCTGGTGTAGCGTTAGGGTGATCATACATCCAATGCCAAACCGTCATATCAACTAAAGCTACTCCAGCAATTTCATAAGTTGCCCAAAAATCATTAAGTGTTTTTAAGGCTTGGCTTTTACTATCTGGTTTAGCTAGTCCTAGTAGTTCTAAATCATGTCCTTGGAAAACAAAGGCTAAAGCTTCTGTAAAAGCTGTATTTGGAACACCTTGCAATAAAACATGATCAATATTATTAAGCGAGAAAGTTTGCTCAACATTATGCCCCATTTCATGAACAGCAATATTATAGCCTTTGTAATTCATGCCTGTTTTTTCAACCCTAGTACGCAGATGGGCTTTTTCTGAACGCATAGCCGCACCCATTGCATGACCTGAACCACGAGCAGCATCAACTTCAATATTATTAGCTAAATATTCAGCACGTTCTTTGCTAAAGCCTAATTTTACCAACAAATTAGGCATATCTTTTTTATAAGCATCTCCTGTTGGATAGCGTTTTGAAACGATTTCATCAAGTTGTGCTTCGCTATAACTTCCACGAGGTCTAAAACCGTTATACCAAATATCAAAAGGCTCAAGTGGCCGTCCAAGTCGGCTCTCTATCAATTTGGCAGTTTGAGCGACTAATGGAGATGAGACGACATCCTCCAACATAGCTTTTACTCTAGCTTCTGGTAGTTCCCTATTTTCTTCAAAACGTCGGGCGATCAAAGTCGGTGCTGTTGGTGAATAAGGATCAACCTTTCTTGCAGCTTGAAAAGTTGATAGCAGTTGTGCATAACGTGTATTAGGTTCAGGCGCGTTAGTAGGACTGTCAACTACTTTTCCCTCTCCTTCAGAATCTTTAACTGCTGCCTTTTTTACTTCATTAGTAACAGGATTCCAATCAACATTAGGGTTATTTACTACTACTTCTGGAATTGTTTGATTAACAATATGTTCCATAACTCGTTGAATCATCTGTTGTTTAGCTAGTCCATTGTTAACATCACTATAACTAGCTTTAATCTCATCTCTTAAATTCCAATGTGAAAGCAATCGTAGTTTTGGAGGAAAAATTCTTTGTCCTTTATCATCTACTAAATGGTGCATCCAAATATTGTATTCAGAAATATAACGCTCACTCTCAGACGAAACTTTAGCAATCGCCAAATTAACCTCTGCTGGAACACGTTTAGAAAATCTTTGTGCTAGCCGGGTTTCCGCCCATTGACGACGCGACCACTTTTCACCCTCATTTAAGCGTTGCTCTAAAGTAGTTAATGGAAAATTAAGTAGCACAGCAAAAGCTAATTTATTCTTAAAAAAGTCATCAATAAAGTGCGCTGATGGATCATAACCAGCAAATAAATCATCAAAAGGCATTATTGGGCCAATATCCAAATCAGATTGATTGCGAAATTCTCGGTTAATTTCGTGCATATGCCCATCAAGTTGTTCTAAATTATGCTCAAAACGCTTAAATAATTCGTCTAAAGTTGCTTGATCCCCAGCAAAATATTCTTTAATAAATTGCTCAAAAACTTCTTTATCTCCATCTTCTGAACGCCAAAAACTTGCCACTTGCTTTATACCTTGTTGCAATCTTGTCCGCTGAGTTTCGCCATATTTAGCTATTAAATCTGTCTCTAATTTATTTGTTACTTCTTTAATCCAAGGAAATTCTGACTCTACTTGTTTAGGGGAATTCATATTATTTGCCCTTGATATAGTTGGAATTGGAAATGTAAGTGTTGATGCTAGAGTCAAGGCTAGTATCAGCGTTTTAAGATTTTTCATGCTTGGTGCCTCCAAAAAAACTTATAATTATTAGGAAATTGTAGAAAAAAGGATTTTTTATTGATCTCTTGAAGGATAAGAGGATTTTTTATTAGCGTCAATCGCTTGTTTCTATAAGGTCAATAGCTAATGAAACAACTTTGTATTACAAAATAAATTTGCTACAAACTAAAGTTGTCCAATGTTTTCTTGAAGCTTTTTAAGTATTTGTTGGTAAGAAGGATCTTGATAACGTTCAAGTAAAAACATTGAAGCATAACTAGGTAGTTTTTCACCTAAAACATGTGAGGCTAAAAGTTCACCTGCTGCTTGAGAAGACATAATTCCATAACCTGATAATGCACCTATTATATACACTCCGCTTACTGGCAAAGGCCCTATTAAAGGGCGATTTTCTACTGTTTTACAGTAATAGCCACCATCTACATAAGCTTTGCTACCTTGCCCAAAATAGCTAGACATTTCTGGAATCATTCTTGAGATTGCCCTAATTAAAACTTCCCCATAATGAGGACTAAATTTTATTGGCTGGTAGTCTTTTTCTACACGCTTTTCATATGTCCAAATAATCATTATTTCTAGGTTTTTGCTGTCTCCTTTTGGTCTTAGATGTACCCCACTAGGAAATTTATCTAGTAGCCAATTAGTAGAGGTATTAGAAGCCCACAAACGTTTTTCTTCATCTGTCCTGGGTAAATAAAGCTCATCATCCCAAATCATAAGTGGAGCATTTGCTGAAAAAATTTTTTTAGTATCAGAAAAAGTAATTTTTCCATGTAGTTCATTAAAAACAGGCAGGTCTAACCCTAACATATCACCTACACTTTTAAGATGAGGCCCTACAGCTAAAACTAGACTTTCTGGTTCTAATACCTTACCCGAAGCTAGTTTAATGGAAACTAGTTTATTATTTATTACTTCTACTGACTCTAATTTATCTAAAATAAATTCTCCTCCATATCGTTCTACTTCTTCTTTAAGCCATTCTCCTAGCTTTATAGAATTCATCCAACCAGCACGACGAATATGCAAAGCAGCCTTAACATCTTTTGTAAGAAAAGGATAAAGCTTGGTAACGTGTTCTGGGTCTAAAATTAAATCTGCTCCTGAAAGAGTTTTATTAAAGTTTTCTGTTAATGTCGGTAAGTAATTATCTAGGCTAGAATGTTCTCTAAACTCGCCTGCTCCAAGACGCGAGATTTCTTGGGCTGATTTTCTCCAATTATTAATTTGACTATCTTGAGCAGTTAGAAAAAGATAGCCTCTTTGGTTAAGCCCAAAGTGGTTATTAGGTTTTTCTGCAAGTTCTGCTATAAGGTCAATACTACGGTTAATAAACTTAACCATAGTATCGTCTGGGCCAGGCCACCAATTACGATAAGCTTGAGTGCCTTTGCTACTTGTAAGTGAAAGTGGCTGACCTTGATCAAGAATTAAAACACGTTTTTTTCTATGTTTAACTACTAGATGATAAGCAGCCGAAATACCCGCCATTCCAGCACCACAAATAACTATTTGAGGAGACATTTTAGACATTATTTAAGTATCCGTTTTAGTTTTATCCTGCAACATTTATGTCTCTTAATATAATAGCTATTTGGAAATATTTGCAATTAAGTCTTTAACTTTGGATTCTATTAAATCTCGAACTTCCTTAAATTCGTCTGTAGACATATGTTTTGGGTCGGGAATTTTCCAATCTTCTCTATTTTTAGCAACTACAAATGGGCATTCATCACCACATCCCATTGTGATAGCGTATTCATATTCGCTTGTAGGAATATCTTCTAAGGATTTAGATTTATGTTGGGTAAGGTCGTAGCCTATTTCTTTCATTGCTTCTATAGCTTTAGGGTTTACAGTTCCAGATGGTCTAGAACCTGAACTATAAACTTCAATAACTGCTTGACCATAAATTTTTCCAAAAGCCTCAGCCAACTGGCTACGACAAGAATTTTCTACGCATACAAATAAAACTCTTGGTAAATCACTCATTATAAAATCACCTTTTCTTTATGTTGTTTTACATAATTTAATTTCTTTGTTAGATAAATTTTCTGGAAAATATCTTTTTTCAAACCAAAGTGCGACATTAACCAAAGCTATAAGGACTGGCACTTCAACTAGCGGCCCAATCACAGCAGCAAAAGCAGCACCATGATGAATGCCAAAAGTTGCTACAGCTACGGCAATAGCTAGCTCAAAATTGTTTGAAGCAGCAGTAAAAGAAAGTGTAGCCGACTGAGCATAGTTAGCTTGTAATTTTTTGCTCATAAAAAACGAAAATACAAACATTACAACAAAGTAAATTAGTAGAGGGATAGCAATTTTAATTACATCTAATGGTAGTTCTATAATTGCTTCACCTTTTAGAGAAAACATAACAACAATTGTAAACAGTAGAGCAATAAGGGTTAACGGGCTAATTTTAGGAATAAAACTTGTTTGATACCAATCTTTTCCTTTTAATTTTATTAAGGAAAAGCGAGTTATTATTCCTGCTAGAAAAGGGATGCCTAAGTAAATAAACACAGTTTTAGCAATTTCCAAAACAGTTATATTTACCGCAATACTCTTTAATCCAAACCAAGTAGGTAGAAGTGTAATAAAAAAGTAAGCATAAATTGGATAAAAGAAAACCTGAAAAATAGAATTAAAAGCCACAAGTCCTGCACAATATTCAGAATCACCTTTAGCTAACTCATTCCAAACCAACACCATAGCAATACATGGTGCTATTCCAATCATAATCAACCCTATCATATACTCCGGCTTGTCAGTTAATAAAGTTATTGCTAATAAAAACATTAGTGATGGGCCAATTACCCAATTTAGTACTAGAGATAACCCTAATATTTTGAAGTTATGGAAAACCCTTCCCATTTCTTCATAACGTACTTTAGCTAGAGGTGGATACATCATCAAAATTAACCCTATAGCAATAGGAATTGAAGTCGTTCCAATACTTAAACCATTAAGCATTGGAACAACTTCAGGATAAAAATAACCCAAGCTAATACCCAAACCCATAGCTAGAAATATCCACAAAGTTAAAAATCTATCCAGAAAAGAAAGTCGGCTTGCTACACTTGAGTTACTCATAACTTTATCCTTTTAGATTTTTTGCTATTTTTTGCTAGATAAACCAACTAGATTTGCAGCTACTTCACTAGTCCCACAACAAGAGACGGCGGCTTGTAAAGTCTCTAAACTTGTAGTTTCACAAGAAGCATTTTTTGCTGTAACTTCTTTACTGTCATCAGTTACACAGCACATAGAAGTTTCTGCTAAGTTATCTTGAAGTACTACAAAAACTTCCCATTCATTGCCATCAGGGTCTTGGGCCCAGGTTTTATCTTGAATTGCATAACAACAATTAGTTTGCATTTCATCACGAGGAGTAAGCCCAGCTTTTATCCATTGCTCACGCACCGCTATAACATCTTCCGTTGTCGCAACCTGTATTCCAAGATGAGAAAGCACACCTCGATCTTTTACTGCTATTTGATTAAGTGCTAGGTTAAGAGGTGGGTTTTGTACATCAAACTTAGCATATCCTTTACGTACTTTTAAGGGTTCAATGCCAAACAATTTTTTGTAAAATTCAATGCTATTTTCAACATTGCTAACATTTAGTGAAATATGTGCTTTTAGGCTTTGTATTGGTAAGCTATTCATAGTAAGAATCTCCTTTTTGATTAATTGATATATGCCTCAACGAATATGTTTATATTATGTTTCAAAAATTATATATGTTAAGCCATATTTATCTAACAAAATGGCTATCTTTTTTGTGGGGTTAGGAAAATAAATACTGTTTGATGTGAAAGCGAAGTAAAATTACCAGTCTTTTTATTAAAAACTATAATCAGCTAATCTTGCTGTACTCGCTAAACATTTATTTTGTAATATCGGCAATTCTTAATTATTTCAAAGCTAAAAATAAGGAAAATTTGTGGATATTCAACAACTTGCTAGTCAAAGTGCTGCAACTATTTTAGAAGGCTTTCAAACCTTTACGGCTAAGTTTAAAGAAATTACTCGCCGCGCCAAAAATAGGTTTGAAACTCGTAATACTTTTGGCTTTTATAATGACGCTACCGAGCGTTTAGACCTTTATAGCAAGTCGGTTCAAGCTTTGGTAAAACGCTTAACAGAACTACTTGGAAATGATAGCCAGGAAAAAGAAGTTTGGGTTGGTATAAAGAAAAATTATTCAGAGCTAATTACTAAACGTGGTGATTTAGAAATTGCTGAAACTTTCTTTAATTCTGTCACTAGAAAAATCTTTATAACAACTGGCGTAGACCCTAATATTGAATTTGTTGCTTCAGACTTTGACTTTCTCCCTATTTCACAAAAACCTATTTATTGTGTCTTTACTGTAAATGATGACCTAGCTAGCACCATTAAGGAAATATTAGGTAGCTATAATTTTAATGTTTATTATGAAGATATCTTTCTGGATGCTAAATTAATGGTTGAGAGAATTAACCAAGAAATAGGCCAAAATATTGATAGAATAGAAGTATTAAAATCAGTCTTTTATCGTAATAAAAAAGCTTATATTATTGGTCGAATCTGCTATCAAGATCAGTATATTCCGCTTGCAATTGCGCTTATAAATAAAGAACAAGGAATGATTGTTGATGCAATACTACTTACTCAAAATGAAGTAAGTATCATATTTAGTTTTACTCGCTCTTATTTTCATGTTGAGATTGAACAACCTTTTGAAATGGTTAGTTTTTTAAAGTCTATTATGCCGCTAAAGCCTATTTCAGAGCTTTATATATCAATAGGTTACAATAAACATGGTAAAACTATCCTCTATCGTGACCTACTTTGTTATTTGCAAACTTCTACGGACAAATTTGAGTTTGCTAAAGGTAAAAAAGGGATGGTGATGTCTGTTTTTACACTTCCTTCTTATGATGTAGTGTTTAAGATTATTAAAGATAAAGCAGATTACCCTAAGAAAACTACTCGCAAGGATGTTTTAGACAAATATAACTTAGTTTTTACTCGTGACCGTGCTGGCAGGCTAGTTGATGCTCAGGAATTTGAACACTTAAAATTTGATAAAAGCCGTTTTAGCCAAGATTTACTAGATGAATTGCTTAAGGTTACGGCACAGACGGTAATAGTAGAAGGTGAAAGCGTAGTTATTAAACACCTTTATACAGAAAGAAAATTATCTCCGCTAAATATTTATGTTAAGGAAATGTCCTTTGAAGCAGCAACCGAGGCAATTACAGACTATGGGAATGCTATCAAGGATTTAGTAGCAGCAAATATTTTCCCTGGCGATATATTACTTAAAAATTTTGGAGTAACTCGGCATGGTCGGGTAATTTTTTATGATTATGACGAGTTATGTTTAATTACAGAATGTAATTTTCGGGCTATTCCTGCGGCTAGAAACTATTTAGATGAGCTAGATTCCGAGCCTTGGTATTATGTAGCGGAAAATGATATTTTCCCTGAAGAATTTAAGTCTTTTTTAGATTTGGACGGCAAATTAAGAGAGTTTTTCCTAAAAGTTCATGGAGATTTATTTGATGTAAAGTTTTGGTCAGATTTACAAAATAGGCTTAATGCTGGCGAAATTCCAGACATTTTCCCTTATCAGCTTAGTCGCAGGTTAAGACAAGCAGATTAAGGAAGTACAAGTTAAGGAAGTGTTATGCAAATTAATTTTCATATTGTGCTAGAAAAATCTCTTTTAGAAAAAATTAGTGATTTGCAAAAAGTTTGTAAAGACTTCGGGTTTGATGTTAGTTTTGATTCTGTAAGCCTACAACAAAACTTATCACGCCAAAAAATTCTACTAAATGTTGAATATCGCAACAAAATTACTAGTGCAGAAGTTCGTTTAGCTACAATTTCAGACGTTAAAGATGTTTGTGATGATATTTGCAGCCATCTTAGCGAAGAACATGACTGTGCGATTAATATTAATTTTAATGGTAATGATTTGGCGGCTATTTACATTGTAATTGCAGTTTTAACAAAAATGAGCAATGGAATTTTATATGTAGAACAGGATGGAGTTATTCTTAGAGGTGATGAAGCAATAAAAAATGCTAAAGCATGGGACAACGTAAAATAGACTATACCCCTGCATTTGCATCAAATTACTAGGTAAATTTATTTGTATCAGCTTCTATTATCTTAGTTTTTTTGCTATCAGTTAAATAATCTTCTGTTTCTTCCGTAACATTTTGGTAAGTTTCTTCTCCTTCTTTTGTATAGAATTTAGACATTGCCGTTGCTAGCTCTTGTGCATTAGGGCGATCTTCGGGGCTTTTTGCAAGAGTTTTCATTATTAATTCAACTAGTTCATTAGGAGCATTTTTATTAAAATCTGCCAAATGTGGAGGTGGTTCTGTCATATGTTGCATAAAAAGCGAAAACATAATGTTATTGATAGGCAAAAAAGGTGGACGACCTGCTAGCATTTCATAAGCTACTACTCCAAGGCTATAAATATCTGACTTTTCTTCACAAGATTTAGAATTAATCTGCTCAGGTGACATATATTGTGGCGAGCCAATCAAAACCCCTGTTGCAGTAAGATCTGAAATATTTATACTTCCAGAGTCCTCTACAAGTTTTACAAGTCCAAAATCGACCAATTTTATTATTTCTCTACCTTCTGAGCGATGAATAAAAATATTATCTGGTTTTATATCACGATGTACTAAACCTAGTTCATGAGCTTTTATTAGCACTTCACAAACAGGTAAAAGAATAAAAACTGTCCGAGAAACAGAAAGCACTTTCTTTTCTCTTAACTCTTTTTTAAGTGGACGACCACTTAAAAGTTCCATCACTAAATATGCAATTCCATCGCTAGATATACCTGAATCAAGTATTGCAACTGCATTTGGATGATTAATACGTGAGCCAGCAATAGCTTCAAGTCGAAAACGTTCAAGACTTTCTGATGAATCGTTACCTGCTAATGGCTTAAATATTTTTACTGCAACTTTGCGCTTTATCTGAAGGTGCGTTGCTTTATAAACAGCACCAAAACCGCCTGAACCAATAATTTCATCTAGTCGATATTTTTCGTCTAATACGGTTCCTGGCAAGGCTTCAGCTAGTACATTAAATATTCGGTCTGCTCGTTGATTAGATTCTATTAATTCTTGATTTTTGTGGGCTATTTCTTCAATACGATCTTGTAAAGCTTTATTTTTTTCGCTTATTTCATCAGTTTGTTCTAGTAGTGCCTTGTTTTTTTGGCTTATTTCATTGGTGCGCTCTGCTACTTTCTTTTCCAAATCACGGTTTAATAGATTAAGTTCTTTATAAACACGTGCAAAACGGTTTGCAACCAGTGTAGCCATTAGCACAATATTAAAGGCAAATGCCCATTGAATGATGTTATAAGGCAGTTTTATTTGAATCAAAAAAACAACAAAATAAGATAAACTCCCAAGTAAAAGTACTCTAGCTTCAGAATTACCTCGCCAACTCTCTACACCGATTAACTTAATTATCATTACTAGAAATAATATTGAAAGTGGTGCATAGGTAAGGGTTTCTATTCTAAGCATAAGTAAGAAAGGTAAGAATAGAAAAAATAAAATATTAATTAAATTTAGCAATTGAAAAGCACGCACCCATTTACTTATGGGTTTACCTAAAAAATTCCATAAAAATTCTATCAAAAATACTGAAGTTAATTTATTAGAAACAAATAGGACTAGAATAATGTTGTTATGTGATCCTAAAAGCAGTGAATTCCAGAAAAAAGTACCTGCAAATATCTGTATGCTATAAAAGAAAACACATAAGCTATAGCGAAGATAATCTTTTTCGGTTCCAAGTCTGATGTAAAGCAGTAAATGGTAAAGACTTACTAGCAAAAATATAATGCTAAGAACAAATGTACTTATAGTTCTATAGAGTAATTTAATTCGTCGGTTTTCTTTTGCTATTTCAAGATTAGGTACTTTGCCTAGAACAAATAAACCTTCGCTAAAGCCTCTTCTTCCACTACCAACAGCATATTCTGGAAAAAACCAGACTCTAATAGCTAAACAAAGATTGCCTTTGTCATCAATTAGATTAGCAGGTATTTGGATAATTTTAGGCCAGGGATATTCAATTTTATTTACTGATAAAATATCTTTTTGAGGTGTAATCAAAACACCATTAGCATAAATTTGATAGTTTAAGAAAATCTTTGTTTGAAGCACGATTCCAATGTCATTATAGAGTTGCTCAAAGTCGTCTGCTTGCTCAGATGCTTTGATAGGCAGCTTTAATTTAATGCGAAACCAGGAAAAATTATTGTTTGGTGTAATGTCTTGCTGTTCTGGAGATTTATTAATTTCAAAATCTTTCCAAGTTGAATCATCAAATTCTGGGTTTGCCCAAGTTAAATCATCTCCTTGCCGGTATTTCCAGTTAACTTCAAGATTAAAATTTGTTTCTAAAGATTTAACCTTTTTACTTAATTGTCCAAAGCAGCAAAAAGGAAGGAAGAAAAGCAAAAATATTGCACTTATAGAAACTATCTTAATTTTCATGAAAATTTCTCCATGCTGGTGCTTTTTTGAGATCAAGAGTTTTTCGTTAATGATTGAAAACATTAAGATTGTGGCAAATAAATTTTTACTTTTTAATAGGTTATTAGAAATTTGATGTGCTAATCCATTGCCCGTAAAGCTTAAGACAATTGATGGAAAAAAGCAAAGAGCTATTTTAGTAAAAACCCTAGTTTGTAAGGAGAATTTAGTAGAGATTTTATAGAGTCCAGATAAGAAGTTAGTGCAGATAAAATCTAAGACCCTAAAAGCTTGATAATTAAAGGTTTAAGTCAATTAGCTATTATTCCTAAATACTTCAATCTAAGTTTGTTGGAACAATTTCTTCGTCCGATTGAGAAAAAATTAAAGACAATGCAAATGCAGCTATTATTGTCATAATGGCAGAAATGCGAATCATTAATGCTATTTTATTTGTTTGACCAAGTAAATTTAGCTCTGACAGCATATAATTCCAGTCATGAATACGATCACCATTACCAATTAAAGGTAGTTGCATTACTACAGCATCTGCTGAATAAATAGAAATATTTAATAAATTATGTCCAACCCAAAATAAAACTATCGCGCTAGAGAATTTTTGATTATTCCAGAAGAAATATCCTACAAATAATGCTGGCATAATTAGTTGCATTAAAGTTCCACCTAAAATGCTCATAAACTCGCCTAAAATGCCAAATAGCGGATGCCCTGCCTCATGAATTAGTACATTAACCCCATCTAATAACCGCCATTGATAAGGAAATAAAAGACACCAGAAAAAATATAAGCCTACTATTAGTGTTACAACCACTTTATTATTAAACTTAAACATTGTTTTGTCCTATAAAACTTAAAATATTTCCTTTAATTAGCTTATAAAATATTAAAAATTAATTAAAGATATTTGTACCATAAAAGTAACTAAAAATATTATTCCTGAGCTAAGAAAAACAAAAGGATAAATTAGGCGCAAAATGCGACTATTCCAATTTGGTCAAGTTCCGCACAGATTTTCTTTTAGCGATTTATTTGAGCCTGTTACCCAACGTTTATTTAGACCATATAATTTTAATATGCCAAAGGTGGTTAAAAATAAACCACCTAATAAAGTTACCAATGAACCTATTTCCATAAATTAACTCTCTATTTTAAAATACTGTTTTATTTATCAAAAATTATTTTCTGCTAATGCTTCTGTGTGTGCAGCAGCAATTTTTCCTAGCCGTTGTAGGTTGTAGCCACCTTCAAGCACAGAAATAACTCTACTGTGTCCACAATCTGAGGCTAGTTGTTTTAATCGTGTAGTCATCCAGGCAAAATCTTCATTTTCAAGCATTAAGCCGCCTAAAGGGTCTTCTCTATGAGAATCAAAGCCAGCAGAAATTAAAATTAAATCTGGTTTAATTTTTTGTAAAACTGTTTTTAATGCTATGTCAAAAACTTCTCGATAATTTTTGGCTGAAGTGCCTGCCGACAAAGGAACATTTAGCGTATAGCCTTGACCTTGGTTAATTCCTGTTTCAGAAGTTCTTCCTGTACCTGGATAATGTGGATGTTGATGTAAGGAAAGATAAAAAACGGAGTTATCATCATAAAAAATATCTTGAGTACCATTACCATGATGGACATCCCAATCTATAATTAAAACTTGCTCTAAATTATGTTTTTGCTGAGCATAACGCGCTCCAACAGCAACATTATTAAATAGGCAAAAACCCATTGCCTTTTCTGCTGTAGCATGATGACCTGGGGGACGAACAATAACAAAAGCATTGCTAGCTTGACTGCTCATAACTGCATCAATAGCTGTTAATACTCCTCCTGATGCTAGTAATGATACGGCAAAAGAATCTTGGCTAATTACTGTATCAGCGTCTAAAGCTCCTAAGCCTTTTTTACAAGCCGTTTGAACTAAATCATAATGTTGTGAACTGTGACAGCGTAAAATATCTGTATTTTGAGCAACTTGAGGAGATAGCCAAATATAATGAGTAGCATCTACTTTCTTAATTTCTTGAGCAATTAATGATGCCCTTTCTGGTCGCTCTGGATGTGCGCCTGTTTCATGTTTAAGATAATCTGAGTGATAAATAATTGCTGTAGTCATAAAACCTCTAAATTATTTTTTAGGTTGGTTAAATTATTTAATTTATCATAGTTATAAAATACTTAGGAAAAACAAATGCGAGTAATAGCAGGAATTTATAAAGGTCATAGCTTAAAAACTGTTGCTGGTTTGGATGTACGCCCAACATCTGACCGACTAAGAGAAACATTATTTAATATTTTAGCCTCTAAAATTGCAAATACTCGTTTTTTAGATATTTGTTCTGGTTCAGGAGCAGTGGCAATTGAAGCTCTTAGCCGAGGAGCAAGTTTTGCATTGTTAATAGAAGCTTCTAAACATGCAACAAAAATTATTCAAAATAATATTACGCATTGCAAAATCCCTGCAAATTACATACAAATAATTACTAGTGATGCTTTAAGTTCTCTTAAAAAACTTGAGAAAAATAACTCTCTATTTGATATTGTTTACTTTGACCCTCCTTATAAATCATCTATTTACTTACCTGTATTGCAGTATTTAGGAGAAGTTACTTTTTTATCAGACACATCTATTATTATTGTTGAACATCATAGTAAATTTACTTTACCTGACATAATTGGACAACTTAATTGTTATAGAAGATTAAAACAAGGAGAAACAGAGCTTAGTTTTTATCAAGTTACTAAATAGAATACTTAAGGGAAATCAAAGAAGGAAATACCTTAGTAGTAAAATAACAATCTCTAATTTTTAGTATCAGTTATAGTTAATTTTTAGAAAGGACAATATTTTTCAAATACAATTGTCCGTTTTTTATTAAAACCAATAAATAATATAAAGTTTCATCAAAATTATTAATTAAGCTATAATCAAAACCTCAAAACTAAAAACTAGAAATTTTAGTTAATTTGATGGTCAATTACCAATACCAACTCACAATTTGCTAAAACAGGGTAATTTTATGAGGGTGTGTCCTAAATGTTTTATTTGTTATGATGATAGCGACATAATGTGTCCAACAGATAATGAGTATTTGGAAACGGCTTGGCCTGCTTCACGACTAATAGCCAATAAATATTTATTAAAATCCATGTTTGCTAAAGGTGGTATGGGGGTAATATATCGTTCAATTCAAACAGAACTTAACAGAGAAGTAGCGGTTAAAATCCTTTCTCCTCAATTACTTTCCAATGAAAGAATTCTTAAGCAATTTCGTAGAGAAGCCCTAGCAGTTGCCCGTTTGGATCATATCAACATTGTGCCAGTTTATGACTATGGAACATTACCAGATAATTTTGGAGCTTATTTAGTAATGAGGCTGGTTCAAGGTAAGCCTTTGTCAGAAGAGATTGAAGATATAGGCGCACTGCCACTAGAAAGAGCCTTACGTATTATGCAGCAAATATGTGCGGGTGTTTCAGCAGCACATGCACAAAAAGTCATTCATTGTGACTTAAAACCTGACAATATTTTGATAGAAAATTGTGATACACCTCGTGAAAGAGTTCAATTAGTAGATTTTGGTATTGCAAAACTAAAGGAATTAACCATTGATGGAACGGCTAATTCAGCTATAACTGATAGTGCAATAGGTACACCACAATATATGTCGCCAGAACAATGCTGTGGTGAACCATTAACTATACACACTGATATTTATAGTTTAGGAATTATTTTCTTTGAAATGATTACAGGACGAGTTCCGTTTAATAGTTTTGTAGCCGTAGATGTAGCACAACATCATGTTCGTACTCCTCCGCCTCCTCCATCCCGCTTTCAATATGGATTGCCAACAGCTTTAGATTATGCAGTACTGCGAGCCTTAGCTAAACGACCATCTGGACGACCAGATTCAGCAGAGCAATTTTTTGAAGAGTTACTTTCTGCTTCAGGAATAACACTACAACCAATCAGTACAGAGCTTTCTGTTACTGCTGCTGCTTCAACAGGTCTTCTAACAGCAGCTTATAATACTTCTAACGCAACTATCATAGAAAATAAGCTGGATTCTTCTTTTGATATCCCAACTTTTGATATTCCAAAAGCTAATATGCCTATGGTAAACATACCAGAGAAAATAGAAAGCTTAGAAAATATTAAAGATAAACATACTAGATCTGCTAAAAACATCACTTCTCAAGTAGGAGACAACAAAACAAATCCTTTTGTAACCCTTAAACCAGAATCTAAAGCCTTACAAAATGAATATTTTTTTCCTGAGCTTATGATTTTAACCATAAGTAGTAACACTGATACAACTATTGAAGAAATATTACAAGAATTTGGCTGCACTGTAATTAGTACTAATAGCACTGAAGAGGCTTGGGAATGTTTAGAAAAATACTATTTCAATCTAGTAATTACTGAAGTTTTAGCACCTAAAATTAATGGTTGGCAACTCTTTGCTGCATCTCAGGATCTAGCGGAAATCCCTGTTTTTATTTTTATTACTAATAAACCAAGTAATGAAGATTGCTTACAAGCCTTAGAACAAGGCGTTGAAGATTATTGGGGCGGCCCCTTATCTTTTGCAGAATTACAAATTAGATTAAGAAGATTACTCCAACGAATGAGTAAAGACATTCAATCATAACTGCTTAATTACAATAACTCTTTAACAAACTCTTTAACAAACTCTTTAACAAACTCTTTAACAAACTCTTTCTGTAGAAAACACAAAATAACTTGTAACAGTAGAAAAGCTTTTATTAGAATAAGCTTTCCTTGCGTTTTAATTATACAAATAACTACTTAAACCATTAATCTCAACAGGTAAATTAAAATGTTAGAAATTTTAATAGATGAATCTATTGTTTCAACTAAACTCTATAAAATAGCATTTTTAGTCATTTTCCTAGTAATACTACTAAATTTTGGTAATATAATTTCTGGGGATTTTGTTGCTGATGATATATTTTATGTAATAAATAACGAATCTATAAGATCACTATTTAGCTATGATCTATTTTTCCCCAAAAAACATTTATTCAGTAGTTTTAATAATTATCGTCCTATTTATAATTTTATTTTAGCTATAGAATACACTTTATTTGGCTTAAATTCTATTCCCTATCATATATTTAATATTTTTTTACATACATTAAATACATTTCTTTTATATTTGCTTACTCTAAAATATACAGATAACAAATTACTTGCATTATTAACAGCAATTATTTTCGCTGTTCATCCAATCCATACAGAAGCCGTTAGTAATATTACTGGTCTATCAGAAGTGCTTACAGCCTTTTTTGCTTTGTTTGCTATTTGGCTTTATTCTAAGAGTAACAAACTAGATATTTATTATATTTCTTCTTTGCTATGTTATTTGTTTGCTATACTTTCCAAAGAAAACGGAGTAGTAGCTCTAGGGGTAATTATTCTCTTAGATATTTGCTACAATTGGTCAAATTTTTCTAAACTTAAGTCCAAACTTATTTACCATAGTGGATATTTCTTTGTTTTGTTTCTTTATTTACTTCTTAAAATAACTCTTAGAGGCTCAATAGTTAACAACAAAAATTTAATTTTTCCTGATTCTTTTAGCAGTCGTATTTATACAATGAGTATAGTGTTTATTAAGTATATTTATTTATTAATTTTTCCAAGCAAATTAATTGCCTTTTATGACACTACAATTATAAAAATAGTTAACCAAATTAATATTGAAGTAACAATGGCCTTGATTTTAATTTTAGGTTTATTAATAACTGGATTTATTTTACTTTGGCATCAAAGGGTTATGGCTTTTTCAATACTTTTTTTCTTTGGCACAATGAGCGTAGTTTCTAATGTATTTTTTGACATTGGAGTAATAATGGCAGAGCGTTTTTTATATTTTCCTTCTATAAGCGTTTGTTTAATTTTTGGTGCCATTTTTTATTGGCTAATAAATCATTCAGGCAAATTAAAAATTATTGGTGTATGTTTATTTACATTAGTTTGTTTACTAGCAACCGTTCGCACTTATGTAAGAAACTTAGATTGGCTAACACAAGACAGTGTTAGGACTTCTTTTATCAATAATGCTCCTCAAAGCCCTAGAATAGCACTTATGCTATATGATAGAGCTTTGGAACTATTTGATGAAGGTAAAGTAAATGAAGCAATTACAGTAAATAAAGAGCTAACTACCAAATTTCCTAACTATGCTCAAGGACATTATCAGCTAGGCAAAATACTAAATAGTGTTAATAAATACCAAGAAGCATTACCATATTTAGCTAGAGCAAAACAACTAACACCACAAGATAAAGAAGTAAGTTTAACTTATGCACTTGCTTTATTAAATAATGGAATAATAGAGGAAGCAAAAATTGAATTAGAGTCTCTTATCAAAGAAAATCCTAATTTATTAGAAGCGCACAATTACCTAGGTATAGTTTATCTTAATTTACAACTTTACACCCAAGCACAAAAACAATTTGAAATCACCCTAAAAATTAATCCAAATTATAAATCAGCAGAACTTAATCTATTAAAACTAAAGGAAATTACTAGTAATATAAAATGATAGATTTCAAAAAGCACTTTTCTAAGGAGAGGAAAACCATTTTTAATAATTTGCATCTTATTATCGGACTATAAAATATACTATTAAATTATATAATCTTATAGCCTTTATAGTAACCTTGCTTTGATTAGGTACATAATTATATAATTTTGGAATTGTACAAAATTTAAAAAAACAAATTTCTTAATTTAGTAAATTTTAATTTTTAGGAGTTTAATTGCTATGGCAAAACCAAAAGGGATAGTAGTTTGGGCAGCTAGTGCAACATTAGTTTTAACACTAGCATTAATATTTTCATTAGTAAAAGTTTATGGAAATAAAGCCTCCAATGTTTATGGGAATGCCTCTGTAGGCATATTACCTCCTCCAAAAGAAGCTACTTTACCTGAACAAGTAGTTTCACCTATAACGCTTTCTAACACTTTTCGTGAAATCGCAAAAGTAATGAAACCTACTGTAGTTAATATTAGTACAGTACAAAAAGTTAAAGGTAGTAGCGGTTTTCCACAAATTCCTGGGTTTCAATTTGATTTTCCTGGTGGGCCACAACCTCCTCACCCATTTAAGCAAAGAGGAAATGGATCAGGCGTTTTAGTAACTCCAGATGGTTATATTTTGACCAATAATCATGTTGTTGGTAAAGCTGACAGTATTGAAGTTAAATTAGTTGATGGCCGTAAATTTAAGGGAAAAGTTATTGGTAAAGATGAATTTACCGATTTGGCTGTAGTAAAAATTGATGTCAATAGTATGCCTTATGCTAGTTTGGGTGATTCTGATGTAATGGAACAAGGTGATTGGGTAGTAGCAATAGGTTCTCCTTTTGGACTTGAACAAACTATTACAGCAGGAATTGTTAGTGCTAAAGGTCGTTATGTAGGTGGAAACTACAATGATTTTATTCAAACAGATGCTTCTATTAACCCAGGTAATTCTGGTGGCCCGCTAGTCAATATGAAAGGTCAAATTATTGGTATTAACACTATGATTTTCTCAGAGTCTGGTGGCAACCAAGGCATTGGGTTTGCAATTCCCTCCAACTTAGTTCGATATGTTTATGAACAGCTAGTCAAAAATGGAAAAGTTACTCGTGGTTATTTAGGGGTAACAATCACAGAAGTTACACCAGAAAAAGCTCAAGGCTTGGGTTTAAATACTACAGAGGGTGCTTTAGTTAATGATGTGCAACCTGATACACCAGCAGCTAAAGCAGGTATTCAAAGCGGAGATTTAATTGTTAGTTTTGATGGCAAATCTGTAAAAGACCAACATGAGCTTACAAATACTGTTGCAAAAACTCCAGTCGGCAAAAAAGCAGAGGTTAAATTTATTCGTGATGGAAAAATGCAAACTGCTACTGTAGAAACAGCCGAAAGAAAAATTGGTGTAAATGGTCGAGAAATTGACCCGGAAGAAAATTCCGCAAATGAAGAAGAAAGTAGCGGGAAATTAGGAATTTCTGCATCTACTCTCAATGCTGACCAAGCAGCAGACTTAAAGATTAAAAGTGGTGCTGTAGTTGATAAAGTCGTCCCTGCTAGCCCTGCCGCAGAAGTAGGTATACAAAAAGGTGATGTGATTCACCAAATCAACCGTCAACCTATTAAATCTGCTGCTGATCTTGCTAGTGTAATGAAATCTATTAAGGAAGGTGATACTGTCATTATTCAAATCGAACGTAAAGGTCAAGGAATTAGTTTTCTACCTGTAACTATTGAGTAATTTAACTTTATCCACTCCTACAAATTAATTCTACTATACAAACTAGAGCGTGCAACCACGCTCTAGTTTTCTACAAGCGCAAAATACTTTTTTTCAAATTCCAATTTAATTATTTGAGTCAAATTGCTCAAAACTAACTTTTTAACTTTTACCTAAAAATAAAACCGTTAATTAGTAAACACTAATTAATCTAACTTTAATTAAATCAATAATTTAACATTTGGAGGAAAATTTTATTATGCAAATCAATATTAAATCCATCATTTCTACTATTGCTATTTTGATTGCTCTTTGTACAGGAGTTTTTGCCCAAGATAAAACTTCTACAGCAGCAAATGACGAAAAAGCTACTACAACAGAAACTTCTAAAACTAGAGCAGAATATTTGCCAGCTAATGTAGAAAAAGCCCAACAAGCCTTAAAAGCTAAGGGTTTATACAAAGGCAATATAACTGGCAAAGTTGATACTGATACAAAAGCAGCTATTAAAACTTTTCAAGAACAAAACGATCTAAACCCTACAGGCCATCTAAATAAAGATACTCGTAAAAAATTAGGTATTGAAGAAGTTGGTGGGACAGAAAAACCAAAAAGTTCTAAGAAAAGTAAAGAAACTGCCAGTAAAGACACTGGTAAATAATCACTTATAAACTATCAAATTCATAATCTCTCTTACAATAATTCATCAACCAAAAACTAATATATCTACTTAAGTTATATTGGTTTTTGGTTTTTCTCTTTTCTGCTAGTTTTACATCAACTTTTCCTACTTACTTAAGCTAAACGGTTGCTATAAAATAGTCTATTCTGAGCATCCCAAATAAATCTTATCAACCGAGGTAAAGCATGAAAAACTTTTTTCTTGCCCTATTATTAATACTTAGTTTTAGTAGCATAAGTTATTCACAATCCTTAGAAGTTAAAACACATAACTTAAAAAATGGCATGAAAATTCTAGTCCATGAAGATCATTCTATTCCCAATGCAGCTATGTATACTTTTTACCGTATAGGATCACGCAATGAACGTCCCGGAACAACAGGTCTTTCACATTTCTTTGAACATATGATGTTTAATGGAGCTAAAAAATACGGCCCAGGCGAATTTGACCGTGTAATGGAAGCTAATGGAGGCACAAATAACGCCTACACTAGCCGCAATCTAACAGTTTACCAGGATTGGTTTCCTGTTTCACAACTAGAACTAATATTTGATTTAGAAGCTGACCGAATAGCAAATTTAAGTATTGATCCTAAAATAGTAGAATCTGAACGAGGTGTTGTTTATTCTGAACGTCGTAATTCTGTGGAAAGCAATAATTTAGCTATTTTAGATGAACAACTTTGGGCAACTGCCTACACTGCTCACCCTTATCAATGGCCTGTAGTTGGTTGGCCCTCAGATATTGAAAATTGGTCATTACAAGATTTACAAAAACATTTTGAATCTGGTTATTCTCCCTCAAATGCCACACTTGTAGTAACAGGCAATGTAGCATTTGATGAAGTAGTTAAATTGGCAGAAAAATATTTAGAACCCATTAAAGCGCATCAACCTCCAGCCAAAGTTACTACTATTGAGCCAGAACAGTTGGGAGAACGTCGAAGTCGTGTAGAAAAACTGGCTCAAGTGCCTGCTATTGCTATTGCTTACCATGTTTCTGCTACCAACAGCCCAGAATACTATCCAATAAAAGTATTAGAAAATATTCTTTTTACAGGTCAAAGCTCACGTCTTTACAAACGCTTAGTTGATCAAGATGAGTTAGTGCTTTCTATTGAAGGTGGAACAGACTTTGACATTGACCCAACTTTATTTACTTTTTATGCGCAAATTCAACCTGGTATTGAATCAGAAAAAATGGAAAAAGCCCTTTATGAAGAGTTAGAAAAAATTAAAACTCAAGGAATCACTGAAGAAGAACTAAAAAAGGCTAAAAATATTCTTTTAGTTAATTTTTATGCCCGATTAAAAACTATTGCTGGTAAAGCTAACACTATTGGAACTTATGAAGTTTTTTTTGGTGATTACAAAAAATTACTCTCTGCTCCAGATGATTTTGCTAAAGTGACTGTTGAGGATGTAAAAAAAGTAGCTCAAAAGTATTTCACCTCACGTAATCGTACAGTAATTACTTTAGTTCCTGTTTCCGAACAACCCCAACAAGCTCAAGAAAATAAAAACTAACATATTAGGAGAAAAGATGATGAAATACTTTATTTTACTATTATTAACATTCTTATTACTTGTAGGCTCTGCCACTGCTCAAACATCTGCTACTAACTCCCTAAAACTACCTCCATATAAAAAACTTAAGCTTGATAACGGTATGACAATACTTTTAATGGAACACCATGAAGTTCCTTTTATTAGTTTTAATATGCGTATTCGTGCTGGTAGCGTTCTTGATCCAAGTGGAAAAGAAGGTTTAGCTGACATAACTGCTGAACTCTTAAGAAAAGGGACTAAAAATCGCAGTGCTGACAAAATCGCTAGTGAACTTGATGGAGTAGGAGCATCTTTGTTTTTTTCTGCTCAACATGATTTTTCCTTTGCTCAATCTGAGGTATTAAAAAAAGATCTAGACTTACTGCTAGATGTTTTTACTGATATCTTAACCAATCCAAGTTTTCCACAATCGGAAGTTGAGAAACTACAAAAATTATCCATCAACAACATTAAAGAAGCTAAAGATGATGCCCAATCAGCAATAAGACGTTACTATAATGCTTATTTATTTGGTAATCATCCTTATGCTAGACCTGTTAGCGGAGATGAAAAATCTTTAGCTAGCATTAATCGTGAAGACATAGTTAAGTTTTACGATAATTATTATGCTCCAGCTAATATTGTTCTGGCTGTAGTGGGAGATTTTGCTAGTGCTGAAATGGAAAAAACTTTAACTAATCGTTTTAGTGGATGGAATAAAAAAACTGCCTCACCAATCAAACTAGTTGAGCCTATTCCAGTTAAAGGAAAAAAACTACTTTTAGTTGATAAACCTGATACAACACAAACATTTTTCCTTATAGGTAACACAGGTATTTCTCGAAATAATCCTGATCGTGTTGGAGTAGAAATTGTTAACACTCTTTTTGGAGTACGTTTTACTTCGCTATTAAATTCTGAACTTAGAATTAGAACAGGTCTTACCTATGGTGCAAGGTCTGCATTTAGCCAAAACCTAGTTAGTGGGTCTTTTGCAATCTCAACTTTTACTCAGAATGCTACAACAGAACAAGCCATTGATTTAGCATTAGAAATTCTTAATCGCCTTCATCAAAAAGGTATAACTGAAGAACAGCTAAAATCTACAAAAAGCTATATTAAAGGTCAATTTGCCCCTGACACCTTAGAAAGTGGGGATCAGCTAGCAGAAGTTTTAATGGATTTAGAATTTTTTGGCTTAGATGAAAAAGAAATTAATGAGTTTTTTACCAAAATTGATGCTTTTACCCTGACAGATGCACAACGAATTATCAAAGAATACTTCCCTAAAGAAAATCTAGTTTTTGTTTTAATTGGTAAAAGTGAAGAAATCTCTAACACTGTTAAAAAATATGCGTCTCAAATAGATACTAAAAAAATCAGTGAAGAAGGTTTTAAGTAGTATCTAAACTTTAACTAAAGGAGTTTTATTAGTGGCTATACAAGATATTTTACAATTAGGAAACCCTACTTTATGGCAAAAATCTAGTCCAATTATTGATATTAACTCTAACCCAATAAAAGATTTAATTAAAGATCTTAGAGACACATTAGCAAACTTTCGTGACGTTAAAGGATTTGGACGTGCTATTGCTGCACCTCAAATTGGAGTTCTTAAACAAATGATTTTTGTCAATATGAATGGTTTTTCTGGCCCGCTTATTAATCCCATAATTACTTGGGCAAGTGATGAAAAATTTGAGCTTTGGGATGATTGTTTTAGTTTTCCTGATCTAATGATACGTGTTTCAAGATCAATTAAAATTAAAGTAGATTATCAAGATAAAGAAAACTTAAAAAATACTCTAATAGCCGAAAATGATTTTGCTGAACTCTTACAACACGAAATAGACCACCTAAATGGAGTTTTAGCTACAGATAGGGCTATTTCTTTACAAGCTTTTTCTACTCGTAATGAATGGTTAAGACAAAAGTCAAATACCTAGGTATATATTTGAAGCTAAAAAGCTTCTAAGTTTTCTTTACCTTAAACTTTTGGTTATGTTATTTTCTATTTCAATAACTTTAATTGTCACTTAACTGCTAAGTTACAAATTTTGTTAATTATCGGTTGACATCTTTTGTCATTTAATCTAAAAACAAAAAGATCTTAAAAACTTAAGTTATAGATAATATTGGACTAAAAAAAGTTTTTTTGGTCACCAATCAATGGCACAAGGGTTGCCTATATGTTTAACAGAAATAAGTTAACATCATTAAATCCGGTCTAACACTATAATCCATAAGGAGAGATATACATGAGAAATAACAAAGGTTTTTCACTCATCGAATTATTAATCGTAGTAGTAATTATTGGTATCATCGCAGCTATTGCAGTACCTAACCTATTAGCTTCCCGTCGTTCTGCTAACGGTGCATCAGCCGTAGAAGCAATGAGATTATTCCACTCTGTAGAAGCTACTTATCAAGCTGGCGTTGGCAACGGCGCATTTGGAACTGCATCAGACTTATATAATCAACAACTAATTGATGATTCATTAGCTGCTGCTGCTAACACTAGCACTGCTACAGTTTCATCAGGAACAGCAAAATCTGGTTACAGATATACTGTAAATACAACTGCTCCTTCTGCTACTTCATTAGCTGATTTTAACGTAACAGCTGCACCTTCTGCTACTAGCGGAATTGGTAGAACAGGTGATCGCCAATTCTTCGTAGATGCTACTGGCGTTATTCGTGGTACTACCAGTGCTACTACTGCTGCTGATTCTACAACTACTCCAATCGGTAACTAATTCGATTTCTTAGTAGTTTACAGAAAAGCTAGAGATTTAAGTCTCTAGCTTTTTTATTTTAAAGTAAAAGATTTTTGGAATGCTGGAAAATCAATAAAAATAGATGCAACCTATTGAATTATTAAGCTATTATATCTTTTTTCATTAACCTATCACCATTACATTTTGTTCATTACCGATAGCAATTTTTCAAAAATCACTAGTTATTAAACTCTTCTTTTAGAACAATTTATCTATTCAACAAAAACAATATTAATTGTTGAAAAATTAATATCTAATTGTTTTTTTTCTCCAGATCTTTTACTTTTTATTTTATCAGTATCTTTTCTTTCTTTTGCCAATTCATCAACTAAAATAGACCTTTGCTTAGTATTTTCTCTTACTACTTTACCCACTTTTCTAACAGATGCCAAAGTATTTTCTAAATTGCTAGTAGGGACTTGAATTAAAATAGATGTAATTTTGTTGTCTGTTATTGTAAGTGTAATATCGCCTTTTTGAGCTTCAGCAATTTGAGCTAACTGTGTTTTAACAGATTGCAAATCTTTTGCTGAAACTGTTATTTCAGTATGTTTAGGTGTTTGTCTAGCCTCTTCTACTGATTTTTCAGCAACTTTAGCTGGTGTTTCGGCTCTTCTTGGTTGCGCCATGGATGCTGGTGCGGGCATACCAAGGTTAGAACTGCTTTTATTTGTGTCTGCTTTTTCAGTTTTTTGTATAGAGACTCCTGGTCTTGCCCCACTTTTTTCTCTACCCGTTTCTGTCCTTGATTGAGTTGGTTGAACTGTTAAATCTCTACTTTTCCCTCTACTATCTTCTTTTGCAGTAATTTCAACAACTTCATTAGTATTTGACTCATTAAGAGCATTTTTTGCTTCTTGTTCAGCTAAAATTTCTTTGTCAGCAAAATTATTTTTAGCTGAATCATCTTGTTCTTTACTCTCAGAAGGCTTCATCTCGACTTTTGAACTAGTGATTGCTTTAGGAGTATCACTTGGTGGAGGGGGTGGAGGTATAGAGGGTTGATTATCTTTTGCAACACCCCCAAGTACTCCTCCACTATCTAAATTACTAACATTTCCTCCCAATACTCCTTCCTCTTCTCCCGTTGAAACTATTTGAGGTTTTGCCGAAGGTTCTGAAGTGGTAGGAGCTTTAGTGGCAATTGTGTTACTTTCTTTATTATTTTCCGTTATTGGAGCTTCAGCCGCAGGAGCCGCAGCAGGAACATTTTTAGCAAGGTCTTGATTTAAGGATTTTTCCTGTATTGCGGTAGCAGAACTTTTTTCCTGCTCAGAATAAAAAGTTATTCTTCCTTCTTTTACCCCACTAATATTAAAGGCTACAACTATTAAGGTGGCGGCTGTTACAGTAGCCAAGACCGGAGCTTTATACTTAAAGAAAAACTCATATGTAGAAAGCAAGAATTTAGTAAATAGATTGGTTGGTTGGTTTGTGGACTGATAAGCAACTTTAGCAAGCAATTCTTGACCTGTAGGTAAATTAGGTATTGGAATATCACAACTTTTCATCAAGCTAGATAAATCTTTAAGCTCATTAATCATTTGACTACAATCTTTACAAGTCTGTAAATGCGTTTGGACTTCACCACGACGAGTTGATTGTAGCTCATTATCTAGGAATGCTTGTAAATCTTCTATAATTAAGTCGCAGTTCATAAATTTAATTCCTATCGTAAGATCTTGCTATTAAATCTGCTTATCTAAGTTCTAATATTATCTGATACTCCTGATGACAATCCGACATTTGGAGGTTTTCGCACTTCTTCAGGAGTATTAGAAAGCATTGGTTCAAGCAATTTTTTTAACTCTACTTTACCTCTAAAAATTCTTGATTTTACAGTACCAACAGGTATTTCCAATATTACTGAAATTTCCTCATAGCTTAATTCTTCATACTCACGTAAAATTATGGGTTCACGATATTCTATTTCTACCATCATTAAAGCACGTTGAACTTTTATCTTTAATTCTTGTTGTTCTAGAGACGCAGCAGGAGAAGGATTTTGTGCTGCAACCTTAGCAACTCGTTCTGCATTTGCTTCATTATCAGCATCTACCATAACTTTATACTCACTACGTCGAATTTCAGAGATAGCACGGTTATGTGCAATACGATAAAGATAAGTCTTAAAGGATGATTCTTGTCGCCACTCTCTACAATGTTCAATTATTGCTACAAAAACTTCTTGGGTTATATCTTCTGCTCGTGCTTGATTTCCTAGCCTACGATAAAGAAAACGATAGATAGCCAATTTGTACCGTTCATAAATGGTAACAAATGCTGTCTCATTTCCTGCTTGGAACTGCTGCATGAGTTCCTCATCGGATTTACTCATCCACGTGCCTCCGTGTAAAAGTATAATCTCAACACTAAAACTTTGGTTCCCAACAATATACTTGTTTCCCTAAATAAAATACCAATAAATTCTATAGATAACAAACTTTAAGGGACATAGAAATAACATGTTTTATTTCTATGTCCCTATTTTTAACTAGAAAGTCTAGGAAAAGTTCTTATTTATCTACGGCAATATCTAGCTCTTCAGCGCATTTATAAAGAGCTAATCCTAAAATACAAGAAATTACTAAACTAAAATAAAAGGTAAAAACGGCTGCTACAGTTTCATAAACTGCCATACCAAAAAATGGTATTACTACTATAGGAGCCATAAGTATAAATATACCCAGCTTTATCGTACCACCAGCAATAAACATAGCTGCATACATTAGAAAAGCTTTAACGTAAACCATTCCCATTCTACGCATAGTATCTATTCCCACCACAGGGTTAATAACTGACCAAAAATCTTGAGTAAAACCAGCAATTGTTATAGCCATTGGATAATAGAAAAAAGCCCAAAGTAGCCCCAGGCCAATAACTAAAATAAATATTAAACCAGCACCTACTACTTGTCTTAAGTAACCATTATTAAATTGTTCGCTAAGATCTACAGATTCTTTTTTCTGTTCTCTTTCTTCTTTTTCTAAAGATCTGACTCCAATATCTCGCGTTGGCTCTAATTTCTGCAATTTTTTGGCAGTTTCTAAATCACGTTCTGCATCATTACCATCAATTAGCCCTTTTATATCTTCTTGGCTAAGAAATTCTTCTTCAGGAACGTAGGCAGGTTCTTTAGGAGCAAAAAAACCACCTATTGAAGACAAAGCAAAAAACAAAATTACTACAGGTAAAACACTAACAATGCTTACCCCTACACTTAAAAACAAGGGTTTAATTACATCATCAAAAACGGAAAACGCGCTAAAATCTGGCATAAAGTTACGATCCATCCGTCCCATTGCTACTTGCCTAATAGTTAAAGACATACACCCAAAAAGAAAAACTGTTGCCATAACTGTTGCCATTAAAGAACCAAATCCAATTTGACTTCCTAAAACAAGGAAAGCATAGACGATTGCACCAGATATTAAAGAAATTAAGTGTTGAAATGGATATTTAGCAGCTTTAACAAATTCGTCTACTCCAAAATCTTTCCCTTGTCCATAATAAGTTACTGTTTGAGCTACTGAGGTAGCTTTTTCTGCTATATCAGAAACTTTATTACACATATCCCCACAAGCAGTACAAATTGCCATACTTCCCATCTTCTTAGGGCAATCCTGACAAAACATAGCACTACAAACACGACAAACAAATTTAGCAGGTACTTGAGGATGATTACGGCAAATCCCTGTTGCCATTGGCATAGCAGCAGCAGGGTTAAAAACTGGTATTGGAGAAGGAGGAGCTATTGGAGCAGTTATTGGAGCCATTGGAGCAGAACCAGAATTATTATAAGAATTACTGCCAGGAAAATTAGGAGGGTTAGGAGATGTTAAATTATTATTTTGAATTGGTTGTGTTGATGGTGTTTTTGCTACACTAGGTGGAATTGGTTGACCCGAAAAAATAGCTCTTAGCATAGGGACACGATTAGCATCATTCCAAGCTAAGCTACCTTTTTTTACTTTATCCGTTGGCAAGATTCTACCTTCGGATGCCCATTCTTTTAATGTTTCTGTATCAGCCTCATAAACTTGATCATCAATCATTACTTGCCAAATTTCATTTTGTGTACTCATTAATTTCTTCTCCTAATTATTTTTGGTGGCTGATATTTTTTACTTGGTTGTTGGCAACAAAAAATATTAAAAAGTTCCATAATTTTATAGGACGAACTATTATATTACTGTCCATCTATTAATATTATTACATAATAACTAGCCATTTGAGAAGTCTTTTTCGTCTATATTTTTCATCTTATTTATTTTTATTTATCTTCTTATATCATTTTTATCATTTTCAACCATTTACTTTATTGCAACTAGCGTTGACAGGCTATTTTAATCACTTTTATACTGTCCTGGCTATGCGAATACTAGCTATTGATTATGGAGAGAAAAGACTTGGTTTAGCTGTTAGTGATGAACTAATGATGACAGCACGACCATTAGTTACACTCTCACGTATACCAAAAGAAACCGCCTTAGCTCAAATAAAACAATATATTGAAGACTTAGAAGTTAGTCAAATCATTGTAGGCTTACCACTTAGGCTAGATGGAACAAAAGGAGATTCCGCAGTAAAAGTAGAAAAATTTGTTGCTCAACTTTTACTTTCTTTATCTTGTCCAATAACTACTTGGGATGAGCGTCTTACTTCTTATGAAGCAGAAGAAAGAATGAAAGATTTTGGATTAAGCTTAAAACAACGGAAAGCTAAAATCGATCAGTTTGCAGCATTGATAATTTTAGAAGATTATCTTTCCAATTTACCTAAGTAACAATAATGAAACGTTTATTAAAAATATTAATTTTATCTTTATCCATATTGCTAGCAATTGTTGGAGGGACTCTTTTTTGGGGTTATAAACAGCTGGTTAAACCAAATAACCATAGTCAAGAAATAATTACTATTGAAGCAGGAACGAGCCGACGAGCAATTATAGATTTGTTAGCAAAACAAGAAATTATTAGTAGTAGTTGGCCCCTGTTGGTTTACTTAAAGTTAAATCCTGAAAAAAGTAAGTTACAAGCAGGTGATTATTTATTTGAGTCCCCTATTACCCCGTTAGAAGTAATAGCTAAATTAAACCAAGGTTTGGTAGTTACTCAACAAATAACTATTCCTGAAGGTTATGATAAATTTGACATAATCCAAGCCCTAACTGATGCTCAAATTGATAGTCAAAAAGAAATTGAAAAAGCAATTGCCAACACCGATTTGATAAAAGATTTAGATCCTGAAGCAAAAGATTTAGAAGGTTATTTATTTCCTGATACTTACACTTATACCCGTCAACAAAAAGCCCCTCAACTTATTGCTGCAATGGTAAGACGCTTTCGACAAACTTTAACACCTGAACGCCAAGAACGTATCAAAGCAAGGGGAATGACTTTGCATCAAGTAATAACAATGGCATCTTTGGTGGAAAAAGAAGCAAAAATTAATGAGGAACGTCCAACAATTGCAACTGTTTTTTATAATCGACTTAAGCGGGAAATGAGATTAGATTGTGACCCTACTTTTATTTATGGGGCTAAAGTAGCTAAAGAATGGGATGGACAAGTAAATAATCCTATACACCGTAAACGTGAATCACCTTATAACACTTACTATATAACTGGACTTCCTATTGGCCCGATCGCTTCCCCTGGTGTGAAATCAATAGATGCAGCCCTTTATCCATCCGAGGTAGATTATTTATATTTTGTTGCTAATGGTATAGATGGTCATCATAATTTTTCACGTACTGAATCTGAGCATTTAACAGCAGTTGCTGCTTATCGTCGGCAAAAGAAACAACAAAATCAAGGTAACTAACTAAAGAAATTTTTAGTTAACAAAAAGCGATGATTAAAAAATTTGCTGCAATAGTAGTTAAATCGCTTTATAATCGAGCTACAAATAGAAAACATTAATCCTTAAGTATCTGCAAAAATAAATAATTATGGAAACTTCTGCCGCAAATATTCAAGATTTAGTAAAACGTTATAATGATTATGCTAGACGTTTTAAGATAATTTATGCTTTAAGCAAACATTATTTTGGTCTAGGTATTCCATTAACTTCTGAAGAAAGCACTCCTCCAGCAGACTTAAACCAAGTTTATGGTAAGCTTAATTTATTAAGAAAAATGATGGAGCAGCCAGACCCAAATCAAGTAACTGCTTTACTTACAGAAATAGATGGATCATTAAATAGTATTTGGCGATGGTTTGAAATAATTGACCGTAAACTTACCCCATTTTTGCTGCGTAATTATTGTGAAAAAAATAAAGAACTTCCTAATGAGCATTTACTTTTAATTTCTCAGTTTTTACTTAATAAAAGTGAAAGACTAGAAGTAGACCAAGGAAAAGTGGATTATTTACTTACACAATGTTTTTGTGTAGAAACTGATGGACTACCTAGATTAAAAGTAACTTCTGAACAAAGCTTAAAAGATGAAATATTAAAATTACTGCCAGAATATCTAAGATATGATCACCCAAGTCTAGCCGCCACTTTAAGCCAATGTGATGCTTTTATTCGTGAACTTATGGGAGTTAACTCTTTTGATGACTTAATTTCTGGTGATTATATTAATAAAGGCCGCAAGCTAAAAAATTCTTTTGGTACACATTTTTATAATGCTAATGTGTTAGCCAAATGTGTCCAAGTAAATACTGTTCTAAGACAAAAATTTGCCCAACTCTACAAAATAGAAAATGAGAAAGTACGCCAATTTAGTCAACTCTTAATTAATACTGGTATGGATATGGTACAAACTGGTCAAGGTAGTGAAATTACGGCTGAAGGAGCTATGGAATTTAGTTCTAAAAATGACCAAATGTTGCAGTCTGACTATGGAAATAATAGCGAACGACTACGTACTTTTCTGCATATTCGGGCAACTTTAGAAAAGACAATTTCATTTTATGGATTAGATCCTCAATATTCCTCAGAACAAAAAATAGACCGAGATGCCTTAAATGAACAAAGATTAGGTAATAAAATATCTGAGCGATGTAATAAATTAAAGCAATTACTTAGTGGAGTTCCTCAAAATCCTAATGCTTCTGTGCAAATACTTGAACTAGAAAACTCTCGTCTAATAATCTCTTATTGGGAAAAAGAAGCATTACTAAATAGTAATAATCCTGATCCTGATATACGGCTTACTAATGATTTACTAGGGCGTTCTGCTGCAATTATAGCAGAAATAAACGAATCCTATATAACTTACCGTACAGCCCAAGCAAGTTCTCCACCTCACTTATTAGATACTCAGCTAATGACTGTAAATTATTTTATTATGCAAGCTCATCAAATAGCTGATGAACTAGAAAAATTAAGTAATCTTATGCACCAAAAAGGGAAATTAGAAAAAGCTTGTGATTTATCTGCTACTCGACATAAATTACTAGATACTTGTTGGAAAATTAAAGTCTAAACTATAGGAAAACATATGCAGCCAACTATAGAAGAATTACAGCAACAACTAGACCGATTACATACTATTCTAGCAAGCAATCAAAGGTTTTGGCTAACTGGTATGATGATGGGAAATTTTATCCATGACTTAAACAACCCTCTTACCTCAGTTAATGGCAATGTTGAGTTACTGCAAATTAATCCTATAATGGCTGATCCAAAAATTAAAAAACGTATTGATACTATAAACAATGGAGTTAAACGATTATCAGAAAAACTACGAGAGTTACAGCTTTTTACTAAAACAACTTCGTCCGAAACATTGATTAATATTAATGATTTAGTAAAAGAGACAGTTCATGTTGCAGCATATTTACCTACACCAAATAGATTGCCAATTACACTAAATTTAGATTCTAGGTTATTGACCTTTACTGGTAATGCTTACAAACTAGCCCAAGCACTATTAATGATTATAGATAATGCTTTAGATAGTGTTATATCTATTGCCTCGCCAGAAATAACTATTAGCACTAGTCAAGACTTGACAGGAGAAATATTAATTAAGATTACTAATAATGGCCCAATGATTTCTAAAGAATTAGAAGAAAAGATTTTTGAACCATTTTTTTCTACTAAAACCAATTCTTTAGGAATGGGTTTAACTGTAGCTCGTGAAATGATTTTATCTAATTTAGGTAATCTTACTTTTACTAGTAATGAAGCACAAACAGAATTTATTATAACTTTACCTGTAAAATAGCTTATAACTAGTTACTGTGCTAAATATAATGGATCAATACCTTTATCTAAGCTAAAAGTTGCTCCAACTGCTCCAACAACACAAGTTTTGCGACTGAGTGAAGCTTGCTGACGAATACGATAAACAGCTTCTAATCCTGTGCAATGCGCTCCAATAAAATTTTTAGTATTAAATTCTTTTAATTTCTTTGCTGTCCAATCAAGTTCTTGATCTGTAGCAGCAAAAAGATGAAAGCCTCCTATTGCCGCTAAAATAGAATCATTTTTAACTGATTTACGTGCATGCTCTAATGTATTAATAATACCTGCATGACCACAGCCGGAAATTACTACTAATCCATCAGATGTATTAATTACTAATGACAATTCTTCAGGAATATTATCATCTATAGTTCCTGTAGGAGAGATAGTTTTTCCTAAGCCACTAATATTTTTTTCTGGATGGATGCGTGGAATTGCTCCTGTAACCCAAATACCTGGAGCAATTTCTTTTGGTTTAGTATGTTCAATAAAAGTTCCACCTAAAGCTTTATAACTAGTTTGAAGTTCTAGCATATCATTAACTTCTGTTCCAGATTTATTTGGTCGGCTCCAAAATATCCCTTTTCCAACATGTGCTTGAGAAAGTGCTTTAGGAGTTTCTTTCATATAAGCGCGTCTAAGTTCTAATAGGCCCCCTGTATGGTCTGAATGGTTATGACTTAAAATTATATCTTGAACATTTGCTAAATTTACATCTAGCTCACGTGCATTTTTTAACACTGTATCGGGTAATGCCCCTGTATCAAAAAGTATTTTGTAATTATCTGCTGTTACAATTGCAGCAAATCCCCATTCACCAATTCCAGAATCTGCAACCATAGTAGAAAGTATTTGTATGTTAAGCGTTTTGACCATATGATCACTTTTGTCTTTTTTAGCAGAGCTACAGACGTTGTTAGTAGTAAGAAATAGAAATGTTAAAAGCAAAGTTAAATAAATAAGTTTCATACTATACCTTTTAGATAATTAATTGATATTATTAATAGTTAGGTTACTAACAATTTTTAAAAAATAGCAGCTTTTTGTTTATAATAGTTCAGCTAGTAAATAAATGGAATGTAGGTTTGATATGTTTTCGATTGATCTGCTATAACAATAAACTTATTCCATTCTTATTAATCAATTAAAATTTAATATAAATCGGAGAAAGCGACAGTTATGAGCAAATTTAACTTTCAAGGTTGGTATGAGCAAACTTTAGCTGAAAAAACCAGGTTAGAAGCAGAATTAGCGCGTGTTTCTAAGCTTTCTGAAGTTTTATCTTCTTTATCTACACCAGATAGAACACGTCGCTTGCAACAAACCAACGAACTTAGTTCGGTACTCTTAGATAAAGAGTTTGAACAACTTTCTACATTAAATAAAAAAATTCAAGTGTTGTATTTTCTAATAGATACCATTCGCAGCCTTTCCGCAGAAAGTAACCTTATTAAACGCCAAAATTTAATTTTAGAACGTGCGGCAGAGCTAGTAGATGCTGACCAAGGCGCGCTTTTTCTAGTAGATTCAGCTAATAATAATAGCTTAAAAGTTAGAGTAAAAGATCAAGAAAGATTAGAAACCCAAGAATTCCCCTCAAATGTTGGTTTAGCTGGATATGTTGCTACTAGTGGCAGAACCATAATGGTTTCAGATACTAGTAAAAATCAGCATTTTTACTCGGAAATAGATGAAAAACCTGTCTATAGAGTAAAAAATATGATTGCAACTCCTTTACGGGATGAATCAGGTAATACTATTGCTGTCATAGAAGTATTTAATAAAAATACTGGAAGTTTTACTTCTGAAGACGAATATTTATTGCAAGCTTTTGCTGCTCAAGCTGCAACAGTTCTAAATGATAAAATTGATGATGACTCTACCAGCTTTACTGTTAGTAAAACCATGTTGCTAATTATGAAAGCTCTAGCTAGTGGTTTAGATACAGATAATTTACTACAGTCTTTAATGAAGAAAACTTCTCAAGTAATGAATGCTGATCGTAGTACACTTTTCTTAATTGATTTTAGTAGCCGAGAGCTTTGGTCAAAAGTAGCTCAAGGAACAGGGATTAATGAGATTCGCTTCCCTATGGAACTAGGAATTGCAGGTTATGTTGCAACTAAAGGCGAGCTAGTAAATATTCCTGAAGCTTATGAGGACGATCGTTTTAATAAAGACATTGATATTAAAACAGGTTATAGAACTAAAACTATTCTTTGCGCTCCTATTAGAAATGATGTAGGAAAAATCATTGGAGTTTTACAAGTCTTAAATAAAGCTGAAGGTACATTTGATGATAAAGATGAACGTCTTATAAATGCTTTTACTACACAAGTAGGAAAAGTTCTAAAGAGTGCGCAGTTTTTAATCAACCTAATTACAATTATGGAACAAATGGGAGATAAATAAATAATAGTAAAATTCCAAAAGTTTTAGTAATTTTACTTTGGGCTAATTATTTTAAGCCTTTTATTTGTTCTTCAGCTTCTCTAAGAACAGGTTCATACTCTAATTTCAAAAGGGGATTCTTTTTTATAGCTGTTTCTATCTTGTTAACAGCCTCTGTTAACAAAATAGATTGTTTATTTTTATCTGTTGATAATTTAGCTTCTAATAAGAAAAAAGCTCCTTGTATTGCAATAGTAAATGGATCAGAAGGATTAAATTCTAAAAATTTTTCAATCAAATTTAATCCAAAACTGATATCTTTATTAGGATTTATTTTGTTATTTATCTGCCATTTAGCATAATTATAATAAAACTCCATTCCTACTTTATTAGTAGCATTATGTCTGGGATTTAGTATTAGAGTTTTATTAAGTAATTCTTGAGTTTTTAAGAAGTGTTTTTCTGGATTTAAGTTAAACTTAATTTGTTTTTGAGCTAAGGCTAACTCTATATTCATCCAATAGGCATAGGTTTCTTGGTTTCCTGCTCCAGAGTTTATTAATAAAGATTTATCAATATATTGATGAGCATTATTTAATAGCTTTTCTATATCTTTATTTTCTTCTATTAAATACTTTATCTCCAACATATAAATATAGACTAAAGATTGATGGGCAATTAAATTTTTAGGCATTAAACTTAAACATTTATTTATATTTACTTCAGACTTTCTTAGCCAAGCAATAGGGTTTCTTTTTTGTCTATATTCATAATCAGCTTTAGACATAAAATCAATACCCATATTTAAATAACCTCTAGAATACTTAGGGTTTAATTCTAGTGCCTTTTGATAGTTACTCACAGATTCTTTTAAGAAAGCTTCTGGATCTATACCTTGTCCAATAGCATTATCTAGTTTAGAAGAATAGACAACAGCTAAATTGGCATAGTATTGAGCGCGAATAAATTCATTAGGTTGTAAAGTAATTGCTTTTTGATAGTTCTCAATGGCTTTCCCTAGAAGATGATTTGTTTTTTCACCAAATTCAGAAAGATAATTAGATAAGTATCTAGCTTTAATTGAATAGACATTAGCAATATTTGAGTAAACATTGCTTGCCTTGGAATCTATTTCTACAGATCGCCCAAAATAAAATAGTGCTTTTTCAAAAGCTAACTCAGGATCTAGTCCCTTGTTAATTTGGTAAGTAGCCATTTTTATATAAACACCTCCCGCCATGTTAAGAACCTTTGCATCTGCTACAGCTAAACTTTCGGCTTGTTTGGTTAGTTGAGCAACCTTTTCAAAGTTTTCGTTTGGATCTAATCCTTTTTCAATTAAATTCTCTGTATGACGTAAATAGCTACGTATTAATGTGGCATAAGTATCACTGTTTTTAGGATCAATATCTAAGGCTTGTTTAGCTGCATTAATAGTATTATTAAATGCTTCTTGTCCATTTTGTCCTTGAATAAGTTTTGTTTCTAGGATGCGTAACCAACTATCACTTATACCTAAAAAAATATTGCTATCGCTACGAGCCACTTCTGCTGCTACTAAGTAAGATTCTTGGGCATTGGACAAATTCTTTAATGTTTTTTCATGATCGCTTTTTATAAAAGCTTCTGAACCAATTGCTAAATAAGAATCTGCCACTAATTTTTGTGCTTCATAAAACCAGGGTGCTTGAGTAAAAACATTATTAGCCTCTGCAATTGCTTCTAAATAGCGTTTTTCATAAAAATATATTAAAGCTTTAAGATAATTTGCTTTTTCTGCTGCAATTGGTTCACTCATTTTTAGATAAGATAAAGCAGGTTGTAAATATTTCTGCTCAACATCTTTACGCCGCGCTTCTTGTAAATCTTTGTTTTGGGTTCTTTCTACTTCCAATAAATTTTTCTGATATAAAGCTCCCAAACAAGTCCCTAGTGCATAGGTAAGTTCTGGGTCACGATAGCCATAATCCCAAGCTTGTTGTAAATATTTATTGGCATTTTCATAATCTTGTAAGGAAAGATACCCGTAGCCAATAGCATATTGACTAATCCCTTGCCCTAATTTACCGGCTTGACTGCTTTCTACTAATAATTGTCCTATTTGAGATTTAATTACTTCTTTTTCTCGGTTTATATCATGCAAAGGTAAAGTTCTAGCAAATCTTAAAAATTCCTCTACCTCTTTGGCTTTACGCCCAAATTGATGAGCTAATCTAGCTCGCTCTTTTGCTTGCCAAGTAGCATTTAACCACATGCTGCCTAGCATAATTACTACACAAAAAATTACAAAAGAAAATGCTATAGATAATTTATTTCTATTAAAAAACTTTTCTGCTCTATAAAAAAATGTATTTTTATGAGCAATTACAGGAAAACCACTAATATAGCGGGTAATATCTGCGGCTAGTTGCTCGGCTGACACATAACGTCGGTTTGGCTCCTTACGTAGTGCCATCATCACAATATTATCTAAATCTCCGCTTAAGATACGCCGAAGTTGTTTAGGATCGCTATTTCTAGCTTTACTTAGTTTGTCGGCATCCATGAAAAATTTTTTTGTTGAAGTAGCTATTGGTTTAGTCACTTTAGCACTTGGTATTTCTGGATCTGTTTCACAAACAATGCGTTCTGCTTCCATCAAAGAACATTCCCCTAAACGATAGGGACGATGTCCAGTTAAAAGCTCATAAAGCAAAACACCTAAAGAATAAATATCTGTTGCAATAGTTACTTTGTCACCGCGAATTTGCTCTGGACTAGCATATTCTGGAGTCATCAAGCGCATAAGCGTCATAGTTTGGTCAACTTCATGCAAGCAAAGCTCTGGATTAAGCAATTTTGCTATGCCAAAATCTAGTAGTTTAGGAGAACCTTCAGGAGTAACTAAAATATTGCTTGGCTTAATATCTCGATGAATCACTAAATTTTGATGAGCATATTGGATAGCTGAACAGACATCACAAAACAGTTTTAGTCTTTCAATTATAGAAAGCTGTTTTTCATCACAATATTCTAAAATCGGCTGACCATCGATATATTCCATTACCAAATAAGGAAAGTCATCTTCTGTTGTACCGCCGTCTAGCAATTTGGCAATGTTAGGGTGGTCTAAAGTAGCTAGAATTTGACGTTCAGTTAAAAAGCGACGTAAAACAAAATCAACTTTTATGCCAGAAACTAGCTTTATTGCTACTTGTTTTTTATATTGGTCATCGGCTCGTGTAGCTAAATAAACAACTCCCATTCCTCCCCGTCCAAGTTCGCGTTCAACTTGATAGGGGCCTATTTTCTTTTCTACCCAAGTATTATCTATTGTAGCTAAAGCACTTCCTAAAGTTGCTTTATAAGCAGGTTCCTCAATAAAATCTCCTGCCGCTTCATGAGCTTGAATTAAGGCTTCTACCTCTTGACGAATAAAAGTATTAGGGCAAGTTTTGGCTAAAAATTCTGCTCTTTTATTTGCTTCACAATCTAGTGCAGAATTAAAAATCTCTTTTACCTTATACCAGTCCGTTTGGTTCATAGCTGTATTTTTTCTATAGTTTTATAAAGCCAAGCCCTAGCCATTACCCATTCCCTTTTTACTGTTGCTGGAGAAAGGTTTAAGATTTCGGCAGTTTCTTCTATGGTTAAACCACCAAAAAAGCGCATTTCAATAATTTGGCCTTGTCGAGCATCTATGTTTGATAACTCTGTTAGAGCTTGATCTAGGGCAAGAAGATCTAAGTTTTTGCTATTTGTTTGAGCAACTAGATTTTCATCTAGTGTCAATAAAGTTCTATCTCCTCCACGTTTTGCAGTAGCTACACTGCGTGCATGATCTACCATAATTCGCCGCATCATTTTTGCTGCAATAGCAAAAAAATGAGCGCGATTTTGCCAAGATACGTTTTGATCTATTAATTTTAAGTATGCCTCATGTACTAGGGCGGTTGCTTGTAGAGTATGACTAGATCTTTCACTCCTTAAAAAATGCCCTGCTAATCGGCGTAGTTCTTGATAAACAAGCGGGAGTAGTTCATCTAAAGCGTCTTTATCTCCATTACTCCAATTAATCAACAAGTTAGTGATATTTTGCTCATTTGTTGCCATAAATTTTTGTGAGGAAAAACTAAGAATTGATTTTGTCAAATAAGTATTTTTATTAAATATTAGCAACTTTGCAACTAAGAAGTTTAGATATCTTTTAGCTTAAAAAACAATTTCCTTATTTCGGAAAAATCTTTCTAAAACTGGGAAAATTTTTGAGCCTTTTTTTTAACCCTTTGCGCGTAGTAGGGCAGAACAAATTAAATTATATTAAATGGAGTATTTTATTATGGCATTCGGATTTAACAAAATTAACACAAATAATATTGATAGATTTACAAATATTAACAACCTACAAAATAAACCAACCACAAATATTAACAAACCACAAATTGACCTTACTAACAGTGTTTTTAATGCTGCACGTCCTCAAAATATGGCTCCCGGCGGTCTAGCTCGCTCAATGGATGTCAATACTCAACAACTTATGGCACAACTAAGCGACAATATCCAGCCAAAAGTTGATGCTACAATTTCTGATAGTTGGGAAGAATTTAAGGAATTTAAGCCTGTTAAAGATGGTGTATCAAATATTTTGTCTGTCCCATCTTCCTTTGGAAGTGATAATAACCCTACTGTAACAGGCGGAGAAATGGGATTTACTGTTTACTCTCAAGAAGGTTTTGAAAATAGTGACCTTAAAATTACTTTAACTTATCTCACTCCTCCAAGTCGTGAAGTTGCTGTAGGAACATTATTTGACGCTACAAAAGGTGATCAATTGACTCCAGATAGCTATGGTGCGGCTAGTTTGTTTACATCTATCAAAGACAGCAATCTTGATACAATAAAATCACTAGTTCGGGAAGGTGGCGGTTTCTTTGTTTTGAAAGTTGAAGGCTCTCAACCACCTGATGCTAAAGTAGCAATGCTAGGAATGGAACTCTTTGGAGCAACTCAAACTTATGACCGAAATATTGCTAGCGGTCTTTCTATTAATTCTAATAGTCCAGCAGATAAATTTAATGTGTCAATTTTACAATACAGATTAGTTGAATTAGGTTTCTTAAATAAAAGCGATATTCAAGGAGTTGATCCTATTACTAATCAAACCTATAACTATGTTGGAAGTTTTGGGCCAAAAACCGAAGCAGCACTTAAAGAGTTTCAAACCCAAGCAGGAATAGAACCTACTGGAACTACTACAGCTAAAACCGTACAAGCTTTAAGTATTGTTGGCTTAAAAGAAGGCGATAAAGGCGAACTAGTAGGAACATTGCAACAATTCTTAAGAACCCATAGCAATATTTCTTCTACAGTAATTGATAGAGCTAAAGATGAAAATGGAGTGCCGATATTTACTAGAGAGATGGAACAAGCAATTAAAGCTATTCAAAGACGTTTTGACCCATTTACCCAAGTCAATGGAGAAGTAACACCTTTTGTTTATCGAGTGTTGTTTAATCCTGGATTACCATTACCTGGGTCTGGAACTTTTCATAGTACAGTTTAACCCACTTTTTCAAGTGCTTAGACGATTTTCCTTAGTTTATCTTGGCCTTACCAAAATAATTTGATAAGGCCAAATTTATTTTAAAGAGAATTTTACAAATTAACAGGCTTTCTTAAGGTTACTTAAACTGTTATCTTGATAATCTAAAATAGAAAAATTTAATATTTTTGTGGTATACCAAACTTTAACAGGAGCATCTGCAATTACTTCATTAAGACAAATTGCAAGTCTATCACCACGATTAATAGCTTTAGGAGAAAGCCCTTTTTCATTTAAGACTAAAACTCCAACTTTGCAACCTAGCAAGTCTTTTTGACCTGCAATAACATACCAAAGTGGAAAATCTTCTGTAGTTTGCCCTACTTTAAGAAAACAATAGGTACTATTTTCTGTAATAACTTCAAAGCTGCGAATATTACTATCTGCTAATAAAATTTCAGAAGCAAAAGTTTGTTTTGGAAAGGGGAAAATACTAGTTTTATTAGTTTTATTAATTGATATTGTCTGCATAAATCTATACTCCTATAACATTATTTTTTAGTTGTAGATGCGTTTATGCAGAAAAATCCGCCTTTTTTTAACAAGAAATTTTTAATATTTTTCCGGCAAATAAAACAGGCTAACTTTAGAAGTTAACCTGTTTATTTTGAATAGTTAAAATTTTTAATTATTTTTTCTTTTCGTCTGATGGCTTTTGTAATTGACCTAGTGCTTTAGCATTACCATCATTGTCCAGATTTATACCTATAGGCAAGCCTTTTAATAAGCGTTGAACCACCTCTGCCACGCTTTCACCACCAAGTATTGCTAGAGGAGAAAGATTTTTTGTTAGTTCTGTAGCAAGTTGTTGATCCCCCAACACTTTTAAAGTTGTAACAAGTTCTGGTGCTAAGGCAGCCATTTCTTCCTTAAAAGCGGCTACTTTACCAGCTAAGATATGTTGGTCTACTTCAGCTTGTTGTTTTGCTAGTCCAATTTGCGTGCTAGTAGTAATTTCCATTGCTTCAGCCCTATTTTTAGCCTTACCAACAATATCTAGCTTATCAGTATCAATATTAAGTTGTGCTTTAGTAAGGACTAGTTCTTTTTTAACATTTTCAAGTGCAATAGCTTTTTCTACTGTAGCCATTTGGGTTTGATAAATTTGTTGGTTTACTTCTTCTTTAATTTTTTCACTATTTAAGCGCATATACTCTTGTTTGCTATTAACTTCAAAAACAATTGCTGTTCGTTGGGCATCAGAAAGTAACTTATTAACATCTGCGTCCAAAATCTTAACGTCCAAAACTTCCACATCATAAACCCACATATTATTTTCTTCAAAAAGCCGCCCAACACGCTTTCCTTCTCGCTTGTCGCCTAAAATAGCAGCACGAATTATTTCTGTACTATTAGCATGAAAAGCATCTATAGAGGTATTTCTTACAGTCCCACGAACAATTGAGCCTAAATGGTCACAAAGTAATCCTACATAATTTTTTACATTAAACCATTTTTCATCCTCTTGATCTCCCTTGCTAAGAAAAGAAACTCGGTAGGAAAGTAAAACTTCTAACTCTACATGGTCGCTAGTTTTAACCCTAACAATATCTGAAACCTTATTACCATCTTTTTGTAAAAAACAAGTTGTAAGCAAATATTCATCCGTTTTTGGTTTACCTGTAGAAAGTCGTAAAACTTCCAAGTCTTCATCATAGTCTAAAATGCGTGTTTGGGGCCCTTTTACAACTTCCCGCTTATTTTTTGCAGTTACTAGCACAGCAAAACTTGGAGGAATATAAATTGAAATAGCTTTAGTCGTGTCATACTCAGCCGCTTTTGGGCCTATGACATTAGCAAACCGCTGTACAGCAATACTTTTTTTTCCTCGTTTTTCCTCCATTTCAGCTTGTGACATCATATTTTGTGCAGGCACAAGCTGGGAATTTCGCTCGATAAGCCCATAAAGTCGCATAGTTTCTTTGTCCAGTTGTCGAGTAATGATGTCTACTTTTGTAGGATCTGGTAAGTAGTTCTTTGGCCCTACTTCTGTAGAAATTCTTCCTGTTTCAATTTCCCTTACGTAAATTCCTTCTTTTTCTGCAATTGGGATAGAATAAACCTCACTAATTACTTCTAAATTTTCACTAGGAAAGAAAAACCCTTCTCTATCTTTAAGAAAAATTTCTTGTCCAGCCGTGTAAGAACCTAGTGGGATTTGATCCTTACCATCAGATTGAAAATCCTTTACCACCTGGACATGTAGCCCCATATTTTTTCTTAAATGATGTGCCTTAAATACTCGTTCTTCATCTTTTTCTACAAATTCTTCAGTAGCTTCTGGAAATACTACTGCCGGGCCTCTAAAATAAGTCTTCTTACCATTTGGAGAAAGTAAAATACAGTATTCTCCATCAAGTAAAGTAACAGCACTACGTACATAATCATCTTTTTCATCTGGAACAACTTCTAGACCTGTTTTAGAAATATAAAAACTAACATCTATACCTTTAATAACTTTTTCTGTACCAATAGGACTATTATCATCTTCTACCTTATCATAAACTCTTACTACTAAATACTGGTCTTCTCTTAATTCATGACCATCAATTACTTCTGCCATTTGTCCGGGCCAGAGTGGAAAAGCTGCTGGGCCAGAAACAACAATTTTTCTACCTATAAGTAATTCTATGGAATAATTAGCTCCCTTAATTGGTTTTGCGCTAGTATCTTTAGGAGGATTTTCTAAAATTATATATTTTGAGGAAGAAGCAATAATAAAAGGTTTTACTCCAACACCTCCTTCTTCTCCTCGAATTGGGACAAACCTACCTTCATAATATTCAACTAAGCGTTCTGTATTGGAAAGACTGATTTTAGTAGGGCCTACATAAAGAATAATGTCTCCTTTAGTTAGGTCTTGCACATAAGCATATTCGTTAGGAGCAACTAAAATATCGCGTTCCCGAACATCTCTTTCTGCCATAAAAAATCCTTTCTTAATAGTAAAAATTTAGAGAATAAAGTCTAAGGCTTAACTATTATGGAAGTGATAATTTAATAAAGCAAGGTTGGAAAAAACAAAAATATTTTTTATAATTTTCTGCTTTTTGTTTTTATTAATTCTAATGGTTGACTTTAATTGACTCTTTGTAGCTTTCGGCATTACTATAAACAATTCATATATATAAGACTTAATTTCTTTAGGAGATTTTAATGAGGTCGGGAGCAACTTTAGCTGCAACTGCGGCTTATTGTGAAAAAATACCCCAAGCCCAACCAGGACATTTTCGTCAAGAACAAAATCTTTGGTTTTCTTCTATAGGATTAGGTACTTATCTGGGTCAGCCTAGTGAAATAACTGATTTAGCTTATCAACTTGCTATTACTAGAGCAGTTGAGCTTGGTTGTAATGTTTTAGATTCAGCAATTAATTATCGTAGCCAACGTAGTGAGCGAATTATTGGAACAACTCTAAAGCAACTTTTCCAACAAGATAAAATAAGTAGAGAAGAAATTATTATTGCTACAAAAGGTGGTTTTCTTCCATTTGATTCAAAAGCAGCACCAGATCCTTATCAATACCGACAAAAGCAATTTATTGATACAGGTATAATTACTCAAAATGATATTGTAGCTGATTGTCATTGTATGACCCCAGCTTATTTAGAAAATCAGCTAGAGCAAAGTTTACAAAACTTAAATGTTGATAAGATTGATATTTATTACTTACATAATC
This sequence comes from uncultured Clostridia bacterium, assembly GCA_964492845.1. GTDB lineage: Bacteria > Acidobacteriota > Blastocatellia > Chloracidobacteriales > JADJPF01 > JADJPF01. The sequence goes on from CAZBMZ010000032.1 coordinate 61,928, forward strand.
CAGAAACTCAATTACAAGAAATTAGTCGCTCAGAATTTTATCATCGTATTCGACTAGCATTTGAATTATTAGAAAAAAAGATATCTGATGGAAAAATAGCTTTTTATGGTACTTCTACTTGGAATGGCTACCGTCAAATGTCAAATACTAGAGAGTTTTTAGATTTAACTGATCTAGTAAATATAGCTAAGGAAATAGCAGGGGAAAATCATCATTTTCGTTTTATCCAATTGCCATATAATTTAGCTATGCCAGAAGCTTTTACCATTACTAATCAAACTATTGATGATACCAAATATTGTGTTCTAGAAGCTGCCAAACACCATGGTTTAACAGTAATGTCTTCTGCTTCAATCTTGCAATCTCGACTAGCTCATAATTTACCTAGAGAGCTTAAAGTTCATTTTCCTGGCTTAAAAACCGATGCTCAACGTTCAATCCAATTTGTACGCTCAACTCCGGGAGTAACCACGGCTTTAGTAGGAATGAGTCAAAAACCGCATGTAGAGGAAAATCTTTCTACAGCATCAATATCTCCAATTGCACAAAAAGAGTTTTTAGAACTTTTTGAAGTTATTTAACTTATTTATCGCAAATCTGTGATGAAAGGCCATTAAATGTCACAAAAGAAAATACTTATCCTTACCTCTGACAGTGGTGGTGGTCATACTTCGGCTGCTCATGCTATTGAAGCAGGGTTAGGAATGTTTGCCGGTCGCCTCTCTTATTTAGTAGAAATTTCCCGTATTGTTGAAGATTCTAGTTATGTCACACGGCAATCTATCAATTTTTATAATTTCTTACTTCGTCATTATCAGTCCTATGTTAAATATTATCATTGGGCTATACATCAATTTAATCTGGATCGCTCTCTTTACAGATTTTACCGTAAATATATAAGTCAAACTGTAGACCGTTTTTGTCCTAATGTAATTGTATCGGTACATCCAATGGTGCAATATGGAATTGCTCGTATTTTAGAGGACTTAAAATTACTAGATCGAATCCCATTAGTTACTGTAGTAACAGATCCTTGTGGAAATTCATGGAAAGGTTGGGCAAATGAGCATGTACAGCTTTATTTAGTGGCACATGAACAAGCTCGCCAAGAAATGATAACTTATGGTGTGAGTCCTGAGCGTATTCGTATTTGTGGTATGCCAATACATCCTAAATTCCAAAAAGCTAGCCAATTAGTACCAAGCGAAATGCGTCAAGAACTTGGCTTAGATCCTGATAAATTTACAGTTTTTATTAATGCAGGTTGGATTGGTGGTGGAAACGTTCCAAAAGTTTTTGCCCATTTAACTAACACTAACCTAGATATGCAGGCAATTTTCCTAGCAGGAAATAATCCAAAGCTAAAACAAGAAATGGACAAACTTGCTGCTAATTCTCGTTTTCCTGTTAAAGTATTAGGTTATTCTAACAACATGGAACGACTAATGCGTTCAGCTAATGTAATGATTTCTAAAATAGGTGGTTTAACAACCTTTGAAGCTTTAGCTTGTCAATTACCAATTATTATGGATCATATTACTCCGCCAATGCCCCAAGAAGCTAATACAGCAGATTTAATTGCTAGCCATAATGCGGGCCTAAGGCTTTGTCAAGTAAGCGATATAGTACCAATCCTAAAAAATCTTATTGATAATCAAAGTGACTGCCAAGCAATGAGTGAAGCAGCACAAGAATTATCTACACCAGATGCTACTCAGCGCGTAGTAAGTGAAATTTCTAGTTTTTTCTTACCTAAGAAATCATTAATAGAAACTATTTAATTTCTATGAGCAAAAAAACTAACTTAATTGAAAAAGTAGCCCGTGATACAAATCTTTCGCTAGATTTAGCGGAACGGGCTATTAGTCTTATTTTAAGTGGTGTAGCAGAAGGGTTAAGAAAAGACGGGCAAGTTAGTTTAGGGGATTTTGGAGGTTTTAAGCTTTTTACTAAATCAGAAAATTCCCTAGAAAATCCCTCATCATCAACTAGTAAAACCATAATTCAGTTTGCACCTAGTACTAAATTGCGCAATGTTATTAATAAAACAGAATAATAGGTTTGACAAAACTAAGTCTTAACATATTAAACTTCTAGAATAAATTCCCCAAAAAGCGCAGGAGTATAAAAGCATGAAGTATTTTGTTGTCTATGCACACCCAGAACCAAAAAGCTTTAATGGTGCAATGCTTAATTTAGCCAAAGAAGTTTTGCCTGCTCAAGGGCATGAAATAATAGTATCTGATCTTTATGGTAGACAATTTAATCCTGTTTCTGGTCGTCATAATTTCCTTAATGTCAAAGAGCCACATTACTATAAACAACAAGTTGAAGAAATCTTTGCTTCAGAAACAGATAGTTTTGCCTCTGATGTAAAAGCTGAAATGGCTAAACTAGATTGGTGCGATGTACTAGTTTTTCAATTCCCTCTTTGGTGGTTTGGTCTTCCAGCAATATTAAAAGGTTGGGTAGATCGCGTTTTTGCTATGGGTCGCATCTATGGTGGTGGTAAATGGTATGACCAAGGAGTTTTTCATGGCAAAAAAGCTATGCTTGTGCTTACTACTGGAGGTGGTGAGTCAATGTATACTCCTTTAGGATTAAATGGAAGTATTCATCAAATTCTTTTCCCTATTAATCATGGAATCCTTTATTTTGTTGGGTTTGATGTTTTGCCACCATTTATAGCTTATGGCGTTAGCCGTGTTAGCACTGAACGCCGTAAAGCTTATTTAGAAGAATATAAGCAAAGATTATTAGGCGTTAACGAAACACCTAAACTTGTTTTTCCAACCTTAGCCGATTATGACGAGACTTTTCAGCTTAAAAAACAATAGTTGCTATTTACCATAATAGATTGTTTGCAACATCCAACGGCCTATTCTATTATTCAAAGGGCAGATCTGGTCATTTGAGGTAAATAATTGCTATGTTATCAAAAAAAATATCTTTATTTTTTACTCTTTTTTTAATAGCCAATCTTTTTTCAACTAATATTTTTGCTCAATCTGGACGTGTAAAATCTCGTGACAACAATAGTCCTAATTCTCTTTCCCGTAGTAATAGTAATAGTTCTTCAACTCGTTCAATTGCTACAACTCCAACTATTAACAAAATTCCTAAAAACACTTTATTAAACTTACATTTAGATCAATCTTTAAGCTCAAGAACTAATAAAAAAGGTGAAGAGTTTATTGTTAGGTTATCTGAACCAGTATTTGTTAAGGATCAATTAGCACTTACTAGAGCATCAGTTAAATGCCACATTATCAATGTTGAAGCAGCAGCACGTAAGGGAAAAAATGGTTCTTTAACCATTGGGTTTGATGAGCTAATTTTAGATGATGGAACAAAAATTCCCTTAAAAGCTTCTCTTTTTTCTGTAATTAACCGCACAGATCAAGTAGTAGATGAAGATGGTGAAGGTAAAATCAAAGATCCAAGTAAAGGAAGAAGTAAAGTTGGAACAATAGCAACTCAAACTGGGATTGGTGCTGGCATTGGTGGGATTACTGGAGGAGCAGCCGGAGCAGGGATTGGTGCTGGTATTGGTGCTGGAGTTGGTTTAGGTGGAGTTTTATTAGCAAAAGGACGTGATATTGAATTATTGTCTGGCTCACGTCTACAAATTAGACTAGATATAGATATACTGCTTAATCAAAATACTGAAACAAGTAAACCTATAGAAACAGCAGAACCCGCAACACAACAAAATTAAAATAGTTTTGGAAGATATCCAAAAACAAATGTCTTGCTTAGTTGTGAGCAAGACATTTATCTTTTAAAGTACTTAATCAACCGAGTAAGCTTGCTTAAAAACATCCTTAAATGAATTTTCTAACCATTGGAGTAGTTCAATTCCTTCTAAACCTTTTGGTGCAGATATAAAATATTTATGTCCAAAAATATTTGTCTCTGCTTTTCCTCCAACTCTTTCTGTTTTTAAGTGTCTCTTATCTTTATTATCTGCAATATCATGAAGATTGATTTCAAAAGTAACTTCCCGAACAGGATCACGAAAATAAGTGATTTTTACAGGGAAATGACGCCGATATTGTGCTTGACCAAAAGACACTACAAAAACCATATACATTTGATCTACATCGTCTTTATGTTCAATTTGAAAGGAAAATAATTCGCTTTGTCCTTTTAGCCGATCAACAAAATATTGCATTGTCCTACAATGAAGATTAAATAAATCTATTAATTTCATTTGATCGCGCACATTTTCTTGGTCACGTTCACGGCGTTTTTCCAGTGCAGAAATAGCAATATCAACTAATTTACTGGTTTCTGTTGCTCCAAATTCAGCTACAGAATCAAGCAATGTTTTATCCATCTTTCTTATTTGTTCAAAGATTTCAAATTGTGGTTCTATAGCATTGGCAGCCATTCTTTCTGTTACTTCTTCAGGAGTCATTTCCTTTAATCGGTATCCATCCCAGGGACAAAAGACTTTATTAACTTCCCACATCTTATCGCATATTGGGCAACGCTTCATTTTTCTAATTCCCCCGTCCAATAATTGCTTCTAATTCATTGATTTGCTTTGGTACAAGAGCAGTTAATATTTCTGCTCCTTGTTCAGTGACTAATACATCATCTTCAATACGTATTCCAATATTGTGATATTTTGCTGGTACATCATCCATTGGTCTAATATAAATTCCTGGTTCAACAGTTAGTATCATTCCTGGCTCTAATAAACGTGACTCATCAGATTGCTTATATTTACCTACGTCATGTGTATCTATACCTAACCAATGGCTAGTGCGGTGCATAAAAAACTTTTGATATTGTTTTTCTTCTATAACTTTGTCGCGTTCACCAGAAAGTAAGCCCAAATTAAAAAGTCCATCTACAATTACATCTAAAGCCGCTTGATGAACATCCTCAAAGGCTGCACCCGGCTTTACTTTTTCAATTGCAGCAAGCTGAGCATTCAAAACTATCTCATAAATTTCTTTTTGTTCATTAGTAAATCGGCCATTAGCTGGATAAGTTCGGGTAATATCTGAACAATAATGTTCATATTCTGCACCAGCGTCTACTAGTAAAAGATCGTTATCCTTTATCTGGCAGTTATTTTCTACATAATGCAAAATTGTAGCATTAGCACCCGCGCCAACAATTGAGTTATAAGCTGGAGCATTAGCACCTGAGCGACGAAAATAATGTTCAATGATAGCTTCAATTTCAAACTCATACATCCCAACTTTAACCGCTTTCATTGCTGCTAAATGAGCTTGTGCAGCAATTGTGGCCGAGCGTCGCATTAATTCTAATTCTTCAGGTGTTTTAATAAGGCGCATTTCCTGTAAGATTTCCGTTGGGTCAACTACTGAATAAGGGCCTACACCATTGCGCCGACGCATTGAGCGAAAATATTTAATTAAATTAATAATTCTTTGATCAAATCTTTGCTCATTGCCTAAAGAATAGTAAATAAAATCCGCTTTTTCTAAATATTTGGGTAGTTCTTCATCTAGCTTTTCAATTTCATAAGTAGCATCTGCGCCTAATAATTCTTTAGCACGTTCTGGGCCAACACGCCGCCCTTCCCAAATCTCTTTTTCCTCATTGCGAGGACGAACAAATAAAACAAATTTATGTTCTGCATGTGTTGGTGCAAGTAAACATACCGCTTCTGGTTCAGTAAATCCTGTTAAATAATACAAATCGCTATTTTGTCTATAACGATAATCTGTGTCATTAGTGCGAATAGTGGTTGGTGCGCTAGGAAAAATCGCTACTCCATTTCCTAGTTTTGATAGAAATTCTTCCCGACGTTTTTTATAAATTTCTGGTGATAAAGTAAGTCGATAATTATTTGTTATTTGCTCGGTAACAATGGTTTCTGGGCTAAACATAAAAACTTATCCTAAACGATTTTTTGGCAAAGTTGATAGATAAAGAAAACTTAACCTTGCTAATATAACACGCTTAAATCTACTACTCATAACAAAGCTAGCAAGGCTTAAGCAATTAAAAATTTATGCTATAAAAAAAGGAAAAATTTATGAGTGATGTTAACAAAGCTATTGAAACTCAACTAAAAAATATTCAAACAAAAACAGGTAAAACCCTGGATGAATTAACACTGGTAATTAAACAAAGTGGTCTTACTAAACATGGTGAAATCCGCGATATGCTTAAAAAAGACTTAAACTTAGGTCATGGTGATGCTAATACTTTGACACATTTATTTCTTAATCCTGCTGAAAGCGAACCCAAAGATAGCTCATCAACTGACATACTTAATGAAATTTATGTAGGTGCTAAGACAGGCTTACGACCTATTCATGAAAAGCTGATGGAAGCAATTAATGAGTTTGGTACATTTGAAACTGCTCCTAAAAAAGGTTATGTTAGTTTACGTCGTAAAAAACAATTTGCGATGATTACACCTGCTACTAACACTCGTGTAGAGGTAGGAATAAATATGAAAGCTCTTCAAGCTACTGATAGACTAGTTGAAATGCCTGCTAACAGTATGTGTCATTTCAAAGTAAAGCTAACAACTGTTGAAGAAGTAGATTCAGAGCTTATTAATTGGATAAAACAAGCTTATGAAGCGGCTGGATAATTTTTATTAATTTTTAGAGTCAGAAAAGGAAAATTTATGCACTTACATGGCGACCGTAGAATTTATACAGGCTCTCCTGATGAATTAATTTGTCTATGCTTAAAAGTTAACCGACAAAAAGTTTTGGACACAATCCTAGAAATAGATGCAAATACTGTTGCTCAAGTCCGTCGTAAGTGCAAAGCTGGCGGTGGTTGTGGTTCCTGTCATGAAGAAATCGCTCGACTTATTATTTCACGTCGTTTTGATACAACCTTAGATTTCCATAATCATATTGGAGACGATGAGGAAGATTTACATTTTCATTTATCTGAAAATACAGAAGATAAAATAATTGAAAACTATGTTGTAGAGGAAATTAAGAATTTTCTTACACAAGAAATTAATTCTTATCTAGCAAAATTTAATGTCACGGCTCAAGTAATAGAAAGCGGCGAAGAAATAGTTTTAGCCTTAGATGGGGCTGACCAAGAATTAAAATATACTTTAGGCTTTTGGCTAGATTTAAGATTTCATGAAAAATTCCCGACTATTACAGTAATTATTGCTTAATTATTAACTAAAAGAATTTTTCAAAGCACTGCGTAAATAACGAACAATTTGAGGGGAAATCAAGTTTAACGGCAAGACTTTCTTCCCTCCAACTTGAGCTACTTTTTCAAAACAAAAACTATCAGCAATAACTAAATCAGCAACGTTAACTAGTGATTGCCATTTTTTAGTATCAGCAAAAATTTCTGTCCTAACCATTAAATCTTCACCTCTTAAAGAAGCAATCACAATTCGGGAAAACTCTAATACAGTTTCACCAATAGAAACTAGTCCAACCATTGCCCCTACAGGTAGTTTTTTAAGCTTTTCAGCTTCTTGTTGACCTGTTTGTAAATTTATATTTATTAGTAAAATATCTTTAGGAAGTAACTTTTTAATTTCTACTGAATGATAAGCTGTAGCTATTGAAAGCGCGCCTGTTAACATTATTGTTTTAGCAGCCACTTCCAAAGGTGTTGCAGCTAAAATTTCACATTCAAAATGCTGTTTTAGCTCATAAATTAATATTTTTTGTAAATCTTTTGCTGGTTCAATAATTAAAATATGGTCTGGTGGCTGCTTATCCAACCATTTTATTACAGACTCACGAATTGATTGCAGCGAGTAGCCTTGTTTACGAGCAACTTCTAAAAAACTACGGATAATGCTATCTAAATCACTTTCTTCTGAAATAATTAAATTTGGTTTATTTACATAAACACCGCTTCCATGTTTAATTTCTACTAAATTACGGTCTGCTAATTCTCCATAAGCGGTGCTAACTGTATTATGATGAATACCTAAGCGACGCGCTAGAGTACGAACTGAAGCTAGTTTATCACCTGGTTTAAGCAGACCATTCACTATTTGCAAGCTTAATTGTGTTACTAATTGCTCATGAATTGAAATTGTACTATCACGAGATAAAACTAGCTCCAAAGTTTTATTAGTGCGTAAGTTAGTCATTAAATCCTCTAATTAAATTAACTTAATATGTTGGCTACAAGGCATTCTTTGACGAATTGCGTCAAGGTAATCAAAATCTAAATCGGCAAGAATTACAGTTTCTTTATCAGATGCTTTTGCAATTACAGTTCCCCAAGGGTCAACAATTAAAGCACGACCATAGCTAGCACGACGTGGAGTATGTTGTCCAAATTGTGCTGGAGCAATTATATAAACTTGATTTTCTATGGCTCGCGCTCGCAGCAAAACTTCCCAATGATCGCGGCCTGTTTGCAATGTAAAAGCTGAAGGAACAAAAATGGCTTTTGCTCCAGCTAAAGTTAGACGACGGTAAAGTTCAGGAAATCGCAAATCATAGCAAATAGTTAAACCTATTTTATGGTCTAATACCGTTGTAGTAACCATTTCATCGCCTGCTTGAACAAACTGAGATTCCATCAGCACAGTACCATCAGGCAAAGTAACATCAAAAAGATGTATTTTTCGGTAATGAGCAATTATATTGCCTTCCGTGTCAAAAACTAGACTAGTGTTATAAATTTTATCAGACGTTTCCGCTTTTTCTGGAAAGCTTCCTGCGAGGAGAAAAATTTTTAATCTTTGAGCAAGTTCCTTACACCATGCAACTAAATCACCTGTAAGAGTTTGTCGATATTCAATAGCTTCTGATTCTGAGCGTAAATAAGCAAAATTTTCTGGTAAAGCTACCATTTTTGCCCCTCGTTCAGCAGCTTGACAAATAAGCTTTTCACTACGATTTAAGTTGTCTAAAACTTTATCTGTAGAATTTATCTGCACAACACCAACAGTAAACATCTGTATAATCTCCTTTTTTACAATAGTTTTTATAGCCATTAAAGCCAAATCTGCTAACAAAGAGAACAATTTAGCAAGCCTTTTTGTATTTGTTTTTAGTTTATATTCTTGCAAATAGCAAATAGAAGTTTAATTTTTAATCTAAAAATCCCGTGAATGCTCAATTTGTAGCTCAAATTGCTGTCGTGTGGGTAGAAAAATTTTTATGAATCCTTGGCGAGATCTTAAAGGTTTACCTAAAGAGTTATGGTTACTCTCTGCAACCGTGTTAATAAATCGTGCTGGTACTATGGTATTGCCTTTTTTAATGATCTATTTAACCAAAGCATTAAATATCCCAGCACAAAAAGCTAGTCTTGCACTAATAGCACATGGAATTGGTGGAATACTGACGGCTCCGCTAGCTGGTCGAATTGCTGACCATATTGGAGCTAGCAAAATAATGAAAATATCTTTGGTTTTATCTGGGATAACATTATTTTTCTTTCCATTTATCCATAATTTTACTGCCATTATTGTCATGACTTTTATTTGGTCAATTATTAGCGAGGCTTTTCGCCCTGCTTGTATGGCAATAATTAGCGAAATAGTCCCAATCTCCCAATTAAAACAAGCTTTTGCCTTAAATCGTCTAGCAATAAACCTAGGAATGAGTTTTGGCCCGGCTGTTGGAGGCTTTTTAGTCTACTTTTCTTATCCTCTTCTATTTGTTGTAGATGGAGTTACTTCCCTAGTAGCAGGAATTATACTTATACTTTTCTTTAAACATGTAAAAAAAGTGTTTTCCGTAAAAAATGAAAGTGACATAAAGCTAGAAAATAATGTTGAAATCTTACCACCAGCAAAAAATAGAGCTTTTATTTATTTTCTATTAGCACTAATTCCAACTATATTAGTATTTTTCCAGCTAGAAAGTACAGCACCGCTTTATTTAGTTAGAGATCTAAAAATGTCAGAAGCCATTTATGGTCTATTATTTACATTAAATACAATAATTATCACATTTTTAGAAATTCCAATTAATTCCATTACTAACTCTTGGGCTTACAAATATTCTTTAGCGTTGGGTTGTATTTTAATTGCTCTAGGATTTGGTGCAATGATTTGGATTAGCGATCCAATCACAGCAGCAATTAGTGTTGTTATTTGGACTTTTGGAGAAATGATTTTATTTCCTGCAAGTTCTGCTTATGTTGCAGAAGTTTCGCCTGTTAGCAAACGTGGTGAATATATGGGCATTTTTGCTATGTCTTTTGGCGTTGGAACTACTTTAGGGCCAGTTTTTGGCACAAACACTTTAGAAATTTTTGGTGCCTCAACACTTTGGCTAAGTTGTTTATTTTTGGGTTTTATTTCTGCAACAATGATGCTAAAAATCAAACAAAAAGCTTAAGGTTTTTTATCTTTATGAAAAAATTAGTCTTCTCTATTTTGATTTCTGTTTTTATTATTTTTAATTTGTCCGTGTTATTTACTAGTTCTGCTAGCAGTTATCAAACTGCCAAACAAACTAAACAAACTAAACAAACTAAGCAAGCTAGCAGCCCTACAATACTGTTTATGTCTGATTTTGGAGTAATTGATGATTCTGTAGCAATTTGTAAAGGCGTAATGCTTACAATTGATCCAAAACTTAAAATTATTGATATTAGCCATCAAGTAACGCCTTACTCAATTTTAGATGGAGCGCGTTTTTTAGCTGGAACAACCACTTATTACCCTCCAGCAACAGTTTTTGTAGTTGTGATAGATCCGGGTGTAGGTAGCGAAAGAAAAGCTATTGTTGCTAAATCTCGTCGTGGTCAATATTTTGTTTTGCCTAATAACGGTTTGTTAACTTTAGTTGAGCAACAAGACGGCTTAGAATCTGTAAGAGAAATTACAAATACTAAATTAATGATTGGTCAAGCCTTGTCGTCAACTTTTCATGGACGAGATATTTTTTCACCTGTAGCAGCCCACATAGCAAAAGGTTCTGACTGGTCTAAAGTAGGCCCGCTACTTGCAAACACAGAGCTAGTAAAACTTAATATCAACGCTGCACGAGTAGATGAAAAAGGTTTAAGTGCCGAAGTAATCGCGCTTGATGGGCCTTATGGAAATTTAGTTACAAATGTTGATGCTGAAGTTTTTTATAAACTAGGCTATAAAATTGGAGAAAAAGTAAATATAAAAATAGGCGAGCAAAATATTTCCTTACCTTTTGTAAAAACTTTTAGTGATGTAGCCGTTAACGAACCATTGCTTTACATTGATTCTCGCAGCCATTTAGCCTTAGCAATTAACCAAAACAACTTTGCCCAAACATACAAGGTACAACCACCTGTAAAAATCTACATTCCTACAAAAAAATAAGTAATTCGTAAAACTACAACAAAGTTTTTGGAGCCAGCAAGTTTGCTGGCTCTTTTAATTTGCTAATTTTGTTTTAGAATCCCAGTAAATACAAATAATGCTTTAGTTAAAAAGCTATAAATAATAATTTTTTATTCTTTAAAATTAAGTAGTTGATTGTTGGTAAGAATTTATGTACATTGTTTGTCTAGCAAAAACAACACATTATTTTCTCATAGTAACAATTTAATTAATTTTCATTTATAGGTCGTGTTATGGAATATCTAATCATTATTCACATTGGCCCAGTACAAGATTTTATTGCAAGCGCAAGGCGAAGTAGGGATCTTTGGTTTGGTTCTTGGCTTCTAAGCGAGCTTTCAAAAGCGGCGGCTTACAGCATCGCAGAAAAAGAAGGCATAGAAAGTTTAATTTTCCCTGCTCCCAAAGGCTTATCAGACTTAGCTGCTGATAGCAAATTTGATGTTGCTAACAAAATAGTAGCTATTGTTAAAAACCCTAAAGAAATTTGTGAGAAAGCTTTAACAAGGGTAAAAGCACGGCTTAATGAAATCAAGGAAGATGCGTTTAAGAATCTCCGAGGATATTTTGAACATGAAACCGCAGATGCACAAATAGCCGACCTGTTAGAACTTTTTTGGGTAGCCACAAAATTAGAGAGCTTAGAAAAATATGCTGAAACTCGCAAACAGGCAGAGGCTTTAATGGCAGCACGAAAAGCTACTAAAAATTACAAAGCTGTTTCTTGGGGAAAGGCTGGTGTTCCAAAATCATCGCTAGATGGTCAACGTGAATCTGTTATTTCTGAAGAACAATATAAACGATTTGATGAAGAAAAGCTTTGGCAAAAGTATCGGATTAATCGAGGTGAAAGGCTCTGCGGCGTGGGTCTATTAAAACGTCATGGTGAACGAGGAACAGAAAAAGATAGATTTTTTTCTACGTCTCACGTTGCAGCTTTGCCTTTTCTAGAATTGCTAAAAGAAGAAAATAAAGCTGCTGTAAGAAAATATATTCTCGCCTTAAAACAAGATTTAGGTCTTGAAAGTGAATTGGGAAACGTGCCAGGAGATGCTCATCCTGCTTTTGAAAACTATGATGGACATATTTTATTTGAAGAAAGATTAGTTGATTTTTTTGCTAAAAATGAAAATGACAAATTGAATAAAGCTAAAAAAGCATTAAATGATTTTTATAAAAATTGTAATCTCGCTGACAAGCGGCCAAGTCCTTATTATGGCTTGCTTTTAGCCGATGGTGATCGAATGGGTGAAGCTATAGATACCCAAAACACTCAAGACAAACACAGAGAAATCTCTCAAGCTTTAAGTCAATTTGCTAGCAATGTTAGGGAAATTGTACCAAAGCATAAAGGCTCACTTGTTTATGCTGGTGGCGATGATGTACTAGCGTTTGTCCCAATACATACAGTTTTAGATTGTGCATTTGAATTAAATCAAAACTTCAAAGAAGAGTTAAAAGATTTTTCTAATAAGGAAAATATTTCTCCTACACTTTCAGTAGGCATTGCAATTGTCCATCATTTAGATCCTCTCAGCGATTCGTTAAATTTAGCAAGAGCAGCAGAAAAATCTGCAAAAAGCGTAGCAGGCAAAAATGCTTTGGCTGTGACTGTAAGCAAACGTTCTGGTGTAGATTTAACAGTCAAAGGCAGTTGGGGCAAAATAGATGAGCGTCTAAAAAATTGGATTACATTGCACGCAGATAATCAAATTCCTGATGGCGTTGCTTATGAGTTAAGAGATTTAGTTCTAAGCTTAGGTGATGCACCTAAAAACTTAATGCAAGAAGAAGCCAAAAGAATTTTTGGTCGTAAAAAAGCTGATTTAGGCAGCAAAAAAGTAGATGAAAAAGTTCTAGCTAACATTAAGGAAACAATTGATAAATGTGAGGTTTCTGTTAAAGATCTAGCTGATGAGCTTGTAGCTACTCGCATTTTTGCTGAAGCCAAAAAATTAATAGGAAAGGAAGATTAATTTATGAGTGTTTGGATACTTGAAGCCCGCGATCCAATAATTTTCCGTGATGGTCGCCCATTTGGTGATCCTGGGGCAAGAGCCTCTAGTTTGAGTTTTCCTTTCCCATCAACCATTGCTGGCGGAGTTCGTAGCCGTGCAGGGCTAGATGCACAAGGACATTTTCAACGAGGCAAAATTAATGAGGTAAAACAAATTGTTATCAAAGGGCCATTTCTAGTTGAACTTGCTGAAACAGGAAATATTCAAAACTGGCTAGTACCTGCACCAATGGATTTAGTAATTCTTAACAACGCCTCAAATGATGAAACCAAAGGCAACATTAAAAAGCTTGTGCCTATAGATATGCCTGAAGATAGTTTTACTGATTTACAAACAGATTTTCCAAATCTTTCTTTGGTTGGTATGACTAAAGCTGACCCTAGCAAAGCACATAAGTTGGCAACTAGGTTTTGGTATTGGAAAAAACTTGAAGAATGGTTAAATAATTCTGAAAATAAGCTAGAGGTTAATCTCTCTGAATTAGGGCATAAAGGCCCGAGTTTAGATATACGCACACATGTAAGCATCGTTAGTGAAAGCCAAACAGCTAGAGAAGGTGCGTTATTTCAAACACAAGGATTAGAATTTACTTATCAAAAACAAGCTGATAAAAAACTTGTTAATTTAACTCGTCTAGCTTTAGCAGTCCAAACTGAAGCTAACTTACGCGAAGGTGTTGCTACACTTGGTGGTGAAAGACGCATAGTTACTTGGCATAAAAACAACGATTCAATACCTTTTGCTAAATGTCCTGACAAAATTAAAAAAGAAATTCTTTGTACAAAAGTCTGTAGAGTGTTGCTGTTAACACCAGCTGATCTTACGCAGCGTGTATAAAGTATTGAATTAAATGGGATTGTGTGGGAACA
>CAZBMZ010000033.1:0-72903 GCA_964492845.1 uncultured Clostridia bacterium
GCTATTAACCTACTTATTTTTCAATATTTATGCTCACTGCGTAAGATCAGTTAATTGTAAAATCCATAAAAATTATTAAAAGTGGACTGCTATAAAATTATAAAATTGGCTATTGTGGCAAACCAATTTTATCTTTATTTTTAATAGTATCAAGTAGATAAAATTAATTTTAGAGGATTTTATGACAGAATTTACTCAAACAGAACGAACCACATTAAAACGCATACCAAAACGAGGTGATTATAAAAAAGATGTTGTTTACAAAATTCTTGATGAAGGATTTGTTTGTCATATAGGGTTTGTGATTAATGGTAGTCCTTGTGTAATTCCTACGGGCTATGCTCGTCAGGGCGATAGGCTTATATTTCATGGCTCAACGGCTAGCAGGATGATGCGCTCGCTATCTGAAGGCATAGACGTTTGTATTACGGTAACTTTAATTGATGGAATTGTGTTGGCAAGGTCGGCTTTTCATCATTCGTTTAACTATCGCTCAGTAGTGATGTTTGGCCGAGCAACTTTAATAACAGACAAGGAAGAAAAAATGTCAGCTTTAGAGGCTTTTACTGAACATATAATGCCGGGGCGTTGGTCAGAAGTTCGCATTCCCAATGAACAAGAGCTTAAAGCTACTTCGGTTTTAGCACTTCCCTTAGCGGAAGTTTCTGCAAAAGTGCGAACAGGTCAACCAATTGATGATGAGGAAGATTATCAAATTCCAGTTTGGGCAGGAGTTTTGCCATTGCAACTAGCTACTAGGGAGTTAATTGCAGATGAAAGAAATGTTGGAGATATTCCAGATTATCTTTATAAATATATGGATAGAAACAAGATAACATAAAAAAAAGCCCTACCTTTTTGGGTAGGGCTAATCTATGAGTAACTATGAGTGACGATACTTATGCTTTCATTTGCCATGCCATATTCATTTTAATGTCATTTTGTGGAGCTTGTTGCTGTTCAGCAGGAGCTTGTTGAGTAGTTGGAGGTTGTTGTTCAGCAGGTGATTGTGCATTGTTCTTTAACACGCTAAGAGCTAATTCTAATGCTGCTATTGCTAATTCAAGTTCCTTGCTATTAGTTGGTGGGTTGCCAACTTCCATACCTGGAGGCATTTGAGGTGGTTTTGGTGCTACTGGTTCTTTTGGTTCTGGTTGTACTGGAGGCTTAACTACACCATCACCTGGTTTGCCTGCTAATAAATCTTTTAACATTTGAATTACAGATTTTAATAAATCAAGGATTTGGCTAAATGGATTACTTTTATCAGTTTGCCCAGTTTGCCCAGCTTGACCGGCTTGGCCGGCTTGCCCAGTTTGACCAGCTTTATCAGTTCCGGTTGATGGTTTTGTTGGGTCAGCCTTACCAGCACCATCAGTTGAATTTGGAGCTTTTGTATCACTAAGCTTATCAACTAATTTTTCTAATAAACCAATGATTTGAGAATTTTGTTTAAGTACAGATTTAACAATCTTTAAGGAATCTTTTACTAGGTCTAATACTTTATCAACTACCTTGCCTAATTTTGGATCTTTTGGGGTATCAACTATAACTTCGCCTAATTTTGGATCACAAGAAGTTTTATCCATCTTGTCCATTTTGTCCATTTTTGGTTCGCAGTAGGCTCGACCGTTTTTATCCATTTCTTGCATACCAGCTTTATCCCAGCTATTGTTGTTATTGACCATATCATAAGCTTTGGAAACACTTTGGTTAGCTTTATCCATTTTATCCATATAGGAATCTTTAGGCTGACACATTTGTTGCATTTTCATTTTCATCATATCGCCATAAGCAGGATTACATTTGTAATCATAATTATGATTTTTGTAATTGTTATAAGTTGGGGAAGTTTCTTGTTTTTGATTCTTGGGAGCTATGCTAGTAGTTGTTGGTTCACAATTGTTAGCCGCTAAATCTCCACCACCACGAGCGTGACCTTTGATTAATACAGAATCATCAGGGTTAGGAGTGTTTGTACTAGTTGAATTAGCAGTTTGCTCATTTTTAGCAGCATTAGCTTTTTGAGATTGGTTGTTTTCGTTGTTGTTAGCATAGTTATTGTAAGAAGCAGAGTAGTTAGAATTAATTGATGGCATTGTTTTATCTCCTTGAATTATTTAATGTTTGATTTGTGTTTGTTTGACCAAGAACAATGGCAAAACAAATGCCAGTGCTGAAAAATTTTTGATATTTATTTTTAGATTAGCTATTTGTTGTATAAAAAGAAGTTATATAGCAGTCGATTTTTGTTATTAGCTTAAATTTAGGCTATTTGCCAGTTTTGGCAGGATAAGTTGTTTGTCAGTTTTGGCAACATTGCCAGTTTTGGCAGGACGCAGTAGTTTTTAAAATAAAATAAGCGGCTTTTTAGGCCGCTTATTTTTAGTTTATCTTGGCTATAAGTTTTAACTAGTAGGCTTTAAGGCTGTCATCACACGGTTAAGAGCCGAAGACAACATATCTAAACCTCGTTCACCAGCAGCAAAACTTTTTAGTTTACCTTCTTGGTCAAAAAGGTAATAAGCAGGAACAAACCCTTGATCATTTTGGAAAGCGTCTCGCATTTTGTGTAAATTATCTATTGCACAAGGCTCAACAATACCAAACTTTTCTATTGCCTCTCGTACTGCTACCATGTCTTGGTCTTCGGGATAGCGTGGCATATGAACAGCAACTACTCTTAATCCATCTTCTTTATATTTGTCGCGCCATTCAGCAATTCTTGGTAAATTAGTTTTGCAAATACCGCAACTTATTGCCCAAAAATGGATTAAAGTTGGCTTACCTTGAATAAATGAATTTACTTCTTCTAGGTTGCTATTATTCCATTCTGTTGCACCTTCTAAAGAAGGCAATTGTGTCCCGATTCTCATTGGCATAAAGGTTTTCCTTTCTTAAAACAAGCCAATTTTAATTGATCAATTAATTAACCAACTTTTAATGTTTCTTGACCTGGTCGCCAGTTAGCTTGGCATAGTCCACCGGTTTGTAAAGCTTGGATTACGCGCAAGGTTTCATCAGCAGAACGGCCAATATTTAAGTCATGAACTACTGCATAACGAAGTACACCTTCTGGATCAACAATGAAAAGACCACGTAAAGCAATACCTTTATCTTCAATTAAAACACCATATTGGCGGGATACTTCTTTGGTTAAATCGGCTGCTAAAGGATATTTTAGACCTTCAACACCGCCTTGATTGCGTGGGGTTCTTAACCATGCACGATGGGAATAAACTGAGTCTGTAGAAACACCAACAATATCTGCTCCAATGCCTTGGAAATCATCATAAACATCACTAAAAGCAGTTAATTCTGTTGGACAAACAAAAGTGAAATCTAAAGGATAGAAAAGTAAAACTAGCCATCGGCCTTTGTAATCACAGGATTTTGTATTTTCATTGAGTTGTTCAATGTTTTTTGTAGATGGCATATCAAAACTTGGTGCTGCATGACCAACTTTAGCTTGAGACATATAAGTCCTCCATATAATTTGAATTTTAATTTCTAGCAAATTTGCGAATTAGAATAATTCTGATTCTTAAGAGTGTCAATAATCAGTACCGGAAAAATATCCAGAAATAGCTTAAATTTTGCTTTCAGGACAACTTGACTTAAAACAGACTTTCGCGCTAGGCTGACAACTTATCTTGAAAAAAATCTGTTTTAATTATTAAAAATTATGGAATTATTTGGAAAAATAGCCTTAGTAACAGGTGGCGGGCGTGGAATTGGCCGCGCTTGTGCCATAGCCTTAGCTCAAGCTGGAGCGCACGTTATTGTTGCTGCTCGAAGCAGTGAAGAAATTGAAAAAGTTGCCCAAGAAATAGATGCCCTGGGTCGTCCGTCTTTAGCCGTTTTGCTAGACGTTTCTAAAGTTGAAAGCGTTGAAAAAGCTTTTCGAGAAATAGAAGAACAATGGGGCGGTTGTGACATTTTAGTTAACAATGCTGGAATTGCTGCTAGCGCACCTATTGTAAAATGCACTGAAGAACTTTGGTCGCAAATAATGGAAGTTAACCTTAATGGCACTTTTCGATGTATAAAAGCAGCACTTCCAACTATGTTAAGGCGGGGTTGGGGACGAATTATTAATATTGCTTCAATTGCTGGTAAAGCTGGCGCACCTTATATTAGTGCTTATGCTGCTTCTAAACACGGCGTTTTAGGCTTAACAAAAGCTGCTGCCCAGGATGTTGCAACAAAAAATATTACAATTAATGCTATTTGTCCTGGTTATGTTGAAACTGATATGGGCGAAAATGCAATAAACATAATTATGAGTAAAACCGGAGCAAGCAAAGAGCAAGCCCGAACAGCTTTAGAGCAAATGACCCCACAAAAACGACTTTTTAAGCCGGAAGAAGTAGCCTTTTTAACTGTAGCTCTTGCGTCGCCTTCTGCCGCAGGCATCAATGGTCAAGCCATTAATATTTGTGGTGGAGCAGTTCCTTATTAATTATAAATTTATTAGGTTAAATTATGTCTGAAGAAAAATTTGAAATAATAAATCCAGATGGTTGGGCCAAACCGCTTGGCTATAACAATGGAATGCTAGCAAAAAAGGTGGGTCGAGTGCTTTTTATTGCTGGTCAAATTGGTTGGGATAAGGATCAAAAGCTGGTTAGCCAAGATTTTGTAGCTCAATTTGAACAAGCTCTAAGCAATGTAGTTGCTATAACAAAAGCTGCTGGAGGCGAGGCTACAGATATTGGTAAGTTAACTATCTATGTTACTGATAAACAAGAATATATAGACCAAATCAAAGCCGTTGGTGCGGTATATCGTAAGGAAATTGGAAAGCATTTTCCTGCTATGGCACTTGTTGAAGTTAAAGCACTTCTTGAACCAGATGCTAAAGTAGAAATTGAAGCTATGGCTATAATTTAATTTATAGTAAATAAATTGTTTAGAGGATTAATAAATGATAGAAACAAAATCTTTTCGTTATGAGGAAAAAGAGCGAGTTGCCATAATTACCTTAGATCGTCCTGATAGACTTAATGCTTTAACATTTGAGGTTTATAGAGAGTTAACAGACCTTTTTCGTACCCTACAAAATCGTAGAGAAGTTGGAAGCGTGATTGTAACAGGCGAGGGACGCGGATTTTGTTCTGGTGGAGATGTTAAAGATATTATTGGTCAACTGATGGGTCGAGATATGGCAGGGCTGCTTGAATTTACCCGAATGACTTGCGAGTTAGTTGGAAATATTCGCGCACTGCGTAAGCCTGTAATTACTGCACTTAATGGGGTTGTAGCTGGTGCAGGTGCTATGATTGCGCTGGCTTCAGATATACGCATTGCTTGTCCGGCGGCACGGATCGCTTTTTTGTTTGTTAAAGTCGGGCTGTCAGGAGCCGACATGGGAGCAGCTTTTTTACTTCCTAGAGTAGTAGGACTTAGTAAGGCAACAGAAATGCTTTTTACTGGTGATTTTGTTTCTGCTGAAGAAGCTGAGAAAATAGGACTTTATAATAAGTTAGTTCCTAGCGAGCAGTTAATGAATGAAGCCTGGCAATGGGCTAAAAAACTAGCTGAAGGCCCTGGATTTGGACTTGCTATTACCAAAGAAATGCTTAATCAAGAATTTAATATGGGTTTTACCGCAGCATTAGAAGCCGAAGCCCAAGCACAGGCTATTTGTATGCAGCATCCTGATTACAATGAAGCTTATCAAGCTTTTGTAGAAAAACGAAAAGCAAATTTTCAAAAGTAGAAATTATGGAAAATCAATTTTTTTTTGCTGAACACCACGAAAAACTTCAAGAAAAACTTACCAATTTTATTAATCAACACCGTGCAAGCTTAGACCTTGAACGTGAGGACGAAGACCAACATGCTAAAGAAATAATCTGCCAACTTGCTGAAGCAGGCTTACTTAAGCTGGTTGTTCCAGCTAGCTTTGGAGGCGAGTTTGACCCGCCTGATGTTCGCTCAATTTGTTTAGCACGCGAGAGGCTTTGTTATATATCAGGACTAGCTGATTTAATGTTTGCTATGCAAGGCTTAGGTAGTTATGCTATTACTTTAGCTGGTAGTGAACAGCAAAAACAAGAATATTTACCTAAAATAGCTAGCGGAGATTATATTGCAGCATTTGCCATTACTGAACCTAATGCAGGCTCTGACACAGGATCAATGCAGACGACAGCAATTAAAGATGGAGACGATTATATTCTTAATGGAACTAAACGCTTTATTTCTAATGCAGGAATTGCTAGCTTTTACACTTTATTTGCTAAAACCGATCCAACACTTGGAAACAGAGGGGTTTCAGCTTTTGTAGTAAATGCTGACACGCCAGGAATTACAATAAAAAAACTTAAGCTAATTTCTCCTCATCCAATTGGGGAATTAACATTTAATGATTGTCGAATTTCTAGCAGCCAAATCTTAGGCGAGCCGGGGCAAGGTTTTAAGCTAGCAATGCGTGTTTTAGATACATTTCGCGCAAGTGTTGGAGCAATGGCTTTAGGTATGGGAACACGTGCTTTAGATGAAGCAATTAGTTATGCACGTAGTCGAATACAATTTAACCGTCCATTAAGTGAACTTCAAGCCACACAATTTAAGTTGGCGGAAATGGCTACCGAATTAGATGCAGCTAGATTACTGGTTTATCGTGCTGCTTGGTTAAAAGATCAAGGCGAGAGAATCACGCGCGAAGCAGCAATGGCAAAGCTTTTTGCTACAGAATCAGCACAACGAGCAGTAGATCAAGCGGTTCAAATTCATGGAGGTAGTGGACTAGTGCATGGAGCAATTACAGAGCGTCTTTATAGGGATATTCGCTCAACACGTATTTATGAAGGCACTTCGGAAATACAAAAAATAGTTATAGCTAGCCAAATCTTAAAATAAGATATAGCTTCCAAATTATCGAAACAAAAAGAAAAGGCAGATCCACAAAATCTGCCTTTTTTGTTTTATAAAAGTTAAAAAATAATTTATGGTGCTGGACTAGCACTTGCGCTAGGTGTTGGGCTTGGTTTAGGTGCTGGTGCTGGGCTAGCAAGGAAAAAGTAATAGACAAAAACTACTAGCAATAAAATTACTCCGCCAAGAATACCCATTTGTGTATTCTTTGGTAAAGCTGCCCATTGACCTGCTAAACCGCTAGGAGGCTCAACTTTTGGTTGGTCTAGCCCTTGTGCTTTTAATTCAGCCATTTCTTTGCGGGCTGGTTTATAGCTGGGATCATAGCTTAAGGCTTCTTCAAACTTGGCTTTAGCTTGTGGATACTTTTCAGAAGCTTTATAGATTATTCCCAACAATGTATGGTAGTTAGCATTATTTTTTTCTTTTTGTATCAGAACAGCTAATTGTTCTTCTGCATCTTTAAACCACTTAGGATTTTTCATTAGCACTTCTACTAATTGGACACGATATTCTTTATTATCGGGGCTAAGGTTAACCGCCTCACGAAATAGATAAGCTGCACGGGCTAGATCTTGGTTATTAAAGGCACGGCATCCTTGGTTAAATGCTTGTTCTGCCATACCAGGAGATTTAGCATCTTTGTTAGGTGTAACAGGTGTAGCACCTTCTGGTGGTTTAGCTGCGGCTGTGACTGCCGCCATAGCAGGTTGCGCACTAGCTACGGCAGGAGATGGGCTAGCTGCCATGGGTCTAGCTGGTGCTGTCGTTGGTACTGGCCTTGGTGCGGTTGGTCTGGAAGCAGGGTTTTGGGCAACAGACGGAGTTTGACTAGGTGGAACAGGATTAGGACGTGTTGTTGGGCCACTTGGACTAGTATTAGAAGGCGTTGGACTAGGCTGACTCACTCTTGGCGGTTGTGTTTGGCTAACCTGGGGAGTTGGGCTAGGCGGCGTGTTAACACGGCTAGGACTAGGTGTTTGCTGACTAACTACAGGAGGTTTAGGAGGTGTTTGTGTAGGCACTTTATTTAATGGAGGATTGCCACCACTAGAAGCTTTTCCTCTTATTTGCTCATCATAACGCTTACGAGTAGTTTCATCCTTTAACTTTTCATAAGCTTCTGTAATTTTAGAAAAAACTTTTTCTACAGTATTTTTAAGATCTACAGAGCTAGTTTTATGTACTCGGTCAGGATGATACTTTTTAGCTAATTGGTAGTAAGCTTTTTTAATTTCACTTTCTGTTGCTTTTCGAGTAACTCCTAAAACTTCATAAAGATCAGCAGAGGCAAAAAAAGCTAACATTCGGGTAACTTCTTTTTGAAATTTAGCTTCTTCTTCATCAGGAGAACTAGCAGTTGCATTATTAGAAGGTTTTGCACTTTTAGGAACAATATCATAAGCGCGAGGAGTATCTTCTTGATTTGATTGGCGTTTCTCTCTAGCTGCTGGTGTAAATTCATTTACTGGAGGTGGAGCAAGTGGTTTTTTAGGTACTTCTCCAGCAGGTTGCAGTAACCCAACGGTGTAAAGACCATGCATAGCTTGAAATGCTTCTAATTCTGGCAAACCACAAATATTAATAATTTGTTGTACGGCTGTTGGCTCGTTTAAGGAAAATAATATTTGTGTTTCTTCAGGGGATAATTCTGCACCTGCTAATACTTCTTGAGTGTTAGTAGCTAGTTTTACTACTACATTGGTATCTGGAAAAGGGACTTTTAAGAGTTTAAGATCTTTAATACTACGTGCGCCAGCTAAAATCAAATGTGGAGCAGGTTTATTTATTTTCCCATTCATTGCTATTCGGGCGCGTTCTTTTTTCTCAAAAGAAAATGTTCCATCTTCCCAACTAAAAACCGCTAATATAGCATTAGTATTAAGCTCTTGTAAGGCTATATCTAACTCATTAACAGCAATTAAACCACTCTCAGCTAATTTTTGTGCTAATTGTTGTACATTGGCATTAATCCCAAATCCAGCCATTTTTTCTGCACTAATTCTGCCAGTGGAAACTAAATAATTATTTAATTGATCTTCTGATGAGTTACTTAATGCAAATACAGGACTACCATCTTCAATAAATATAGCTTTAGTTTGTTTATTATAAGTAACTGTCAATATACCATTGGCACGACTGTTATAAAGTTCGTGTAAAACTTCACTAAAAGAGCATTGTGAGAGTTGGCCTTTCATCAAGCTTATTTGGCGCAACTTAATTAACTTAAGAGCGCAACCTCCTTAGAATCAATAACCAGGATGGATATTTAATAAATTTTTAACATTCGTATAATAGCGGATAACAGATAAAAAATCTTGCTAATTATATAATGCTGATGCCGGTTTTCCGTATGCAGTTTCGCACCATATTTTTATTGAAGCAAAAAGATAGTTAACTTCTAACCACTATATAATTGCCAACTAACTAAACTATCGTCTATCATCTAAGAAAATTCTATAAAATTTTCTTAATAGCAGAAATTTTGCAAACTTATGAAAAGATTATTACTTAACAGAAAAGTTTTTGTCTTTCTTATAATTTTTCAACTATTGATAGTTGGAGTTAGTGCTAGTAGTAAAGCTTTGCCCAGTATACCAGCAAATGCTTTATCTGCTATTACACAAAAAGAACTAAAACGGCACTTATCCTTTTTGGCTTCTCCTGAACTAGGCGGACGATATACCTTTAGCGATGGTAACCGTATTGCAGCTAGATATTTAGCTAGTCAGCTAGAGTCTTTTGGCTACCGGGGTGCGGCACAAGATGGAAGTTTTTTTCAAAATATCAAGTTTGCTGGTGAATTAATTGATGCAAAAAATTCATATATAAAAATTACTAGTAGCTTGCCAAACTCAAATAATGAGAACTTTGCTTTTGGAAAAGACTTTTTTACTACTACAGTAACCAATCTTTCAGTTGAAGCACCAGTAGTGTTTGTTGGCTATGGAGTCTCTTTGCCGGGGGTTCAGGATGATTATCAAAATATTGATGTTAAAGATAAAATTGTTCTATTAAGTGCTAATTTACCTAAATCACTATCTAGACAAGCTAGTTATAGCCAATATGGAGCTAAAGCAGCTTATGAACGTGGAGCTAAAGTTGTTTTAGTCTTACCAGAAGAAGAAACAACTCCAAATTGGTCTAAATACCGTGTTGAAGATGAAGATTTATTTCAAATGGTAAAAGTAGATGATGGCAAATTACCCATTATTAAAAAGTTACCAGAAATAGATATTAGTGTTGATTTAGCAAAGATTTTATTAAATTCAATAAATTTGTCTTTGACAGATTATTTTGAAGCAGATCAAGTTAGTAAAAAACACTTCCCAAAAGCCTTCCCAATTTCTTTAAGCTTAAATTTATCTGTAGAAACACTTTATAAACAAACCCAAAATGTTGTTGCTGTTTATGAGGGTAGTGACCCAAAACTTAAAAATGAATATGTCTTACTAAGTGCGCATTATGATCACTTAAAATCTGATAGCAAAAATGTTTATTGTGGTGCAGATGATGATGCTTCTGGCACTTCTGCCATTTTAACTATTGCACAGGTTTTAGCGGAAGGCACATTGCCTAAACGATCGATCTTAGTTGTTTTTCATACAGGTGAAGAAATGGGGCTTCAAGGTTCTAGCTATTTTGTAGATGTTGAACCTCTAATTGCTTTAAGTAATATTATTGTAAACTTAAATGCAGATATGATTGGCCGTAGTCGAACAGGTGAAAAAATCTCTTTTCTTGATAGAGAATTAACAGATAAAGACAGTATTTATTTAATTGGGTCGGATAAACATAGTAGTGAATTACATAAACTTAGTGAGCAGACTAACACAGAAGTTAGCAAAATGAAGATTGACTACACTTATAACCAGGAAAGCCATCCTAGTCGGCTTTTTTACCGAAGCGATCACTATAATTATGCTCGACATGGTATACCAATTATTTTTTACTTTACTGGATTACATGCAGACTATCATAAGTCTACGGATACAATAGAAAAGATAGATTTTGACAAGTTAACTAGAATTACACGTTTAATTTACGCTACAGCTTGGCGAGTAGCAAATTTAGAAAATCGTCTAGTTGTAGATCGCTGGAAAAAGTAACTAAATTAAATAGCTCAGGGATTAATTATTAAAATGAGTTGTTTAGGTGGTCAAATTATTAGAGAAAGCGGTAAAATTGCCAAACTTGTCGCGGCAATGGAAGTGTTACTTTTGATATTTTGTTTTTTTCTAATGGCTTGGGTACTTCCCTCAAGGGATAATATTTCGCCTGAACTAAGACTTTATGTTAGTTTAGCTGTATTAACAGCCCTTTTTAGTTTAACTTTTGTCTCTCACTTAAATTATCAAGAAAATTTAGTTAGTTTAGGATTAAGTAAACAAAATTTTTGGGAAGCAGTAGAAGTATTAGCTTTACCAGTATTTTTACTAGCTTTAATGATTATTATTATTGGTTCTAATTTAGGGGGGATACACCTAAAAAGTAAGATGATTTGGCAATTTTTAGGGATACCTTTTTGGGGACTGTTGCAACAATATTTAATCCAAAGTTTTGTTAATCGACGATTACAAATAGCTGTTGGGAAAGGTTGGTTAAGTATTACTTTAACAGCCTTAGTTTTTGCTTTGGTACATTTGCCAAATCCAACACTTACCATTGCTACTTTAGTTGCTGGACTAGTTTGGGCATATAGCTTTCAAAAAGCCCCTAATCTTTATCCAATAGCTTTATCACATGGGTTGTTAAGTACATTATTTGCAAATTTTACGCCTAAATGGTTATTGCCTAATATGGTAGTTGGCTATAACTATTTAGTAAAAATTGGCTGGGTAACAACAAATTATTAAGTTGTTATTTTTGGTTGTTTTAGCAGATAATGGGAAAAGCAAAAAATTTCCTAAATAAAATTTCTTATCTTTATTAAATAGCAAGTTAATAGCAAGACTAAATTAATAGCAAGACTAAACCATTAAATCAGAGAGGTTACTAGCGTGAAAAATGAAGTTACTGCTAACACTGCCCAAAGATATCTGGAAAAAGGCTTAGGTCATTATAACCGGGGCGAATTTATGGAAGCGGTAGAAGCCTATCGTAAAGCAATAGAGCTACGTAGCGGGCAATTTTCCAAGGCTTATTTTAACCTGGGACGGGTGCTGTCTGATATGGGCGATTTAGAAGGGGCTATTGGCTCTTATAAAACGTCGGTTGAGCAACAAGCTAATAATCCAGATAGCTATTATCATTTAGGTTTAGCTTTAGCACGTAAAGGGGTACTTAATGAAGCTATTACTGCTTATCGTACTGCTATTGAACAAAGAGAAGGGATAAATCCGTGGGCTTATCATAATTTAGGAATGGCTTTAATGCGAACAGGTGAACTAGATGCAGCCATAGCCGCTCACAATAAAGCAATTGAGCAAAGACAAGGCGACTTTCCAAATGCCTACCACAATTTAGGATTAACCTTAGCTCGTAAAGGTGATTTAACTCTAGCAATAGATGCTTTTCACAAAGCAATAGGACAACGACGAGGTGCTAGTCCAGAAAGCTACTATGAACTTGGAAAAACATTATTTCAATTAGGTAATACTGAGGAAGCAATAAAAGCTCTAAGAACAGCAATTGAGCAACGAACTAGTCCATTTGCCCTAGCACATTCAGAATTAGGTAACGCGCTATTTTCTGCAGGTTATATTGATGAAGCCATTGAGGAATTAGGGGTTAGTTTACAACTTCAGCCTGAAAACCCCAAAGGACATCATACTTTAGGACGTGCTTTGCTACGTAAAGGCTTACTTGATGAGGCTGTTGCCACACTAAGAACAGCAATTGAACAAAGTGAAGAAAAATTTCCTTGGGCCTACCATAATTTAGGCGATGCTTATTTTGCTAAAGGAGAGTTAGATTTAGCAATTGAGTGTTACCGAGTTGCAATTAATCAAAGTGAACGCTATCCACGTGCTTATCTAGAGCTTGGACGCGCTCTTTATAGCCGAGGAGATTTAACAGAAGCAAGTGATTCTTTTCATACAGCTATTGAGCAAAGAGGCGGCAATTTTCCAGAAGCTTTCTATGAACTTGGACGGGTTTATTTTATAGGTGATGAATTAGAAGAAGCTGTAAAAGCCTTTCAATCTGCTGTCAAACAGCAACATAATTTTCCTGATGCACATAATGAATTAGGAATGGTGCTATATAGACAAGAAAGACTTTCAGAAGCGGTTGCTTCATTTCGCACAGCAATACAACTAAGAGGCGGGAATTTTGCTAAGGCTCATAATAACCTTGGTTTAGCTCTTTTTGATGCAGGACAACTAAAAGAATCTTTAGAATCCTTCCGTGCAGCAATTACTTCTCAGGCTGTTTATCCAAAAGCTTATCGTAATTTAGGACGCGCTCTTTATGCTAATGGACAATTAGAAGATGCTGTCAAAGCTTTTACTACTGCAATTGAACAAAGAAAAGGTGATTATGCTGAAGCTCATCACGATGTAGGATTAGCTTACTTTTCTCAAGGCAATTTACCAGATGCGGTTGAGTCATATAAAAAGGCTATTGAGCAAAGACCAGATAAGCGTTATCCAGAATCTTACTATAGTTTAGGAACTGCCTTTAATGCTCAAGGAAATCTTTCAAATTCAATTGAAGCTTATCGAACAGCAATTAACCAACAAAATGGAGTTTATCCAGAAGCTCATTACAGTTTAGGTCTAGTGTTAATGCAGCAAGAAAACTTTAAGGAAGCCGAGCAAACTTTCCGTAAAGCTATTGAACAACAACCAATGTTTCCTTCTGCTTACTATAGCTTAGGTTTAACTTTACATCGGGCAGGAGATTTACAGCCGGCTGTAACAGAATTTCGCACTTCTATTAAGCAAAATCCCAATTTACCTTGGACACATTACCGGCTAGGGCGTGTTTTATATGAATTAGGCGAGCTAGACGCTTCTGTTGGTGAACTTCAACAAGCTGTTAAATTACAGCAAAACTTCCCAGCCGCACATTGTGATTTAGGGCGTGCTTTCTATGATAAAGGTGATCTTAACTCTGCAATTGCTACCTATCGCACAGCACTTCAACAACTTGGCAATTTACCAGAAGCCCTACATGGTCTTGGACGTGCTTTAGCCGACTCTGGCGATATTAAACAAGCTATTTCCTTCTATCGCCAAGCTATTAGCGTAAAAGCAGACTTTCCAGAAGCTTATAATGATCTTGGTCGTACCTTATATGATATTGGTGACGTTAATGGAGCAATTGATTGTTATCAACAAGCTTTACAACAGTCTGATAACTTCCCACTAGCACACCGTAATTTAGGAGTAGCATTAGCAGAAATTGGGCGCACAGAAGAAGCTGTAGTGCATCTTGAGACAGCCGTAAAACAACAACCTGGTAATTTTTCAACCGCTTACCATAATTTAGGAACAATTTTATTTGAACTAGGACGAGTAAAAGAAGCTGTAAAGGCGTTTCGTACAGCAATAGAGCAATTTCAAGGTCAATGTCCAATGACTCATTTTAATCTAGGCAACGCGCTTTATGCTGAAGGGCATATTGATGAAGCTTTAGCACAATATCGAGTCGCTATTGAACAACAGCCTTATTTTCCTGATGCACACCGCAATTTAGGTAATGCCTTAGCTCGTAAAGGTGCTTTGGAAGCAGCGAAAAGCTATTACCAAGTTGCAATTAAGCAAGGTGATACAAATCCAGATGCCTACCATGATTTAGGGCTAGTGTATTATGGTAAAGGCCAACTAGGTGAAGCTATAGAGTCATTTCGTCAAGCATTAAAGGTAAATAAAAATGACCCAGGAACACACCGTAATCTAGGCTTAGCTCTTTATGAATCAGGTGATACAGATGGAGCAATGGCAGAATTTCGCATGGCAATAGAGCAGCGAAAAGGAGATTTTGCACAAGCTCATCATGATTTAGGGCGAGTGCTTTTTGATAGAGGACAAGCTGATCAAGCTATCTCAGAATATCAGTCAGCTATTGAACAAAGAAAAGGACATTTCCCTAAAGCACACTATAATTTAGGGTTAGCTCTTAATGCTACTGGTAAATATACAGAATCAATACAAACTTTCCGAACAGCTATAGAGCAACAAAACAATATTTTCCCTGATGCTTATTTTCAACTAGGGCGACTTTTGGCTAGAGAAATTTCTTTAGATGAAGCTATTAGTTGTTTTTACACAGCTATAGAGCAACGCCAAGGGACTTTTCCAGAAGCTTACTATCATTTAGGACTAGCTTATTCTCGAACAGGGGATGTTAATTCTGCTATTAATGCCTATCGTCATGCAATTGAGCAAAGACATGGAAATTATCATGAGGCTTATCAAGATTTAGGACGCGCTCTTTATCGTAAGGGTGATTTAGCAGGGGCAAATGATGCTTATTCAGTAGCACTACGTCAGCGTTCGGCTCAATCTCAAGCAAATGATAGTATAGAAGTAATGCCAATAGAAACAGATGCAGAGGATTTAGACGTAGAATTAGAAGCTGGTTTAAGGCAGGCAGCACCACAACTTTATGATGCTCCAAATAGAAGTAAGGAATACACAGAAGAGGAAGAAGAAAATCAAACACCAAATGTAGAAGAGGAACAGTAAAATTTTTATTATGGTGCTGATCTATGCGGATTTTGCTGATTGTAAATCCTAGTTCTGGTCGTGGACAGACAAAAAAATTGTTGCCTGAACTAAAAGAAGCTTTAGCTGCACATCCAGTTGAATTTGTTGAAAGCCGATCGCAAGACGATTTGGTAACAATTGCGGCTAAAGCTACTAATGATGGTTATGATGTAGTAACTGCTGTAGGTGGTGATGGAACTATTCATTATGTATTAACAGGCATTATCAATACTTTACAGGAAAAAAAACAAACCCAATCAAAAACTGCTCTAGGAATATTGCCTTTAGGCCGAGGTAATGATATTGCTCGGACATTAAAAATCCCTACAGATGTAAAAACAGCTTGTCAAATTTTGACGGCTGGTAAGCAAAAACTATTAGATATCGCTAATACTGGTCAACATGTTTATATAGGTGTTGCTGGCTTAGGTGTAGATGCTGAAGCCACTCGGCTTGCTAATGAAAATAAAATGAAAAGTAATTGGTTGCCAGCCATGTTTGTTTATGGATATTCGGTTTTACAGGCTTTAGTTAGATACAAAGCTAAAGAAATAAAAATTATTTATGATGAAGGCACTTTTGAAGGAAAAATAATGATGGCGGCTATTAGCAATGGTCAAGCTTATGGTGGAGGAATGTTTATCACCCCTATTGCAGAACTTGACGATGGACTTTTGGATATCTGCATTGTAAAAGAAGTTTCTAAGCTTCAACTTTTAGCAAGTTTTTACCAAGTTTTAAGCGGCTCACACCTTAATCACCCTTATGTTAAATATTTTCGTTCTCGCCAAGTTGTTGTAGAAAGCAAAGAAGAAATGCAGTTTTATGGAGATGGCGAATATTTAGAAAATACTCCTCTAAAAATTAAGCTTATACCTAAATGTTTACCTGTTATTGTGCCTTAATTTCTAGGTTTAATTTGGGTTTTTTGTGAAAGAGAAGTAATAGGAGTTGTTTTAACAGCTTTATTTTCATCTGTAAGATCATCAGTAAAATCAACTGCAACATTTTGAGCAAAAGTATTATCAGGTAAATTTGTTAAAATAGGCATTAATTCTTCTTGAAGTTCTGCCACAGAGCTAAAGCGATTTTTTGGCTCTTTAGCTAAACATTGCTGAATCAACAAATCAAGAAGTCTAGTTTCTGGTGAAGTAATAGGAAGATGAAAGGGGTGCTTAAGCATATTGCCCATTAATTCATAAACAGTTTTTCCTAAAAAAGGTTTAGAACCTGTTAAACACTCAACAATTATTACTCCTAATGAAAAAATATCACTTCGTTCATCTACCGGCTCAGCAGAAAATTGTTCTGGAGGCATATAACCAAAAGTCCCAATTATAGTTCCTGGTGCAGTCAAACTATTAGCTTCTGTTGGATCTATTGAATTTAGCTTAGCTATACCAAAATCTAGGATTTTAATAATTATTTGGTTGTTATGGTCGGCTATTAAAATATTGTCTGGTTTTAAGTCACGGTGAATAATGCCTTTACTATGAGCTACTTTAATAGCCTCAAAAATCTGGTTAAAGATTTGAGCTACTAATTTGGGGGCAAGGCATTTTTCTTGCTGTAGTTTATGTTTTAGTGAAATACCTTTAATTAATTCCATAACCAAATAAGCCCCATCAGTTGCTAATTTTCCATAGTCATAAATAGCAATAATATTAGGGTGATTTAACCTGGCTATGATTTTGGCTTCTTTTTCAAAACGCCTAATTGAATCTTTATTACCAAACATACTGCCATGTAAAACTTTAACAGCAACTTTACGAGACAAGCGCAAATCTAGTGCCTGATAAACTGCTCCCATTCCACCTTTACCTATTAATTTCTCTAACTTGTATTTATTCTCAATAATTCTTTCAACAGGTAAAGAAAGAGTTAATTCACTTTTATCATTAGGACAAAAATCATCCTTGTTATCAAAACAAAGATGACAAAATGGGCATTCCTTTACTAGATTGATATTTTGCTCTGCTAATTTGTCTAGCACTTCTTTTTTAATTTTTTCTTCTTTGTCTACTTTTTCTAGTAGCACATTATTTTCATAAACTATTGCTAGCTGACTAGCAATTGCTTCAAGTAACTTATAGTCATTTTGCGAATAAGGTTCTTCAGAAAGCTTTTCTCCTAGTAAAAGTAACCCTGTTAGGTTCTTATTTCTTCCCATCATTGGAACAATTAATTGCAAATTTAGGCTTGTTAACCATTCTTTCTCTAATGGTGGTAGAGAATCTATAAAATCAAGTTTTCTGCTTGTTGGATTATCTTCCAGTATTTCAATAAGTTGCGAATTAGTCAAAATCGAACTAGGGTTTATGCCTACAGATGAATGATTTAAGGTAAGGCAATCTTTGTTTTCTTCTTTATAAAAAAATAAGGTGCTTTTTGGGTGTAAAGCTTCTTCTAACTGACTACTAACAAGTTTAGAAATTGTGGTGATGGAATCTAATTTTTTAATTTCACTAATCAAATCTAAAAGGATTTTTTCACGATCATAAGCAGCACGGAAAAAGATTTTATCTAGCCAAACCATTATTTGATTTCTATAAAATAAACTAATAGTAGTTATCCCAATAAGATAAAAATAGCCTGATGATGGGGAAATAATCTCTCTTACAGTTAAATTTGGGTTCCATCCTATTATTATGGCTGCGCTAAAGGCTTCAACTGCTAATAAGAGTCTTAAAACATTTTTTGCTAGTAAATATTGTAGACCTTGACGAATTACTACAGTTATATCAAATACCTGATGTTTAATAATTACATAGGCAAAAGAAATAGGAACTAAAGTAATAGTAAGCTCTGCAAAACGAGCAAACAAGAAAAAATAATTACCTGTAAGAATATATTCTTTATCTATAGTAATAAGTAGAAATGAAATAAGTTTTTTAGTTAAAGAAGTAGTAATTCCTATAAGTGAACCATAGGCAACCCATTTGATCCGACGTTTTTGATCTAAACTATTGATAATAGAATAATTATAGACAATAACAGCAATTAATAGAAAAAAAGTAATATAAATTAATAAATCCCATAAACTATCAAAAAGTATCATTATTTAGTAAAAAATTAATTGTAGTAAATGATTCTTTAATATTATAAATACCAGCTAAACAAGCAATTTGTAAACCTATTAAAATAATAGTGCTATAAATATAAAGAAAGTATTTAATAGCAGTCCAAAACTTATTTGTTTTAATTCCTGGTGGAAACTCGGAATAAACATCAAAACCTAGAGGAAAAATTGTTGGATATGAAAGCCAAAGCAAACAATAACAAACTGCACTAAGTCCAGTTAAAGTAGGATTTAAGGTTTTAATAGCTATTAATAAAGAAAATGCAGCAAGACTAAAAAGAGCAATTGTAACTTTTTGAGTTAATTTTTCTTTTGGTTTTGCAACGCCAACAAGTATTGCACAAGCATAAAATACCCAGCTAGAAAGCAAAAAGGTAAAAAATATACCGATTTTTTCATAATTACGGTTTAAGCTAGATTTTAAGGAAAAACTATAATTTTTAGAGTTTCGAGAGATTTCAATAATGTAATTGCTATTAGGTGTAAGTTTACGTTTTATAGTAGAAAGACTATCAATAATATCAAAAGTTTTAGCTAAAGATGTGTCTCCATTGATGGCTAGGATTTTGTCTCCTACTTGCAGCTTATCTCTAAATTCAGGAGAGACTTGACTAATTACATAAGAATTTCCATCTCGGACATATTGCCAACCAAAATCTTTTTCATCTAAGCCTTGAGAGAAAAAAGTAACTCCAAAAATTATATAAGTTACTAGCAAAGCTATGGAAAAAAAGATAGTTACCCAAAAAAAGTAATGCTTGTTATAAAAAATTTGCAAGCTTGATAACATATTTAATTGCTTAATGATTCCAGGGGTAAAATTTCCTTTTGACAATTTTTACAAAAGGGATGTTTTAATATTTAACGCGGAAAATAAAAAAGCGGCCAAAATTTTATTGAAGATTTGCTTGATAACCAAGTTCAACTATTTTATCTATTAAGACTTGTTGGCTAATTTGTTCATGTTCAATTTTTGCATTTTCACCTGCTAGATCTACAGTAATAGATTTAACTCCATCTAAATCAATAAGTTCACTTTCAATTAATTTTTTACAAGCGTTGCAGTGCATCCCTTTAACAGTTAAGGTTGTTAGCATAGATTCTCCAAAATATTTAGTTTATAAAATCTTTTTTATTATCTTTGTTAATGCGTTCTTCTAAATCGTCCCACATTTTTTTAACGTCTTTATCAACTACCTTAAAGTTTTTATATTTTCTACGAATCTTAAAAAGTCTAATTTGTTCTTTGAGCCAAACATCAGCTTTTTTAACTAAATCCCAACGAGCTTTGACATAAGCTATACCAAGCAATACACCAGCAATATGCACAGCATGAGCAATACCTGGGCTTCCTTCGGCTCCAATAGTTCCTAGGAAAGCAGGAATAATTAAAATGAATAAGACAAAGTATTTAATCTTAATAGGAAAGATCATAAATATGATCTGACGATCTGGATAAAGTGCTGCAAAAGCTCCAACTACTCCATAAACCGCGCCTGATGCGCCAATGGTAGGTATTGGGGAATGAATATTAAGAACATACTTAAATAAACCAGCTAATAGTCCTATAGCTAAATAAAACACTAAAAACCGTTTTTTACCCCAAAGCCATTCTAGTTCTGGGCCAAAAAAGAATAAAGCTAGCATATTAAAGAGCAGGTGGAAAAAGTCCCCATGCAAAAACATTGAAGTAAAAAATTGCCACAAGAAAAAATTAGAGGTGACTAATTCTGGAGTTAAGCCAAAATGAACAATAAACCAACGATTATGTTCTACTAGGGTTAAAACTATTTGTATAGCAAATACTATAGTATTTGCTATTACAAGAGACTTTACAGCCATAGTCCGAGAAAACCCATCCATTGGGTTTTGAAATTTATAGTCATATCTATAACTCATAAATTATTCCTCAAAAAATACCTACTTTTATATAGGCTGATTACGTATAATTACTAGCAAAAATTCTTTTAGCTCTTTAACAATTATGGTACAGCGTCCGCGCTTTTGCAATGCAAGGTCAACACAAAGCCATTAAACTACATCAGATAATTGTTTAGATGCTCAAGTTAATTTCAGGAGAATAAAATGACTCAAAAATTTTGTTTATTTTTAATTTGCTTTGCTATTTTATCCTTTATTATCCTTCCTATAAAAGCAGAAAGTACAGATGCTAGCGTATACTTTCCACAAAATCTTGGGGACGAGCATGTTTATCGTAAAAGTGGAAAGCTTGCTAAAAGTAATGATGGTTGGACAGATAAAATTACAGACAAAAAGGGAAAAAATTTTACACATTCAAATTTTTGGGGTGATGGCATAAGCCGTAACTTAAAGTTAAATAAAAAGTTTAATGTGGTAGAAAAGGCTAAAGATAAAAAATTTGTTTGGTATAAATTTGCTGATACCTCAGAATGGACTATAAAATTAAGCCAAGAAGGGTTGCCTTGTTTGGAAGGTGCAAAAATTAAAGTTGTAAGTCATGCGGAAACTGTACAAGTTCCAGCAGGTAGTTTTCAAAATTGCTTAAAACTAGCATTTGCTACAAATTGCGAGGATGCAGGAATTGTTGAACAATGGTTTGCTCCAAATGTTGGTCTAGTAAAACAAACTGAGTCAACAATTGGCGGACTACTTGTTAGCGAACTAGTTAAAGCAAGTGTTGGTGGAAAAACTTATCCACAATAAAATTATTTTTTAGGTTTGGGAAATTTATGAGTGAAGCAGTAAAAAGTTTAGTTCAACTAAAAACAACGGAAACATTAGGTAAAAAAGTTTTAACAGGTCTAAGTTTGCTAGAGATGCAACAATTTTTCCGTGAGATTGGCGAGCAGCCCTTTAGAGCAAGCCAGCTTTATCGGGCAATTTATAAGCATCGACTTGCAGATTTTGAAGAAATGACAGAATTTTCCAAACCTCTTAGAGTAAAGCTAGCTAGTCAAGCGGTTGTAAGAACACAAGTTATTGACAAGAAATTTTACTCTCAAGATGGAACCAGACGATTTTTATTTAAGCTTATAGATAATAAAGAAATTGAAAGCGTCTGGATTCCAGAAGCAGAACGCGCCACAATTTGCATATCTTCCCAAGTAGGCTGTCCGCTTGCTTGTGAATTTTGTCTTACAGCACAACTAAAATTAAAACGTAACTTAACAGTAGGGGAAATAGTCGGCCAAATTCTTAGCGTGCTTACAGATGTTTATGGCGTAAAACAGCCACCAGATCGACAAATAAATATTGTTTTAATGGGAATGGGTGAGCCGCTGCTTAATTATGACAATGTTTTAGCTGCTATTAGGTTGATGAATGACAGCGAAGGAATGGCAATTAGCACCCGACATATTACTTTATCAACTGCTGGGATTGTGCCAAAAATTTATGACTTAGGACAAGAAAAAGTCCGTCCTAAACTAGCCATTTCTCTAACTGGAGCAACCGACGAACTAAGAGATCGATTAATGCCTATTAACCGACGTTATCCACTCAAAGAGTTACTTAAAGCTTGTCAGGATTTTCCATTAAAAGTACGGGAGCGAATTACTTTTGAATATGTAATGTTAGCAGGTGTAACGGATAGTGATATTGACGCAAGACGACTAGTAAAACTACTTTCAGGACTTCGAGCAAAAGTAAATTTAATTCCTCATAACCCGGCTGAAGAATTACCGTTTGAAAGTTCGCCAATGGAAAAAGTCCTACATTTTCAACAAATTCTAATTGATCATGGATTGTCGGCTTTTATTCGTCGTCCGCGTGGACAAGATATTTTTGCAGCTTGTGGGCAGCTAGCAGCTAAAAATGAGTCAGAAGTAGCAAGAATGTCAACAGGATTATAAAAAGACCCGGTGATTTTTAGGTCACCGGGTTGATGAACTAATTTTTCATCAGCCATTCAGTAAATATGCGGGCTTCCTCATATTTACCACACCAACGAGCACGATTACGGCCGGTTAAGGCCAGAATTTGGGCATGATGCTGACCAGCACGATCTCCTAAACGTCCAAAATATCTGTATAAGTTATCAATTCGCTCTACAGATTCACGCGCTGCTACAACATCCTTAAAACTCAGTACGTTACGGAAAAACCGACTATAGATATTTTGCTCATTAACAGGAGTAGTATAAAGATCTGAATAACCGCTAATTAGTCCAACTGCTTGCAATACACTTGCTACATAACTTGGCTTAGTTTTTGCCATTTGAGCAATTACTAACATATCTGTAGTACCTTGTTTATAAAGGTTAACAATATAATCTTTTTTGGTTTCTTGTTTTTTATGTTGCTCTTCACTAATTTCTTCTGGAAGTTCATCAAAAAGCGAAGGAGCTACATCTTTTTTGCTTACAGTAGATTGACGTGTTTGCATAAAAACTACTCCTATTTTTAGAGTAACTAAGGGTATAAGCTACTCTTAGTTCGTTACAAGTTTATTACTTAAGCAGAAATAGATCGTTTAGTTGTTTTTAAGTGATCAATAAAAGTAGAAGCTGCTCTTCTGCTTAATTCTGCTACCTTGCAGTTAAATAGTTCTTGACAAAGGACTTCTGCATCAACTCCATTAGCATTAGCAATAGCTCTAATTGCTGCATGTTGTTTAGTGGTTGCCATTTCAGCAATATTTTGTGCTACTGGATTACGTGGAAAATTTAGAGGTTGACTAGTTGATACCACATCTTCATCATCTCGTTTGTAAAGTTCACGGGCAACACCAAATTTTACTGCTGCACGTTTTAGCGCGTCATGTTCAGCCTTTTTAATACCTATTTCATCATAAGCTGATCCAGTTCCTACGCCTTCACGAGTAACACCCATAATGTTTATTGATGCGGTTATTGCTACTAATTCGCCTATTTGACGGACATCTTTAACTGAGTGTGACCAGCGAGGACAAATACGGTCTAACATATCGGCTACGCTATGCCATTCAATATAATCAATTTCATGGTCTACTCCGGTTTTATCTGTCCAACCAAATCTTTGACGAATAAGGTCTTTTGAAATTGGGGCAGAAAGTTGTTTTAAGATTTCTACAAAAGCATCTTTGTCAGTGTTTACTTCAATTTGTTTACTTTCAGTTGCTACTAAATCAGGAGTTAAAACAGGAGTAATATTTTCAGCTTTATTAAGGTTTTGTTTCATTATATTGTCCTCAATTGGTTTTTCTTGTTTCACAGATGAAACAGATTTTGATTTTGCTTCTTGTTTCACAGATGAAACAACGTTTATATTTTCAATTTGTTTCATAGATGAAACATTTATTTTTTCTATTTCTTGTTTCATAGGTGAAACAGATAAATTTTCTGTTACAACTTCATTTTCTACTTTATTAGTAGTAGGTAAGCTTTCTAGAACAGTAGGGATAGTTTCAATATGATTTTCTGTAATCTGTTCTAATTGTTGTACTTCTGGCAGTGGTTCCAAATGATATTTTACTGCTAAAATATGTTCACAGCGAAAACGGGGATCAATTTGTGATTGTTTTTCAAAATCTGGACAAGCACAACGGACACGACCTGTTTCATCTCTCCAAACACGAAAATTTTCACTATTTTGAGTAGGAGATTTTACTAGAAAACCTTGTTCATCTCTATTTACTAAACCCATTTCAGCGATTAATTTAGCTCGTTTGGTACGGACATTTAAGTTTTTAATGGCTGTATTCATTTTTGTTACTCCTTAAGATTGTTAATTAATCACTTTGTTTCATCTGTGAAACATAATAACACAAGAAAAATTTTGTTTCAAGTATGAAACGTTTCATAGATGAAACATTTTTTCCAGGATTTTATTGTTTCAAGTATGAAACATTTTATTTGTCAAAAATATGGTAAATGTGCTAATTTGATAATGAATAAGTTTTATAAATAGGGGATTGAGTATGATAGAACCACTATTAGATGTGGTAGAACTAGGCGAATATGTAAAAAAGAAGCGAGAAGAAGAAGGGTTAAGTATTCGTCAACTAGCTGCAATTACACAAATTAGCCCTCCTACTTTATCACGTATAGAAAATGGGGTATGTAATCCAGATAGCCCAACATTAGCACGCTTAAGTAGTTGGCTAGGCATTCCGCTAGATAGTTTAATGAAAGGCTCATTAATACCAGAGGGTGAAGAAGCTTTTTTAGAACCTACAAGGGAATCTACTCCAAATTTTATTGAAGCTCATTTAAGAGCAGATCCAAAATTAAAACCAGAAGCTGCTAAAGCATTATCTGAACTATTTCGGGTTGCTTATAGCCAATTTACTAGTGAGGACTTAGAAGAAATCAAATCAGAGTCTAAAAAAGTGGAGTCTAAAAAACCACGTTATGTTAAAGGGCCTAGAAAATAATAAACTTCCAGAAAGTGAGTTGCTTCCGCCAACAATTAAGCGGAAAATATTTGAACGTATCGCGCTACAAATACGCGACTTAGCTGCTACTCCGCTAGATCGTGCTTTAGATCCTTGGCAACTGGCTCCAAAAGTAAAATTAAAAGTAGTAGACATTAATCATTTATCTAAACTTTCAGAAGAAGCACGAAAAATACTATTAAAGGAAAATTCTAAGGATTGGTCTGGCGCGACAACTATGCCATTGCCAAATGGATGGAGGCTAGTTTTTATAAATCCTGTACATAGCCGGGAACGCCAAGTTGCTACTCTAATGGAAGAAGTATCTCATGTTGTTTTAAGACATTCTCCTAGCCTTATAAAAACTCCTGCTGAAAGTGAGCAGACAGATCAGGCACGTTTTCGGGATTTTAACAAAGCTCAAGAAGAAGCAGCTTATGGTGTCGGTTCTGCTGCATTAATTCCTTACTATATTTTACGTTTGTCAATAACAAGAGGAATCTCTATTGATAGAATTGCTCAAAAGTTTGGTGTTAGTGAAGATCTAGTGCTTTTTCGGATTAAAGTTTGTAAATTATGGGATATTTATAAGCAGTAAAAATACTAAATTAAATAAATAAAAAATTCCTTCTCCCCAAAAAATAATAACCCGCGTAACACTACCGATTTGTTACGCGGGAAGCCAAAACCGAAGAGGAGGAAAATTACCGAAGAAACTTTTAATAAATCCCAAAAGTGCAATAAATCGATATACTTAATTTTAGAGTTTGTTAAAACTTTCTTCTTGTCGGTTTTAACGCACTAAGAAAATGAAAGTTCCTGTTTTTCTAAAATTTTTCCTAAAATTTTTCCTAAAATTTTGTTTGCAAGAATTTTCCTAAGCTCTACTTTATTAAGATTTTACAAATCACTAGTTATAATACTTAAAAAATAAAAATTTAAGTTAAATATCTTCTAAAATTCAACAATAAATAATAACAACTTAAGATTATTATATTTACAGTAACAGATAATAGTACTAAGGCTAACATTAGGCATTCAGACGAGTTATTAGAATTAGTTGCTTGACAGTAATTAATTAGGAGTGTTACTGTTAGACGCTTTTAGCAGACTATCAAATCTAAACTATCTTTCTTTTAACTATTGAGTTATGCCAAGTAAGAAAACTCAAGAATTTGTTTTTGATCAGCGTAGTCGGGAGATCTTACTCTCAATTATTAAGATGTATGTTGATACTGGTGAACCTGTTGGATCAAGAACTCTTTCCAAATATTCAAAAGAAAAGCTTAGTGCAGCAACAATTCGCAATATTATGGCAGATCTAGAGGATGCAGGTTATTTAACTCATCCTCATACTTCGGCTGGCCGTATCCCTACGGATAAAGCCTATAGATTTTATGTTGATAGTATTTTACGACAAGTAAAAATCTCTAAGTCTGATGAGTCAGCCATAAAGCACTCTCTTTTAGAGTCAGAAGTTAGTAGCGCGACCCAATTTATGGAACGAACTTCACATTTGTTGTCGCAGATGTCTAATAATGTTGGTATTGTTGTTTCTCCTGCAATTGTTCAAGATATTTTACAGCATATAGAATTCCTTAAGTTAGCTGATGGTCGAATACTTGTAATTATGGTTTCTCGTAGCGGGTTAGTTCGTGATAGAGTGATCCGGGTTGAAGGGGATTTTTCACAAGCAGAACTAGATAAAACTGCTCGCTATGTTACAGATAACTTTAAGGGATTAAGTTTATTTGCTATTCGTGCTGAAATATTAAAACGTATGTCAGAGGAAAAAGTCCTCTATGATAGATTGCTACAAAACGCTATATTGCTTTGTAATCAGGGGTTAGAAGACGAAGAACAAGGTAAAGTTTATGTAGATGGTACTTCTACAATTTTAACTAAACCCGATTTTACCGATACAGAACGACTACGTGGGCTATTTCGCATGTATGAAGAAAAAGGTAAACTTCTAAAAATTCTTAATGAATGTTTAGCAGAATCTACTTCTACAGGAATAGGAATTCGCATAGGTGCAGAAAATAATATTCCTAGCTTACGTAACTGTACAATCATTACTTCACCTTATACTTATGGTAATAATCCTACTAGTGTAGTTGGAGGAGTTGCTGTTGTTGGGCCTACTCGTATGGAATATGCTCGAATGATTACGGTAGTCAATTACATTGCGCGTCTATTTGAGAAAGTTTTTAGCGAAGATAGACAAATTAATCGTTAGTTTTTAGAAAGCTAAGGTAAAAAATTTTAAGCAATTTTCTTTATTATATTACTACATAATGTAGTAAGTAATTAGGCTTTATAGGAAATTCCTATAAAGTATATTCGTAAAGTTATAGGACTTTAACGCAAAATGACAATAGAAAACAAAGAACAATCATCAAATATTACAAACCCCGAACTAGATACAACTACTAAGGATGAAACCTCTGAAGCTAAGAGTGAAGCAAAAGAGGCTACAACAGAAGAAGCTGTAACAGAACAAAAAGAGGATGATTCTAAAAGTGCGGCACCATCTATAAGCGAAGAAGAGATCGCCCAACTTCTAATAGATCTTTCTGAAGCACAAGAGCGATTAGCAAAGCTTTCTGAAGAAAAAAAGCTTATTTATGAACAATTAATGAGACGACAAGCAGAGTTTGAGAATTTTCGTAAACGAGTAGATCGTGAGCGAAGCGATGTACATCTGCAAGCGCGTTCTAATGTTGTAGTAGAAATGTTACCTGTTTTAGACAACTTAGAAAGAGCTTTGGAGTCTGCTCCAAAAGGTGAAGCAGGCGAAGCACTATGTGAAAATATTTTAACTGGTGTAAAACTCATACATCGCCAATTCCTGGATGTATTGATTGGTTTAGGGCTTTCACCTGTCAAGGCTTTAGGAGAGCCTTTTGACCCTCATATGCATGAAGCTGTTACTACAGAAGCTAACAACGACTTACCAGAAAATACTATTGTTGCTGAACTACAAAAAGGCTATAAACTTGGTGAAAAGTTGCTTAGACCAGCAATGGTAAAAGTTGCAGTTCGTGGGTAATATAAGTTTCTAACAAGATTACGAAATATTATTTAAGTTGTTAAATCCTACAAATATTTATTAGAGAGATAATTTTATGGGTAGAGTTATTGGTATAGACTTAGGTACAACAAATTGTTGTGTAGCAGTAATGGAGGGCGGGGTAACTCAAATTATTCCTAACAAAGAAGGTGGTCGTACAACACCATCTGTAGTAGGGTTTACAGATAAAGGAGAACGCCTAGTAGGGCAAATTGCTAAACGTCAAGCTATTACTAATGCTGCTAACACAGTTTTTGCTGTAAAACGCCTAATAGGACGTAAATATAACTCTCCAGAAGTTTTAAGAGCAAAAGAATCCTGTCCTTATGAAATAACAGAATCCAACAATGGGGATGCTCGCGTAAGAGTACAAAACCGAGATTATTCACCTCCAGAAATATCAGCCATCATTTTACAACGCTTAAAATCTGCCGCAGAAGATTTTCTTGGCGATGAAGTAGACGAAGCAATTATCACAGTACCAGCTTATTTTGATGATTTTCAACGCCAAGCAACAAAAGATGCTGGTAAAATTGCCGGGCTTAATGTACAACGTATTATTAATGAGCCTACGGCGGCAGCTTTAGCTTATGGACTAGGAAAAAGATCTGCTGAAAAGGTTGCTGTTTATGATTTGGGTGGAGGAACATTTGATATTTCTATCCTAGAAATGAATGATGGAGTATTTGAGGTTTTATCTACTTGTGGTGATTCATTTTTAGGTGGAGAAGACTTTGATCAACGCATAATTGATTGGCTAATTGATGAATTTAGGGGCGAAACAAATATTGATTTAAGAATGGATAGGCTGGCTCTACAACGACTAAAAGAAGCTGCCGAACGTGCTAAATGTGAGCTTTCTAATACATCAGAATCAAATGTTAATTTACCTTTTATTTCTGCTGATGCTTCTGGCCCAAAACACTTAAATAGAGTTTTAACAAGAGATAAATTTGAAGAATTAGTAGGAGATTTGGTAGAAAGAACTGTAGAACCTTGCCAAAAAGCTCTTTGGGATGCACAACTTAAACCAGGCAATATTGATAAAGTTTTACTTGTGGGCGGACAGACTCGTTCTCCTATTGTACAAAGAAGAGTTCAAGAAATTTTTGCTAAACCTGCTT
This sequence comes from uncultured Clostridia bacterium, assembly GCA_964492845.1. GTDB lineage: Bacteria > Acidobacteriota > Blastocatellia > Chloracidobacteriales > JADJPF01 > JADJPF01. The sequence goes on from CAZBMZ010000033.1 coordinate 29,146, forward strand.
CTGCTGAAATTAACCCTGATGAAGTTGTAGCAATGGGCGCATCAATTCAAGGGGGCGTTTTACTTGGAGAAGTTAAAGATCTAGTTCTTTTAGATGTTATTCCTCTTTCTTTAGGAATTGAAACTAGAGGCGGGGTATTTACCAAAATTGTAGATCGTAATGCAACTATACCACTAAAGAAAAGCTTAATATTTACTACTGTAGCTGATAATCAATCAACAGTAGAAGTTCACGTTTTACAAGGTGAACGGGAAATAGCTGCCCATAATCGTTCTTTAGCAAAGTTTGAGTTAGTTGGTATTCCTCCTGCTCCTCGTGGTGTACCACAAGTAGAAGTATCTTTTGAGTTAAATGCAGATGGAATTGTAGAAGTTTCTGCTCGTGACAAAATGACGGGTTTAGAACAAGCAATGAAAATTTCACCTTCATCAGGACTTTCGCCAGATGAAATTTTTAACCTTATTGAAGAAGCAAAAGCAAATGCTGATACTGATCGTCAACAAAAAGAAATATTATTGCTAAAGAATCGCTTAGAAGGACTCTTGCAAAATACGCAACGTTCATTTAGTGAATTTGGTTGGATGTTGTCTGAGAAAGATCAAGAATCTGTACGTAATTCTTTATTAGTAGCTAAAGATTCACTAGCTAGTGAAGAGTTAGGAATAATAAAACAAAATTTAGAAGAATTAGAAAGAACGGGAAGGCTAATTACAGAAGCAATGTTTTCTGGAGGTACTACAGAAGGGGCTTAACTCTATTAGAGCAAGCAGAAAGTACCTCTATCTATCCTAATTAGTTGTAATTAAGATTTTATATATGAGTAGTAATAATAAAAGAGACTATTATGAAGTGCTAGGTGTTGCTAAAGATGCTGGAGAAAGCGAAATTAAAAGTGCTTATCGAAAGTTAGCAATAAAATATCATCCAGATAAAAACCCTGGGGATACAGAAGCAGAAGATAAATTTAAGGAAGCCGCAGAAGCTTATAGTGTGCTAAGTGATAAAAACCAACGCGCTCGCTATGACCGTTTTGGGCATTCTGGCGTAGGTACTTCAGCCGCTTCTAGTGCAGGTGGTGCAGGTTTTGGAGGAGCAGGTTTCCCAGGTTTTGAAGATATTTTAGGAGATCTTTTTGGATTTAATGATATTTTTGGCAGAAGTGGACGTTCTCGCCAAGTTCAACGTGGGGCAGATATTCGTTATGATCTGGAGATAACACTAGAGGATGCTGCTCAGGGAATTAAAACAAAAATTAATGTACCCCGCTTAGAAAATTGTAATTCCTGCCAAGGTAATGGAGCAGCACCAGGCACTTCTCCAATTAACTGCCCTACTTGTAATGGTGTTGGACAGGTACGCTATCAACAAGGATTTTTTAGTGTTAGTCGTACTTGCTCTTATTGTCGTGGTACTGGAAAAACTATTAAAGATCCTTGCCAAGAATGTCGTGGTGAAGGTCGTATCTCAAAGGAAAAAACTTTAGAAATTAAAATCCCACCTGGTGTTGATACTGGCGCAAGACTACGTGTTCAAGGTGAAGGTGAAGCTGGTTTTGGAGGTGGGCCAGCAGGAGATCTTTATGTAGTAATTATCCTAAAAGAACATCCTATTTTTGAACGCCAAGAAAATGATCTACATTGCACTGTGCCAATAACTTTTGCTCAAGCTGCATTAGGAGCAGAAATTACAGTTCCTACTTTAGAAGGTGATGAAACTATCAAAGTAGGAGAAGGAACGCAAGCAGGTAAAATTTTCCGCTTAAAAGCTAAAGGAATGCCCGTTTTAGGTGGACGGGGACGAGGAGATTTATTTGCGGCTGTAAATGTTATAACCCCAACTAACTTGACTCGTGAGCAACGAAAACTATTTGAAGAGCTAGCTAAATTTGATGATAAAGCCCCAGTTCATGAAAAAGGCTTATTTGATAAGGTAAAAGATATTTTTAGTTAAAAGCTTAAAACAATTATTTTGATATAAATAATGCCAAGCAAACTTGTTGATTTGCTTGGCATTATTTATATTTATCGTTAGAGTACCTTAAATAAATTAATTGTTTTGGCTATTTTGAAAGGATTAAAAATTGTCTACTACCGATAATATTTTAGTGCGAGCAATGGCTGCAAATGCAACTATTCGTTGTATGGCTACAGTAACTACCAATTTAGTTAATCAAGCTTGTCAACGACACTCTACTTTACCAACTGCCTCGGCTGCTTTAGGTAGAGTTTTAACAGGCACTTTAATGATGGGTAGTTTGTTAAAAGATCTTGAAAAAATTACAGTACAATTTCATTGCCAAGGGCCTATTGGCAATATTACTGCTGAGGCAGATGCTTATGGTAATGTTAGAGGGTATGTTAGAAATCCCAGTGTTGATCTACCAGTAAATGAAAAAGGAAAATTAGATGTTGGTAAAGCTGTTGGTGAAGGCATGCTTTATGTAATTCGAGATGCTGGTTTTGAAATTGGGCTGGGGCGAGATCCTTATTGTGGCTCTGTGCCAATTGTTTCAGGCGAAATTGCAATGGATTTAGCTTATTATTTTACTAAATCCGAACAAATTCCTTCAGATGTTAGCTTAGGTGTTTTTGTTGAACAGGATGGAACAGTAACGGCTGCTGGAGGCTTTATTATTCAAGTTATGCCTGGTGCAGATGAAAAATTAGTCTCAGAAATTTCTAATGCTGTAGCTCAAACACCTCCTAGCACAACTATGATTCGATCTGGTTATAGTGCTGTAGATATATTACGTCAAGTATTAGGCAGGGTAGATTTTGAAATTTTATCTACAAATACAGTTAGTTTTACCTGTCAATGTTCTTACGAAAGAGCTATTAGCTTAATTTCCGCTTTAGGTAAAGAAGAAGTTAGTGATATGTTGGAAAAAGATAAAGGTGCAAAACTAACGTGTCACTTTTGTAGTGAGACTTACTCTATTACAATAAAAGATTTAGAAACAATACTTAATAGTTTAAATTAGCAACGTTTTTGTTATACTATAAAAGCTTAGATTATTTGACTTAGTTGTATTAATTATTATTAAGGGCAACCATAGCAAAGAAAATTTGCTAGATAAAAGTAAGATAACTTAAATAGGTTTAGAAGTATGCCAACTCCAAAAAATCGACGAAGTTTTACTGAAGATTGGTTTGTTATTCAAAAGAAAACCATCAATAAAGCTATTCTTACTGTAATAGCTGTTCTGGTCTTAGCTGTTGCTGGTTATGGAGTAAAAGTTTGGTTTGAAACCTATGATCCATCAAAGCCAGATCCAAATAGAGTAGCAAAATTTATTCGTTTTGATGGAAATGTAACCGTTATTAAAAAAGGTTCAAACGAAGCATTGCCAGCAACAAAGGACATGGCATTAAAAGAAGGGGATACTATCCAAACAAGCTCAGGATCTTCTGCTTCAGTAGAATATTTAGATGGAACTAAATATATTATAAAAGCTGGTTCAACTTTGATTATTACTGAAAGTTCACGTAAGGATAAACTTATAACTAACAAATTACGAGAGGGAGGAGTAAAAGTTAATACTTCAGAGGAAAGTGATAAACATATTATTGATTCTGAAGGGACTAAGGTTAGAGTAGAAAAAAATTCTGATATTGATTTAGACAACAAAGATGGGCAAACTACAGTTTTGGTAACTAGTGGATTAGCTAGTTTATTAGGAGAAACAGAACAAACAATCTCAGCAGATCAAATAGCTAAAATTGACAAAACTGGAGTTGATATTAAAAATCTACCACCACCCCCAAAATTAGGCAGTCCAACTAATGCAAAAGAAATGTTAGTTAGCCCTGGTGAACCAATAGAATTTAAGTGGAATCCAATACCAAATGCCCAAAAATATAACTTAACACTTGCTTCTAATATTTCTTTTTCTGAACAATCCATCAAGCTTCAAGCTTTAGATATAAAAGAAACTAAATATAAATGGATAAAACCATTAAATGGGCCTATTTTCTGGAAAGTTCAAGCTATTACTACAGATGGTCTTCAAGGTAAATGGAGTGAACCTTTTGAAATTAAAGTACAAAAAAGAGGCGGTGATGGTATACGTATTGAACTGACTAAAAAGAATAAAATTACAGATCTACTTTGGGAAATAGAAGGAAATACTATTCCAGGTGTTGTACTAAGAATTAATGATCAAATTACAGAAGTAGATACTAAGGGACATTTTAAGAAAGATGTTACTTTATCTCCTAATGCGCAGCGACGAATTATTTTTGATGCTCGTGACCCTAGTGGTAATACAGGTAAATTAATTGAAAAACTTTGAGTGTTAGATAAATTTGGACTTCTAAAACAAAAATAGGAAGCTTTATCGGCTTCCTATTTTTTTGTTTTTGCTTAGGTAATTATTTTGGGATCGGCAACAAAATAACATCCTTAAATTATTATATTTAATGGGTTTGCTATGCCGTCCCTCCGGGACTCTAATTAATTATCTGTACTATTCCTAGGGTTAAAACCCTAGGCTACAATTATGTCGTACCTTCGGCACTCAAGAAATAAAAATATCAAATAACTTAGTTTACAGTGTATTTAGTACTAATTAATTCTAATCACTATCTATCTAATTTACTTAAGAAGGGAAACTTTCTAACTAAATTTTGCCAAGATAAAGTTTCAGTTAAACTATGAAATAAAGAATAAGCTACAGGTGTCACTAATAAAGTAAGTAGCAAACAAAGCGATTGTCCGCCTATAACAATAATTGCTACTGAACGTCGAGAAGCTGAACCTGGCCCTTGACCTAGAGCCATTGGTAACATACCAGCAACTAAAGCAATGGTAGTCATTAAAATAGGTCGTAGTCTATCTTGACAAGCTCGAATCACTGCTTCATAAGTGCTTAGGCCACGGTTACGAAGTTGATTAGCCTGATCAATTTGCAAAATAGAATTTTTCTTTACTATTCCAAAAAGCATTAAAATTCCCAGAGCAGAAAAAATATTTAATGTTTGGTTAAACATTATTAGTGAAAGCAGTGCAAAAGGAATAGAAAGAGGTAGACTGAGTAAAATTGTTATTGGGTCAAGGAAACTTTCAAATTGTGCAGCTAAAACCATATACATAAAGGCAAATGAAAGTATAAAAGCAATTAAAAAGTTTGTTGCTGCTCGCCCTAATTCACGACTTCGACCTTGTACACCATATTGATATTCTGGAGAAAGGTTTAACTTAGATACATGCGCGTCTATTATTTCTAATACTGGCCCCAAGGATTGCCCGCGCTCAATATTTCCAGAAATTATTACTTGGCGTTGTCTATTATATCGATCTATTTGTGCCGGGCCTGTACCTGCTTGAATTCGCACCACTTGATCTAATCGTACAGTTCCTTGTTTAGAAGAGGGAACTGTTAATAGACTAAGAGAATTTGGACTGTTACGGTCTGAAAGTTGGGCGCGAATTTGAATATCATAGCGGTCTTCACCTTCTCGAAAATTAGAAACTTGGTCATTACCACCAATAAGTGTGCGAATTGTTGTAGCAATATCACTAATTCTAACGCCTAAATCAGCAGCACGCTCACGGTCAATATAAATTCTAGTTTCTGGTTTACCTGTAATTAAACTGTTATCAACATCTACTACACCAGGAACTGTCTTTACAAAATCCATAACTTTAGCTGAATATTCAGTAAGTTTATTAAGGTCTGGGCCTCTTAAACTATATTGAATATCAGAATTTTTCATAGAACTACTAGAAATACTAGCAACATATAAAACAGACGATCTTAAATCTTTATATTTATTCATCAATCGACGTGCTTTTTCCATAACTTCAGCTTGAGGATATTTGCGCTGAGTAACATCAACAATTTTTACATAAATACTAGCAGCATTAGGGGTTTGCTGTGCATCGCCTCCAATTGTAGTAAGTAAGTTTGTTACTCCTGTAAGTTGACGAAGCTCATCTTCTATTTTGCTAAGAGTTTCAGATGTTGCTGTAAGTGAATAGCCTTCTGGCGCGCGAATATCAATTTGAAAATCGCTTGTATCATCTTGAGTAATAAAGTCTTTACCAACTTTTTGGAATAAAGGCACAGTAGTTAATATAACTACAATAGAAACAACTACAACTAATAATCTATAGTTCATACAAAAACGTAGCATTGCCATATAGCTACGCTCGATTAGGCTGTAGAAGAAAGACTGTTTAGCACTATGACTTTTTTTGTTAACTTTAAGAAAACGTGCTGACATCATTGGAGTTAGAGTAAAACTAACAAGAAGTGAAACACCAATCGCAAAAGCTGTTGTTAAACCAAAGCTTTTCATAAAACGTCCAACAATACCGCCCATAAAAGCTACAGGAAGAAAAATAATTATTAAAGAAAGAGTTGTTGCCATCACAGCTAGCCCTATTTCATGAGTTGCTTCACGGGCCGCTTGAATAGCTGACATCTGCTTTTCTTCCATAAATCGGTAAATATTTTCTAATACTACTATGGCATCATCTATAACTATTCCAACAGAAAGCACTAAGGCTAACATGGTCATTTGGTTAAGCGTAAAATCCATGTAGTACATTAACGCAAAAGTGGAAATTATTGAGGTAGGAATAGCAACTGCAGCAATTATGGTAGAACGGAAATTACCTAAAAATAGCAATACTACTAAAGCAGCTAAAAATCCTCCTAAAATTAAATGTTCTTTAATAGCTTCAAAAGAGCCTTTAATAAAACGGGATTGGTCACGAATAATTTGTACTTGAAAATCTGGAGGCAAAAGTTTTTGAATTTCTGCTAAACGTTCTTTTACATTTTCAACAACTTGTAACGTATTGTTTCCAGACTGTTTACGGACTTCTAAAATAACAGCTTCATTTCCATCTAGCCGGGCCATTGTACGAGGTTCTTCAATCCCATCTTCAATATAACCAATATCAGAAATTCTTACAGGATTATTATTAATTGTAGCTATAATAATTTTGTTAAAGTCTGCTGTATTAGTAATACGTCCTAGAGTACGAACCACTTGTTCGCGGCTGCCTTGGTCAATACGTCCGCCGGGTAACTCTATATTTTGGCTAACTAAAGCAGCCTCTACTTGTGGAATTGTTAAGTTATAAGCTGTTAATTTTTGGGTATCTATCCAAATTTGTATTTGTCTTTTACGATCACCAATAAAACGTACTTGTCCAACACCGCTAATAGATTCAATAGCTTGCTTGATTTTTTTATCAGAAATTTCTGTAATTTCTCTTGAACTACGTTTAGCAGAAACAGCAATTGACATTACAGGTGTAGCATCTGGGTCAAGTTTTTCTATAATTGGTGGGTCTATTTCCTGTGGTAAATCTCCTAGGATAGTATTAACTTTATCTCTAACATCCTGAGCCGCCTGGTCAGTATCACGCTCTAAGACAAAGGTAATAAAAACTAATGATACTCCTTCTGTAGAAACAGAACGTAGCTCATCTATACCAGGTAAAGTATTTACAGATTCTTCTATTTTCTTAGTTATTTCTGTTTCTACTTCTTCAGGAGAAGCTCCACGTAGTGTAGTAGTTACGGTTATAGTAGGGAAATCAACTTTAGGGAATAAATCAACTCCTAAAATACTATAAGCAAAGCCACCTATAAAAGTAAGTGCTAATATAAGCATTGTGGCAAAAACAGGACGCTCAATACAAAGTTCTGCTAATTTTTGCATAAAAATCCTTTTAGTTTAATTACTTTGTTGATTTACCGCAGTGCCATCAGCTAGCTTATCTAAATTACTAGTAATCACTGTTTCATTAGCACTAACACCAGAGACTATTTCTATTAATTCGCCATCTTTTTGGCCTAAAGTGACTTCTCTAGCTTGAGCCTTTCCATCAGCTAAAACATAGACTTTATTTAGACCTACAGCAGTGCTAACAGCTTTTTGAGGTACAAGTAAAACAGGTTTTTTTTCTCCAAAAGTTAATTTGACACGTGTAAACATACCTGCTTTAAGCTCTAGTTTTGGGTTTTCAATTGTTGCTTCTACCATTAAAGAACGCGAGCTTTTATCTACGGCTGGACTAAAACGAGTAATTTTTCCTGTAAATTCTTTATCTGGTAAACTATCAACAGTAAAATTGATAGTTTCACCTGATTTTAATTGTTGTAGGTATTGTTCTGGAACAGTAGTGCGAAGTCGCAAAGGGTTGATTTGAATAAGTTTAACTAATGGCTCGCCTTTTTTAACATATTGCCCTGTAGATGCTAATCTTTCTTTAACTGAAGCCGTTATGGGTGCATAAATAATAGAATCTTTTAGCTGTTTATCAGCAAGTTGTAAGTTGGCATGAGCTTGAATTAAATTAGCTCTATAGCCTTCTACTTGGGCGATTGCTGTTTCCCAACGTGCGCGAGTTTGGTCATATAATGATTTATTACGGTCATATTCTTGACGAGAAATTACACCATCTTTAAGTAGTTGTTCTGTACGCTCAAAATCTATTTTGGCTTTTTCTAGTGCTGCATAAGCGTCGCGTACTGCTGGATGGGAATCATTAGTTCCACCAGGTTTACCAGCTTGACCCAAAGTTATTTCTGCAATAGAGAGATTTGCTTTGGCCTGCTCTAACCGCCAACTAAGCTCACGTTCATCTAAAGAAAAAAGCTTATCACCTTTTTTTACATAACTACCTAAGTCAATGTGCATGCTTGATAGTTTGCCGTCTAATTCACTACTAATAATGACTTCTTCTTGACCTTCTAAGGTGCCAGTCAGTTCTAATGCACTAGATAAACTACGCTCAATAACAGAGCTAGTGGTTACACTTATAGAAGTTGAAGCAGTTGCTAAAACACTAGCTTGGCTGGTGTTTGCTTGTGCTGGTGGTTCTGAACGTTGGCAAGCAGTAAAAAAGAGTAACGGCAGTAATAAAATAAGTGTTTTTCTCATGTATTATTCCTTAGTTGAACGAGAATTTTGGTCTTGTAAGATCCCAAAAAGAAAAATGTTGGTGATTTGCTCTGCTGCTTCCCAAGGAGAAAGTTTTTGCATTTCGCTATCTTGAAATAACTCTCTAGAGATGCCCCATTGCTTTACTAAACTAAAGAAAAATTTAGCAGTTAATATAGGATCAATAGAGCGAAATGCTCCGTCTTCAATACGCTGCTTTATATACTTAACAGCAGGCTCTCTAACTTGTCTAGCAGTGCTTTCTAAAAAGGCTTGTGCTAGTTGGTGTTTTTCTAAAGCACTATAAAAAAGTAGTCTTAACAAAGTTTGATCCTTGTGCATCATTTCTAATATCTGAGCAGCTAACCTAGTAAAAACTCCTCGGTCATCTTTCTTCTGCATTAACTCTACGCAATTTAACCACAGAGGTTGCATGAGTTCGGTTGTTTTTTCATGTAAAATTGCAGAATAAAGATCTTGTTTGGTGGGGAAATGACGAAAAATAATTGCTTCGCTTACGTCTAATTGCTCAGCAATTTCTTTAGTAGTAGTGCCATTAAAACCTTTTTGTGAAAAGATTTCTGCTGCTACAGATAATATTTGCTCTTTGCGGTCTGCACTACAAAACCGCTGCTTTTTCTTAACTTCTGAAACCAATGTTTTTGTATCTTCCATAATATTTTTACCAAGTAAGTAAGTGGTTACTTACATTAGCATAAGAGAAAAATAATTTGCAACGGGGTAGAGATAAGTAGATAAAGTTGATATTAGACAAAATGCTAGGCTTTGATTGTTAATTTTTGATAAGTTTAGCCGGAAGATTTATTAGAAATTTATTAAAAATTTGGAAATGACTTATTGACGATTTTTATATTTAGAAATACCCTAAGAGTTCTATAAAATCCTACTAATTTTAGCCTAAAAATTGCCCCTTTTAAGTCCATTTTAAAGTAGTTTGATTAAGCAACTTGTTGTAAAGGAATAATTATGTTTAAGACTATAAAAGAATTTCACTATATTTTACTAACTATTTTGTTTTTCTTTATGTTGATAACGCCCAGCGCATTAGCTCAATCTTCTGGATCAACTAGTAGCGCAATTACTGGACAAGTAATTGACGGCCAAAAATCTGCTGTCAGTTCTGCTACTTTAACAATAAAGAATATAGCTACTAATTTTACTAGAGAAATTATTCCAAACAGTGATGGTTCTTTTAGTTTTCGTCAACTACCTCCGGGCAACTATCAATTAACGGTTCAAGCAGAGGGGTTTGCTACGCAAGTTATTCCAATTACTTTAGTTTTGGGAACTACGTCACTACTAGACGTAGAGTTAGCTTTAGGTGCATCTACGCAAGTTATAGAAGTATTAGCTAATAGTGTTGTAGAAGGAAAAACAGAAGGTAGTACAAATGTTGACCGAACTACAATAGAAAAGCTTCCAATTAACCGACGAAATTTCTTAGATTTTTCTACTACTGCGGCGCGAGTTGTGTCAGATGGAGGGGCGATAGGAGCAACAGCCACGTCAGGACTATCTTTTAATGGTCAATCGGGACGATTTAATAATGTGACCATTGATGGACTAGATAATAATGATTCTGGCTCAGGTTCAGTACGTGCAACATTTAGCCAGGATGCTGTACAGGAATTTCAAATTATTTCAGATAACTACTCGGCTGAATTTGGCCGGGCTTTAGGCGGAGTGGTTAATATTGTTACTCGTGGTGGCACAAATGATTATCATGGAGGGCTATTTTTCTTTAATCGCAATGATGAAACTAGTGCTAAAGAACCTTTTTCTGATATCAATCCAGAATTTCGTCAATATCAATTTGGGGCTGTATTGGGAGGGCCAATCAAAAAAGATAAAGCCTTCTTTTTTACTTCTTTTGAACGCCTAACAATTAAGCAAAATACTATTGTAACTATTAGTGATAATGTAGTAGCAGCAGCTAGAAGACAAGGGTTTTCAGATGTTCAAAATGGCCCAAGACCTTTTTCCATTGGGACTACAACCTTACTTGCTAGGGCAGATTTTCGCCTTAACCCAGAAGATTCTCTTTTTGTTCGCTATAATGGAGGATTTTCTTTTAACTCTGGCTTTGACCCATTTGGCGGCCTTACGGATTATAGCAATAGTGGAAGACAAAGCTTAGATGATAATACTCTAGCTGTTAATAATGTCTATCTTAATACAGGGCTAAATTTAGTTAATGAAACAAGGTTTCTTTTTACAGTTAGAAAACAAGATGATTTTCCTCTGGATCCTGGGCCACAAGTACGGATAACAACAGATGATGGAGTAAACACTTTTGGACGAAGTTCTTTTTTACCTCAACCTAGAGATCAACGTTTTTATCAGTTTGTTAATAATTTATCTTTAACTAGGGGACGACATCAATTTAAATTTGGTGGGGATCTTTTTATAACTGACCCTCCAGAAGGTAAATCAGCCTTGCCTTTTATTCCTGGGGGACTAGCGGTTTTTGGCCCATTAAATTTTACAGCTTTAACAGGTATTCCAAATCTACCAAGTTTTACTGCACTAGAAGCTTTTGACTCTAATTTACGTAGCCCAACACAATTAGCTTTTCTAACTGCTGCCGCAGCATTGCTACCTAATCTAGCTCCAGGGCTTCCAGCAAATTTACCGCTAGCACAGCTTTCATTACCTACCGCCTATACTCAAGGTTTTGGTGATCCTAATGTGGTAATTAAATCTAAGTTTTTTGCTGCTTTTGCACAAGATGATTTTAAGGTAAGGCGTAATTTACTTATAAAAGCAGGTATTAGATATGACTTAAATCGTTCTCGTTTTGTTCCAAAAAACAATGGTAATGTTTCTCCAAGACTAGCTTTTTCTTATAGTCCAACAAAATTTACTAATTTAAGGCTGCATGCTTCTTATGGGCTATTTTTTGCTGTACCTGTTACAGGTGTTGCTGTTGGTGTCAATCTACTTAGTACAGGAAGAGTTAAAGTTCCTGTAATTCCTTTTCCTTTCTCTATTATTCCTTTTTCCTTACCAGGTCGTAAGTTTCCAGACTCCTTTACATTGCCGCCAGGAGTTTCTCTAGTTCCACAATTAAGCCAAACTACTACCTATGAACCAAATTTACGTAATAGTTATACTCAGCAAGTAAACTTTGGTGTTAATTATTTTCTAAAAAATAAATATGCTCTTTCTGTAGATTATGACTTTGTTCGAGGAATAAGACTATTTTCTACTAGAAATATAAATCCTGTAGTACGACCTACTAATAGTCTTACGGATAGCTTAATTAATGGCCGAGTTAACACTAGTCAAGGAGATATACAACAATTTGAATCTTCTTTTGATAGCTATTTTCATGCCTTAACTATTTCTGTAAATAAGCGATTTGACCAGCGGTTTAGCGTGCTAGCAAGTTACACTTTTTCTAAATTAATTGATAATGTGCTAGATTTTGGCACACTTTCACGAGAAGTCGTTAATCCATTAAATATTGCTCAAGAACGTGGTTTAGGTGTAATAGATACTCGTAGCCGGTTTGTTGTTTCGGGAATCTTGGATCTTGGTTATAAGAAAAATGTTGTATTAAATGGATTGCAACTTTCTAGCATTGTTACGTTAACTTCAGGTAAACCCTATAATTTACTAGCAGGTGTTGACTTAAACCGTAATTTTGATAATCCTCCAGGTGACCGACCCTTACAAAACGGTGCTAGTATTGGTCGTAATACGGGAATTACTCCAGGTTTTGCTAATGTAGATATGCGTCTAACAAAAATTATCAATATTAAGGAAAACTACAGATTAGAAGGTTATATAGAAGGATTTAATTTATTTAACCGAGTTAATATTGATCCAAGCGCAATTGCACGGGTCTTTATGCCTGACGCGCAAGGTAATTTTAACTTACCTGCAAAAGATGGAGGCCGGTTTATTGTTCCTAGAGAACGTTTCCGAGGTGCTTTTGCTCCTCGTCAAATACAATTTGGTTTTCGTTTTAGCTTTTGATTATTTAGTTATAAAGGTGCTTTAAATAATGCTAGATAAAGAAGAAGTTATTTCCTTTATTGATAATATAAAGGTTCCATTTTCAAAAGATGTATATGGGGGTTTAGCTCAAGCCACAGGTTTTATAGGTCTTAGTAAGGAAGGCGTGGCTTTAGAATTTGAAATTGGGGAAGCTATTTTTGATTCAAAGTTGATAAAATCAGATGTTAAATATAGAGTAATTTCTTTTAGAGAAATTGATTATATTAACTTAAAAAAAGGGTTATTTTTTACGACTCTAACCATTAGAACTAAAAGCTTAAAAGCTTTAAGCGATATTCCAGGTAGTCATCAAGCTGAAGTTAAATTTCGTATTCCCCGCAAAAGCCGTAATATTGCTAGTGAACTTGTATCATGTGTAGTTCTAAAAATTTCTGAGCAGGAAATAAAAAAAATAGAAAACCAAAGCTTAAATTTACTAGATAATTAAAAATTAAATTCAAAGAGAATATGTGAGCGAACCTAAAAACTATTTAAATAGACTATCAAAACTACTTTTAATAATCTCAGTAGTTATACTTGGCCTTTCTGCTGGAGCAATGCTTACAGAAGCAGCACTTTTTGTACCTTATTGGCAAAAAATGCCAGCTCAGGATTTTCTAACATGGTTTAAAACTAATGAGCCTTATTTAGTCAAATTTTTTGGTACATCACAGATTTTAGGACTAATTGCTACTGTTTTAGTTACTATACTTTACCAACTCCAACGCCTTCCAAATAGAAATTTATTAGCTATATCTACTCTTATAAATATTCTTATTTTGCTGCTTTACCCAATATATTTTAAGCAAGTTAACGCTAGTTTTGTTGCTGGCACTATTGATCTTAACAATGTGTCACAAGAACTTATAAACTGGGGTTTATGGCAATGGGTTCGTACTTTTCTAGGAACAAGTGCATTTTTTATGGCAGTTTTAGCATTAAGAGAAAAAAATAATTAAAATATTTTTGTTTGTCTTTATAGATTAAGCTATATTTTGGTTTAGAGAATAAGTCTAAAACAAAAAGAGTTTTCATGAGCCAAGATTTACTTAATGGTTATAAATTAACAATAGAAAAAGCTTTTTTGCTAGTTTTAATAGCTTTTATTGGCTATTTACTAGTTAGTTTACTCTATCCTTTTTCTACTGCAATATTATGGGCTTTTACCCTGGCAATTGTTCTTCAACCCTGGCAAAAATGGTTAAATAAAAAAATATCTAATAAAACTGTTGTAGCTTTAATTGGTGTTGCTACTGCTGTAACAGTGATTATTGTTCCACTGGTTTTTGTATCATTTCAGGTGACTAAAGAAATAAAGATAATTTATCGGTATTTCCAAAACCCTCAAAATGTTGATGCTTTGGTAGAACTAGCAAAAGATAATAAAGTGCTTATTTGGTTAGAAGAAAATGCTGGTGTTTCTGTTACTGATATAAAGGAAAGCTTGTCAGAAAAAATTAGTACAATATTAAACTTTGCACTTCAATATGTTACTAAAATAATTTCTAACTCTTTTTCTTTAATTATTAATTTTATTTTTACTCTTTTTACTTTATTTTTTCTTTTACGCGATGGAGATAAATTTTTACATTGGTTATTAAAACTTTTACCTATCAGCAATGAAAAGAAATTAGAACTTGTTGAAAGAGTAAAACTAGTAATTAATGCTACACTTTTTGGAAATGTTGTTGTAGCTATTACTCAAGCTAGTTTAGCTGGTTTTATGTTCTATTTATTAGGAGTTCCTGCTGTATTAATTTGGACAGTAATAATGGCAATTCTAGCAATGATTCCAATGGTTGGAACTGCTTTTATTTGGGTTCCAACGGCTATTTGGCTCTTTTTAACAGGGTCAATTGCTAAAGCAATTATTTTAGTTTTATGGGGTGTTTTTGTTGTTGGCTTAATTGATAATATTCTTAGACCAATGCTTGTTGGTAGACAAACTAACTTACCTACAATAGTAACTTTTTATAGCGTTTTAGGAGGAATAAGAATATTTGGCCCATTAGGGCTAGTCTTAGGCCCACTTATTGTAGCTAGTTTTGTTACCTTACTTAATTTTATCTTTCCAAATAATGAAGAAATAAAACTAACAACTCAAGAAATAAACCAGACAACACAACCAGATGAATTAAAAGAAGTTACAGAAAATCATCAAGTTGAAAACCTTCAAATTAACAAAGATAAGGAGTCTGAGACTGATAAAACAGCTTCAACTGTAGCTGAATAATTAGTTTTAATTAAGTGATTAAAGACTCTTTAGCTTCTTTGTTTGGTTTATCTTCAACTGCTATGTGTGAAGGATTTTTTACAACTATTACAGAACAATGAGCATTATTAGTAACTTTTTCTGCTACTGAACCTAGTAGAAAACGAGAAATTCCCTTTCTTCCATGAGTTCCAACAATTATTAAATTAGCACCCCATTCTTTGGCTTCGTTGATGATTTCATCAGCAGCAAAACCGCCTCTAACATGTTGAGAAACAGGTAAATTTGTTTTTTGTAGCTTTTTGGCTGCTTCCATAACTAAATTTTCAGAAGCTTGCATTAACTCAGAAGCTAGTTTGTAATGTGTAACAGGAGGCCCAAGGCTAGATAGCGGTTCAATAACTGTAACAACTCTTAATTCTGTATTTGCAGGCCAAAGCCAATTAGCTGCATAGTTAACCGCTTCCTCAGCATAAGTTGAACCATCAGTAGCCACTAAAACCTTAGTTTTGTTTGAAATAACTTCTTGCTTGTGAGTGCTAAAGGGACGTACTACTAATATTGGACAAGAAGATTTTCTTAAAAGTTTATCTGTTGTAGATCCAAAGAGTAATGAATTTGTGGTAGAAAAAACGGAAGGAGAGTAACTAGATTCACGAGTAGCTAAACAAACTAAATCTATTTTATGGCTTTCTATATATTCGTTAATCTTTTCATAAGCCTTACCACTAACTACTACATGTTTAACCAAATCAGAATTAATATCTGATACAGGAAAAGTTTCTTTTAACTTTTTAGCAGCGTCTTGTAAATCAGTATGTGAGTCTTCAACAACATGCAGCAGATGAAGTTCTGAGTTATAAGTTTTTGCCAAAGTTAAAGCATAGGCTAAGGAAAAGGGGGAATATTTAGAAAAATTATCAGCAACTAATATTTTTCTTATGTCAGCTTTTTTACTATCAGGATTAACTAAGGCTTGTTCTCCAGGATGAGTAATTAATATTGGACAAGGTGCGTTACGACAAATAGACTCAGCATTTGAACCAAAAAGGGCTGCTGTATAAGGATGTCTTTTAGCATACATCACTATTAAATCTATTTTGTGGTTTTGTGCTATTTCTGTAATGGCTTCTGCTACATTTCCTTCGGTAATAATTGCATCCCATTCAATTTTTTTGTCTAAGTGAGTTTGATTTTTTTCCATTAACTCTGCTAAATAGTCTTTAACTCTTTGTCCACCTGCGGGTAAAGGCTCTTCAGCACAATAACAAATGTAAAGTTTAGCTTGAAAATCATTTGCAAGCGATATTGCATAAACTAAAGCTTGAGTTGATTCTAAAGAAAGGTTTGTAGGCCATAAGATTCGATTAATTTGATAATTAATATTATTTAATGATATTTGACTAGTCATATTTGCCCCCCTAATAAAACTTCTTAACTTTAATAATCGTCAATAATCGTCAAGAAGCTTTTAAGTTTGTAGTACGCAATAGCTATACCATAAACTTAAACTTTTATTAGTAAACTTTTATTAGTTAAAAGTTTAAGTTCTATTTATTGATTTTAGTAGGTTTATATCCTAGTTATCAATCAATTATAGTTACAAAAATTTTAGTGTTTTATATATCTAAAATATAGCTATATTACGTAAGTTACTAAGTTATTGCGGATATTTCCCCACTTTGCTTAATTTCTTTAACTGCTATAATCAACAAGCATTTTCTATCTTACAAAATAAAATCTTCAAATCAATATGTTACCAATATCAGAAATAGCAAAAAAACTAGAAATTAATGAAAATTACTTAGATTCCTATGGAAAATACATAGCTAAATTAAAGCTATCTTTATTAAAAGATAAAGAAAACAACAAGGATGGCAAAATAATTTTAGTTACAGCAATGACCCCAACTAAACAAGGTGAAGGTAAAACAGTTGTTTCCATAGGCTTAGCACAAGCAATAGAAAAACTAGGAAAACGTTCAGTTGTTACTTTACGTGAGCCTTCTCTAGGGCCTTTGTTTGGAATAAAGGGAGGTGCAACAGGTGGAGGAAAATCACAAGTCCTTCCAAATGAGAAAATTAACCTACATTTTACAGGAGATTTTCACGCCATAACTTCGGCTCATAATTTAATATCGGCTAGCCTGGATTCACACATCTATCATGGAAATAGCTTAAATATAGATATTAATAATTGTTTTTGGCCTCGCGCCCTAGATATGAATGACCGAGCATTACGTCATATCATTGTCGGCCTAGGTGGTAGTGCTAACGGCATTCCTAGAGAAACAGGTTTTATTATTACTGCTGCATCAGAAATAATGGCTATTTTAGCTCTAGCTAATTCACAAAAAGACCTTCGCAATAGATTAAGTGAAATCGTCCTAGCTTTAGACTTAAATGGAAAGGCTGTAACAGTTGCCCAACTAGGCATTACAGGTGCGTTAATGGTTTTACTAAATGATGCAATTTTACCTAATCTAGTACAAACCTCTGAAAATACACCTGCAATTATTCATGCTGGGCCTTTTGCTAACATCGCTCATGGAACTAGCAGTATTTTAGCTCAAAAAATGGCCTTAAAACTTGCAGATTATGTTGTCAATGAATGTGGTTTTGCTGCTGATTTAGGGGCTGAAAAATACTTAAATATTGTAATGAGACAATCTAACTTAAAACCTTCAGCAGCAGTTTTAGTTGTTACAGCTAAAGCGGTTCTAGCTCAAGATAGTCAAAATAATCAAAATACTAATACTTATGAAACAGAAGGATTTAGCAACTTAGCTAAACATATAGAAAACTTAAACAAATTTAATTTACCAGTAGTAGTAGCAATTAATCGATTTCCTGATGATAAAGAACACGAGTTAAATAAATTAATAGAGTTTTGTCAAACAATTAAAATTCCTGTTTCTATAGTAAATGTTTTTAATCAAGGTGGAGAGGGTGCTTTAGATTTAGCAAGTAAAGTCATTGACTTAGCTAACAAAACAGACTTAAGTAAAATTAATAGTTTATACGCTAATGAACTTAGCTTATTTGAAAAAATTCAAATAATTGCTAAAGAAATTTATGGTGCTAGTGATGTGGAATTAACTACTATTGCTAGTAAAAAGCTTAAGAAATTTACTGAATTAGGTTTTAGTTATTTACCTATTTGTATTGCTAAAACACAATATTCTTTGTCTGATAATGCTAAATTATTTGGCGCGCCAAAAGGTTGGACATTAAATATAACAGACGCTCAACTATCGGCTGGAGCAGGCTTTGTTGTTGCAATAGCTGGAAATATGATGTTAATGCCAGGGCTACCAAAACTATCTCAAGCAACAAAAATGGATGTAACTGACGAGGGACAAATAATCTTTTAATATAAGTAAATACAGCGTAACTTAAATAAAATAGTAAAATCTTAGTTCTTAAGTACCGAAGGTACGACATAATTTTTAGCTTGGCACGTTAGTGCCAAGTTGTTGTAATTAAATAGAGTCGCATAGCGACGGCATAACAAACATAATGAATGCAATAATTTAATTATGTTGTTACGCTTTGATAGAAAAATTTTTTACTAAAAATCTTCCTTAATAATACTATCTAAACAACGTTCTGCTATTGCTGCAATAGTAAGAGAAGGATTTGAGCATCCAGTTGCTGCTGGAATCAATGCACCATCCACAACATAAAGCTTGTTATAACCTTTAACACGTCCAAAAAGATCACAAGCTTTATCAAGTACTGCCCCACCCAAAGGATGAAATGTAAATCGACTATCAATACCAGGAGGCTCAATAAGAAAACCACCATTAGAGTTATTAATTATATCTACTGTCCGTTTTGTTGCTAATGTTGTGTCGTCATTAGCTCCAGAGGGCCAGGTTAAAGACACACTATCGGTTTCAGATTTATAGTTAAAGACTCCTCTTGCAGAAGGAATGGACATCCCTAAATGATTTAAACAGTTACATTCAAAACCTATAGGATATTGTGCCTGTTCTATAGTTACTGGGCTAATAGGATTATTAGAATCAAAGGTTGATGCAGCAGCATATCCGCCTTGAACCTTTCCAGTTTTTGCTAGCCCTGCACGTAAAAATAAATTATCTCCATTATTACCCCAATGCTTACCAATATCATCATTAAGATTAGGAAGCAAACCCTTAGCTTTTGCCTTAACAAGAAGTTTGGATGTACCCATAGAACCTGCTGCTAAAAAGAGACTTTCACAAATAAAGGTCTTTTTACTAACAACTTGTCCTGTTAAATCAATTATGTCGCAGAATACGGTAAAGCGATTATCTTTCTCTTGAGCAATATCAGTAACAATATGGAGTGTGCGAATAGTTACACGTCCTGTAGCCTCAGCCATAGCTAAGTAGTTACGATCTAGGCTATTTTTTGCACCGCTATTTACGCCATATATTCCCTCGCCTTCTATTACAGAAGGGACTTTTTTACCAGCTAGTTCTTGCCTTACGATTTTCCAATCAACAGCTACATCTACCAATTTGGTAGGTAAACCAGCTTTCTTAGCTTCTTTAAGAAAGACTTTTACAGATTTGTAATTTGGAGTTTGAAGAATATCTTTTGGAATAGGACTAACCTTTAACATAGAACGAACACGAGGAAAAAAGACTTTATCAAGTTCAGTATAATCTAGCTCACTTGGAAAAGTTCTGTAGAAAAGTTCTTTACTAGGTTGAAATGTAACGCCACCATAGACAAGTGAGCCTCCTCCAACTCCGGCACCCGCAAGAACGCCTATACCATTTTCATTATATCGGTCTAGGACTCCAGGAAAAATATCTATAGAGGAAAACTCTGTGCCTGGAAGCACTGGATTTTTACTTAACCAAGCAGAACGACCATCAGGTTTAAATAGAGTTGAGAAAGTATTTTGCTCATTTGTAATGGGCCAACGTTTTCCGCGTTCGATAATTGTTACAGCAACTCCGGCTTGTGCAAGTCTGAGTGCTGCAACGGCTCCTCCAAATCCGCTCCCAATAACTAGAGCCTTTACTTCTTCGCTCTCATTTATGGGTTTTAGAAAACTTAAGCTTTCTTTTGGGTTACTTAAAAGGTATCCAGCACTTGCAGCCATTGTTAGTAGAAAATTTCTTCGGTTTATACCGTATTTATTATTTCGAGGCATAGATAAAATCCTTTAAGAAACAGAATTAAATAGAAATTTAGTTTTTACCAAAAAAAGGATTGAGACAAATAATATTTTTTAGAAAAACAATAAACTGAGTTTGTAGATTATGTTTTGAAAAAGTTTGATTATAAAAATTGTATCCAATCAAACTTTCCTTGGCTAATTTTTGCCCATAACAGAAACATACTTATGCCAGGTTGCACTGAATGTTACTATAAATCATTGTAAAATCAAACTCTGTTATAGTTATTAAGTCTAATATTGAGTTAAAGTTGATACAAAAGGCCAATGGTAAATTTTAGAAGTATCATTATATAGAATAGTTATAAATAAGCACAAATTTGCAAAATTAGGAAAAATTTGCATCTAGTTGCAAATCATTACGTTATACTTACAGCACTCAGCTAAAAAATCAAAAATTAAAAGGAAAGATCTTTATGCAACGATTTAGGAGAATAAGAGTTTTTTCTTTGTTACTTCTGTTAGTGCTATTTGTTAGCGTAACAAAAGCTCAAGAAGTAGACATAAAAAACCTTAACCAATCCATTCCAATGAATCCAAAAGTAAAAATTGGAACATTACCTAATGGATTAAAATATTATATTCAAAAAAATGGCAAGCCAGAAAAACGTGTTGAATTACGGCTAGTTGTTAATGCAGGCTCTTTACAAGAAGACGACGATCAGCTAGGAATTGCTCATTTTGTTGAACATATGTGTTTTAATGGTACAAAAAACTTTAAGAAAAACGAGCTTGTAAGCTATTTACAATCGGTTGGAGTAAAGTTTGGCGCGCACCTTAACGCTTATACCTCTTTTGATGAAACAGTTTATATCTTACCAATTCCTTCAGATAAACCTGATATTTTAAACAAAGGTTTTCAAATTTTAGAGGACTGGGCCCACAATGTTAGTTTTGAAGGCGAGGAAATTGATAAAGAACGTGGAGTAGTAATAGAAGAATGGCGTACCGGTCTTGGAGCGCAACAAAGAATTAGAGACAAGACTTTCCCTGTTATTTTTAAGGGTTCTCGTTATGCTGAAAGACTACCTATTGGTAAAGTCGAGATTTTGCAAAACTTTAAACATGATGCTGCAAGACGTTTTTACCGTGATTGGTATCGTCCAGATTTAATGGCTGTTATGGTTGTAGGCGATGTTGACCCAGTAGAAATGGAAGCAAAAATTAAAGAACATTTTAGCCGCTTAGTACCTGTAGAAAAGCCTAGAGAAAGAAAAAATTCAGAAATCCCAGACCACAAAGAAACCCTAATTGTTACTGCTACAGATAAAGAAGCTAATTTTACCCAAATGCAAATTATCTTTAAGCAACCTCCTGAAAGAACTTTAACTTATGCTGACGCTCGCCGAGATTTACTTTATTTTCTTTTCTCAGGAATGTTTAACCTTCGTTTAAGAGAAATTTCCCAAAAAGCTGATCCACCTTATAACTTTGCTTCTGCTGGTTATGGTGGCTTTTTACGTACAAAAAATGCTTATACTTTATTTAGTTCTACTAGTGAGAAAAAAGTGGAATTAGCACTAAAAACCATTTTGGCAGAAAACAAACGAGTTATTGATAATGGTTTTACTGCTGGAGAACTAGAAAACTATAAGAAACAACTACTTAACTTCTATGAGTCCGACTATAACGACCGAGATAAAACCGAGTCAAGCCGTTATATTGGTGGCTATGTACAAAGCTTTTTATCTGGTGATCCTAGCTCAAGTATAGAGTGGGATTATGAGTTTGTTAGCAAAGTATTACCTACTATTAAAGTAGAAGAAATTAATCCATTGATTAAAAAATGGGTTAAAGATGAAAATTTAGTTATTTCTATAACTGGCCCAGAAAAAGATGAGTTAAAAGCTGTCACAGAAGGCAATATTCGCAATTTACTAAAAGAAGCATCAGCACTAAAAACTGAAGCTTATGTTTTCAAAGAAATAGCACAACCTTTAATGGCTAGCGCACCAACAGCAGGCAAAGTTACCAAAGAAACAAACATAGAAGCATTAGGAGCAGTAGAATTTGTTCTTTCTAATGGTGTAAAAGTAGCTATTAAATCTACTGACTTTAAGAATGATGAAATAAGGATGTCAGCCTTTAGCTTTGGAGGCTCTTCTTTAGTGGAAGAAGCAGATGATTTTTCTGCTCAATTTGCTTCACAAATTGTTAATAGCTCAGGGCTTGCTAATTTCTCACCCATTGATTTACAAAAAGTCCTTAGTGGAAAAAATGTTTTTGTAGCACCTTACATTAACCGAAATAGCGAAGGGTTTTTTGGTAGCAGTTCCCCTAAAGACTTTGAAACTATGCTCCAATTAACAAATTTATACTTTACAGCCCCTCGTAAGAGCAAAGAAGACTTTGATTCTTTGATGGTTAAATTTAAGACCATATTGGCTAATCTTTTTGCTAATCCAGAAAGCTTTTATTCTCGTCAACTAGGCGTGTTATTAGCTCAAGATAATGCTCGTGCTAAAGCACTAGCTGGTTTTGGCCCAGATGACTTAGAAAAAATTAACCTAGATAGTGTCTATAAAATTTACCAAGATAGATTTGCTGATGCTAGCGATTTTAATTTTATTTTTGTTGGCAACATTGACCCTAAAACAGCTAAACCTTTACTAGAAACCTACCTTGGTAGTTTACCTGCTAAAAACCGTAATGAGTCCTATAAGGATTTAGGCATTCGTCCACCAAAAGGAGTCATTGAGAAAGAAATCAAAAAAGGTAAAGATCCTAAGAGTATAGTAACAATGATTTTTGCTAATGACCTAGCAGATAAAAAAGATGAAAGACTTATTCGCTCTCTAGCTCAAGGTTTAAGCATTAAATTAATTGAAAATTTACGAGAAGAAAAAGGTGGGGTTTATGGTACTAGCGCAAATGCTGGTATTGAAAAATATCCTCATCCTAGTGCTTCAATCTCAATTAGATTTACTTGTTCTCCTGATAATGTCCAAAAACTTGTAACGGCTGCTTATGAAGAAATTAAAAAAGTCCAAGAGAATGGCTTTAGCCCTGAAGATCTAAATAAGATTAAAGAAGCTCAAAGAAGAGACTTAGAAAGAAACCAAAAAGAAAACTTCTATTGGGTTAACTTACTACAATCTGTTTATGTAGATAAAGAAGATCCTCAAGAATTAACTCAAGCGAATTTTAGTAAAAAAATTGAAGAATTATCTAGTGAAAAACTTAAAGAAATTGCTCAAAAATATATGAAACTAGATAACCGAGTTATTTTTACTATGAATCCAGAACAATAATTTATTTTTTGCAAATAAACTAATTTTAGAAAAACCCAAGCTACTGTGGCTTGGGTTTTTTATTTTGATATTCCAGTTTGAGTACTCTGCTGAATTGACCGCGAAGATAAGTTTTGATAAGTTGAGCTTTTAAACCTATTTATCTTAGGAGTATATAACATGTCATCAAAAGAGATTTTTTTAGTTAATGGGGCCCGAACCCCTATGGGAGAATATAACGGAGTATTAAAAGATTTTACTGCCAATGAATTAGGAGCTATAGCTGCTCGTGCTGCACTTGAAAGAAGCGGAGTTTCAGCCGATAAAATTGATCAAACTATATTTGGTAATGCCTCGCAAACCTCAGCCGATGCAATTTATGGAGCTAGACACGTAGCCTTAAAAGCAGGAGTTCCAATTGATCGCGCGGCTTTAACCGTCAATCGGCTTTGTGGCTCAGGCATTCAATCTTTGATTACTGCTGCCCAATTAATCAAATTAGAAGAAGCTAACACAGTTCTTGCAGGCGGCATGGAATCAATGTCACAAGCTCCTTATGTTCTACGTGGTGCGCGTACAGGCTACCGCTTAGGCCATGCTCAACTTGAAGATTCACTAATGGCTTCATTGATGGACTCTTACTGCGGCCTTTATATGGCACAAACAGCGGAAAAATTAGCCCGTAAATATGAAATTTCCCGCGAACAACAAGACGCATTTGCTCTACTTAGCCAACAACGCGCAACTGCTTCAATAGAAAAAATAAAAGAAGAAATGGTAGCTGTTGAAGTTAAAAGTAAAAAAGGCGTAGAGCTTTTTGCTAAGGATGATCATATAAAATCAGACACTACATTAGAAGTACTAGCTAAACTAAAACCCGCTTTTGGTAAAGATGGTTTTGTAACAGGTGGTAATGCTTCAGGTATTGTTGATGGGGCAGCAGCAATTATTGTTACAAATGCCGAAACTGTAAAAGAACAAGAACTTAAACCAATGGGAAAAATAATTTCCTGGGCCGTTTGTGGTGTTGAGCCAGATATTATGGGTATTGGCCCTGTTCCAGCTTGTCAAGCTGCTCTAAAGAAAGCAGGTTTGAATCTATCAGATATTGACTTAGTAGAAGTTAATGAAGCTTTTGCTGCTCAATACTTAGCTGTAGAAAAAGTTTTAGAACTAGATAGAGAACGTACTAATGTTAACGGTGGTGCAATTGCTCTAGGTCATCCACTAGGAGCTTCTGGAACAAGACTAATTTTAACCCTGCTTCATGAACTACGTCGCCGCAATGCTAAATATGGTATGGCTTCGGCCTGCATTGGTGGCGGTCAAGGAATTGCAATGATTATTGAGTCTATAAAATAGTAGCTTAAAAGGCACAACTAAAAATTGTGCCTTTTTTAATTATATTCAAAATTTTTAGTTAAATTTTTAGGAGGAAAAAGATTTACATGGAGATTAAAAAAGTTGGCGTTATTGGCTGCGGTTTGATGGGATCAGGTATTGCTCAAGTTTCTGCTGTTGCAGGCTATGAAGTTGTAATTTGCGAAGTTAGCCAAGAATTTTTAGATAAAGGCGTAAAAGGAATTCAAAATTCTTTAGCTAAATTGGTAGAAAAAGGCAAATTGTCTGATGAAGATAGAAATGCTACTTTAGCCCGCTTACATACTAGCACTAGCTTAGATGATTTGGCGGATTGTAATTTAATCATTGAAGCAATTGTAGAAAATAAAAAAACTAAACAAGAAGCTTATATAAAACTAGATCAAATTTGCCCACCAGATACTATCTTAGCTTCTAATACTTCATCACTTTCTATTACAGAATTAATGGTTGCTGTCAGCCCAGCCCGCCAAAAACGCTTTGTTGGACTACATTTCTTTAATCCAGTTCCACTAATGAAACTACTTGAAGCCGTTCGTACCATTGTAACTGATGAAGGTGCTTTTGCTGCTGTATGTGAATATGGTCAAAAAGTTGGTAAAACTGTAGTGCAAACTAGAGATAGTAGCGGTTTTATTGTTAATCGTTTACTAGTTCCTTACCTACTTGATGCTATTCGTGGACTAGAAGAAGGCATTGGATCTATTGAAGATATTGATAAAGGTATGATGCTAGGTTGTGGACACCCTATGGGGCCACTTACTTTGCTAGATTTTGTTGGACTAGATACTACTTATTATATTTCAGAAATTATGTTTGAAGAATTTCGTGAAAAACGCTTTGCTGCTCCAGCACTCTTAAAACGTATGGTGTTGGCTGGAATGAATGGACGTAAATCAGGCCGAGGATTTTATGATTATTCTGATCCAAAAAACCCTAAACCTACAAAATTAAATTAATTAGCTCATTTGTTTGGTGATAGTAGCATGACAACAGAGTTTAAAAATATTACTTATCAAAATAACTCTTCTATTGGTTTAATTACTATTAAGCAGGAAATAGTGCTTAATAAACTTAACAGTGCTACTATCACTGAACTAAAACAAGCTTTTACTTTGTCCAAAGAAGATAAATTGGTTAAAGTAGTTATACTAGCAAGCGGTATTGACCAAGTTTTTATTGATGACATAGACAGCACAGAACTCTTGCCTTTAAGCCCACAAGCAACACAAAAATATTCCCAACAAGGCCAAGAACTAACCCTACTAATTGAACAATTGGGAAAACCTACAATTGCTTCTATTAATGGTTTAACAACGGGTACTGGTTTGGAATTAGCTATAGCTTGTAGTTTAAGAATTGCATCTGATAATGTTTTGTTTGGGATGCCAGCTATAAAAGACCAACGAATAGGGGCTTTTGGTGGTAGCCGACGTTTAGCCTATTTAATAGGGATGGGACGTAGTTTAGAAATGCTACTAACTGGTGAGTTAATTAATGCTCAAAGGGCTTATGAGATTGGACTAGTCAACCAAATAACTACTTTAGGCGAGTTAAGCGATAAAACACAGGCTTTAGCACAAAAGATTTCAAATCATTGTCCAATAACAGTAAAATACTTGCTGGAGTCATTTTTTAATGGTTTAGAAATGCCACAACAAGAAGCTTTATTTTTAGAATCTACTTTGTTTGGACTATGTAATGCTAAATAATAAAAATAACTCTTTTTGTTTCTTATATTTAAAGTTTACTAGAATTTAGATTATAAAAATTAATTTATGAAAATATTAGTAATTGGATCAGGAGGGCGGGAACACGCCTTAGTTTGGAAGTTATCAGAAAGTCCACAAGTAGAAAAAATCTATGCTACACCGGGTAATGCTGGAATTAGCCAGCTAGCCGAATGTGTAACAGCAGAAAATAATAGCCCTATTGCTTTGGCAGAACTAGCAGCACGGCTTGAAATAGATTTAACAATAGTTGGCCCGGAAGCACATCTTGTTGCTGGAGTTGTAGATGCTTTTAATCGCCGTCAACTAGCCATTGTTGGCCCTACTCGTGCAGCAGCAGCCCTGGAAGGCAGCAAAATTTTTGCTAAAGATTTTATGTCCCGCCATCACCTACCTACAGCAGCTTTTACTATTTGTGAAAGTCCAGAGTCAGCTTATGACATTATTTCTTCTAAAATCTATGGTTATCCAGTAGTCCTAAAAGCTGATGGAATTGCAGCAGGAAAAGGTGTTGTAGTAGCAAAAGATGAACTTGAGGCCCATCAAGCAATTCAAGAAATGATGGTAGAAAAACGACTTGGTGAAGCAGGTAGTCGATTAGTTATAGAAGAATTTTTAGAAGGACGAGAGACTTCTTTACTAGTCTTTAGCGATGGTAAACAAGTATTAGTTATGCCTCCGGCCCAGGACTATAAAAATGTCTTTGATAATAACCAAGGCCCAAATACCGGTGGAATGGGAACTTTCTCAACTCCTGGACTACTTGATAAAGCTCTAAAAGAAAAATTAGTAAAAGAGCTTGCAGAAAAAACTATTACCGCTATGTCAATGGAAGGTACACCTTTTAAGGGGGTACTTTACCTAGGCTTAATGCTTACAGAAAGTGGAGTAAAAATTTTAGAATATAATGTACGTTTTGGAGATCCAGAGGCACAAGTTATTTTAGCTAGACTAGATAGCGATCTAGTGGATATTTTCTTAGGTATAGCTAACGGAGATTTAAGTACAGTAAAAGTTTCCTGGAGTGATATGTCTGCCGTATGTGTAATAATGGCTGTACAAGGCTATCCTTCTCAATGTAAAGTGGGACAAGTCATTACAGGATTAGAAGATGCAGAAAAACAGGAAAATGTAAAAGTTTTTCATGCTGGCACAAAATATGATGATTCTGGTCAGGTAATTACTAGTAGTGGAAGAGTACTAGGAGTAATGGCCCGGCAATTTTCTTTAGAAGCAGCCAGACAGCAAGCCTATCAAGGGATTAAACTAATTAATTTTGAAGGGCAACATTATAGAAAAGACATTGCATTGTTAAGATAAACTAAGATAAATAATGGAACAGAGTTTTTATTATTGACGTTAAGCAGGCGGCAATCGGAAATTAATAAAAAATCATCGTAGTGTTAAATAGTTTGAGTAGTAGCTTATCAATAAGTTGTGGTAAACTGATGCCGAATTCTATTATCTTTAATCGCTTGGAAAAATTTTAATTATTTGAATCGTCTAACCATGCGAGGTTTAACTTAGGAGGAACAATGTGGGAAAGAGTTAAGCGGCTTTTCCGTTCTATTTTTGGTGGTATTATCGATCGGGCAGAAGATCCAGAATTAATCCTGCAACAAGTAATCCGCGATATGCGAGACAAAATACCACAAATGAACAATAATGTTGCTCAAGTAATGGCAACAGAAAAAATCATAGATAAACAAGTTATACAGCTAGAACGCGAAGTAGTAGAACTAGATAGCAAAATCAAAGCCGCAATCAAGATGGGGCGTGATGACATTGCTACCAATTACCTCAGTATTATGCAAGAAAAGCAATCTTCCCTTACCTCTGCTAGAGAGCAACTAGAAACTGCTAAACGTGCATCCCAACAAGCACTTAAATTCCGTGACAATTACATGTTAGAGATGAAAAAGCGTCAAGCGGAAGCAATGCAGTTAATTAATGAGAATAAACGAGCCAAAATGCAGGAAGAAATTGCTGGTATGATGACTTCCTTCCAAGTTGGCGATTCTGCTGGCACATTTGATGATATGCGCAATAAAATTTCTGAACGCGAAGCTAAAGCCCGCGCTAAGATGGAACTTGCTAGCTCTAGTGTTGATTCTCAAATGCAGGAAATTGAAAAAGAAGCTAGAAATATGGAAGCCCAAGACGCGCTGCTCGCTTATAAACGACAAATGGGACTTGTTAGTGAAGGCCCTAGCCCAGGCGGAATGGGTGAAACTAATGCTGCTCCTCCACAAAGAGCAAAAATGCTAGAGTAATTGCTTAAGTATTGATTTAAGATTAGGGATTGGCGGCAGACAATATGAAAGATAAACTTAGCTATCTAAAAGAAGCATTAAAAGAACCTCTCAATATTTGGTCTATGGTTGGTTTTACTGCCGCCGCTGCTTATACCCAAAGTCCAATCCCTCTAGCTATGGGTGCTTTATTAGAAGTAGGTTACTTAGCCGTAATTCCAGCTAGTAACCTTTACCGCCGTGTTGTTGAAACCCGTGAGGCACGCCGCTTAAGAGAACAACGCGAAAGACTACGTGAAGAATTAATCAAAACCTTTGAACCTCGTGAACGTGAAGCAGTTGAATATTTGCGTTGGATGAGAACACAAATTTGTGCTAACTATAAAAAATTTACTCATGCCAAAGATGTCCCTCTACATATTGAACAAAACCTACAAATTGCATGGGAATCTTTCGTAGATTTGTTAGATATGTATCGCCGACGCAAAAACCACTTACACACCATTAATCGTCAAGTAATCCAAAATCAAATAATGCAAATAGAGCGTCAACTTCAACAAGCCGACGCTCCAACAAGACACCTACAAGAACGTAATTTAGACATTTTACGCCAACGCTTAAAAACCTTTGATGATATTGAAAAAAGCGTTAAACGAGTAGAAGCACAACTACAATCTATTGAAAACTTCTTTGGTCTAGTTAATGACCAAGTAGTAACAATGCCTACTCCAGAACATATTGCTTCTTTAGACTTTGATTCGCTTTTATCAGGAATTGAAATGACTAAAGAGTTTTTAGAAGAAACTTCACCTATGTTAGGTTCTTATGATGGTTCTTTAGAACGAAGTTCTATAGGAATTGGCGAAGCAAACTATAATGCGCCAATGCGTCAGCCTATAAAACAAACAGAAAGATAAATATCTTTCTAACAAGTTTTTTGGTTTTAGATTAAGTAAGAATTTATAACTTCTTTGCTAAAGAATTTTTTAACTTCCAATCAAAAAATCTTCAAAACTCTGCTTTTAACTAAACTCTGCTAATAATTTTCTATTACTAAATCTTAATGCTTTCTACTAGTTAGAAAATAGTATAAACTAGGCATCTGTCAACAGCTTTTCTAAAATTTTGTAAGTAGGTGTATATTAGAATAAATCTTTCCTTGTCTTTTCAAAAAAGCAAAAAATCCTAAAGGATGTTGAATGAGTGCCAATACAAAAGATCCCATAATTGGGAGAACTTTGGGGGACTTTTTAGTTAAAGAAAAATTAGGTGAGGGCGGCTTTGGTGCTGTTTACAAAGCTGACCAAATAACGCTTGGACGAGAAGCTGTAGTAAAAATACTTCATACTCGTCATAGAACAAATCCCCGAATTATAGAAAGATTTAAGCGAGAAGCACATTTAGCATCTAGGCTAGAGCATCCTTATTGTGCGCATATCTATTCATTTGGTGCTGAAATAGATGGGCTTCTTTGGATTGCTATGGAGTTAGTTCAAGGAACACCTTTAAGCGAGATTATTAAATTTCAAGGCCCACTATCTTTAGAAAGATTTGTTCCACTGCTAGATAAAATCTGTGAAGTAGTTCATACAGCACATGACGCAGGTATTATTCATCGTGACTTAAAACCTGCTAATGTTATGGTTATTTCTCGTGCTGGACGGCTATTGCCTAAACTCCTTGATTTTGGTATTGCTAAAGGTTTAAGCCAAAGTGCTTTAGTTGATAACTTTGCCTCTAAAACCAGCCTTCCTTCTTCCCAGCAAGATACAGTAGATTCTATAGATTATCCTAGTTTAGAAGATAGTATTGGAAAACAAACTATTACAGTTATTAACGATAAGAAAATTACTATTAATAGCAATACAATAGATAATTTATTAAAAAATGAAAATACAATTATAGATAATTTATTAAAAAATGAAGAAACAGTAATAGAAGACTCTACAAAAAATGAAGAAACAATAATAGAAAGTTTTACAGATAAAGAAACAATCATAAAAAACAATGGTAACAACCAGAAAATAGAACAACAGAAATTTACTATAAATCTTGATACAGAAGAATCAACTAATATAAATAAACAGGCTAATACTGATCCTAAACCACACGTAAATAAAACACAGTCAGAGAATACATTTAAGACACAAGGTTTTATAGGTTCACCACCTTATATGCCACCAGAACAATGGCAAAATGGGGCAAATGTTGATGCTAGAAGCGATATTTATTCTTTGGGTATTTTAGCTTATCAAGTTCTTACAGCAGAATTACCATTTAGGGAACAAGGGTTTGAGCTTTATGGAGCGCATATTTCTAAAGCTGTTCCTGCACTAAAAGCTAGCTTTCCAGTGGCTCTTAATCAAGTTTTACAAAAGGCTCTTGCCAAATCAGCAGCAGATCGCTATCAAACAGCACTAGAATTTGCTAAAAGTTTTCGCCAAGCCGCTGATTTTAATGAGCAAAAAATAGATCTGCCTGCTATAGATGACATATTAAAAGAAAATATTTTAGCTAATGCACCTAAACCTTTAGCTGATACGGTTGCCAGCCTTATAGCTTCCCGCAATGCTTACCAGTTTAGAGATAGAGTTTTACTGGTTTTTCGTGTTTTAGTACATTATATAGGTATTTTGTCTGTAGCCAGTCATACTAGTATCTTAAATAGACAAGAAGATAATGAACTAGTAAGTAAACTTATCAGCAATTTACGTCAAGAGGGATTAAATCAATCACAATGGTTAGAACTTGCTAAAGAACTTTGCCGACCTTTTGATAGAAAGCCAGATGCTTATCCAATTCCAGAGCTTGTATCCTTATTTTTTACATTTGATAGTGGACAGCCATTAACAGAAGTTTTTTCTAAGTTACTAGATTTGCAACAAGAAATTGTCTCCATTAGCTCATTAAAAGAAGAACAGCTAGTAAATTTACTAGATAAATTTTTAGATAAGCTTACTATTTTGCTAAAAGCTACTACTTGGCTATCAGATTACTACCTAGTGCTACCACAAGAACAAGATGCTATTAAATGGATGGGAATATCAAGTGATACCAATACAATAATATTAAAAAACAGTAACTTAACTAGTAGTAAAGCTGTTTTAGTAGATGCTAATGGTTATTTTGTTCTCTCACTTTGGCCTTTAGTAGAAATTAGTTCTCCAACAGCAGGAACATCAAAAGAAGTATTTTTACTAGAACGTAAAGGTAGAAATGCTGCTAAATTAGTTTCATATCCTGATGGATTTGAAATAGAGACTCAAGCCCCTTGGGAATGGTTAAAAGAGCATTTCTTTACAAATGAAGAGAAGTCTCAAACAGGGGGGTTTTTAGAAAAGTCTCCTTATTTAGGGTTAACTTCATTTTCTGCAACAGATTCAAATTTATTTTTTGGACGTGAAAAAGAAACTGAAAGCTTTCTTAATCGCTTACGTATTCAACCTTTAATAGCTGTTGTAGGCCCATCAGGAGCCGGGAAAAGCTCATTTGTTCAAGCTGGCGTTATAGCAGGATTGACAGGAGATTGGCGAGTTCTAACAGTTAGACCTGGACTATCTCCTATAACTACACTTTATAGCAAACTTTCAAAAATAGGTGTTGAGTTTACTAACTTAAAATCCCAACTAGAAGAAAATATCAATATTTTAGCTAAAACCTTACATGGGTTAGCTAGCAAAGAAAACTGTAAGGTTTTATTAGTAATAGATCAATTTGAAGAAATATTTACACTTTGCTCAGACAAAAAAGAGCAAAAGCTTTATGTTGAGGCAATAGTTTCTTGTGCAAAGTCAGAAGAAGACCCAATTAGAGTTATTTTAACAATTAGAGATGACTTTTTAGTTCGTGCTAAAGAGTTAAATGGGCTTAAAGATAGGCTTACCCAAGGTTTAGAAATACTTACAACACCTGATTCAACACAACTTTTAAGAATTCTAACAGAACCAGCAAGACGTGTAGGTTACGCATTTGAAGATCAGGAACTACCTGTAGAAATAGTAAATTCAGTTGCAGAACAAACAAGCGCGTTGCCACTACTAGCATTTACAGCAGAAAAACTTTGGCAACAGCGAGATAAAGAATTTAAGCAACTCCTACGTAGAAGTTACCAAGCTATGGGCGGTGTTGTAGGTGCTTTAGCTAAACATGCTGAAGAAGTATTACAACAAATGACTAAAGCAGAACAATCTTTAGTTAGAGAAGCTTTAAATCATTTGGTGACAAGTGAAGGCACACGTGCCGCGCTTTCACATCCAGAACTATTGCAACTACTTGGAAATAATAGCGATAGTGAAGCAGTTATAGAAAAACTAATTTCTGCAAGACTTCTAGTTACTATTGAGGGAGAAAAAGGTATAGATCGAATAGAAGTTGTTCATGAAGCTTTGTTTTCAGCCTGGCCCAGACTTGTTAATTGGCAACAAGAAATGGCCGAAGGTACAAGACTTCGTGATCAAATCCGTGTAGCTGCTCGTCAATGGCAAGAACGAGGTCGTCCTAATGGCCTACTTTGGCGCGATGAAGCACTTGTAGAGTATCAGATATGGAGAGAACGTTATAAAACCCAACTAACAGATATTGAACAAGCCTTTGCTTCAACAAGTCTAATGGAAGCAAACCGCAGACAAAAAGTAAAAAGAAACCTAATAGCGGCAGCAATGATTATATTACTAATAGGTTCAAGTGTGCTTTATTACCAAAGATACCAAACAAAACAACAGTTATTACAAACCTTAAAGCTTTATGAGGAACAAGGCCGTCAGGAAATGTTAAGAGGAAATTTAGAAGGCGCGGCTGTTTATTTAAGTGAAGCTTATAGCAAAGGGGCTGATAGTATAACGCTTAAGTATATGCTTGCAGTAGCAATGGCAAAAGCAGAAAATCGTTCTGCTATTACACTCTCTGATCAAGTAGGCACAATGACAACAGCTATTTTTAGCCCTGATGATAGTTTAGTTGTAACTACTAGCAGAGATAAAACAGCAAGAATTTGGCAAGCTAGCACAGGAAAAGAGCTTTTTACCTTAAAAGGACACACTGACACAGTAATATTTAGTAGTTTTAGTCCAGATGGTAAGTTTTTAGTTACTGCTAGTTTAGACAATACAGCACGAGTTTGGAAAGTAGATGAAGGTACTCTAGTAGCAACTCTTACGGGTCATATAGATGGACTACATAAAGCAATATTTAGCCCAGATGCAAAACAAATATTAACAATAAGTTATGACACAACGGCTAAAATTTGGAACCCTTTTACAGGTAAGTTAATCTATAATTTAACAGGTCATCAAGCTTCAATAAATGCTGCTTGTTATAGTAAAGATGGTAAGTTAATAGCTACTGCTTCAACAGATAAATTAGCTAAAATTTGGGATAGCCAAACCGGAGAACTAAAGACGACATTAACAGGTCATCAAGCGGCTTTACTAGCTATTAGTTTTAGTCCAGATGCAAAACTACTAGCAACAGGTAGTGCTGATAAAACTACAAATATCTGGCAAGTAACTGATGGAAAGTTACTTAGTACATTAAAAGAACATACAGCAAGTGTAACAGATGCTGAATTTAGCCCAGATGGGAAAAATATTTTAACAACAAGTGCTGACAATAAAGCTAGAATTTGGCAAACAGAAAATAGTAATTTAATTTTTACTTTAGAAGGCCATAAAGCAGATATTTTTCAAGGGGAATTTAGCCCAGATGGAAAATTAATTATTACTAGTTCTTATGATGGCACTTTAAGAGTGTGGGATAGAAATAGCGGAAAATTTTTAGTTGCTTTAACAGAACATAAAGAAAGCTTAAATAGTGGAATATTTTCCAGTAATGGCGAAAAAGTACTAACTGCAAGTGAAGATAAAACAACAAAAATATGGTCACTAATACCAGAAGAAAGATCACCTCAAGAGGTATCAAAAATAGTTGCAGAAAAGGTACCATTTTATTTAGAAGAAGGTAGATTAATATCAAAAATAATAAATAACAGTAATAAGACAGAAAATGTAAACAACATAATGCCAGTAGTTGAGCGAAATAATGAAAATGTATTTGTAGAAGATCTTGGTAATGATATAAGTTTAGAGATGGTAAAAATAACTGGTAGCACCTTTGAAATGGGATCACCTATAGATGAAAAAGGACATGGAGGAGATGAAATACTTCATAAGGTAACACTATCTAATTTCTATATTGGTAAATATGAGATAACGCAAGCTCAATGGAAAATAATTGCTTCTTTACCAAAAATAAAGAGATCTCTTAGTATTGATCCTTCTCAGTTTAAAGGCGATAACTTGCCAGTGCAAAATGTAGCTTGGGATGATGCAGTAGAGTTTTGTGCAAGATTATCAAAATTAACAGGAAAAAATTATCGACTTCCAACAGAAGCAGAATGGGAATATGCTGCCAGGGCCGGTACTACCGGGCCTCAAGCTGGGGATTTAGATAAAATAGCTTGGTATAACAAAAGTTCAACAAGCCCACCTAATTCTGTTGGGCAAATGTTGCCTAATGCATGGGGTTTATATGATATGCATGGAAATGTTTGGGAATGGTGCCAAGATTGGTATGGAGATTATCCAAAAGAACTTGTAATAGATCCAAAAGGGCCTGTTTCTGGCTTAAACAAAGTAGTTCGAGGAAGTAACTGGTATGGCTCAATTCCTCGTTCAGCAGATCGATCCTATCTTTCTCCTAATGATAAAGGAGGAGATGATTTAGGTTTTCGTGTTGTATTTACTAAGTAAATTATATTGAAGAATAATAATTATGTTTAAGAAAACTAATAAATCTCGTCGGGAATTTACTAAACGCTTAGCTCTTGGAGTTTCTGCACCGGTGCTAACTCCTTTTTGTGCTACTTCATTAAATGTTCCATCTCAAGAAGTTACCAGCACAGTAACCCAAAAAGAAACCGCTGCAAAAGGGTTAATGGAAGTAGTAAAATTTCGGTATGGACAACATATTGAAAAAGATGATTTAACAAAAATTGAAGGTGCTATTGCTCGTAACCTTGAAATAGCGGAAGAACTAAAACAATTTAAGCTAAAAAATAGCGATGAACCAGCCACTATTTTTAGTGCTAAAGTTAATGGCTAGGAGCTAAAGTTAATGGAAATTACTAGCGAAGTATTGTTTTCATCTGTTCGAGAACTATCGGCATTAATTCAAAGTCAAAAAATTACTTCTTTGGCATTAACGGAAAGCTATTTGGAGCGATTAGCTAAATTTGGAGAAAAACTTGGTGCAGTTGTTACTATCACTAAGGAACTAGCCTTAAAACAGGCAAAAGAAGCTGACGAGGAAATCAAAGCTGGAAAATATCGAGGCCCCTTGCATGGTATTCCTTATGGAGTAAAAGATTTACTTGCAACTAAAGCAATACCTACAACTTGGGGGGCTAGTGTCTATAAAGATCAAGTTTTTGACTATGATGCTACTGTAGTAAAAAAGCTTACTGATGCTGGAGCAGTGTTAGTTGCTAAACTTGCAATGGTAGAGCTTGCAGGCGGGTTTGGATATAACAGCGCAGATTCTTCATTTACGGGGCCAGGGAAAACGCCTTGGAACACTAATTTTTGGTCTGGGGGGTCGTCTTCTGGGTCAGGCGCGGCTGTTTCTGCTGGACTTGTAGCTTTTGCTATTGGGTCAGAAACTTCAGGGTCAATAATTTGCCCGTCTTCATTTTGTGGTGTTACAGGGCTTCGCCCTACTTATGGGCGAGTTAGCCGACATGGTGCTATGGCTCTTTGCTGGACATTGGATAAACTCGGGCCAATTTGTAGAACGGCTGATGATTGTGCTTTAGTGCTAGCTACAATTTCTGGTCAAGATCCATTAGATGCAAGCAGCGTTGATAAACCGTTTATTTATAACAACATCAGCGAATCAAAAAAACGCTTTAAGTTAGGAATAGTTAAAAATTGCTTCCAAAAAGCCCAGACGGAAGTTAGAGAAAATTTTACTAATTCAATAAAAACCCTAAGAGAATTTGCTGATGTCGATAGCGAAGTTGCATTGCCTGATATGCCTTTTGGACAAGTAATTGAGTTGATTGTTGGGGCAGAAGGTGCAAGTGCTTTTCGTGACCTAATCGAAAGCGGACGATCAAAAGAATTACGTAATCCTAAAGATAAATGGGGCGGTTATGCTGGAACAGCAGTTTTAGCAATTGATTATTTGCAAGCTTTAAGGGTGCGTGAACCAATGAAAAAAGCAATGGATGAGGTTTTTAGTAAATATGATGCTTTAATTTCTCCCTCATTTCCTTGTGTTTCTTATCCAATAGACAAGCCATTTGAGGAAGTTTATAAAGATATAGACTTTGGCGCGCCAGTTATTTCTGCTGATAATGCTGTTGGACAGCCTGCAATATCAGTTCCTAATGGGTTTGGTGAAAACAATTTACCTACAGGACTGCAATTTATTGGAAGGGTTTGGAGTGAAAATACATTAGTAGAGATTGCCAATCAGTATCAAAAATTAACTGATTGGCATAAACGCCGCCCACCATTGAGTTAAAAAAACTATTTAACGGATGCCACAGTTAGATTACTTACTACATTATGAATTTCTTTTAATTGCTGCATCATTTCTGCAAACATTGATGGTAGCAGGGCTTGAGGGCCATCCGACCAAGCGCGTTCTGGTTGGCAATGTACCTCAACCATAACTCCATCTGCTCCAACTGCAATCCCAGCACGTGCCATAGGAATAACTTGTTCTCGGCGACCTGTTCCATGGCTAGGGTCAATAATTATTGGTAAATGAGTAAGTTTTTTTACTGCTGGAACTACTGATAAATCCAAAGTGTTGCGGGAATGGTCTGCAAATGTACGAATGCCACGTTCACAAAGCACAACTTGGTAATTTCCTTCAGCCATAATATATTCTGCGGCCATTAAAAACTCTTCTAAATTAGCCGACATTCCACGCTTTAGCATGACTGGCTTACGCATTTGGCCTGCTTGACGAAGCA
The DNA here is from genome assembly GCA_964492845.1 of uncultured Clostridia bacterium. Classification (GTDB taxonomy): domain Bacteria; phylum Acidobacteriota; class Blastocatellia; order Chloracidobacteriales; family JADJPF01; genus JADJPF01. Next base: position 67,025 of record CAZBMZ010000033.1, read on the forward strand.
GGCTAAAGTTTTGCATATTTCGTGCGCCAATTTGTATCATATCTGCATATTTTTCAACTAGTTCTAAACTTTCTTGATCAATTGCTTCTGTCACTATTGCTAGGCCAAAAGCGTCTCGAACTTCGGCTAAAAGTTTTAAGCCATCTTCACCATGACCTTGAAAAGAATAAGGAGAAGTACGGGGTTTATATGCTCCGCCTCTAAAAAGTTTTATACCTTGACGGCTAACTGCTTCTGCAACTGCAAAGGTTTGCTCATGTGACTCTACCGAACAAGGGCCAGCAATTACCACTAATTCCCCGCCGCCTATTTCTACGCTACCTACTTTAACAATAGTTGGTTCTGTTTTTACTTCCCAACTAACTAGTTTATAAGGTTTAGAAACACGAATAGCTTCGGCTACACCTGGCAATAGCTCAAAAACTGCTGGATCAAGCTCTCCTTTATTTCCAGTAATACCAATGGCCGTGCGCTGGCTACCTGGAATTGCATGAGCTTTTAAGCCTATAGATGCTATTGTTTCTACAACATTACGCACTTGTTCATCGGTTGCTTGTGCCTGCATTACTACTAACATAAACTCCAATATCTCCGTATAAATTAAAATGTTTTTTAGGGGTTGCAGAACGTCCTTTTACTTGGCTACGCATATCAGGAGTAATAGAGTTAGTTCTACAAATTTCTGCATATAACTTACCACTGTCTTTAACAGTACGTTCTTGAGTTTTAGGATCAAAAGCTATTAGTCCAAATGGAGTACGATAGCCTTCTGCCCACTCAAAATTATCAATAAATGACCAATGAAAATAGCCTTGTACATCAATTCCTTCTGAAATAGCCTTGTGCATTGCTTCTAAATGATCAAGTAAAATCCTAGGGCGTTGTTCGTCTGTATCATCAGGGATGCCATTTTCAGTAATCATAATTGGACGACCATATTTTGACATTCTTTTACAGAGTCTATAAAGCCCTTCTGCATAAACCTCCCATCCAAATAAAGTTAATTCGGCATCAGCAGGAGGAAAATTATTGCCAAACATTAAATGTGGCTTGGTAATGTCAAACTTAACTAAATCACGGGAATAATAATTAATTCCAATAAAATCCATAGAATCTTTTGCCCCAGGAATTTCACCTTTGCCTAATGGAAAATGTAACTTTCCTTCAGTAAGAGCGCGAATAACTACTTCGTTAAAAGCATAGTCTTGAAAGTGAGCTACTTTTTTATCTAACCAAGATTTAGTATTAGCTGGGTCAAAAATCCTTATGTTATGAGCAATCCCTACCATAGGCTTAATTTTTGCTGTATTGTGTAAAATTCGGTAGGCTGCTGCGTGCGCTCTCATCATATTGGCCGCAGAAGCAAAAGCTAATTTAGGGCTTTTTTTAGCTGGAGGCCAAGCACATAAAACATAACCCATAACAGAGTAAACCATAGGTTCATTAATTGTTACCCAATATTTGACTAAATCCCCATATTCACGGGCAACTAGCTGAACAAACCTTTCAAAATAAGGGATAACGTCTGCTGTTTCCCAAGCACCTTTTGCCCTTAACCATTGTGGATTAGTAAAATGATGAATGGTTAACATAGGCTCTATTTTATGCTTATGTAATGTTTCTAGCACATCACGATAATGATTTATTGCTGCTTGGTCAAATTTGCCTTCTGTTGGTTCAATACGGCTCCATTCTATAGAAAAGCGGTGTGTGTTTTGATGGAGTTGTTTCATCAAGGCAATATCTTCTTTATAAAATTCATAATGGCGGCAGGCTTCACCCGACGGGTTGCCATCGTGGATGCGTCCGGGTTCTTGTTCAAATGCCCACCAATCGTTAAGTTTATTATTTCCTTCTACTTGATGTGAGGCGGTTGCTGTTCCCCAAAGAAAATTTTTGGGAAACTCAAAAGTTTTTAACGCTTTGCTCATTCTGCTTCCTTATCTTGAAAATTTTCTTCTGGCTCGCTACTAAATTTATTAAAAAAATCAGGAGAAGATTTTCTTAACTCTAACCAATCTGTAAAAATATCTGGGTTGGTAAGCCAAATTTCAAACCAAAATTCTATTTCAGATTTAATTAATCTTTTTTCATTAGGGATCTTTTCGTTACTTGCTATTAATTGAGCGCGTAGCCTTGCACGCTTAACAAAGTCCCGACATTGCCAAATAGCTTCCCTATCTTCGGTTTGCTGAAATTCTGCTAACAAGTTAGTTAAAGTTAGTAAGGATTGTTCAGCATCAACTAAAGTGTCAAAATCTAATTTTTGCAGCAAAACTTGATTTTCAGACTCAGCCGTTATACTAAGCTGTTCTTCATAGTGAACTTTTTTCCCTGCTTTAATCAAAATTTCAGCAATATAAGCAGCAGAAGTTTTTCCACCGATTCCATAAGTTTCAACTAGACGAGAATTTATTAATGCAATAGCTTCATCATTTAGCTCTGAGAAACCTTCTTGCTCAAAAATCTCTAAAATAAGCTGCTTTTTAGTTTTGTTTGACATAACAGTAAAACTCTGTATTTTATGTTGTGTTAGGGTGTGGGGTCAATTTAGGCTTACCTACAAATTAATATAAGTGATATTACCAAAGAGTTTCTTGTATGGGTACGGGTGCTTGTTGGATTTCTACAGTTTCTATAGCTTTAATACATTCTGGACTATCAAAACTTGTGTTATTTACTAATTTACTAACAGAGAAATACTCAAGCTCTGATTCAGGATATTGTGTAAGTAATTTTAATAGTTGGTTTGGGTCTTTAATATTGGGATCTAGCCAAATGTTTTCCTGTTCTGGCAGGAGCATTACAGCCATACGATGATGGAGTTTAGCGAGTAAAGAATTTGGTTCTGTAGTGATAATAGTAGTGCTACGTATTTTTTCACCTTCCGGGCTTTGCCATTCATCCCAAAGAGCAGCAAAAGCAAAAAGTTTTTTACTTTTTAACTGCACATAGGTTGGAATTTTACTTTTTCCTACTTGTTGCCACTCATAAAAGCCATTTGCAGGAATTAAACAACGTTTACTAATAAGTGATTTACGAAAAGAAGGTTTTTCTAGCAAAGTTTCTGAACGGGCATTAATCATTTTACTAGCCATTTGTGTATCTTTTGCCCAAGAGGGAATTAGCCCCCATTTATAACCTGCTAGAGTTCTAACAGTTTCTTGAGTAATTACGGCTATTTGTTGAGTTGGAGCAATGTTATAACGTGGTTTTAAGTCAAAGAGGGTTTCTTGGACTCCAAATCTAGGAATAATTTCAGACTCATCATTATGTAAAGCAAAACGACCACACATTTTTTTAACCTGCCATATGGATTTATAATAGCTATTTCTTTGTAGAGAAAGATAAGCAAAATAATAGTAGCATAGTTTAAAGATATAGTTAAGCCTGATAAACTAATCTAAGTACATGCTAACTTATTAGTGGGAAATCTTTGCTTACAATAATTAATGGTATTTTAAATTTTTCTAAAATAGAATCTAGCAAACTTGAATTAGAAAAAGTAAGTTTTAATCTTTTTAAGATTTTGAACTAATAATAAATTAGCAAGAATACTTAATGATTTTCTTGTGCAATGCAATTAAACTTAAATAAATATCAAATTAAGCCCCATAAATACTATAAAAATGCTTAATATTTTTAACTTTAAAAAGTATTTTTTATAAAAAAATGCTAAGATACTTGGAATTTTGCTAATTAATTTATAAAAATAATGCAAACTTAGTTTGCTAGGTGAAAAGTAAAAAACTTATACAGGTTTACAGGTATGTCAACCCCAAAAAATCGACGAGGTTTTACTGAGGAATGGTTTGTTATTCAAAAGAAAACCATCCAAAAAATTATTTTTACTGTAGTAACAGTTTTAGTCTTAAGCGTTGGTGGTTATGGAATATGGGTTTGGGTTACGCAAATTATTGAGGAGAGTAAACCGGACGCATATAGAGTAGCAAAATTTATCCGTTTTGATGGAAATGTAACAGTTATCAAACGAGGTACAAACGAGGCATTACCAGCAACAAAGGATATGGCATTAAAAGAAGGAGATACTATCCAAACAAGTTCAGGATCTTCTGCCTTAGTAGAGTATTTAGACGGAACTAAATATACTATTAAAGCAGGTTCTACTTTGATTATTACCGAAGATTCCCGAAAAGATAAACGAATAACCAACAAACTACAAGGTGGAGGGGTAAAAGTTACTACTCCAGAAGAAAGTAATAAACATATTATTGATTCTGAAGGAACTAAGGTTAGAGTAGAAAAAAATTCTGATGTAGATTTAGACAATAAAAATGGACAAACTACAGTTCAAGTAACTAGCGGTTTAGCTAATTTATTAGGAGATATAGAACAAACTGTTTCAGCAGATCAAGTAGCTAAAATTGATAAAACGGGAGTTAATATAAATGATCTACCACCCCCACCAAAATTAGGCAGTCCAATTAATGCAAAAGAAATGCTAGTTAATCCGGGTGAGCCAATAGAATTTATTTGGGATCCAATACCAAATGCCGAGAAATATAACTTAACACTTGCCTCTAATATTTCTTTTTCTGAACAATCTATCAAACTTCAAGCTTTAGATATAAAAGAAACTACGTATAAATGGATAAAACCATCAAATGGGCCTATTTTTTGGAAAGTCCAAGCCATTACTACAGATGGTCTTCAGGGTAAATGGAGTGAACCTTTTGGAATCAAAGTTCAACGTAAGGGCGAAGAAAAAATCCAGATCCAACTTACCAAGAAAAATATGATTACTCAGTTACTATGGGAAATAGAAGGAAATACTACTCCAGGTGTTGTGCTAAGAATTAATAATATTCCTACAGAAGTAGATGCTAAGGGACATTTTAAGAAAGATGTTACTTTGTCGCCTAGTTCTGAACGTCAAATTGTTTTTGAAGCACGTGATCCTAGCGGCAATACAGGTAAATTAATAGAAAAACTCTAGAAACTTATCTAAGCTATTTTATTTCTAGCAAGTAGAATTTGTAAGTTTTACCTTACAAATTCTAACTACTAAAGATCTACTAACTATTGTTGAGGAGCAGCATTAACTGTGTTGTTAGGACTAATTAAAATGGTTTCTTGTTCACCAGCTAAAATAATACCTTTGAGCATATCATTTTGATTTTGTTTAGTTGTCATTAATTGATTAACAGCAGCCTTGTTTTTAAGTAAACCTTTGCGAGCATTAGACTTAGCTACTAATTTATTACCTTTCCAAATGCTAATTTCTTGCTTTTCTTCATCAAATGTTACTTCATATTTACCTTTTTTTACTTCTATTCCATTCACTACTACATCTTTACTAATATCTACTTTTTTACCTTTTCCTTCGGCGTAAGCTAATCCATTAAAAAATACTACGCTTGCTACTAATACCATTACTAAATTAAATACTTTTTTCATATTGACCCCTTATTTGATTAATTTTGTGATATTTTGCAGGTTGCTTAACGCCCACAAGTTAGTTAACACTGTTAACGTGACATTAAAATATTAGTTCAGAGAAGTTGATAAAAATTTGCAGTTATTTCCAGGATTTTTAAGCAGATTTCTAAATCATTGTAATAAAAACAGTTATAGTAAATTTAATAGATTTTATAAAAAAACTAGCCACCAAAAGTAAATAGTCGTATTATTAGCCATTATTAACTAAGGTATTAAAATTAAAACAAATGATGTGGGAGATTTGTCTAAATGTTTAATAGCCGCTATGTTGCTACACTTGTTTTACTAGTATTTAGCTTGTTTAGTCTAACAGTTAATGTTTTCGCCCAGAGTAAAGAGCGAGAAATAGAATGGAATAGCTATAATGGTCGTGTTCCAAAAGAGTTGGAAGAGCAAAAAATCAAAAAGAAAATTCAAGA
>CAZBMZ010000034.1:0-47471 GCA_964492845.1 uncultured Clostridia bacterium
TTTACCTCTTTTTTTGCTTCTTGCCAATTTACAGAAATTATTTTACACCCTCTTTAACTGGTAATAGTTTCTTTTTTGAGTTTCCTTTTCTTAATTCTATTTGTTTTCAGATTTTTTTAGAAGAATTTTCTTTAGCTTTTCCTGAAAGTCTTAACGTTTTAGTTTTAGATAATGGTTCTTTTCATAAATCTTCTAAACTCATTATTCCTTCTAATATTCGTTTAGTTTTTACCCCTCCTTATACTCCAGAAGTTAACCCTATTGAAAGAGTTTGGCAACACTTCAAAGATTCTTTAGCTAAACAATATCTTCTATCTATTGATGCTTTATCTGATTATTTAACTTCTCTTGTCTCTTCTACTTTACCTTCTACTCTTTCTTCTTTAACTTCTTTTCCTTTTTTTGCATCTGTTGCTAATGCGGTTTTATGACTCCAATCTGGTATTAACAGACTCCTTCACTATTTCTACTAGTGATAGAGAAATTTTCATTTCTACTTTAGATAAAGATTACAGTCTAGATGGTTGTTATGTAATTAAAACTGACTTGCCTTCTTCTATTGTAAATAAAGATGTTGTTCACTCTCGCTATAAAGACTTATCCAAAGTTGAGTGGGCTTTTCGCACTATTAAAACTTCTTTTGAAGAAATTCGCCCTGTTTTTCTTCGCAAGCAAAAACAAACTCGTGGTCATGTTTTTGTTTGTATGCTTTCTTATATGGTTTTGAAGTATTTGTCTGATCATCTTAACGATCTAGATTTTTCTCGTTCTTTTGTCATTGATACTTTGGACAAAATTTCTTTTCTTTCTTTTAATTTTAATGGTCATCTCATTAAAAGACTTCCTTCTTCTCTTCTTCCTCACCAACAACTTATTCTCGACCGCCTCAATATTAAGCTTCCTTCTTCTTTGTAGCTGCGACTTTTTTTTACTATTTTTTCTTTGATCTCCTTTCCTTTCTTATATTTATACATAGTTTTCTTTTTGTTTTTTAAAGGAAGCTCCGTTACATCTGAAGAATTGTTAGAAAAAATAGAAGAGTTATTAAACTCTGAAATGATAAAACTAGGTGTTAGTGATAGGATAACTAGCGAAATAAGCACTAATCAAGAGGATTTTGAAACAAGTGAAAATTCCTTAGAAAGAGATACCTTAAAATTTTCCAAAACCAACACAACATCTAACATTCAAGATTAGTTATTATTCAGTAAATAAACTCTATTAAAAATGTAGCAACCAAATAAAATCAATAATTTACTCAATATTTTGCTTATAAAACTCTCTATCATCATCATCATAATAAGAATCTAAACTGGTTTCTAAGCTTTTAATTAAGACTAATTTGCCATCTTTAACCTTGTAGAATGAAACTGTCCACTCACCTTGACTTGTAGTTTTGTTTATCTCTTCAATAATTTGTAATTTTTCATCAATAACAGGATTTATTAAACTATTTAATTCTTTACATAACTGTGTTGAATCATCCATTTTTCCTGTTTTTAGATTAAATTCATACCAAGTATAAGTATTGTTATATGCGCCGGAACTTGGATCTAAAATACAAAGATCTTTATATCCATCAAAATTTATATCTTCCAAACTATAGTAGTTGCTAAACTCTTCTCTGCTATGGATATATCCTAATTCAACTTCAATAATTTGTATCTCTGATGAAATATAGGTATCTACCCGACTTATTTTTATTACTATCTCATTGCTTATTTCTGATGGAGACTCAAGCGAAAAATATTCAAATAAAGATGCTTCAAAAATATAATTAGGCAAGCTAGGATGTATTTCTACTATTTCTTTTTCTGTTTGTATTTCTTTCTTGATGATTCTATTTGTGTTTTCAACATTGGAGTTATCTTGAAAATTAGCAAGTACATTGCTAATCATTAATTCATAACTCGTAAGTATTAATAATAGATATACTAAAACATATAAAAATTTGATCATGATTTTCTTCCTTTTTGATAAATTTGATAGTTGCTAATTTATCCACAAAACGAAGAAAAGTTTAATAAATGGTAAAGCTAGTAGAAAGGTGGCAGGTCACAAGATGACTTTAGGTGAGCCACACTTAATTTTATGTAATTACTACATTTGTTGTTTGGGGCTAACCTTTTGTTAAAAGTTGAATAGCTATTTTGCTATTAAAACAGGTTGGATTAATTCTAGTAAATGTTTGACTATTCTGGCAGTTGCTCCCCAAATAGGTTCTTCACCTATATGATAATAATAGACATCTACTAAGTAATTTTTATAGACAGTAAATTGTTTTATTTCGCAAATTGATGGGTCAAGAAATTTTATTAATGGGACTTCTACTAAATAAGCAATTTCTTCTTTATTTACAATAAATTCATAAGGATAAGGAATCATACAAACAAAAGGACTAATGCGGTATTGAGTGCTAGTCATCATGTCGTCTAATTCGCCTAGAAATCTAACATGCTCGCGTTTTAACCCAATTTCCTCTTCTGATTCACGTAAGGCTGTATCAAATAAAGAGCTATCTGTAGGATCTCGGCGACCTCCAGGAAAAGAAATTTGCCCTGGATGATTACGTAAATGATCTGTTCGACGAGTAAATAGCAAGTGGTATTCACCATCTTTAAAAAACATTGGGACTAATACAGCAGCAGGTTTTAGTTCCCAATCTGCAATTAGCCCCTTAGTACGTTTTTCTAAAATACTTTCTAATTGTGTAACCGAAAAACTTTCCATAACTACCAACTAAACACTACTTATTTGGATATAGGTTGTTGTGGTGGATTAGAATTATTATCTACCTCAACATTAGTTTTATTTTCATTAGTTGGCTCACCCGTTGTTACTCGTCTTTGCCTGGTTAAACCAAGTTTTTGTAATGATTCTGCTGTAGGATAACCAGTTTTTCGGAAATTATGATCTTGCTGATATTTAGTCATTGCTTCTACAGTAGTTTTATTATATTCGCCTGAAGGCTCATCAGCAAAATAGCCTTCACGTTTTAGAGCTATTTGTATTTCTCTAACTCTATCTGGTGGAATGGATACAGATGGCCCTCGTGCAATATATTCTCTTCTAACACGAGATTTTTTACCACGACGGTTTTTAGCTACACGGCTACTAGCACGAGATTTTTTAGATTTGCCACGAGCAACAGCTTTTTTCCCACCTTTGGATTTAGCTTTTTTATTACTTTTGCTTGCTACTGCTTTACGTTTACCTTTTGCCAAAGCATCCTCTGGCATTGTTGCTGTAGTTAAAGTTAACATTGCGAGAAAAACAACTGTTAGGAGTTTTTTAATCATCACTATCTCCTTAAATGACTTAAATCTTAGGGAAAGAAAATATAGTACAAAGTTTCCTGTTTTTGCAAAAACAATAAGAGAAATTATTGTGCAACAGTAAATATAAATGCTCTAGAAATCCCTCCGTTTGGATTCTTAACTCGAACAAAATGATAGCCTGCAATGGTGTGAGGAACTTTTTTCAATTTAATTACAGTTGGTGTAATAGATGCTACTTTTAAGCGTACCCCATCCATTTCTACAATTGCACCTTGAACAAAACCTTGTCCACGTATTTCTGCTGTAAGTTTTGTCTTATCTGCTTTAGCTGTAGCTGGTGTCATTAAAGTTATTTTTGGTGCTGCAACTATCTTAAAGTCCTGTTTGATTTCATCTGACACAGTTATATTTGGTTGAACAACTTCTAATCTAATTCTTGCCCTCTCTGTTACTAACTCATCTGGTACTAACCAATTAAAATGACTAATGTTTGATGTCAAATTATTAGCTAGTACTATTGGAAAACTAGTTCCTCCATCAGTAGAAAGCAATAATCTTTGGAAAGGCGTTCCATTACTATCAATAGTCCACCTAATAGTTGTTGGCGCACCACCTGCACTAATAATGTTTTCTGGTAATGCTAATTTTACAATAGGCGGTGGTTCTGCCCCTTCATAAGTAAAACCCGGATTTAATTCTGCTGTTTGTCCATCAGGGTTAATTACTACAACAGGAATTTGACCTGGGTTATTTAACGGAGTAGTAACCATTAAGAAATTAGTATCAATAAAATTAGCTGTTAGTTCTCGATTATTCCAAATAACCCTAGAACCTCTTTGGAAATTAGTTCCACTAATTCTTACTACTGTTCCGCCGGAAGTTGGGCCGCTGTTAGGAGAAGTAAAGTTTATAGTTGGGCTAGGTGGAGGCGGTGTAATGTATTCAAAAGCATTAGGAAAGACATTTGTCATTCCATCAGAATTAGTAATTGTAATTGGTACTAGTCCAATATCATGCGGCGGAGTATTTACAACAATAGTGCTTTCATTAAGCAACTCTGCTGGTGTTTCAAGGTCATCAAAAAATACTTTAACTCCAGGTCTAAAGTTTAGCCCGCCTATAGTTACTTTAGTTTGACCTGTAGATGGGCCTCGTGGAGGGTTAATAAAGTTTAGTTCTGGTGGTTTTGGAACAAATAGTTTTAAGTTATAAATATTGGTATAAACATCATCCCCGCGAGGAGTTGCATCCCTGTCAGCAGCTACACCAATTAAATGGAAAGTTATATTTCCAACATCTTGTTGTGGAGCAGTCCAGGAAAAATTCCACATTGCTACATCTATACGGCCAGTAAAATTACCAGCAATTGTAGGTACTAAATAGCTACGAGTATTTGACCCAACAGCTTGATTTCTTACCGTAGCAAAAGTTTCATCAGCAGAAACAAGTGTTCCAACACTAACACCATTGCCATCTAAAATAACTAATTCAAAACCCCAACGAGAAGATTCTGTATCTGCTAGAAAGACTGTTAAGTCATATTTCATGCCTGCAACATATTCTCGTGGTAGTCCTGTAATTGCTACCTGTCCTCTACCACTATCAATAGCAAAAGAATTATGGCAACTAAGACAGCGTTGTTCTCCTGGCGCCCCTGTATTAGCTAAAGGAGGCTGACCCGTATTAGCACTAGTTTTACTTAAATTTAGAAGACTAAAAATAGCTAGAAATGTAATTACTACTAATAATTTCCATTGTCTCATTTGTGCAACCTCTTATAACTACTGATTTGTGGTTTTTGGCAAAAGTGATGGTAGGATTTCAAAAATTAAAGCCTGGTCAAAAGATTTTATATCTCTCACTAATTCAACTGACTGAAAATCTTTTAGGTTCCCATCCGTTAGAAGTAAAAATATACTACTTCGGTTGACACCCCCACGCACAAAGAGAGCAAATTTCCCTCTACTATCATCAGTGCTAACTCCAATTACATCATCAGCACCTATAAAATTACTGGTATGAGGATCATCTGTAAATAGTCCTTCATAAGTAATTACTTCTTGTTGATTATTCTCAAAGAGGAAAAGCATTAGTGTACCATCTGAATCTTTTAAGGCACCAAAAGCTCTACGATCTTCAGGGAATTGTACTACTCTTGGATTAAGTACAATTGCAGTACGAAAATATCTAAGCTCTAATTTTCCATTACGACTATCTAAACGCATTCCCAAGACTACATCATAAAAACCTGTTAACCCAGGAATTTCACAATCCCGAAAGTATCCAACTCCATAACGTAAGGCTTTACGCTTAAATTTATCTGTCTCTTTCTCTACAGAAGGAAAAAAATCTGATGGAAGTAGTTGGAATATTATTTGTCTTCTTAATTTAGCTAAAGAGCTTTGAGGTAAAATAAATGGCTCTTCTGAAGCTAGTGGTTTAGTTTGATCTAGGTTAAAACCTTCTATCAAATTATAAGTAAAAGAAGCTTTATCTTTAGTTTGTGCTTGTATTTGCCCAACAAAGATAAATAAAAAGATCAAAGAAATTATTGCCCGTAACATTATGCTTTTATGCCTCTCATTTAATACAAGTAATAGAAAAATTTATATATTAATTTACTCTTTAATACTTCGGTATTTTAGCTATTTTTGAATAAAGGGGTTGTTTGGCAATATAACCCAAGCTAGTCAGATTATCAAGTGAGAGAGCAGCCAAACTACTATCTACTAGCAACTAAAATATTTATAGTTATCAATAAAATAATCATTACGTAAGCGAAATATTTTTTAAGCGTAAACTATTGCTAACAACAGAAACACTAGAAAGTGACATTGCCAGGCTAGCTAACATAGGAGAAAGTAACCAGCCTGTTACCGGATAAAACAGCCCAGCAGCAATAGGAATACCAATAATATTATAAATAAATGCCCAAAATAGATTTTGTTTTATTACTTTTACAGTAGCTTGAGAAAGTTTAAATGCTTTTATTACAGAAGGCAAATCACCTTTAATTAAAGTTAAATCTGAAGCTTCTAGCGCGATGTCTGAGCCAGTAGCTAGAGAAATTCCAACATTAGCTTGTGCTAGTGCAGGAGCATCATTTATTCCATCTCCTACCATTGCTACAGTTTTGTTCTGTATTTGCAATTGTTTTATTTTATTAGCCTTATCAAATGGTAAAACTTCACTAAATACAGTTTTAATACCTAATTTTTCAGCAACTACTTTGGCTGTTTGATGATTATCACCCGTCATCATAACTATTTCTAAGCCAAGTTTTTCTAGTTCTTTGATAGTGGATCGTGCATTTTCTTTGATCTGATCTGCTAGTGCTAAAACTCCTGCTAAACGTTTATCAATAGCTACATACATAGCCGTTTTGCCAACTTTAGCTAAATCTTTAACATAATTATTAAACTCTAGTAAATCTACTAATTGGCTTTCCATAAATTTTTGATTACCAACTAAAATTTCTTGGTTTAATACTTTAGCAATAACACCTTGTCCAGCAGTAATACTAAAACTTTTTGGCTCGGAAAGAGATAATTTTCTATTTTGAGCAGCTAAAACAATTGCTTTGCCTATAGGATGCTCGCTTCCCTGTTCAGCACTTGCAGCCCTAGTTAAAAGTTCTATTTCACTAATCCAATTAGCGGCAATAATGTCTGTTAACTCTAATTTTCCGGTTGTTAATGTACCTGTTTTATCAAAAACTACGGTTTGAATTTTACAAGCTTGCTCTAAAACTTCCCCATTTTTAATCAAAACCCCTGCCTTTGCACCTTTTCCAGTTCCAACAATAATTGCCGTAGGTGTGGCTAAACCTAAAGCACAAGGACAAGCAATTATTAAGACTGCAACAAAATTATTTAATGCTGATACAAGGCGAGTTTCTTCAGGCGACAAAGTAAACCAAATAGCAAAAGTTATTAAAGCTATTAAAATTACTACTGGTGTAAAAATTCCACTTACTTTGTCAGCCAAACGTGCTATAGGAGCTTTTGACCCTTGTGCCGTTTGTACAAGTTTAACAATTTGCTGTAATGCTGTATCTTTACCAACTTTTGTAGCATAAAACTTAAAAAATCCTGTTTTATTAATTGTTCCAGCAAAAACATTATCCGACACATTCTTTTCTACAGGTAAGCTTTCCCCTGTCAACATTGATTCATCAATTGTAGTGTCGCCTTGCCAAATTTTGCCATCAACAGGAATTTTTTCTCCTGGTCTAACTACTAATAAATCTCCTGTTAACACTTCTGAGACAAGGATTTCTATTTCTTGGTCGGCTCTTAGTAGTCGGGCTGTCTTTGGCTGTAAACCAATTAATGAGCGAATAGCGTCACCCGTTCGGGTTTTAGCTCTTAGCTCCAGCATTCTACCTAATAAAATTAGAGTAATAATTACGCTAGCTGCTTCAAAATAAACTGCTGTATGGTGTTGGTTTAAGTGCTGTTTAGAATTTAACCAACTGGGAAAAAGTGTCACGGCTAAAGAATAAAAGTAAGCTGACGATGTACCCACAACAATTAAAGTGTTCATATCAGCAGAAAAGTTTTTTAATGCTGAAAATGCACCCCGAAAAAACTGCTCACCACAGTAAAATATTACTGGTGTAACAAGAAATAACTGCAAATAGTTCACACCCTCAAAATTTAACCAAGCAATTTTTCCATGTGACATTGCAATGATAAAAACAGGTAGAGTAAAAACTAGCGCGATTAAAAATTTTCTTTTTAATTTGCTATATTCTTTTGCTTGTTCTAGGGCAAGTAAATCTTGTGGCTCGTCTGATTGTTTATTTACTAAAACTTGATAGCCAAGTTTTTCAACCACCTGGCTTAAGGCTTGTCGGTTGGTTAGAGTAGGAATAAATTCTACCTGTGCTTGTTGTGTTGCAAAATTAACTCCAGCTTTTTTTACACCTGGTGCTTTAGAAAGTCGTCTCTCTATCAATTGCGCACAAGCAGCACAAGTCATGCCTGCAATAGGCATCTCCAAAGAAATAGCATCAAGTTTTTCTTCTTTAATTTCTATATCTGTAGACATATATGTTAATCAATTAAATAAATAGCTTCAGCCTTTTTTGCTACTTGTAATTGAACTGGTGCTGACACTGTACAATAAGCATTTATTAATTCTTCCCGTTCTGATTGCATTTCTTTATCTTTAGCAAAACTGTCCAAAAGATTTTCTAAAATATTTGCTGCACATTCATTTGCAGGTTTTACTATTTTATAGTGCATCCATTTACCATCCCGACGAGCAGTAACAATTCCTGCACGTCGTAAATAAGCAAGATGACGTGAAATTTTTGGCTGATTTGTCCCTAGCACATCAACAAAAAAACATACACATATTTCATCTTTACCCATTAGATTAAGTAAACGTAGCCTAGTACGATCTGCTAAAGCACGAAAAAATAACTCTAAATCAAACTTTTTCTTTTCTTTGCTCATAAAATTTCTATCCTAAAAATTTTATTTAGAATTGATATATGCTTAAGCATATGCTTATTCTAGCTTTGACTTACATATATGTATAGCAGTATATAATAATTTCTGCCGATTAAAATTTATTTATAGTAAATGCTAGATGACACTTGCCTAAGATATGGTTATATAATAAGCCAAACAAAACATATTGAATAGAGTTGATATTAGCGTCTGAGCTAGAGAGAAAAATCTTAAAAATGGAGAGTTTATAAATTTATGACAGACTCAGAAGGTTATGTACCATTAACAGTAGCAATTATAGGCACGGGGTTTGGTGGGTTATGTATGGCTATACAGCTTAAAAAAGCTGGTATTAACTCTTTTATGATTTTTGAAAAAGCAGACAAAGTTGGTGGAACATGGCGAGATAATACTTATCCTGGTGCTGCTTGTGATGTTCCTTCGCATCTTTACTCTTTTTCTTTTGAGCCAAAGTATGATTGGACAAGAAAATATTCTGAGCAATCAGAAATTTTTGACTATTTACAACATTGTGTTGATAAATATAGACTTGCTCCACATATTCGTTTTAATACAGAAATTCAAGAAATTACTTTTGATGAAAACAATGCTCTTTGGCATTTTAAGACCGCAAATGAAGAAGAATTTACAACCAAAATTTTAGTGTCAGCTTGTGGACAATTAAACCGTCCTGCTTTTCCTAAAATTGAAGGTAGAGAAAGTTTTGCTGGAATGCAATTTCACTCTGCCCGATGGAACCATGACTATGATTTAAGAGGAAAAAAAGTTGCTGTTATTGGTACAGGAGCAAGTGCTATTCAATTTGTCCCAGAAGTAGTTAAACAAGCCGAGCATGTAATTTTATTTCAGCGCACCCCACCTTGGGTAATGGCTAAATATGACCGAGCATATACATCATTTGAAAAAACTCTTTTTAAGGACTTTCCTTTACTCCAAACCTTACACCGTTTACAAATTTATCTTACTCATGAAATACATTACTTTGGTTTCCAAAAAGGCAATGTTTTTAATAGCCTTATGCAATATCTTGCACATCATAACTTAGAGACAGCTATTAAAGATCCTAAATTAAGGGCTACTCTAACTCCAAATTATCCAATAGGTTGTAAACGTGTACTAATTTCTAATGATTATTTTCCTGCTCTAGCAAAAGAAAATGTTGCTGTTTTAACAGATGATGTTGTGGAAATAAAACCTGATGGTGTGTTGTCAGATAAAGGGGATTTTTATCCTGTTGATACAATTATTTATGGAACAGGTTTTCAGAGTACAGACTTTTTAGCTCCAATGAAAATTACTGGACGTGGTGGACTAGATCTTAATCAAGTTTGGCATGATGGCGCAGAAGCTTATTTAGGGATGACGGTTTCAGGATTTCCTAATTTATTTATTATGTATGGCCCAAATACAAACCTTGGTCATAACTCAATTATTTATATGTTGGAATCTCAAACCAAATATATTATGTCTTATATGGCACTTTTACAGGAAAAAAATCTTGCTTATCTTGAACTAAAAAGAGAACGCCAAAGCAGCTATAACAAAGAAATACAATCCCAACTTAATCAATCTATTTGGAATGCTGGTTGTACTAGTTGGTATAAAACCGCTTCAGGTAAAAATACTAACAACTGGCCGGGTCTAACATTTGTATACAATTATAAAACTAGCAAGGTAGATATTAATGATTACCATTTAGCTTTTAATAGTTAAGGAGATTACTGTAAGCTCTATGAAATTTTTTCTTTTTCATTTAATGCCTTGGCCCCATTTGCCAGCAGATTTTGAGCAGCATCACAAAACTTCTTGGATTTGGTGTTCAAATAGTTTCTATGATCCAAAAAAAGGTCATCAAGTTTATAACGACTACCTAGACCAACTAGAAGCAGCCGAAAAGTTAGGATTTGATGGAGTTTGTGTAAATGAGCATCATCAAACGGCTTACGGACATATGCCTTCACCAAATATTATTGCTGCTGCTTTAGCACGCCGGACAGAAAAAATTAAAATTGCAATAATTGGTAATGCTCTGCCGCTTTATGACCCTCCACAACGTGTAGCAGAAGAAATAGCAATGCTAGATGTAATTACTAATGGTCGTATTATTTCTGGTCAAGTTGTAGGTGGTGGCCCAGAGTATTATTCTTTTAGCATTAACCCAAGTTTTGCTCGTGAACGCTTCTATGAAGCACATGAACTAATAATGCGAATTTGGACAGAAGACGGGCCATTTAGTCATTATGGTAAACACTTTAAGTTAAAATATGTAAATTCCTGGCCTAAACCGCTGCAACAACCTCATCCACCTATTTGGATACCTGGAGCAGGAAGTTTAGAAACAATGGATTGGGTAGCCAAAAAACGTTACGCTTTTATGGGTATTCCCTATTTTCATATTGATGTATTTCGCAAAAATTTTAATTATTTTAGAGAAGCAACGGAAAAAAATGGCTATACAGCTAAACCCAGTCAATTAGGCTGGTTAGTCCCAATTTATGTTGCAGAAACTGACGATCAAGCCCGCAAAGAATTTGAACCACATCTTTGGTATTTTATTAAAAAATTACTTAAGGGATTAACTATTATTCCTCCTGGTTATACTTCGGCTAAATCTATGGCTAAGATTTGGGGTGATGCCCAAAAGAATTTTCTAGAAAGAGTGGAGACATGGGAAGAAATTCTAGCCGGTGGTTATGCTATTGTTGGTAGTCCTGAGACAGTATGCGAAAAGTTAATCAAATATGGAAATGATATAGGGTTTGGCAATCTGCTTAGCATTCTACAATTTGGCGATATGCCACATGAAAAAGCAATGCGTAATATGAATTTATTTGCTACAGAAGTAATGCCTAAACTTCGTCAGGCTTTTCCACAAGAAAATTAAAGAGGAGTTTTCTTTGATGACAAACCCAGTTGATTTAACAATTGATTTTGTAGATGTGCGAGGTAAAAAGATCCAAGTTATTCGAGGTGGTGAAGGCGAAACTCTACTTTATTTACATAGCGCAGGGGGAGAAACTTTTCCGCTACCTTTTCATGAAGAATTAGCTAAACATTTCTCTTTAATTGCTCCAGCACATCCAGGTTTTCATGAATCTACAGGAATTGAGCAAATTAATGATATTGAAGACCTTACATTTTATTATTTAGAATTTTTAGACGCGCTTAAATTAGACAAGGTTAATGTTGTTGGGACATCGCTTGGCGGCTGGCTAGCTATGGAACTGGCTGTTCGTTGGCCTGAACGCTTTAAGAAAATTGTGCTGGTTGATGCTGTTGGAATTTGGCTTAAAGATACTCCTATGACAGAAATGTTTGGACTAGAACCAGCAGAACTACGCGAACTTGTTTTCTTTGACCCTAATTCAGACATTGCTCATGCTTTAGTTCAGGATAGCCCGCCAGAAGATTTTTTGTTTTTAGTCCTAAGAGCTTTAGAAACTACAGCTAGACTTGCATGGAACCCTTATTTACATAACCCTAAATTACACAATAGGTTATACCGTATCAATGTCCCAACTTTAATACTTTGGGGTGAGCATGACAAACTCGTTCCATTGGCTTATGGTGAAGCATTTAATAAAGCAATAGCTAATTCTAAATTAGTTGTCTTTAAGGATTGTGGACATATGCCAATTTTTGAAAAAACTTCGGAATTTGTTGATGAAGTCGTCAAATTTATCAAGTCCAACTAAAACTATTTTTGATTTGGGAACGTTGGTAGTTTTTCACTCAATAAATTTCCAACTTTCCCAAACATAATAGACCAGCCCTAAAGAGCTGGTCTATTATCAAAAGCCACTATGTGGCTATAAAGAATAGAAAAATAAATATTTGTTAACAAAATAAATAGTTTGAAAATATCCCAAAATTTATCTCATATCACTTAGCTTTATGGCTTTAGCTACCACACAAAAAAATTATACTCCTGCAATTGTAGCCGCTTGTTTACTGCTACTAACTGCATTAAGTGATTCTCACGTAGTGCCAGCCATTGCACCACAAATTGCACTTGGCCTAAATACTAGTAAAACCTTTATTGCTTTCACAATTTCAGCTTATGCTGTTGCAGCAGCTACTATTGCAATTGTTCTAGCAAAATACTCTAGCAGAATTTTAATAGACCGCTTTTTACTTGTTGCAAGTGGGATTTTTCTAACATCAAGCGTTATTACTGCACTTGCACCACACCCAACAGTATTTTTTCTTGGTCGTACAATTAATGGTTTTGCTGGTGGGCTGATTTCAGCTTTAACAATTGCTGGTATTGCCAATGCAGCCGAATATGCCAAACGTGGCCGTCAAATGAGTGGTGTAGCCGTTTGCTACTTTCTTGCACCAGTGCTTGGCGTACCTCTAGGAACATTTCTAGCAAGTGCTTTTGGTTGGCGCACCTTATTTTTATTCTCATTTGTATCAACTTTAATTGCTGCTATTTTAGTTTATCGTTATCCCCTACCTAATAAAGACATAAATAAATCTACTGAAAACACAGAAGAAACAAAACCTACTTCGCAATCGCTTTGGAAACTGGCAATGCGTTCCCCATCAACTAGACGAGGAATTTTAGCAGCGTTTTTTGTTTCAGGTGGCTTAGTTGGTTTTGTTACTTATTTAGGTATTTGGCTATCAGACGCATTTTATTTACAAACCAATCAAATCGGCTTAGTTTATGCGTTAGTAGGATTTACAGCCGTAGCAGGTGGAGCATTAGGAGGAATATTTTCTGACAAAATAGGTAAACAAAAAATGATTGTTCATAGCAGTAAAGTTATGGCGTTATTTTTGTTGATACTTCCTACATTTAACTGGAGCATCACACTATTTATTTTAATGTCAATAATTTCCATTTCAGCAGCATTAAGAATAGCTCCGCTACAAGCACTTGTCACAGAAATAGTTAGTGCCGATGAACGACCTAGCTATATAGCCCTACGTAATACATCTTCACAAATAGGGATTGCTTTAACGGTTGTTGTTTGTGGGCAGCTTTATAATTCATTTGGGCTAGCTGGAGTCTGTTTAGTCTGTAGCGTTTTAACAGTTGGGGCTTGGATTAGCATTCAAGGTGTAGATTTAGAAGGAAAAACAGTTTATATCAAGAAAAATGTTTGGTTAAAGCGCGTAATTGCTGCTTTTGCAACAGTTGTGTTAGTTGTTGTTTTAGTCTTGCCTTGGATAGTAAGTTTTCTTATCAGCAAAGCCCAAAGTCGCCCAGACGAACGATTAAGAACCGACACCCCTAGCAAATATAACGCTGAATATAAAGATGTGGAATTTAAGTCTATTGATAACAACAAGTTAGTAGGCTGGTATTTACCTTCAAGCACACAAAAAATTACTTTTGTAATGACACATGGGATGTTTCGATCTCGATATGAAATGATGGATCGGAGCATAGACCTTTGGAAGCAAGGTTATGGTGTATTGCTTTATGATTTACGCCGTCATGGAAAAAGCAAAGCAGAGTTTTCTACTTTAGGTTTTTATGAGCGTCATGACGTAATAGCTGCGCTAAATTGCGCTATTGAGCAAGCACCTGAAAACAAAATTGTGTTGATGGGTGTTTCAATGGGAGCAGCAGCAACATTAATGGCAAGTGCAGAACTAGCAGATAGTCCACAAACAGAAAAAATTATTGCTGTTGTTGCCGAAAGTAGTTTTCTATCTTTTGAACACACGGTTTATCATCATTGTAAACTAGCTAAATTACCTGTCTTACCTTTTGCCCCTGTTTTAACATATTTGACTGCTTGGCGAATGAATTTTAATCCAAGCAATTTCGACTTATTAACTGCCTTAAGAAAAATCCCTTATCCAATTCTTTTTATTGGAGGCACAGAAGATAGACGTATGCCAACTGAAATTGTACTAGAACCACTTTACGCGGCTGCAATTAGCACAAAAAAGAGCAAATATTTAGTTAATGGTGCAAGTCATGGTAGGGCATATGAAACTGAGCGAGCCACTTATATAAAAACTTTGACAGATTTCCTTGCAACATTAGAAGAAAACAAGTAGTTGCTTTGCTTATCTAGTCATACCTGTTATATTTTACTTAATAATCAATCTTTAATTTTTTTGTCTAAAATTGAACAGAAATCTAATGCCCATAGGTATATTATTTAACATAATATACAAGGGAACAAATATTATGGGATTAGAAAATAGCTTCATAGATGTATTGCCAGAAGTTCTAACAACAAGGATAGATGATCTAGTTAACTGGTCACGTAAATCAAGTTTATGGCCTGCTACTTTTGGGCTAGCTTGTTGTGCAATTGAAATGATGGCTGTAACAAGTGCTAGATTTGATGTTGCTCGTTTTGGAGCAGAAGTTTTTCGTGCTAGCCCTAGGCAAGCTGACTTAATGATTGTTTCAGGTCGAGTATCCCGTAAGATGGCACCTGTGTTGCGCCGAGTCTATGATCAAATGCCAGAGCCTAAATGGGTAATTGCAATGGGTGCTTGTGCTACGGCAGGTGGGATTTTTGACAATTATGCTATTGTCCAAGGTGTTCATCAAATTGTTCCTGTAGATGTTTACATTCCTGGATGCCCTCCACGACCAGAAACCTTAATTTATGCAATTATGAAACTACAAGAAAAAATTCAAACCGAACATCTATCTATGCGTAGAGATGGCATTTCTATAAAGGAACGCCCAGATATTTCCTCTTAACTTTCCTAAACTTCTATAACTTAAGGAAATCATATGTATGAAGATTTTGAAACAAACCGATTTGAACCTGTAAAATTTGACAAAGTACAGATAGACAACTATAAATTTGGTCATAACCAAACGGGCAAGCTTGATGTATGGATTGATAGTAGTGATAAAGGTAAAAGGTTTTTGCGACAAATTACGGACAATAAAACTGTAAGTGCAATTGCTACAGGAGTTTATACAAAAAACTGCTATATTTTGTGTGAAAAAACAACAAAACAATTTTACTTTCTTGACATTAATGACTCTGGTATTTGGCTATTTAACTCTTCATTTTCTGGTGCAGAAAATTTTGAAGTGAGTGAGTCTACAAAAATTCAAAAATGGCTAGATGCTATGCTTTAAGCAAAGTATTTAGCAAATCTTAGAAACATACTATTAACCTTAAGTTAATTTTAGCAAGTAGTCCATAAAGGTTTTATTACAGTCAACAGCTTGCATTTTGTAAAGCAATTTATCTTGGGCAATTAAATCCTTCTCCTGTAAATTATTGCTACGTCTTCTTTCTAAGTAAAAACGATAGACTTGTAATGCTACTTTTGTACCTAACTTACCTTCAATAAGCTCTAAAGTAATTTTATCTAAATTATTAAAAGATAAACAAGTTTCAACAATTTCCCATGCCATTGTTTCTTTAAATAAGCGACTTCCTACAAAAGTGTTTTGTATCTTTTCACCCTCAGTCGTTAAACCAAGAGAAGTTGCTATTTGGATTGCCTCTATTAAAGATATATCTGGATTGCAAAAATTAATTAGTTTTTCGTTTCTCTCATTTTGATTAATCATAATATTCTTTCTAGACATAGCTTCTAATTTTGATTAGGTATAATGTTGTAATTTATTTAGTTTAAAATCTACAGTATCTTCATTTTATAACAACTTAAAAAAAATTTTTGTCCAATACTGAACAAAAACTTTTTTTAAAGAAAGATATAATTTAACAAATCTTAATTTTTTAGTATGTCTTTATGCTTAAGTATTAAGGAGGAAGCAATGAGTATCTGGTTAGAAGAAAAAATTAAAACTGCACTGCTTAATGTGCGTTGGGAACAAATTGGAGAAGGGATTAGCCAAAAATATTTTACAAAAGCCCAGCCTAATTTTGTCAAACTTAACAATATAACAGTTGCTTGGTTAGCTAATTTTATTACAAATCATGTTAGTAGTAATGCTTACGACAATCAAGATGACGATGGAACAAAAGAGTTTGATAAATATAGTTTAGAAGTAATAGCTAGTTATCTTGAAGATCATGGTTATACTGTATCTTTTCCTGACTAATTTATATCAAACTAAATTTAGTAAATACCACTATTATTTAAAATAAGTATCTGTGAGGCTACGAAAATGATAACCCATAGCAGCTAATCGAATAGCTTGGGAAAGTTGATTGCGATGATTTAGGAAAACACAATATAAATAATTCCAAAAGTTTTTACGATCTCTGTCTTGTAATCCAAGTTTTACTATAACTCTTACTAGTGCAATAAGATCGCTAGTAAATTTACTTTTTCTAACACCCATTATTTTATCTTGCGGTACTCGTTTTAAGCAATTAAGAACACGGCTATAGTATTCTTTAGAATTATAGATAGTACGCATAATGGTTTTGTAGCCTTCAATAAGTTTTGTTGGATCCATTTTAGGTACAAAGTTAAGCGAGCAATTAGTATTATTGCCTGTACTTTCCATTAATAATCTTCCCTCATGTTGTAAACGTCGCCATAACTGCGTTTCTGGAAGTGCGTTTAGCAGTCCAACCATTGCAAGCGGAATAGCACTATCTTGAATAAATTCTATTTGGCGTTCAAAAATATCTTCTGGGTCATTATCAAATCCAACTATAAATCCAGCCATTACTTCCATACCATAGCCTTGAATTTTTCTTACTGAATCAAGTAAATCTCCTCGTAGATTTTGAGGTTTTTGAGCTTCTTTTAGGCTTGCTTTAACAGGTGTTTCTATACCAAGAAAAACATGTCGAAAGCCAGCTTGTTGCATACCTTCAAGAAGTTTTTCATCTTCGGCAAGATTTAGGCTAGCTTCAGTAATAAATGTAAATGGGTAATTATGAAGCTTTTGCCATTTGGCTAATTCTGGAAGCATAAGTTTTACATTACGCTTATTGCCAATAAAGTTATCATCTACAATAAAAATTACTCCTTGCCAACCAATTTTTAACAGTGCATCAAGTTCAGCAAGTAGTTGTTCATTAGTTTTGGTACGTGGAACACGTCCATAAATCTCAATAATATCGCAAAATTCACATTGAAAAGGGCATCCTCGTGAGTATTGAATTGCCATCGCACTATAATATTTAAGTTTAATAAGCCCAAAATCAGGAATAGGACTTATAGTAAGTGAAGGCCGTTCAGGTGCTTTATAAAAGCGTTTTGCTTTTCCTTGTTCTAAATCTGATATCAACTCAGACAAAATAGTTTCAGCTTCGCCAAGTACAAAATGGTCTGCTAATGGCAAAGCTTCCATATTAGTAGTGATATAAGGCCCTCCAACTACTACACATTTGCCTTCAGCTTTACATAATTCAACAATTTGTTGAAGTGACTCTTTTTGAACCAACATAGCACTAAGAAATATAACATCTGCCCACTTAATATCATCTAGCCTAAGTGTTTCTACGTTAACATCAATTAAGCGTCGTTGCCAAGAATTTGGTAGCAATGATGAAATAGTCAATAATCCTAAAGGTGGAAAGGTTGAGCGTTTTTTCTCAAATGAAAGTGCGTGTCGAAAACTCCAATAAGTGTCTGGAAATTCTGGATAAACTAATAATACCTTCATGAAAATTCCTTATGAAAAACACTAGCTATATAATTATTAAGTTAAATTAAATCCAGAATAATATTTTAGCGTTTTAATGTATGAAGAAAATGTTGCCACCAGGAACGTTTTATAGTTATCCATACCCTTGCACGCCATAAACCAGGACTACTATCTAAGTAATCATTCCATTTATCAATAACAACTCTTACTTTTGGATGTAATTTTTCATAAGCTATAGCGGCTTCCTCAACTTCAACTCGGTTTAAGGATTGTGCTATCAAAATAAAACAGGGTTTTGCATTTCCTAGCATAAAACTTCTCCTGAACTTGATTAACTTATTGCAATATCAAGATATAGTAGCATTATAAGCTTAATTCTATAGAAATAGCTGTCTAATATTAGACATTTATTAAAATTACTAAACTTTTTATATTTAGAATATGTTAGCAATAAGGTATTTTTTAAGGAAATTCCGAAGTTGTTTAACTAGCTACTTATTAAATTGTGGAGTAGACTTTATTTAAGCCTAGCTTATTTTTTATCTTTTGGATTTATTTCAACTATAACTTTCAGCTAAAGTGGCTTACTTTATAAAAATCCCTTACGCTATAGTCTTATTTGATAGTAAATAATGCAAATATTACTAATCTGATATAAGCATTATTACTTTAAAAGGGTTAAAAGTATGATTCAAGAAACGGCTGAGACGCTCCTATTCAAAAACCAATTACAAGATTCTTTACTAAAAGAAATTCCTAGTTATCGCAGCATCAAAATTGCCAAATATAACAATATTTATAATTGTGGTGACAAGGATGGTATAGTCTACTTTATTGAAAGCGGTAAGGTGAAATTAGTGACAACTTCATCTGAAGGCAAAGATTGCATTCTTGTAATACACTCTAAAGGAGATATATTTGGAGAATTATGTCTTTCAGGCTCAGGTGAACGCTTAGAAACAGCTACCGCTATGCAACAAACACAGTTAAAGCAAATTCCTAAGAGTAAATTTCTTATACATCTAAGTGAAAATTCACTATTAGAAGGTTTTATAAAGTATTTAACTATTCGTATTGCAGAACAGCAGCAAGTTATTTCTACTCTGATAACAGTTGATAGCGAACATAGACTAGCAAAAACGCTATTACATTTAGCTCGATCTCTTGGTAAACAAGACCCTCGCAGCATTCTAATTGCATTAAAAATTTCACATGAAGAATTATCCGCAATGATTGGAACAACACGCCCACGTATTAGCCTATTTATGCAAAGATTTCGCAACCTTGGACTTATTGAACTCACCAAAGAACATTTTTTGATCATCAAGGAGCAAAAACTTGTTGATTATTTAGCTCAAATCTCCTAATTAACTTGTGATTAGGATAGAAGATTTATTTTGTTTAACGCTTGATTCTTACCCAGGTTTAATGTCTATCAATACTTTTAAGTTTATCAATCTACACTTATCAAACTCATTAAACTTATTAATCTGTAGATGCGTTTTGCTTAATCTTCATTAATATAGAAAAATAAACAAATAAAAGCCTAAAATTAGCAAGCTAGGTTTTATTTGAGCAATTAGAAAAGATAAAATTCAAAAAAATTTTTACTTAAAATTAAATTAAGGAGCTTTATGCAAAATAAGAAATTTTATTCTCTAGTAGTAACCTTTAGTGTCGCAGTATGTTTATTCTTAAGCAGTTTTATGATTGTTGATGATGCTTTTGCTCAACAAAAAAGAAGACGTAAAAAAACAGGTCAAACAATGTCATCTAAGCCTGCTGATCCTCGTTCAGCAACTAGAATCCAAACTCTTGCTGTAAATGTTGGTGCAAAGAAAAAAGCTGTTGAACTGTTTTACTTAAATATGCCTTGGGGTCAGCAAACCTTTAGTTTTATAGAAGATGGAGGAAATGATTACTATAGCAACCGCACTTGGCCTTTTGCACATATAAAAGTAAATACTGCGGCTAATTACCAAGGTAAATCAATCACTCCAGGAGATTATATTTTATATATCACTCCTAAGAATGAAAAAAATCCTCAAATGTCTATTTCTTTAGCTTCCGTTAAGCTTCCGGCAGATAAGAAAACTTTCTTAGTTAATGGTGACGTTTTCACAGAAACACCTGATGACATTCAAGTTGTTACTAGCCGAGCAATTCGTTTTGATAAAGGTGCGCCAATGTTAAAATCTCTAAAAATAGACCTAACTGCTAGCGGATCGGATGTAAATATTGGTCTACATTATGGAGATCGTACTTTCACAGATAAACTTACTGTTAATTAATAAAGTTAAACAACCTAGGAGAAATCTAAATGGATGACCCAAAACCTAAATCAAATGCTAACAATGGGACAGAGCAATTAATTCCTATGGAAGACGAGTCGGTAGATTCTTACTCAATGTTAGAGCCAAGAATGAAGCGCGTTTATGGAGCTTATTATAAAGAGCTTTACTATACGCCTGAACGTCGAATACTTGACCCAAAGGTTCAAGAGTTAATTTCTATTGCTGCTTCACTTGTAGCAAAATGTGATGGTTGTTTAGATGGACATATGAAAAAGGCTATGGCATTAGGAGCAACAAAAGAGGAAATTAGCGAAACCATTTGTATTGCGGCTGCAATCAATGCTGCTTCGATGATTGATATGAGCGATAAAATGGCAGCACGGTTAAAATTAAAAAACTTTCCTAATAATCCTCAAAAATAACTATAAATTAGTTATCTTCGTTAGATTTAGATATAATATGTGCCAGCTTAAGCTTTAGAATTTAGCTTAAGTTGGCGCATATTCTTATATAAGCAAAAATTTTAATTTTTATTACTGAATGTTTAATTAACTAAGGAGTTTTTATGTCTTCAACAAAAACCCTGATAACAGCAAATGAGTTATTACAAATGCCAAAAGATGGTTTTAGATATGAACTAATTAAAGGAGAACTTAAGAAAATGTCCCCAGCAGGAAGTCTTCATGGTTCTAGCGCAATGAATTTTGCTGCTTTTTTAACTATCCATGTACTAAAACATAATTTAGGTGTAGTTTTTGCGGCTGAAACTGGGTTCAAAATAGCCGTTAATCCAGACACCGTAATTGCTCCTGATGCTTCTTTTGTTAGAAAAGAAAATATTCCTGCTACTGGTATTCCCAAAGGTTATTGGCTAGGCGCACCTGATTTGGCAGTTGAGGTTATTTCCCCAAGTGACACTAAAAAAGAGGTTCAAGGAAAAGTAGAACAATGGTTGATGGCTGGGGCAAAAATGGTTGTTCTTATCTATCCTAGTAACAAAACTTTTGTTGTTTATCGATCTCTTACTAACGCTATAACGCTTAAAGAAAATGACATTTTTTCGGCTGATGATGTTGTTACTGGTTTTTCCTGTAAAGTAGCTGAGATTTTCATTTAGCTTAAAAATTCCCATTATTGGGACACTGCTATTGTAAAATCGGACAGAAGTTCTTCCTTATTTACTTTGCTTCCTTTTATCCATAACAAATACAAGAATTTATAAGAAATTTATTTGGCATAATATTTGTTTACCTTAATAACATTTATATAAGGAAAATAAGTGCTATGTACCAAATTATCCAAGATATTCGTTTTGCTATTCGTCGCTTAAGAAAAACTCCTACATTTGCTTTAATAGCCATAATTTCTTTAGCTTTAGGTATTGGTGCTAATGCGTCTATTTTTAGTTTGGTTAATACTGCTCTACTTCGTCCATTGCCAGTTGATAAACCAGAACAGCTAAAAATTATCTATGGAACTATTCAACAAGGAAAAGTAGACACAATTTTTTCTTACTTAAACTATAAAGATATTAGAGATAGAGGAAAAAACGCTATAGACATAGCAGCTTATAGATTTGTTCCCTTAAGTATGAATCATCAAGGCCAAAATAAAAGGCTTTGGGGCTATTTGGTTTCTGGCAATTATTTTAACGTGCTAGGAATAAAACCTAGTCAAGGACGTTGGTTTAGTTCTGAAGAAGATTTAACGCCTGGGTCACATCCAGTAGTTGTAATAAGTTATAGTTGTTGGCAAACAAAATTTGGTGCAGATCCACAAATCATTGATAAACAAATACTTATAAACAGTAATAAATATACTGTAATTGCTGTTGCTCCAAAAGATTTTGTAGGGACAGAGGTTTCTTACAACGCAGAAATTTTTGTCCCTATGATGATGGCTAAACAAATTGAGCCTTTAGGCGATTTGTTAGAAAGCCGCACTAATGACAATATTTTTGCTATTGGTCGGTTAAAACTTCCCTCTCAACAAGTTCAATCAGCACTTCAAGTAATTATGCAAGGTCTTGCAGAAGAATATCCAAACGATAATCAGGGACGTGGAATTAAACTAGCAACTCCGGGCCTTTTTATTCCAGAAATTAGAGAGTCTGTAATAGCTTTTTCTTGGATCTTAATGTCTGTTGTGGGAATAGTTGTTTTGATTGCTTGCGTAAATTTAGCAAATTTATTGTTAGCACGTGCCACAGAACGACGTAAGGAAATTGCAGTAAGAATAGCTTTAGGTGCAACTCGCTTTCAGCTAATTAAACAAATGTTAACCGAAAGTCTACTGCTTGGAATAGTTGGCGGAAGTTTAGGTCTAATTTTATCTTTTTGGATTAATGATTTTGTTGCCAAGTTTAAGTTACCTACAGATATTCCTATAGTATTTAATCTAGCTATAGATTGGCGTGTTATAAGCTTTACTTTTGTTTTATCAGTTTTTACAGGTATATTTTTTGGGTTACTTCCAGCTTTACAAGCTTCTAAAACAGATCTAATAGCTGCATTAAAAGATGAAACATCAATAGGAAAGTTTAGTCGTTCATGGATACGTAACTTGCTAGTTATTGCTCAAATCGCGCTATCTCTATTACTTTTAGTAAGTTCTGGGTTAATAATTCATGGCTTACAGAAAGCTCAATCCCTGCGTCCAGGCTTTGAGCCAAGCAATGTTGCCTCTATTTCATTTGACCTTACATTACAAGGTTATGATAAGGAAAAAGGAAAGATTTTTTACTCAAAAGCTCTTGATATGGCAAAATCCTTGCCTTCAATAGAATCCGCTACTCTAGTAAATGTTCTACCATTATCAATAGAATTTAATAACACTGCTATTTATATTGAAGGGCAAACCGTAACTAAATCTACTGATTTACCCTTAGCAGTTCCTTATAATGTTTATCCTGAGTATTTTCAAACTATGGGAATTTCTTTAAGAGGCCGTGATTTTACGGAAAATGATAAAAATGAGGATTCCCGCGTAGCAGTAGTTAATGAAACCTTTGCTCGTCGCTTTTTTTCTGGTCAAGATGCTATAGGTAAACGCTTTAATTTTTCTGGGCCAGAAAATCCTTATTGGACAATTATTGGTGTTTGTGCAGATGGAAAATATAATAGCCTTAATGAAGAACAAAAACTGGCTATCTATTTACCAATACTAAGAAATTATACTGCTCCTGCTACTTTGATTATTAAAACTAAAAGTAATCCCGAAAATGTTTTAGCTTCGCTAAGGGATAATATCCAAAGCTTAGATCCAACCCTTCCACTTTATGATGTAAAAACTCTTAAACAACATCTTAATATCCCATTATTTCCAGCAAAAATAGCAGCAACGATTTTAAGTAGTTTTGCAATACTAGCTTTAATTCTTGCAGCAATAGGTATTTATGGAACTATGTCTTATGTTGTTTCACAACGTAGCCGCGAAATGGGCATTAGGATAGCACTTGGTGCAAAGACTTCTGACATATTAAAAATGATTGTTGGTCAGGCTATGAAATTAGTAGTTGTTGGGTTAGGGTTAGGGTTAATTGCTGCATATAGCCTTACTAAATTTCTCTCTAGTTTGCTTTATGGAGTTAGTGCAACTGATACGCTTACTTTTGTTATTGTTTTAATTTTGTTAACTGCAATTGCTTTAATTGCCTGTTTAATTCCAGCAATAAGAGCAGCAAAAACCGATCCAATGATAGTTCTTCGTCAAAGTTAGAGAAAGTTAGAGAGAGTTAGAGGAGGTTTTTCTATAAAATTTCCTGTGCTATGATGCAAAAAAGCTAATTTAAGAAGTTTTGTTTCTAGTAATATTACGTTATATGCTCATTAATTACTTAAAATCATTGTTGTTGCTTTGTGTATCCTTTTTTGCCTTAACAGCTAGTGTTTTAGCTAGCACATCTAGTCAAGTACAATATAGTAAATTTTACTCTAGTAGTTTAGCTAGTGAAATTGATTGTGCTATTTCGCTACCTGCATCATATAGTAAAAATCCTTCCCGTCGTTATCCAATAGTTATTTTTTTACATGGCTTATTTAATGATGAAAAAGATTGGGAAGCGCGAGGAATACAAGCGAAGTTAGACGAACTAAGAAAAGCTAACAAAGTTGGAGAATATATTATTGCTCTACCTTATGGGGCAAATAGTTTTTATCTAAACGCTAAAAATGGACTTCGTTATGAAGATGCAATTGTAAAAGACTTTATTCCCTACATAGATAAGACTTATCGCACAATACCTAAACAAAGAATGATAGCTGGTATTTCTATGGGTGGTTATGGAGCATTGTTGATAGCTTTTAAGCATCCAGAGCTTTTTATAGGCGTTGCTGCTCATTGTGCAGCACTTTTTGAAGAGTTACCTAAACCTGCTTCATCAGCAAAAGACACACGGGCTAAATACCGCTATGAAATAGCAACTCAGCTTTATGGAAATCCAATAGATAACCAACATTTTCAACAAAATAACCCGCTTTATTTAGCAAAAGCTAATGCAGCTAAGTTAAAAAACTTACAGATTTATTTTGATATTGGACAGCAAGATAGATATGGTTTTGAGCGAGCTAATCAATTATTGGATGGTATTTTAACGGAAGCTAAAATAAAACATGACTTTCATTTTGTTGCAGGTGAGCATGGTTGGTCGTTTTTGCTAGCTCGTAGCGAACCAGTTTTTATTTTTTATTGGCAAGTATTAAAAAATTAGACTTAACAGATTAATTCTTAATCCTAACATCAAACGTAGGTGTTTCAACCAGATGAACAGTCATTGAAGCCATTGCAACTTTATTATTTGTATTGTCAAATTCATCCATTAATTTTTCAAAAAGTTGATCTTTAGTAGTTCGACGTTTCTTAAAATCTACAACATATCTAATCGTATATTCCAACCAATTATCATTAGCTATTAGCGTTACTATTGGCGCAATACTAGCATTTTCTATTAAATAATGCTTAGTCATTTCTTTCCAAGCTTGTTGTGCTTGTGGAATATATTCTCCTACTAATTCTAAAGTAATTTTTTGCATTATTTCTCTTGCTAATTTACGATCACTTCCATATTTTATTGGTAGTATTACTTCATCCCATAAAAAAGGAAAATCTCCTGAATAATTAAAAACAGGTTCTTTAAACACAAAACTATTAGCTATCCGCACCACACGCCCACTATAGAGATCTCCTTTAACCCATTCTCCTACTTCCATTATAGTTGTACGTAAAACACCGATATCTATTACATCTCCTTTAATACCTCCTAATTGCACCCTATCACCTGTCTTAAAAAATCCTGCAAAATGAATAGCAAACCATCCTGCAAAACTAGCAATTACTTCTTGTAGCGCAAAGGCAATACCCGCACCAGCAACACCTAGAAAGACTGTTAAACCACCCAATTGATCACTAAAAACTGTTGCTATTACTAGTATTGTTGCTAAATATCCAACAAAAGCAGTTATTTTTTGTAGACGATATTTAGTATCAGATTCTTGTGCTATTGTTATAACTGCTTTATTAATAATACGTCTAGCAATTGCTATTACTATTATTCCAATAATAACTATAAGAATTTTGGTAGTAGTTGGATGAAAAAGAAATTTAGTTAAAAATTCCATAAAATTCCTTATTTTGAGTTAAAAAAGAAATTATTTTTAAGTTGTGGGGGTTTCCGAAAGTAGGCCAGCTTTTTTTCTTAATTGTTCAGTTGATAGTCCTATATCATGACGATTCCATCTTAGTAACATCCCCCGTCGTAAATACTCAGCTTTAGCACGAATAGTAATATCACTTTGCAACATAGGTTCAAAGCGATGGTCATAAACATAAGCTTTAATTCGTACCATAACAAACGGGCCATCTTGAAATCTATCTTGTAGTAATACTACAACCGGTTTAGCTAGTAATAAAAAAGGAGAGCTATAAGCAGCTTCATAAGCAATTTCTACTACTTCAACAGGATTAACATCATGTGGCAAAAACATATCTGTTACCACCTGACAATCTGGCACACCAGAATTGGCATTCCATGCTTGACCATTTAATATATCTGTATTAGGGATTGTTACGCGCGTATCATCTGGAGTTGTTAATTTAGTGCTACGTAGGCCAATATGGTCAATTTCTCCATAAGCATCACCTATTTTAACGCGATCCCCAAGTTGAAAAGGCCGGTCAATTAAAATTACTAATCCACCAATAATATTTTTTATTAGGTCTTGCGCACCTAAACCAAGTGCTAATCCAGCAGAGGCTAAAACAGCAAATAAAGTTTGTTGAGATGGAGCAAAGATAGCTACTAACAGTGTAGCACCTACAAAAAGCGCAGAAAACCGTACAATAGTAGCTGACATCTTAAAATAAAATCTGGCCCTAGGTGCCCGCTCACTTAATAAAGAAGCTAGTGCATCACTAAGACGTATTGTTAAATGAACAGAACCTATTGTAATTATTGCATTTAACAATGAAATGGGAGAAAGACTTAATAACACACCAAAAGGGCTTTGTGTATCTTGAAAAAGAAGAAAAAATATATTGGTTTTCATACCTAACCCACCTTATCTACCAATTAAAAACTAACTAGCCTAATTTTTCAGTTATTTTTATATTAAATTGCGGCGATAAAGCAATTCTTTAACTACAGGCATAGCATCAGCAGAAACGCGATAGCCTGTCCTTTGTGGTTCTAGTTCAACTATTTGTCTATCTATTAACTCATGGATTTGTAATTTGCTTCTAGCAATATTAGTTTGAAAAATTGCTGAATGCTCTTCGTAAGTTAAACTACCATGTTGAAGAATTGCTACTAATGTAAATAAGTCATGGAGGTCTAAATCTTCAATTAAAGCATTTCTATCAGGTTTAATAATAGCTTTCATTGTAAGTAAACCCGCTTGTATAGATTCAATATGTCCCAGCCAAATCTTAAATGCAGCGCGGAAAACACCTCCTGATTCTTCTGTTAAAGTATCAAAAAATACTTCTGTTGGGTTTATAGGATTAAGATATTTATGATTTAATTTTTCTAACCAATTACTATTGTCTGGAGCAGTAGCAATTTGTAACCTAAGACCTGATAAATTATGGCGTAGCAAAAGAGCATTTTTCATAACTTCTTTGCTAGCCACTCCAACATTTATCCGATGTGAAAAGGTTTCTCCTAATTGAATGGTAAGGTTAAGTAAGTCAAAAGCTGTTTTATTAATACACAAAATCCATAAAGTAGTTTTCGTTGTCATAGTGATTAAGCGTTGCATTGTTCTTAATGCTCCATAATGACCAACTTGGCGTAGATATATTCTTTCAGTCTCTTCTAAAATAATAATGCGTTGTTTTTGAGCCAGGCTTTCTATTAGCAAAGAAGGATCATCTATTTTTATTAATTTGGCTAAAAACTCGTGTAATTGCTGTTCATTAACAATTCGCCCACTAAATTCATCTTGGATAATTTCTATATTACTATGACTAAGAATTTGTTTTACAGCACAATTAATTAAACTAGTTTTTCCACTCCCTCTTTCACCAACAATCAATATAGACACTGGTTTATCTTTATCCCACATTTCTTTTGCTTCCGCGAGTGCTTGAATATCTTTTTCCCTACCTACTAAAAATCTAGGGTCTTCGACTGGTTCAAAACGAAAAAGATGTCGATAAAGCGCGGGTAATGATAGATTTTGTAAGTCAATGCTAAATTCTTTAGGCAAAAAAGGTCGTATTATTACGCTAGATTCTCCAACAGTTGGTTCTCTCATCCAACCAATGGAAATTAACCAACTTTGTATAGCTTGTTTAATATAATTAGTGTTATTACTTAAAATGCTCTTACTAGTTTTTAAAAGTTTCTCTTTGACTATTGGTAATACATGTTCAATATTTTGTTGGGCTAAATAAGTCAATATGTCTATTTTATCTTGACTTAAAAGTAGCCTGCCTTCTGAATAAAATGTTACTACTGCTTGAAGTATTTCTTTGTCAGCTTGACTATACCAATCAATGGCTTCTTGTTGGCAAAACTCTAGCAAAGAAAGAGCATTCTTTAATGCTTCTTGAGTTATTTCAAAAGAATCTTCTAGTTGTGCAATGCCTAGGTGAAAAGAAATTACTTCTCTAGCTTGCTCAACATATTGAGTAATTTTGCGGTGCTTAATTTCAATGTTGGTTAAAACTAAAAAAATCTCATCTTTACCACTTCGCACAAAAGCTTCTTGAAATTTATTGTATGGATAAAGTTGTTGTAATTTTAATTTACGTAATGGAAGACTCCTAAATTTAGATACTAATTCACATTGATTAGGCAAATTTTGCCAATGTCTTTGCAAATTATTCTCAAATTCTTGTAATCGACTAGCAGCAGGAATTATATTAGCTATTGGTGGAGGGAATTTTTCTTTAGAGTCTTTTTTATTTTTAAGCCAATTAATTGCTTGGTCTAACTCTAGTAAGACGCTGTTACGTTCTTGACTAGCACTAGTAAGAACTACTTCAATATATTGAAAAGTCTTTAATTCACTAACCTGTATTTTTTGTTCTAATCTTAAATCAGTTTCTACAGATTCTATTAATTTTGACCAATAAAACAAGTTAGCATTAGATTGCTCTTTATATTTTGTACTATTAGGTTTGTTATTTTTCTTCTGAAAAATTAATCCCTTTATTACTTGTTTACTTATTTTATTTATTGATTTTTCAGAAAGCTTTTTTAAGCTTTCAATAGATTCTTGGCAATCTTTACTTAATTTTTCTATTTTTATCTTTATACTTAATTTTGATTTGGATAAATCTTTATCAGATACCATTCTTCCTAAAATATTATTGCACAAAATATAATAAGCATTTTCCCAGTACTCTTTTATTTGCAAAATAAGTTGAGCAAGTGATTGTAAAAAGTGTCCTATGATTTTAGCTTGTTGATAGTAAATTTTTTCTAATTCTTTGGTAACAATTATCTTAAAGGCCAAATTTTTTTCTTTTTTGCTTAAACTTGCTATTTTTTTCTGCCAGCTATTTGGTGACAATTCCCCTATAACAGATAATACTTCGTTATTAGTTATAGTTAAACTACTAGGTAAGCTACTAAGTAATTCTTGAGCCTTACGATCATAGCTTTCTATTGAAATTAATGCTCGTTTATAAGGACGCTTTTTCTCCCATTCGGTAATAATGCTGATAAAAATATTTTGTTTTATTTCTTCATAAACAATCAAAAATTCTCTCAAACTAATTGTTTGCAATTTTAAGTCTGGAATATTTTGGTTAGTTTGTAGCTGGGTAACTTTTTCAATGTCTTTATAGCAATTTTCTAACTCTATAACTAAATCCTGATCAAATTTCTGTAATAAGTCTGAAAATCTATTCCAAGATTCAGCAAATGAACTCAACATAACCTTAACCTTCTCTAAAAAATGATTTATAGCTTATTGTTGGCTAACAGGGTAAATCAAAACAGTTATTCTAATAAAAATTAAGGCTTAATGGCTATATAACTAACCATTAAGCCTTAATTTTTAGAAGAAAATATAGCTTACTTGAATCTTAAGCTAATTGTGGATTAAGCTTTAAGTCTCTTTGAGAATTACGCATTTGTTTTTCTAGCTTTTTAATTTGTATTAAATGGCTAGCATTAAATGGCAAAGAAGGATAATAACAATTGCTTTCATGTGTGCAGTAACAACCATCTTTTACCTTTTTACGACGTTCTGCCATTGCAGCAGTATTCCAAAAAGCTTGGAAATCCCAGTTATAATCTCTAAGGTTTCCTACTGAATCTAAATTTTCACAACTAGAAATTGTACCTTCATCATAAATAACCGCGCCAGCAGTACCGGCCCAGCAACGTAGTTGCGCTTTCTTTTCTACTTCTGTGCGAGCAATTAATTCATGCATATAAATATCAATTGCAGCCTTAAAAATTCCTGCTGACCCTGAATAGCTATTTTTTATTGCCGCGCTTCGAGAGTCATCATCAATCATATGCGAAAGTTTACGATAGCGATCTAGGTCTATTTCTAGTTCTTTTGGTTTTGCCGAAGGTGGACGAATATAATTGACATTGATTTTATCTGGCTTTAATTCGTGTTTTAGGAAATCATACCATTCAAAAATTCTGTCTTGGTTGCTATTCATAAAGCAAGTACAGGTTTGAATATCTAAATTTGGGAAAGATTGTTTTAATTTTTGCAACTGTCTAGCAGTATCAGTAGCAATTTTCCAGCTACCTGGCTTTTGACGAATTTTGTCATGGTCTTCTTGTACGCCATCAATACCAAGTGCAACGGTAACATTAAGTTTTGGGCATTCACGCAAAATGCGTTCTACGTCTGGCAAGATACGTTTTTGGATCTGTCCATTACTCATTAAATAAATTGATTCTAGCTCATTATTTTTATAAAAAGCTTTTGCTACTTCTGGTAAATCTTTACGGGTAAAAGGCTCACCACCTGCAACAACTAACACTGGTAGATTTCCGCCTAAAGTCTCGCTAATTCGCTCAAGTTCATGAGTTTTCATTTGCAGCATTTTTCTAGGTTTATCATCTAATTCATCAGTGAAAAAACAATGGACACATCTCATATCGCATACGGAAGTAATCAAAACATTTAGCACTACGGGGGCAAAAGGACGACCTAAAAGAGCCTTTCCGTAACGCTTAAGCAATTCTGTAGGGTAATTCATAAAAATTTAATCCTTAAAAGTTACCGATCACCAAGAATAATTTTAGCAATCGTTTGAAGTTGCATATTAGAAGTACCTTCATAGATTTTCCCTATTTTAGCATCTCGAAAGTACTTTTCTGCTGGATAGTCTTTAGTATAGCCATATCCGCCATAAATCTCTACTGCCATAGAAGTAACACGTTCTGCAACAACTGATGAGTAATATTTAGCCATAGCTGCTTCTTTAATAAATCCAAGTCCAGCATCTTTTAAGCGAGCAGCATTGTAAACCATAAGTTTAGCTGCTTCTAGTTCTGTAGCCATTCCAGCTAATTGAAATTGAATAGCTTGAAAATCAGCAATTGGTTTACCAAATTGGACTCTTTCCTTAGCATAAGCGGTTGCACATTCTAAAGCTCCTCGTGCTAGTCCAATCATTTGCGCGCCAATACCAATACGGCCTTCATTTAATGTTTCAATTGAAACCTTGTAACCTTTTCCTACTTCACCTAAAACATTTTCTTTTGGAACTTCACAATCTTCTAAAAGTAACTCACAGGTAGATGAAGCACGGATACCTAATTTATCTTCTTTTTTACCTACACTAAAACCCTTAAAGCCTCGCTCTACAACAAAGGCAGTAATTCCACGATAACCAGCAGATGGATTAACATTAGCAAAAACAATAAAAATATCTGCTTCATTAGCATTAGTAATCCAGAGCTTACGACCATTTAGAAGGAAATGATCTCCCTTATCTTCAGCCCGTGTTGCCAAAGCAAAGGCATCTGAGCCAGATCCGGCTTCAGAAAGCGCATAAGCTCCAACAGATTTAGTAGCTAGCTGAGGCAAGTATTTTTCTTTAACCTTATCACTACCCCACCGTATAAAAGCATTGTTAACCAGGGTATTTTGGACATCAACACAAACACCTAAAGAAGCATCTATACGGGAAAGTTCTTCAACAGCAATAATAGACATAAAAAAAGATCCACTAGCTCCACCATAGTTTTCTGGAATATGGATCCCCATTAAATTAAGATCAAAACATTGCTGAATAATAC
Source organism: uncultured Clostridia bacterium (assembly GCA_964492845.1). GTDB lineage: Bacteria > Acidobacteriota > Blastocatellia > Chloracidobacteriales > JADJPF01 > JADJPF01. The sequence goes on from CAZBMZ010000034.1 coordinate 32,280, forward strand.
TTTTATCTAAATGTGCTTCTTCATCCATTTGGCGCACTAATGGACGTACTTTATTAACAGCAAAGTCTGAAATAGTATCTCTAAGAAGTTGTTCATCTTCGCTAAAAATCGTTAGCGGCGCGCCTAAATTTGTTTGTTCAGTCATAAAAATCCCTTCTGAAAAACTTTTTGTACTAATATAAGTAAAGATTATAATTTGCAAGAGTCTAGCATAAAGCTATTCTAAGAAAAAACTGAACCAGCGCGAGACTAAGCTTAAGAATCTTGCTTGCAATCGTTTAATAACAGGTTTATGCTGGACACCTATTCATAGTTTTAATCTTAAATTTGGACTCTACCTTAAACATAAATTCGGACAATTTTGGTTTTTATGGTGGGTTGATGAGTAGTACTAGGGAAAAGACAGTAGTCGAAGAAGCACTATTGGAAGTAGAGTTGGCTATGAGATACAACTCTCATCAACGTGCTGTTAGTGTACTGGAAAATGTACTAAAACAATTCCCTAGTAATACTGATGTACGTTGGAAATTAGCAGAAATTTACTATCAGCAAGGCTCACCTCATACTTCTGCTGAACAACTATTTATTATTGCAGATATTTATATTGCAGCTAACCAACTAGATTTTGCCGAATCAACACTTCTAAAAGTTAAACAAGTCTACCCAGCAGCAGAGTTTCACACAGATACTAAGCTTGCGACCTTAAGCCAGTACCAAAGCTTAAGTCAAAATCAAAATCAACCTAATCAACCTAATCAACCTAATCAACCTACTACAACACAAAACCAAGCTGCCAATTATAATCAACCTTATGTAGATCCTTATATGGATCAAAACCAATACCAAAATCAATATCAAAACCAAAACCAAAGCCAATACCAGTATTCTTATTTAGAACCTTATCCAAATCAACCTCAGCAATATCAAGCTCCTCAGCCAAATCAGCAATACAATTTGTATTATCAAGAAACCCCTTATTCAGAAGCTTATCAAGCTACATATCCTGAACCTAACCAAGCTTATGTGTATGAAACAGAAGAATTAGAACATATAGACACACTTGACCCAATAGAATTAGAGCCTATTGGGATGTCTCAAACTGTAAATAATGCTTTGCCTTATCTAGCAGGAGATTTGCATTATATTAATTTATTTGATGTTATACAAACCTTAGAAAAGAATGAAATTACAGGTATTATACATATTCAAAGTACACAAATTTCAGGTAACCTTTATCTAAATCGAGGTCTGCTAGCTGATGTAATTTGTGGTGAACTCAGAGGAAAAGCAGCGTTTAAGTGTTTTGCAGAAATAACAGAAGGACAATTTGAATTAGAAAAATCTCCTGTAGAGTTTCATCAAGCAATTCAAATAGAATCTAATGCTAAATTAATTCTGGAAATTTTCTCTGATGAAGAAGATCAACCCCTAGAAGATGATGAATCCTTAGACAATAACGCTGGACAAGGTCTTAACTGGTAGATTAATTAGTTTTTTCCAGTAAGGCAGCAAAAAAACCTTCTGTATTATCTCTATCTGGAAAAGTACGTATAAATCCTTCTTTAGTAATTAAATTTTCTGGGACTTCTGTCTTTACTAGTTGAAAATTCTTATTTTCTTTAAGAAATTCTTCTATAACCAGTTCATTTTCTTCATATTCCAAAGAACAAGTTGAATAAATAAGCCTACCTTTAAGTTTTACTAAACTAGCACAATTACTTAAAATTGCTAATTGCAACTTACTTAATTCTTCTAGTTTTTCTTCAAGTAACCGCCATTTTATTTCTGGATTATGTCTTAAAGTACCTGTCCCGCTACAAGGAGCATCTACTAGCACTTGATCAAATAAAGTATTTTCATTAATTGGTATAGTTTTAGTTGCGTCATAACAAATAGGCTTAATTATACTTACTCCAAGTTTCTTAGCTGTTTGTTGGATTAATTTAACTCTAGCTAAATGTAAATCTCCAGCAATAATTAGCCCTTGGTTTTCCATAAGTGAAGCAATAAGAGCAGTTTTTCCACCTGGAGCAGCACAAGCATCAAAAATTCTCATTCCTTTTTTTGGTTCAACTAAATGAGCAATTAATTGAGAGGCTGCATCTTGTAAATAAATTTTTCCTTCACTAGCTAGCTTAAGTAAAATTTGACTATCACCTTCAACTAAGCAAAAAGCTGTTTCTAATAAACTACTTGGCTGAATAACTACATTATTTTTCTTAAGTAACTCTAATATTTGACTAGTAGTAGTTTTTAAGCTATTAATTCTAAAATATATTGGGTTAGGCTTATTGTTAGACTCGGCTATTGACTGAGCAGCACTTAATCCATAATGATTTGCCCAATTTTTTACTAACCAAGTAGGATGGGAATGGTTTAATGCAATTTCTTCTATAGGGTCTTGGCAGGAAATTTTCTCTTTTACCTGTAGTTTAGTAAGTTTTCTTAATACTGCATTTACAAGGCGACTAGCAGAAGCTTTGCCACTAATTTTTGTTAAATTTACACAATCATTTACTACAGCATAATCAGGAATGCGGCTTAAAAAGTGGATTTGATAAAAACCTAGACGAAGGATTATTAAAACTTCTTTATCTAGTTTATTTAACTTTAAGTTACCCGTGTTTGCTAAAAAATAATCTAAGTAGCGTTCTTGTCTTAAACTGCCTAAAACGATTTCTTGTGTTAGTGAGCGATCTGATGGGGAAAGTTTGGAAGTTAAATTTGAGGTTAAAAGGTTAGTAGCAAAAGCTTGCTCAGTCATTACCCGCCAAAGTATTTGAAAAGCAACTTGGCGGGCAGGGCTAAGCTTAGTAGAATAATTAAGATTTTTCATTAGCAGTTAATAACTATTAAGATTAATGCGTAAAGATTAATTACTAGAACTATCAGGAGCCTTATCATTTTTCACTTCTTCTTTAGAGGAATCTTCGGTATAGGCTTTTAGCCATTTAACATCAACAACAGGAGCTTTTTTCTGTTTCTTTTGGTCTTTTAACCAAAGCCCTCGTTTATTCCATCCCTTACCGCCAACGCTTTTTTCATGGCAATAAGTACAATCTTTAGCAGCATAGCCTAGGGCTTTTGTTTCTTTTAGGAATGGGGGGTATGCAAAAGTTTTATTATCATTAAGTAAAGTAACAGCTAAAATAACCATTGTTATAATTGCTAACAGCTTGATTTTCATAAAAGTTGCTCCGTGTTTATTAAAACTTTTTGGTCAATTATAGTATTAAGATATTATTTAACAAAAAAAGTTTTCTTGATATTGGAAGAACATGCTAAAAAAATTTATTCCCTTATTACTAATATTTTTACTTGGTTTAGCCTGCGGCCCTGTTTTTCAAGTAAAACCCCGGTCAACGGTTGATCTTCCTGAAATAAATAATAAAACTGCTAACAGTAGTTTAATACTAGAAGCAGCAATTTTGTCAGAAGATAAAGCAGTAGAAATTTTTGATGCTAATCTTTTTCTAGCAGGCATTATTCCCCTAGAAGTTAAACTAACAAATCAAAATCAAACACCAGTAAAATTTTCAGAAAAAGATTTTGCCATCTTAGACTCTAACGGTCGTTCATTTAGTTGTATTAAAGATAAAGATGTTATAAACAAGCTGCTAGATTATTATAAAATCAAGGCTTATAACCCTTATAGCCATGATAAATTAAAAGAAAAATTTTTTACCCACAGTCTATCATTAAAAGAAAGCTTTGGTTTAGATGAAACACGCCAAGGGCTACTTTACTTTAAAATAGGTAAGGAGAAAACTGTAGGGCAAGGCTTAAAACTTAACTTTAAGAATAAGAAAATCTCTCAAGACAGCTTACTTTTAACTCTAAACTAAAGGTTGAGATTGTTTTAGACAATCTCAACCTATTGAACTATTTAGCCTTTAACAATTTTAGTTGATTTTGGAGGAGCAAAATTATCTATTAATGCTTTTACATCAAAACTAGTATTCTTCTTTAAGTTACTTAGCTTTATAATAGTAACATCGTCATTACCTTCTACTAAATTTTCTTGAATCGGTAACCAGGAACTTTGAGAAATCCAAATATCTATGCTTTTATAAGGGCCCCCCGTCTTTGGGGTAAGATGAAGTAGTGAAGCGTCTTCGCCTTGGATTTTTTCATCCTTAACAAACTTTACATCATAATTTGCTCTAATTGCAGAAACTGAGCCAAAAGTTATAGCTAGAGAGCCAAAGGATTGAGAACTTTTTGTAGTTTTTAGTGAAGTAACTAACATTTGCTCAATAGTAGGTTGGTAAAACTTTAGTTGATCACCTGCAATAACAACTGTCTTTTTTGTAGGGTTACTAATATCTATTCTTAACTTTACTGATCCATTCTTGCCGGGTAGATAATAAAGTTGGCCTGTTTCTACTGGATCATCTATTCCTATTTGAGTATTTTTCTTTTGTTGCCAAATATTTGCTACTAAAGAATTTAGATTTTTTCCAACTGCTTCCATTTGTGCTAAAACGGCTTCGGCACCTTTCGCATTTGCTGATGCACTAGGAGCAATCCCTATCATAGAAAAAGTTAATAATAAGCATACTAAAAAGGATAAAACTATTTTTCTCATTTATACTATCTCCAAAAACTAATTATTTGTAATTAAATAGCTTACTCAAACCAAACACGATAACCATTGATTTGATTGTCTTTGTCTTGGCTTTTTGTATTATTTTCAACGCTATCAATCTCTACACGTTTAACTGTTACCTTGCGTTGGTAACGTTTTGCTAGTATATCTGCTAGTAAATCATTTAATCTACTATGTTGACTAGCAACCTGTGTTACTTCATTAGTTGAAATATAAGTGCGTTGGGTTTGCACGGTGTTTTTGATTGGGTCATTAGAATGCCGTTCATCTAAAAATCTATTTGGGGTAAAAAAAATAAAGGCAAGAATAACAACACAAAGTATGTCATATTGCCAACTACCTCGCTCATACGACCATAGAATAATACTTTTAATAACACTAAATATTTTCATAACTTTAACTACTTATTTCACTATTTGCCCATCCCGCATATTTACAACACGTTGAGCAACTGCCGAGGCTTCAGGGCTATGTGTAATCATTATAATGGTTTGACCAAATTTGCTATTTAGCTCTTGGAGCATTTTCAACACAATTTGGGAATTTTCACTATCTAAATTTCCTGTGGGTTCATCAGCTAGCACAATGGCAGGATGTCCAACTAAAGCACGAGCAATTGCAACTCTTTGTTGTTCTCCGCCTGAAAGCTCAAGCGGTTTATGATGGAGCCGACTTTCTAAGTTTAGCAAGCGCAAAATTTCTGTACGACGAGCAAAATCATTTTTATGGTTTCCATTCATTCTAATTTTTTCAGCTAAACTAATATTACCTTCAGCACTTAAAGTAGGGAAGAGGTTAAATTTTTGGAACACAAACCCAATTTTACGTCGTCTTACTTCTGTTCTGTCGCCATCGCTCATTTTTGCTAGATCTTCGCCATCAATTATAACGCTACCTGACGTAGGTTTTAACATCCCGCCCAAAATATGTAGCATTGTTGATTTACCACAACCTGACGGCCCCATTATGGCAACAAATTCCCCTTCATTTACATTTAAGTTAACACCTCTTAAGGCATTAACAGGGACTTTGCCAATCACATAAGTCATTTTTAAGTCTATAGTTTGAAGTATTGTTTTCATCTTTTTTTATTCGTAACTTAGAGCTTTAACTGGATCTTGGTTGGCAACTCGTAAGGCTGGATAAAGCGCGCCAATTAAACCACTACTTAGCCCAACTATTGCTGCATAGAGTAACCATTTTGGCTCTAAATCTATGATTAATGAAGTGTTTTTTATTATTAGCCATCTGCCAGTTACCGCAACCGCGTAACCTAGTAAAACACCTAGTACACTAATTAATAAAGCTTCCTTTTCAATTTCAGCAATGATAAAAAATTTTGAAGCTCCTAGGCTTTTTAAGATGCCTATTTCCTTAGTTCTTTCTGTAATTGTAGTGTACATTGCCAGCATAATTACTAGTACACTAATAATTAATGCTACTACTACTACAGCATTAACAAAGATGTTAATAGCTGGTAGACCTTTTTCATAAAGCCCTTGTATTTCACGGGTAAAAAGTATTTTGTTGCCTGGCAAAGCGGCTAAGATATTTTCAGCTACTTTTTCTTCAGGATCTGTAGCTAGACATTTAACATAAACCAGGCTGCAACGCTCTTTTGAGCCTAAAAGCTCTTGCATAACAGAAAGTTTAATTTTTATTCTTGCACCAATTTCTGGTTGATAAACTCCTGCAACGCGAAAACTACGCCCAAAAAGATCTATTTTATCACCTAGTTTAACTTTTTTATCTCGACAATAAACCGGATCTACTAACACTTCATCATCTGCAACTAAGGGTTTTCCTTCAGTAACTTTTAGAGATGTAACTTTTTGATAACTATCCATCTCAATACCTTCTACCATTTCCATACCAAAACTTTGGTTAGAAGGCTTTAAGTATTGTCCTACTGGGCTAACAGCCGAAACTCCTGAGACTTCTGCTATTTTAGTGCTGTATTGCACTGGTAGAGATAATACTGAGCTAGTACCTGGGCCATAATTATTAGGACGTGTAAAAAGTATTTCTGCCCCAACATTAGAATTACGTCGTCCTTGTTCTTGCAAAACACCATGGGAAAGACCTACCATTAAAATCACTAGTACAATTCCTAGTGCTACACCTACAACACTAATTAGTGTTCTTACAGGTCGTTGACGTAAATTAGCAGTAACTAAACTTTTACTCATTAAAACCTCTAGGAAAAGATATTTTGCTATCTTTAAGATCCATTGTTTTTGTCAACTTTTGAACGTTAGTAAATCAAAAACCTTGCAAGGTAAAAAAGAAAATTTTGCTGCTTTTAATAAATTTAAGAAGCGTCTAAGTCTTTTTCTGGTAGTTTTTGTGTGTTTTCCAAAAAGAATGCTTTTTTATCTATAGGATTATTTTCTTTAGTATCATCAAAATTTAGCTCTAATATGTAGTTATCCCTAGCTCGGATTATTTCTACAGTTTGAGGAAAGCTAGTTTTACCAACCGTTTTATATTTCTTATAACTAACCTCAGAAACTAGCGCACCTTGACCATTAAAGATCTCCATATGTGCTAAAGGTAAGTTGCTTTGGGTACGATCAAACCAAAATTGTTTAACAAGCTTTAACTCTGTTTGGTTTATTTTTTCCAGTAAGTATAAAACTTGATAGGTTCTTAAGACATTTTTTGGAGTTTGTCCAACAACATTATCGACTTCTTGACGAGTTAAATCAGAAACAAAATATTGAAAACTATTATTAGCTTCTATTGGCTTAACTAAAATTGCCTCTGTGATATGTTGAGGACGGATACGAGCAATTGAGCTTATTTGCTGCTGTTGTTGCTGTTTTTTTTCATTAGTATCAGGAGGCATATTGTCTACTTGCTCATTATAATTACGGTCATTGCTACCTACTAAAAAGCGTCGGTATTCATCAGGAAAATAAACAGCAATACGAAACTTTTCACCATCAGAGGTCATATCAGCAATATTTTGCTTTGTAATAGGCACACGAACAAGCAAGCGAATTTGTTCAGGCCGTTGTAGTACAACTAGAGCATCAGCCGGACGATATGGCTCAATTTTACCTTCTGTAGAAAGTTTTAAGTCAGTTAGCTTAAGAGAAGCATTTCCAGTAATTGAGTTTACTTCTGTTAGAGTGTTTATTTTTTCAATTAATGTTGCTGCTGGCAAACGGTCATAAGTTTTAAGCAGAGTAGCAGCATTTTTGGTTGTTTTTGCACTAATACAACCGCTAGCAAATAAAACTAGCAAAAGAAAAAATATAAGATTTTTGTTGGGCTTTACTTGAGGCCAGGCAGGCCAATAACGCATATTTTAACCTATAGTAGCAGTAAAAATTTATCCAGCGGATACAAATATGCAAGATTAACAAAAGCCTTCTTAGCTTGTCAAACTAGTTTTCAAGTTACTTCTATAAAGTAAAATTGCCTGCAACTAATTAAAATTACAGGCAATTAATTATAGATTTAATTATTATCTGGTTAACTACTATTTGTTTAAGTGAGTTTCAAACCAGTTAAGTACAGTGCCATACCAAAGTTCGCTATTTTGTGGCTTTAAGATCCAATGCCCTTCATCTGGAAAATAGAGTAAACGAGAAGGTACATCCATCCTTTGTAGTGCAGTAAAAAGTTGTATTCCTTCTCCAACAGGTACACGATAATCTAATTCTCCATGAATAACTAAAGTAGGAGTCTTAAAGTTTTTTACAAAGTTACTTGGAGAATGTTTTTCATAAAGTTCTCTATTAGTCCAAGGTGTTCCCTTAAATTCCCAATCTGTAAACCAAAGTTCTTCAGTTGCTCCATACATACTAACTAAATTGTAAACTCCTGCATGAGAAACTAAAGCTTTGAAGCGGTTAGTGTGGCCTAAAATCCAGTTAACCATATAACCACCAAAAGACCCACCAGCAGCACCAATACGATTTTGATCAACAAAGCCTAAAGAAATAGTGTGATCTACTGCACTCATTATATCTTGATAACATTTGCCGCCCCAATCCCCACTAATTTCATCTGTAAACTTTTGTCCATATCCAATGCTTCCTCGTGGATTAGGCATTAGCACTACATAGCCAGCAGAAGTATAAATATTTGCATTCCAACGATAGCCAAAATTATGTTCCCAAGCACCTTGTGGGCCGCCATGAATTAAAACCAACATAGGATATTTTTTTCCTGGTTGAAACCCTACAGGCTTAAGTAAAATAGAATGAACTTTTGCACCATCAGCCGGACTAGTGCTATAAATATCTTCACCTTCAACTAGTTGGCGTTTAGAAAGCAGTTCCTTATTATGATCAGTAAGTTGTTTTTCTGCTAAATTTTCTGTTCTAAGTAGGAAAACTTCACTAGGCTGTGTCATAGAGCTACGGGAAAAAACCAGCCTATTTCCTTCTGAGCTAATAGAAAGTTCACCATTACAAGTTTTATCAACTATTTTCTTGATTTCTAAAGTAGTTACATCAATTGTATAGATTGGGATATAACCATTATCTATAGCAGTAAAGTAGATTTTTTTGCTATCTGGTGACCAAACCATTTCTTCTATTGAACGGTCTAGGCTTTCGCTAATGCTTCGGGTTTTGCCGCTAGCACGGTCATAAAGCATAAGCCGCGCCCGATCAGCTTCAAAACCTGCTCTTTCTTGTGAACGATAAGCAATAAAACGACCATCAGGAGAATAACTTGGGCTAACATCTGAGCCTAAAGATGTAGAAATTTTCTTTGCTTCTCCTCCTCTGATAGAAACAATAAATAATTCATTATTTGTACTAATAGCTTCTACCTTATCGGTATTACGAGCAAAACAAACTTCTTTACCATCAGGAGAAAAGGTATAGTTATCCGGGCCACCTAAAGAAAATGGTGGAGTGTCAAAGTCGCCAGGTGTTAGATCTTCGGCTGTACCCCCGCTAGAAGAAACAATAAATACATGGCTACGTTTGCCTTCCTTCCAGCTATTCCAATGACGATAGAGCAATCGATCAGCAATTTTAGCTTTTACTTTGCTATTTTCTGCTTCCTCTAATTTTTTCTTATTGCATTCATCTGTTTTACATTCTGGATAAATTTCTGAAGTAAAAAGTAGATGTTTAGAATCTGGCGACCAAACTAAATCCGCTGCTTCTGTAGAAATGCTAGTCAACTTTTGGTTCGTCTTAGTTCCAACATTATAAGTCCAAATTTGACTTGCCCCATCACGCGATGAAATAAAAGCTAATTGTTTACCATCTGGTGACCAACGTGGACGACCTTCTTTACCTGAACTTTCTGCTAATACTTCTACATTTCCATCAGCAACCGTAGTCAAATGAATTTGGCTAGTTCGCTTGTTAGTATCTCGATCATAAGTTGTTACTGTGTAAGCAACTGTCTTACCATCTGGAGAAACTTGAGGATCTCCAACTCGCTTAAACTTAAATAAATCATTTACTTTTAAGCCTGTTGGAGCTTGCGCACTTGCAACTAAGGCTAATGCTAGCATTAAAGCTAGCACAGAAAACAATCTTTTCATATGCTCTCCTTACGTATAATAAATATAGTATTGCAATAGATATTAATTAGATAAAATTTTATGATTTGTAATTATTTGTAATTAAATGCCAAATCTATACTTAAACTCTTTTTTAAGACAATCATACTCTGTATTAAGTTCTGTAACAAATTTTTGGCTGTTAGCAATATCTTCTGCTTTTTCTAATATATTACACAAACTAGCCATTTTTACTGCGCCAACATTACCACAAGCACTTTTTAGTTTATGAGCTTCTTTTTTTAAGTTAGCAATATCATTATTTTGAAGCAGAGTGTTAATAACTACTAAACTTTCATTAGTAGTTTTAAGAAATAATTTTATAATTCTACTAAAAAACGCTGTATCTTCTTGAGAAACAGCCGCTAGTTGTACAAACATATTTAAGTCTAAAGTAACTAGCTCATTGTTATCTATGTTTTCTTCTGGAAGCTGTTTTTTTTCTTCTTCAACTATTGGAAGCTTAAAATCATTTAGTAGCCATTTGCTTAAAACATCTACTATTTGTTTTGGGTTAAAGGGTTTAGTAACAACTTCATCCATACCTACAGCTAAACAGCGCATTCTATCTTCTGGCATAACTCCTGCGGTTAAAGCTATTACTGGAGTACGCTTAGCATATTTCCCATTTCTTTCTTCATTTCTGATAATAGTAGTAGTCTCAAAGCCGTCCATAATAGGCATTTGACAATCCATAAAAATCAAATCATAAGTATGTATTAATAATTTTCCTAGAGCTTTTAATCCATTACTTGCAACATCAACACTACAACCAAGTTTATTAAGTATTGAAACTGCTACGGACTGATTAACTAAATTATCTTCTACAAGTAAAATTTTAGCTTGAAAGTCACTGCCCAAAATATAAGTTGCTTCTTCGATTTGTGGATATTCTGTAAATTTCTTTTTAAGTGAAGAACGCAGTACAAACCGCAAACAATCATAAAACTGCATTTGAGTAATAGGTTTGTAAAGATAAGCTTCAATATCTATGTTTCCAATATCCTTTTTTAGGCTACTTGATAGCGCGGATGAAAGCATTATCAACTTTAAGTTTGCAATAGAAGGATCTGATTTAATTACTCTTGCTAGATCCACCCCTGAAAGATCTGGAAGTTTTGTATCAATTATTGCTACTTCATAAGGATCTGCCTGTTTAAGTGCCTGGCGTATTAACTGCAACGCATTAGCACCATTAGCAATATACTCTATTCTTAACTTCCAATCTATTGCTTGTTTTTCTATCATTTCCCAATGTAGCCTATTACTACTAATTATAAGCAAACGTAAGTCTTGTAGAAATATCTTAAAGGCTTTATCTGCTTCACTTTGACTAATAAATTGTTGTTTAGTCAATTTAGTTGTAAACCAAAAAGTGCTACCTTCTCTTAATTGGCTACTAACACCAATTTTACCTCCCATAATTTCAACTAATTGTTTACAGATAGCTAGCCCTAAACCTGTACCACCATATTCCCGAGTTGTTGAGCTATCAGCTTGAACAAATGGATGAAATAAATTATTACAAACCTCTTTTGTAATCCCTATTCCTGTATCAATAACTTCAAAGTGCAATGTTACTTCTTCCACTTTTATTTCACCAACACTTACTTTTATTATTATTCCTCCACGCTCGGTAAACTTAACTGCATTTCCAACTAAATTCATCAAAATCTGTCTTAGTCGGTTTGTATCGCCTACTAAATCAGTAATAACATCTGGAGCTATTTGGTAATTAATATTAATGCCTTTACTAATAACTTTACTGGTAAATATTTTTATAACTTCTTCTAGTAAAACTTCTAAATTAAAACTACTTTCTTCTAGTTCTAATTTACCTGCTTCTATTTTTGATAAGTCCAATATATTGTTGACTATAGTTATTAAAGCATCCCCACAGCTATTAATTGCCTTCAGGTATTCATACTGGCTTTCTGTTAATTCTGTATCCATTAAAAGATACGCCATACCAATAATCCCATTTAGTGGGGTACGGATCTCATGGCTCATATTTGCTAAAAATTGAGATTTTAACTGAGCAGATTCTAGGGCATTATCTCGAGCTATTTTTAATAATTCTTCTGTTTGTTTAAGTTCTGTAATATCTTTTGCTAAAACTAGTCTTGCTTTTTTTCCTTCAAAAATTACTTCATCCGACCTAACTTCTACATCAAAAATAGTTCCATCTTTCTTACAGTGTTTCCAATACCAAACATTACTTTCTGGCTTCTTTTCTTCTTCAACATAGCTAATAAATCTAGCTATTTCTTCTATAGGTCTGATGTCTTTAACCGTTAATTTATCAAATTCCTCTCTTGTATAACCATAATGTTCTATAGCTGCTTTATTTACAGCTAAAAAAGTTAAATTTTCTGTATCATAAACCCAAGAAGGACAAGGATTATTCTCAAATAATACTCTATATTGTTTTTCACGATTACGTAGATTATTTTCTATATTTTTACGATCTGTTATATCTTCAATAGTCCCATCATAGTAAAGAATTTCTCCACTTGATGATTTAATAATTTTTGCATTTTCTCGAATAAATTTTTTCTCTCCAATACGTGTTGTCCACTCTGATTCTAATCCTATAATTTGCCCTTTTATTTCTAATTCTTCTTTAAATTTCTTTCTTGAATAATTTGCATCTATACCTTCTATTTCTAAATTACGTTCAATTAATTCTTCTAAAGATTCACAGTCTAACATTTGAATTACTACAGGATTAGCATCAGTAATTTTTCCATCTGGAGTAGTTCTATAAATTCCTATTGGGGCAGTATTAAACAATTCTCTATAACGTCTTTCACTGTCTTTTAATGCTTCTTCAATACGTTTTCTTTCTGTTATATCACGAGCTATACCATATACAGATACAGGTTTTTTATTTTCCCATTCTAACCAGGAATTAACTTCAAAAATTACTTTATTACCATTTTTTCCTATTAATTCCAGTTCATGGGCTGAAACATTTTCTCCTTTTAATCTACGTCCTATTCTTTCTTTTATTCTTTCTAATATGCTTGCTTCTAGCACTTGGCTAATATTCATTTCTAGCATTTCTTCGCGGCTATAACCAAGTAGAGTTTCTGCTTGAGAGTTAATAGAAGTAAAATTACCTTCTAAATCATGGCTATAAATTATATCTGTTGCCTTTTCAAAAAGATCTCTATAGCGGCTTTCACTACGAATTAAAGCAAGCTCTACTTTCTTATGATCCGTAATATCAAACATTACACCACTAATTTTTGCTACCTGCCCTTTTTCTTTTAGCACTGTCATTATGTTTCTTAGCCAAACAATATTGCCATTTTTAGCAATCATTCGATATTCAATTTCTTGATCTTGCCCCACATTTGTTGCTTGTCTCCAAAATTCTTTTATTTTCTTCTTATCATCTGAGTAAATATATTTTTCTCTAAAATCTTTTTCTTCTAACCATTCAGTAGTTTGATATCCTAAAAGCTCTTCAGCTTTTTTACTAATAAAGGTAAATTCTAGTGTATCAGCATCTACTTCCCAAACTATTCCATTAATTGAGTTTAAGAGTATTTGTAAATCTTCTTGAGAGCTTTTAAGCCTTTTTAGAGTGTCTAAGAGTTTTAAGTTACTTGTTTCTTTTTCTTCTAACACTTGCTCTAGTTCTATTTCCCTTGAATAACATTTTAGGCTTAACGCCTCGAACTTTTTTAAAGCATGCATTCTAGTTTGAAAAACCAAAAAAGAAAGAATTGTTGCTGAACCTATCACAGGAGCATAATATAACCAATCATTTTGTGGTGTAATTAACATTAATATTAACCAACCACTTAAAATCAAAACTATAACTGTTAAAAACCATCTTAATGATAAAATAAAACAGCCTATAGCAAGAATAATTAATGATAATCCTATTGTTTCTTTACTAGAAGAATATAAATAAAAAGATGTAAAACTATAAGATGCTGCTAAAAAAGCTAGTAAAGCTCCTATAGAATTTGCTTCATTAGAGGAAATAAAAGCTTTGCGTACAGCTATATTTACCAGTAAACAAGCTATCGCAATAGCAGTAGCCGTAATTGTTAAAATTAAAGAAACACTTTGAGGTAAGATAAAAATATTAAATATAGCAATAATAAAATAGAGTGTAGCAATACCTGAAGAAACAAAATTTAAGCCATTATAAACTGTCTCTGCTAATGCTCCCTTTAATTCTTGATTAGGTATTTCATCCTGGGGATTATCTAAAAAGGAATCGCTAGATAAAAAGGCAGGTTGTTTTGGTTTTAATAAATGTTTAATTTTTTCCATGCAAGTATTATTAATAAAGTATTTCTAATTTTAGTAGTATCTATGTCTATGCTTAGCTATAATAGCTAAAATAATAAAATATTCTGTAATTAATAGTATAAATTAGAAAAATAGGAAATAGTAATTTATTATTACCTAGTACATTACACGTGATTTATATAATATTTATGTAAAATTTAATTAAAAGATTAGGCATATTATCTTAATTAGTGTATATTTTGCTGGGAAGTTCTTTCACAAAATTTTACTTGCATTTATACCGAGTTTGGACCATTTTTTGTGAAAGAACTATCTTAACAAATTCTTTATTTATTAAGACGTTTTTTAATAAATTCTATTACTTCTTGACTAATAAATTCTTGTTCAGGCTGCACTAAAAACCAAGCTTTCCTTAATTCCATTAGGTTTTTTAATGAAATGTTTTGCCAATTAATTGCTACTTTCCCTATATCTATTTTTTGGTCAAATTTATTTACTACAATATAAGCATCTGCTAGGTCTAAAAACTCCTGTGCAGAAACCTTAAAGTCTTCTTTTGTGGGATCTAAAACCTGTAAATACAAATCTGGCACAATAAATTTACGTAAGCTATTACTTTCAATAATTACATAGTTATCTGTCGCAATCTCTGCTTTTAATTTACTAAGAGCATTGACTAATTCACCTTGTCTAGTACGTAGCCAAAGAGCGCGTTTTGCACCTGCAAGCAGAAATCTTGGTGTATCGGCTCGCATACTTTTTTCTGTTTCTTCTG
>CAZBMZ010000034.1:47502-66213 GCA_964492845.1 uncultured Clostridia bacterium
TAAGTAAAAACTCATGCTCAGGAACTTCACAACCGCAATCTTTACCGTTACTTGCACAGATTTTATGGCCTGTTTGAGTGATTTTTATTGCCGTCCAATTAAGTTCTACTAAAGCTTTAATAATTCCTGCAACAACAGAAGTTTTACCAATATTACGGCTATGTCCACCAACTAAAATAAGTTTCATAAGTAACCAAGTAGAAAAACTAGGGAATCAAAATATATTTAACTCCCTAGTTTTCAAATAGTTAAGTTTTTAATTTTATCTACATTTTTACACAAACAGATTTTGTTTCAGTATAAAGTTCTAATGCTTCTTTACCCATTTCACGGCCCCAACCCGATTGTTTATAGCCTCCAAATGGCATTGCAGCATCAAAAATGTTATAGCAATTAATCCAAACAGTACCAGCACGAAGTTTAGACGCTAGGCTATGAGCTTTGCTAACATCACTAGTCCAAATTCCTGCCGCAAGTCCATAAACCGTATCATTAGCAGCAGGAGCAATATCATCTGATTGCTTAAATGGCATTGCAGTAACTACTGGGCCAAAGATTTCTTCTTGTACCACTTTCATATTTTGGTCTACATTTGTTAGAACAGTTGGTTTAACAAAATAGCCTTGTTCACCTAGTTTTTGTCCACCTGCAAGGGCTGTTGCTCCAGAACTTAAACCCGACTCCATATAAGAACAAACCCGACTTAATTGCTCATCTGAAACCAGTGGCCCCATTTGTGTATCAGGATCAAAACCTGGGCCAACCTTAATATTATTTGCTATGTCTGCTACACCACTTACTACTTTATCAAATACACTTTCTTCAATATAAAGGCGTGAACCAGCACAACAACATTGTCCATGATTAAAGAAAATTGCACTAGCAGCACCTTGTATTGCTAAATCCAGGTCTGCATCCTTAAAAACAATATTAGGAGATTTTCCACCTAATTCTAAAGTAACTTTCTTTAAGTTACCTGCCGCAGCTTGTAAGATTAATTTTCCAACTTCTGTTGAACCAGTAAAAGCAACCTTGTCAACATCTGGATGTGCTGCTAGTGCTGCTCCAGCAGTTTCACCATATCCAGCAACAACATTTACTACACCTTCTGGAAAACCTGCTTCTTGAATTAATTCTGCTAGTCTTAATGCTGTTAGCGGGGTTTGTTCTGCTGGTTTTAATACTACAGTACAGCCTGTTGCAAGTGCTGGGCCTAATTTCCAAGCAGCCATTAATAGAGGGAAGTTCCAAGGAATAATTTGACCAACTACACCAACAGGTTCACGCATAGTATAGGCTAAATACTTAGTACCAGGAGTATAGGGAACAGAAATCGGTATTGTAGTACCTTCAACCTTAGTTGCCCAACCTGCCATATAGCGAAATAGGTCTACTGCTAATGGTACATCTGCGCCTCGTGCAATAGTAAGTGGTTTACCATTATCTAATGATTCCAATTGAGCAAATTCTTCAATGTGTTTTTCTAAAAGATCCGCCAACCGCCAAATCATTTTTCCACGTTCAGAAGGAGTTACCCTAGACCAAGGGCCTTCTTCAAAAGCCTTGCGAGCAGCTTTTACAGCTAAATCTATGTCCTCTTTGCGACCTTCTGCCACTTGTGCCATTACTTGTCCTGTTGCAGGATTATAAACAGGAAAAGTTGCCCCATTGATTGCTTCCACCCAATCTTTACCAATTAACATTTTTACCGGTTTAGCAATAAAATTGCTAACGCCTTGCTCCATTTTGACAGCAGCACTACTCATAAAAGTATTTTCCTTTCCTTCAATATGTAATATTTAGTTTTACGGGATGTTTTAAGAATAATTACCTGTATTAGCTAAGAAATAAAGCTATTTCCGCAAAGATTTTGCCTTTGCAAACAGCTACTTAATTTTATTAATAATTCTATTAAATAACTCTGGTATTGGAGCAACGATTGTTATTTTTTGATTGTTAGGGTCAAGAAATGTTATTTTTTCCGAATGAAGCATTAAACGAGGATATTTTGTAGCTTGTGTTTTATCTCCATATTGTAAATCTCCTACAATTGGATGACCAAGGCTATAAAGATGCACCCGGATTTGATGACGACGACCTGTTTTTGGATAAATATCTACTAAAGTATATTGTTTATAGCGTTTTTTTACCTGACAAATGGTTAAACTTTTCTTTCCTTGACGAAAATCTACTGCCATTCGCCCCGAACCATATTCCCTAATAGGTTTATCTATAATTTCTTCATCAGACTTTATAACTCCATAAACTAAAGCCAAATATTGCTTTGTAACTTCACCTTTAAAAAACAAATCATTTAAGTATTTATGACTAGCAGCAGTTTTAGCAAAAACCATTACACCGCTAACTTGTTTATCTAATCTATGGACAACATAAAGTTTTTGCCCTGCTATTTCTTCAACCATTTTTAGCAGCACAACTTCATTTGGTTCATTTCGTCCAGCAATAGAATTAACATCTATTGGCTTATTAACAGCAATAAAATTTTCATCTTGAAATAGGATTTCTACCATTGTATTTTCTATATATCTATTCCGCCTATTTGCTCTCTAGGCTTTCCACCAGATTTAAGAAGTGATGAGCGTTCTTGTTGAATCGCTTGTTGTTTAGTGTTGCTATGCCAGTTTAACCATTCGCTAGGAGCATCAAAAGTCTGACCTCCATGAGTGGTTAATCTTTTTCTAACCTGACACATTACCGGAGTATTTACCCCTACACCAGTTACAATTACTTGTCCTTTAGTCAATGCTGGTAATTCTTCTAGCATTTTGCGTCCAACATTTTCCACTGTTGAAGCAATTGTATTTTGGTCAATTGGGTTAACAATTCTCATAATAAATTGTGTTTGACATTGACTTAAAACATCTTGGTCAAGTTTTCCAGGACGTTGAGTAATTAAACCTATCCCAATTCCAAATTTACGACCTTCAGAAAGAATCTGTTTTAACACATTAGTAGATACTACAGTAGTATTAGCAGGGGCAAATCTATGAGCTTCTTCAAGCAATACAAAAACAGGAAAAGTTAGTTGATCATCAACGTTTGGACTAATATTTTTCTGATTTACCCAAGCTACACGAGCATCATTTATTCTACGTAGCAGTGTGCCTACGACTACTTGTTGTTCTTGCTGATCTATTTCATTAAGCTGTAATACCGTACATTGACCAGGAGAGAAAAGGTCTGTTAGTGTATTATGTTCAACATTTGAAAAGATTTTACTCTGACCAAAACGAAAATCTAGCTTCCATAAAATCGCTTCAATAGTTCCAACATTTGAACTGCCACCACGCGAATTTCCTTCGTCGTCATCAAATTTCATAGCTAAGATTGCATCATAAAGATCTTGATAGCCATAAATCTGATTTTTACCAAATTTTCTTTCTACCTCATAAAATCCTCGGTTTAGATAGTAATTTTGCTTATCTGTTAATTCTGGCAATAAATAGCGTACATCTGCTAGTTTAAGAGTGTTAAAGCGCACTCTTACTTTATCAGGTAGAAAAATCTTTACTTGAGGCTTATAGCCCTGTTGTTGAAATTCTGGTAAAGCTTCAATCTCTCTTAAAGTGCTATATTCACCATGTGGGTCAACAATTAAAATTGCTGCTCGGTTATTAGGTTTTAATAATTCTTCAATTAAAACACTTGCTGTATAGCTTTTGCCTGCACCCGTGCTAGCTAAAACGGCTAAATGTGTGGCTACAACATCTTTTACCGAAAGCACTACAGGCACTGCACCTAGCGGACGAGTCAATAGACTCCCTAAATGAGCAGCCCCTAAATCGCCTACTTTATAAGGACTAAGTATTTTTGTTAGAGTTTCATTAGAAGCAACATAAACAGGCTGTCCGGGACGCGGTGGAATACGAGGATTAACAAAATCTCCTATGTTTTCATCATAATAGCCAATTGTTGAAACCATCACTTGATAAAGTTCTGCACTTGTTTCTAGCCCAATTAACTCCGCTACTTGTTGTGGTGGGGTGTTAGGGTCAGCTAAAAAATCATCTGGTAAGCTACGAACTAGTTCACGATTTGTAATATTACCAATAATAGATTGCCCCTCTATTTGGTAATAAACAAATTCTCCTATTCGTGTTTGGTCATTGTCAGTAGTTATAAAAAGATATTCCTGTGGTTTTTCCCCTGGGCCTTTTACTGTACCAACTAAAAAATCTGTCATAGTAGTTTATAAGTCTTTAATAAAGAATATTCTAGGTATAGCGCAACCACTTAATTAATTCTGGAACGGTTGGACGTTTGCCATACATTAAAATTCCTACACGATAAATTTTGGCTGCTAGCCAGGAACAAGCAATTATAGTTACTACCATAAGCCCTAAAGATAGAACAATTTGCCAAATGGGTGGAGTCTGTACCGCAATTCGTAAAAACATTAGTACTGGGCCAAAAAACGGAACTAGTGACAAGATTACTGATGCCGTGCCGTTAGGGTCTCTAATTATTAATGAAGAAAAGATTGTTGCAATTATTAGCAACATTGTAATAGGCATTTGTACACTTTGAGCATCCTGATCATTAGAAACTATTGAACCTGCTAAAGCAAAAAGTGTTGCATAAAGAAAATAACCTAAGACAAAATATAAAACAAAATATATAAGTAAAGCTTTTGGTATTTCAGGCAGATTTGCAGGCGATGCTACTGACATAGTTGCTAAAGCCATTGGAAGCACAGCAGCAAAAAGGCTCCATACAGTAAATTGCAGCAACCCTACTAGGCCAATACCTATAATTTTTCCAAACATTAATTCCAATGGAGAAATAGAAGAAATTATCACTTCAACAATACGACTTTGTTTTTCCTCAACAATGCCACGCAGCACCGTCATTCCATAAATAATCATGGTGGTATAAAGAATTACCATCATAATTAAACCTAATATCATTGTTTGGCCGCTATCTTCTTTTGTTCCGCTTTCAACAAGCTTTTTGGTTTTAATATCAATAGGTTTACTTAATTCATTTATTTGATTAGGATCCATCCCCGCTTGACTTAAGCGTCTTTCTATAATGGATCCACTTGTAGCATCTTCTAATTGTCGGATAGTCCCAAAATCAGAAACATTTTCAGCAAAAAAGTCTGCTGAATAGTCTTTATCTGTCTTTTTTAGTAGTAAATAGCCATTTAGATCTCCATCTTTTATTTCTTTAGTAAGCTTTTCTCGTATTTCAGGAAGTTCTTTTTCATCAGCAATTCCTAGAGTTTTTACTACATATTTACTTTGGCCTATTGGGTCTTTTTTATTACTTAAGCGTTTTTCAATTGAAGCTAAAAGTTCAGTATCATTATCTAAGCTAACAACTGTAACTTTTCGATCACTTGTATCTAACTTTGCTACTAGCAATGGGGCAAGTATCAGTACAGCCATAAGTATTGGCCCAAGCAATGTGCCAATGATAAACCATTTAGAAACAACTCTTTCTAAAAACTCTCGTTTGATGACCAAAAAAATTTTATTCATTTTTTCCTACTTTCCTAATGAAAATTTCATTAAGAGAAGGCTCCATAAGTTCAAATCGGTTAATATAAACACCCTTATTAACCATTTGTTGGAGTAACTTTTGTGGCTCTGCTCCTTCGACTAGCTCAATTTCCATATGGCTAGCATACTGAGCAATCTTTTTTATTAGCTCATTGCCTGTTAAAACCTGATTTTCACCTTCATAGCTAAGAGCAATTTTATTACTAGAAAAACCTCGTTTAATGCTTTTTAAGTTGCCTGATAATACTTTTTGAGATTTATTAATTAAGCAAATATCATCACATAATTTTTCTACTTGTTCCATTACGTGAGTAGAAAGAATAACTGTAGTGCCACTAGCTTTTAATTCATGTATGACTTCAATTAATAAATTAGCATTAACTGGATCTAGTCCAGAAAAAGGCTCATCTAAAATAATTAGCTCTGGTTTATGTAAAATGGTAGCAATAAATTGGATTTTTTGCTGCATTCCTTTGGAAAGTTCTTCTGTCTTTTTATCTAGCCAAGCAGATATTTGCAAGCGTTCTGCCCAATCAGTAATTCTTTTATCTATTTCACTTGTAGGAACATTTTTTAGGCCAGCTAAAAAGCGCAACTGTTCACGAACTTTCATTTTTTTATATAGCCCGCGTTCTTCTGGTAAATAACCTATGCGCTCCTGCATTTTAGGCCCCATTTTTTGCCCAAAAACTTTTACTTCTCCTTTATCTGGAAAAGTAATACTAACAATCATTCTAATTGTAGTGGTTTTGCCTGCTCCATTTGGGCCTAGCAGTCCAAAAACAGATCCTTGAACTACTTCTAAAGAAAGGTTATTAACTGCCGTAAAATCACCATATGACTTAGTTACAGCATTTATTTCTATTGCTTGCGTTGCTGACAATATTCACGCTCCAAATCAATTTTAGTTAATCTTTTTTCTTTTGATTTATTATGTTTGAAGGTCTAACGGCTATTTGCGATAAAGGGTTTACTCTTACTAGAGCATTTTTTATTTGTTCGTCTTCTTGCCAAACATCTTGAGAGACATGCATTTGTAAATATTCTAAAAAGCGGTTAAATTCTCTCTGCATTTCATCCATTTTTTCCCGCATATTTAAGATAATACCCACACCAGCTAAATTTACTCCTAGATCTCTAGTTAATTTTAAGATTAGTTCTAATCTTTCTAAATCTTCTTCTGTATAAAAGCGAGTATTCCCGTCTGAACGCGAAGGAGTTAAAAGCCCTTCACGCTCATACAATCTTAATGTTTGCGCATGAATATCATAGGTTTCTGCTACAACGCTTATGGTATAACCTTTAGTTTTTGGTTTCTTTTTTGTTGTTGTCATATAACCGCTTTATTCTAGCCCCATTTCCATACGGGGGTTTTCTGGGTTAAGTCGAGCATATTCTTTTAAGATTGTTTTTGTATCTTCGCTAATAATTTTTGGTAAGACTATTTTTACTTCTACATATTGATCCCCACAAACATTTCCACGTAGTGAAGGAACTCCTTTTTCTCTTAAGCGAAATTTTTGTCCTGATTGTGTCCCTGGAGGAATACGCAAAACTGCTTTTCCAGAAATAGTTGGGACTTCTATTTTTGCTCCAATAGCGGCTTCAGGCACAGTAACAGGAATGGTGCAATAAATGTTGTCACCTTTACGCGTAAAATAAGGATGTTCACCAGCATTAGTAATAATAAAAAGATCTCCTGACCCGCCTCCCAAAGTTCCAGAATGCCCTTTTCCAGGTACACGAACTCTTGAACCAGTATCAACCCCAGCAGGAATACGTACTTTAACAGATTCTGTTTTTGGCACTGTACCGCGACCTAAACAAAGGCTACAAGCTTGATTTCGTTGCCCTGTTCCATGACAATCAGGGCAAGTAGTCTTAAACTGTAGCTTACCACTTTGAGTGGTAGTTTTACCGCTACCTTGACAACGACTACAAGGTTGTTGTGCCGTGCTGATCATTTCTCCGCTACCATTACAACGATTACATCCTTCATCTCTACTTAAGGTAATACTAGCAGTAAAACCTTGTACAGCTTGTTCAAAACTAATTGATAAAGCATATTCAATATCTAAGCCTTTTCTAGGCTCTGGTGCAGTAGCATTAGTATACATATTAGTACTATTAGCACTTGCTTTGCGCGATGACCCAAAGAGTTCAGAAAAAATATCTCCAAATGAACCACTATTAAACCCACCAAAATCAAATCCACCAAAGCCAAACCCACTATTTGCAGGCCCAGCATTAGCAGCATCAGCCATATTATCTGAGTAAGAGCCAAAGCGATCATAAACTTCGCGTTTCTTTGTATCGCTTAAAACTTCAAATGCTTCTGATATTTGCTTAAATTTTTCTTCTGCTGACTTATCCCCAGGGTTTACATCTGGATGATATTTTCTAGCTAAACGCCTATATGCTTTTTTAATCTCGTCTTGGTTAGCAGTACGCTCAACACCTAAAACTTTATAGTAATCTTCTCGTGCCATAATTATTTTATTTAGAAAGGGTTATATTGCTTGACAGCCTGCAAGTTACAGGCTGTCAAAGGTTAGCAAATTTTACTTTAATTAGTAGGAAGTAACTATTTTTTATCGTCAACATCTACATATTCAGCATCAATAACATCATCATCTTTAGGATTACTACGACCACTACCACCTGCACTTGTGCTACCACCACTCCCGGCTGATGCTGACTCGGCTTGTCCATCCGCAGGAGCTTGACGATACATTTGTTCAGCTACTTTGTGAGAAGATTTAGTTAGTTTTTCATAAAGTGCTTCTAATTCTGGAGTTTCTGCTGTTTCCAACTTACCACGAATCTCAGAAATAATTCCTTCTAGTTCTGTTACTGTTGCAGCATCAATTTTTTCTCGGTTATCTTTGATCAATTTCTCCGTTGAGTAAGTTAAACTATCAAGTTTATTGCGTGCTTCGATTTGATCGCGTCGCTTTTTGTCTGACTCAGAATTAGAATCAGCTTCCCTTACCATTCTGTCAATTTCTTCCTTGCTTAAGCCAGAACTAGATGTAATCGTAATCTTTTGCTCTCGTCCCGTCCCAAGGTCTTTTGCTGATACATTGACAATACCATTAGCATCAATATCAAAGGTTACTTCAACTTGTGGCATTCCTCTTGGAGCAGGTGGAATACCTATTAGGTGGAATTTACCTAATGTGCGGTTATCTCGTGCCATAGGTCTTTCACCTTGTAACACATGAACTTCTACTGATGTTTGGTTATCTGATGCAGTCGAAAAAACTTCACTCTTACGAGTAGGAATAGTTGTATTACGTTCAATTAAGCGGGTAAATACACCACCTAATGTTTCAATACCTAAAGAAAGAGGAGTAACGTCTAATAAAAGTAAATCTTTGACATCTCCAGCTAAAACGCCTGCTTGAACAGCAGCACCAACAGCTACAACTTCATCTGGGTTAACACCTTTATGAGGTTCTTTACCAAAGAAGTTTTTTACCATTTCTTGGATTTTAGGAATACGTGTTGAACCTCCAACTAACACGACTTCATCAACTTGACTGGTTTTTACCCCAGCGTCAGATAGAGCTAGCTCACAAGGCTTTAAGGTACGACGTAAAAGATCATCAACTAAAGATTCAAACTTAGCACGAGAAAGTTTCATTACTAAGTGTTTAGGCCCACTTTGGTCAGCAGTAATAAACGGTAGGTTAATTTCTGTTTCCATTGTTGAAGAAAGCTCAATTTTTGCTTTTTCTGCCGCTTCTTTTAAGCGTTGGAGTGCCATTTTATCATTAGAAAGATCAATACCTTGATCCTTCTTAAATTCTTCCATAATCCATTTCATCAAGCGTTCATCAATATCATCCCCGCCTAAGTGGGTATCACCATTAGTAGATTTTACTTCTACTACACCTTCACCTACTTCAAGGACAGAAATGTCAAAAGTGCCACCACCAAAGTCAAATACAGCTATAGTCTCATTTTTCTTTTTATCTAATCCATATGCTAAAGCTGCTGCTGTTGGCTCATTAACAATACGCATTACTTCAAGCCCAGCAATTTTACCAGCATCTTTTGTTGCCTGCCGTTGTGCATCATTAAAATAAGCTGGAACTGTAATTACAGCTTTTTCTACTTTTTGGCCTAAGTATTCTTCGGCTGCTAATTTTAATTTTTGTAAGATCATGGCAGAAACTTCTGGTGGAGAATATTCTTTACCGCCTGCTACTACACGACAATCACCATTTGAAACAGATTTTACCGTATAGGGAACTTGCTTAATCTCACCGCCAACTTCTTCATAACGACGGCCCATAAATCTTTTAATTGAATAAACTGTGTTTTCTGGATTAGTGACAGCTTGGCGTTTAGCAACTTGTCCTACTAATCGCTGTCCATCTTTTGTAAATCCTACTACTGAGGGAGTAGTACGCGCACCTTCTGAATTAGCAATTACTGTGGGAGAACCACCTTCCATAATAGCAACTACTGAGTTAGTTGTGCCTAAGTCAATACCAATAATCTTACTCATAATCTTTTTGCCTCCAAATGGCAGAATTGTTTTGACAATCTGCTCAATACTAAATTGATAGAAATTAATAATAAAATTGCAAATTGGGCGGACGAATATAAATTAATTAAATGCCCAACAATATAATTTTTTGTTCAAGTTGCCGCCAGTATAGCTAGTTGAGTATCTTATTGTCAAGTTTTTTATAGCAAGTATAATCAACTTTCTTCCGAATAATATAATTAACTAAAAATTTTACTTTCTAAAATAAGAAATTTAGATTATTTATTAACAAGCCAAGCTACTATAAGTTATTATTAGGTGATTCTAATAGACAGCTTATTTTTGTTGGATTAAGTAGCTACACTTAAATCAATGTTTAGCTTTTCCAAAATTAAAACACTTAGCCAATTTGCCCTAATCTTTCTCTTTTTATTAACAATAAGTTTGTTGATAAACCAGGATTTTTTTGGGAAAACAAGTAGTTTTACTAATTTAACTAGTATATCTACGAAACCATTAACTAAAAAAACCTTTCCTAAACTATCAGGATCTTTTGCTTTTCATACATTTACAGATAAAGATGGACTACCTCAAAATTCAGCAATGACAATAGTTTTTGACCAAAAAGGCTATCTTTGGGTAGGGACTCAAGACGGAGCAACTTACTATAATGGTCATAAATGGACTACTGTAAATATGCCTAATAGACAGATTTCTAATTCTGTTCAAACAATGCTTCCTACTTCTGATGGTAGCCTTTGGTTTGGCACTAATGGGGCTGGTTTAGTACAACTAAAAAATAGTAAATGGACAATTTATAATAAAAAGTCTGGAGCATTAGCTAACAATATAGTAAATACTCTTACTGTTACTACTAATTCATTAGGTCAGTCTACTATTTGGGTAGGAACTGAGGCAGGTTTATCATCATTTTCTAATGATAAATGGCAAACTTACACTAGTGAAAATTCTAACCTTCCTAGTGATAACATTGAAACTCTCCTTGTTGACAAAGATATTCTTTGGATTGGAACTAATGGAGGCGGGCTAGTTAAATTTGAAAATAATAAATTTTCTACTAACTATAATAAAACCAACTCTTTGCTACCAAGTGATGTTGTTAAAAGCTTACTAGTTACCAAAAATAACGACCAAAAAACTATTTGGATAGGAACCGAACAAGGATTAGTTAGCTTAAGAGAAAACCATGCAAATAATCCACAGTGGAATATTTACAATACAAATAATTCCTCACTACCCCATAACATTATCAGATGTATTTATCCAGCAGATTTACAATCTGAAAAATCAGCAATTTGGATAGGTACACCCGCCGGGCTAGCCTATTTTGTGGAATCTACCGATGATGAAGACATGTTTTGGAAGGTCTATAATTCACAAAATTCTAATTTATCAGGAGATTTTATAGTTTCTTTGCTAGGTACATATCCTGAAAACGGCATTCCTACACTTTGGATTGGAACTAACGGAGGGGGTTTAGTTCGCACAGATTTACTTGGCTGGCAAACATTTTCTACTAAAACATCCCTATTGCCTAACAACATAGTTAGAAGCTTATTAGAAGTAAATAAAGAAGATACAACCAAACAACTTTGGGTTGGCACCTATGAAGGGCTAGCTTGTTTAGAAAATGAAAAATGGACAATTTACAATACTACCAATTCTTCTTTACCAGATAATAATATAGAAAATTTACTATACACTTCCCCAAATACACTTTGGATAGGTAGTTGGGGAGGATTAACTAAAATAGAAAATAATATTTGGAAAACTTATAACATTAGCAATTCTGGTATACCTGAAAATCGGGTAATGAGCTTACTTGAAACTACTAGCAACAAAGAAAAAATTCTTTGGGTAGGAACTACAGGCGGACTTGCTTGTTTTCAAAAAGACAAATGGTCAACTTATACAACTAAAAATTCTCCCCTACCACATAATCAAATTGATAGCATTTTAGCAACTGAGTCAAATAACAATGGTCAAGTAATTTGGCTAGGAACCTGGGGAGGTGGACTAGTTAAGCTAGAGATAGCAAATAATACTGATAGCTTAAACTTAGTAACTGCTGCTAAATGGACAATTTATAATACAGAAAATTCTGAGTTACCTAATAATCTTATAAAAACCTTAAAAGAAACTAACCATAATGGTCAACAAATTATTTGGATTGGAACTAATGGAGGACTAGCCCAATTTTTCCCAAATAAATCTGACAAAGCTTGGCAAATTTTTTCTGATTCAACTACTCCAGCACTACCAAACAATATAGTTTCCCAAATTATTTTTACCCCAAAACAAATTTTTATTTTTACTTTTAAGGGTATTGCACGTTTTACATTAAAAGCAGAAAAAAATGATTCTTCTAATCTAGCTAATTTTGATAGCTATGTTTTTACAACTGAAGATGGTTTGCCTGGAAATGGTGTTAACCCTAGAGCAGCAATTTTAGATAGCCAAAATCGTCTTTGGGCCGGAACACTTTACGGACTAGCGATGCTAGACTTAAATAAAAATATTAATGATAGCCAACCTAAACCCCTTCATATTGAACAAGTAAGCATTAAAGGCAAACCTTTTACTAAAAGCCCTTCCTCAAAAGATTTACAAACTTTTATAGGTACCTCAAAAGATTTACCTAATAATGAAGAGTTTAGTTATTATGAAAATCAACTCGTTTTTGAATATACTTTGCTAAGTTATTTCAAAGGATCAGAAACTCGCTATCGTGTTCAATTAGTAGGTTTAGATCCTAAACCTTCAGATTGGAATAGCGAACATAGAAAAGAATATACAAATTTAAGCTATGGAATTTATCAATTTCAAGTTTGGGCCAAAGATGGTCAAGGTAATATTTCTGGCCCTGTTAGCATTCCTTTTAGTATAAACCCTCCTCCTTGGTTTACTTGGTGGGCAGTTTTATTTTATTTAAGTGGTGTTGGTGGGCTTATTTATGGAACAGTTGCATGGCGAATCCATATTTTAACTAAAAGACAACAAGAAAAAGTCTCTCAACTTCGCCAATTACAACAAGAACGCCTTGAAACTCTTCGCCAACTCTTAAAAAGTATCCAAATTATTAATTCCCAACTAGATCTTGAAACAGTTTTGCAAAATATTACGGCTGAAAGTGCGCGTTTAATTGATGGTGAACCCGGCACAATAGGCTTAATAGTAGATAAAAACATTGTTTTTAAACATTTATGGTATCAAGGAAAGTTAGAAGATTCTGATCTTATCTTTCCATTAGGTCAAGGGATTGCTGGAATAGTTGCTGTTACTGGTAAACCCTATATAGTCAATGACATACATTTAGAACCTAAGTTAGTAGATTTAGAATTAGCAGAAAAATATTCCCCTTATGGATTCGTAGAAATCCCAATTATTGACCGTAAAGGTAAAGTAGTAGGCGTTTTAGACATTCGTCGAACAGCTAACCGCACACCTTTTACAGAAAAAGATGTTCAAATCTTAGAATCTCTTGCTCATCAAGCCGCAGTAGCTATTGAAAATGCTTCTCTTTATGGCACTCTTGAAGAAAATAACTTGGCTTTAGAAGAAAAAAATCTAATTATTGCTGAATCCTTAAAGGAAATAGAGAATCTTTACCAACATGAACAAGAAGTTTCTCGCACTTTACAAGAGCTAAACCTGATGAAAACTAACTTTATGGTGGTTACTTCTCATGAAATGCGTACTCCTTTAACTATTTTGCAAGGTAATCACGAAGCTTTATTAGCAAAATTCCTAGGTCAACTAACTCCTAGACAAGAAAAATCTTTACTTGCCTGCCAACGCGCTATCAATCGAATGGTCGAAAGCGTAGAAAATATTAGTGAAGCCTTAAAAATTAGCGAAAAACAAGTTCGCCTTAAATACTCTGAAGTAAATTTATGTCAAATAATGTTAACTGTAGCTAATAAACTTTCTCAGTTTATCCAACAACGTAACCAAGAACTAAAACTAAACCTACCTGAAAAGTTAGTAGTCTCTGCGGATCCAGATAAATTACAATTACTCTTAAGTAATATTATTCAAAATGCTATTAAATTTACTCCTGATCAAGGCATTATCTCTGTTACTATCACCAAAGAAGATAGTAATGCTCATATAATCATTACTGATAATGGTATTGGTATAGAAAAAAAGGACTTAGAGCGAATTTTTGACCAGTTTTATACTCATTCCGACACCCTACATCATACTTCTGGAAAATATCAGTTTTCTGCTCGTGGTAGCGGATTGGGTTTAGCAATTTCTAAAGGCTATGTTGAATCTCATAGCGGTCGTATCTGGGCCGAATCCGCAGGAATAAGTCATGGTAGTAGTTTTCATATTCTTTTCCCTATTGAGCAAAAATCTAGCCAAAACAGTAATTCAAGCCTAGTTCAAAGCATTTAGCTAATTAGCAAATCGGAAAAATTTTAGTAACCTTGCTAATAACATTTTTGTTGTATCTAACCAATTCGCTTTTTGAGAGTCTTTTTTAGTTAGTAATTTTGCTAGTTCTAAATCATTAATTTCTACAATAATTTCTTCTACCTCAACTGCTGTTTCTTCCATTATTTTTGCTTCTATCGTCGGGCTGTCTTCAACCACCATTTCCATATTTTTTTTAGCAGCCAATTTAGCTTTAATAATCTCGTCTTCAATAAAATTTATATCTTTCGGTAAACTTTCATCTCTAAGCAATGTTGTTATTTCTAATTCTTCTATCTGCTTATAATTTAATATTTGGTTAACCTTTGCTAATACTACGGTAATATTATCTAGGCCACCTTGTTCATTAGCCGTTTTTATCAATTCTTGTGCAGCCATTTTTAAGTCTAAATTATTATTTATCAGACTAAGAATCTGCTGATTTTTTATACTTGTTGTTAATCCATCAGAACAAACTAGTAATATGTCGCCTACTTTTAAGCTAACTCTTGTTATAACAACATTTATATGTGCTTGCCCACCTAAAGCTTGTAAAATAACATTTCTTAAATGATGATTTTCAGCTTCTTCTTCAGTAATATAACCTGCTTCTAAAAGTTGCCCTACTAAGGATTGATCCTTAGTAAGTTGTATAATTTTATTATCCCTAATTAAATAGGCTCGTGAATCTCCTACTTGAGCAATATAAGCATAGTTTTTACAAATACTTACACCAGTAAAAGTTGATCCCATTCCGGTACATTGAACATTATTAAGACTATGCTGAATAATTACCTGATTTACCATTTCTACAGCTAAACGCAGCCTCTCATAAAAAGGATATTGGCTAAATTCAGAAATATTTTCTAGCTCAATTAATTTTTCTTTCACAACATCCACAGTTAATTGGCTAGCAATTTCTCCAGCTAAAGCACCTCCTAAGCCATCAGCAACAGCAATCAAAAGCTCTTTATCTGTATCCAAACTAATTACTTCTTTTATAGGATTATCAATATTGTAAAAATCGTGATCTGCTAAATTTACTACTAGAAAATTATCTTCATTATTTTGTCTTACTTTTCCAACATTAGTATCGCCATAAAATTCAATATTTATAGTCATAAAATACTCCTAAAAATTTTCTTAGATTTAGGAGTATCCAAATTACATACCAAAAATAACTAAATATAAGTGAATTTATAACTAATTGTTAGCAAACGAGATAATAGATTTTTAATAAGGTAGGTTTAACAAAATTTTCACTTTTAAGTTCAATTTTCAAACTAACTTTAATTCAATTGTTAGACTAGATAACTTAAAGCCCATAAACTTTTTTGCGATCAAAAAATTTAGCTCGTGAAATTCCAAGTAACTCTATTGCTTGGTCATTATTTCCATTTGCTAAATCTAAAGCTTGTTTAATATAACTACATTCTACTTGAGAAACTAAATCATTGAGAGGTAAGAAGTTATTGATTGTTGAATTATTATTTTGTAAAAATTTACCTTCACTATTTAATAAATAATTAGGTAAATCTCTAGTATCTATTATTACATTTTCACAAGTAGCATCTAGTTCTTCAACTAACCTTACTAATTGCCTAATGTTACCAGGCCAAGAATAATTTTGTAGGTGGGTTAAAGCTAATTGAGTAAATCTTTTTTCTGAGCCTATTTTATTAAGATAATATGCTAAAACTTCTGGAATATCTTCCGCTCGTTCTCTTAAAGAAGGAAGCACTATAGACACACCTTTTAATCGATAATAAAGATCTGTCCGAAATTCCCCTTTTTTAATTAATTCTTCTAGATTTTTATTAGTAGCAGAAACTAACCTAATATTTGTATATAGAGTTTTTAATCCACCAACTCTTTCAAATTGCCCATTTTCTAATACACGTAATAACTTAGCTTGAATTTTTAATGGAATTTCTGCTACCTCATCAAGAAAAAGTGTTCCACCATTAGCTAGCTCTAATTTACCTATTTTGGTTTGTGTTGCTCCAGAAAAAGCCCCTTTTTCATGTCCAAACAATTCTGATTCAATAATAGTTTCTGAAAGTGCTGCAATATTAATGCTAAGAAAAGCTTTTTTATTGCGATTACTATTAAGTTTATGTGCTGCTTGGGCAAAAAGTTCTTTTCCTGTTCCTGTTTCACCATAAATTAGAACTGGCAAATCTTTGTCAGCAACTTTTTTTAATCGTTGATAAGCCTGTTGTAATGGTTTTGATCTACCCACCAAACCCATTGATAACATTTCATTTATTAAATTCTTTTGATCTATCTCATTATCAGATGGACTTTTACTATTTATTTTTATTGAATTAGCTAAACTTAAGTATACATAATGGCTTAGAGCAATTAAAAAAAGAAGATCTGTTTTAGAGAATTTATCTGCAACTCGTCTACTATCCGCATAAATTATACCTTTAACAGCCCCTTTTATACCTAATGGAACACACATTATTGTGCTAATTTGGTTTAAGTGCATACTTTGGCGGGAAGAAAAACTTTTATCTTTTAGTGTGTCAACCAACAATAAAGGCAACCCATCTTTAATTACTCTATTTATTACACTTTTGCTTACAGGCCAATTTTCAAACTTTTCTGGCAGTTCAATATTATGTCTTGTTATAATCTCTAAACTATTTCTATCATTAAGGATAGCAATAAAACAACGTTCTAAATTAATTATTTTTACTAAAGCTTCTACTGTTGCAGCAGGAATTTTATCTAGTTTTGTTTCTGAGCAAAGCGCACGCCCAAAACCATAAATCAATTGCAACTGACTATAGCTAGCAATTAATGTGCTTGGATCAATATAAGTAGTATCACGTAATTCTATATTATTTTCTAAAAAAGCTTCTAAACCAATAAAATTATTTGTCTCTTTGCTCATAAACTAATCCTAAACTTGCTTAAGTCTTGTTAGCTTAAGTTTTGTTTGTAACAAATTATGTTAGCTACTACGTTTTAAGCGAAAAGAGTTCCAAACATTTTCCCAAAGTCCGCCCAACAAAGTCGGCCAAGCTCCTCGTTTAAGATCAGGTTCTTTTCCTGCTCCCATTCTATGAAGTTGATGAGTGTGCCACATTAACTCTACAAACCCGTCAAACATTGCTATTCCGACTCGATGCCGTTCTGCTGGACGAGCATCAGCATTACTAGCTAAAATTTTAGCTGGTAGATCAGGTTCAATAGCTAAAGGGCGTGCAAGTCCTATTAAATCCACACATCCTTCAGTCAAAGCTTCTTGCATAGCTTTAGAAGTGCGAAACCCTCCTGTTAAAAGCAGTGGTAATTTAACTAATTTGCGAACTTTTTGTGCATAATCTAAAAAATAGGCTTCCCGTTTTTTTGTGCTATCTTTCTGTCCATCACCAATCATTGCAGATGCTTCATAAGTTCCACCAGAAATTTCTAAAAAATCAATCGCTTGCTTTTCTAACTCTTTGACTACTTCCATAGATTCTTCATTAGTAAACCCACCTTTTTGAAAGTCAGCCGAGTTTAATTTGACACCTAAAATCTTGTCCTTACCTATAGCTTTGCGTACAGCTTTGACAACTTCCAAAATAAATCGCCTGCGATTTTCAGCACTTCCTCCCCAATTATCTGTCCGTAAATTAGTTAATGGAGAAAGAAATTGGCTAATCAAATATCCATGAGCCGCATGAATTTGAACTCCAGAAAACCCAGCTTTTACAGCCACTTGAGCCGCATTAGCAAAGCGTTTAATTAAATCTAAAATTTCTTCTTCTGTTAAAGTCTTTGGTACAGCAAACATTCCAACTCCAACATTAACCGGCACAGCAGAAGGGGCAACAGGTTTAGAAGAAACAAAGGTAGGTGATTGTCTTCCAGGATGATTAATTTGCATTAGTATATGACCACCTTTAGATTTTCCTGCCTTTGCCCATTCTGTTAACTTTGATAAATCTCGCTCATCTTCTACAACAACATTACAAGGTTCTCCCAATGCCCGTCGATCAACCATCACATTTCCAGTAATACTTAATCCAACACCTCCATCAGCCCAACGCTGATAAAGTCTTACCAATTCTTTTGTAGCATTATTATTATAATCACCTAATTGTTCACTCATTGCTGATTTTACTAGTCGGTTTGGTAATGTCACCCCACAAGCAAGAGTTAACTTATCACTTAATTTTATTGTCATAATTTTTAAGCCTTATAAAACTAATTTATATAATAATTATTATGTATGTTTAGTTAGACTTTATA
>CAZBMZ010000035.1:0-64787 GCA_964492845.1 uncultured Clostridia bacterium
TAGTACAAATACTTTATTCATAGTTTGTATAACCTCGTATTTCTACGGTTAAGTTGGCCTTGACAATGTTATTAGTCAGTACACCCAATAAGCACTACCACTATACCCTTGCAGTTGTTTAACTTATTGGTTATAGAGCTTGGGACTGGCTAGCATCCCAAGGTATGTTCTTTAACTCTTCTAATAACGTAGTTCTCTAACGAACTTAGTCTGGTCACTTAGGCTTGTCGCTTCGACCCAACAAGCCAACGGCTTTAGCCGTTGGTAAGTGACATAGAATTTTTTAGTACAAAGTTTTTAAGTTAAGTAATACACAACCTAATTAATTTTCTGTGTAATAATCTACAACAAAAAAGCTTTAAAAAACTATTTTTTTATAAGCTAGAAAGTTTTCTAGTAATAACTATTTTGCTTATATCTTATTTATTTCCAGTAAGATGTAGTTAATCGCGCTTCGTATTTTTCTATTCTTAATGTTCGTGTTAACCTATGAAATCTTTTTAATAAATTTCCTAACAAATATTTTTCGGAGAAAGTTATGGATTTTAATGACTTAATACAGTTATTTCATAAACTAAGGGATGTGGAATATCTAGTTACTACAGGCGGGCTACTTGTCCTAATTATTATTATTTTTAGTGAAACAGGTCTTTTAGCAGGGTTTTTCTTGCCTGGGGACTCTTTGCTTGTGACAACAGGAATTTTTGTTGCTCTAGGTCGCCTTGATGCAAATATTTGGACAGTTTTAATTACTTTGTCTATAGCTGCTGTGCTTGGAGATGCAACAGGTTATGCAATCGGTCGCAAAGCAGGAAAGACGCTTTATTCGCGGCCTGATTCAATGTTTTTTAAGCGTTCTCATTTAATGAAGGCAAAAAGTTTTTATGATAAATACGGCGGTAAAACCATTGTGCTAGCCCGTTTTGTGCCAATTATTCGCACCTTTGCCCCAACTGTAGCAGGCGCGGCAGAAATGCCTTATAGAAAATTTGCTACTTTTAATATTTTTGGTGGTATTGGCTGGATTTTTAGTATGACTTTACTAGGTTATTTTTTAGGAAAAGCTTTTCCAGAAATTACCAAAAGAATTGAAACTGTAATTATTGTTGTAGTTTTTATTTCTATTTTACCCGCAGTTATTGAATATTTGCGGGAGCGTGCTGCATTAAAAAAAGCACAAGCGCAAGCAGAACCACAAGTAGAGAAAAATTAATATTTGACAGTAAGTAAAAACGTTTAGGATTTAATAGGGGAAATATTTTATGAAGCGATTTTTGCAATTTTCGTTAATTCTTGTTTTTTTACTAACAATGGCATGTTCAAAACCTCTTTCTTTTACTTTTGAGCTTTCCAAAGAAGAAATTCAAAAGGAAATAGAAGGAAAATTTCCACTTAAACCAGGTAGCGAAGATAAAGAAAAGTCACCTGTAGAGTTAACTGTTAGTAATCCAACTGTGTTACTTGAAGAAGGTAAAGACCAAATAGGTCTTAAAGTTGATATTTTGGCTGTACCTGCTGGAGATGGCCCAAAATTACCCAATTTGCCAGACAAGCCAGACAGACCAGCAAAGCTTGATAAACCAGATAAAGCACCTAATTTACCCGGAAAACCTCCTAGACCAGGAAAAGCTCCTGCTGTAGCAGAAAAGGTAGCAGAAAAATTAGAAAAGAAACCTGAAGCACCTCCAAAACCTACTTTTACAGGCACAGCAACTGTTTTTGTAAGTATTACTTATGACCCAAAAGAAAAAGTAATGCGTCTAAGTAATGCAAAAATTACTAAATTAGATTTTGATAAGCTTCCAGACCAACTAAACGCACCTATTAAAGAAATGGCAGAGAAAAAAATGTCTGAAAAACTTGCTGAAAAGGCTATTCCCTTAAAAAATGATACCGCTATGGATAAAGCTGTTAACACGTTTTTAAAATCTGTAACGGTTAAAAATGGAAAGCTTTTAGTTGAGATAGGTTGGTAAGTTGTTAAAGAGATATTTAGGAATTTTTTTTGTTTTGTATAAATAGAATTTAAGGCTAACAAAAGGTTTATAGTTTTTGTTATAAACCTTTTGTAAAGAATAATATAACAACTAAAAAATACCTGTTACCCATCTTACTTTTCTGCTACCTCAAAAGTTGCAAAATCTCAGCATTTTGACAAGTTTTAGCTACTTTTAATGGTGAGCCTTCAGCACTTAAACTTACATCAGCCCTAAAAACTGGTTATAAATATTTATTGTTTGAACAAAAATAAAAACTATTTAATAACCAATCCTGTTTTTGTTAATTTTAACCTCTCAACAGACACACCAAGCAAGGCTTCTAGACTATTGCGCGCCAAACAGCGGAATCTCTCCATCTGTTCTTCTCGTCCGTTCTCTTCGCCATCGTGATAGCCTGCAGCGGCAAGAGTTCCAAGAATGACCATAACCTCATAAAGCTCTTGTTTCCTATGATTATCAAAAGCACAAAAATACTCATTTTCTGCCAGGTAAGCATTTATATCCTTCTCTATTAAATTGAGTTGTTCTTCCTCAAACTCAGTTCCCGTTGCAACAATATAGTTGCAGGCAATAAAAAAAGTGACTGCACGAGCGACATTATTTTCATCTTTGTCTTCTGTAGCTTGCTGATTGAAAACACTTAAGAATTGAATAAATGCTTTTTGAAGTTCTTTTCGATCTTTGGGAGTTTCTCCCATCATTTCAGCCAAATGTTTTGGCATAATCATATCTGTAATAGGCGAGAAAGTTACAGATTTCTGCTGGTATGGAGTAAGTTTCTTTTGTCTGGGTAATGCTCCTTGATCTATGGTTTTTCCCTTTTGTTCAAAAGACTTTTTCATGCTATCAGCAAAAATTTTATTCATAGACATAGTTTGCAACAAGCTTGAAGTAGGGTTGTTCCAGTCCGTTCCCCAATATGGATTGTTCCATTGTGCTTTCTGGCTTGGTGCAATGATTACTATCAAAGAGCTAACAATAACTATTCTGATCAAGAAATCTATTATCTTTTTCATGACGGTTTAACCTCCTTGAATCATGCTGACTTTATGGAATAAGCGAAATATATTCCCAGCTATATAAAGAGAAAAAACCACAAAAATAGAAAGATTCTTTTGAGTTTTTTATATTTCTCACTGTTTAACCAGTTCTACACGTCGATTCTTTGCACGGCCTTCTTCGGTATCATTGCTTACTACAGGAGCCAGAGGCCCAGCACCGCGACCAATAAGGCGACTTGCAGAAATACCATGTTGTGTAACAAGTGCCTGTACTACTGCCTCAGCACGGGCTTGGGATAGCCTTATATTCAGATCAAGCGAAGCAACATTATCTGTATGTCCCACTACATAAACCTTTAAAGCCGGGTCTGCTTTCAATAGTTTAGCAATCTCAGCTACTGCTGCACTGGATTCAGCTTTTAACTCGGATTTTCCTGTATCGAAATAAATGCCCGGAACTTCAATATGTCCACTGGTTTTAAGACCTGTTTTAAAGATTTCTATACTTGAAATTACTTCCTGTACCATTGCTTCTTTCTCGATGATAGTCAGCATGTAGCCTTTTCCCCAAGCAGTATCAAGTAATGCCCAGACCTCTTTGCCGTTTTTGGCTACTTTCAGAACGGTATATCGTTTATCTTCAAAAAGTGTTGTCCCACCGATTTTGGCAATGGCTTGTTGATGATTTCGGATGATCTGTAGCGGCGAAGGAGCTAGTGTAAGATCGCTCTTATATCTAATTTCAAATCGCTTTCCTTCCACAGCAGTTTCAGTTGTCTTTCCCATTTTAAAAACAAACCTGTCAAAAGCAACTGTCTTGCAATATTCTATGTGCATATCTTGCATGCGGGTAAAAAGAGGATGATCCTGACAGCCAGCTTTATCTGGAATCTGAGATTGTCCTACAGTAAAAAAAATCAAAATGATAAGAACTTGAATAGAAATCAATAGAGGTTTTAATTGATACATACAATACCTCCAACCAAAAAATTTTCCTACTGCCATAACACACCAGTTACCCTACAAGATCGCAAAAATTATTCTACAACTTCAACTGATGGCTTAGGCTTCTACCTTTAAAGCAATGAGTATGCCTGATACTAATCTTATGAAATGGACGGTTATACTTAGCATATGCGTTATACTTCCCCAATTTGCGGAATATATTGGGGAAATAACCACATTATGGAGGCTTTTGCTATTTGATTTACTTCTTTTCTAGTAGGTTTCTAGAGGGTTTAATTTGTACTGCTATTTTTATACTTTTGGATTATTTTGTCTGAAGCAAAAATACTATACCGCCCTAATATTTTAAGAATAGCTTAATTGCCCATAGAAAATAGTTTTTATGCTAAAGGTGCTAAAGATATGCTTAACCAATAACAAACATTAGGTATGTTTGCTATTGATAAGTAATTGGATTAGTCTAAATTCCCTACTATCATAAATGCTGCCCAATAATAAGGAGATTGCCAGCGTTTATCTTCTAAAATAGCTAGTTGAGCATTACGCAAAGCTACGGAAGGTTTTAATTGTTTTTGTTTTAAGAGTTCTTGATAAAACTTGCTCATTAATTCAACGCGAGCATCTTCATTAACTGTCCATAAACTTAGCATTGTACGAGATACCCCAGAATACATTAAACC
Source organism: uncultured Clostridia bacterium (assembly GCA_964492845.1). GTDB lineage: Bacteria > Acidobacteriota > Blastocatellia > Chloracidobacteriales > JADJPF01 > JADJPF01. The sequence goes on from CAZBMZ010000035.1 coordinate 4,648, forward strand.
GCGACTTAAAGCATAAAATCCTTCTGCTCTTACTTCTCCATTTAGAGTTGTTCCACCAGCACTAAAAGTTACTAAATCAGCAGGTAACTCTAAGTTATATAAATCTTTAAGCCTTAAGAAGTTGTCTTGCTCTTTGCCAACATTATCAAAAAGCGAAAGTGCAATGCCTGAAATAGAAGGGTGTTTGCTATTAATAAAAGCATAGCTAGCAAAGTGTAAAATAGAGTGTTGTTTTAATTCTTCGCTGTTTAAAACTTTACGAGTCATTGCGGTTTCAAGGATTTCTTTTGGTTTTTCTTTTATCAAAATGGCTGCTAGTTGTTTGGCTTCCTGTGAGGCAACAGGCAAGCGAGGAATGCGATAGCCTTCATTTAATATTCCAGTATCTTCTGCTGCACGATAGGCAAGCTCTACAGATTGACGAGCAGGATCTTTTAAGGATAACAAAATACTAGGTGTTGTTGGGTTTTCCTCTTTATCTTTTAGAGCTTTTTTATTTAACCTCTCGTCTACAACTGAAAGTATTGGATCAGCAAAAATTGCTACAGATGGCTTTAAGTTTTTGCGCTCGTTGTTTGTATTTTGTGAAGCAAGAAATGATAAAGCACTTGGCAAATAGGCTATTTCATGATCGACTAAAAGAGGTGTTTTTTTAGTTTCATCTGCTGGGTTAATTAGTGCAGCAAAGGGAATAAAATGCAAAGCCCCTTCGCCCACAATTAAAAGCTTTGATTTTGCTAATTTTGTGGCTACAGGTTGGAGCAAAATTTGTCCTAATGTGCTGGCTAATTCTGCTGCTTGAGTGTCTTTTTCTGCTGATGATAAAGGTTGGTTTAGGGGTTTTCCTTCTGCTAAAAGTTTAGCCAAATCTTTTATTTGGTCTTTTGTTAAGTTGTGCGTAGTAGGCTGATTTAAGGGTTTTCCTTTGTAATAACGAATTATGTCATTACGAGAGCGTAAAAGTTGATGAAATTTGTTAACTTGTTGCTCTATTTCTAAGCGGCTAGGGAGTTCAAAGCTTTCTACTTTGTTGTTTGTAATTAACCAAAGATAACTGTATTGTTGACCAAGCCAATATTCTAACAAAATAGTATCTTTGCCTAAGCGTTGTTGTAGGTCTTTAACTGGTATTGACGAGGAATACATTAATTCAGCATAGCGCGGATGTTTTTCTTTAATTTCTGTTTGGATTAGTTCATATTCTTTAGCAAACTTTCCTAAATCCTTAGAGACACTTGTTAACTGTTCTGCTGTATATTCAGCACTTAAAAGTTTCATTTGGCTACGAGTTTTATTTCTAATTAATTGATTAACCTTACGTTCTTTAGCTAGCAGTTGTGGATCTATGCCGCTAATTGTTGGGCGAATGCTAGTCAAAATGTCTTGTAGAAATCTTGCGCGGGCTTGTTCATTTACTTGAAATGCTTGTAAATCATAGCCTGCATTAGGGTTACTTTTATGTAATTGCATTAAAACATCAATATAAAGGTCAAAATAACTACGTAAGGCAGTAAAATTAAATTCTTTAATTTCTTGCTCAGTAATTTTTAGAGTAGGAGAATTAACAATCTTAAGTGCTGCTTCAATTTGGCTTTGAGCCTCATTTATATTTCCTAACTCTAGAGCAACACTTGCTAGCCCATAAAGCATTGCTGCTTCACCGCTGCGATAGCCTAGAGAACGAAAAATATCAATTGCTTTTTGGTAATTTTCCTTAGCTTTTTCTTTATCTCCAGAAGCAAAATAAACTCGTCCAATATTGCTTAATGCAATAGCTTCGCCTCGTTTATCTTTAGATTTTAGAAAGATTTCCAAGGACTGATTACCAACTTCTAAAGCCTTATCATTTTCTTCAAAAAGTAGGTGTGATGCAGAAACTCCAAGCCTAGTAAAAGCTTCTGCTATTGGTTCGTTTTGCTCTTGATAAAGTGCTATTGCCTTATTGTAGTTTTCTAAGGATAAATCTTTATTTTTTAATCCTGCATAAACTAAACCTAAGTTTGTATAAGTACTAGCCTGGCCTTTTTTATCTTTGGTCGCTTGGAAGAGTGCTAGAGTTTGTTGATAGTTAGATAAAGACTCGTTTAATTCGCCTAATAAATAAAAAGCATTGCTTAAACTAAATCTAGCTGTGCCTTCTGCGTTTAAGTTAGATAAGTCTTGATAAGCTTGGATTGATTGATAATAACATTCTACAGCCTTGAAATAATCGCCTGTTGAAACTTTAGCGTTACCAATTGCTGCTAAAGTATAGCCCTCACCATATCGGTCTTTTATCTCTATCCAAATTGGTAGAGCCTGTTCATAATAATTAAGTGCTAATTGATAGTCATCTATAATGTAGTAAACTCCCCCAATTGCTAAAAGTGTTGCTGCTTGGCTATAGCGTTGGCCTAGTTCAGTCCAAAGCGCGAGGGATTTTTCATAACATTCTATTGATTTTAGGTTTTCATTTAGCGAGTAATAGCAAAGTGCTACACCACGTAGACAACTAGCCTGACCTTTTTTATCTTCTGCCGTTTGAAAAAGCTCTACAGCTTGTTGATAAAATTTTAGAGCTTGCAAGAAATTTTCCTTAGTGTTTTGTGCATAAAGAAAATCTGCTTCGGCTTGTAGTTCACGTCCTTCTAAAAGTGCAACATCTTTTTGGGTTGCTGGACGTTTTTCTTGAACTTTAAGTTCATAGCCTCCAACAGGTACTTTTTCATCTGCTACTTTGATAACTAGCTGATAATCACCGCTAAGGTCTGCAATCATTACCAAGGCTTCTTGACCCACAGGGCTTGCTAGGTTGTTAACGTCGGCTAGCTTTTGTCCATTAGGGTCTATTACCTGAATAATTACATCTATTCCTTTTTGCTCTAAAGTAACAAGCAGAAAATCTTTTTTTTCTAAAGCTATTCTATAAATATGTTTTTCCTTAAAAGTTAACTTTTCCTCAATAGCTTTATTAGTTTCTAAAAAACGAGGGCTTTGTAAATTATTAGCATTATAATTAGTTGAAAAACAAAGTATTAAAGCAATAGTAAAACTTAAATAAACAAATGATAACTTGTTTTTAACCTTCTTAAACCCAAGGTTTGTTGCGGCCATAACAGTTCCCCTTGAAATTTTGATTTATTAAATTTTCAATTTTATAGATTCACTAGACACCCATTTTCTAAGTTTTGTTCCAAAGAAAAACCCTTGAAATTTTTCCCCTTGACAGTCTAGGTATGGTTTGTCATAGTTCCCCTAGATATTCTAGGAGGCAACCCCAATGTCTGATAACAGAATAGAACTTTTACAAGGAACCTTAGATATGTTGATATTAAAGGTGCTTTCCCGTAGCGAGTTACACGGATATGCAATTGCAAGACGGATACAAGAAATTTCTGAAGATGTTCTAAAAGTAGAAGAAGGTTCGCTCTATCCTGCACTCTATAGAATGGAGCAAAAAGGCTGGATCTGTGCGTCCTGGGGACTTTCTGATAATAATCGTCGGGCAAAATACTATCAGTTAACTGCTTTAGGTAAACAGCAGTTAGAACTAGAAATTAATAGTTGGCAAGCACTTTCAATAGCAATTTCTAAGGTTATGCAAACAGCTTAACGATAGCGCACCCTAGGAGAATAAACTTATGTTTAATAAAAACTTCTGGCAACGCTTTTTGAAAAAAGATGAGGTTCACCAAGAAATTGATGAAGAACTACAATTTCATCTGGAAATGCGCATTAAAGACAATATTGCTGCTGGAATGAGTGCTGAAGAAGCAAAGATGGATGCAATGCGGCGATTTGGGAATTTGCAAAAAGTAAAAAGCGATTGTCGAGAAGCAAAAGGAATTGAAATGATAGAAAATTTTTATCAAGATCTCCGCTATGGCTTACGTATGCTAGCTAGTAAGCCAAGTTTTACTTTTGTAGCTATTTTAGCTTTAGCATTAGGAATTGGTGCTACTAGTGCTATTTTTAGTATTGTTAATAATGTAATACTTCGTCCACTACCTTTTAAGGCCCAAGAAGATTTAGTAATGCTTTGGGAGACAAATTTAACCACTAAACACGAACAAGTAGAAACATCTTATCCAAATTTTGTTGATTGGCAGACACAAAATCAGGTTTTTGATCAAGTTGCTGTACTGCCTTCAGTTAATTTTGACTGGACAATGACAGGTAGAGAAGAGCCACAGCAAGTAGTAGGTGTTTTTACTTCTGCTAACTTCTTTTCTTTGCTAGGAATTAGTCCAGCTTTAGGACGCAATTTTGCCCCAGAAGATGAGCGTCAAGGGGCCGCACCAGTAGCCGTTATTAGCTATGGACTTTGGCAAAGGCAATTTGGAGGAGATCCAAAAATCGTTGGTGAAAAACTTACTGTAGAAGGTGAACCAATGACAATAATTGGTGTAATGCCAAGGGAGTTTGATTTTCCAAGCGGGGTTGAACTTTGGTCACCGCTAACACCTAGCCCTGATGGATGGATGCAACGGCGGGATTTTCGAGTTTTAAGAGCAATTGGACGTATCAAGGCTGGAATGAGTTTTAACCAAGCTCAAGCTGGCATGAATACACTTGCAGAACGTTTGGGAAAAGAATATCCAAAAGAAAATAAAGATTTTGGCATTATTTTAATACCTTTAACTAAAGTAATATTTGGCAGTACAGAACAAGCATTTTTAGTAATGTTGGGTGCTGTTGGACTAGTGCTGCTAATTTCTTGTGCTAATGTTGCTAATTTGTTACTTGCTAGGGCGGCTAGTCGTCAACGTGAATTTGCCGTTCGGGTTGCTTTAGGCGCAGGACGCTTTCGCCTAATTAGACAGCTTTTAACAGAGAGTTTATTGCTAGCTTTAATTGGTGGGACAATAGGGCTACTAGTGGCTTTTATTGGAATAAAAGCTTTAGTAGGACTAGCACCAGCAGATATTCCTAGAATTACGGATGTAAAACTAGATTTTCAAGTAGTCGGCTTTACTTTTTTAATTTCTCTACTAACTTCAATAATTTTTGGACTAGTTCCAGCCTTGCAAACGGCTAAAACTAATGTTAACGAGTTTCTTAAAGAAAGTGGAACAAGACTTTTAGGTAGCGCACAGACTCATCAAATTAGAAATTATTTAGTAGTTATTGAAGTCGCTTTTGCTGTTATTTTAATGGTTGGTGCTGGTTTAATGGCACGTAGCTTTTATAAACTACAAAATGTTGACTCTGGCTTTAACCCACAGAATATATTGACTTTAAGAGTTGCTCTTAATCAAGGAAAATATCCTGACAAGGATAAAAAAAGAATCTTTTTTGAGCAACTTTATGAAAAAGTCAAAACTCTCCCTAATGTTGAATCTGCTGGATGTGTTTTAATGCGTCCTTTGTCTGGAACCGTAGGATGGGATTATCCATTTAGTATTGAAGGGCAAAGCTCAATCGAGCATAAAAATAACCCTCCTTCAAATTTTGAAACCATTAGCCCAAATTATTTTCAAACTATGGGTATTCAAATTCTAAAGGGACGTGATTTTACTGATCAAGATAAAGCTGATAGTCCGCATGTTGTAATAATTGGGGAATCGCTAGCCAAAAAATATTGGCCGGGCCTTGATCCTATAGGCAAAAAGCTAAAAATTGGCCCTCCAGAATCTGAACGTCCTTGGATGCAAGTAGTTGGAATGGTTAAAGATGTTCGCTATCGTGAATGGGAAACCACACGCCTTGATATTTATATGCCTTTTGTGCAACACCCACAATATCGTATGGATTTTGTTCTAAAAACTAAAGGTGATCCATTTGCGCTAGTTTCAGCCTTTAACCAAGCAGTTTATGAGCTAGATAAAGACCAGGCTACTTCTGCTATTACCACTATGTCAGAGCTAGTTGCCACTACTTTAGCGCGTTCTCGCTACAATATGTTTTTATTTAGTTTATTTGCAATGCTGGCTTTAATTCTTGCAACAGTAGGGGTTTATGGAGTGCTTTCTTACACAGTTGCACAGCGTGTGCAAGAAATTGGCTTACGTATCGCGCTAGGTGCTAGCGAAGCAAATATCTTAAAACTTGTTATTGGACAAGGCTTAAAACTAGTTTTTATAGGTGTAGGGCTTGGTTTAACTGTTGCTTGGTGGCTAAGTCAATTACTTGGTAGCCTGCTTTATCAGGTAAGTGTAACAGATCCAGTTACTTATCTAATAATTCCACTATTTTTAATTCTAATTGCTACACTTGCTAGCTACTTACCAGCACGGCGAGCAATAAAAGTTGATCCAATAATTGCACTTCGTTGTGATTAATTATGTCTAAAACTAAAAAGGCCAAGTAGATTAAGATTATCTACTTGGCCTTTAATTTTACTCAATGTTTGAAAATTAATAAAAACTGTTTGTTTTCAATAAGCTATCACTTACTAATCAAATTCTAAATCAACGCCATTTTCACAAAAATTAAATTTAGCTGCTTCTGTTTCTGAACCATCATCATAAACAGCCTTAACATATTGCTCACAAGCTTCTCCATTAGTAGATTGATCCCAAACTAATTTGACTGTTTGACCAGGTTTTATACCACTTCCAATGTCAAAGTAACCATAATCACTACCATCTTCAGAAACTAAAATTTGCTTAATTGTATTACCAGTATTGTTAGTTACCGTAAAGGAATATTCTTCCACAAATTTAGCATAGTTTGCATAACTTATAGAAAAACCTGTCATAAGAAGCATCATTACTGCGGCAAGAGCTATGGTTTTTAGGCTTTTTAGTGATTTAAGTTTAATAGTCATAATAATTTGTTCTCCCTGAAAAATTGGCTATAAAGTTAGTTATTTGTCAGAAATAATTTAATCAAACAGCTAATAATTGTCTAACTAAATATCTCTATTTATTTAAGTTATATCGGTAAAGTGGTTTTTTTATCGCCAAAAAGGAAGAACTTTGTTTTAATTATTTCCTGCCGAGTTAGTAACTAAGTATTCTTCCGGGTTAAATGGTTCTACACGCTGTTTAAACTTCCAAGTAAAACTCGGCCAAAGGGTTGAATTACGGCCCGTAGGATCAAGATACCAACTAGCACATCTGCCGGCTGTCCAAACTGTACCTTGCATTTTTTTATCAACTTCAGAAACAAACTCTGCTTGTGCTTCTACACGAGGTTCAACTGTCGCTACATTATGTTTTTTCATATAGCGAACTGCATTTAAGACATGTGCAATTTGACTCTCAATCATATAAACAACAGATGTATGGCCTAATCCAGTATTTGGCCCAAGCAATAAAAAGAAATTTGGAAAACCTGAAATGCTTGTTCCTAAGTAAGCCCTAGGGCTACCTTGCCAAGTTTGTGCAAGGGTTTTTCCTTCTCTACCATAAATATGATCGGCAAAAGGTAAATCCGTCACATGAAAACCTGTACCAAAAATAATAGTATCTATTTTTCGAGTTGTTCCATCTTTAGTAGTAATTGAGTCTTGACCAACTTCTTTAACTGCTTCTGTTATCACTTCAACATTAGGCTGGTTAAGTGATGGAAGATAATCATTAGAAATCAAAATTCTTTTACATCCTATTACATAATTAGGCGTAAGTTTTTCTCTTAGTTGCGGATCTTGGATAGATTTTTTTAGATGGTTTACTGCTACATAACGATTTATATTCATTACCCAAGGGTTACGAAAATAAATGACGTAAATTTCCCTAATCCAATAAATTAACATACGCATTAAATATTGTGTAAAGGGAAATTGCTTAAAAAGTTTTTTCTCAAAATCGCTTATTGCTCTGTCCTGACGTGGAACAATCCAAGGGGGCGTTCGCTGAAATAAATATAGTTTTTTAACTTTGGGTTGAATAGCAGGTACAAATTGAATTGCAGATGCTCCAGTGCCAATTACAGCAACAGTTTTATCTGTCAAATCATAACTATGATCCCATCTAGCAGAATGAAAATGATTTCCTTGAAAATTTTCTAGTCCAGCTAACTTTGGTAGCGATGGTTCACATAAAGCCCCAATAGCACCTACCAAAATATTAGCTGTAAGACTTACTTGAGAAGTTTCTATTAGCCAATGTTTTCTTTCCTCTTGCCAAAAGACTTTTGTAACTTCATGACCAAAAAGAATATGAGGCAAAACTTTATAATTTTCCGCACAACGTCGTAGGTAAGCCCAAATTTCTGCTTGTGGCGAATACATCCGACTCCAATCAGGGTTTGGAGCAAAGGAAAAAGAATAAAGATGAGATTGCACATCACAAGCGCAACCTGGATAGCTGTTATCTCGCCATGTGCCGCCTACATCATTGGCTCTTTCTAACACTACAAAATCATCAATTCCTTCTTCCTTAAGCTTAATGGCTGTTCCTAGTCCACCAAAACCGCTACCAATAATTGCTACTTGAAAATGTTTTAGTTGATCCATAGTTATATTTCCTAAAATTAATTGTTATTTTAATGGTAGAGAAAACCAAAATGTACTTCCCTGACCTTCTTGGCTTTCTACTCCGATTTGACCATTATGTTTTTCAATGATTGCTTTACAAATTGCTAGTCCAAGGCCCGTCCCGCCCTTTTTACGAGAATCATTTGCTTCTACTTGCTTAAAACGTTCAAAAATTTGTCCATGAAAATTAGCTGGAATACCTCGGCCAAAATCCTTAACTTTTACTTCTAATTTATTGTTAACTTGTTGAGAAGAAACAACAATTTTACCTTTTGGTAAAGAAAATTTTATTGCATTTGACAATAAATTAACTAAAACCTGTGCTAAACGGTCTTCATCTGCATAAATTATAGTGTCAGAAATATGTGCTTCTATTTTAATTTCTTCTTTTTCAGCAACTACTTTAATAGTTTCTACTGCACGAGAAACTATAGATAATATGGATACTTCTTCAAACTGCATTTCTAAAGTACCTTTTTCTAGCCGTTCATAATCTAAGATATCATTAATTAGATTAAGTAATCTTTTGCTATTACGTTCTGCAATTTCTACAGCTTCTTGTGATTCTGTAGAAAGATCACCTAAAAAACCGGCTGACAACAAGCTTAAAGAGCCTGAAATAGAGGCTAGAGGCGTTCGGAGTTCATGACTTACTGTAGCAACAAACTCTGTTTTTGTTCGCTCTGCCTCTTTTTGCTCAGAAATATCCCTAAGATGACCACTGTAATAAATATTATGTCCTATGCGAAGTTCACTAAGAGAAAATTCTGATAAAAAAATACTTCCATCTTTTTTTATTGCATTTATTTCAGTGATACGACCTAGATGAGTTTTAAGAAAATCATCAAAACTACTGCCTATAGAGCGTTTAGAAAGAAGTGCTTGAATATGCTGACCAATTAGCTCTTTTGCTTGATAGCCAAACATTTTTTCTGCTGCTGGGTTTAATGAATCAATACAACCTTGGCTAGATAGAGTAATAAGACCAACTAACATATTATTAATAATTGATCTTGTATAAGCTTCACTAGTAGTTAATGAGTTTAAGACTTGTTCTAGTTCACCTTGTTTTATAACTAAGAGTTTCTGACGATGGCGGTCTTGAATGTGCAAAGTTTCTAAATGTGTAAAATTAATAAGTCTGGTTCTAAACATTACTATAGATAAAAATACTGACGCAAACAAAGCAAATCCAAAATGTATCCAATAGGGCGAAGGAGTAGAAAAATAAGCTACACCAGCCCAGCTAGCCAGTACAAAAATTAAAGTTCCAGTAAACCATCTTACAGAAAGAAAAATACTGCCTATACCAATAACTAGCAACATAAAATTAGTTGTTTGCTGTGCTTCTTGGACTAAGTAAATATGAATGGTGCTATTTACTGACATTATTGCAGCAATAAAAAAACAAAGAGGGTTAACTAAATTTAGGGGAAGAGCTTTTTTTCTAGTGTAAGTGGTAATAATTACAAAAATAACTGCTGTTATTGCTGCTAAAGTAAATAGCCAGTTATTTATTGGGGCTGGAAGTACAAAGATATGTCCTATGGCAAAAACTAAGTAAAGCAGGCTAAGAATAAAAGTTGCTGGTGGGAGAAAATCCCTAACAAGTCCATTTAGGGCAGCAATAATTTCTTCTTGAGAAACTTGCAAACCTATATTTACATTGCTAGAGTTAGATAAATCCTGTTTTAGTTTGCTACTTAATTCTTTCAAATACTTATACTTACAAAAATTTTATAGGTTAAAAAGTGAATCTGCCACACCAATATCTACTTGTAAGGTTTTCCATTCAGTTTTAGAACTTAATTTTCCATCAACAAAAGTATCCCAAAGTACAGGTAACATTAATTGAGTGTCAATTAAGATAACATCTCGTCTATTGTTGCGATCAACTTGTAGTTGGTAATAGTCACGGTCTAATTTAACTTGGCTAAGAGTTGCATTTCCTGAAGATACAGCCTTTTCTATATCTTTGATTGTTCCGCCTAAATGACTAGTAACAAAGGTGCCACCATCACCATCTTGTAATCTTTTATCGGTTGGCTCCATTGTAATTGTAATAATACTTAGTATACCACCAGCATGAGCGCGTACCTTACCAGCTTTGTTATAAACAGCCACCGCGCCTTTATCTTTGCCAATATTTACTTCTAGTCGAATTAACTGTGGCTTCTTAAAATAATATTTATGACCATCTTGTTTAGGTTTTCCATTTTTATACTTAGTGCTTACAACTTGACATTGGTAGTCTTTTATAGCTGTAAATCGTTGATTTAACTGTGTTAGTACCTCCTGTGGCGAATTTGGAGAACTCGCTTGTCCTTTTACTAAACTACAGCCTAAAATTACTAGAAATGCCAATAAAGAAATAATAACTTGTTTGAAAGATTGCATTTTTTTCTCTTCTTAACTTGGATTAATTATTGTAACAACTGTGCTAAGATAGCACGATTATACTTCAAGATAAGCCAACTAAGAAAATAGAAAATTCTTGAAAACTAAGCTAGGTAAAATGCGACGGTAAGGAGATTTATGAAGACTTTATTACTTAATCCACCTTCATTTGAAAACTTCGATGGTGGAGCTAGTTCCCGATGGCCTGCAACACGCGAAATAGCATCGTTTTGGTATCCAGTATGGTTAGCCTATCCAGCAGGAATGATTCCTGAGTCCCGATTGTTAGACGCTCCCCCTCACGGTGTAAGTATGAAAGAAACCTTGGAAATAGCTAAAGACTATGATTTTGTAGTAGTTTTTACTAGTACACCAGGGATTGTTAATGATATCCGTATGGCTGAGATGATGAAGGCAAATAAACCAAGTCAAAAAATTACTTTTGTTGGGCCTCATGTAACTGTAAAGCCTGAAGAAACCTTACGCGCTACTACTGCAATTGACTTTGTATGCCGCAAAGAATTTGACTTTAGCGTAACAGAATTTGCTGCTGGCAAGCCATTAGAAGAAATTCAAGGTGTTAGCTATATTAAAAATGATGAAATTGTTCATAATCCAGACCGTCCACCGCTTCATGACTTAGATCAGCTACCTTTTGCAACAGAAATTTATGCTCGTGATATGGACATTACCAAATATAATGTCCCGTTTTTACTCCATCCTTACGTTGCTTTTTATACTGAGCGAGGTTGTCCAGCACTTTGTACTTTCTGTTTATGGCCGCAAACTATGAGTGGACATCCTTGGCGTACTCGTAGTAGTGATAATGTGGTAGCAGAAGTCAAACGCACCCTTGAACTTTTCCCGAATATGAAAGAAATTTTCTTTGATGATGATACTTTTGCTTGGCGTAAATCACGAGTTTTAGAAATTTGTGAGAAATTTAAGCCGCTAAAATTTACTTGGTCTTGTACTTCTCGCGTTCATACCGATTATGAAACGCTAAAAGCTATGAAAGAAGCTGGTTGTAGACTCTTGATTGTAGGCTTTGAGTCAGGCGACGATCAAATTCTTAAGAATATTAAAAAAGGCACAAACGTAGAAATGGCTCGCAAGTTTATGAAAAACTGTAAAAAACTTGGCCTCGTAGTCCATGGTGATTTTATTCTTGGCCTGCCAGGTGAAACCAAAGAAACAGTTGAAAGAACTATCAAGTTTGCAAAAGAAATTGATTGCGAAACCATCCAAGTTTCTATTGCCCACGCTTACCCAGGCACAGAAATGTATGATGAATGGAAGGAAAAAGGCATTTTAATTGAAAATGAAATGACCGATGATGAAGGCCATCAACTACCACACGCAGAACTTCCCGGAATTACTCGCGGCGAAATTATGCGCCAAGTAGAACGGTTTTATGATGAATATTATTTTCGCCCTCGTGTAGTTGCTCGTATTGTTAGCAAAGCAATTTTTGATAGCGATGAACGCAGCCGACTTTATAAGGAAGCAAAACAATTCTTACAACTACGCTCTAAACGAAAAGAGTTTGTTAAAGCCCAACAAGCTCAAATTGGCACTTCACATAAAGGTGTTTAATTTTTCTTGGGTTTAATTCTTGGGGTTAACACCCCAAGCTAAAGTTGTAACGTCCCTGACGGGACTAAGAATCTCAAAATCGCGCAAGCGATGACACAACTTTAGCTTGGCACGTGAGTGCCAAGAACGCACGTGAATGTCAAGATCGCAACGTGCCAAGATTGTAGGTAACATTAATAAATTTAATTATTTAAGAATTACAAGATGCAAAAGAAATTAATCGTCAATGCTGACGATTTTGGTTATTCCACAGCAGTCAATCAAGCAATTATTCAAGCCTTTGAGCAAGGAATTTTAACTAGTTGTAGTTTAATGGTTGGTGAATCCGCCTTTGATGAAGCCGTTAAACTTGCTTGCTCTCATCCTAAATTAGCCGTAGGGTTGCACTTAGTAGTAATTTGCGGACGTTCTGTTTTACCTCACAATGAAATCCCAAATTTAGTTGATAAATCAGGTAATTTTCCAACAGATCCTTTTGTTGCAGGAGTAAAATATTATTTTTCTTCTGCTGCACAAGTAGAACTGCGTAAAGAAATTTATGCGCAAATGGAAAGATTTGCTAGTACAGGTCTTCCTTTTTCGCATGTTGATGGGCATCTGCATTTACATATGCACCCAACAGTTTTTTCGATTTTGGTTGAAGCAGCAGAAAAATATAAAGTAAAGCGTGTTAGGTTGCCGCAAGAAACCCTAAAACATACTTTGCGCCTGCGTCGTCGTAATTTAGCAATGAAACTAATTTGGTGGACAGTTTTTAGTCTTCTATGTCGTAGTGCCAAAACTAAATTGCAGGGACGTGGATTTGCTACAACACAAAGGGTTTACGGATTATTAGAAAGTGGTGCAATGACAGAAGATTTTTGGCTAGGACTACTTCCACAAATTAACACAGAAATAAATGAAATTTATTGTCATCCAGAAATAAAAGAGTTAGCCATTAATTCTACAAATTTAGGTGGCGGAGCCGAACTAGCCGCATTGCTAAGTAAAAAAGTACAAGCTAAATTAAAAGATCACGCCTTTGAGCTAATCAATTATTTTGACCTTGAGAAGGAAATAAGCAGAAAATTTTCTGCTTAAGTAACTAGAATTAAGCATGAAATTACTCCCAATAATAATAATAGCTGTTTTTACTGTCTCGCTTGGAGACGCTTTGTTAACTCGTGGAATGAAACAAGTTGCTGAGTTAATGATTAATTTTGATATGACGCAAGCTAGCGGCTTAAGTTTTCATTTAATGGGACTTATTGCAACCATTAACCCAGATTGGGCAATTTATGGGGCTTGGCCGATGGCTACAGTTACAAATATTTACTTTTTGCTAGGTTTAGCTCTGCAAACAACTTTCTTTGTGCTTTTTCTTACGTTACTTTCTCGTGCTGACCTTAGCTATGTTTTACCTGTCACCTCTTTTAGTTACATTATTACTGCTGTTTTAGCTATGTTAATGCTTAAAGAAGAGGTTTCCGGTAGGCGTTGGTTTGGAATCTTGCTAATTTGTTTTGGTGTTTTGCTTGTAGCGCGTGGTCAGGCTCGGACGGATCAAAAAACTTCTACAGGGGAGATAGTTGATAATGCTGGAAATGGTTAAACCTGTAGAAACTATAGTTCTAATTATGATAATCGTCCTAGGTGGTTCTTGTGGCGATATTTTGCTTAGTCGTGGAATGAAGCAAGTAGGCGAAGTTGACACGCTAAAAATTAAGGTGCTATTAGGTGTCGCTCGTCGCACATTGACTAATCTTTGGGTCATAAGTGGAATTGCTTGTATGGCAGTAGCATTTTTTTCGCTTCTTACAGTGCTTTCCTGGGCCCCAATTAGCTTAGTTAGTCCCGCTACAGCACTTAGTTATGTGGTAAATACTGTAGGTGCAAAATACTACTTAAACGAAGAAATAGACCGAGGGCGATTAATGGGAACATTACTAGTTTGTCTTGGTGTAGTTTTTCTTGTTATATAACTTATGTTGTGGCTAACAATAGCGTTATTTTGGACTTTAATTTTACTTGTAACTGCTTCTGCTATTTACCACTTAATTTGCATTTATAGTGCTGCAAAATTTTTTAGCTCACAAAAAAAATTAGAAAATACTGCTTTTACACCTCCTGTTACTATCTTAAAACCTGTTCGTGGAATAGATGAAAGAGCTTATGATTGTTGGGTAAGTTGCTGTAAGCAAGAATATCTAAATTATGAAATTGTTTTTGGTGTTCGTGATAAAACCGACCCTGCTATAAGTTTAATTAAACAGCTACAAAAAGAATTTCCACAACTTCAAATAAAACTTGTAATTAGCGAAGTTAGCATAGGTATTAATGCTAAGGTTAATAACTTAAATAATATGCTAGAGTGTGCAGAAAATGAAATTCTAGTGCTTAGTGATAGTGATATTTTTGTCCCAAGTGACTACTTAAAAACAGTTGTTGCACCATTGCAAAATGAAAAAATCGGGGTAGTTACTTGTCTTTATCGTGCAATTGGTAGCACTAATTTTGCTGCTTTGATGGAAGGTTTAGGAATTTCCGGGGAGTTTATCTTAGGAGTTTTAACAGCGCGTCAATTAGAAGGAATTAAATTTGCTCTTGGTTCAACAATTGCGATAAAAAAACAGGTTTTAGCAAAATTTGGTGGATTTGCGGCTATTGCTGATTATTTAGCAGATGATTTTTTAATAGGCAATTTAGCAGCTAGGTCAGGCTATCAGGTTTACTTATCTGAATGTATAGTTGATACAGTGCTACCGGATTATAAACTAAGCGATTTTCTTAAACATCAAATTCGCTGGGCCAGAGGAGTCAAGTTTTCTCGTCCTGGTGGTTATGTAGGACTGGTTTTTACTTTTACAACATTTTTTTCCATAGTTTTATTATTAGGTTTTCCAAGTAGCTATTTAGCTTTGTTGGTCGCACTAATAGCTTTAACAATAAGGTTTTTAGCTGCATGGCTAGTTGGCGGTGTATGGCTTGGAGATCGCAGAATAAAACGCTATTTTTACCTGTTACCTATTCGAGATTTATTTAGCTTTTTAGTTTGGGCAGCTAGCTTTGTTGGACGGACAGTTTATTGGCGAGGAGATAAATTTTATTTAACTAGCGGTGGTCGGTTGGTTTCATCAGATAAAAAATAACTGTATTTGTTTTAAGTTAAAAGAAGATAGAATTTAATTACTATGGTAAAATTTTGCTTAATTTAACAAGGAAGTAAATTTATGAGTGTTGAAATCGGTACACTTATCAGCAAAGATATAGATATAAGAAATAGTAAGGTATTTATATCTGGAACAAATACACCAGTATATAGAATTGTTATTTGGTATAAACAAGGTATGACTCCAGAAGAAATTGCTCAAGATTGTTCTCATCTAACTCTTGCTTCTGTTTATGCTGCTTTGGCTTATTACCATGCCAACAAAGACGAAATAGAAACTCAAATAGAAACAGAAAATAATGAGTATACATATTTACTACAGCAAAAAAATATCGGTGGTTAAATGTGAAAATAAAACTGTATCTTGATGAAAATGCAATACGTACTTCTTTTGTTAATGAGTTAAGATCCCGTGGAGTGGATGTCACAACTACCAAAGAACAAAACACAAGCGGTTATTCAGATCCAGAACAATTAGAATTTGCCTACAGTTTACGAAGAACAATTTTTACCTACAACATTCATGATTTTAATTTCCTGCATAATCTCTATCTTTCTCAAAATAAACATCATGCAGGTATCATATTTGCAAACCAACTAAAATTTGACAGACTTAAATATACTCGTGCCTTACTTAATTTGATAAATAACAAAACCGCAGAAGAAATGGAAAATAATGTCGAATTTTTGGATTACTGGTTTTAATATAAAATAATTGTGTCTGATAACTTTTGTTTATAATATATAAAATATGTATTTTGCATATTTACTTAGTTTTTGGGTCTTATAAAACTATGATACGACTACCAATAAGCAAAGCTCGGTTTGAGCCTATAGAAAATCTTTATAAAGTAGCTTTTGGGCTAGAAAGAATTGTTCTTCATAAACATGACAAGGATCTTGCGGCAGTGGTTTCAATACAAGATCTTTTGCTACTTGAACTAATAAAAAAAGGTTCTGCAACTGAGCAGACAATTATAGAAAACTTAGCTCGACTTGCTGCAATTGTTGAATCATCAGAAGATGCAATAATAGGTAAAACTTTAGAAGGTGTTATAACTAATTGGAATCCTGGAGCAGAAAAACTTTATGGATATAGTACAGAGGACATTTTAGGTAAGTCTATAGCTATTTTAGCTCCAAAAGATCGAGCTAATGAAGCAATTGAAATTTTAGAAAAAATCAGCCAAGGTCAACAGGTTAAGCACTTTGAGACTACTAGAATTTGCAAAGATGGTAGGGAAATATTTGTCTCTTTAACAGTTTCTCCAATAAAAGACGCTAGCAACAAGATTATTGGAGGATCAACCATTGCACGAGATATTACAGAACGCAAAAAGGCAGAAAGCGAACTTAGGCAGACTAAAGAAAAGTTACGGCTTTTTTCTAGAAATTTACAATCACTTCAAGAAGAAGAAAGAGCAAACATAACTCGGCAAATCCAAAGCGATATAGGACAAGTCTTAACAGCCTTAAAAATGGAACTAGCTTGGCTATATAAAAAACTGACTGTTAATCAAGAGCCACTACAAAAAAAAGTTGAGAAAATGAAGACTCTTATTGAACAGTCTTTGCAAACAGTAGATAAAATATCTACTGAACTAAGACCTAAAGCACTAGATGATCTTGGTTTAACAAGCGCGATAGAATGGGAAGTTGCACAATTTCAAAAGAATACAAATATAGAGTGCAGTCTAAATATTCCTGAAGAAATAATACTAGATTCAGCATATTCAATATTTGTTTTTAGAATTTTACAGGAAAGCTTAAGTAGTTTAGCTAGGATCACAAATCAAATTGATATTAATATTTATCAATCTGAGGATTTAAGCTTTCTTTTCCTTGAGTTAACAAGCAACAATTTTGATTTTTCAAAGCAAACAAATCTTTCTTTAGACTTATTTAGTGTTCAGGAACGAGCTTTATTGTTAGGTGGCAAGGTAGAAGTAAGACAGGAAAATGAAAAATTAATTGTGTTAATTTCTATTGCTTTACCTAAAAAAGCTAATAAAGAAAGCTTTTTGTCTATTGACTCAGAAAATACAAAAAGATCTTTTCCTTTAACTACTAGCAACAAACAAGGCAAAAAGGCAATTACTAAAATTTTAATTGCTGATAGCCATGCAATTGTTAGGGAAGGATTAAAGCAGATTTTAGCAGAGATTCCAGACATAGTTGTTGCAGGTGAAGTAAGCAACGCTCAAGAATTAATGCAAAAAATACGTAATTATCCTTGGGATGTGCTAGTAATGGATATATCTTTGCCTGGTAAAAATGGTCTAGATTTACTTAAACAAATAAAAGTAGAATTTCCTTTATTGCCAATTTTAATCTTAAGTACACAAACAGAAGAAGCTTATGCGTTAAGGATATTAAAGGTTGGTGCAGCAGGTTGCTTAAATAAAGAAAGTGCGCCAGAAGAGTTAATTCAAGCAATTCAAAAAATTGCTGAGGGCGGTCAATACATAAGTGAGTCTATAGCTGAACAATTAATATTTGAGCTAAAAACTGATACAGAAAAACCCCTCCACAAAAATTTATCAGATAGGGAATTTCAAATTCTTTGTTTGATTGCTTCAGGAAAAAATCTAACAGAAATAGCAAAAGAACTGCGCTTAAGTATAAAAACTATTAGCACCTATCGTAGTAAGTTATTGGAAAAAATAGGGTTAAAAAACAATGCTGAAATAGTTCGTTATGCTATAACAAATGAGCTTTTAACTTAAAATTTTTCTTTAATAAGTGAGGGTAAAATTTTTACCTGCCTGTTTCCTAAAATCTTATTAAAAAAATTGTTTTTATCTGATGTCATAAAATGTTCTAAAAAGTTACTATTGCTTTGGTTTATCATTAAACCTTAATTAGCGGCAAAGTATGCTTAAATATAACTACATTTTTATCAATAACTTACCAAAGTTACCTATCTTGATTTTTCGCCCAAACCGAAGATAAATAATCTAACAATTAACTGTTTTAATGAGCTAGCGGAAATGTTATAGGAACTTGGAGCATTTATGGATATATCGTTTGAAGGTGAAGATAAAACGGAGATAAGTAATAGTTTTAGCAAACCACTAGAAGCAAAAAATGAAGAAAAAAATGAAAATAATAAACTAAAACCTGCCTATGCTTTACAAGAAGCCTTAAAAGAAGGTTATGGAATTAAAGAATTAAAAACAGATATTTTAGCTGGTATTGTAGTAGGGATAGTTGCTCTACCCTTAGCAATGGCTTTGGCAATTGCTTGTGGAGTTCCTCCACAATATGGGATTTATACGGCTGTAATATCTGGTGCAGTAATAGGTTTACTTGGAGGTTCACGAACTCAAGTTTCTGGGCCAACAGCGGCTTTTGTTGTTATCCTTGCCCCTATCACAATAAAATATGGCTTAGGTGGACTTGTACTAGCTAGTTTGCTAGCTGGAATTATATTAGTTTGTTTTTCTTTAGCCAGACTTGGGAAATTTATTGAGTATATTCCAACTACAGTAACTACAGGATTTACAGCAGGTATTGGTATAGTTATAGCAGTGCTACAACTAAAAGATTTTCTTGGTTTAACAGTTGAAAATATGCCAGAACATTTTCCTGAAAGAGTTTTGGCTTTAGTAACAGCTTTACCAACAATAAGACTAACAGATTTTGCTATTGGTGTACTAACTTTATCAATATTACTACTTTGGCCGAAAATAAATAAAACTATTCCATCGCCTTTAGTAGCAATGGCTTTTGCTGCAATTGTTGCGCTCATCTTGAAAACGTTTTTTCCTAGTTTTGATGTAGCGACTATTGGAACTAGGTTTTCTTACACTGTAGCAGGTATTGAATATGGCGGTATTCCTAGAGCATTACCATTGCCATTACTACCTTGGCATTTACCAGGAGCCGACGGTCAAGCTATAGGTATCTCATTAGCTTTAATTCGGGAGTTGCTTCCTGCTGCATTTGCCATAGCTGTACTAGGAGCAATTGAATCTCTTTTATCTGCTGTAGTTTCTGATGGTATGACCAACAAAAAACATAATTCTGATTCAGAACTACTAGCACAAGGAATAGGTAATATAATTGGCCCTTTTTTCGGTGGATTTGCTGCTACAGGTGCAATAGCTAGAACGGCTACAAATATTCGTTCTGGTGGACGCTCTCCAATAGCTGGCTTTACACACTCGGTTTTTGTACTTTTAGCCGTGTTGCTGCTTGCACCTTTAGTTGCTTATTTACCAATGGCTTCCCTCGCCGCATTATTACTACTAGTTGCCTGGAATATGAGCGAGGCTAAACATTTTATCCATATAACCAAAATTGCCCCACGTAGCGATATAGTAGTTTTATTAATTTGTTTTTTCTTAACTGTATTTTTTGATATGGTTATAGGTGTTAGTGTAGGTTTAGTTTTATCAGCACTAGTATTTATGCATCGAATGGCAGAAACCTCAAAAGTTAATATTTTTGCTGAAAAAAGTTCTAAATTAAAAGAACCGCTACCACCTAATACCATTCTTTATGAAATTATGGGGCCACTATTTTTTGGAGCAGCACAAAAAGCTATGTCTACAATTAATGTAATTGGGCAAAATACCAAAATAATTATACTTTATATAGGTGCTGTTCAAATAATCGATGCAACAGGTTTAGTTAGTTTAGAGTCCGTCTTAAAATCACTTAAAGAAAAAGGAGTATTTGTTATTATTGCAGGAGTAAGAAAACAACCTGCCATAGCTTTGGCTAACGCAGGAATACATAATCAAGAAAACAGTGTTTTTATTTGTAGAAAATTTAGTAAAGCTTTAGAACAAGCTTGGGCTTATTCTAAAAATATAAACTCAAAAATAGAGCATAAAATAGAAGATATATCTTATTTAGAAATTAGTAAAACATAGAAATTTCTAAAGAGGTTGGTTAAAGTTTGAAAAATAAGTAGTGTCTAGGAGAAATAAGGGTATGAATAAACAATTAAAAAAACAAATAAAAAATCTTGCATTAGGACTAGGCTTGCTTTCACTTTTTTCTATGGGAATAAGTAGCAAAGCAGCTAGTTTTAATAAAGTATCAATTGATGAGGCAGAAGCTTTATCAGCAATTAAAGCAAGAACCTTTAATTTAGTAATAGCAGGAAATACAGAAGCTTTACTGCTAAGCTGTATTGATTATAGGCTAACTAATGAAACAGAAAGCTATATGGCTGGTCGAGGCTTATCACACCATTATGATCATGTGATGTTAGCTGGTGCTTCTTTAGGTGCGCACAATAAAAAATTTCCTAGCTGGGAACAAACCTTTTTAGATCAAGTAGATGTAGCCATTAATTTACACCACATCCATAAAATTATTGTTATGGATCATAGAGATTGTGGAGCATATAAAGTAATTTTAGGTTATGAAGCTTTAGATAAAGAGCCAGATAAAGAAAAGTCTATTCATAAAGAGCAAATGGAATCTTTAACAGATATAATTCAAGAAAAACATCCTGATCTTGATGTGGAAATGCTATTGATGGGATTAGATGGAAAAGTAGAAAAAGTAGATGAAAGAATAGGGCATAAAATAGAACATAGCGAAGGAGAGAATAATTAAAAAATAATTTTGTCTGTCATTTTTTATCACTTCCCTCTATATTACTTACTTTTAATCTAAGTTATATAGAGGGAAATATTTGTTAAATAAAGCTTTAATCTAATTTTTTGGAGAAAATTTACTAGCTAATTCTGTCTGCCCAAATTCATTGGCTTTTTCTGCAAGTAAAGCTAAAGTTTCTTTACTGGAATCAAAACTAATTATTTTTTCTGCAACAGTTTGAGCTTGTTTTAAGTCTTTGATGCCTAACAAAGCCATAAAGTATTTTACGCTCTCACGAATTGTCAATCTTTTTAAGGTTGAAGCTAACCTATCTTGCTGTTCTTGGGTTAATTTTGAGTTGTCAGACATTTTTTTTCTAAATTCTAATGAGTTGTCATACAGAGCTATTCTTTTTTCTATTTTTTCAAGAATGTTTCCTGCGCTTTCTACTATATCATTATAGCGTTTAGCTTCTAGTAAACTATCTAGTACTTCATCTAGTAAACTGGCTTCTAGTCGTTTTTGGTTATTTTGTTTAACTTTTGCATAAAACTCTAAGTTACTAATAGTGCCTTCTTTACCTAAAGATCTATTAATAGCAATAAAGTCATGTGCTAAGAAGAAAAGAGTTTTATTAGATTCAATATTTTGAACATCAGCTAACTGTTTTTCTGCTTTGTTGCGACGTTCAATCAAAGCCTCTAAAGCTGGTGGATATTTTTGACCTAGTCTAGCAATATCACTAAGTAAAAATGATGTACGTACACCTGCATAATTAGGGACATAATTTAGTGCTTCATCAAAACACCATAAATAATGGGTTAGAGCCTCTTCATAACTGCCGACTCTAAAAAGTTCTCTTGCATAATTGCTTCTGGTGTCGGGATCATTAACATTTTGTGTAAATTTTTCTTTTGCTCTAATTAAAGCTGTTTTTCCTGCTAAAGCATCTTTAGCATTAGATAAAAAAGCGGCTGGTTCACGGTAGCCAACTATTGAATCTATAACTTTACCTTCAGGACTGATAATAGCAATGGTTGGATAGGCAGAAACTTTATAACGCTTGGCTAGAGATTCTTCTTTTTCAGCATCTATTTTTAGTGCTATGGTGTTTTGTTCTAACCAACTAATTACATCTTTATCTTTCCAAGTTACAGCGTCTAGTTTTTTACAAGGGCCGCACCAGGTAGTAAAAAAGTCTATTAATACAACTTTTTTTTCTTCTTTGGCTTTTAAGCAAGCTTTATCAAAATCTAAACTGTAAAATGGGGATTGTGCAAATGTGGGTAAGGTAAAAGAAATTAAAAAGAGAATTGTTAGTAGCAAATATTTCATTATTAACCTTCTTTCTTGTTTATTGTTGTCCTTAAACTCAGAAGTTCTAAAAAATATTCATTATTTTACTAGGAAATTGCAGTTGCCAAATTCTAGTATGTTAGATTGTTTAAAATCCAGTATAAATAGTTACAACAATTTCCTAGTAATACTTATTAATTTTCCTAATGATTTTTGTTATTTCTTGTCAAATATGAAAATAAGTTTTTAGCAGCAAAAAACTATAAATTGATGATTTAGGAAGGTTTCATTGAATTTCTAATTGATGTGTTACTGCTAAATCTTATAGTCAGAATAGAGAAAATTACTACCATTACTAATGCAATGGCACTTGCAAAACTACCTTTTTCATTAATAAGAATATATCCAAACAAAGCTACTACAGGAAGACGAAGAATTTTAATTGTTCCAGAACGTAATGCTCCTAAATGTTGCATTCCATAATATAAAGAGCTAACAGCTAAACTAACTATTAAACCAACAACTGCACCAACGGCTAAACTTCCTATCCAATTACTAGATTGACCTCCTAAAGATGAATTGCCTAGGCAAATTACTAGCATTGCAGAAAGAATTGCTAAAACTGTCTGCATTGCTAAAACAAATGAAGGAATTGCATCTTTTTTAACAACTTCACCTGCAACAAGCGAAAGACCTGTGCTAGCAATTCCAACACAGCTAATTAAAATTGCTAAAACAGAAAGTTTTTCAGGCCATTGTCCGACAGTAGCGCAACTTGCTATTACCAATAAAATCAATGAAATAAGAGCTTTAGCTGTTAATTTACGCTCTTGTATAAAACGATGTGCAAACATTAAAGGTAGTAATGAAAGAGGCTCAATTAAGCCTACCAAAGCTACTGGAGCAAGGCGAATGGCTAAATAAAATGATAGACCACTTAAGGCAGAAAGCGTAAGAGCAGGCCACCATGCTTTCCAATCCACTTTAGAAAATCTACCACCAAAGAACAGTTGAATAATGGCAGCCATTGTACATTGAGCAAAAGCTATTAAACCTGTAGAAAGATTTGCCTTAGCTGCTAGTCTTAAGGAAATTGACTCACCTGCAAAAACCAGCATAGCAAAAACTACTGATAAATAAGCAATTAAAGGAATATTAGTTTGCTTTTGGTCTGAAATAAGGCTTTTCCTATATAGAAATTAATCTTCTTATCTATTTTTAAAATGTAGCTTTATATAGGTTTTCTACATTGGGATGCAACTATTTTATCCGCCTAAAATAGAGAAGTTAATTAATTACCCTCTAAAGACTATATAAGTTATATAAGAGGCATAGAAGAGCAAGAAAAATATTCCTTGCCAACGATCTAAAGTATGACGACGGCCTGTAAATAAAGAAAAGAAAAGCATTAGATTAGCTGAAATCAACACTCCAATATCAAAATTGCTGGCTGTTTTTAATGGAATTGGTGTAATAGTTGAACTAATAGAAAGAATCCAGAAAATATTAAATATATTTGACCCAATAACATTACCTATAGCAATGTCCGATTTTTGTCGATAGGCTGCCATAGCTGATGTTGCAAGTTCTGGTAAAGATGTACCAATAGAAACTATTGTTAAACCGATTAGAGATTCACTTAAACCAAAATACAGAGCTATTTTTACTGCACCATTAACAATCCATTCCCCACCTAAAACTAAACCTATAAGGCCAAGTATAACCATAATAATAGATTTACCTGTGCTATATTGTTCTACTTCTTCAACAACTTCTGCTTTGTTAGATCTAGCCATGCCTATAGTGTAGTAAAGGAAAATAAAGAAAAAGCCTATTAATGTTAAACCTTCAGATCTAGTAATAATACGGGCTTCAGCTTTGTCTATTAGAACATCATTAGCCATTAGGCCCACAATTACCACTGCTAAGAGTGAAAAAGGAATTTCCTTCCAAACAGTGTTTCTATGTACTGTTAAAGGGTAAATAGTGGCGGAAACACCTAAAATTAGTAGAACATTGGCAATATTACTTCCTAAGATATTTCCAAATGCTAGAGAAGTTTTTCCATCTAATGCAGCTATGGAATTAACAACTAGTTCTGGCGCAGATGTACCAAAAGCGACTACGGTTAAACCTATGACTAGGTTGGAGATATTAAATTTTTTTGCAATTGAAGACGATCCATCAACTAAAAGATCTGCCCCTTTAATTAAAAACAAAAAACCTAGGAAAAATAATATATATGTCATTTCTACAACCTTGCTAATTAATTATTTAATAATTTTTACTCGCCCATCTAGGCTAGCCGAAATAGGGCTATTTTTTTGTATGTGATTGATCACCAAACTATTTAGCTCTATATCAGTTTTTGTTAAATTACTAGCTTGAGCAAATTTTTCTTTATATCCATTTGCAACTAACGCTAAATAATTTGCTGTAGCAACAGTATAAGTTTTTTTAGGATTAATGGTTATGTATTTAGAGCTTGTAGGGTCTTCTAAGATTTCAATATCGCTTACGGTTTTATCTTTAGCATTAATTGTGTAATGCAAGCCGCTAGTTTGACAAAAAAAGTCTGAGCCTTGTTTGCTAACGCTAAGCTGTAGTAAATCAATGATTTGTTCACCTGTCATTTCAGCAGTAACCAAAATATTACTGTAGGGAAGTGCAGTTAGAAAAGTTTCTTTTGTGATTTCGCCTGGCGGGATTGCTGCACGAAAACTGCTAGCAGTATGAAAGAAAACATTTGCTTTAGTGGCTTGACGGGCTAAATCAGTGACAAAATTGCCAATCATTGATTCGCCAAAGTCTAGTCCAGCATTGTCTATAAGACTGCTAGCTTGACCTAATACCTCAAAACGATCTGGATGTTTAGCCTTTAAGCTTTTATACATTGATTCAACTTTTTGTGCTAAGAAAACATCTTCTGCAAGCCCTTTAGTTATAGTAATTAGCTCGCCATTGGCTTTAATTATTTTACCGTGAGATACTTCTAATGTGACATGGCTTAAATAATTTAGATATTGATAAGGAGAGATAAAATAAGTGTTTGTGCCTGCTAATTTAGTAAATTCCGCCTTAAAATGTCCATGTGTACCTAAAATTAGGTCAATTCCTGGGACTTCTTGAGCCATTTTTAAGTCTTCAGCCATATATTGATGTCCTGCTGTAACAACTAAATCAGCTTTTTCTTTTTCACGAAGTATTTTTACTATTTCTTTTGCTCGATTAAGTTTTTCATCACCCGTTAACCAACGAGTATTATTTGGTATTAAATTAGTTTTAACAATGCTAGGAAAATCATCTCCAGCAACAGCAAAAACGCCTATTTTTACCCCTCCACGCTCATAAATATAATATTCTGGCAAAATAGCTTTACCATTATCTTTTGATACTAAACCACTGCTAATAATTGGGTAAGTGATGTTGTTAGAACAATTTGCAAAAACTTCCGGGCCATAATCAAATTCATGATTACCAAGTGCCATACCATCTAAAATACCATTAAACCAACTCCATTCAGTGCAAGTATAAACATCTGACCAAATAGGGTTACTTAAGTTGATTGTATCGCCACCACTTAAGACCAAGACGTTTTTGCTGCGTTGTTTGGCTTCTCTAAGTAGTGCTATTGCTCGTGCAATTCCTCCTCGGCTATAGTCGCCTTCTGAATAACTAGGCAAAGCATGACTATGATAGTCACTCATATGGTAAATTTCCAGTTTTACTACTTTGTTTTTAGATGCTTGGGTGTCAGGCAAATAACAGGCAAAAATCAGGAGAATCACTAAACAAAATAGCTGCAAAATACGTGATTTAGTTTTCATAAGCTTAAAAATCAGAAAAAAATGGAATAGAAATTCTTGCTAAAGCCTTGGAAATATAATATAGCCAAGCTTAAAGCGTCTAGCATTTTATCTTGCAAAAGCTTATAAAGTCTTAAAATCA
Organism: uncultured Clostridia bacterium; assembly: GCA_964492845.1. Lineage (GTDB taxonomy): Bacteria > Acidobacteriota > Blastocatellia > Chloracidobacteriales > JADJPF01 > JADJPF01. Next base: position 30,990 of record CAZBMZ010000035.1, read on the forward strand.
AATTTCTTTACAAACAATTTACAAACAACTTACTTTATTAATTTATATTAAGTAGAAAGGGATAAATCTAATGTTTTTAGACATAATAAAGTTTCTTAGATTGCCAATGGCATTAATTTTAATTGTAGCCATTATTCGTCTTAGCCTTGGCCCAATGGGTGTTGAATATGGGATTAGAAGTAATGCTGCTAGTTCAGTTTTAATGATAAATATCTTTAGTTGTATCTATTTTGGAGCTTTATCTAAGAAAGTAGGGAAATTTAGCTTTCTTGGGACAATTTTAATAGGTGTAACTCTAGGACTTTATACACAAATAATTATTTTTTCTGCCACAGTGCTTAGTTATCTAGCAAATATAGACAATTCCTATTTTAATAATTGGGACGCGCTAAACGTTGCTAAAGGAACTGTAGTTCCTCTTGGTGCTGCTGTAAAAGCTCGTGCAGGAGGTTTAATAGCAGGGCCAATTTTTAGTACAATTATGGTTACTATCGGTAGATTACTAAGCTTTTTAGCTCCAGAGCCAAAAAATTAATTGTTTCCAAGCCAAGTAGCCAAGTAGCCAAGCCCTGAAGGACTTGGCTATTATCAGTAGCCCCGCAGGGGCTAAAAGATTGTGTGAAAAACCTCTAATGCCACATAGTGGCATGTGAAAATAGCCCAGTGATTTATCGCTGGGCTTTATTTTTTTCTAAAATCAAATGGATTATTAGCATTTTATTTTATCTAAAACACTATTGACGAGAGTTTATGCTATGAATATAATATTTGACAGGTGAAAATGCTATGAAACAAGTTTTGGAAGATGAAATAGACGAAATGGATCGAGAGATTTTGCGCCTTCTTCAGCAAAATGGGCGGATGACAAATGCTGCACTTGCTGAAGCTGTTGGACTAACTCCTACACCAATGCTTCAACGCATTAAGAAGTTAGAGCAACGTGGCATAATTCGCGGCTACAGGGCTGTTATTGACCCTCTAGCAATGGGTCGCGGACTGCTAGCATATCTGGCTATACAAATGACAGAGCATAAATTAATTACACATCAAGGTTTTGTTAATGCAGTTCTAAGCCTTGAGGAAGTTTTGGAATGTCATCATATTTCAGGAGAAGAAGATTTTCTCTTAAAAGTTTTAACTAAAGATATGTTGGAATATGAACATTTTCTACTTCATAGATTAACTGGCATTGCTGGTATTGCTAGGGTAAAAACAACTTTTGTTTTGTCTTCTCCCAAAATGGAAACAGCTATTCCCATAGAATCGCCTGTAGGAGGAAAAACAGATGAGTGATGTACTTTCTTTTGGATTGCTTAGTTTTACTTCTTTATTAACAATAATTGACCCTATTGCCGCAGCCCCAGTTTTTGTCACAATGACGGAAAAATATGACAATATTGCCCGTCGTCAAACAGCTTTTCGCGCTTGTATTTCGGCACTAGTGATTTTATTAGTTTTTGCGATTGGGGGAGGAGTAATTTTTAAGATTTTTGGAATTACTGTAGATGCTTTAAGAATTGCTGGCGGAATATTATTTTTTATGATGGCAATGCAAATGCTTCTAGGTAAAGAACGTAGTGCAAATAATAACGAGTCTCTAAATTTAGACCAAGCTATTGTCCCGCTAGGAATCCCGCTAATTTGCGGCCCTGGTGCTATTAGTACCGTAATGGTGCTAATGGGACAAAATCGTTCTTTAGGACATGTTGCTGTGCTGATTTTAGCTATTGTGCTGGTGATTGTACTAACAGCACTAGTCTTGTTAGTTTCACCAAATATAGTTAAATTAATTGGAAAATCTGGTGTAGCAGTAATTACTAGGGTCATTGGACTAATTGTTTGTACAATTGGCATTCAATTTATTATTGATGGACTTAAGCCAGTAATTGTAAATATTTTGTCTAGTGTAAAATAAGTTATAATCTCTTTTTTTCAAAACACTTAGAAATAGCCTAGCAACTGCTAGGCTTATTTGTTTTAAACACTTATAGAACTGTCACAACAAACCATCAAATAAATCAACTGTTTAGCTAAACTAAGAAAAGAAAATCTAATAAGAAGGGATTTTTATTTATGTCAAAGAATTTCTTTTTTATAATTGTAGCTATAATTGTTATTTTACTGGTTTTAATAGGTATTTTTTATTTACTCTCTAGTGTTTTTAGTTGGAATGTTGTTGCACCTTCACCAAAAACAATTCTGGATATTGTATCAGGAGCAATTTGTTTACTATGGTTATTATTTATATTAAAAGTGCCTTGGGATCTTTACTTTAAGACTCATAAGGTACTTTTTGAAATGAAACGCTCAGAAGAAAAAAATATTGCTGTCAAAGAAGACAGACGTAGATATGTAAAAAAAATGCGTTTGATTACAGGGGCAATTGCTATTGGTTCGCATGTAGTTTCTGCTAGCCTTATTGCTACGTTAACTTATTGGAATAGCGGGCAGATAGGATATTATTTTGCTTTCTTTTATGTTTTAGCTACCCTTTTTCGTCCTGCTACACAAGCTTACTTTTATTTACTTCATAAATTGCGAGAGATTCAAGGAGAAATACTTTATCCTCGTGAAGATGTAGGTAAATTAAAAACGGATTTAAGCTTTTTAATAAACCGTGTAAATGATCTGGAAAAATATTTAGAGGATAATAAAAACCGTTTGACCGCTACAGAAGAAACTAGTAAAAATCTAAGTGCAGAAATAAAAGATCTTAATTATGCTTTGGAAAGAGTTGATAAAAATTTCCAAAATCGCTTACAACTACTTACCACAGAAGTAGAGCGAGGACTTTCAAAAGCTTTTGACCAACAAGATGTAGTTAGCGGACTACGAGCTTTTGCCCGGTTAATAAAGCAAGCCTAGTTAATATTACTGTCAAATTTTTACTTTGGAGCATATCAATAAATGAGTAGACCTTCTAGGTTATTAAATATTTTATTAGCACTAGTAATATCACTGTTTTTTGTTAGTTCGATTTACGCACAGACAATTACTGTTAATAAAGTAGCTGAACCTCCGATTCAATGGCCTAGAAGTCATCAATTTGATATGCAGCATATGAGCTTAAAGCTATCTTTTGATTGGGATAAAGAAACTGTTTTTGGCGAAGCAACACTTAAGTTAACGCCTTTTATTAATGAATTAAAAACAGTTGAGCTTGACGCTACTAAATTTAAGGTGGACTCAGTAAAACTTAGCAGTGGTGCTAACTTAAAATATCAAGTAACAGAGGAAAAAATAGTAGTAACTTTAGATAGAGTTTATAAACCTAATGAAATAATTAGCTTTACTGTTAAATATTCTGCTCAACCTAAGCTTGGACTAGTGTTTATCAAGCCTACAAAAACCGACCCTGCGCGGCCTTTTCAAATTTGGTCACAAGGCGAGACAGAAACTAACCGAGAATGGTTTCCCTGCTACGACTCGCCTAATGATCGTGCTACTACAGAAACAATTGTTACTGTAGATAGCAAATACAATGTTATTTCCAATGGAGAGTTAATTTTAGTAACAGAAAATAACAATAAAAAAACCTATCATTGGAAAATGGACTATCCTTTTTCTAGCTATTTAGTTTCTTTGGTTGTAGGTGAATTTGCTGAATTAAAACAAGAGGCTGATGGAATACCAATATTTCACTATGTTTATAAAGATCAGCTAGAAAACGCTAAGGTTAGTTTTGCTACTGTACCAAAAATGATGAGCTTTTTTGCTAATAAACTAGGCCATCCTTACCCTTATAAAAAATATGCAGAAATTACAGCTTATGACTTTCCTGGTGGGATGGAAAACATCACCGCTACAACAATGACAGATGGAGCAGTCAAAGATAAAAGAGCATTAATAGATAACAATGATGCTTTATCAGCGCATGAGTTAGCTCATCAATGGTTTGGAAATTTAGTCACTTGTAGAGATTGGAGCGAACTTTGGTTAAATGAAGGTTTTGCTAATTTTATGGATGCTGTTTGGTTAGAGCATTCACAGGGCAAAGAAGAATATTTGCGGGATTTTCTAGAAGCAAGAAAAAATGTTATTGAACGCTTTAAGCAAGGAAATCGTCGTCCTATTTCAACCAAACGTTTTTATCATCCAGACGATCTTTTTGATGAAAATAGCTATGCTCGGCCTCAACTTGTTATCCATATGCTTAGGCAGTTGCTTGGAGAAAAAGCATTTTGGCAATCTATTAATCATTATATTGCTGTTAATAAAAATCGCGGTCTAGTAACTACAGCAGACCTTTCACGGGCTATTGAAGATGTAACAGGAGAAAATTTAGATTGGTTTTTTGAGCAGTGGATTTATAAACTAGGCCAACCAGAACTAGAAGTTACTTCCTTTTATGATGAGAAAAAAAAGCAAGTAGAGTTAAAAATTAAACAAACTCAGAAAAAAGATCCAAAGCTTACTTGGTTTGAAGTTGCAGAAATTTATCGCTTACCGCTAGAAATTGCTATTACAACAGAGAAAGAAACAAAAATCCACTCTGTCATAATTGATCAAAGAGAGCAGACCTTAACATTTCCTGCTGAGGCTCAGCCCCTAATAGTTAACTTTGATCGTGGAAATCATATCTTAAAGACCATAAAATTTTCCCGAACTTCAGATGAGCTAGTTTATCAACTTAGCAAGGATGAAGATGTAATGGGGCGTATTCGTGCAGCAGCAGAGCTAAAAGGCTCTGTTTATGAGGCTGCAATAGAGGCTTTAGCTAAAGCTGCAAAAACTGACAACTCTTCACTTGTTCGCCTTCAAGCAATAGACAGTTTGTCAGAAAGCGAAACTGAAACGGCTCGCAATGCTTTTTTATCAGCTTTAAGTGACTCTAGCTGGCAAGTCAGAGAAAGAGCAATAACAATATTAGGTGAGTTAAAAGATAAAAGTTTACTTCCAACATTTCAAAAAGTTATAAAAGAAGATGTGAGCTATAAAACTGTTGCAGTAGCAGCAAAAGCTCTAGGATTAATAGGCACTCAAGAGGCTGTAGATACTTTATTAGCACTTGCTCAAGAACCATCTTGGCAACAAACCTTTACACAATCTAGTTTGGTTGCTCTTGGTTATATTCAAGATGAAAGGATTTTACCCTTAGCCTTAAAATATGCTGCTCCTGGAAATAGCAAATATGTTCGTTCTGATGCTATTGCTTTGTTAGGTGCAAGGGCAAAAGGCAACCAACAAGCTTTAGAATATCTTCAAGCGGCTTTGGTAGAAAAAAATACTGCCTTAAATTATTCTGCAATAATGGCCTTAAGTGAAATGAATGACTCAACATCTAAAGAGTTATTAGAAAAATTTAGCAAAAGGCCAGACCTTGAGGCCAACCTGAAAAATTATGTTAACTATGTTTTAGACCAACTAAACCAGCAACAACGCAAAGCAGGTAATTAGCTTATTTTTCAACGAGTTTTAAGTATAACCATTGCAGTTCTCTTTGCAATCTAGCTCGCTCTTCTACATTTGTAATGGTTTTTAACTCTGCTTTAAGCTTGTTTATTTCATTACGTAAAGAAATTTCTTTAGGTGTAATCTCGGCATTTTTCATAATACGAAAAATAAGCCTCATATCAGGAGGAATATGATCATCGTCGCTTAAATCAATAGGTTTACCTTGACCAGGAAGATCATCAAATATACCTTCCCTAAAAGCTTCTGCAATTCTTTCTTCAGCAATCCAAGTAAATATTTCCATAAACAACCTACCTTAAATTTATAGATTATTAGGATCAATGCCTAAAGCTTTTAACTTTGCAAATAAAGTTTCTTTCTCAGCTTGCAGACGTTCTTTTTCGGTGCGTTCGCGCTCTTTTTCTTCGTTGGCACTAGCAAGTTTTACAGCTAAAGTTTTTTTCTCGGCTTGTGCTTGTTTTCTCTTAGCGCGTTCATTTTCGATCTTTTCTAGTAGTTCACTTTCGTTTACTTCGCTAGGTAAATCATACATTGTTGGCAAGCTTTTTTTATCCAACACATTGTTTTCTATTCTTATTTTGCTCATATATATTTCTTCTTGCTTGTTAGGTTTGTTTTTTGATTATATTTCTTAGCTTGTTTTTGTGCAATCCATAAACTTTACCTTGAATCATAGATTAGCAATGTAGATAATAATCCATCCTAACAGTTACAGTTTTATATCTATCCAATAAAAATAGTATTTAATCAACAAAGCAGGTTTTGGTAATGCTAAAAGCTAATGATGAAATAGGCCCCTATACTTTAATCAAACAACTAGGAAAAGGGGCTTTTGGCGTAGTTTGGTTGGCAGAAAAACGAACAGCCATTGCTACATCACAAGTTGCCATCAAAATTGCTTTGGACGAAGAACCAGACCTTGAAGCAATTAAACAGGAAGCAAGTCTTTGGTCGCAAATAGGTGGACATCCTAACGTGTTACCAATGATAGAAGCTAATATTTATGATGGACAAGTTGTTATTGTTAGTGAATATGCGCCGGATGGCTCGCTTGAATCTTGGCTTAAAATGAATGGTGGCAAAGCCCCTACTGTTGAACAAATAGTTAATATTACTCTAGGAATCTTATCCGGACTTGAGCATTTACATTCTAAAAAAGTTTTACATCGAGACTTAAAGCCTGCAAATATTTTGCTTCAAGGTGAAACTCCAAGACTAGCTGATTTTGGGTTGTCTAGGATACTAAAAACTACTCAGCAATCAACTAATGCTTCAGGAACACCTACTTATATGTCGCCAGAAGCTTTTGATGGAAAGAAAGCCGTACAATCAGACATTTGGGCAGCAGGTGTTATTTTTTATCAGTTATTGACGGGTAATTTGCCTTTCCCCGCTAAAGATTATGCTGGTTTGATAGGAGCAATTATGCTCAAAGACCCAGAGCCTTTGCTAGAAAACCTAAAACAGTTTACTCCCATAATAACTAAAGTTTTGCAAAAAAATCCTGATGAGCGTTACTTATCAGCTAGCTTGATGAAAACAGACTTGCAAAATGCTTTAAAAAATTTATCTCAACCTATAGCTGAAACTAAAATAGAAGTAGTCAAACCCATACTTGAAACTAAAACAGAACTGATTAAGCCATCTGAAACTGCTAAATCTAAAGTTGAGCATGAGCAAGAAACATTGCCTAAAACAGAAGTAATAAAACCTTTTATCCACCATCAGACAAAACCAGATATTGAAATACCAAAAACGCCTGTTAAACCAAGGAATAACAACGTCAAATTTTTTGCAATAGCTGTAAGCGTAGGGGTTTTAATAATTGTTTCCTTTTTAGGAATAACAAAATTGATTAGTAATAATGCTAATAATAAATCAACTTCTACATCTATAAATCAACCTGCTACAACTACTGACAATAAATCATTTGAATTTGAGACAGTAAAAGTTGATGCTAGTGGAAAAATAGTTGAAAGAACCAAAAAAATAGCTAATCAATTTATAGAAGATTTAGGGCAAGGAATTAAGCTAGAAATGGTTGAAGTGCCAAGCGGTACTTTTACAATGGGTTCTCCTAGCTCAGAAGCACAAAGAGATAACGATGAAGACCCACAACACAAAGTAAACATAGAGTCATTTTATCTAGGTAAATATGAAGTGACTCAAGCCCAATACCAAGCAATAATGGGTAATGATCCTAGTAATTTCAAAGGTGATAATTTGCCAGTTGAGCAAGTAAGCTGGAATGAAGCCATAGAGTTTTGTAAAAAGCTATCAGCAAGAACAAGGAAAACTTATCGCCTACCAAGTGAAGCAGAATGGGAATATGCGGCAAGGGCAGGCACTACAACCCCATTTGCGTTTGGCGAAACGATTAACACAAACATTGTAAATTATGATGGCAATTACCCTTATGGGCAGGCAGCAAAAGGAGAGTATCGCCAGAAAACAACTGTTGTAGGAAGTTTAGCAGTAGCAAACGCTTTTGGGTTATATGATTTGCAAGGTAATGTCTGGGAATGGTGCAAAGATATTTACCAACCTAACTACAACGGCGCACCAACAAATGGCAAGGCTTGGGAACAACCGACGGATGATAATTACCGGGTATTGCGTGGAGGCTCGTGGAATGGTAATGGTAAGGATTGTAGTTCTACACTGCGCAACTTCAGTGTGTCGGACTTCCTTGTCTTTGACCTTGGGTTCCGAATTGTTTTGGCCCAGCCATAAATTGCTAGGTTATTTTCATTTGCCGCAATGCGGCCATTGTAGGTTATTTGCTAGTTTTTTATACCCCATCAAGGCATTTGATATTAGGCCGCTTATTTATGGGTGGCTAAACACGGTGCATTGCTTGAAAAATATCTTCTCGCTGCATATAAATGCGAACGCCTAAATTATCACCAGCCGTTCTAAATTCTTCTCGAAGTTTTCCCATGTCTTGAGTTGCACGGCTAGCATCAATAATCATAATCATTGCAAATTTACCTTGGACAACGGTTTGATTCATATCAATAATGCTACAATTGGCATCTCCAATTAAGGTTGCTACTAGAGCAACAATTCCAGGCTGGTCTAAACCAAATACAGAAATAATATAACGAGTGGGGCTAGATGGTTCTACGGCAGGTTTTTTTTGATTAGAATATTGAACAGGATGAGAAACGGACTTTTCTTTACTAACTAAACTAGGTTTTAGAGCAGAAAAAATATCTGTTACAAGAGCTTCTACTAGTGAGCTTTCTGCCTTTTCTCCTAAGCGTTCATAGACTATGCGAGTAATGGTATAGATTGCTTCTTCGCTATTTAATGGCATATTTTAAGTTAATTTAACCTTTTTGGTAAATTTTGAATTTCTTCTTGTTCTTCTTCTCTATCTTGTCTATTTATTCGACGACGTACTAAAGAAACATTTTTAGGTATTCGACGACGACGCAAAGAAATTATTTGTGATTCAATATCTTGTAGATTTTCTACAGCTTCATGCATTTGTGAATAAAGCATGTCTGTCTTTTTCATTGCAGAATTTATGGAGTCAATAATTTGTTGGATATGTTTTAATAAATGACGTTGAGCATTGCTAGTTGTACCTAATTCTTCATTAAGTAAAGTTTCAGACTCTAACATTTTAGCTAAATCATCTTGATAAAACTCTACTTCACCATTAAAACGCTCTTTTGCTACTCTCATTCTAACTAAAGAGCGATGAGCGCGGGCTAGTTCATTCATTAAGGAATCTGTGGAATTAAGATAGTTAGTAGCTTCACCTAAGATAGCTTCTATTGCATAAGACCACTTTTGTTTATCACCTTCAAATACTTTATCCTCAAATGACGTTGGGTCAGTTTTGTCATCTTCGTCAATTTCATCATCTTCGTCAATTTCAGGATTAAGTTTATTTAAGGCTTTGCGTTCAATAGCGAGTGGTTTTTCAGTTGAAATATTAATAGGAGTTTTAACTTTTGTTGCTAAAGATAGTAAAGCTTTAACAGCACATTGTTTTAAGAATTCTGCATTAGTAATTATGATTCCAGTGGATTCTGAGATTTCTTGAGGAGTTGCTTGAGAAAGTAGTCCTAGTTTGATCAAACCTCCAGCATAAAGCTTTTGTATATCTTTATGATCTGCCCCTTCAAAATAAGATAAAGCATCAGAAATTTGTAGCTCTTCAATAGGCTTATCTATTGAACTTGCATTTACTGGAGCGATTCTCATTGTGCCTGTAGGGGAAGTTGCTACCATTTCACTACCAACACTACGGGAAATTAAACGAGTTAATTCTTTATAGTCTGTAGTAATATTGCGAATATCTTTTTTAGAAAGGAGACGCTTTCTACCTTCTCTAAAAGCTATTAAAGGTTGTTCAATAGATCTTAAAACATCATAAATGTCGTTATAATGAATTTCTTCACAAGCTAGGATTAATGGTTTAAGTGCGCCAATACAAATATCTAAATTACGCTCAGAAAAATCCCCATTAGAAATTAGCCTAATAGATTTGCCTATAGGAGTAATATATTGTGAAACAATATCCTGAAACATTTCTTTTATTTCAGCTTCCATTTTTGGATCAGGCATAATGCTATGAGGCGCGCCACCGCCACCTTCACCAACCTTAAGCCCTTCTACTGCTTGAGCTACCTCATCTTCTTCTAAGTCTTCTAGGTCTGTTGGGTCTTCTAAATTTAATAATGGTTTTTTGGTGTCTTTTTCTTGCATAACTTATTTTTAACCTTTTAGCTTTAATTCTATGGCAGTATTTAGGGGCAAACAAGATTTTACTTAAAAAGCTTATGAAAAATTAATAAATTTAGCTTTTTGAAGAATTTTTATTAAAGTTTTAATTTATTTTGGCAAAAATCTCATTAGATTCGCCTAAATCACGAGCAGAAGGAGTAATAATAGTCTTTTTGCTAATATAAATCTTTTGTCTTCCTTGCAAAGCTCGTCTTACATCATCTTCACAAACAAAATCCTGTGGGCGTGGACTAGGTTTAGCTTCTGTAGTTGTGGGTGTAGGGGCAAAATCAGTTACTTTTGCCGATGGACTAGCAACAGAACTTTCTACTTTTTGATCTTTATTTTCTTTACACTCGCTATTTTCTTTGATTTCTACTTCGGATTTAACAGTTTCTTTATTCTCTTTTTTAATCTCTGCAACTTTTGCAGCAACTATTTGTTCTAATATTGCAGTATCAAGTTTAGGAGATTGTTTTTCTTCTTTAGCTTTTAAGCTTGTAGATCCAGATTTTTTACGCTCAGCTAAAAATTCATCAATAATTTTACTTATTGCAGTATCGCTAAGGGAAGAATCTTTGTTTTCTGCATTACTTGTGGTGTTGCTAGGACTATCTGACTTAGCTTCAGCTTTAGCTTTTTTTGCCGCAGTTTGTAACATTGCATTTCGTGTTAAGGTTTGTTCTACTACTTGAGCAACAATGCTTTTGGTTAAATCAGGGTTAAATATATTAGATTTAGTAACTTGAGGCACTTGTTTTTGGTTTATAGGGCGGGTTTCAAAGGCTACACGCTTAATATCCATTAAATGCAGTGGAGAAATATTATCTGAAGTAACATTACCTCCCCAACTACCACAGCCTAAAGTCATACTTGGAGCAAGACTTGTAGTTAAACCAATGGCTCCATGTGTTGTAGGAGAATTAACAATTATTCTTGATGCTGGTTGTTGTAAGCCAAATTGACGGATGATGTCGCGGTTTTGTGAATGTATACCAATTGTATGTCCCATACCGCCAAAACGCAGGATTTGCTCACATAAATTACTACCTTCTTGCCAGCTAGAAGCTATGTAATAAGCTAATATTGGGGAGAGTTTTTCCATTGAAAGCGGATGATCGCGGCCAACACCTTGAAGATCTACCATCAAGACTCTAATATCTGCTGGTACAGAAAATCCTGCCATTTCAGCAATTACTTGTGGAGATTTACCAACAATTTTAGGATTAAGTCCTCTAGTTGGAAGTACAACTATTTTTTCTAGTTTTGCCTTTTCAGTTTCATTACAAAAATAAGCACCTTGAGAAATAAAGGCATGTCGAACTTGTTTATCAATAATATTTTCTACTACTACAGCTTGTTCAGAAGCGCAAATTGTTCCGTAATCAAAGGTTTTACCAGTTAGTATATCTGCAACAGCTTTTTCAATATTTGCAGAACCTTCTATTAGAACAGGTACATTACCCGGGCCAACACCAAAAGCAGGTTTACCAGAACTATAAGCCGCCTTTACTAAACCAATTCCACCTGTAGCTAAAATTACAGATGTTAGTTTATGTTTCATTAGTTCTTCAGTTCCTTGTAGGGTAGAAACTGTTAAACAGCCAATTAAACCCGTAGGTGCGCCAGCTTTTTCCGCAGCACTACGCATTACTTGTGTAGTTTCACTAATACATTGTGCTGCTGATGGATGAGGGCTTAAGACCACTCCATTTCTTGATTTTAGAGAGATTAAGATCTTAAAAATTGCAGTAGATGTGGGATTTGTGGAAGGAATGATTGCTGCTACTACACCTCGTGGGTCAGCAACTTCAATTAAACTATCTGTCTCAGAAACAACGCCAACGGTTTTTAGGTTACGGAAAAAATTATGGACATCTTCAGCCGCAAAGCGATTTTTTTCTGCTTTGTCTTTTGCTACACCATAACCAGTTTCTTGATTAGCTAATTGGCCTAAACGGTCTTTTTCTGCTAAAGCTGCTAGAGCAGCAGCCTGAACAATTTCATCAACACGTTCTTGGCTAAAAGTAGCAAAAATTTTTTGTGCTGAATGAGCAGCCGTTACTAAATCACGTGCTTGTTGTACTGAGGTCAAATCCTTATCGACAGACATCATTCCTCCACAGCGATAAAATAAAATTTAGCTATTAGGTTTTACTATTTTTTATCTTCTTTTCCAGAAGGTAGAGCTTTTTTATCTGCTGGAGGAAGAGCTTTTTCTAAACTCATTCCATTGTCAGCTAAAACTCGCTCTAACTCTGAATGTGGACGTGGGATTACGTGTACACTAATTAATTCGCCTACTCGTCTTGCTGCTGCTGCTCCTGCATCTGTTGCAGCTTTTACTGCTCCAACATCACCGCGTACAAATACTGTTACATAGCCAGCCCCAATATATTCTTTACCAATTAATACTACATTAGCAGCCTTAACCATTGCGTCAGATGCTTCTACTGCACCAACAAAACCTTTAGTTTCAATCATTCCAAGTGCTTCAAAGGACATGTAAGCTCTCCTCTAAATTTTTATAAAAGGTAGGATAATTTATATTATTTAATTGTCTGTTGTTACTAAAACTTATGGACATAAGAAGCTAACAAAAGGGTAGAAGCGAGTCAAGCCCTTTTGACTCCATATTTTGTTTACTTGGCTTTTATTTATCGCCATAACGATCAACAGAAAATCGACTCATTTTTATTGGTGTATCTATTGAAACTCCAGCCTTATGACGTAGAGCTATTAATTGGGCTTCTGCTGTGTTAATGCCCGGTAATGCTGGAAGTAAAACCCCTCTTCTACCACCTACTGCTTCTATTAACAAACCATAAATTTGTACATCATGCCCACTTAGGTCTTCAATAGGTTCTAAAGGCGATAAAATATCAACAGAGTAGGTTAAGTTATCTAATTCTTCTAAAGTAACAGGCTTAAAACGAAAATCTTGTGTTGCTGCTTGTACTGCATTACGAATAATTTCTTCAGCAACATTATTACATACTGGAAATAATGTTCCGATACATCCACGTAAATTACCTTGTTTTGTTTTTAATGAGACAAAACAACCTGCTTTAAGTTGTAAATAATCAGGTAAGCTATCGGGTGGTTTTACCGTAGTATGATTTTTTAGATATGATTCTAATGACATTCTAGCTAAACAAGTTGGTGTAATTTCTGTAGCATTTAGACTAGACATTAAAGAGTTTTCTCCTTAAGGATTGCTGTCATATAGCCAACACCAAAGGGACATTCATAGGAAAGTAGTTTTGTTGAAAGATTTTCTTTTCCTGCTACACCAATTGCAACTAAAATAGAACGATAGCCACATTCACCAGCCTTATGACGTAGGGTTTGATCAATGTTGATAATTGTTGATAAGTCTCCTTGTTCAATAGCTTGGCAGATTTGTTGATCAAATAAATGTGCTGTGGGTTCAAAGGGATAATGCCCATTTAATGATAAATAATGACTAAGATCAGCACTTGCAACAAAAGCAATTTTACGCCCTAAGTTTTTGGCTGCTTGCTGGCAAGCTTCCCCAAATTTGATATGTGACTCTATAGAAAGAGCAGAAAAACTTAATGCTAAAACCTGTCGCTGCCATCCAGCTTGATGTAAATAATACATTGGTACAAGTACACCGTGATCTAGTAAATGTTCATTAGGAAATTGGCTAAAAGGGATTTTATTTTCTTTTGTACTGTTATGTAATTCAGCTAAAAGCTCTAAGTCATTAGAGAAGCTTAGAGAAACTTGATTACAGCCAAATTGACGAAAATCGCCTATTAAGGTTTTGTTGCTAAAAGCTCCAAATTGTTTGGAAGTCCCTGGAGAATGTGGAGAAATAATTACTACAGTATCAGGATTTGTTTTTATCATTTGGCTAGCAAAAGTATTTAAGGCATTAACAGAATCTTGCACTTGAGCAACTTTTTCTTTTCCTACTTCTGGCACAAGTAGCGGTGGATGCGGGGCAATACCAACAAAAACTACTTCACCAGACATAAAAATTTTACCCTCCTAAATCTAGTTAATTGTAAAGATAAATGTATATTTTATAATAATATACCTCTTTTTACTAATTCCCTTAGCTATTAATATAGGCGTATCAAATAAATACAGGAACTTGACAAAATAAGCTAATGATGTAAACTATGGAAAATTCTCAAATTAAAAATCTATTACTAGTATTTTTTCACAGTTAGCAATTTTCCAAGCAACTGAAAATTAAAATTCTTTATCAAACCAAGTGTTTTTAAGAGCTATATTTATTCTTGCTATCTACTTATCAAATACTAGTAGTTTATGCTTCAGGCAAAACTTTATTTAATTCAAAAATTTTATTTTACTTAAAAGCCCAGTTTAGTCTTAGGAGGAGAAAATTTCAATGAAGAAGTTAAACGCCCTACTAGCAACTGCCTGTTTGGTGGGTTCAGTATCTTTATATCCAACTATTACCTTTGCAAAAACTAATACCAATTTTGGTTTAACAAGTATTCAACAACAAGGTGATAAGCCAGACGCAGCTAGCGAGAAAAAGGCTTATGACGCTTACAATGCTGCTAATACAGAAAAAGACCCTAATAAGCGACTTTCTATGGTCAAAGAGGCATTACAACTTTATCCAAAAAGCCAGTATGTTGTTTATTTTAAGCAATTAATAGTAAAATCTCATGGAGAAGCTTTTCAAGCTTGTATGGCTCCTGCAGGTTCAGAAAATATGGAAGGAGCGTTTAAGGTTGTAAATGAAGTATCTACAGACCTACCAGATCTAGAGTTAAACTACTTATTAGCCTTGTCTGATCCCATAGCTCGTTTTGCAAAAAAATATGATACTACCTATGCTGAAAAGGGTGGTACTGCTTTGAAAAAAACTATTGACTTAATTAAAGCTGATAAAAAACCCCAAGGTGTTAAAGACGAAGAATGGGTTAAGAAAAAACCCGTAATTTTAGGGAGTCTATATCAAACTTTAGGTATTTTTGCTTGGAAAGCAGCTAAAAACGATGCAGACGCACTAAATATGTTCAAAGAATCTGCTACACAAGATTGTTCTGATCCAGTTACTCATTACCTTATAGGTGAAATTAAGCTTGCTAATTATAATGAATTAAGCAAAGTATATGATGCGCTGACTGAAGAACAAAAATTAGGTGATGAAGGTAAAGCAGCTTTAGAGAAAATTAATGTTGTGGTTGACGAAATTTTAGATACTTATGGAAGAATGTTAGCTGTTTCTGAAGGAAAAGCTCCTTATGAAAAGTTACGCACAGCTGTTAGTGGCTCAACAGAAAACTTCTGGAAATTCCGTCATGAGCAATCAACAGATGGCCTACAAGACTTTTTAGCTAAATTTAAGTCAGAGTGTCCTGCTGCTACTGCTGCACCATCAAATTAATTTAATAAGTACTATGTGAGTAAAAAACCAGCATTTAAGAGATGCTGGTTTTTTTGTCTTACCTGCAAATAAGCACTTGGTTTTTTGTCCAAAGTAAGCTAATAATAGTTAAAGTTTAACCAATATTTTGTCTTTTGTTATCTTACTTAATGGAAAAAAAAAGTAAACTTGCTAGTTTAACAGAGCTAGAAAAGCGTGTTGCTTATGAGTTTAATAGCCCTGAAATTTTAGAACGTGCGCTTACACATCGTTCATATGCTAATGAACATTCAACAGAAAATGCTAAACATAATGAGGCTTTAGAATTTCTAGGGGATTCTGTACTAGGTTTTATTGTCAGCTTTTGGATTTTTGAGCAGTTTCCCCAGCTAGATGAAGGTAGATTATCAAAAATCAAGGCTTATTTAGTAAGTTCACGTACTTTAGCACGTCGAGCCGAAGCTTTAGGACTAGGCCAATTTTTACGCCTAAACCGAGGTGAAGAAAAAACAGGTGGACGTTTTAAGAGAACTCTTTTAGCTGATGCTTATGAAGCCATTATTGCAGCCATTTTTTTAGATGGAGGTTTAACGGCTGCTAATAGTTTTGTTCGTAGGGAACTCTATCATGACTTAAAGAAATTAGATATTGACGATCTTTCAGCAACAGACTATAAATCTGCATTACAAGAGTACTTACAAGCAATGAACTTACCTGGCCCAGAATACGTTGTCGTCGATACATTTGGCCCTGAACATGAAAGAATATTTCAAATAGAACTTCGTCTTGGTCAAGATTGTGTTGCTAAAGGAACAGGGCCTGCAATAAAAGTTGCACATCAACAAGCAGCACGAGAAGCATTAACTAAATTAAAACTTATTAAACTAATTAATTAATAAATATAAGGATCAAAAACAATGTCAACTGTGGAAGAAAAACCGTTAGAACAACTCCCAACCCAACCCAATTCCACTCCTAAAGATGAAAATTCTTCCCAAAACACAATAAAAAAAGGCTTTTTTAGAGATACTTTTGAATCACTACTTGTTACAGTAATTATGGCTCTTTTTGGTATGACTTTTATTGTCCAAGCTGTAAAAGTTCCTACTGGATCAATGCTTAATACAATTTTAGTAGGTGATCACTTACTGGTAAATAAATTTGTTTTTGGTCAAGATGGGTTGATGTTAGATAAATTTACCCCACATCGTCAAATTAAACGAGGGGATGTAATAGTTTTTAAGTATCCTAATGACCCGGCTACAAACTATGTTAAACGTGTTATAGGTCTACCAGGAGAAACCATTGAAATAAAAGGAAATAGCGTTTTTATTAATGGAAAAGAATTACCAGAACAATTTATTTTAGCTAAACAGCCCTTTGATGACTCTAATGCTCCACTAGAAATTCTTGGACAAGATGAACCAAAACCAGACTCTGCTTATAAGGTATATTACTCAAGCGAAGATGATGAGGTAGAACCAGACATAGAGAAAGTTTCAGCAGGTCAAAAATTTGCTGTTGGCGCACCTTTTCAAATCCCACCAGACCATTATTTTGCAATGGGAGATAACCGAGATAATAGCCAAGACAGTAGATATTGGGGTACTGTTCCAAGAAACTATATAGTTGGACGTGCATGGGTTGTGTATTATTCTGTTAATTTAGCTAAAGATGAAGAAGGAAGCACCACTTCAGGCAATTTATTAAATGATCTATTTACTCGTATTAGATGGAATAGAACTGGCACCTTGATTAAGTAGGATTATTAGCTAATTAAAAACTGACATTTAAGTAAATATCGCTTAGAAGCAATCTAGCATTAATTAAAGGTAGTTCAATAGAGTTTTCTAAATTAATGTAGGCGGTGCTTATCCAACTATTATCATCTTGCTTAATGAATAAAGTAGCATTAACTTCATTTTGGGCAACAATTAAGCAATATCTTAAAGAATCAATTTGCTGATATTCTCTAAGTTTAGTATTACGATCATACTTTTCTGTAGATGGCGAAAGAACTTCTACAACCAAGATTGGGTTAACCAAAGTTTCTTGGTTATCTATAATCTCTAACCTAATATTACAACCTACAACCACATCTGGATAATAGTAAAGCTGATCATTGACTTTGGTTCTCATATCAGCTTGGTATATCCTGCAAGTAGTTCCTTTTAGTTGTGGATATAGCTCACCTTGAATTGAGCTAGCTATAGCATTATGTTTTTCACTCGCTTCACTCATAGCGATAATTTCGCCATAAATAAATTCATGTTTTATGAGTAAGTTTTTTTCTATTTCAAAATATTCTTTAACTGAATATCGTCTTTTAGGATTACTTGCCATTATATTTATCCTAAGCTAATTACCTAAGTTTAAATTATACTGGTTGTCCAACATTGATTTTTTTAGCTGTTGTATAAGCGTCATAAACTGACCAAATAGAAATTATCCAACCTAATAGAAAGCCCCATAACACAATACAAGAGCTTAACATAAGTATCCCTTTAACTATTTGACCATTATAAACTTGTCCTGCACCTGTTAGTAAAACACTTAGTAGTAGAGAAACAGCAGGGTTTTTCTTTTCCTGGTAGATATTAGCAGGGTGTACATTATTAATTATAAATACTTGTTGTCCTGGGTTATTTTGGTTATTTTGCCAGTGTCCTGTTTGAGGGGGTAAAAATTGCTGTGGAGGAGGTAAATAATTTTGTTGAGGATAGTTAGGATAACTAACAGGTTGTTGATAAACAGGTTGCTGATAAACAGGTTGTTGATAATGATTATTTTGCCAAGGAAAATTATTTTGTTGTTGCTCAAATGATTTATTTGATTGGGGGTTATTTTGCCAAATTTGTTCTTCATTTTGTTGTCTGTAGTTTTGCTGTGCAGGAGGGTTATTTTGGTAAAAGTTGGAAGCACTGAAAGAATTAAAATCATTAATAGCCGGCATTGAACCATTAGTTAATACTGCTCCACAACTTGAGCAAATTGTATCTACTACACTTCCAATTAGTCCACATTGTCTACAACTTAATGCCATAATACCACCTTATTTTTATTCATCTAATTGATCTATTTTTTCAACACCAATTTCTTCAAAAATACAGCGTTTAACTTGAGAATCATAAACTTTCCACTTCATTTTCATAAAATCTTCCTCAAAATTACCTGAAAGGAAGCCTATAGGGATTTCAAACCCGCCTGCTTCATATTTTCCACCGCCATAATAATTTCCTTGCCAATCTTTACCAAAAGCATTTTTTAAGAATGTATCTGGATTTAACGTTACTTTAGATGTTCGTAAACTACCAATAATTACTTCTCTTTCCCCATCTTTTCCTACAATTCCATAAACTACAGCAGTGTGAATGTTTTCTTCTGTTAGTAAAAAGTCTGCTGTTTGTGGAATAGCGTCTCTATCTTCATAGCGTAAAAAACCAACACCAGCAATAGAGAAATTATGTTTAACTGTACGATTTTCTAATGCTGTTTTAATAATATCAATAACTTGACGAGAGCGTTGTACACTTAAAATTTCTGACAAAATAGATTGCTCTACATAATTACTTAAGAAAGCAGCAGCAAGAAAATCTTTTTCTTTTGCTCTAATCAATCCTGCTGTTTCACTACGTAAACCATGCATTAGGGCTGTTGCCAATTTAATATGTTGAGGATTAGATTTATCTAAATTAAGTAATTTGTCTTTTATATATTCTGTATAAATTGTAGCTGTAGCATTAATTTTACGAATATCAGAAAACTTAGCTTCAATAACTCCTTGTTTTTCATGATGATCAACAATAATTAATGGTTTGACTCCAATATCGCGTAATTTACTAGTAAGAGTTGTTGTAGTGCCTTGGTTATCAATAAATACTGAGTGTTTATAGACTGATAAATCCATGTGAGCATGATAGCGAGTTAAATCAATATCTAGGAGTCTTACTAGTGCTAAGTTTTCTTGATGAGAAATTAGTCCATCATAAACAATATCTGTAATAATACCAAATTCTGCCGAAATCATTTGATGAGCAATAGCACCAGAAATAGCATCAGGGTCAGGAAAGTTTTGTATTGCAATTATATGTCTTTCACCGCGATGTGCTTCTAACAAAACTTTTAATTCTTCACTTTTAGAAAGTGCAACGGTTTCTTGTATTTCAGCCTTTTCTTTTGCCATATATTTTTGCCTTAAACATTTTGTAAACTCTACCCAAAGATTATACTTAATTTATTGTTTTTCAAAGTGATTTAGTTGCTAAATTAAAGCTACTTGGAATAGATTCAAATTAATTATGCTTTTATAATTTTTAGGGAAAAATTTTGGTAATTTAGTTGATTTAGTTCGTTAAAGTAGCATCTCAACCATTAGCAACAGTTTTACTTATGTAAGGTTTAATTTATGAAAAAATTTAATTCCAAATCATTTAGTTATCTTTTTGGTCAAACGATATTAATCTTAAGTTTACTTTTTACAGTTTTTTCTCTACCAGTTTTGGCACAAGTACAACAATCTCAACATTCTGAAGCTGAACTAGTGTCAGAAGTAGAATCCATCCAACCAGGACAACCATTTTGGGTAGCTCTTCGCTTAAAAGCTGAAGAGCATTGGCATACTTACTGGCAAAACCCTGGCGATTCAGGGCTAGCAACTTCAATTAAATGGGAATTACCAACGGGTTTTTCCGCAGATTCTATTGTATGGCCCTATCCAGAAAGAATAGATGTCCCACCACTTACAAGTTTTGGTTATGATGGGGAAGTTTTTTTACTTGTAAAAATCATCCCTCCTTCAACTATTTCTGAAAGCAATGTTAAGTTAGTTGGTAATTCTAAATGGTTGATCTGTAAAGAATTATGCTTACCTGCTGGAGCAAAAGTAGAATTAAGTTTACCTGTTAAAAACGAAACTCCAAAACTAAATGCAAAATGGTCACAAGCCTTTGCTGATACTCGGACTAAACATCCAATAACTTCTACTGAATGGCAGTTTAGCGCGGCTACTAACAAAGATGAAATCCTAATAAAGGTTGTCCCTCCAGTAAATTTTAAGGATGAAATAACTAAATTAGCATTTTTCCCACTTGAGGGAGAGCTAATTCAAAATGCTGGAAGTCAAAATTTACAAAAAACAGGCAATGACTACACCTTAACCATTAAACGCGCATCAGAAATTACAGAAGTTCCTAAAGAATTAAAAGGTGTACTAGTTTCTTCTACTTCTTGGAAAACAGGTGGTAAGGAAAAAGCTGTATCCATTAATGTTGCAATAGCAGGAGATATTGCCGTATTAGGTAGTATTAATAGCACAGATAGCAGTGCCAGTATTACTCCTGCTGTTACAAATAATCCAAATACCCTTTCTAGTATTTGGTTAGCAGTTCTATTTTCGCTTGTAGGTGGATTAATCCTTAATCTAATGCCTTGTGTCTTGCCAGTTTTATCAATTAAAGTTTTAGGTTTTGTTAAACAAGCTGAAGAAGATAAAAGCAAAACTTGGCAACATGGAGTTGTTTTTGCTTTGGGAGTTCTAATTTCCTTTTGGGTATTAGGCGGATCCTTGATGTTGCTACGTGCTGGAGGCGAAAAATTAGGGTGGGGGTTTCAACTTCAATCACCAGTATTTTTAGTTTGTTTAGCAACATTATTTTTCCTTTTTGGACTTAACCTTTTTGGAGTTTTTGAAGTTGGTACATCTTTAATGGGTGTTGGTCAAGATGCTATGGGAAAATCTGGCTTTTTTGGCTCTTTTGCTAGCGGAGTTTTAGCTACTTTAGTTGCTACACCTTGCACCGCGCCTTTTATGGGTTCTGCACTAGGTTTTGCTATAACTCAACCTATTTGGGCTTCTATGTTGATTTTCTCTGCGGTTGGAATAGGGATGGCTTTTCCTTATGTTCTCCTTACTTCTATCCCTTCGCTTCTAAAATTCGTTCCCAAACCAGGTCTTTGGATGGAAACATTTAAACAATTTATGGGCTTTTTACTCATGGCTACCGTAGTTTGGTTAATTCGGGTTTTAGGTCTTCAAGCGGGTGTAGATGTAGTTGTTACATTACTACTTGCTTTTGTAGTAATGAGCGTAGGTGTTTGGGTTTTAGGACGCTGGGGAAACTTAATGAATACTGATCGAACTCGTAGAATTGCCCAAGCTGTTATGATTGTTTTAGTTGCTACTAGCTTAACTTTTGCTATTTCTACTGCAAGAAATGAAGCTGTTAGTCCTCAAAATGGAAAAAATATTCCTAGTCCTGATGGTATTGCTTGGCAAGATTTTTCTCCTAAATTAATTGATGATTTACGCGCTCAAGGTAAGCCAATATTTTTAGATTTTACTGCTGCATGGTGTTTAAGCTGTAAGGTTAATGAAAAAATTACTTTTAGCAGTCAAGCAGTAAAAGATGAGATTATTAAACAAGGAATTATTCCTGTAAAAGCTGATTGGACTTCAAGAGATGAAAATATAACTCAAATGTTAGAAAAATTTGGTCGTAGTGGTGTTCCTTTATATGTGCTTTATAATCCAAAGGAAAAAGACCCAGTTATTTTGCCTGAAGTAATTACTCCAGACATTGTTTTGACGGAATTTAAGAAATTATCAACTGAAAAATCTGCAACAGCAACTACTAGTAATGTTGCTAGTAATTAAATTTAATTGGAAGATTAAAAATTTTAGTTTCTATAGGTGGCTAAATGCAGGTATTTCTAGTCTTTTTTTTTACATATGTTAGAATGCCTGTGCAATTTGCTTCCTACAAAAGCAAATAACCCAACAATTTTAATGCTAAACAAAAAAGACGAAGCATTAAGTGCTGAAAATAAGGAGAGCTGATCATGGGAGTTTTTGTTATTGCTTCGCCATGTATTGATACCAAAGATACAGCATGTGTAGAAGCCTGTCCTGTTGATTGTATTCATCCTCGTAAGGATGAGCCGGAGTTTGAAAAATATCGAATGCTTTTTATTAATCCAGATGAGTGTATTGATTGTGGGGCTTGTGAACCTGCTTGTCCTCCACAAGCTATCTTTCGGGAGGATGACTTACCAAGTAAAGAAGAGAAATACTTAAAAATCAATGCGGATTGGTATAAGGATCCTAATTCGATACCAGATGAATTAAAGCTATAGTTTTTGCGTAGGGGGAAATACCCGCTTCCCCCTTCTTTAATAATTTTATCATTGCCTAACAATAGCACTATATTTTATAAATCTCCAGATATGGCTCTAGTCGCTAGTTAGGTGGAAAATCAACTAAATTAAAAATCAAACAATGTTTATCCTATTTTATTGATAAGCTAGGTATTTTTTCTTTGTACAATACTCTCACAAAGAATGATATTTATAGTATTTTGGAGGGTTTATGCCAGCAGATGTTAAAAAGAAATTAGAAGAAGAGTTAAAAGTATTAGAAACAGAACTAAAAATAGAATTACCCAGGGAATTGCAAAAAGCTGCTGCACTAGGGGATTTACGGGAAAATGCTGAATACAAAGCTGCTAGAGATAGACAAGAATATCTTCAAGCTCGCGTAGGGGCTTTACGTAAGCGTTTATCAGAATTAGCATTAATTAATATTGATGCGTTACCAAAAGATCGTGCTGCATATGGTTCTACTTTAACATTATTAGACCAAGATAAAGATGAAGAAGTCACTTATCGTTTAGTTACTGCTGAAGAATCTGATTTAACTAAAGGATATATTTCTACTACCTCACCAATAGGTAAAAGCTTGATGGGAAAACGTGAAGGAAATGAAGTAGAAGTAAAAACTCCTCAAGGAGTACGTCATTTTGAGGTGTTAAAATTACGCACGGTACATGATGTATAGAAAATAGCTTAGGTATTCACTGTTAATAATAAATTAAAATAGCCCAGCAATTCGTTAAATCGCTGGGCTATTTTAATTTATTTTATAAGCAACTTACATAATTGTATAACTTGGCCCACCGCCACCTTCAGGCGTTACCCAATCAATAATTTGATAAGGATCCATAATGTCACAGGTCTTGCAATGAACACAGTTAGCAAAATTAATATGTAATTTCTTTTTACCATCACTTTCTTCAGTCATTTCATAAACCTTAGCAGGACAGAAATATTGGCAAGGATTACCATATTCTTTTACACAACGATCAACACAAATATTTGGTTCTAAAACCTTTAAGTGGCAAGGCTGGTCTTCATCATGTTTAGTTGATGAGTAATAAACATTTGTGAGTTTATCAAAAGTTAATTTCCCATCAAAATTATGTTTTTCTGGTTTTGGGTTATCAAAATTAAGTAGTTTTAGCATATGTGTATGACCTGCTTCATTACTAGCGCGGTCAAATACACCCCAATAATTTCCTTCAAAAGCCATTTGCATTCCAACATGTAACATTGCTACTAAATTGCCATCCTTAAAAGCTTGGTGGAAATTACGGGAATGATGAAGTTCTTCATATGCCCAGCTTTGCTTAAATTTCTTATCATAAATGCTTAATTGCTCTGCTGAAAAATTATCTGCTAGAAGTGATTCAAAAATCGTTTCTGCTGCTAGCATCCCAGATTTCATAGCTAGATGAATACCTTTTAAGCGAGCAGAGTTAAGAAATCCTGCTGAATCTCCTACTATTAACACCCCATCAGCATAAAGCTGTGGAAAACAAAATAACCCACCTTCAGGGATAGTTTTAGCTCCATAAGCAACTAGTTTTCCACCTTCTAACAAGGATTTTAAGTATGGATGTGTTTTATATTTTTGTAGTTCTGCATGTGGGTCTAAAAATGGGTTTTTATAATCTAGTCCTACTACTAAACCAATATCTAATAAATCATCTTTCATATGGTAAACCCATCCGCCACCATATGTATAATTATCTAATGGAAAGCCCATAGTGTGATAAACGTGTCCAGTTTGTACACGACCTTTAGGCAATTCCCAAATTTCTTTTACTCCAATAGCATAAACTTGAGGGTTAGAGTCTTTATCTAGTTGTAGTCTTGGTTTTAGTTTTTTTGTTAATGAACCATGAGAACCTTCACCTAAAACAGTTACTTTAGCAATAATATCTACGCCAGGTTCATAGTTGCCTTTCTTTTTTCCTTCTTTGCCAATACCTTTATCTCCGGTGCGTATACCAATAACTTTGTCACCATCAAATAAAATTTCTGATGCTGGGGTTTCTGTAAAAATATTAACATCAGCTTCTTCAACTTTTTTACCTAGCCAACGAGCAATTTTTCCTAACGATACAATGTAGTTACCATGATTAACTAGTGGTGGTGGGGTTATGGGAAGAGTGAAGTTGCTTTTTTTGGTTAAGAACAAAACTTTGTCATAAGTAACTTCTGCTTCTACAGGCGCGCCTTGTTCTAAAAAGTCTGGCATTAATTCTTTTAATGCCTTTGGATCCATGACTGCACCCGACAAAATATGTGCGCCAATTTCGCGTCCTTTTTCAACAACTCCTATAGTTATTTCTCCAAGCTTAGGCCCTTTTTTCTTGCCTTGTTTAACGGCCTCGTCATGAGCTTTAATTAATTTATTTAAGTGATATGCTCCTGCTAAATTTGCAGGCCCTGCACCAACAAACACTACATCTAGCTCTAATGTTTCTCTCTCCCGACTCATATTAAAGAAACCCCCATTTAGCAAAATACGGATTAATTTTTATGGGGATGATAACAATATTTTGACCAGCGGGACAAGTATTTCCTGCCAAAGAGTAGATAAAATGTTAATTTAGAATAAGATATGAGGATAAGAAAAGCTAATTTTATATAATTTCTAAATTCTAAAAGGATGTTTTTAGATTAATAATTAACCTACAACATCTTCTGGACGCATCCCTTTAGGAATTATATAAAGCTCTTGAATCCAATCAGAAAGGATAGCTACAGAACCTGTTTTGGTGATTAAAGACATCATCCCAGGATATTTTCCAGCTTCTGTAAAATTAAGAAATAAACCATTTAGCTTTTCACCATGTTCATAATGATTTAGCTTTAGTACCAATTCAGTCCCCGTCTTTAATTGCCGACAAATATTATTAAAATCTTCTGATGTCATTTTTCTAAACCTAAGAAATAAGTTTTTGCCACTTGTAACACTTTTAGCTAGAAAAGTCAAAGAAAACTATAACTTAGCTATTGTTTCTCAGCCTGCATAATAATTCGACGAACATAATTTGAGTCTAAGCCTTCAACTATTAAACGAACTTTATAACTACCTACAACATATTGACGTGAAGCACTAAATGCCCCAAGTCTATTTTGTTTGGGGTACAAGTCCATTTCCTTAAACTGAATTCGACCCGGTCTTAAATAAGCAACAAAACCATCAATGCTTTTTTTAGTTCCTAAGACTGTTAAACCTTCATAAGGATCATATTCAGCACTTGTAAAACGCCATTCTATACTTCCATTACGTACAACACTAGGTTCACCAAATAGATCTTCAGCATAACGAAAACTACCACCTAAACGTAACCCTAAAAACCCATCAGGTTCAACTAAGTTAATAGAAAACCTATCTCGATTTAGTTGAGGTGAAAAAGCATTGACATTAGGTAAGTTTATTATTGTAGAAAACGTTAATAATATAATAGCTGTAATTAATAATAGTAAGCGTTTCATAAATCTTACTCCTAAAATTATTTTTAATAAAAATTATAGTTAAGCGGCTGGAAAAAACCATTTTAACATAAAAACCTAAACAAACTAGTAAACTAATAGCAATCTATAACCTCTCCTTCTTTGATACGATAAATTATATTTCCTGATACTTCATCACGTCTTGCAATTTGACCACGAATACAGAGTTGCTTTTCTTTTTCAGGAGCTTTTTGACCATCTTTAAGCGTAATGATTGCCATAGGATAGCTATTAGGGGCATCACTACTAACAAGTTCTAAGCCTAATTTTTCATCTCCAGCAACCTCACTTACCCAAATGCTAAACTCTACCTTGTCATCTACTTTTTGTGTGCTTAACATAGAAAGTCTAGAAATCTTATCAGGTGATTTTACAATGGGATTACAACTAGTAAAATTTAATAAAATATTAATAACTAAAAATAAGTACAATAATTTAATATACATAGAGTTTCCTTTTTAACTTTAATTAATTAGCTAGAAACTAAAAAGTATTATTTTGGAATAACTTTTTTTACTAGTAAATATAATTTTAATAAATTGTTAGGTAAAACGCTTTACATCCAGACACTATGATGTAAAATACTGCTTTGTGCCATTTCTGGCAACTCTTGTCATCTTTGACAACAATTTATATTGTCATTTTTGGCAGATATAAATAAAAAATAAACTAATTTTGATAAAGGAATATTTTAACTAATATCTTATAAAACCAATAATTTAATAGGCTAAATGGCAATTTAGTTTTTCTTAAAAATCTTATGGCATAGCAATAGCTAGAGAGTCATAAATAAAAATAATTAGATTTAGCATATATTGAGGATTTATCATTATGGTTAATATTTTTAACAAATCTCGCTCAGTTGTAGCAATTGACCTAAGTAACGATCTGTTAACTAAAGTTGTACTCATTGCCACAGACGGAGAAAAGTATTACTTAGAAGGCTGGGATTATTACTCAGAACAAGAAAGTGGCGATACCAACTTTTTACAAAACTTTAAACCTGAAGCAATAACTGTATCACTTGGCGATGCCCACACCTTATGTTTTGCTATTGCTGACCTAAATAGTTTTAATTTGGAGATGGAAAAACGCAAACGCGGCCTTTCTGTAGATACCCAACATTCAGACTTTCTCAAAATATCTCATAGCTCCATACTTGCTGCTATTCGTAAAGATATGGCGCAAGAAGTCATTAAGAGCGTTCGAGATACCTTTCCAAGTATTCCTCAAATATCTATTAATCAATCTATGGCCGCGCTGATGTATCTTTATCTTCGTAGCTATCGCCCACAACCTGAGGTAAGAACCGCAATACTTCACTGGGCCGGAAACTTTATTTCTTTGTTAGTAGCTCAAACTGAACTTCCTGTTTGGGAAGGTTCAATTGAACTAACGTCGGATAAAAGAGAAGATGCTTATGTAGAAATTTCCGCCCTTTTACAATCTGCCAATGAAAAACTTGCTGCCTCTCATTACGATTTATTAATTCTTGCTGGGGAATTTGATTCTGATGATGTTAAAAAAATGGATAATTTTGCCAGTCAAGTAGAATTAATGTCCCCTTATCGCAATGGAGCCTTTGAGCTTGGCCGTAATTTAGGCGCACGACGTAAAGAAGCACAACTAGAAGGCCATCAACTAGCAATTGCAATTGCTAGTGCTGGAATGCTTCTTGAACGTGTTGGACTCAACTTAGCTGACACAGATATAGAGTTATATAAAGAGCTACCATTAGAACGAGTTATAGAATTAGAACAAACCCTTGTCAACGTAATTTCTAACACTACAAAATCTGCTATCAAAAAAACCGTTCCTCTTTTATTAGAACAAAGTAGAATTTTACTTGCTGGATTGCTAATAGCTGTTGGGCTTTTTGGCTATCGTTTTTATAACAACTACCAAGAAAACAAAAAACTTGTCGAAGAGCTAGCCAAAGAAGAAGTCCGTGCAGCCCAACTTGTTGATATTCGTACTAAACACGATGAATATAATCGTAAAATTACTGCTATTAAAGATCGTACTGCAACCATTGGAGAAATCCGAAAAGAACAACTAACTGTTAGGACAGTCTTAAAGCAAATTGATTTACGTATCACACAAGGTATTATATTTAGTGAACTTACAATAGATAAAACTAATGTTAAAATTAAAGGATATGCTCCAGAACGTCCCGCTGTATTTGAATTTGCTAAACAACTAGGTGCAAGCGTAGATGCTTTTTCTGATGTTGTTCCTATCTATGATGATAAAACCAATATTGGTAATTATGAAATTACTTGTAGATATATTGGCACAGTACCCTTTAATAATTTACCTACAGAAAATACAGTAAAAACCACAAGCAAATAAGTTATTTGGGAGAAATTTATTTATGTCTAGAGAAAAAGATAATAAGCCTTCAGGTGTTATAGCAGGTATTGTTTTAGCATTATTTATTATTTGGGGTAGTTATGAAATATCAAATATGTACTACTTTTTACCTGCACAAGAAGAATTAGTAAAACAACAATTAAAACTTGATGAACTAAAAAGCAGCAATGATGAAAATGAAAAAATTAAAGCTAATGCTGACCAACTAGAAAAATCTTTAACTGAAGCAGAAGAACAATTTAAGTCTCTAAAATCTTTAGTTCCTCCAGAAGCAGAACTTGCTAATATACAAATAAAATTATCAGAACAAGCTCGAGCAAGGGCTTTGGACTTTAAGTTTTTCTCAAAAATTGGCAAACCTAGCAAAATAGGCTCATTAAATGAAGAGCCTGTTCAAGTAGATGTTTCTGGTGATTATGATGGTATTGGACGCTATATTGAAGACTTTGCACGTTTTGAACGGTTGTTAAAAGTTAACTCTGTAGTGATGAAACTAGAAACAACAAATGGCACACCAACAGGAAAAATGTATGCCACAATTTATGCTTCCGCATATCTTACTCAAGATAAAGCAGATAAAAAAGATAAAACTAAGTAAATAGCACTAGTCGAATAGGAGAAATCACAATGGCTTTATTTGATAAATTTCGTCGTTTGCCCCAACCCGCCAAGCCAGAAAAACCATCTAGCTCAAACTTAAATAGATTAACTTCTGCTCTTAGACGGGATGTTCAAGTAGATGATACACCTAAACCGCAATCTCCTAGGTATAATCCTGATTATGATGATGAACTTTCTATTCCTAGCCTTTCACCTGAAGCTTCTATGTATCAAGCAGAGCGGTTAAATATTGATGGTGAAGAAGTTATCTTTGATCGTTCTAAACTTTATAACATCGAGGATGAAGTTTTAGCCTTAGTAGACCCTAAATTTGCCAAAGAGCAAGTGTTAATTCCTATAGAAAAGAAAGGCAATCTAGTAACTATAATTTGTGCAAGCAAACAATCCCAACGAGTTGCAGAACACATACTAGCCGGCCAACATAGACATTTACAATTTAAGTTTATTTTCTCCTCTGAAGAAGTTATTCAATCTGCTATTGAATGTCATTATTTACGCCGGGACTTACGTATTAATGAAGAACAACGAACAGAACGTTATAAACAAATCTCTTCTCAAATTAAACAAGTAGAAACCGAACGTCGCCAACGTAAACACCTAGTGTTTTCTACTAGTTCTCGCCAATTTAGTCATAATGACAACGCGCTTCGTGAATTAATAGAAAACCTACTTTGTGATGGACATTGGGCTAGAGCAACTGATATTGATATAGATCTTTTCCGTATGGATCCTAAAGCTGGGGGTTATGAAAAAAGCCGGGAACTAATGGTTTGCCGTATCCGGGTTGATGGTGAATATCAAAGCATTCATGAAGAAGTAATGGAGCTAGAAAAATATGAGCGTATCCCACAAATTCTAAAAATCTATGCTGGACTAGACCCTAATAATACCTGGGATGGTCAATCTGGAGTAATTCGCCCGACCCTAACTTATGCTACTCGTGAATCTCCAGTAGAGTTTCGTGTCAATTTTATTCCCGCAGGTGACGATCGCGGCGAATCAATGTCAATTCGACTGCAAGAAAAAGATAATTTTGTTTTTAGTTTAGACAAAATAGGCTTACTTCCCTTTCAAGAACGGCTATTTCGTGAAGAAATGATGATGCTAACCGATGGAATGATAGTATTTGCTGGGCCTGTAAATAAAGGTAAAAATACTACTATGGTTTGCTTAATCAAAGAATTTCAACAAAAATTTGTAACTAAAAAAATTGTTACTGTTGAAGATCCTCCAGAATTTAACCTACCTTATGTTACTCAAATTGGAGTTAGCCGAAAACGTGTTGACGAAGGCGGAGGAAACGAAAAACGAGGATTTCACTATTACTTAACACATATTTTAAGACATAACCCAGATATTATTGTTATTGGTGAAGTTCGTGAACCAGAACCAGCACAAATGGCAATAGAAACGGCTGGAATAGGTCACTTAGTACTAACCACTATGCACACATCCAACACCATAGAGTGCATAGACAGACTAAGAAATTTTGGAATTGAAAATTATAAAATTGCAGGCGCGCTTAGATTTGTTGTTGCACAACGCCTAGTTAAACGCATTTGCTCAGAATGCGTTAGGATTGTTGATGAAAACATACCAAAAATTCCTCGGCTAGCAGAATATGTTTCTAAAATAGGTTGGCAATACCCAATTCAATTTGCCAAAGGTAGTGGGCGAAATGCTCGCGGCCAGGAATGTAACCTATGTCATGGAACAGGTTTTTATGGACGGGTTGGAATTTATGAAATACTTATGCTAACTCGTCAAATTCGCACTTTAATCAATCAATCTGCAACACCTGATCAAGTCCGCGAACAAGCCTTAAAACAAGGTTTTCGTTCTCTTTGGTCTATAGGCTTAGAAAGAGCTTTATTAGGCGATACTACTTTAGATCAAATAATTTATCATATAGGTAAACCTGATCCAGTTTTAGAAGGAATCTCAGAAGAAGAAATAGAAACAATGTCTTAACTTATTGTAAATAAATTAATTATTAATAATAAAGGAAGTGTACTATGGCCGTCACTAATACTTTTCAAAAAATGAAAGTTAGCGAAGCAAAACGTGTCAACATAGATGAAAGTCTAAAAGTTAAAGATGATGAATTAATTACATTTACTGAAAGCTGTAGAGATCTCTATGAAGCAGGCGTTCCAGTTAATGATATGCTCAGACAGTTGCAACAAGCTATTTCTAATAAAAAATTTGCCCTAGGTATTAGCTTAATGGTTGATGACATTGAAAATGGAAAACTACTTAGTGAAGCAATGGGACGTTTTCCTAGTGTTTTTGGAGATGATTACAGGTCTTTAATCCGTGCTGCTGAACAATCAGGTAAATGGACAAAACGACGTGATAAATTTGGAGAAATGCGTGAAGGTATCTTAGATATGCTAATTAGCTATCTTAAACGTCGTAAAGGTGCGCGTGATAAAGTCAAAGCAGGTTTACTTTACCCATCGTTTATTGGCGCATTTTTGTTAATTACTTGTGGAATATTTGCTTTTTATATCCTACCAACACTTAAAGAATTATTTATTGCTATTAACCCCAAAATGATTGATAACACAATGTCTGCTATGTTATTTGGCGCAGGAGAATTTGTTAATAAATATTGGTACATAGTAATCATTGGTCTTTTTGGTTTAGGCGCGTTGCTTTCAGTTTATTGGAAATCCGGTGGTGGTAAACAACTTTGGATGTACTACCAACTTAGAATAAAAGGTCTTGGCCCCTTATTTGTTAATATGAATATTGGCGAAACAATGTGGTTAATGGGAACGCTATTTTCTGCTGGACTAACCCCCCAAGAATCCTTAGATATCCTTGCTAGTTCTGCTCGTAACCAGGAGCTATCTAAAGCCCTAATATTAGCTAAAGAGTATTTATACCAAGGTATTCCTTTTTGTGATGCACTAAAAAAAGCTCATTGGGCTTTTGATGGTCAAACCTATATGGTGCTGTCTAGTGCGCAAAAAAGCGGTCGTTTAGGCGTAACTCTGCAAAATTATGCTGCACAACTATTTGAAAAAGTTGATCAAGGCGTAGAGCAATTTGTCAAACTTATTGAACCTGCTTTGCTCTGCGTTGCTGGTGTAGTTGTTGGATTAATCGCTGTAGGCTTCTACGGCAGCTTTAGTAGTGCTGTAGCAAACATTCAATGATAACAAAAATTTTTCTAAAATCAGGAAAAAATAGTTTTCAATAGCTAAATAGTGTGCTTATAATAATAATACTTGATGAAGATTGCACACGCCGTTTGGCTAATAAACTCTGTTTAATATAAATATATTAAGTTTAATAAAAGTGTTTAGGAGACTCTCTTTATGTTTCATAAACTAAAAAATCTAACTAAGCCAAACATACGTGGGTTTTCTTTAGTTGAATATATGATTGCTGCAATCCTTATTGCCATTATGTTTGGTGGTATTGGAAAAGTTATGGTCGCAACAATAAAAAGTGGTCGTTTTTCTCAAAAGCTTACAGATGTTAATTTACTTTCCTTAAAAAAATCTACTGATCTTTATAATGATAGCGTTAACCAAGCTAACCTTATTCCTAAAAATCAAACTCAAATTGGTTCAATTAATCCAAATGATCCTGTAAATGGCTATTTTGATCTACTTAATGAGTCAGGCTGTCTTCTAGGTTCTTTTACCAAAAATCCTAATGATGATGATGGTAAAGGTGGCAAAGATGATAATCCCAAAGGTGGCAAAACTAATCCTTTAAATAATCTTGGCTCATTGATAGTTCCCGTAAAAGCTGATTGGCATTGTTCAAAATAAAGGGTTTATGCGATCTAAAATTGGTAGAATAACCTATTTTTCACGGCAAATATCAAAGAGCCATAATCTTAATCAAAATGATAAGCAAAATTACGGGGGGGGGGAACTACTACGTTAGATTGCTCCGCTTCAAATGTGCTTAACCCAAGCAATTCCCTCATTCCCAAATTCCGCCGTCAATGGCTTGTTAAAAAAGACTTTCCAAATCCAAAAGATGTAACTGTTTCTGTAATAGTGGTTTACCAAGACACTAACGCTATTGCACGTACTCGTGTAGTTACTAAATCCGATGGTACAACCGAGCAATAAAGGAATAGGGAAAATATGAAAAACATTGCATTTGTAAAAATATATCTTAAACGCCATCAAGGATTTAGCTTAGTTGAAGCAATTGTAGTTTTTGTGGTAAGTACAATTTTACTAACTACTTTAGTTAGTGTTTATATTAAGTACCTTAAATTAGATCTTCGTCAAGAAAGATTAATTACTGTTGAAAAATCCCTTGCCAATACTCAATTTTCCTTAGAAAAAGCTTTAATCACACTTCCTGCAAGAGGACTCGCTACTTCTAATGGTCAAACCTTTAACACGCCTATTTTGCCTGCTATAGGCTCAATTCCCAATGATCAAGGACAAATTACTCCTATTACTTTAGGAGTCGTAACACCCTATAAAATCAATGGTTTTGATGCTTTTACTATCATTTATGCTGATGCAAAACGTCCTCGTTTTTCTCTTTCACAAGCTACAACTCAAGTTGGCAGTTTAGGAACTGCTAGAATTGCTTTACCTTCCGAGGTTTCAACTACTCGATGATCAAGTTTTTAAGCAGCCAGAGGGACAGAAGTA
>CAZBMZ010000036.1:0-14298 GCA_964492845.1 uncultured Clostridia bacterium
TTTGCTATTAACCTACTTATTTTTCAATATTTATGCTCACTGCGTAAGATCAGTCCTAATTAAAAACAAAATCTTTAATCTATGTTTTTGCTTGCCAAAGTGTTGGCGTAGTTATAGCTAAAGCTTTTTCCACTGCAATAGCAACAAAGCCCATTGTATAACGAGCATTAATTTCTAGCAGTGGATGAAGTCCGGCACTATGTTCTAAAGCATCAATTCCAGCCGGGCCTGTGTAGCCTTCTTGAAACAATCGTTTTCCTACTTGCTTGGCAATATTTTTTAATTCAGTCAGCCTATTAGAAGGTATTTGGCGACCAAGTAAATATCCTATTCCTGTTCCAGCACCATTAGTTTGCAAGTCACTTACACCAACAAAGTCAACTGCTCCATTAGGTAAAATATATATTGCTGTGCCATATTCACGAATAACTTCTAGCCAAGGCTGAAAAATTAACTTTTCTTTTTGCTGAAACTTCCGTTCTACCCAAACCCTAGCCCCAGGAGTTAAACTTGGCCCATTACCTAACACTCTTTCGCGTGCTGCTACACCCATTGGACTTTTAATTACCCATTTACCTTTAGCAGCTTTTATTATTTCTTCTAATTCTTGTAAATCACTAACAATTGCTGCTGTAGGTAGCAAAATATTCCATTCTTTTTCTAGCTGAAAGCTAAAAAGCTTTGAGTTAACTCTAGTAATTAGTTCTAAATCAACTTTATCAACAATAGCACCAAGTTGTTCTCCAACAGAAATTGCGCTTGGTGTCCAGCCCCAGGGAGCAAAAATTTTTTCTGGATATTTTCTTTTGCTGTTTGGCGAAATTAGTTCTACTTCTTGTTTTTTAGCAAACTCTTTAACTTCATCTGTCCAGGGTTCAGTCAGTATTAGAGCATCCCCTTTTTGAGCTAACCAAAGTAGATGGGGAGCAAGCTTTTGGTTAATTTGAGCAACAATATCGCTACAAAAATATTTTTTATTAGGTGGGTTAGCTAACTCCATTTCAAAGTCAGCATTCATATACCAAAGCTTATTCATTTTATAAACTTACTACAACACGAAAACCTATAGTGTTGCTAGCTTTATCTGGAATACTACTTTCTCGAAAAGCAGACCGACACATTAGCCCAGAACTAATCCAGGCCCCTCCTCTTAGGATTCGCCTTGAAGGATCTCCGCCCTGTTCCCAAGCTTGTTCATTGGCAGGCGCGCCTTGATAATCTCTATGATAAACATCTTGGCACCATTCCCAAAGATTTCCAGGCATATCATAAAGTCCAAAAGCATTAGCAAAACCTAGTTGGCCTACAGTGCTAGTGTGTTTTCGATAAATGCCTTTTGGAGCAACTCCCAAAGAAAAATTAGCATTAAAATTTACAATTTCACTTGTGATAGTTTCGCCAAAAGCAAATGCAGACGTTGTTCCAGCACGTGCAGCATATTCCCATTGTGCTTCACTAGGTAAATGGTAATACCTACCTGTTTTTGTTGATAGACGTTGGCAAAACTCTCCTACATCAAACCAAGACACTTGCTCTACTGGTAAATTTAAGTTTCCATCTATTTGAAAACATGCAGGATTGTCCTGCATTATTGCTACCCATTGAGCTTGAGTAATTAAGTATTTACTCATATAAAAAATAGGTATTTTAACTGCATGGCGTGGTTCTTCAGTAGCTTGGCTATCTGGATCTACAAATTTATCTGACCCCATCAAAAAAGTTCCTGGCGGAATTTCTACCATTTCTAATTTTATTGTTTCAGTTAAATTTTCTCTAAAATAGCGAGTTGTCCGGCTGTAACGTGCAGCAATCATACCTGTTTTATCTAAAAGCACCGTCTCAAAAGGAAAGTCACTAAAATTTGGTAAGCTCTTAAATGCTCCAGAGCGAATTTCTTTTTTATTAGGTGTTGGAACCCAAACAACAGGTTTTAAGAGTGCTTTATTAGGGATATTTGATGAGGACAAATTAACTTGAAACTCAGACTTTAACATTTCCTTTTGTGCCGCTTCCAAAGCTACTTTCATTTCTGCACCAGAAGTATAACGACCAGAAGGATCTTTACTTAAGGCTTTAATTACAACTTGTCGTAGCGGAATAGGAATAGTTTTAGGCACCGGATCAGGTTCAGTCATTGAAACAGCATAAATTAAAGCTACCCCATTTTGAGGAAAAGGTAATTTTCCACATAGCATTTTGTATAACAGCACACCCATTGACCAAATATCAACTTGTGGGCTACGTTTACCGTCAAACATTTCTGGAGCCATATAAGCAGGCGTACCAGCAATGCTATGTGTATTTTCCGAGGTTAATTGTCGTGAAACTCCAAAATCTGTTAAACGTGGAACCTCGCCTGCTAACATAATATTTGCAGGTTTTAAGTCCCGATGAACTATATTTTTGCTATGTAAATGAGCTAGTCCTGTAACAATGCCTAATGCCATTGACATAGCAGATTCTATTGATGGTGCTAGTCCTTTATGTTTTTGCAACCAATCATCTAATGAACCATCTGGCACATATTCTGTGACTATGACAGGAATATCATTATAAATATCAGACTCAATTATTGGTAAAATATTTGGATGAGTACCTAATTGGGCCCAGAGTTGAGATTCTCTAGCAATTTCGTTTTGGTCTTGAAGTTCTTCCCGAATAATTTTTAGAGCAACTTTAGTAGTGGCAAATCTGCCGCGACGCTCAGCTAACCAAACATCGCTAAACTGTCCCCCGCCAAGCTTTTTTACTAAAGTATAAGGGCCAATTAAGTCTCCCGGCGTTAGCTTTAGCATAACCTCTTTAGTTGATAAAATTGTTGTGATAGATTAAAGCCAATAGCATAACACACACAATTAAAGACAGGGTATACAACTTTTAAGTTTATATATAAAATCTATGAGTGATAATACTAAAACTCCTCCAGAAGCAGGGCTACCTGTTAGATTAACAATTGTTGATGCAGATGATGATGGAAATCGTTCTCGAACCATTATTGGCAAAGTAGTAGATTTAAGTTTACAAGGGATGCACCTCCAAACTACTACAATTGAAAGCGATTCATTAAATATCATTAAAGATCATACAGTTGCTTTTAAGAACCGACTAGACATAGAAATTGATCTACCTGTTGGAACAGTCCATATTGAAGGTTTTGCTGTGTGGTATCGACCAGCAGAAGACCAAATTAACTGGAGTGTAGGAGTTTACATTAAGGAAATGTCTAGTCAAGACTTAGAATTATATGAAGGTTATTTGACTTCTGTTGGTGGAATTTAAGTAAACTCACATAATAACAGCAAAATGGAATAAATCTTTTTCTTCTTTAGCAGATTTAAGCTTAGTTAAAGAGTCTTCTAGTTCTACAACTAGTTCTAGTTGCTGCTTTATACCCTTAATTTTATTATTTTTTAGACAAAAAATAATAGTTGCTAATGAATTAATTGCTAAGGTAGGTTCAAACCATTTTTGATTTTCTTCTACCAAAGGTTCAGTTAATTCTTCTTCTGAAAAATTAAATTCTAAATCTGAGTAATCAAGAAAATCTGAAAGTTTGCTAACTCCAAGTTCTATTGCTAGTTTATCCAATTTATCAATGTGCTTGCAGAAAATAGAGTGATCAAAATCATCTCCTCTATCAACTTGAGATTTTCTTAAAATCCAAATAGTATCACCCATTTTTTAATCCTTATTTATAAGTAACAAGGCCAGACATTGGCCCAGCCAAATCAATTACATCCTTTAACTCATTGTAAGGAATAGATATAGTTCCAACATCTCCATAAACATGAGCTATGCCAAAGTGTAGATAAATTCCTCTTTCTGTGATATTCCAACACCAAATATTTTCTTTAGGTGGCGTGGTATCAAAGAAAAAACCTGTTTCTATATCTTTAGTTAATGAAGAACAAATTTTGTCAATTTTTTCTAAGTAATTAGAATTTTTTAAGAACAAATCTTCTAATTTTATTTCCTGACCTGTATTTAAGTTAAAGTTAAAAGCCAGGACTGATGTGTTTGGGTGTGCTGCTCCTAAATAGTAGCTTTCAGAATAAAATACAACGCTAATTAGATCTTTACTAGCAAATTCAATAAGGTAATAACCATCATAGTAACTGCTTGCTTCTAAATCGACATAAGGAGGAGTTTCACTTTCTGATGTATCAGTTTTAAATTCTTGATATATTTTTTGGACTTTTGCAGCTACTTCTTGATTAAATTTTTCTACATTTGGTTGATTTGAGCCTTGGATTTGTGGATAAGTAAGGTTAAAAGAATATTTTTTAGCTTTATCTTCTTCTTTTATTTCTTTATCTATTATTTGTGTCTTGTCGCCTACAGAAAAAGTTTTTTCATAAAGAAAAAAATTAAAAGTTCGGCTTCCGTCTGCTTTTGTCCAATTTCCATTAAGTTTTACAGATGTTTGTTTGTCTCTTTCTTCTGCTAGAAGTTTGCCTGCAAATTTACCTGTTTCTTTGTTTACTGGCCCGCTTTCCATAGGAACAAATTCTGTTTCTGTTAAAGTAAAACTACCATCATCTTCCACATTTCCATTTAATGAGAGAATACTAGGACTAACAGCACTAACTATTTGAGCTTTGTTGCTTTCATAACGATAAGTTCCATATAGTTCTTTTTCGTTTCTTTGTAAGTTAGCAAATATATTATATTTATCAACTTTACCAACTAATACTTTATTAAATTTTCTTGGTGCAGCAACGCTAGCTTTGTTAGGTTTTGATACCTCTTCACTTGGTTGTGTTGGATTATTTGAATCATTTGAGGAAGTGCTATTTTTGCTATTTTTACAGGAAAACAAAGAAAAGCTTAGTAAAAGAATTAATACTATAGATAATAACTTAATTTTATTCATTAATTTTACACCTTAAAGTTACTAACTTACTATTTACAATAATTTGGCAAGCTATAATTGCATTCTTAGCCAAACTAATGTATTTGTTTTTTTTAACACAACAGTAAAATGAGTTTATTATATAAAATTTTCTTTCAGGTCAAAAATCTATTTACTGAGCAAAATTGGTATAGACTTGCAATAGCAAGCATAGTAATTTTCTCTACTTGTCTACGCTTCTGGGGACTAGCGCGTTTTGATGTCTTAGTTTTCGATGAAGTGCATTTTGCTAATTTTGCGAATAATTACTTAAATAATATACATGTCTTTGATGCACATCCTCCATTAGGGAAATATTTTATTGCTTTTGGTATTTGGCTTTTAGGATTTAACCCTGTTGGTTATCGCTGGGTTAATGCTTTAGTAGGCTCTTTTATTCCTGTCTTTTTAATGGCAATTGCTTATAAATTAACAGGCCGACGACAATATTCGCTTCTTGCAGGGCTGTTTGCAACTTTAGATGGGCTTTTACTTGTAGAGTCACGTCATGCACTATTAAACACCTATTTATTATTTTTTGGCTTACTTGGACATTTATTTTTTTTAATTTCCCTGCAAAAACAAGGCTTACGTCAATGGGCATATCTAGCACTTACAGGTGTTTTTCTAGGTGCAACAATTTCAGTTAAATGGAGTGGGTTAAGTTTTATTGCAGCACTTTATGGTTTTTGGCTAGTTGCTTATATAAGTAAAAGGCTGTTTTTAGAAAACTTAATTTTTACTAAAACATACTCAGATGATAATTTGTCTTTATCGCCTACAGAACAAATTGAGCAAATAAAGTTTTATCAATTAGCAATCTTTCTACCTTTAATTATTTATGCTACTTATTTTTTAGCCTGGCAGCCTCACTTAAAGCAAAATCCAGGAACGATTAAAGAGGTAGAAACGCAAATCTATAACTTTCATAAATCCTATGCTAACCGTCCACAAGAACATCCTTACACCTCTGCTTGGTATAGTTGGCCTATGATGATTAGACCTGTTTGCTATTTCTATGAAACCGTCAAAAATCCTAACGAAATTGTACCAAATCGTAAAACTCCCTTGCCATTAAATGAAGTAAAGTTAGTTTATGATATTCATGCAATGGGAAATCCTTTACTTTATTGGTTTGCAATTATCGCGCTTTTTGCTTTGGCTTTTGTGTTATGTGAGCAATATTGGTTTTTTGCTAAAGGATTAATAAAGCTAGCAGATAAAAAATACTTAGCAATAAACTTTTTTGTCCCACTTTATTTAATAATTAGCTACAGTGCTAATTTATTTAGTTGGGCTGGAGTAAGTCGTTTTACTTTTCTTTATCATTATATGCCTGCTTCGATTTTTAGTTTTTTAGTTCTAGCCTGGTTAGTTGATTATTTGCTTGCAAGTAATCAAAAAACTGCCAGAAACTTAAGTATTTTTATTATTTTGATAATAAGTTTATCATTTCTTTTCTTTTTGCCTGTTTATTTAGGTTTACCTATATCTCCAAGGGGATTTTTTCTTAGAATGTGGCTTCCTTCTTGGATTTAAGGATATTTAAGTAATAAAAAAAACAGTCTATTTTTAATTATTATGTCTATAAGTTGCTGGAAAAACTAAGCAAGTATGGCTTTTAAGTTCTCTTTAACCATGCGATAAATTAAGGCTGACCTTTTTCCTTATGGAGAACAATCAAAAAAACTCATGAAAACCTGTCCAGTTTGCCAACGAACTTATGAAAACATAATGTTTTTTTGCGTCTATGATGGACAACCGCTAATAGATCCTCCTCTAGAACGTGATAATTTATTAGAACAAATTATTGATAATAAATACTCTATAGACTATAAAATTGCTGAAGGCGGGACAGGTACAGTATATCGAGCTACACATTTGCAACTTCAGTCACCTGTTGCAATAAAAATTATGCACCGTGCATTAACTAATGATGGTGTAGCAATAGAGCGATTTCGACGCGAAGCCTATGCAGCAATGAAAGTTCGCCATCCTAATGCTGTAGCAGTGCTAGATTTTGGCATTACTGTTGATCGTCTAGTTTATGTAGTTATGGAATTGCTTGTTGGGCAATCTTTATATGAAAGATTAAAATCCCGCCATCATTTTTCTATAGAAGAAGCTAATCATTTAATGCAACAAATCTGTCCCGCTGTAGCCATAGCACATACTAGAGGCATAATTCATCGAGACTTAAAGCCAGAAAATATTTACTTGCATCAAGAAGATGGGCAAGAATCAGCTAAAGTTTTAGATTTTGGTATTGCTAAAGTCTATGACTTAAAATTTACAGATGAAGCAGCAGGAGAAATTACTGGTAATGGTGCTGTAGTTGGAACACCTTTTTATATCTCTCCAGAGCAATGTTCTGGTCAACCTGTAGATGCTCGTGCAGATATTTATAGCCTAGGAATAATGCTTTATCAATTACTTACAGGTGAACTTCCATTTGATGGGCCATCTCCAATTATTGTTTTACTTAAACAACTTAATGAAAAAGCTCGCCCAATTCATGAAATCCGCCCAGAAATACCAAAATTAATTAATGCTGTTGTAATGCATGCACTAGAAAAAGATCCTCGCTCCCGCCCTGCCTCAGCACTGACTTTTGCTCAAGAGCTAGATGCTGCAAGTAGAGCAGTTACAGAACAAGAATTTAAGGAACTATTTATTCAGGCTACAGATAAAGAATTAGAAGCAGCTATTTTACTTACAGGTGAAAACATTGGGTCTTTTGCGCGTCGTAGTGTTGCAAGTGCCTCTAGTTCTGGTGAAAACATTAATGATATTCCTATAACAGAACAACCCACAGTAGTTAGTGGTATAGAAGCACCTAAAATAATAAAACACCCTGGCAAATCAGGGTTTTTAAGTAATAAACATGTTCAAGGACATTTAAGTTGGTTTGACCTAGCATCAACTATTCATTTATTAATTGGGCTACAAGAAACAGGTCTTTTAACCTTACATAACACAGAATTTGCTCCAGAAACCGATATAGATTTATCTGATGTTAGAGCGTTTGCAAGTATATATTTTGACACTGGTAATATTACTCACGTGCGTTTAGGTGTACGTAGTGGCAGCGAAGCTTTTTATCAGCTATTTCAAATGCCATTAGAGGGTTGTTTTCTCTTTCGACAATGTTTACTCCCAAGTGAACTTGAAGAGCTAATTCCAATTAGTGAAACAGGCAAAAAATTACTTAAAGATGCTTTAGGGCTAAAAACTTTACTTAGTCGTTTTGTCTTAAAATTCCCTAGCCTTTTAACTAACTTTAAGCGTCGTACAGTACAAATAAGTTGGCGTGACCAGGAAACAGAAGAATTAGCCGAAAAAATTTGGGATATGTTGGCACAGCCCGGTATTACTATTAATGAATTATTAGCTCGTTCTCCATGCTGTAATGCTAAGACTTACCAAGTCCTTGCAACACTTTTAGCTACTCGGCAAATTAGCGGCGGAAAAACCTCTAGTTTAAGTGAAATCCGGGTTACAGATGCTATGCCAGAGTTAAAAGAAGGTTTTTAGTCTTTTAATTTTTATAAAATATTAGACTAGTATAAATACATAGTAACTTAAATAAAATCTTAAATTTTAAGTCCTGAAAAGGGTTAAATAATTGTGTCCTAAGTCTTTAGACCTAGGTTTTGTAGAAAGGTTAAATAATTAATGCAAAGTCGTAAATTAATCATAGTTCTAATAGTTCTTTTATTTTCTATAGCTTGTGAAAACAACACTACTAATCCAAATCCAGCAACTAGCCCGGCAGCAAGTCCAGCAGCTTCTCCTGTTGCTTCTGCAACACCTACCACTACAGCACCTAACTGTGCAGATATTCCAGCAGAATGTCCTGGAGTAAAACCCACTGCGGAACAACAAGTTAAAACTACGGATTCTGGGTTAAAATACATTGATTTAGCAGAAGGTAAAGGGCCACAACCTAAAAAAGGTCAAACCGTTTCTGTACACTATACAGGCTGGTTAACAGATGGAAAGCCATTTGATAGCTCAATAGGTAGTACCCCAATACAATTTCCTCTTGGAATGCGTAGAGTTATTGATGGTTGGGATGAAGGTTTATTAAGTATGAAGGTTGGTGGAAAGCGTAAACTAATTATTCCTGCACCGCTTGGTTATGGGGCTTCAGGTTCACCCCCAGTTATTCCACCTAATGCAGTATTAATTTTCGATGTTGAACTATTAGAAGCAAAATAGTCTATTTAATTTGAAAGGAGTGTCTATCTAATGGGAAATGAAACAGTTACAACTCAATCTGGGTTGCAATATGTTGATTTAGTAGTGGGAAGTGGGGCCTCACCCCAATTTGCTCAAACCGTTTCTGTACATTATACAGGCTGGCTAACAGATGGAAAAAAATTTGATAGCTCTGTAGATCGTGGTCAACCTTTTCAATTTCAAATTGGTGTAGGAATGGTAATTAAAGGTTGGGATGAAGGCGTAATGACAATGAAAGTTGGTGGAAAACGTAAGTTAACCATCCCTCCACAAATTGGTTATGGTGCGCGTGGAGCAGGTGGAATAATTCCTCCAAATGCTACATTGGTTTTTGAAGTAGAACTCCTAGGAGTCAAATAGTTAATATACTAGCCAAGAAAATTTCTATTTTCTTGGCTAGTAAAAAATATATCTACTTCGCGTCTATTGATTAGCAGTGGTATAATCGAAGAGTTATCAAATTTGAATATTAATATTAAAAGTTCAAGAGTAGGTAACTTTATGCACCAAACATCTACAAGAAAAAGTTTTTTCTTTAGTTGGCGTTGGTGTCTTATTGCCATAATAGTTTTTAATTGTTTTGCTTGTGCAAATCCTAATAATCGCAAAGAAACCGAAGTTAAACTCCCTCCTAAAGCTGTTCGTCTTAAACCTTCCTTACAAAGACCAAATCAACGTCTTAGCCTTGCAGTTGAACCCTTAGAAGCACATACCCCTAATTGGGTTAAT
Source organism: uncultured Clostridia bacterium (assembly GCA_964492845.1). Classification (GTDB taxonomy): domain Bacteria; phylum Acidobacteriota; class Blastocatellia; order Chloracidobacteriales; family JADJPF01; genus JADJPF01. The sequence continues at coordinate 9,863 of CAZBMZ010000036.1, forward strand.
CCTGATATGAAAAAACAGCTTGCCGAAGCTCATAAAGAACTAGGCAAAGGATTTGCTGTAACTGGTTTTGGGCCATTTATTATTGTTTCTAATATCAAACCTAGCCGACTTCAAGAAGTAAAAGAAAACATTATTCGTGCTAGTTATAATGCTTTCTATAAGGATTTTTGCTCTATTTCTCCTGTTTATCTAACAACCATTTATATTTTTAAGAACCAATCTGACTATAATTTTTATAGCCGTAAATTGTTTGATGAAGACCCGACAACGCCATATGGTTATTATCGTTCAGCAGAAAGAGCAATATTAATTAATTTTTCTACTGGTAGTGGAACCTTAGTACATGAAATGGTTCATTCAATTCTTGATGCTGATTTTCCTGGTGTCCCAACTTGGTTTAATGAGGGGTTTGCTTCGCTTTATGAACAAAGCCGTATAGAAGAAGGCGCAATTGTTGGATTAAATAATTGGCGTTATGCAATTCTAAAAAAAGCTATTGATAGTGATACTACTATTAATTTAAGAACTCTTCTTAGCAAAACAGAAGCAGAGTTTTATGATGACCCTAATGGTTATAATTACGCACAAGCCCGATATTTATGTTACTACTTGCAAAAACACGACTTATTAAAATCTTTTTATCAACGTTTTAAGCAACAACAAACCCTAGATCCTAATGGAATTAAAACACTAGAAGAAATAGTAAAAAAAGATTTAGAATCATTTGAAAAAGAATGGGTTCAATGGGCTAAAACAATAGAATTTAATAAATAATCTTAAAATCTTAGGTATAAATTTTTAATTAACATGGATGATAACAAACCTAAATTATTAACAGAAAACTCTGATTTAGAAAATCAAGAACAAGCATCAAAACCAGGTTTCTTTCAACGTGCATTTAATCGCACTAAAGAAGCTATTAAAAATGTTGATGAGGCTATAACTAATCGAGAAACTTTCCGACGTATCGAAGATCGTTTGCAAAATCATGAAGAAGTTCAAGAGCTTTTAGCTTCTGATTTTTCTGCCAAAATGGAAAAAGCAGAAAAAGAATTGTTAAATTTAGGAGATCGGTTAGATAAAGAAGTTGAAAAATTAGTAGCCACTAGCACTGAGCAAAGAATCACTTTTGAGCGTACCCTAGCCGAAGTAACTGCTACAGTAACAACAATTCATAATACTGCTACAGAACTTCGTACAACAGCCAACATTGCCCAGGAAGCATTAACAACTGCAAGCCAACAACAACAAGAAATGCAAAAACAAGCTTCCGGTCATTTAGCACGTTGGAATAATGAATCAGAAAACTTAAAAGTTGATGTTCGCAATCTACAATCACAAATGCAACAACTCCAACAATCATTTCAGCAGTTTTTTATTACTGCAATAATTGGCTTTGTTATTTTAACTGCACTGATTGGATATTTATTATTTAAGGATTAAAGAACCTGTAAGTTATTTTATTAAAGTTTATTTAGCTCATAAAATTCAAAATAATAGATAAATTTATTGACATTAAGCTTACACAACAATATTGTTGTGTAATGATACCTTCTTTTAATACAGATGGAAATTTGCCTCCTGGCATACATTGGGCTGAATGGCCTGAAATAGTATCTAGGTTTGGTACTAATCATCATAGAAGAAAACTGTTAGAAGGTTTACATAATGCCTTAATAATACTAAAACAAGCTGGTTGTAGAACGGCTTTTATTGATGGTAGTTTTGTTACTAAAAAAGAGTACCCACAAGATTTTGATGCTTGTTGGGACTTGTTTGATGTTGATCCAAATTTACTTGAACCTACTTTACTGGATTTTTCTCAAGACCGCATTGCTCAAAAAAATAAATATTTGGGAGAATTATTTCCTGCTCAAATTTTTGCTGGAAAAAATGAATCTACTTTTTTAGAGTTCTTTCAGATAGACAAGAACACTGGGAAAAAGAAAGGTATTGTTGCTATTTCGTTGGAGAATCTAAGGTTATGATAAAAAATGAGCGTCAATTATACATTACTAAAACCCAAAGAGATAAATTTGCTCAAGCTCTCAACGATCTTTCTATGTTTAAAGACAAACAACCTCAAATACATCCTCTTTTACATAAGGCTCAAGAAGATGCTTTAAGAAGCCAATTAATAGAACTGGATAAACAAATTAAGGAATACCAAGACCTTAAAACAGGAAAAACAAGGTTAGAAATCAAAACCTTAGAAGATTTACCTAATCTATTAATCAAGGCTAGGATTGCAGCAGGATTAACACAAAAAGATTTAGCTACAAAATTAGGACTAAAAGAACAACAAATTCAGCGTTATGAAGCAACAGAATTTGCATCTATGAGTTTTTCCAAACTTATTCAAATAATTAAGGTTATAGGTTTGACAATACCAAAAGAACTACTTTTTTCTCTAAACAAAATAGAGAACAAACAAAACAACACTAGTGCAATTGTATAAAACAATAACTAAGTTTTACTAAAACCCTACTGTGTTGCAAATGTCGCAGCTATCGCAGGGTTTTCCCTTTTCCATTGTACATTGTTTGGTTTGAAGAAAATCTACAAACTCACCTAATTCATTTGCAGGATTAATTCTAATTTGTGAAGGGTGCAAATGTTGTATTGAAGATTGTGGATAAACAATTACTGGTAAAGAGTAAGAAACTGCTCCTTGATTTAGCTGTGCCATTATAGGGTTCAATATTGCTGGAATAGCTTCTTGTTGCACTTGGGTTGGTTGTGGGGGTTGATTACTTATATCTTCTTTTGGTTTAGAAGTTATTGAATTTATTGGATTATCAAGAATTTGTGCTAGATCAATTAAATCCACAAATTCTATGCCCATTTCTACTAACTTACATCGCAAATCTTCTACAGCACGTCTTAAACCTGTCCTTAAAGTTTCTACTTCCGCTAGAGGCCCGTTAGCCAAAATTATTACTCTTTTATTATCAAATAAAGCTTTTACAACTAATGCTGCACTTGGACAATCAGTTTGTAGCAAAGTAATTTTTGAAACTAAATCAATACTTGGCCCAACTATTACAACAGCTTTAGCAGCAGACAAAGCCGCTATTTTTTCTTTAACTGCATTATTTTCAATAATTTCTTCATTTGGTAGCAGATTTAATACTTTGCTACGTAATAGCTCACTTGATTCTTCCCCGAAAATAATAAAAGCACGTTGAGGATTATTATTTTTTAGTAGTTTACGTGCCAGTTCGTCGGCCATTCGCCTAATTAAATCCTCGTTTGGCATTATTTAACCTCCAAATTTTGTGCTTCTACAGGCTCAATTGTATCTACAACACAAATAATAGCAGCATCAATGGCATAACCTTCCCGACCCGTTGTAGCTGTAGAAGCTGACCAACCTTCTTGTATTACTATAACTGTGTCGCCTGTGCCAGAATCAACTGCATCCAGGGCCATAAAGGACTGACCCTTTAAGTTACCTTCTAAATCTAGTGGTTGTACTAACATAATTCGCCCACCTGTTAGTTCACTAGCTTTTTGTGTTGCTACTACATTACCAACAACTTTTGCTAATATCATTATGGTTTAACAACCTTTGGTTCTGGTAAATCAATATTTACTCTATCAACAATCCCTGTAATGGTGCAATCTGTAGGAATTTCATCAGGCATAAAAGGAAAAGAAGACTCTTTACCTCGACACCAAAAAATTAATTCCCCTGCCCCGCTTCCAACACAATCTAATGCGATCATAGGCTTGCCAGCAGGCGTTCCATCCCCATCTAATGGTTGGATTATTAATAACCTTTGCCCAATTAATTCTGGATTTTTTATTGTTGCTACTACATTACCAATAACTCTTGCAAGTCTCATGTCATTTAATTTATTAGAAATTTAATTAATGTCGCTCAATTTTAATAGAAAGAAATTTTTTTCTACAACAAAACATATAGCAAGTTTTGTTTATTCCAATTGATCTATCTTATCCGACACATCTTCTTTTTTTTCTGGGTTAGCACAACTTTGACATTTTAATAAAGAAACATCTATATGCACATTACAAAAAGCTTTTTGGCAGACTTTACAACTCAGTGATGTTTGGTTTTGGCAATTTGTACAAGGCTTAAGGATTTGTACTTCTATAGATTTATCTGTGTTAGTAGACTCAAAAGAAGATTTAACAGAAAAAGAAGGTTTATCAAAAGATGGTTTTATTTCAAAAGATGGTTTTATAACCATAGGTTTATAAGTACTAACTTTAATATTATCAACAAGTTTAGATGTAGAAGTGCTACGAATTACTAAACGAGGTGCTTTATTTGATGATGCGGAAAGATTAATAGGTGATCCATCTCTTGGCCTAATATTTTGCTGCATCATCGGTGGTGGCATCTGTCCCATTTGATTTTGTGGCATCATTGGTGGTGGCATTTGTCCCATTTGATTTTGCATCATTGGTGG
>CAZBMZ010000036.1:14398-61456 GCA_964492845.1 uncultured Clostridia bacterium
GATTTTGCATCATTGGTGGCGGCATTTGTCCCATTTGATTTTGCATCATTGGTGGCGGCATTTGTCCCATTTGATTTTGCATCATTGGTGGTGGCATTTGTCCCATTTGGTTTTGCATCATTGGCGGCGGCATTTGTCCCATTTGATTTTGTGGAGGCTGATAAGACGGTATTGGGGACATTTGATTTTGGTTAATTATCGCTGACAAGGGTTGTGGCCGCATCTCTATCATAGCTGGAGTTTCCATTCTAGCTTCTGGTAACCTTTTATCAGTTTCTTCTAGTTGAACAAAATTTAGAGCATCTACCCGTAGTTTGATTAAGGCTAAAAGATTTGTATTTCGTCGCTCAATTTCTAATAAATCATTTTGTTTTAAGATAATTAAATTTATTTTTTCTTGATGATAAAGTCTTTGTATAGTTGTTTTTAATTTAATTGGGTCGAATAAACTTGAGCTATTTTCACTATCACGTATAAATAAAACTAAGGTAGTTATACCAGCTAATTTTAATTTTCCTGTTAAACCAATTAGGTCTTCTACTTTTAATTCTCTATTCCAATAACGCCATTCTACTGCTAAGTAATTGCCTAAGCTTGCAATTACTGGGTCATTAAACAATTTACTACGAATCATTAAACTAAAGCTATTAGATGGAAAAGCTTCATCACAAATAGTAAATTCATCTACTGTACTAAATAAATAAGTGGAAATGTCAGCTAAACAAGCTTCAACAGTTTCTACAGTGGAAATACGGCGTAAAATATCTAGCAGCATTGAAAAATAGACATAATTAAAATTACTAATGTGTTGTAGTTCATTAACAGAATTGATGGCTACGCCATTTTTTAAGGTACGTAAATAATTAATTTGGCAATCTTCAGGATAAGCACATCTTTCTGGATAACGTCGCGCATATTCACGAGCAAAACTAACAAAGTTATTTAGCTCAATAGTGCTACATTTCAAGGTTTGTCTAAGCATTAAATAAGCAGGATTAGAAGAAACTATTCTTAATTGATTAGCAACATCCATTTCTAGCGTATTAAAAACTTCTTCAATTAAAGCTAGGCGCACAACTTTACGGGCAGCAGATTCATCCCCAAGCAAATAGTTTGCCCAACCTAAATTTTGTAAGCTAAAGCCTTTATAAAATCTTCGCCTCATATCTCCTTGTTGATTTAATTGAAATTCATAGAGTGCAGCTAATAGATCTCGTCCAATCTGAGGAAGTTTTCTTTCAATTAAAGTCCAGGCTAGTGCATTCCAAATTTGAGGAATTTCTAGTCTTGCTAAATAACCAGGAGGTTTGTTTTGTGCTGTAATTTGTCGGAGTTTGCCAATTACATCATCAAGGCGAGTAGTAAAATACCTTACCATTTCTGCAAAGGTTTCCCCACGTCCTAAAGGAACAAGAAATTCATTCCAAACAGCCATTTCTTGTTCTGGATCTGTAGCTGAGAGCAAACGACGATGAGTATAATCTAACTTTTCCGCCAACGTCATTCTATCCATAAAAACTCCAAGTTATAAATTTAAGAATTAAATTTTAGGTTGTTTATTGGTTGGATAAGCCTGCTCATAAGCATTAGCAGCTTGTAGCAACCTAAGTTCTTCAAAATGAGGTGCGACTAATTGACATCCTATAGGTAAACCCGTAGAAGAAAAACCACAAGGAACGCTAATACCTGGAACACCTGCTAAGTTTAATGTTACTGTATAGATATCTGCTAAATACATTTCCAGAGGATCAGATGTTTTTTCTCCTAACTTAAAAGCTGGTACTGGGGCAGTAGGCATTAGCATTATATCACAGTAAGAAAAAGCATTACGAAAATCTCTTTCTATCAAAGTTCTTACTTTTTGAGCTTTTAAGTAATAAGCATCATAATAGCCTGAAGATAAAACATAAGTTCCAAGCATTATCCGTCGTTTTACTTCAGCACCAAATCCTAGGTCACGAGTTTGGCGATACATATCAGCTAAAGTTTTTGCCCCATCAGCCCGTAAACCATAACGAACACCATCAAAGCGAGCAAGATTAGCACTAGCCTCAGCCGTAGCAATAATATAATAATCAGCAACAGCATATTCAGAATGTGGCAAAGTAATTTCTATAGTAGTTACACCTAGGTCTTGAAAATTCTTAATTGCTGTTTCAACTGCTCTTTTAACATCTGAATTTAAGCCTGATCCAAAAGCTTCTTTAGGTATTCCTACACGTAAACCTTTGATGTCTGTAGTAAGTGAATCTAAGTAATTTGGCAAGGGATTATTTGAAGAAGTAGCGTCATGGTGGTCATGTCCTGAGACTACTTGCAGAAGTCTAGCTACATCTGCTGTAGTTTTACCAAACTGCCCAATTTGGTCTAAAGAAGAACCAAAAGCAACTAGTCCATAGCGGGAAACTCTTCCATAAGTTGGTTTTAAGCCAAAAATACCACAAAAAGAAGCTGGTTCACGTACTGACCCGCCAGTATCAGACCCTAGGGCAGTTAAACATAGATTTGCTGCTGTAGCAGCAGCAGAACCACCACTAGAGCCACCTGGAACACAAGACAAATCCCATGGGTTATGGACTGGGCCATAAGCAGAATTTTCATTTGATGAACCCATTGCAAACTCATCACAATTAGTTTTACCAACTATAATTGCACCTGCTTTGTTTAATCGTTCAATAACAGTTGCTGAGTAAGGAGGAATAAAATTTTCTAAAATTTTAGAACCGCAAGTAGTACGCAAGCCTTCAGTACAGATATTATCCTTTACTGCAATAGTAACCCCAAAAAGCGGTGATAAATCTTGACCCTCTGATAGTTCTTGGTCAAGTAGTTTTGCTTTTGCCAAAGCTTTTTCTTGGTTAAGAGTTAAAAAAGCATTTAATTTTGGGTTAATTTTTTCAATTCGTTCAAAGGTAGTCTGGCAAAGTTCTGTAACTGTAAATTCCTTATTTTTTAGTGCTTTATGTAGTTTCTCTATTGTTAAGCCAACAATCTCCACAACTTGCTCCTTAAATCCCAATCCTTTAGGGGCTGGGCTATTAATAGTCTACTTCCTTATAATATGACTAGATCTAAGGTCTAGTATCGTACTAAACTTTATTAGCACTGTCACCTTGTGCAAGTAAACAATCATAACTATTTGACTAATTTAGTTATTATGAGGGCAAAGAATGATCAAACAAAAATTTATGCTGTCAGCTATTCTACTAGCGGGATTTTCAATAGCAACTTTACCAGCAATGGTTAATGCTCAAGCAATTGACCAAAAAGATATAGGTAAAAGCACGAGATTTCCAACATTACAAAGAGATCGTTCAGCGCAAGTAATTTACACTAGACTAAGACAAATGGAAGATGAACGAGGCATTAGCAGCGATTTTCTACAATATTTAACTAATTCGCATGCAGGTATAAGAAAACAAGCTGTTTTAACTTTAGGTAGAATTGGGGATCGAAGTACAGTTGGGCCAGTTGGTCAAGTTCTACTTGATGATGGTAATGCAAAAGTACGCGAACATGCTGCTTTTGCGCTTGGAGAAATAGAAGACGTTAGAGGTGTAAGAGTATTAATTGCAACAGTTTTAAGCAAAGGTGAGCAGTTAGAAGTTAGAGCTAGAGCAGCAGAAGCCCTTGGAAAAATAGCTAGCATTCCTGAAAACGTGGCTCTTTTAGGTGAAGAAACTAATGAAAGAATAGTTAATGTATTAAATAATACTTTGCCTAAACCAGCAGCAGACTTAAAAATAGGGCATGAACACCTAGTAGCACTTACTTTAACTGCTCTTATGCGTATACATTCACCTAATTCTATTGAGCCAATCGCCGAACAATTAGCTTCACCAAATGCAGATGTTAGATTTACAGCAGCTAACGGTTTAGCGCGAATTTTACGAGCAAATCCTGGCAAAGCAACTAAAACTGTTGTAGATTTAGCTTTAGCAGCACTTAAAGACCAAAATGCTTTGGTAAGAGCTACAGCAGCTAACGCCCTGGGTGCAACTAAATCAGCAGAAGCTGTTGAACCGCTAATAGCTTTACTTAATGATAATGATATACAAGTACAAGCAAATGTCATCCGTGCTTTAGGCTCAATAAATGATAAAAAAAGCGTTAAACCATTGATTAAATTAGGACAAGAACTTCTTAAAAATTACCGTGAAGCTAAAAATCCTCTTAGCCCAGAACTTAATCAGCTTTACTTAATCGCTACAACACTTGGACAGCTAAAAGACAAGGAAGCTTTACCACTTCTTAAAGATTTACGTATTTTGCCTAGCGGCATAATTGGAGGTAGTGTAGAAACTGAAACTGCTATAGCACAATTTGGAGCAGAAGCATTTTTTGACTATGACCCAGTTAATAAACTAAAAAAAGATTTTTGGCAGGAAGCAGCTAACTTTGCTACTGGACTAGGCATTATAGCTAATGAAAAAGCTATTAAAGCACTTGATGAGATATTTGCAGAAAAAAACTTAGATACGCGAGCAATACCAGAAATATTGCGAGCTATGCAAAAGGCTAAATTTCCCAATATAAACAACATCTTGCGAGAGAAATTAAAGGCAGAAGATATAATTGTGCGAGCAACAGCAGCAGAACTTCTAATGGACAGTAATTTAGAAGAAGACTTTAAGGCATTAGTTATGGCTTTTGAAAAATCTAGCAGTGATAATATGAATGATGCTAAGCTAGCTATTTTAATGGCTTTAGCTAAATTTGGTACAAAAGCAAATAGTGTTTTACTAGGTGCATTAAAAGATCCTGATCACTTAGTACGTCGTCAAGCTGTAGACCTACTTAAAATGATTAATGCTGGAAATTATGAAGATAAAATTGGGACGCTAAAACTAGATCGTAATCGTAAATTTTACGAAGAACTTACTAGGCAAGCTGGGATAGAAAAACATCCTATTGCAGAAATAACAACTTCAAAAGGAAAAATCAGGTTTGAGCTTTTGACGGCTGACGCGCCTTTAACAGTAGCAAACTTTATTGCTTTAGCCCAAAAAGGTTACTTTAATAATATTTTATTTCATAGAGTTGTACCTAATTTTGTTGTTCAGGGTGGAGATCCTCGCGGTGATGGCAATGGCGGGCCAGGCCATCAAATACGTTGTGAAATTAATATGCGTCCCTACCTTCGGGGAAGCGTTGGAATGGCACTTTCTGGTAAAGACACTGGTGGAAGTCAATTTTTTATTTGTCATTCCCCACAACCGCATTTAGACGGCGGTTATACTGTTTTTGGTCAAGTTATTTCAGGAATGGACACAGTTGATAAAATTGTACGAGGTGATTTAATTGAGAAAGTTACTATAGAGTTACCTCAATAATTTCAATAGTTTATCGCCAACGGCTAAAAGGATTGGCAACCAAATTAGCATTATAATACCTAATATCACTAGAAACTTCTTCACCAATCCAACTAGGTAAAACTAATTCTTGTTTTTCGTGTGTTAGTTCAACTTCTGCAACAATTAGACCGTGATTTTCTCCTAGATATTCGTCTACTTCCCAAACAAGATTAGCAAAACTAATTTTATATCTAAACTTTTCAATTATTGGTTTTTCACATAGAAAATCTAGCATTTGATTTGCATCTGTTAGAGGCGTTTCATACTCAAATTCCGTCCTACTTACGCCTTGAGTAAGACCTTTGACCGTTAAATAAGCTAATTCTCCTACAACACGAACCCGCACAGTTCTTTCAGCAGTAGTACATAAATAACCTTGTCTATATAGCACGCCTTGCGCTAAATTACGCCAGTCATGATTTACTACTAAAAATTTTCTTTCTATTTCTTGTGCCATTTTATTTACTCCTAAGTAATAAAAACTAGAAATTAAGAGCAATTAAGAAGGCTCATAATAGCAAAAAGACAGCAAAAGGTTAATCTATTTGCTGTCTTTCTTTAACAATAAAATTTACTAAATTTTATTTGCTTAGAACTTGAATCAGATTTGGATAAAACATAAGCTCTACTAATTTAGGGATGTTATTTTGTTTCTTATCCTTAGCCATTGGTAAGTGACATCCTAGCGATAAAAATAAAAATTTTAGTTCATATTTTCCCAGGTAATATATTAATAAATAAACGCTAATCAAACTAATTTTATTAACTGATTAAAAAATTTGGTTAACTACCAGGTAGCATTAATTTTTGCTCTGTAGTAAATTTTTGTTAACTAGAAAAATGGATAATATTTTGGTTATGGAAAAAAAGCAGACAAAAAGCCTTTTATTAAAAATAGCTATTTATTGGAAGTCTCCTTTAACAATGCCTGCTAATCATATTTTTTATAACCAGCTAATTGAATATTTTTGGCATCTGAGTAAAGAAATTATTTTTACTTTTTTAGAACTAATAATTTTTTTGGTTGTATTAATAGACGTTCTGTTAGGATTAGCAACCATTATTTATACAGCAAATGCTCAAGCCGCGCTTTCCGCTTTATGTTGGATAGGAATTAGCTTTTTTAACTATCAGCTTTTATATGTGTTGAAAAATCATAGGTTGCAAGCTAAATTTGGTAAATGGTTAAAAGCTAAATTAATAATGGCTATTCTTTTAGGAATGCTCGTTGGAATAGTAATTTGGCCCGTTTTTGATATGGAGTTTGGAAAATTTGTTGGAGCAGTGTTTGGTTGCTTACTTGCTATTACTACTATAGTTGTAATTAGCATAATTTCTTTAGAATTAAGGCAAGAAAAATGATAAAAAGAATAATAATTACAATATTACTACTAAGTTCTGTTTGCTTATTTGAACCTACTACACATTCTAGAAATCTTACTTCTACTAAAAAACCCAACCCTATTAATACAGTAATTTTGCCTATAAGCGCAAATCGTTGGCATTATGAAGTAACAGCTATTGCAGAAGGAAAAGAATTACTAGTTGAAGCTATGTTACCGCCTGGAATTTCAGAAAAACTACGTGTTTTTCCAAATGCAGAAAGTTACTTAAAAAACCTTGAAATTGCCTTAAATAATGATACTTGGCAACCAATAGCACAAAAAGGAGGCTTTTGGTTTTTGCCTAAAACAGCTACAAATCGTGGATGTCGTATTCGTTACCGATATTTATTAGCTGAAGCAGCTAGAGCCAATAATGATTTAGAAGTTGCTAAATTGGGAAACGAAATAATTTATGCTCCTCCATCAACTTGGTTAATACATCCAGCTTATAAAAGCTTTAATCTCCAAGCTACTTTTCATGTAAAAACCCCTGCTGGCTTAAGTTTTGTATCTGGAGCTTTTCCTACTGAAAATAAAGACACTTATCAAGTTCCATCATCAGAAATTCATCAGCTTTCCTATTCTGCATTTGGAAAAATGCGTCTACATACAATTAAATTAAAGGGGGGAAAAATTGATCTAGCAATTGCACCTGGCAGTAATTCTATTGATGATGAACAAGTCATTAGTTGGGTAACAAAAGCAGGTCAAACAATAGCAACTTATTATGATGGATTTCCTGTAAATCGTGCATTAGTAATAGCTAGAGTTCATAGAGGAAGAGGTATTGGAGGAGGATCAGCTATAGGTAATGCTGGAGCATCAGTAAATATTGCAGTTGGAACAAATACTAGACAATCAGATTTTGATACAGATTGGATAATCACTCATGAACTAGCACATATAGGTTTTCCTTCTGTTCCACGCACCAAACATGCTTGGTTAGAAGAAGGAATGGCAACTTATATTGAACCTGTTGCAAGAGTTAGAACAGGTGAACATAGTAAAGAAGAATTTTGGCAAGAAATGGTAGAAAATATGTACCAAGGTTTACCTGAATATGGTGACAAAGGTCTTGATCATACCCCAACTTGGGGACGCACTTATTGGGGTGGCGCGCTTTTTTGTTTGTTGGCTGATGTAGAAATTCGTCAAAAAACTAAAAACCGCTATGGATTAGAACATGCGTTTCGAGGAATTGTTTCATCTGGTGGGACAATAAATAATGATTGGGATGTAATTACTACTTTAACCGAAGGTGATAAAGCTGTTGGAGTTTCTGTTTTAGTGCCTTTATACAATAAAATGAAAGCTACTCCAGTAAAAGTTGATTTACAAGATTTATGGAAACGCCTTGGAGTAGAAAATTATAGTGGAGAGATAACTTTTAACGATGACGCAGCTTTAGCACATATTAGAGATGCAATAACTTCAAGTAAATGATATGTACTATTATGTTAGGGGGTTAAGAATGCGCATTTGTGAGGTAAATGCGCATCCTTAAAAAGCGAGCCTCGCTTGTCTTCCCTCAAAAATAGGTGCGAGACGCGCGGGGGGCATACCATTATTGAGCAGCAGGAGTAGCTAAAGCAGCGTTTGCTTCATTGCGAGCAGTTTCTATTGATTGGGCTAAATAGCTCTTTAGGTTTGGAAAAGCCTGGCTCAACATTTCAATATCATAATCTATTGCTTTACGCAGAGCTTGATGTTGTTCGCCTTCTGTCATAAGAGAGACACGAGCATAAGTATCAACGATTTGTTCATTTAGAGAGGTAAATTTGGTAGTAGAAAGAAAACTGTTAACTGGGGTTTTTATACCACTGCGATAAACTTGCACTTGAGATTTAGCTAGTAAAAAATAAGTATAAGGTTGATTTGGACTAAGTTCTATTGATGTGGTTAGGGCTTTGGCGGCATCTAATGAGCAGCCATTCATTAAAGAAAAAACACCTAGTGATTGATAAATATCTGCTAATAAGTTCTTTTTGTAAGGATTCCAATCATTATCTAAATAGCCAGAAGGCATTTTATTTGCTTCAAGCAAAGCAAGTGCTTGACGAGCATGACGTTCACCTTCGCCAAAATACTTGCTATTACCCATTAACATTTGATTACTAGCAATTGTGCCTAATTGAGTTAGAACAAGCATATGTTCAGGATAATCAATTAAAGCTTTTCTCCCAATTAAAAAAGCTTGATCAGGGCTATTTAAGCGAATAGCAGCAGTAACTAAATTTTGGTAAAGAGGAAAACAAAGTTGGCTTTTAGAATTTTTTTCAATGAATGCTAAACCTTGTTCAATCATTGTTTGAGAACAAGTTTGTGAGGTAATTTCTTGATATTCTTTATACTCATCACCTGTTACGGCTACAGGTAAATTTGGATCTACAGCATTTACTTGATTTTTGCAATCTTTATTATTTGTAGTATTTTGGGCTAAAGTATTAGAAATACAGAAAAAAGATATGATTAAAAATAAGCTAATAAAATGAAATGTTAAATTTCTTTTTTGCATAAGACCTCCCCAAATCAAACCAATTAAAATAAAACTAACTAAATTGGTTGATAACAAAAATTATCTATCGGTGGATTGGCCTCTAGTAAGAAAAGGTGCAGGAGGTAAAGAGCTAGTTGCTGTTTGGGCTTCCACTTCGGCATTTCTCCAACCATATTTGAAACAATTCCAAACTTAGGTTGAGAACTTTGCGCCCCGTGCTTTCACTACGGGTAGCTATTATCGGTGGACTACCTTTTATGTAGTCAAATAAAATTTATAATGTTTCAATTAATTTGTGCTTGAACTATTAGGCATTGTAAAGAGCTAGTTAATAAAAAGCAAGTTTTTTTTTGCTAATTTTAAATATTTTTTCCTGTGATAATAATTAGTTAGGTTTTCTAATATGTTTAACACTTAAAAATAACTATCATTAGTTGCTAATTAATTAAAATTGATAAATTTATGACACCAAAAAACATTATTGACCCAATAAAACTAGAAATTTTTAAGGCTCTTTATCGATCAGTAGCTGAAGAAATGGGACTAGTGCTAAGACGTACAGCATTTTCCCCAAATATTAAAGAGCGTAGAGATTATTCTTGTGCTGTTTTTGACTCTGACGGCGAGTTGATCGCACAAGGAGAACATATGCCTGTGCATTTAGGCTCAATGCCTATGTCAGTTAAAGCAGCTATTTCAGCACAAAAAATGTTAGAAGGTGACATTGTGATCTTAAATGATCCTTTTGCTGGCGGGACTCATTTGCCGGATCTAACTATGGTTGCACCTGTTTATATTGATAGTAAAAAAGCTATTTTTTATCTAGCTAACCGCGCTCATCATGCTGATATTGGTGGAGCAACACCTGGTTCAATGGGAACAGCTACAGAAATCTATCAAGAAGGCTTACGGATCCCACCAGTAAAGCTAGTTAGCCAAGGACAAATAGTTGCAGACATAAAACAATTATTTTTAAGCAATGTACGGCTAGCAGAAGAAAGAGAAGGAGATCTAACAGCACAAATAGCAGCAATTCGTACAGGGCAACGCCGACTTTTAGAAATAGTTTTGCGTTATGGAAAAGATGCGTCTGAAAAATATGCTCAACATTTAGTTACCTATACTGCTCAGATGATGAAGAAAAGACTAAAAGAAATCCCTGCTGGTGAATATTATGCTGAAGATCATTTAGATGATGATGGCAGTAGTGATCAACCAATAAAAATAGTTGTAAAAATAACTATTAAAGACTCTCAAGCTATAGTGGATTTTACAGGTACAGATAGCCAATGTAACGGCCCTGTCAATGCTGTTTTAGCCATCACGGTTTCAGCCGTATTTTATGTTTTTCGTTGTTTGCTAGAGGAAAATGTTCCTGCTAATGCTGGTATTTTAGAGCCAATCAAAGTTATAGCACCTGAAAGAACTATTGTTAATGCTTTAGCTCCAGCGGCTGTTGCTGCTGGCAATGTAGAAACATCTCAAAGAATTGTTGATGTTTTGCTAAAAGCCTTATCTCAAGCCTTGCCAGATGAAATTCCAGCAGCTAGCCAAGGGACGATGAATAATTTAACTATTGGTGGAATAAATTCTTTTACTAAACAAGAATTTGCTTATTATGAAACAATAGCTGGAGGTATGGGAGCGCGTTCAAATAGTGATGGGTTAAGTGGGGTTCATACTCATATGACTAACTCGCTTAATACGCCTGTAGAGGCTTTAGAATATGCTTATCCATTACAAGTAAATAGTTATAAGTTACGGCCAATGTCAGGCGGACAAGGAAAATTTACTGGAGGTAATGGAATTATTAGGGAAATAGAACTCCTTACCCCTGCCCAAGTAACGCTGCTTTCTGATCGTCGGCGTTTTGCTCCTTATGGTTTAGCTGGCGGCCAAGCAGCAAAACCAGGCTCTGCTTATGTTATTAGCAATCAAGTAAAAAAAATCTTAAAAAGCAAACAATCTTTATCACTCAAGACGGGAGATAAAATAGTTATAGAAACTCCCGGTGGCGGTGGATATGGCAAAAAATAAAATAATTCTATGAAACGTTGGTTTGAAAATACTTATATACAAGCTACCTTGTTAGCACTAGGCTTTTTATTAATATTTTTAGCTCTTTATTCGCGTGATTATATGGCTGTTGATGGAACAACTCGTTGTCTAGCGGTTAGCCATCATAATGAAATCTTTTTTCATGGCAATAATCATTTACTCTTTCCTGTTAATGTCTTTTTATGGCATAAGTTTTTAGCTTTTTTTGGTCTTAAAGCTAGTAATAAATTGGATTATATCCATCTAACTACTTGGATGAATGCTTTAGCGGCGGCTGGTGTTTTAGCAATATTTTATTCATTAATAAAATTTGTAACTAAGTCTACAAAATATAGTTTAGCTATAACAATTTGTTATGGTTTTTCTCGTGCTTTTTTAATGCATGCTACCAACGCATCAGAGCCAATGATTGGCTTGTTTTGGAGCGTTTTAGCAATAAAAATTCTAGTAATTGCACTAGAAAAAAACTATACAAAATTAATTTTTATAGTAGGCTTTTTATTTGCTCTAACAATGGCAACTTATCAATCAATGGTGCTTCTTTCACCAATGACAGTGCTGCTTTGCCTGCAATGGCCTAGAACAGAAAATTTTAAGAAATTAATTTATCGATTGGGTTATTTATTTTCTGGTAGCATTTTTGGTGTAGCAACAATTTATGGTTATGCTTATTACTCTACTGGAAGCAAAGATCTTAGCTCAATGATTGCAAGGTTTTTTGCTGTTACAGGTGATAGTGTTTATGGAAGTTGGGCTTTAAGTAAAGTAGCTTCCCTGCCAATTCAATTTGTTCGGAGCATATTACCTATTTGGCCCGGTGATTTTGCTGGCATTATTGGTTGGTTTATAGAAGCATTTGGAGATAACTGGGTATATTGGGCTTATTTAGTTTATGGTTTACTCTTTGTTTTAGGTATTCTACTAGCCTTTTTTGTTTGGCAGATTCGCAAAGAAATCCCTATAACAGAAAAAATAGCTATTCAAGCTGCTTTAACTGGAATAATACTTCCTCTTGTAGCGGCTGCTTATTGGTTTCCTGGTTATGATAAATTATGGCTACAACCTAACTTTTGTTTAGTATTTTTATTTGGCGTGCTGATTAAACAAGCTAGCAACTTGACCCGCTTTAACCTATTTTTGCCTGCTATTTTGCTTTTTATTGTGCTAGAAATTTCTTCTAATCTATTCTGGCTTATTCCAAGTCATTATCAAAAAAACATGGCTCTAAGTGGTGCTGAGGAAGTATCAAAAATCGTTAAATCCCCACCAGATTTAGTAATTGCTGATTGGGATCATGTTTCTTTACTTTATGGAGCATTATGGAGTTATCACATTTATAGTTTTCCTAGTGCAGCAGAACAAAGAGGAATAGCTGTTTTGGTAGAAGTAGAAAAATTAATTGAAGAAACAAAACAGCGGGATGGAAAAGTTTACTTTTTAGGGTTATTAGATGAAACCGAATACACTTGGAGCGTTTTTATAGGAGCGCGAGGAGTGCCTTATAAATCTTTTGATAAATATCGCCGTCAAGCTAGAAAAATAAAGCATTTTAAGTTTAGTGCATTTGAAAGTTCATTAAGAGTTTTGGAATTTAATGATGAAATGACTTTAGAAAATAACACTAAAAATAATAGACAAGAAAATTGACCATTATTTTTAGTAGTTTACCTTAAAATAGTTTTTATTCTATTAACTACTTCTCTAGGGGCAAAAGGCTTACCAATATAATCTGTAGCCCCTTCTCTTAAGCCACGCATTCTATCATCATCTCCAATTTTGGCTGTTACCATTACTACAGGAAGATGTGAAGTTTCTTTAGTAGTTTTGATATTTTTTAATGTTTGCCATCCGTCCATAATTGGCATCATTACATCTAATAAAACTAAATCTGGTAGGGTTTCTTTTAATTTATTAATAGCTTCTTGTCCATTGCTAGCAGTAATAATATCAAAGCCCTCACCACCAAGAATAATTTCCATTAGATCTAGTAGATCTTGTTCATCGTCTACGACCAAGATCGTTTTGCTCATAAAATTATTCACCCGTTAATCTTAAATTTATATGTTTACTTGCTGACCAATAACACTTTTTACTTCTGTTAATAAATCTTTCATTTCAAATGGTTTAACAATATAGTCATGCGCACCAAGTTCATAACCTCGGCGAATGTCTTCTTCTTCACCTTTAGCGGAAACTAAAATAATAGGAATAGGTGCTGTTAAAGGATCCGATTTAAGAGTTGCCATTATATCCCATCCTGATTGGTCTGGCATCATTATATCTAGCAAAATTAAATTTGGCCTAATTGGTTCACGTTTTAACATAGCAAAGGCTGTAGTTCCATCAGATGCCGACCAGGTATTAAAACCTTCTACTGTTAAACGATCACAAATCATCTTTCTCATATCTGGCTCATCATCAACTATCATTACAGTAGGACGAATATTAGCAGCCGGATTTTTTATTAGTAAACTACGATTAATCTTAGTTTTTAAGTAGTTTAAGTCTACAGGCTTAATAATATGATCAACTGCTCCCATTTCAATGCTCTCTTTAGCATCCGTAAGCACTGACATTATTATTACAGGAATTTCCCTGGTGTGTTCACCTTGTTTAAGACAAGCTAATACTTCAAAACCATTAATATCAGGCAATTTAACATCTAAGATTATTAAATCTGGTAAATGTTCTCGTGCTATACGAAGCCCTTCTTCGCCATTATTAGCATCAATCACATTATAGCCTTCTTTAATTAAAGAAATTTTTAGAAGGTCATTAATATCAGGTTCATCATCAATAATTTGAATTAGGTAAGATTTTCTATTATCTATAAGTGAAAGTCCGCTATCCTCTATAACTTCAACAATTTCTGCAACATTTAATGTAAAAGTAAATTTTGAACCAACATTTTCTTTACTTTCTACTCTAATAGTAGTTTTATGAGCATCAATAATATTTTTTACTAAAGCAAGACCTAAACCTATACCACCATATTTTCTAGTAGTAGAACTATCACCTTGATAGAAACGGTCAAAGATCTTATCAATTTTGGTTGGATTAATTCCTGCCCCATTATCGGACACAGAAATAAAAACTTTCTTGTCTAACAAGTGTCCTTCAATTTTTATTTCCCCTGTCTCAGAAGTAAATTTAACAGCATTAGCAATTAAATTATCTAAAACTTGAGCAATACGATCTCTATCACCAGCAACTAAAGGTAAAGAGTCAATACCTGTTACAGTTAACTCAATTTCTTTTTTCTCCATTTGTGTTTTGTAAGATAAAAGAGTTTGATCTAAAACTGTGGCAAGCTTAAAGGGTTGAATACTAACAGGAATAGTGCCTGATTCTATACGAGAAAAATCAAGTAAGGCATTTATATAGGTAGTCAAACGGTCTATATTACGTTGAATGGTACGCAGAGCTTTTTCTTGGCCTTTATTTATTGGGCCTACCATTTGTTCTAATAAATATTCATTATAGCCTTTAATAGCTGAAAGCGGGGTACGTAACTCATGTGAAAGAGTTTGTAAAAACTCAGACTTCATTCTATCCAATTGTTTTAATTCTTCATTGGCTGTCTCAAGTTGTTGGTTAGCAACAGCTAATTTATTGTTAGCCGTTTCTAGCTTGTCATTTATTACTGCTAACTTTGTATTTGTATTAGCTAATTCTTTATTAGAAGTTTCTAATTGTTCATTAGAATATTGAAGTTGTTTTTGAGAGTCTTGAAGTTGTTTATTGGTGCTTCCTAAACGAGCATTAGACTGTTCTAGTCGTATGTTAGTTTCCTGCAACTTAGCTTTAGAATCTTGAAGTTTTGTAATATTAATTTTTAGCTGTTCCGCCATATAATCAAAATTACGTGCTAGATCTTCTAGTTCATCCCTAGTACGAATATTTAATTTATGGTCATAGTCTCCTTGAGCAATGGCTGATGTACCTAAAATTAACTGATCTACTGGTTGAGTAATTCGACGAGCAATAAAAACAGCTACCCCAATAGAAACCAAAATACCAATTATAGTAATAATGGTCATCTGCAAAATAGAATTAAATATCTCTTTGCGAAGGGACTTATAAGAAACAACATAACGAATGAAAAAAGGGATCCTTCCACCACTATCAATATAAGGATCTATAAGCGTTAAAATTTTTTGCCCTTTTTCATCTTTATCTTCTTTTTTAAGAAATTGCCCGTTGTTAATTAATTCTAGTATTTCTTTAGTGGTAGTTGTACCGCTGCCTTGAGGAGACTTAAAAGAACCATCTATTTGTTGATTTTTAGAGTCAAACAAAATAATTCCTTGAGGATTAATCAATGATATATCCTCAACATCAACTGTTTTTTTTATTTGGCTAGAAATCAAATCTCTAAACTTAAAAGCTTCACTAGAAGAGTAATTTTGATAGGCATCACCTATGGTTTTAGTGCTAAGTTGGGCAAAGCTTGTTGCATGACCGTCAATATCATTCTCAAGGGTAATAACTCTAGTATAAGTAACTACAACAGCATAACTAATCAATAGCGTTGCAACTAGTGCAGTAAGTGTAACAGCAAACTTAAAAGACAAACTATAGTGGACAGGTAATTTTTGTATCTTGTCCGTTTTTGCTAAAGATGACATTGAGAAATCCCCGCGTGGATTAATGATTTTGAGGATTGAGCTTTAAATTTTTGGACTTAAATGCTGATATATTAGCATTATTAAATATTTGGTCAAACAAAGATTAGTTGATATATAGTAACCAAAAATAGTAACAATTAGAACTAGATACAAGTAAAGACATTTAGCAGTCTAAAGGAGTTTCACTTGCCAAACTTAAAGTTAAATTCAAAAGAAGTTTTTAATTGTAGAGTCTTTACTATTAAGTGTGAAAATCATTTTTTAGAAAAAACCAACTCTCACCATGATTTTTTTATTATTGAACCTACTAATTGGGTCAATGTTATTGCACTTACAGAAAACGATGAAGTAATTTTAGTTAAACAATATCGTTATGGCACACAAAATATAACTTTAGAAATTCCTGGTGGTATGATTGATGAAGGCGAAAGCGCAGAACAAGCAGCCAAACGAGAGTTACTAGAAGAAACTGGTTATGAATCAACCTGTTGGCAATTAATAGGAATTACTGATCCAAACCCAGCAATTCAAAATAATAAATGTCATACTTTTTTAGCTAAAAATTCAAAATTTACTAAGCACCCTAATCTAGATAATACAGAAGAAATAGAGATACTAAGCACTCCTTTAAGAGAAATTTCCACATTAATACAACAACGGGTAATCACCCACTCATTAGTAATTACAGCATTTTACTACTATCATTTATTGACTTTAAAATAATAAAAATAGTAGTAAAACCTGTTAATCAGACTTGAAAAAACATTTTTATAAAAAGATAATTCTTGTTTCTGCAAATTTGAACATTTTAGTAAATTTTCTTTGTAACCTTAGCCGACTTAGCTCAGTTGGTAGAGCAGCTGATTCGTAATCAGCAGGCCGCGGGTTCAAGTCCCGCAGTCGGCTCCAGTAAAATCAATAAGTTACACCAGATCGAAACAGTAAACATACTAACCCTTATCTCAGTTTGACAGCAACCTTGACAGCAACCCGCAAAAAACCTAACTATTTCTAAACAAAATATGGTGTACACAGTACCAATTTTATAAGGCGCGTTATACCCATAAATCTCGCCTTACACAATATAAGAGTTAATATTGTGTGACCTTTACAAATATATAAGCAAAGAAAGAGGCGATATGGGTACTAAAGAAGTATTAGATTCATTTTTCAGAGGTTTAGCAGGAAGATACTTGGTCTTAGGCGATCCTTTTCATGGAACAGCAAGTTTGGAAACACTAGTAACGTATTTTAGCTTAGAGTCGCTCCCAGATATTCCAGGATCCCTAGGACAATCAGCAATATTCTACTTGATTGTAGAATCGAAAGAACCTATCTCTAAATCGATAGAACCTGAAGTAAACAACTTGAGAGAAAAAGGATTTAAGATTGTCCCAGGAGAAAATGAAACCACTGCTCCAGAGAATCCAACACCAGAATGGGTAGACGATTGTAGAGTTCCTGTGGCAAACGAGTATTGGACAAACCTAGCTGAAGAGTTAGTTGGTAGTGGCAATTTTGTTGTTATCTGTTGTGGAACTGCACATGTAGGTAGCTGTCACAAAAATGACAACTCAATTAATGAACCAGGTCTTGTTAAACGCCTAGGAGATCTAGCACAAGGCTATGCTGTGGTTAACACAGAAGATCAATACTACATCCCAGAAAAAGATTCTAGTACATGGACATATGATCCTGTTCCAGTGCTTGAGCCGTTAGACGAAGATGATTCCTCCTGTGAGGAGAATGATAGTTCTGGTGAAAAGTAATTATTTCTTTCCTTTAAACTGCTTCCAAAAAAACACAGCCGATTGTACAGCAGTTAACAAAGTGGTTTTATCCAAGTTAAGAACATCAGCAGTAGTTTCAAGAGTAAAATCTTCTAGTTTAACTTTTTTGCCTGTTTGGACTAATTCAATAAGTTTTAGTTTTAAAGCTTCAGCAGCTAAACGTTGTCGTCCACCATCCTTAACTAATTCATTAGTGCTAGAAACGATTTCATTAATGCTAATACCAATGTTTTTAGCTGCTTCAACTAGTAAATCATCAGCTTGGGTTGGGGTCATTTTTGCAACTAGTTCAACAACAGGAAAGGCAATTGTAACCAATCCTGCTAGTTTTTCTGCTGCTTGTTGTACTTTTTTATTACCAAATAAATTGGCAAAAAAAGATCCTATCTTCTTAAAGAAATTTAAGAAAGCCATAATATTATCTCCTGTATTTACTATGAATGATGAGTTTATGGATTTATAAAGATGAGTTAATAATTAAGGAATAACACGGTCTAAGAAGAATAAAACGTTTCCATAACCGTTTAATACTCTAAGCACTTTGACAGTAGGTCTTAAAAGAAATTTATCAAACTTATTTTTTGGTGGCTTAGGATTAACAATTGGGTCAATAAGATGGTGAGATAAATTTGACAAATCTTTACTAATGAGCGAAACACTGTAACTTGTACTATCAATATTATGTAAGGTTTGAACCAAAGCGGGATCATTAGTTAATACTTCTAGGTGTTCGCTTGTTGCTTTAATCTTGGCCAATGTTGCTAATAGCTCAGGCTCAGATTTGACAACCATGCTCTTGCCTTGTTCAAGTAGAGCTTTGACTTCATCTCCGTTCTGGTTGACTTGATGGGTTAGTTCACGAGTTAAGCTTTGTAATTCTTTGACCTCTGTTTTTATTTCAGCAAAGGTTTCTTTTCCTTCTTTTCTAAAGTCAGCTATGGCTGGTTGGACAAACTCCTCTAAGGTTGTGATAGTGGCAAGAGTTACACCAGCAGCCCCTTGAGTAGCTTGGTTTGTTCCATCTATTTGCGCTCTTGCGGCTTCATCCAGGTACTTAAGCCTTTCTGGAGTAATAAAATTATCTATTTTAGCAGTAGTTGATTTACTGCTATTAATAGTTGAAATAAGACTTGGCGAACTTTCATCTATGGTCTTATTAATTTTATCTACTGTTAAATTGACCTTATCAAGTAGAAAATAAACTTTAAGGCTTAGTGAGCCGAGTGCTATTAAAAAGAAGCTTAGTGTTAAAGCTAAAAAAGTTTTTACTTTTGTGTTCATATTTTTAATCTTTTGGATCTGGAATGCCCATGCCAGTTTTTAGACCCATCACTACTGCACCAAGTAACAAATCTGCCCCTCGTTGGAGCCAAGGATCACGAATCCAGACCCACAAACAAACCAACCCAATAAACAAAACTATTGCTACTAAAAGGTCTTTATCAATTGATTTCATCTCTTTAACCCTCCAAAACCTTTAAGGCTTTTTGATAGTATTTATCTCTATCTGCCTTCCCGTTGTAACCACCATTAATTCTATAGGTTATGGCATCAAAATTACCTTTATCAGCAAAAGAACTTAGTTTTCTTTTATTCCAAAACCATGCTGCAACACGAAAAGCAATATCTAAATCATCAGCGCGATCAGGATTGTTTTCTAAATCAACTCCCAATGCTGCACCTGCACTACGATAATTAGCCCGGCCTGTTAATTGAATTGGGCCGCGTCCCTTAAATCTCACTCCATCACCAGGTTTCACGTTGCCTAAATCTTCTCTGCCTTCATAAGCACGACCACTAGCTAATTCTTCAAAGTATTTTAACTCTCCACTCTCATGGGCAATTTGGGCTAGAAAAGCAGCTTGCCTTAAAGGTGTATTTATCTCAGCCTCCTTCATAGCCTCATTTATATAAGGTAAATATGTTGTTGCTTTATCAACTGATAATCTAGGCATAATTTGGCGTAATTGTTTAGTAGTAATCATAACTATTTATTCATCCCTTCTTCGCCTTGGAGCAAATAAAATGTCTTTAGCACGTTCCAACAGGAGCATACCCAAGCCACCTATCACGCCCCATCCGACATATAAAATTGAATCCTGTTTTGTTTCTATTACTGTTAAGCGTTTATCAATAGATATAATTTTGTCTTGATCTGATTTTTGTTGCTGCATAACCTCTTTAACTTGTTGATCCAAGTGGTTTTGTGATTGAGCTTTTAGAGTTACAACAAAAGATAAAAAAATTACAGATAAGCCAATAATAATAAAACTTAATCGCAAATAATCAGTAAAACGCCTAGTGGTATGTTTCATATGTATATTGTCTCCTTGGTAGTTTAAGCTAAAACCCTCCCCCGTCCCCTCCATCACCATCTCCCCCACCTTCATCACCAGTAGTAATAAAATAGCTTTTTACAATCCCAGTCTTTTTCAATAAATTCACAGATTGTTCTGGTGAATTAGCAGGAATTAAATAGTTGTTTACAGTGTCCATTTGTGGAGAGTTGGCATTAAGTAGGCTTTCCGCGTCCTTAGCTACTATTACTCTGCTTGTTTCTCTTGCTTGGAATTGGGTTTTTAGGCTCGCCCACTTGCGTTGTAAGCACCTATCAGCATTAGGCGAGGTATCTATAAGCAGTTTTTCCTTTGTTAGATTATAGTCATTTCTAGTTAGTATTAGTCTAGCTAAAGGGTTACTACCTAGGTTAGAAATATCGAACCACTCGCCAAAATCGACTCTATAAGTAAATCCAAATTGGCCGCAAAGCTTTTGTATTGCTGGGCCTAATAGAGAATTTTGTACTTCAAAAGGCTGATCGTCTCTATCCAAAGCAGGATCTAGCCAAGCAGGAGGCTCGCTAGGCTGTTGAATTACACCTTGCATTCTGTCCTTAGTCCACTCTCTACCGTCTTGGGGGTTAGTGCAGCCACTAAGTCTAAGTAATTCCTTTAGGTGTATCTCTATTGGTTGCGGTGTAAGCTGCTGATAATCAAAAGGTTGCACATTAAGAAATCTTGCATCAAAGGCAGCGCAATCAACTTGATAAACAAAATATGGTGAAAATTCCAATAACCTGACTTTGTTTGCCACTTGCCCGCCAAAAAGTTTTTCCCTTGTTCCGTCCTTGTAAGTGAATAAAAAAGAGACTAATTGTTTTTCTTGTGGTGGAGGTTCGCTCCCGTTTAGGCGTAATTGAAAAGAACATCTAGTGCCACCTATAGCCCCGCTTTGCCCGATCTGAGGTATCCCAAAACTACTGTATTGGACTAGCCCTATTTGTAATGAAAAACCATAAGTAATTGTAGGCATATTAAGCAGTGCAGACTAGCGTTAGGTCAACGGAAGCAACGGCAAATTGCACTGATAAAGACGTGCCAGGATCAAAGCCGTTCTCTCCAGGGGTTAAAGTTGCTGTCACCTGAATATCTACTGTGACTACATTACCTATTTCAGCACTTAGATCTATAAAACTATTCACATTATCAGTTGTGCTAGTGTTGTCAAAATCCCCGCCTGGGTCACTCACAGAAACGGTATCAACCTCCGTACTATTTACGCTAAATGTCGCCGTCGCGCTATAAGCAGGGCTTGGAAAGCCCGTGTCACCAACACTTCCGCCTTGTGTAAAAATTGAATAGTCAATTCTTACAGCAGAAAACTCTGATATGCTAGGATCTGTTAAATCAACAGTTAGAGTATAATTCTCAGTCCATGTTCCCTGATCTAAATCTTCTGCTCCTGTTGTGTTAGGCGTTACGAAAGCATCGGCGTAGGCTCGCTTGGGTCTAATTTCGCTTTCGTCGAGTATAATTTTATTTTCTGGATCAAAATCTTCAAGTGTCCAAAATATTGTGTCACAGCCAACTGGAATCCCGTCTGGATCTCCGTCTTGGAAAATATCGTGTGTGGCAGAAGCTCCTGTTGTGTTTACATCAATTGAACCAGACCTTGAGACCGTGAATGGATTAGCCTCAATATCAAACTCTACTGGCGCATTGCCTTCGCCTACTCCTAGCGTGATATCTATCCAGTCTTGCTCAGTTTGAGCGAACCAACCGCAGCTATCATTTACTATTACATCAAAAGTGCCACTTTGAGCAGTGTGATCATAGCTGGAGCTATAAGGATCAAGCTCTAAGAAGTCGCAGTTTACAGGGTTAGGAGTAATAAAATACTGCTTTACAATGCCTGTTTTTTTGAGTAAATCTGTTGATTGAGCAGGATCGCCAGTGAGGATCAGGTAATTATTTACACTGTCTGACCGGGGAACATTTGCAAATCTAATACTATCTGCATCTCTAGCTACTGCCACCCTACTAATGTCAGGCTTGATAAAATTCGCTTTAAGTTCGCTAAATTTAAATTCCTGACATTCAGATTTTCTAGTTTTCTCTATATCTATTTCTCGTTTTTGCGTAATTTTATCTATTTGCCAGATAACTAGATTACCAGTTTCAGGTTGGATAAACCATTGACACCCAACAGCTTTGCAAATGTCATCTAGGCAAGCATCCAAATACTGACCGACATATCGACGATCTAGAAATATATTTAATATAGAGGTATCTGTATCAGTAATATTGCCGATTTTATAAATGATATTAGGGATAAATGGCTTGGCCTTACTATCTTCAAGTAGTTCATTTATAACAACTTGAAATGGATTGAAATATTTTTTGGTTATAGGCTCACGTCTAGTGTGAGTGTAATAACCTACTGCATTGTAAGTTGTTATTTGATTGTTCCAGTCAGTTGAACGACTAACAATATTACCTATAAAAAGCTGCTCATTTTTGAAAGAAGCTTCTACTCTAGCTCGCTCTGTATTCTCCCAAGCTGCAAATGGACGACCATAAAGATCAAAAGAGAAACTTGTCCCACCCTTAGCGGTTGAGTGGGTTAGCTTTGGTTTTCCTGTGAATAGTACGCGATTGTTTTTTACTTTAATTTCCCAGCCGGTGTCACACATTTATTTATTATTGGATATTTATCTTTCTAGCTGTGAGAGGTTGAGAAGCTTTTGAATTGGCTTCTGAGGCTACTGTTAGGAAATCTTTTTCTATTAGTGGAGCATTAGAACATTGTCTTTGTAGGGTATCGCCAATGCTAACAAAGTTGATTTGTTGAATAGGCCAAGTCACATCAACTTGATCTACTGTGTCTTTATACCTCACTCCATCTAAAAGGTTTAGTTTCTCAAATGTGCTAAAGGAAAATCCGCCTCGTAATTGGGTCAGGAAAGCCAACTCGGCTTTAGCTTGCTGCTGACACTCGCCATTGCTCATAGCTTGCTCGTTAAAAATAACTTGAGTATAAAGACCATCTCCTGACATTTCAGCGGCTAGAAATGAGGCTTGCAGGTTTTCAGAAATAGCCTGTCCATAAGCAAAGATCTGCACTTCTACAACTGTTTCAGTCCCTCCAGCAGGAGCATAAAAACTCTTAGGTTGCTTAAGCCAAATTTTTCCGTTTGCCTCATCAATATAGGCTGTGTAATCGTCGCCTGGTTGGTCAGCTACAGATTTAGTTGGATCTAAGAAGGCTAGAGTAAAGTTAATTGTTGGCATAAATTATCACTATCTAAGTAGTGCAGATCCCATAAGGTTTCTAAGTTTTTGTTGGTCTTGATCTTGCTTTTGCTTCATTGTTGAGCCAAATAATTGTTCCAGTTGTTCTAAGGTTTTTCTATCACCAAGAAAGCCTTGCACGTTGAGATTGACTGTAACTGGACTATTATTTGTTTGGTTGATAGTTTGATTTTGTGGCTGAGACGCACCTGGGCCAGGAGAATTGCTATTGCTAGTTAGACTAGGATCTTGGGCTTCGTTGCTATTACCAGCATTACCACCACCAACAGCAGCATCAGGCCGCAAGCCCCTGCGTCCAGCAAGTCCAGAAGCTTCTGCCTCATCAAAACCCGTGTTAGCGTCTTTATCGCGTCCAGCGAAAACAGCTTTTTCTTTGTCGGTTAAACCACCGCTATTAGGAATGCTTGGCTTAACTGGATTAGTGCTACCTGGTGAACGCGGGCCAGGGTTATTTCCTCTGCCACCACCAGGTTGGCTAGGATTAGAACCTGTGTCGACATCGGTTGGGCTGCTGTCTGTATCAGCCTCAACAGTGTCTTTTAGCCCTTGTTCCAGTCCTAATAGTTTAATCTGGCTAACGATTTCTGCAAATCTTCTATTCAAAGCCGTTATTGTAATCTCAACCCCATTCATAAACTTTTCTTTATTTAGTTTCTGTATGCCATCAAATCGTTTTTGAGAAGATTTCAGCAGCGCGTTTTGGTAATTCGTTTCACCAAAATTAAACAATCGAGGGTTTTCACGAGGTTTTAGTTTTTCGTATTTGGACAAAAAGTTATCAATTCTGTTAGTGACGTATTTTCCCTTTGTTTGATCCGTTGATTCAAGAGTTTTGTTTTTTAGGTTTTGTAGGTCTTTTGGTTTTTTAGTTTGCTTTGCTGCATTTAGCAAACTGTCAAAAATTTTAGACATTTCTGATCTAAATTGATCATCATCCGAGGGGGAGCCAGCACTAGCAATATTATTATTTGACTCGCTATTTTGGTTAGCTTGATTGCTACTAGCCGATATTGGAGCGTTTGAGCTAGTGCTGGGATTAGCCTGATTACTACTAGGTTGACTAGGTTGATTATTGCTTGGACTAGCAGGAGGCGAGCTTGGATTGTTATTGTTTTGTTGGCCTTGTTGGTTATTTTGATTGCCTTGATTCGCCGCTTGCCGATTAAAGCCCAAATTGCCAGCACTGCCATTGTTATCGCCTTGAGTTGGTGAAGAAAAAGGATTATTTCCTGTGCTGCCAGGATTGCTTGGGTTAGAAGTAGGGTTAGACGTTGAGCTAGAGCTAGAATTGCTCGTCTTGGTAGCATTGTTTATTTGGGCTATAGCGTCAGCGATTGGTTTTATTTTGTCCGCAGCTAGCCCTAATGACTTAGCTAGGTTAGTTACGTAGTCAGACAGTTGACTACTAGCTAGCTGTAACCCTGCTGATACCTCAGCAATAGCTTGGGCGATCTTTGCATTGCGTTCGGCCTCAGCTTTTTCAAACTGTTTGCTTTCCTTGTCTATCTGTTTTCTGATTTCTTCCTCTCGCTTGGCTCCTTGTTCCCTGAGACGATCAATAGCTTCCTGTGAGCGTTTTTTCTCCTCTTCAACCTGTTTTTCTATTTCGGCTTGCCGTTCGGCCTCAGCTTTAGCTCGCAAAGCCTTTTCTAGTGCTAGTTGTTCGTCAATATCTTTCAATCTAGCTACATCAGCTTCATCATTAAGCTTCTTAATCTCTGTATATTTGGCTTTAAGAGCGTCAATTTCTTCTTTTGTACCAGTCTCTTGAAGTTCGGCAAGCTGATCTTGGAAGTCCAGTTCATCCTGTAAGCCTTTTTCTGCTGCTTCTTTACGCGCCTTAAAGCGTGCCTCCGCTGCTTTTATTTCTTCTTCGGTTGTAGCCTCGCCTTTTTCTTTAGCTAAAAGCTGTTCAGCTTCCTTAATTTTCTTGTTTTTCTCAGCTTCAGCAGCTTCACGTCCTTTATTTTTCTTATCAAATTCTGCTAGCTTGGCCTGTGCTTCCTCAAGAGCTTTTTTAGCAGCGGCTCTTTCTTCCTCTGTGCCTCCTTTGTCTACTAGTTCTTGAGCATCCCTAACAGCCTTATTTAATGCAGCACGATCAACAATAGCATCAGCCTCACGTTTAGCTTTGTCCTTGCGTGCATCCTCGTCAATCTTTCTAAGGTCAATTTCTAGCTGGCGACGTTCGGCTTTAATGCGATCAATTTCTGTAGCACGTTCTTTTGCTTCCTTCTCCCTAGCATCAGAGAAAATCTTTTGTATTTTCGCATCGGTATCGTTTTGTATGTCTACGATCTCGTCAGCGGTTCCTTGTGCGTTTTCTTCAAGATCTTTATTTAATTCTTTTATGGTTTTGTTATACTCGCGGCGATCATCGGCTTGCTCTTCTAGTCCTTCCTGGATCTTTTCTTTAATGCCCGCATCGGCCTCAGCGGTAATTCTCGCTCTTTCCTCATTAGCTTTTCTCTGAGCCTCGACGCTCTCTTTAAGTATTCTCTCGCCTAATTTTCTTTCTAAGTCGCTTGCTGTATCAAAAAATGTGAAAGCAGCTTCGATTCTGCCTTGCGTTGCAGATTGCCCGTTTAACAAGATCTGGTTTGCGTCTGCTCTTAAATCTGCGATTCTTTTTATGGTTTGTTCTATTGTTGCTGTTGTAGCATCAAAGGTTTTATTAACAGACTGGACTTTACCAGCTTGTTTTTCTAGGATACCAGTTAAAGAATTATTTTTATCAGCTAAACTAGTAACTTTATCTATTTCTTGTTGTTGGAGTTCTAAAGATTTTTGTAGTTGTGCATTTTTTTCATTGATGGACGCTTTGTCCGCTGCATTAGCTTTAGCCCTGGCTGCGGTCACGTCCGCAACGGCCTTAGCAATTCTAGCCTCTTGTAATGCAATCTCTTCATTGTTAGCTTTTTTATCTCTTAATGATTTAAGCTGTAGCTCCTCTTGTTCTACCCTATCTTGAGCAACCTTTACACTTTCTAAAAGAATGTCTATTTCAAGTCTGCCTTGTTGAATCCTTTGTAGGTCTAAATCTTTTATTTGTGCTATTTCTGCTTTTCTTCTTTCTAGTGCAGCACTTCTTAAAGTTTGTTCTTTTTCTATTTCATTTAGTCTTGCAGTAATAACCCTTTCGGATATTTGTATTTCTCGATCAGCTTCATTAGCAGCTATGGCAAGGCGACGATCTGCTACTTCTTGGCGTACAGCGGTTTTTACTTCAACTGAAGCCCCTTCAAGATCATTTAGCTTGATCAATGTGCCTTGTTCGGCCTCAAGACGCTGTTTGTCGAAACGAATTTTATTTTCTAAAACTTGAGCATCGAATTGCTCTTGATTGATTTTACGTGCATTTAATTCTTGTTGTAATTTTTCGGTGGCTTCTATTTCTAGTCGATTAATCTTATCTATTTGATCTTGCTTGGCTTGTAGTATGCCACTTTCAAGATTAGCCCTAGATTCGCTATTTTGTTTGGCTTGTTCAGTTCTAAGGCTATCAAGGGCAATTTCTGCCTCTGTTAACTGTTTTGATACGTCAAAACCTTCTTCCTTGAATTTCCTTAAAGTGTTAAATAGATCTACTTGTCTTTTTATTTGCCCATTAACAGATTCTTCATTAATTCTGTTAATCTCGTTTGCTTGCTGTTCTGCTGATATAGCACCTTGAGAATAGGCGTTTTTTATAGATTCAATACTTCTTTCAGCACTGTTTTTTTCTATTGTTGCCTGTTCTGATGCTTTATCTTTCAGTAAAGCAAGCTCTTGTTGGACTAACTCGCTAACGATCTTTATTCTTTCTTCTTTGGCTTGCTCCTCTTGAATGGTGCCTTTTCTAAGCTTTACAGCAACTTCGGCTAGTCTGTTTTCTGCGTTTTTTATTAAATCCTCAGATGCTTTTGTGTCGATATTTACAAGTTCTCTTATAGCTTTCTTGGTGTCATCAAAAGCCGAAATGGTAGCACTTACTGAGGCTGCAACACCAAAGTTTGATCGAGCTATTTTTGCGTTAGCTTCTTCCAGTTCTCGCTGGATCCTAATCTGTTCCTCATACGCCTTCTTACCTTCGTTAAATAAATCAATAATTTCCTTGAAAGGTAAAAAGAATTCGACTAGCCCCTTCCTAGCACCAGAAAAATTTTCAGTTAGATCGCCAACTACTCTATTTAATAGTATTAAAGGCGAAAGTGCTTCAGTGAAGGAGATCGCGCTATCGTCAAAAGCTTTTGTAACCTCAACGACTGCATTAGTTAGCCCTCCAACTTCTTCAGCTATGGATCTAAAGAAGGCTTTTAGGTCTTTAGATTTGGCAAGTGATACTAAAAGTTTTTCAAATTGTGCTGTTAGCTCTGTGACACCTGGGGCAATATTATTTACTAGATCTTTGCCTAATGAAGCAAAAAGGGTATCAATGGCAAGGGTAGCGCGTTTGAATCCACTGGTTAATTTTTCACTAATTAAAATAGAGTTCTGATCTATTACTAGACCAGCGTCTTTGAATTGCTTACGGAAATTTCCAATTTCTGCCCCACCTACCTTGAAAAAGCCCGCTGTGTCCCTCCCGAATACCTCTATTGCCTTGCGACCTTTCTCGCTTTCTAAAGAAATACCTTGAATAGTATTATTAAATTGTTCAACTGCTAAACTGGCGTTATCAAAGGCAGTTATGCCAAATTCCTTTTCTAATGTTTCTTTTAGCTCGTCATTACCGTTTTTCGCTTCTGCCACCTTGTCAAGCAGTCCGTTAAGTGACTCTCTATAATCTTCAGCACTTAGCCCAGCAGCCTCGAAAGACTTAGAAGCTGCTAAGGTCGTTTCAGTATTAATGCCCGTACTTTTTGATAATTCGTTCGTCTCTGCTGTTAATTTGGCAAAAGCTGCTGCTGCTTTTGAGCTAACCGCCACAACTGCTGCTATGGCTGCAACTGCTGCTAGCAATGCTCCTGCAATCGCTACTAGCGCAACTTCACTTATACCTACTGCACTTGCTACAGCGGTAATACCTTTTCCAACTGGCCCTAATAATTCCTTAAATTTCTCAAATGCTGTTGATGCTCCTGATGTTGAGCCAGTTAGGTCTTTGAATAGATCTTTGAAATCGGTGATTATTTTATTTGCTTTATCTGCTGTCGTGGCGTTTTCGTCAAAATTTTGAGTCAATATTTTCATTGACCTATTCAACGCGCCCGTTTCTAGTGTGTAACTCTCGTAGCCTGCAAACAATAATTTACTAACGGCAATCAACTGAAAAATACTAGTGCCTTGATCCTGATTAGCGGATGCTTGCTCGCGCGTCCCTTCAGTTAGCAGGCCCGTAACTTGTCCTAATAGAGTTTCAGCTTCCGCCTGTTTTCTGGTCGCTTCTGCTGCGGCTTCTCTTTCTACAGCGATTTGTTTAACTACATTTACTACTGTATTTAGCACGGATGTGCTAGCAGTAACAATTTCAGCAGCAGAAGATTTTTCAGCGGCAGCTTTCTCCTTGGATTCTTTGATAGAGCCTTTATTAGCCTCGCTTGTTGCTTTGGTGAGTCGCTCAACCTCTTTAGCAAGTTTTGCTACTTCCTCTTGCCCCTCTACAATAGCTTTAATAATAAACTCTAACTGATTTTCATTTGCCATATAATTATTTTATCTTTTTTGTTGATCTCTTAAGGAAAAAATGGTAGTAATTTCGGACTAGTATTACTTGTAGGTAGACCTAGCAGGAGAATATCCCACTATGACAAGTTTCAAGTGTTCTAATTGTGGTTTAGTTAATAACGTAATTGACGGCATGGACTGTCGCAGATGTGGAACCCTTTTTGACCCAAACGCCCCGCCTTTTAGACCTAATTACACAGGCAATAGCGGGCAAATACCTCAACAACCTATGCAGCAAATGCCACCTCAGCCAATGCCTCAACCAATGATGCAGCCGATGCCTCCGCCCATGATAGCTAGCGGCCAGCTTCCCTACGCCATTAATCCCACCGAGGCAAGGTTTAAGGGAGGAAAAACTTGTCCCCGCTGTGGAATTACAAATAGTTACTCTGAATACGAGGGAACTGTCTGGATCTTAATAGTTGTATTGTTTATTACCTGTTTGGGTTTGCTGTTTGTGCCTTTTTTACCTAAACGAAATTTTTGTAGGGCGTGTGGTAATACTTGGCAGCTAGCTCAAATCGCCCTTAACCGCGTCCCTGACTGGCTCGACCGTTCTGGCTAGCTGGCTAGCTGGTCACGGATTTTTGGGGCATGGACTGGTTTCGTTAGGTGAATAAAATAGTATCTCCAATAACCTTAAAACAATTAGAATCAATGTTTTACTTGGTGTAGAAAATTATTTTATAAGCTTTTCTAAGTGTTTTTTAGCTGCTTCACGTGCCATTTTAGCCTCGTAAGGTCTAGCGTAAACCCCCTCATTTCCTTTTTCAGCCTCCGCTAATAGCTCAAGAGATCCTTCCTCGACTAATTCTGTTAGTGCTTGTTTTATGTTCTCTAAGCAAATAACCTCGTTAGTGTCTGGGCCGAGTTCCTTGTCGTAGATCGCTTCCAGTAAGTCGGATGGACTAAAAGCACTCCCTACGTAAAAAACTGCCTCTTCGACTACATCTTTTAGCGTAATTACCTTTTTTGACGCTGATAGCCTGTGGCTACTAATAAAACTCTCTATATCCTCTTTAGTAAATCTTAGTTCGTTGCCAAAGCGAAAACCCGACAACTTACCCTCTCTAGCGTAACGTTGAATAGTGCTAACCTTCAGTCTTAGCATTTCTGCTACTTCTTGAGGTGTATAAAGTTCTACTTTTAAACTCACTGTGTTATTACCTCCGAACAAAACCGCTGAAGGTGATTTTAGCTCATTTTCCCTTAAAATTGCATTCATATTATAGATCTCCTTGTAAGAAGATTATAGGCTCTCCAATGGCAAAAATTCAAGTGATTTAAGTTTAGTCAAGTTTAGTTTAATTTAATATCTAATATAAAGATTAAATCTGTTGATTCAAAGTGAAAAGTTTAATATACTAACATTTCCATTTGTAATAAATGGAAAAGCCACCATTCAACCCTGCCTGAGAAACCGTGTTGAGAGGTGGCTTTAATATCAACAGAAAGGACATAAAATTTATGTCTACTTATTTTTCTGCGCCCACATCGGCGCATGCCGTTGATTTTACGTTGAAAACCACACATCGTCAACCACTAAACTATAAGGGAACTTCTCAACTACTAGCCTATATAGAAACTACTTCTAAGCTTAAAACTCAAACTAACAAACTTATAGAACATAACCAATGGGAGCTATATCACGCCGAACTAGAAGCTTCTGCGCTCTTTGCTGAGTACGAGGATCTAGGAGTTGACCACGATAAAGCTATTGCTCGTCTACAAATCAAATGCAAATTAATCAAAGCTGAGTTAATTAGACTCAAAAATAAATTGTTAACCATACAGCTTAGATTGCAAAACTTGGCTCTTTGGCACAGAGAAACATTGTTAGGAGGTGCTGCATAATTATGAGTAGCCAATTAATTCCGTTTAACTTTGAAGCTAAAGAAATTCGTGTACTTACAGACGAAAGTAATCAACCTTGGTTTGTAGCAAAAGACGTTTGCGAATTACTCGGTTATGCCGATCATAAAAAAGCTTTATCTATGTTGGATACAGATGAGGGGAGTCGGATTCCCCTCATCGATTCACTAGGTAGAGAACAAGAAACTTTAACTATTAACGAATCCGGTCTATACACTCTCATCATACGCTCCAATAAACCTAAAGCTAAAGAGTTTCGTAAATGGGTAACTTCTGTTGTGCTTCCCTCTATCCGTAAAACCGGCTCTTACTCTATCAACCAAGAATCGCCTATCATTGACGTACTACCCGAACCCGAACCCGAAGCTATGGCACTAGTTAAACCCGAATCAGTCAACCAGCTAGAGTACCTAAAAGCTAATTCAGACTTGGTTTACAAAAACGTCAAGCACTTCAAAGGCATTGCTAAAGATTTACTTCACCTTAAAGATAACGAGCTAACTTTATCCGTAGTAAATGCCATAAAGCAAACTCATCACAACCTAGATTTATTAAAAGTCTTCAACCCTTCAACCCTAACAAACCCTTCTGAAAGTGCTAATCAGTATCTAGTTAGGCAAGAAGAGCCTCATTACAACCCTACAGAACTAGCCAAAATCCTTAGAGAGCCTTGGACACCTCGATCATTAAATACTGAGCTTGCAAAACAGGGATTCCAAGTTAAATCTAAGGCTAATGACAAATGGGAGCCAACCGAAAAATCTTTCCTTGTAGACCGCGATAGTAGCTTGAATCTTGGCTGCTGGGTTGACACTGGCAAAGCTCATCATTCGGGGCTACCTGTTACTACTTTTAGATGGTACGCGCGAGTGTTGGACGTTTTAGACAAGTCCGAGATCGAGAATCTTGTTTCTGCTGGTAAGTCTAAAAATGGCACGTCTAACAAGAAGTTAAAACCTTCTCAACCGCAAGAAACATTTCTTAACTAGGCTAAAATCCATAACCATAATAATTTAATCATCAAGGGAGTAGCATAAGGAACTACTCCCAAAAGGAGGATCATGTCAGCTAATCAAAATCAAAACCAAAATAATAAGCCCAGTAAATGGGAGTGCAGTTGTTTTAATATTTATCATTTCTGCATGCTTCTATCTAAAGAACTCTCAAAGGAAGAAGCTAAGGAACTACTTGACCACGTGGCAGAATGTAAGCAATGCTCTAACTGTTTAGAAAGAATCAATAAAATCCATTCCTTAGAATATCGTCTTAGCAGAAAGAAGCAGCTAGATTTTCTAGCCTTTCTCGCTAACCCACTTTGGACAATGGAATTTGATTCACTTGTTGAAAGAACAAGAAGCAAAATCCATAAAGACCTTAAAGCAATTGAGGTTGTACTAAAGCAAATAAAACGAGCGAGTAAAGCCGCTTAAACTTACTGTAACTACCACCCTATTTAATAAGCTCACCTATGCCTATGGTGGGCTTATTTTATTTAATCTAACTCCACCTGGTCACGGATGGCTAGCTGGCTTTATCTAGTCTATCCTCAATTGTGCCTACTTGTGATTGCAATTGTGCGATTGTCGCCTGAGTAGCACGACGATCTAACTGTTGGTCTGCTATGACTTTATCCAATTTGCTATTAACTTCTTTGATACCATTATAAGCACCATTGATAGTTTGGGTATCAATATCATCCTGTCGTTTGAGATATTGGACATCAGATTTGATTTCAGAAATGTCTGCTTTTATTTCAGTAACATCACTTTTTAGTTGCTTAATGTCAGCAATAGCACCATCAAGTTTAGTTTCAAAGCTGTCCATTTTGCTTAGTAAGAGTTGGATTAATTCGTCTGTTGTCATTAAGTTGTAGCCCTCTTTCTAATAAGTTAAGTTACCTAAC
Organism: uncultured Clostridia bacterium; assembly: GCA_964492845.1. GTDB lineage: Bacteria > Acidobacteriota > Blastocatellia > Chloracidobacteriales > JADJPF01 > JADJPF01. The sequence continues at coordinate 47,123 of CAZBMZ010000036.1, forward strand.
AATCTTTATGGTAACAATTCTATTTTCATTTCCATTATTTTACATTAGGCAAGCTATCTTGTACATTCACTTGATGAAAACAAACCAAGCCCCTGTCACTGCAAGCCAAGACAGTTATTGCCTTAGCCTTATCACTTTACCCCCTTCAAACTCTTTCTCAACTTTTCCGAGTTAACTCTGCCAAGTTCCTCACTTTATGACCACCATGAACAACAACGACTGCAATGATAAGTGTTCTTAAATAAAAATCCGCCTACATGGTGGCTATAGAATTTACATTTCAGGTTTGGCAAAAAGAATATTCCTATCATTATTTTCTCAACCTCTAAAAATCAGTTTAGCAGCTTCGTCTAGTTCCCCTTTGAAATCCTGAGTAAATCCACCTAGCTTTCCTTTAGGCAATCTACCAATATTTCTGTCTGGTAAGTTGCCAACCCCAGCCGCATGATATCCATATATCCTGCCTGCCTCGCCAATAGGTTTTACTTCTGCTGTATTTGAACTGGTAAGGCGACTAGTAACACCCTTATCTGATAAAAGCTCTTTCCTGCTATCGCCTGTTTTTTCCAGTGTTTTAGTAGACTGATTTTTCTTTTTCTTTTGATTAATATATTTATCAGGACTTTTAACCCAACGTGAACCACTAAAAGTGCCTTCACTATCCAGATTAGCTTTGGCTATTTCTTGGTAACGTCTTTCTAAGTTTCCAGATTTTACTAATAGTGAAAGTGAAATCTTAGCAATCTCACCTAATTTACCTATTTTATTTACATAGTTATTTAGACCTGATAGGTCAGATTCTAGTTTGATCATTGGTTGTATTAAATAAAAACTAAAAAAAATTAAAATATTTGAGTGTAATAAGGGGCAATGTTGATTGGATAGTCATCAGGAAAAACAGTTAAATCTATAACATTTCCATCATCATCAACTCTTTCATTAAATAAGTTAAGTTTATATTCGTGAGCGAGTTGCATTCCTGGAGGAAAACATTTACCTGTTTTTTGGTCTGTACCAGATAGGGGTACAGCGCGAAATTTAAATTTCTCAGGCAGAGCATTATTGACCCTTCTAACAGGGTCAATAGACACTCTCCAATAAAGCTCATAGGTAATTATGATTGGCTCATCCGCGTTGTAGCTATGGACAGGCTTTAATTTATCTACATGGATCAGAAGTAAAGCACACTCTTTAGGATTATGAGAACCACCTTTATAGCGTGAGCCTCTACTAGATGGGCCTGGCTCTGCAAGCAAATCCTCTACATCAGGATCTCCTGACCACAATAAAGTTGACTCAATTACAGAATCTTGACCATTAAAAAATCTTAAGTCAGGAGGTAGATTTATTCCCGGCCTAAAAACTTGTTCTTTATAACCTGGATCTGTTGTTGTATCCCCTTCTATTTCTCCTAGCCAAATACCGTTTACACAATAAGGCACTCTAGCTGGATAGCCCTCCGGCCTGTTGATGTCCAGGTTGGACACAATAGCCATACGGGTACTCCAGTCAATAGGAGGCCGCGCCCAAATGTTAGTCATTCGGGCAACGGCTTTTTTCCTAAATAATTTTTTACGACCTAATCCCATAAAAAATAAATAAAAGCTAGAAAAGAATTAGAGTGCAAGAGCATTCCAACGAACAAACTTTGGATCTCCAGAACGTTCCAAATCTTGGTTAATACGCACATTGATTGTGTAACCAGCGGTATCACGAAGGCCAAAAGCCGTATCGACTGTACCTGTAATTTCAGCGTCATAAATCCATAAACAATTCCAAGCACCTTTTTTTGTTTTAGATTTAATTGCTAAAAATAGTCCTGTTGTTCTATTGCTGAGGTCATTGGTTGAAAGAAATATTAAGCGTTTCTCGTCACGGGTTACGGCACCATTTCTTAGTAGCTTTGCGGCAAAATCAGGATCGTTATTGATAAATAGTTTTATTGAGAAACTGTCATCAATATCTCCTGTGATTGATAGAATATTACCAAAAGCATTACTACCCTTAAAAAGTAACTCTTGAAGAGCATTACTAAGTTTTGTTTCATCAAAGATGCCAGAATGAACAACTTCGCCTTCATCAAACTGTGGAAGGCCACTAGAAATAATATCTGGAAGCTGACTGGGTGCGCTAGGACGTACAGAAGTATGGATTTTAATATTGTTACCGTCTGCCCCTGTTGCCCCTGCTTCTATTTTTAACTGATTGCCAGTTACAGTAAAAGAACTATCAGTGCCAAATAGTTGAACCGCAAAAGCCGTGCAGTCAGTTTGTTCGTCCTGGAAATTACTTGAATCATAAAAATTTGTAGTATCTGAAGCTTCTCCATTTATACAATTTTGTAGACTTAACAATAGTCCAGCCAAGGCAGTTCCAGCAGCCGAGCTATTTTTTGTAATAGAGCCACTTGAGGCAGAAGCAACTTTATTATAGCAAGTGATCCGCCTAGTTTTAGAATTAGCTGTTACATCAAAGCCTATTGTTTCTAATACATTGAGAAACCTTGACCCTTCTAACGTAATAAGAATAGAAGCTTTTACGCCTACAACGTTTGCTGTTAACACTGCTGTTGTTGCTACTGTAGAAGTTTCTGATAAATCGAAGTCTGTTCCAGGGGTATTAGCTGTTAACGTCAAGACAGCAGCGTCGCCAGCAGCGGTACATTTTGTGTCTGCTGTATCAGTATTGATTTTTGCTTTAAGGTTTTGTGCTGAGTCGCTAGCTGTGGAGCCATGAGCAACTTCATCTGCACCTGCTGGAGAAGCCTTGAAAGTGTATACCTTAGTGCCAACAGTTGCAGTTTCATCGGCCACAGCCACATTACTAAAGGTTATCGTTTTTACAGCAGCAACAGCCGTCACGCCGCCTTTTAAGTTTAGTGATCTAGTGTCAGAAGTTGGTGAAAGTTCTTTTGATGTGTTTTTTAAGCCTAATCCGTGTCCAGGGGTTTCAGACGCTGTACTAGGTTTAGGCACGTCATAAAGTAGACAGGCAACCGAGGTTGCACCAGCAACTACTTTTTCTTTGCCTTGGTTAAATTGCGTAGCGATATTAGTAGGAAGAGAAACCATGATTAACTCCTTCTTAGAATGTATTTATTTCTAATATTTGGTAATTAGTTGATATAAGAGAGTTTATTAATAATTTTATTAATAATTTTATTAATTGATTGATTAATTAATTGGGCAAGTAAGCCTCATACATAGCTTCCAGGGTTAAGCGAATCCCTGCTGAGTAACCATAGTCAGCTTCTTTATTTTGAGCTACTGGAAATTGTTCAATGCTTTTGTAGTTTATATGAGGTGAAACATAGCTTTCGTCATCATTCTCAGAATTATTATCATAATTGAAAGCAGGCCAGCCTTTTGTTAGTTCATCTAGTTGACCGTTGTGTATTAACTTTTTAATAATCCTTTTAACTACAGTAAGATAACCAGCACATCTATCAAACTGCTCACATGGAGAACCTTCTTGGCCTGCACGAATTACTATATCAATAACTATTTCTTCTTTGTCTAAAGCACTTGGTGAAAGAGAGGTATTACCAACCCTTGGTTCAATACCGATCATTTTTGATTGTAAGCTTCTTCCTGATGGCGATGGCCCGGTCACAATATCATTACTCAATATAGCTGGCAAAATAACCCCAAGCTCGTTACTAACTTCTGTATAAGCTGCTGAACTTAAAAGGATTACTCGTTTAAGATTCTTTGCGTAGACACTTAAAGGAACTTCACAAAGATCTAAGTGGTCGTATTCTGTGTAATTGTTAGTGTAATCGCTGGACATAATTTAGGTTATTAAAGGATTAGGCTTGCACCTATTGAGTAGGTAATTGAATCAGTATCATCATGTTCAACTCTGACTCTAAAGGTTTTTGGTAGCGTATTATTAGCAACTAGGTTCGCGCTTGCTTCAAGTCCTGGGTAAACATGCAAAACCACAATAGGATCAGTAACATCACTAATCGGGCTAGCCGTTAAAATATCATAATATTTATTACTAACAGGACATTTTCCTTGAATTTTAACTGTAATTTCTGGTGTGTCTACAATCGTAGTGACATCAATCGTCAGGGTAAGACCACGTGCATTGTAGTTAGTGAAATCAGAGGAATTTATTGTTTCCGTTCTGGCTGAACTGGCTAAGACGGTTAGGTTTGTATTGCCCCTAGCCCTTTCCAATGTTGAGCCATTATATTGCAATAAAGCAGATCCAACTATTGTTGCTGTTGGGTTAGTTAGAGAATCACTTAAAGCTGCTGCTGTTGGTAATTTACCATTAATGGTATCAGTAGCTGTTTTGATGTTTTGACCCGTTGTCTCCAGCATGAATCCACCATCAGCAGCTTCTGTACCTGTAATTTCACGGATATAGCTAGCTATTTCACCACCAGCGGCACCAACATCAGTACGCGCTAAGGCGACATCCGCAGCGTCATCAAAATCATCAGCCGTAACTGTTGGGATTGGCCCAGGCGAATTATCATCTTTTAATGTAGTAACCTGAAATCTTGGCATTGTTTTTTCTCTTTAATTAAGTAAGTTTCTCTAATCTAATAACTAATCTAATAAATCTTGATCATAGCGGCCTTGCCTTAGCTTTTTAATCTCGTCTTGTCCTGTTTTAATTAGATCAGCAATCTCTGAGTCAATTGCAGCATTAAACCCATCTTGGACGATTGACCTAATAGCTAAAACATAGGCACGAACAAAATTAGAGACAAAGCTGTCTACTAAAGTTGATTGATCTTCTGTATAGCTAGACTGCTTTAATCCTCGTCTACTAAGAAATATCCTTGTGTAGGCAGTTTCTCTTAGAATAAAACGTTCTATTGTTTCAATGTAAGGAAGGTTATTCCCTTCTGGATCTGGGCCATTTTCACTTATTGGAGTAAAACCAGAACAACTTAAAGTACAACTAGAAACACTGGAAAGTGCTGTAGTTGGCAAAGGAGAACCCTGTATTTCAGCTAAGTAACCGTGAATCAATTGGCCTGTATCCCACTCTTTTAATCTATCCTCAGCTAGTAATTGAAAAGCTTTTGCGTATTTATAACAATCTCTATTAATAGATAAAGCGATAGGTTTTATCTTAGGAGCTAAGGCTAATAAAACGTTTAGGTTTTCTAGTAGCAACCAAGTGTTTGTAAGTGGGTCTGGCTCTAACGCTGGGAAAACTACACCTTGTTTCCTTGCAACAATCTTTTTTGCTTCTTTAGCTATCTCTTTATTGGTATTAGCAAGTAAATCTTCAGGAGCATTAGAAAAATTAATCGTGCGAGTAGGAAGAAATTTATAGAAGTTTTGAGCAGAACAAAATTGTAAGTCAGCCATAATTAATTAGCAGGAATAACCTTTTTTACGGCTTTTAATTCAATGTCACCTAAACCGACCAAAATATTTAATGTTGTCTTAAACCCTTGATCAGTGCTTAGATAAATACCTATTTGACCATTGATTATGTCTTGTTTTTGTTGTTCCGTTATCAAATTTGCACTTACGGCTCGACTTAGTAAACCATCTCTGTAGCCAGCCAAAGTCCCACTATAAATCTCTTTAGTAGTGGCAAATACACTTAACCTAAAACCAGTAACAGGATCTATTACATCAGTTCGTTTACCTATGCCAGCAATTAAGGTGATTCGACTTTTGTCGTAGCCATCAGGACTAAATTTTATATTAAGCTCAGACAAAAAATACTCATTAAATACCTCAACTTGTTCATTTGCTGTATTGGGATCGGCTGTAATCGGCACTGGCTCTTGAGCAAAAACCACAGAAGTAAAAAACAGTAATAACGCGACTAATAAAAATAATTTCTTCATATAATCCCTTTATTGGTTTAATTTACAGCCCAAGTACCCTGTTCTTTGCCTAGAACACCCCATTGGCCGCTACCTATATAAATTAGCTCAAGAGAGTCGCCAACAGTATTGCTGGTAAGATTACCGCCTGAAGCAGTGACACTTGCTCCTAACCTGATCGTGTCAGATCCTGCTGCATCAATAACAAAATTTTGGTTGGTGGTGACGTAGAATTTGTAGTGCAATCCTGCTGCTGCTGCTGGCAAAGAGAATGTCACGCTTCCAACAGCCTCACCATTGGTGAAAACGCCCCCACTGTCTGTAGTCAGGAGAGTGTAGCCACTAGTTTTAGCAGCAAAGCTACTGCGAGTATTTAGGCTACCTACGGGAATTATTACATTTCCGTCTGTTGTTAGCTCGAACAACTTTGTTTGAGTATTGCTAACAACTTTGTTTATCTGGAAATTGTGACTAGTCCCACTTGCTGGTTGGGTTACTATCCATTCAGCAACCCCGCCGCCATTGAACATATGAAAGCCCACTTGTCCTGTGCGCTGTGAGCTAACAAAGCCAGCGGATTGAATAATTGTTCCCGCTGTTGGCGAGTCAAAAGGGTTGATGATTACACTTGGACTAGTTATGTTTGCTCCAATATTGCCAGCAAAATAACCAAAACCATCTTTACGCAAGCTATACATAACCGTACTGCCAACACGCTTACGTGAAAACAAACTAGTAGACGCGCTGGCCGTGTCTGTCCAAGTCGAATCGTTCAAAATGAACTGCGTTGATCCTTCATTGGTTGTAACAGTGTGGTTGATGTAAGGTTTATTTGTGGTAATACTCCCTTGTGTGATATCCAGTTTGCCATTGTCATTAAAGTCGAAATAAGGAGTGAAAGTTGTGCCATCACTGGTAGACATAGCCCCTATAGAGGTTTTTGCCCCTGTTGGATGCGCGATGATCGTTCGAGAAGCATCTATCCCAATAACGTGCTTTGTGCTTCCGTTGACATACAAGGCTATTGCTTGACTATTTATTCCACCACCAAAACTAATTTTACTGCCAGTGTTTAGGGTAGTTCCACCACCCAAAATGATTCCACCATTACCGCCAAATGTTAGGTTTTGAGATGCTCCTGTTAGATCAAACCTGGTGCCATCAAGGAAAGCTTTTTCCGCATAACTTGTTCCATCAGTAGTGGATAGCACTCCCCAAGAATGCCTGCCACCTGTTGGAAAAAAGCCTACCGTAGCCCCACTGATAACGCCTGCACCATGAAAAGTATTGCCTAGGCCGTAGTAGGTGATAGTTTTTAGTGCTAATGTAGATCCAAAATCCAAACTACTGAGAGGCGTACTAGTCCCAATACCCACACGACCATTAGGAATGATGAGGGCATAATTATTTGTGCCTCCGCTTGCAGTTAAGGATAGTCCTATATTAATGCTAGATGTCCCTGTATGGGTGTTTGCAATTCGAGCAGCAATTGTTGTCTGAGTGGAGTTAGAGTTTGCCCCACTAAGTGCAACATCAAATAACACTTGGGCATTGCTGGCAGCAGCAGTTGAGCTACTTGCGAATTGCAAGGCCGTTGCCCCTGCCAGCGTGTTCCATCGCCAAATCTGGGCATTGTTGGCATTGTTTATGTCATTGCTAGCTGTAGCTGCTGTTAGTGCTGATAATGCCCCTCCTCCACCTCCACCACTCAAGCTAATCTCGCCTGTTGTACTGTTGTAAGTGATACCACTACCAGCACTTAGAGCGGCACGTACTCTGGAGGTTGTGTGGTAAAGGTTAGTCGAACCTTCCACTACATCATCAGTATCAATGGAACCTGTTAATAAAGCCGTGTCCGTCCCATCAGAAAGACGAACTCGAACAACTCCAGTGTTTGTAACATAAACAGTGGAAAAACCATTGTCAGGGTTACTAGGAGCAGAAGCTTGATTTTTTAAATCTAATCTACTTGTTATAGTTGGGTTTTGTGCTAAACAAGGCACAATCCAAAATAGCAAGCTTAGTAAAGATACTATTAGTTTAAATTTAGATGAACGCATATTGTCTTTTTATCTTTGGTTGGGGCTAGGTTGAGTTTTTAAGATTTGCGCTGAGGTATTAAAAGGGTTATTTTTTTCCTTAACTATTTTTGATTCTTTTTAAGTTCTGGTTATTGCTTAAGAGGTAGCAGCAGTGAAAGAAATATAATGCACTGTGACACGAACTGCCCCGGCTGTGAAGTTAGAACCATTTGCAGTTAAAACAACACTTGTTGCTGATGTATAAATAGGAACACTACTAATTGTAAAACTTGAGCCTGTTGTAGTTGTGCCTGCTGTTAGACCTACAGTAGCACCCCATCTATCATCATCTGTGCCATCACCAACCTTCAAGCTAGTTGCTCCTGTAATTAGCGTAGTAACCCTAGTTGTTACTCCTAATACTATAGAACCCGCAGGGATTAAGTTGGTTGCTGTTGCTGTAGCTCCAGACAATCCTGATAACGTGGCACTGACTGATTGAACAGTTATTTTTTGTCCATTCGCGCCATTCTGGTAAACTTTTGTAGATGCACTATCTATAACGTCAGTAACAGTTCCAGCTTTATTGATGTAGTGATAGCCATCACTTTTATTAAAAAGGGCTACGTGGTTATCTGGTAACTTGCTTGTTGGGTTGGAAGTCAACACCTTACTAGTAAAAAGAATAGCTCTAAATTCGCCTCCTGATTGGGATTGAGCAAAAATGGTTATAGCAAATAGACAAATTAGTCCAACTAAAAAGACTATTTTCTTATTAAAACTACTAATTAGTTGACTAAATTTCTGCAAAGCTCTTAGGTTATACATTTTGATTCTCCTGGATAATTGAAGGTGTAAAAGTAAAAATTAAAATTAAAAGGTGAATGAAGGCTAAAAAACTAAAAGGTGAATGTGTTTTTTTCTTTGTGCTATTTACGCCAATAAATGCCAGCTACGCGCTTACCTTCTGCCGAGGCTTGAATATCTGCTTCTATTTTGATTGCTGTAGTGTTTTCTTCGTCCATCCTGTGTGTTCCACTTTGATAACCAGTATCTTCTTGGACTTCAGCCACATAATCATATAAATCTGCATTAGTTATAGTTATTGAACATTGCCCACTTGCGTTTAGAGTACGTTCAAATGGAATTAAATTTTTTGGTGCATTACTACCACCTGATGCAAAACTGCCTCGAAAACCATAACCTTGTCTTGCCATTCTATTAGTTACCTCCTAGCCTGCGGTCTGTAGCTGTATAATAGAAAGTGGCTTCCCCGCTACCTGTAAGACTTAAAACTATGATACCTATTGGCCTTCCTAGTTGGTCTATCTTTTCAGGTTCATCAGTTGGGGTTTTGGTAACTATAGGGCCAGGTAAAAACTTATTAGCTTTACTATTAAAAAAAACTACTTGGAAAACTATTTCTGTAATTCCATCAAAATCCAAATCTATTAAACCTGTCGCTCTAGTTTTTCCCCCTAGAAACTGGGCATCTGTACCAGGTGCAGTTTCAGTAGAAAATCCAGAACTAGACCGAGTAAATGTTTCATAAACATAAGGATCATTGGATGGATCCGCAGGACTACCAGTAAAATCTCTACTCATAATATTATCTTCCTGAATGTAGATAAGGTTTAACTAACTTTAAGTGTTCTATTTTTTGACGGTTATATTTATCAGCAGCTTCAAAGCTTTCTTCTACGATAGCCTGTCTTTCCTTGCAATCAGCTATAAAATGAAGCATCAATTGAAAAATCTTCCAATGATGGCGCGGGTTTACAGTATTTAAGGCAGGGAGCTTGCTTATTGTTATGGTATTACTATCTGTAGTGACTTTAACTTTAGTTCCTAGAATTACAGGCCGTAACAAAATATTATTAGCATCTATGATGGTTTCAACTTTGTTGCTGGTTTGGTTTAAGTACAAAAAATCACTTATTATTTCTGCTTGTTCATAAATGTTACTGGCTATTTCTATTTCACTGTCTTCTGAACCAAATAAGTATTCCTGCTCGTTAACAATTAGTTCATCGCCTTCATTAGGTAAACTATTGATTGTGAGCAATTTTCCTTCATCTTCAATTTGATGAACTCCATCATAAGTTATTTTGACCTGTTTAGAACTGCTAGCAGGACTACCTAAGTTAATAGCTTCTCTGCCTCTGTTAGTTTGGGTAGTTAAAACTTCAACCTCAGAATAAGAAGCATCATAACCAGGAGGAAACGCAGTAACAGGAATAGTGCCATAAGGCAATGCTGAGTAACCTCCATAAACAAAATTACTGTTCATAGTTATTCCAGTTTCTGTTGATGTTCCGTTTTTAAGCTCTGCTAATCTGCCATAAGTAGTTGTGAGATAATCAAGAGGAAAAATAGCCTCTTGATAGCCAGCAAGTATTAGTAATGATCCAGAGCAGTTCAACCTAGGGTCTACGTCTGATGACCAACGAGATAAAGACATCTTTAATGCTTCTCTACGTTGCTCAACTGATAAATCATTTACTAGATTATTTTTGTCATACTGACTGCGATGACGATTAATGAATTGGTGCAATAACATAACTAGTAAAACTAACTATTTCTTCTACGAGGCTTACCACTTCCACTTATTGATTTTGTTTGGCTTGTAGATTCTGTAGATTCTGTGGATTCTATAGCTTCTGAGATTTCTACAACTTCTTTAGGATCTTGAGGATCTTGAACGGTTTCTTGTTCTCCAGATCCTACAATTTCATTATCAACTATTAACCCTTCGCCACCTTGATCGTCTTCATCGCTGTTATCTTGTTCATTGTTAGGATCTTCATCATTAACTTCACTATCAATATTGCCAACATCTGTAGAATTACTGTTTGGCCCATTTACAGGAAGTTTTGGCCTTGGTAAAGTCCCTAGCTTTTTATTATTGAAAGCTACCAACGCTTGGTCATAAGAATCAAACCTAGCTTGGCTTTTAGGGGCTTCTAGTTGTGGAGGTTTTCTTGTTTCAAATTTTGTTATTTTCTTAGGGTTAGTGCCTAATGCCATATCTTGTTCCTCTGCTTTCTTTTGAGTCAAAAACTAAAGTAAAAGGGATAAGCAGATCCTTATCCCTTTTAGGAAAGATTAATCAACAATTTTCACTTCATAACCAGGGAAGTTAAGGCCATTAAGGAATCTAGGATGGCCTACTACGTCTAACTGTCCATAGACTTTGTAGGTGCCATTAGCAGGAGCATTAATTTTATTAGTTCCTCCGCTAACAGTAAGTCTTTCTTCTCTATCCATTCCATAGATATAACCTAAGCCATAAAAACCGCATCCTTGTTGGGTTATAAAACTAGAACTTGGGAAAATGGGATTATTGGTTTTTACGTGAGTAATACCAGCTTTTTTACCTATGTACATACTAGGCCCATGTCCGGCAAAAAGCTCTGAATCTGTTGGAGAGACTTGTTTTTCAAATGTGCGAGCATTAGATACATAAGCGTTGCCAAAGCCATATTTATGAACAGCAATAGTAGGATAAGCACTTCTTTCTTCAGCTAAGTCCCCAGCAATATCAGATGTTCTATTAAGGAATTCTTCGGCTTTTTCTCTTGTTGGTAAAGAGCTTACAAACGGACTTGTTAAGCGGCCTTGGCTTTTACTCCAAATCTCATAATTAGTTCCATACCAAATCTCAGTGAAAACTGGCTTAGTCGAACCATCAACTCCAGATTCATCAGTCAAAGCAACAATGCTATTTTCAGCGTCTATAAAGTGAGTAACTATGTCACCATCTTCATAAGGTTGAGCGTTACCGTCTTTATCCTTATATCCTAATTTACGAGGATTAGTAGCTCCTGCAACCGTAAATATACAATCAAAAGGTATGTAATTATCTATTAAATCACCTGTTAGAGGATCTATATATTCAAGTGGCAAAGGTTCAATCAATGGTGCTGGGTATTCAGTACCTACTGGATTTGAAACAGTTAATGTTCCTGCTGAATGAGGGCCTAAAATAACAGCATAATAAGTAATATTATCCCCATATCGTTTATTAGCACCTGTATTTTCTATCCACTCGGTACTAGCTGGAGTGTAGCTACCTCCAGCACAAGCATTTACAGCTTGGTATTCTCTGACTCTGTTCTTTAGATCAACAACTATTTCATCATCAACGCTACGAGCTAAAGCAGCAGCATTATCCATAGCATTTTCAACTCGAATATCCCAACCATTAGCCTGCATTAGTTGTTGCCAAGTTTCATCATCATATAAACCTGCTGAACGTCTGGAACGTGTTGGAAATCTGTTGTATTCAATATTTGAACTGACAACACCAATTTTTCCTACATTGCGAGCAGGTCGGTAATGTTTAGCCTTAGCTTGAGGATCTTCTACTGTTTTCTTTAGTGGCATAATAAAAATACCACCAATATTTTGAGGTTTAGCTGAAGCTCCTGGAATAATAGGAAAACGAACATTAAACTTACTGGTTGGAGATAAAGCTTGATATACAGTATCTACCATAGTTGTTAGATAAAACTGCTCTTGTAAAACCATTAAAGCGAACAATTTTTCTCTAAAACGTGCTGTATTTGGCCCATGTACATCCGAACTACTAATAGCATCATAAAGCTCTTGGCAATGCTGGGCTTCATAAAAAGCAATAACTTCCTTAAAGAATTTAGAATCTTGCAAAGCTTTTTTGCGATTGCGGCGTAGCTCGACAGCATCAGAACCAGAAATTATTTTACTTTGGTTTGTGCTTTTAATGATTTCTTCTTTAAGAGGCTCATATTTGTCTATAAGTTCTTGCCAAGGCCGAGGTGCTGTAACTTCATTTCCTAAAACAGTTGAACCTAATATTTGACCATTGCCTTGCACATAGCCCATTGAAGCACGGCGAGCATCCACAAGGGCTTGATTTTGAGCAAAGTTTACTAATCTACCTACTTCATGTTTAGCAAGATAAAGTCCTGTTTGGTCAGAATTATTTTCTTTTCTAGCTTGTTTAGCTAAATCTCTTACTTGTTTCTTCTGGCTGTCTGTTAGTGCCTTACCTTCAAAAAGCTTTTCAACATTATTATTGAAATTATTATCGGCTTGCTCTCTGCGACGTGCGTCTAAAAGTTCGTCAAGCTCTTTCTCTCTTGCCTCGCGTGCCGGATTTGGTACTTGAGGTGTTCTATTATTGGTTGTTTGTCTATTATCCGTCACAGCTTGGTCTCCTTTTTCTTTATTTGTAGCTGTATTTTCTTTATCTATGGTTTCTTTGGTGGGTTTTTCCAGTTCTTTCCATTTAGCTTCTGCTACTGCGATATCAACATCTGGCATAGTTGCTAAAATTTCTTTCACGTCGTCCCATGACATTTTCTTTTCAAGAAATTTTTTTAAGGTTTCTTCAGAAACTTCACTATCTTTTACTTCTTTTGTTGTTCCTGCTGTTTTTGCTGGCTCCTGTTTGCCTTCCTCAGATGTGGTTTTAGAAGCATCTTTTACTGTAGAAGTATCTTGATTGGTAGCATTTGCACTAGCATTAGCTGTATCCGTAGGAGTATCTACGTTTGCTTTTTCAGTCCTTTCTTTATCCAGTTCTTTCCAGTAAGCTTCGGCCATCTCGCAATCAGCAGTATTGTAGTACCAACCATCACCAATAATAATGGCTTTAGCTTGAGACCATGTTAATGGTGGGTCTGTAACAGATTGGTGTAATTTCTTTATACGCTCCGCGTCAAACATTTTAGTATCTCCTTGTAATAATGTTGTGTTGTTAATAGACAGCCCAAGTGAACACTGTTCACATGGACAATCTAGTCCGCAGCTTGACGCGGACACTGAGGTTGAATCTTTTATCTCATTGAAATTATTAGAATTATTAGAATTATTAGAATTATTAGAATTAAGATTAAGGTTAAGATTAGAGTCTGTAATTACTTCTGTATGCAGAACTTCAGCATCATCTAAGGCAGGATCATCAACTTTATCCACACCTCTTAGTGCAGCTATATCACAAATTAAAACCCCATTCTTTCTGGAGCATTTACCTTTTATTGCTTTAATCGAAAACTTAATATCTTTACGCTTATCTTCGTCTTGGGCTAATTTAGCCAAGTCTTGACCTTCTAAAGTTTTTTCATTCCAGATTATTTTGGCTATTCCTTCGCCTTCTTCTGTGTCTGGATTTAAGTCATTGAAATAAGCTTCTACTAAATCAGCAACTTTTGGTTTTTCTCTACGGCTAAAATCTTCAAGTTCGCCTTTTTTGTTATATAAACCTTGGGAATGATCATTAGCGACTTCGCTAAGTAATCCAGAATTAATCTCAGCTTGTAGGGCTTTTACGACTGTCTTGCCTGATTTTTTGCTGTATGCCCTATTATTTTCATTTACTACACCAGTGCGAAACATTCTAATAGTGCTAACTACTTTATCTTGCAGTAGTTGAGTGTCTACTATTTCACCTATCAATGGCTTGTTTACTGACTGATCTTACGCAGCGTGTATAAAGTATTGAATTAAATGGGATTGTGTGGGAAC
>CAZBMZ010000037.1:0-58610 GCA_964492845.1 uncultured Clostridia bacterium
TAGTAACAGATGGTCAAGATTCTCTAGCAGTAGTAGGACGAGGGCTTAGAAGCATTAATCAAGGAAAAGCCAAAGCATTAGCAGAAATCTCCCAACTTCAATCTCGCTGTCAAAAACATTCTAAGCGATGGACTAAACTACAAAAAGCTAAGTATAAAATTCTAAATAAAACAGAAAATCAAACTAAAGACCTACTTCACAAAGCAGCAAATGAAGTAGTAGATTTCTGTAAAGAAAAAGAAGTATCAAAACTAGTAGTAGGTGATATAACAGAAATAAATAGAGGAAAGAAAAATAAAGCATCCCGAAGATTAAACCAAGAAATGGGGCTACTAAGCTTAGGGTTATTTGTAGCATATCTTAGGTACAAGTTAGCGGTGTTTAGAATAGAGTTAGAAAGTTTTAATGAGTCTTATACAACTAAGACTTGCCCGGCTTGTGGCAACAAACATAAGCCAACCAACCGACAATACCACTGTTCTAAGTGTAAATTTGTAGGTATTCGTGATGAGGTAGGAGCAATAAACTTGCTTAACAAGTACCTCAATAAGGGTGAAATATTGCCCAATTTTCTTATTCCTAAAGGGAAAGTAAAGTATCTACGACCTGTGAAGTTGAAAAACTTAGCTAGACGTAGTAGAGCCGATGACACCGGCCATCCATCAATCCACGTTTTTTGTGCTGATGGATGATGCTTTTATGGCTTAGTTGTGGTTGGACTGTTTCTAACGGTAGGTGTGAGCCTTTCCGACTACTTCCTTAGCGACCAAAAGAATCCAATGGCTTTAGCCGTTGGAGTGTCAACTCCAAAGTTGGCTGCCATTATAATTTAGAGAAAGGGACTATCCATGCGTTACATCCCAAATTCCGCTGAGGAACGAGCAAAAATGCTCGCGGAAATGGGCGTGCAATCCATAGAAGACTTTTTTACCAGTATTCCAGCACATTTACGGTTAGAAAAACCGCTTAATCTCCCGCCAGCATACGCTGAATCTGAGTTGATAAAATTCTTCAAGAAGTTAGCTGCACGCAATACCGATCCAAATAACACAATTTCGTTTTTGGGAGCAGGTGCTTATAACCACTTTCGACCAATAGTAATTGATACTTTAATTTCTCGTTCTGAGTTTTATACTACTTATACTCCATACCAACCAGAAATTGCCCAAGGCACTTTACAGGCTATTTTTGAATTCCAAAGCATGATTTGCTTATTAACTGGAATGGAAGTAGCTAATGCCTCAATGTATGATGGTTCTACCGCTATGGCTGAAGCCGCATTGATGGCAAATCGTATTACACGGCGCAAAAAAATATTGGTTTCTCAAGCTGTTCATCCAGAATATAGAGCCGTGCTAGATACTTATCTAAAAAGCACAGGTTTAGTTTTAGAAGCTATTACTTTTGGCACTAGTGGACAAACTGCCCTAGATAGCATAAATCTTGATAGCGAAGTTGCAGCCGTAATTGTTCAATCGCCCAACTTTTTTGGTTGTATAGAAGATATGGCCGCTGTAGCAGAAAAAGCACACCAAGCAGGCACGCTTTTAATTAGTGTTACAACTGAACCTATTTCTTGGGGATTGCTACGTAGTCCAGGCGATTGCGGAGCAGATATTGTTGTAGCCGAAGGTCAAGCTTTTGGAATTGCTCCTAGTTTTGGAGGCCCATATGTAGGCATTTTTGCTAGTCGTTCCCAATATCAACGCCAAATGCCAGGCCGCCTTATTGGTGAAGCTTTTGACGCAGATGGCAACCGAGGTTTTGTTATCACTCTTGCTACTCGTGAACAACATATTCGCCGGGAAAAAGCTAGCTCTAATATTTGTACTAACCAAGGTCTTTTTATGCTTATGGCAACGGTTTATCTTGCCACAATGGGCAAAAAAGGACTCCAAGAAGTTGCAAAACAAAATCTACAAAAAGCCGCCTATGCTGCTAAAGCTATTTCTGAGTTAGATGGCTATTCTTTGCTATTTTCCGCACCACGTTTTAATGAATTTGTCGTAAAAACGCCTAAGCCAGCTACAGAAATAATGGAAAAACTCCTATCTCAAAACATAATTGCTGGTCTACCACTATCTAATTACTACCCTGATATGACAGATGCTTTGCTAGTTTGCGTTACTGAGCAAAATACTAAAGCAGATATTGATCAACTAGTGGCAGCACTTAAGTAGTAGGGGGGAGAAAAATGTCTACAATAAAAAATCGTATTAAAAAAGTTCGTACTCATGTTAGCCAAAATGAATCTTTGCTTTTTGAACGCTCTCGCTCAGGTGCTGTTGCTTATAAACTACCAAACCTAGATGTTCCTGACACAGAAATTAGCGAGTTAATAGATCCAAGCTTTTTACGTACAGACGACTTAGCTTATATGCCAGAAGTAGCAGAACCCGATATTGTCCGGCATTTTACAAGGCTTTCTACTTGGAACTATGGCACGGACACAGGAATGTTTCCTCTAGGTTCCTGCACAATGAAATATAACCCTAAGATAAATGAGTTTGTTGCACGCCTAGAAAACTTTGCTGCTGCTCATCCACTTGCACCAGAATCAGCCGTTCAAGGGTGTTTAGAAGTTATTTATTTAGCAGAGCAGCTTTTAGCAGAAATTACTGGTATGGTGGCTGTTTCTCTGCAACCAGCAGCAGGCGCACATGGTGAAATGACTGGAATTATGATGATTCGAGCCTTGTTAAAAGATCGTGGCGATGCTCGCAAGAAAGTTTTAATTCCAGACTCAGCACATGGTACTAATCCAGCTACGGCGGCTATGTGTGGCTATAGCGTTGAAGGCATTCGCTCTAATAGTCAAGGTTTGACTGATTTAGCAGAGCTAGAAAAACGCATGGATGACACAGTTGCAGCACTAATGCTTACTAATCCAAATACTGTTGGGTTGTTTGAAGAAAACATTGAAAAGATTTGTCAACTAATGCATGAACGTGGTGGACTAGTTTATATGGATGGGGCAAATATGAACGCGCTTTGCGCTGTTACTCGTCCTGGGGATATGGGTATCGATGTAATGCATATGAACTTACATAAAACTATGTCTACTCCGCATGGCGGTGGCGGCCCAGGTGCCGGCCCTGTAGCAGTAACTAAAGAATTAGCTCCTTATCTTCCTTCACCTACTGTAATTAAAGTTGATGATCGTTTTGTACTTGATTATAACCGTCCAAGCTCTATTGGCCGTGTACGAGCTTTTCATGGAAATTTTGGTGTAGTGCTACGAGCCGTTTGCTATATGCTAGCTTTAGGGTCTGAAGGACTACGAGAAAATACAGAAACCGCTGTCTTAAATGCTAATTACATAGCGCATCACTTACGGGATACTTATGAGATTCCTTATCCAGGAAAGCTAATGCATGAAGTAATTTTTTCAGATAAACGCCAAAAGAAATTTGGTGTAACTAATGGTGATATAGCTAAAAGGCTTATAGATTATGGCTTTCATCCACCTACAATGTCATTTCCGCTAATTGTGCCTGGTGCTTTAATGGTTGAACCTACTGAAAGCGAAGGCCGTCAGGAAATAGATTTATTTATTGATGCAATGAAAGCAATAAATGAAGAAGCGCAGGAAAACCCAGAACTACTAAAACACGCACCTTACTCTACACGTGTAGGGCGTTTTGATGAAGTTGCCGCAGCCCGCAATCCTGTTTTACGCTGGCAACCTCCAAAAAATGAAAAATAAGTCCTATTTTTAGATTAAATTTTTAACACTCACACAGTTTGCAAGCCGTGTGAGTGTTAAATCACACAGTACCACCACAATTTGGACAATACTTAAATGTAAAAATTGTATTATTCTCACAAACTAAAAAATACTGGTTTGTATTTTCTTTAACTCCAATAGGTGCATCAGGTTCTTTGGCTAAATACTCAAGCAGAGGACATTTACATTTACTTATTACTTTGTTTTGTAGTATCTCATTACATAGATCTATACACTCATTACATATATATGCAGGCTTTGCTTCTATTACTTTGTTAACTTCTCTACTACTCTTACTACAGAACGAACATTTTATCTCTTCCATACTGTTCTCCTACTTATATATTATTTTACACATTCTAAACATTTAATTATATTTTATAAAAATTTCAAACTTTATTATTAGTAGAAAATTTTAGCAATTTTATCCATAAAACGAACCTAGCATTCTAAAGTTACTCGACTTTCTTGGAAAAGGAAGTTAAAAGTTTATAGCTTTTAATTAGTCAAATGTATTCAATAAGGAGCATAAAATATGGATAAAATTAAACCTTTATTTACAGCAACGGCAACTACTGTTGGTGGTCGTAACGGACATACAGAAGCTAGTGATGGGTCAGTAAAAGCTGATTTGTCAGTCCCAAAAGAATTAGGTGGATTAGCTAAAGCAGGCACAACTACACCAGAACATCTTTTTGCAGCCGGATATTCAGCTTGTTTTGGGGGAGCGTTAGATTATGTTTCTAAACAACATAAGAAAAACGCTAGCAAAGCTAAAATTACTGCTGATGTGACAATAGGCGAGCGTGAAGGAGGAGGATTTGGTTTAGCTGTAAAAATGCACATTGAAGATAAATCGCTGTCTCAAGCTGATCTAGAAGCTTTTGTCAAAGAAGCACATGAAAAAATTTGCCCTTACTCACATGCTACTCGTGGGAATGTTCAAGTTGATTTTGAAGTAGTAGGCGGATAAATTTTAATAGAATTAAATAAATAAAAGAATTATTAGAAGGGAATTTTTTATGAATAAGGCATATGTAATCGATGCAGCACGCACACCTAGGGGACGTGGTAGAGCGGGTAAAGGTGCGCTTTCTGGTATTCATCCTCAAGAACTTTTTGCTCAAGTGCTAAATGCGCTTCGTGACCGAGCTAGCTTTAATGTAGAGGATGTTGATGATGTAATTGTTGGGTGTGTCACACAAGCTGGTGAGCAAGGTGCTAATTTATCGCGTAACGCTGTGCTTTCAGCCGGATGGCCTCAAAATATTTCAGCAGTGATACTTAATCGTTTTTGTGGTTCTGGGCTACAATCAATTAATTTTGGTGCAATGGGTGTTGCTTCTGGAGCTATGGATCTTGTTGTTGCTGGTGGTGTAGAAAGTATGTCACGTGTTCCTATGGGATCAGATGGAGGTGGGGCGGACGGTAACAACCTTCACTTGCGCAATCGTATTTTCCAAGTACCACAAGGAATTAGTGCTGACTTAATTGCTACACTTGAAGGATTTTCACGTGAACAGCTTGATGAGATAGCTCTTAGATCTCAAAAAAATGCAGCACAAGCTATTGAAGAAAAACGCTTTGCTAAGTCTTTATTTGCTGTAAAAGATCCTTTTACAGGCGCAGTTGCACTTACACAAGATGAATTTCCTCGACCAGAAACTACAGCCGAAGGACTTGCTAGCTTAGCTGCTGCATTTGTTGAGTTTGGACAAAAGGCTGTAGGCCCAAATGGTGAAACACTAGACCAAATGGCACTCCAAGGATATCCACAAGTAAAAGCTATTCAACATGTTCATACTGCTGGAAACTCCAGTGGTATAGTTGATGGTGCTGGGGCTGTTGTACTTGCATCAGAACGCTATATAAAGGAAAAAAATATAAAACCAAGGGCTTGTATTCGTGCAATGGCAACTATAGGAAGCGAGCCTGTAATAATGCTTACAGCACCTGCTCCAGCCAGTGAAAAAGCACTGCGTATGGCTGGTATGAAGGCATCAGACATAGACTTATGGGAAATTAATGAGGCTTTTGCAGTAGTTACATTACAGACTATGAGAGCATTAAATGTTGACCCTGCGCGAGTAAATGTTAATGGTGGAGCAATCGCGCTTGGTCATCCATTAGGAGCAACTGGAGCAATGTTGTTTGGTACTGCACTTGATGAACTTGAACGTAGCAACAAACAAACAGCCCTTATTACAATGTGTATTGGTGGCGGTCAAGGTATTGCTACTATAATTGAACGGCTATAAGTTTTAATCGACTATTTGTAAAATTTAAGGCTAAAAAGAAAATTGCGGGTCTTTGAAGTTGCAACTTCAAGACCCGCATTAGTTTTATAACATGGAACAAATAACCTTTTAAGCTCTATGCTTGAGCAACTGCGGCAGTAGTGTTTAATTTACCACCTGTGCTAACTTTGCCTCTTAAGTCTGAATCAATATCAACAGTTGCTAAAATAATTTCTCGTATTTTGGCTGCTGTTAATTCTGGGTTTTTAGCAATCATTAAAGCTGCTGTTGCTGCAACCATTGGAGTAGCCATTGATGTACCACTCATTCTTTCATGTCTGCCACCTGGAACGGTGCTAAGAACATTATCGCCTACTGCGGCTAGTTCTACGACTTTATCACCAAAGGATGAAAAGCTTGCTAATCTGTTGTTGTTGCGATCCATTGAAGCTACTGTAATAACATTAGGTAAATCAACGTTAGCTGGGAAGTCTGCAACGTTGTTCATATTTGAACCATTACCATTTGCAGTTGCAGCAACTAATAAAATATCAGCATCAGCTAATTTTTGAACAGCGGCTAGCCAACGAGCTTGATCAGCAGGATTACGATATTCATCACCAAAGCTAGCATTGACTACACGAACATTTTCACCTCGGTTTTTCATATTGACCATATAGTCAACACTACGTTCAAAGTTAACTAACAAGTCATTACCATCATAAAGCCCACCAATGGACATAATCTTTGCTTTACCTGCTGCAACGCCAGTATTACCAACACCGTTATCTTCAGCAGCAATAATACCTGCTACGTGTGTTCCATGATCGTTGCCATCGCCGCGCAATGGATCGCCACTGTTAAAGCCTACGCTAAAGCCGTGAACGTCATCAACTACACCATTGTTATCATTATCAATTCCATCACCAGCTACTTCACGTTGATTAACCCACATTGAACCATCTAGGTCAGAGTGACGATAATCTACGCCACCATCAAGCACTACAACTATAGGATCACCAGTTGGTTTGGTTGGGGGTTGTGGTGGGTCAACTGGGCCACTTGGAGCTTTACCTTTAATTTCTAATCCCCAAGTCTTTAGTGTTCCTTGGTCAACTCTAGCTTTATCTTCTACTGTAAGTGTCCATTCACCTTTAGTTTTTTCACCAGCAAATTGTGAAAGGTCAAAATTACCTTTGATGTTGTCGGCTGAACCACCTTGACGGTCTGATATGGTGACGGTTTTTCCTGATGGACTAGTTAATTTTACTACTAAGTCACCGCGATAAGTATGTTGTAGGTCTAAGTTTAAGTTTAAGTTTTCAATATCAATATCTTGGTCAATGTTAATTTTTGAAGTAGTAGTAGCTAAATCTTTAACGGCTGAATTTGGGCTAGCTGTACCTGTAATAACAACAGGCTCATTTGCACGAGCAGCAATAGCATCTGTTATTGCTTGGGGCGTTACTGCGGTAAAAGTATTTGTGCCAGGACGACGACCAGGACGCTCAACAAAACCTTCAGGCTTATTGCCAGGACGAGCAACTAAATTACTTTGTGTTTGTCTATTTTCTGTTCCAGAAGCACGACTTCCCAAAGTTCCAACACTGCGCCAACCGCCAGTCATACGATTAATAGAGCTATTAATCTGGTCAGAAACTCGTTGTGTTTCCATTGTTGTACGAGCTTGGACAAATTGCCCTGATAAACGATTAAGATGTTGTGAATCTGTGCTATTTGTGGCTTGGTGGGTTAAATCTGTTTGTGTTGCTTGTGTTGCTTGGGTTGCTTGGGTTTGATTAGTGTTGTTTGATTCATTAACTCTAGCTATTTCATTGACACCAGTATTGTTATTTACTTTCACAGTTGCTTCCCCCGAAAATTTTTGGATTTTTTAGTGACTGAATGATGGTTCACTCAAGGTATCGGCTTTTGCCAATAGATTGTTGCTAGATAAAGAGCAAAATTTTTAATTTTTCCAACAATTTTCCAGTATTTAACAATTGAGTATTTTTGATAGTTTTAATGAGGAAAATTGCTCAGATTTTATTTTTAGCAATCTGGTAAATACTATATTTAATAGCCAGTTAGAGAAATTAAACTATATTTTATTGGCTAGGAATAAAGTTTGCGTGGGCTAGTGTAGAGGGGTTCATCTTTTTGAAAGGAGGTGGACTAAAATGTCAATAAAATCATTTTGGACTAAGCCCCGTTTTCTTAATCAAACCAAACAGTCTTCAGCTAATTTCCTTCAACTCACTGCAAAATCTGAACAACAACTAGCTGAAGCTAACAAAATACGTAATCAACAAACTTATACTACAAATACTTCTAAAGAAGCAAAAAAAAACAAATTTTCAGAAATAATTAAACGCTGTTTTGTTTTCTTAATTATTATTTTGTTGGTATTTGCTTCTTTTCTTCCATTAATAGTAGAACAGGCGGCAATTAATAATTTAGAAACTACTTTGTTATTAACCACTCAACAAGACATTGGAAGTTTAGAAAAGGAATTTTATGCTCTAAACACAAAAACATCTCAATGGCTAAAAATAATGGAGGACAACCCAAGGGCAATTTTGCCATTAAATTTTTTTGAAGATTTAGAAAAACGTAACCAACTAGCAGCTAAACTTGTCCTAGAACGTGCAGAAGTGGCAGAACAAATTGCTAAAGAGGAAAAAGAAAAAGAAGGTCTGCGGGAAATTGTTAGCTATTTACGGGAATCTACAGTAATTAGTAGTGCTTCCGAAACTTATTTAACAGCAATAACGGATAATCTAAAACAAGAGGAAGCTTTTTATACTGATTGGCTAGAGAAAACTAAAGATGCTCAAGGTGTTATTTTAACGCTAGACAAGGCTAATCTGCCTTTTAACCCGCAGCAAGAAAAAATAATAGAGAATTTACGTAAAGAAGCCGCAACACGTAAAAGAGAAATTACCGAACAACTTGACACAGTAAAAGGTTTACAACAAAAAATACAAATAGCTCAAAATGGCTTATCTAGTGCGTTTAAGGCATATGATATTTATTACAATATCGAAAAAGGAGAGTTCTTAGATGGTGCTGGAAATGCTGTTGATATTGGTTCAAAGCTAGCAGAAATTGTTTATGATGAAAAAAAACTTAAAACTGTTAGCAAACGCCTAGAGTTAGGACAAGGAACACTTAGCGCGATTAAAAGCATTTCTGAAGGTGCTTATCTTGATGGTGCGTTAGACGCAGTTAAAGCTATTAATGGCTTTATCAAAGACTATCAATCTAAAGAAATTAAAGACACAAAAAACACACTTGGACTATTTTTAGCAACAGATTTTCATACCCCACAGCTTAAAAAAGTTCAAGATAATTTAGTAAAAAATCTAGCTGAAAAAAATAACTCTTTACAAAAAATAGATAGAGTTAAAAAGACTTTTGAGCAATCAGAAAAAGTCTTAAAACGTATCCAAACAGCTTGGAGAGTAATTAAAGTTTTTCATGAACATTTAAGCAATTACCAAAACTTACTTAATTCTGATTCAACCCGCACAACTACAACTGCAAATTTAATTGCTGGAATGTCTGCTGTTGGAGATGCTATAGACAGGGTAGTTGGATATTTTCCTCCAATTATGGCGGAAACTGTTGGTCAATTTTTTAAGTTTTATGCAGATGCTCTAAAAGCTGGTGAAGGAATTGATACAAAAATGCGAGCTATGTTAAAGGCTCGTGGCGACGGCATTGGAATAGATTTAATTGGCGGACTACAACACTCTACAGCAGGTCGTTATTTTGCAGAAAATCATACTGGACTAGTAGAAATTGCTAAGGAATTTGAAAAGTCTGGCTTACGTATTTTCCATATAGAAAATACAAATATTTACTATTTTGTTCCAGACACAAACCAAATTCCTATTAAGTTAGACGAATCACTTTATAAGCAATTAGCTACGGTTTGTTCTAATTTTACGGCTCTACAAACCATTTTAGCCACTAGCACAGGGGAAACCCTTTATTTACTTACAAATGAAGATTTAGCTGGAATTATTGACACATTAAAAAATAAAACAGGTAAGTTTCAAGTAAATGATGGTTGGTTTTCAGATTCAACTTATGAATTGGATGGAACAGCAATAACACGTCGAGTAAATGATAAATTAATTGATATTGCTGACGCGCTAATTCATATCAAAGCTGCTCTAGGTGAACAATTAACCAAAAGCAATTTAGAAAAGCTTTTAAGTAGCTGGGTTAGTTTTACTGATGATATAGCTTTTCAAGAAAAGCTTGCTGGTTGTGTATTAGTAGAAAACGATAAGCAAAAACATAACTTGTTTATTGCTTTTATGGAAAACCGGACTACTTATGAAATCACAATTTTACGTGCAAAGCTTACAGATAATAAATGTCTACAACGCGGTGAATTAAAAATTATTGGAGATAACAAAGGCGAGTTAAACACTACAATAAATTTAACTACTGACCTAAATGCTCCATTAAAACAGCTAAAAAACATTAAATTAGTTTGGTATAACGACACAACCAAACTAGGAGAAGGTTTTTCCTTTGCTCTACCGCTAGAAAAAGAAGGTAGCCATAAAATTAGAGTTGAATTTTATAGTAGCAGCACTGGAAACCAAAAATTGCTAGACTCTCCTATTCATACAGTGACGGTTGGAAAGGAAAACGCTCTACAATCTAGCGTAAAAGTAAAAATTAATGGGGCAGCACTCTTAAAACTAGGTCAAACAGAATATTATTCTGCTTCAGTTGAAGGAACAATTAATCAAAAGTCTGTCTATAATTATTCCTTACGTTATGCTTGGAGTCATGGAGAAAATTCTAGCTCTAGCATTTCATTTGAGGCTAAAGAACCAGGTTTAACTGCTCTCAAATGTGAAGTATTTGCAACAATTAATAGAAAAGAACAAAAAATAGGCGAGGCAATTCATAACATCACAATTCCTACTCGTTTGTTAGTTTCTGCTCCAAAAGAAGTTAACGCAACAGATATTTTTGATGCTAAGGCAGAAATACCTAAAGAATTAGCTGGAAAAGTAAAAAGTGTTTATTGGTATGGAGCAATATTGCTTTCAGATAAACCTTCTGGTCAAGAAGGTAGCGAAATTAAAATGCAATATTCCAATGGTTATTTGGATAAAGATCAAAAAACTAATCAACCTATAGTAAGCAAAAAGAAAATAGGAATAGTGCTTTATGATGAAAATCAACGTGAGCTAGACCAAGGTTTTGCAGAAATAATTGTTAAACCTGTTTATTTTCAAGGTAGCGCGAGCGAAATTTGGGAAGGTGACACAGGTTTAAGTTTAAGCTTAAAACGTAAGCCAATAAAAAATGGCCCTCGTTTGCAATATAGTGCTGAAGGGGATCCTTCTTATGTTAGCACTGCGTCTGTTTGGGGTGAAGCTTTGGCTTATTGGACAGACCGCTATAGCTTTAAAAATACAGAAGATATAGCTAAACACTTAAAAGAAGGTGCTAGCAAAGAACAAGCCCTAGTTCCAATTTCAATAGCAGATTTTAAGGGCTATGCTTTAGAAAAGAAACTTTCCTTTAGTGCGGGTTATGGTGGCTGGATGACTGGTTATGTAGGTTGTTCAACACATGAAGGTTCCAACATAGGTTATTTAATTAAAGGACAAGTAATTATTGGTGTTCGCTATTTTGGTTCTGGTGGAGGTTCACACGATAATGAAGACCGACCTTGGCTAGAGCCTCTTACACAGTCTGTTGCATCAGAGGCAAAAGCAATTGTAACAGGGCTTAGAATTGGCCCAGATCCAAAATTTGCTAAGACTCCTTACACCGGGCCAAAGCTAGATGGCTCTGATTTTGCTGCCAAACTAGCTGTTAACCTTACAGCAACTAATAAAGTTTATCGTCCGGGTCAACAACCAATAACCATTACCGCAAATGTTACAGGTGGAAAACCACCTTATAATTATCAATGGACAGGTCAACACGCTGGCAAAGGTGGAAAAATAGACTTTGTTAGCTCTAAACCTGGGCTAGAAAAATTAACCGTTACTGTAACAAGTAGCGATAAACAAACGGCTATAGCTTCTATTGAAATCAAAGTTGAAAAATTAGAAGTTAAAATCACAGGTTTAGAAGGACAAATTGTTTACGGGACAAAACGTAAGCTAAATATTACACCAGGAGGTTTTCGAGTTTACTGGCAAGCCTCACAAAATCTTAACTTTAGCCCTGTAGAAAGTGCTAGCGGTAGTACAGACATAATTTTCGACCGAATTGGAGAAGTAGCTATTTGGGCGCAAGTTTTAGATAAAAATGGGGCCACCATTGGCGAAGCTAAACAACAAGTAATAAATGTAGTTCCACCTAAATTTCAAGTTACTTTTGACCCTCCAAGTGGTGCAAAAGTAGGACAAGAAATCAAGGCTACTATTACAAGTGTTCCTGAAATTGATAGCAATTTAATCAATTTTGTTTGGAGTAGTCCAATATCTAGCAACCGAATGGAATATAGCAATAATAGTAGCGAAATAGGTTTTAAGTTAAGAGAAACTAAGCCTTTTGATTTAGTGGCTACAGCTAAAATTCCAACTTTAGGCGATGAGTTAGCAGAAATTAAAGCTAGTTACACAGCAACGGCTTATCAAGTCAAGGCTGAAGTAGTTGGAGCAACTTATTCTGGGCCAACTCCTACTGTTTGGGATCCTGTTAAACAAGCTCTAGTGCCTGTTCCAAAAGGAACTTATATCACTGATCAAATGGTGACAGTAAAAGCTGAGATAATTGGCGAGCCTCAACCAAACGGCGTGCGCTGGGATTGGGCAGTTAATTCTGGCACAACAATTGGCAATAATATTTCTCAAACTCCAACCCTATCACGTCATGAACCAGGCACAGCAGAAGCAATTGTAGTTGCTAAAGATAATGAAGGAATCTTTTTAGGGACAGCAAAAACTAGTTTTACAGTTTTAGAGTCTGGCGAAAAGGCTGCTCCTATGAGCGTAAAACTTTTAGCAACTAAAACTAAACTTAACACTAATGAAGTAACAGACATTAAAGTAGAAATTAAAAATGGTGTTGCTCCATTTAGTTATGTTTGGCGAGGCCCATTAATTGAAGATAAGCGAGAGGTAGTTAAAGTTAGAGCAGGCCAAAAAGGTAAATTTAGCGTTACAGTTACAGTTACAGACTCACGAGGTAAAACTGCTTCACAAACTATTGATATTGAAGTGCTTGGAATAGATCTATCAGCAAAAATAAGAGAAGCTGAAAACTTAGTTCAATTAGGTAAACTTGACGAAGCTATTCTAGTTATGGAACAAGCTGTTAGACAAGATCCAGAAAATTCTCAAGCTATTCAATATGAGCAAAAGCTAAAAACAGAACAAAACAAAGTAATGGCACAACTTAACATTACTCAACAATTAATTAATGAAGCTAGATTTGCAGAAGCACAAGCAGCATTAGTTATTGCTCAAAACCTACATCCTAAATATCAACCTGTTGTAGATATGGCACAAGAACTTTCTACAAGTTGGAATGAGTACAACAATAAAATTCAATCAATACTTTATGAAGTACGAAAAGCCAATGAAGAAAGAGACTTCCAAAAAGCTATAGATATGATTAACCAAATCCGTAGCACTATGAAGCTAGACCGATATGCTCAAGAACAGCTTACTAATCAAGAAAACTGGGCGCGTAGAATGTTGGCAGAAAAAGAAAATATTCGACGCATTTTACAAGCTGGAGAAAATAAGCTTAGACAATATGATTATGCTGGAGCATTAAGAGATTTTGACCAAGGTTTTGTTAACTTTAATAATTACTGGAATAATCGAGATCCAGAAACAGCTAAATATATCAAGCTACGTGAAGAGGCGTTTATTAAAAATAGACGTGTTAACGAGTTACTTTCTACAGTTCGCACAATAGCAGAAAATCCTAGTTTAGATACACCTGTTAATGTGTTGCAACAAGCTTTAAGAGATGCTGATGAGCTAATACAATTACAACCTAACAATGCTAACGCAAAACGTTATCGAGATAGCATCTTAAATAAGCTCAATAGGATAGCAAAGGAAAATTCTAAACTAGATCAAGCTAAAAAACTTCGTGCCGAAGGTCAAAAGTTGGAAAATGCTGGTGACTTAAAAGGAGCAATTGATAAATACCAACAAAGTCTTGCTATTTTGCCAGATGCAAATTTAGCTGCACATATTAAAGTTTTACAAGACAAGCTTAAGAATGCAAATAATCAAGGCAATGACACAGGGAAAAAAGGTGAAGTTGGGACAATAGACCTTTCTGGCACACGTTGGGATTGGTTTGATCCTAATGCAGATGCTAGTTATAACTTGTCTGGCAATACAATAATAATTCGCGCTCCAAATGGTAATGATTTATGGCCTGCCTTTAACTTTGATGCTCCTAGGTTAACTAAACAAGTTACAGGTGATTTTAACCTACAAGTAAGAGTAAGCTCACAATGGCGTAGTGATGGTTATAATGGAGCAGGCTTGGCAGTAAATGTTGGTAAAACTTCTGTTATTCGTTTTGAACGTGGCTTAGACGGTGCAATTGGTGGGCATCACATAGTAATCTTTGCTTTTGCTGAAGGTCGGGAAGTCGGACGATCTCATATAGCGTTTTCTGCTAATGATTTTTACCTTAAGCTTGAACGAAGAGCCAATAACTTTATTGGTTGGGCAAGTATTAATGGTCGAGATTGGCAAAAAGTAGGAACTATTACTGCTAATTTTCCTACTAATGTTGCTGCTGGGTTAACTTTAATTCATCAACATAGCAACAGCACTTTCCAAGCTAGTTTCTCAGACTTTTCTTTGACAAAAGTAACTAGCACTGGAAAAACTGACACTACTAAACCAATAGACAAACCAACGGACAAACCAACGGATAAGCCTATTGTAGTTGGAGGTCGTATTACAGCAGGTTACACAAGTACAGGCACTAGCTATGCTCCTAATTGCAAAGGAGATGTCTTTACTGGTGGTAGTTGGTGCAATTCTCGTAATCAATCTGATTGGATAGAGCGAGATTTGTCAGGACTTTATGAAATTCGAGAAATTCGTATAGGTCAAGCTGGAACAGATGTCACAACAAAAAATAGTCGCATAGTGATAAAACTTCAACTAGCTAATGGTCAATGGGTAGTAGTTGATGAACTTAAAGAAACTAACATAAACCAAAGAGAACTTTCTTTTGGTGGAATTGGAAATTCCATCCCACCTTACCACAAAGTTTTAACACCTCCTATTGTTGCAAAAACTTTTCGTATGGAACTTTCTGGTAATGGCTGGTTTGGAGCTAAAGATATTGCTCTGATAGGAAGAGCTTTTAATTCAACAAATATTCCTGTAGATAAACCAATTGATAAGCCAACTAACAAGCCAACAGATCCTATAAATAAACCTGATCCACCAATTAAAACTGGTTTGCAAGTTACTGCTATTGTTGAAAATAAATCTACAGACAATGTACACATTTTTATAGATGGGGAAAATTTTTCTCCAAATAATCGACTAGCACCACAAGAAAAACGCTCTATATCAGTGAAAATGCTGCCTAATGGAGCAATTAAGTTTTATGCTGGAAGAAATGGAAAGGTAATTACTAGTAAAATTTGGTATGGCGATCCTGAACACTTAGACCGTTACCCTAAAGTTATTTTTACTAATGATAATACTTTGCTGGTTACAACAGGTCTAAGATAGTTTAGCTAATCATTTGTTGCATTTAGCTTAGTTTCAAAAAGCCAAGTTAAATGCAACAAACAAATTAATCACTCTACATTTGGATCTGAAATATTTCCAAAGAAAATGCTATTTAGAAACAATCTAGTAGTGCTTTCCCAGAATGACCGGAAATTAGGGTCATCAGCATATAAAATAAAGCTTCCTCGGCCAGATTTTTCTCTTAGCAAATAGGCAGAAAGAGCTATTTTCTTTTCATTTTCTGGAGTTAAAAAACCACTAATCTTAAATTGTTCTTTTGGATAAAAAACTACGTTATCTCCTTTAGTTGTTAAACTTAGCATTGGACTAGAATTATTTAATATCACTAAATCTTTCTCATAACCCATTCCTAGAGGGTGAGTTTTATCTAATTTTAATTTCATAAGCGTACCAGGAATAGATTGCATCATTCGTTTACGCTCTTTTTCTTCGTAGGGAATAAGCTTTTCTGCTAGTTCTTCTTCAGGCGTTTTAGCTGTAAGTGCTGGCAATGTAGAAACTGTTTGTTGTGCAGCATCTTTGTCCTGTTTTTCTTGTTTTTTTTCTCGCTCAATTCGTTCTTCTTCTTCGGCTTTATCTAATAACCTATAAGTAACAGATGTCATAGCCGACATTTTAGCCGTCGCAAACACCGCACCACCTTTAAGCCCAATAAACACGCCTCCTTCACGTACCCAACGAGAAAGCTTTTCAATAGTGCCTTTTCCAACTAGCCCTAAGTAACTTTTACCTGCTGAGTCATCATCTGGAAAAATAATAGTGTTATAGTCGCGTAAGTCCAAACCTCCTAATTGTTGAGTTGAAACAGCCGTAAAAGGAATTGAATAAACTTCGTCTAGCAAATACCAGAGCGAACCATAGTTAGTTACACTTACACCTGGCCCCATTACTACTACAACTTTAGGCTTACGAATATGACGAACACGATTTGAACCTAAATCTATCCCGTTTTGTGTTCGTGCGCTACTACTTGCTACTACATCATGACCATTTGTTTTTGCTAACTCTGCAATTTTTTCATGCAACGCTGCTTTATTTGTCTCAACAGGAACTACAACTGCTCCAACAGGAAAATCTTGACCATTAATTGTAATAGGCTTTAATACTAAAAATGCTTCATAGTTTTCTGCTAATAACTCAGATAAAGTTTTTGCAGCGGCGTTAGTCTGATAACTAAAGACATAACCATAACTTGCCTTTCCACCAATAACTTGACCACTTAAATTAACTGAACCGGGTAAATTCTCTAAGTTGTTAGTGATTAAATCTTCTGACCAGTAAGTTTCAATATTATAGGCTAAGGGAAGTGACCAGCCTGTAATATCATAAAAATAAAGGTCTTTTAATGCTGCTTCTGGTTCAAGTAAGGCACGAGCTAAAAAGCCTGCTGGTTGCGCTAAATTAACAATATAAGCACCTGCGGGGAAATCTTTTTCTTCTGTAATTTCACCAAAGTAGCTATGTGCTTTTTTTATCTTAAAACTAGATTTAGCTTTGGCTACTTCAATGCCTTGTGCTATCAGCAAATTAACAAGTTTAGTCGTCCGACTAGGGTCATTACCAGGCAGCAAAACAAAAGATTTCATCGACTCTTTTTTTCCTGCCTCAATTGCCTGAAGACGAAATTTATAATAATCACGTAATTTGGCTTGGCGATTATCTGAAGTAGTTTTTAGAGTAGCTATTGAGCTAAGAAAATGATGCCAAGCTCTTTCACGTAAGGTTAAAACTTTTTCTCGATTATCTAACCTGATGCTAAGACCAGCACGACCACTGCCGGCTTGCTCATAAGTCATTCCTATTGCACCATTTAACGACGGCCAAGAATCTCCATAGCTAGGATAATGAAGATCAAAATCTTCGCTAGTGTAAAAACTTAAGCCATATTTATCAAACATTGCAGCATTACCTTGACCGTAAATCTTTAGCCAGTTATTTGTAATTTCTGGAATATTAGCGTTTTGTGGTTTAGCTGAAGGAGGGAAAAAGTAAGTAGCATCAACACCCATTTCATGAAAATCTACAAAAACTTGTGGCAAAAATTCTTGATAAAACTTTACACGGGATCGTGATTCTACTTGAGTTAGCCAAGCCCAGTCCCGATTTAAGTCAAATAAATAATGATTAAATCTACCACCGGGCCAAGGTTGATTATGCTCAAAAGAATTTTTATCAAGCTTTGGATGTTTGCCTTGGGCTTGCTCATAAAATGTTACATAACGCTCCCGTCCATCAGGATTAACTAACGGGTCAATAACAATAATTAAATCTTTTAATAATTTGTTAGTTTCTTCGCTTTGGTCGGCTAGCAAATGATAAACAACTTCCATTGCTGTTTCTGCCGAGCAAGATTCATCGCCATGCACATTGTAATTTAGCCAAGCTGTAGCAGGAAGATTAGCTGTGAGTTTCTCCATGTCTGAGTCAGACAATTGCCGAGGGTCACTTAAACGAGCAGTATCTTTCTTTATTTTATCTAAATTAGCTAAATTTTCAGGGCTGCTAATTACCAATAAATGAAGCTTGCGCCTTTCGTTTGTTTGCCCATATTCAATTAATTTTAGCTTTGGTGAAATTTCCGCTAAACGTCGGTAATAAGCGGTTAACTCGCTATAATGGGTAAAATACTCACCAATTTTATGACCAATAATATCTTCTGGCGTAGGAATATTTGCTAAGTATTTAGCTTCGGTAGAAAATCTAATATTATTAAATGGGGTTTGTGAATCAGCAGAAATAACAAATAGTGACATAATAATTGACAACGCTAAGATAAAGTTTTTCATATAGTTATGGTGACCAAGGGTTAATAGAAAATTAACCCTTGGGATGGTAGATTATTTGACAACAATATTAACAAGTCGTTTGGGAACATAAATAACGGTTTTTAGCTCTTTACCAGCTATTTGGGGGGCAATATTTGGATGAGATAGAGCTAAATCCTTAGCTTCCTGCTCGTTAGCCGTTAATGAAACTCCTTCAATACGTTCTCTAAGTTTTCCATTAATTTGCACTATCAATGTAAAAACCTCATCAGCCGCTAGACTTGCATCATATTTAGGCCAGCTTTGTTTGTGAATACTATAAGCTTCACCAAGTTCTGACCAAAGTTCTTCGCTAATATGTGGAGCAATTGGAGCAATTAACAAAACAAATGTCCTTAATGCTTCTTGCCAGTGACTTGTATTGCTAATAGCTGTTTCTTTAGCCTTAGTTAAATAGTTAAGTAGTTCCATCATACTGGCTACGGCGGTGTTAAATTGGAAATTTTCTATATCATTTCCAACTTTACGGATAGTTTTATGTAGTATTCGTTGCAGGTCTTTTACTTCTGTTGCAGAAGGATCACCAGTTGTCGTTGGGGCTGGTTCTAAGACTAAGTTCCAAACCTTACGATAAAAACGAACAATACCCTCAATACCTTTGCTTGACCAAGGGCCGCCTGCCTCCCAAGGGCCAATAAACATCAAATAAGTGCGTATAGTGTCGGCTCCATACTCTTTTACTAGTTCGTCAGGGTCAATAACATTACCACGTGATTTACTCATTTTTGAGTTATCTTCACCTAGTATTAAACCTTGGTTAAAGAGTCGCTTAAAAGGTTCTCTATGATCTACTAAACTCATATCATTTAATGCTTTAGTAAAAAATCGTGCATACATCAAGTGCATTGTTGCATGTTCAATTCCTCCAGCATATTCATCTACAGGTAGCCACTGTTTTACAGACTCATCCATAAATTTATTAGCTATGTTTGGGTTTAAGTAGCGGAACCAATACCAGCTTGAATCAACAAATGTGTCCATTGTGTCAGTGTCGCGCTCTGCCGCGCCTTGGCACTTTGGACAAGTTGTATTCTTAAACTCAGCATTTAGTTTTAACGGAGATTCTCCTGTAGGCAAAAACTCTACACCATCAGGAAGTATAACTGGCAACTGCTGATCTGGAACGGGCTGCATACCACAACTTGGGCAATGAATAATTGGAATTGGCGCACCCCAATAACGTTGACGGCTAATTAGCCAGTCACGTATCCGGTAATTAATGGCTGCTTTGCCTTGATTCATCGCTACTAAAGCATCTGTGATAGCTTTTTTGCCTTCTTCATTGGACATTCCATCAAATTGACCAGAGTTGACCATCTCGCCTGTTTCAGAATAAGCACTAGCTAACGCTTGACCATCCCAATTAGCAGGTTTGATTACTATTGGAATTGGTAAATTATATTTTTTAGCAAAAATAAAATCTCGCTCATCATGAGCAGGGACAGACATTATTGCCCCAGTTCCATAAGTCATTAAAACATAATCTGCAATCCAAATAGGGACACGTTCTTTAGTAAAAGGATGTATTGCATAAGCTCCTGTACTAAGACCAGTTTTTTCCCTTGTTGTTGCAAGGCGTTCAATGTCTGATGCTCGTTTGGTTTGAAAAACGTATTCTTCAACGGCTGCTTTTTGCTCTGAAGTTGTAAGTTTTGCAACTAAAGCATGTTCAGGTGCTAAAACCAGTGTAGTTGCACCAAAAACCGTGTCAGGGCGAGTTGTAAAAACAGTAATAAACTCGTCTGAATTTTCTATTTGAAACTTAATTTCTGCGCCCTCGCTACGACCTATCCATTCGGTTTGTAAGGTTTGCACTCGCTCAGGCCATTGAATTTGGGAAAAATCCAGTAGCTCTTCAGCATATTTTGTGATGCGAAATAGCCATTGGTCTAAATCTTTTTTAGTTACTTGAGTTTGGCAACGGTCACAACGTCGGTCATCACCCTTAACTTGTTCACGAGCAAGCGAAGTGTTACAAGTTGGACACCAATCAACAGGTGCTTTTTTACGATAAGCTAAACCATTGTTAAAAAATTGGATAAATAACCATTGCGTCCATCGGTAATAATCAGGGTCGCTAGTGACTACTTCATGATGGGAACGATGATAGCTTGCTCCCATAGTGCGGAATTCTTTCCGCATATAGTCCATATTGTTATAAGTCCATTTTTTGGGGTCTACTTTATTTTTTATAGCTGCGTTTTCTGCTGGTAGCCCAAAAGAATCAAAGCCCATTGGGAAAAAAACGTTCATCCCTTTCATTCTTAAATAACGAGCCTTAGCATCTGGTGGAGCATACATAAACCAGTGACCAATATGTAAACGGCCACTAGGATAAGGAAACATAGTTAAAAAATACCACTTAGGTTTATCTGAATTAAGGTCAAGCCGGTAAAGCTCATCTGCTTCCCATTTGTCTTGCCATTTAGGTTCTATCTCTTTGTGATTGTACTTTCTCATAATTTTTAATTGGGTTTTCGATAGTTTTTAAAATGTGTGTAACTTTAACATGCTTAACTACTAAGCTTCAATAAATTGGGACTATACAAAAATTATCCAAAAAACTTAGCCCAGCCGTAAACGACTGGGCTATTGCTAAAAGCCCTTACAGGGCTTAAGAATATTTTTGGAGGTATTTTTAATAGACTATCAATTATCAAATAGATAAATAATCTAGCCTATCTCGCCATTTACTATCTTTTAATTCTTGATCTAAAACTCTTAAAGTACTTTGATAAAGCTCTTGTGCTTCTTCTGGAGAATTACCAATACAAGTTACACCTAATTTTCCAAATTGGCTCATAGCTCCAATTAGGTGAAATACTACGCCTCGTTCAGTAGCAGCATGAAAATGTAAATCATGGTAAACAGCAATATCTATTAGCTCATCAGGTGTAATGCCTTTGTAATGGGGCGAACTTAGATTGTCGGAGGCTAAATAATACTTAGGCCGTCCGCTAGAAGTAATAAATAGCCCTGTAGATGGGTCATAACCGCCATCAGTTAAAAACTTCATCATTAAAAATGGGTGAGTTGTTCCACCTTTACGCATGTTGATTTCAATTGCATGACAATCCCAAGTGTTACCTTTTTTTACTACAACAAAATCTATAGCAAAACGTCCAATAACTCCTTTTGTTGACAACACATAAGCAATTTTTTGTCCATAAAGTTGAATCATTTTACGATAATCATCATCGGCTGGAAAAGTACAACCTAAATAGACTTGTCCAGAAAGACCACCTAATAATTGATCGTGCGTTGATATTACTTGAGGTTCACCAATAGCGTTAACTCGGCATTGGACGCTAGGAGAGCGTTTTTCCTCACCTTCAATAAATTCTTCTACAATTCCTCCCATAAAATTAAATTTATCAGAGAAAGATTCCCAATTTTCTATTGGTGCAACATATTGCAAAGAAGTTTCTAAATGAGCAGAAACAGCGGCTCTACGTGTAGTTCTGGAAGCATTTTGGGTGTCTAAAATTGGGTCAAGGCGTAAAATAGCATTGCCTTCACCTGAAAAACCATCATTAAGTTTTACTACTACACGTCGCATTTCAGGACGTTCTTCCCATAAATCTATTATGGCTTCGGTAATATCGTCTGGTGTGTGCAAATTTTCTCTTCCTGCTGGCATTGGAATATCTGCTTCACGGAAGATTTGACGACAACCGCTTTTAGTTCCTAAGTGTAATAAACCAGGGTCTAAACCATAAAGTGGAATCCCTAGTTGTACAGCTAAAGTTCTTTCAAGTGGGGTAGTGTTAAAGCATACTAAATGGGCATTATCTTTATCTCCAATAGATCGCCTTATACGTTCCATTAAGATGGGTCTATTAAGTAATTTTTGTGTTAGAGGAATGCTTGAAGTATCGCTGGTTTCCACTAAAACTAGGCGACGGCGAGCATGAGCCGCCGGAACACCTGTTAATAGATGTAAATAATAGTCTATAACTGAAGGGTTAATACGCTGGGAAGTGATAAAAACTAAGCGTGTTCTAGGTCTACGAAGTAGCATTAATAAATATAAAAGGCGTTCTTCATAAAATGAAGCTCCTTTAAGTTTTAATAATTCTTCTCTATGTAAAGTCATTGAGGGGACAATCACGCTAGTATGTTCAGAAAGTCGATTATTTGCTACTTTGTCAAAAAGCATTGGCATTCTTTTTTGAAGCCGTTGAAACTCTATTAACTCTTCGGGTGAGCCTGGGATAGGTAATAGATTTGTAGTAGGATTTGCAACTAGAGTATTCATAAGATTTGCTCCGCTATCTTGGGATGCACATTGTTTTAGGTAAGTTATAGCCGCTATTCTAAACTAGACCTGTAGAGAAAGAAATAAAATATTTTTGGAAACTTTATGGATTAAAGAAATTTTACTTTTTGTTAATATAGGCTACATATTTTTCTACCTTATGGGGAAAATCGCCGTAACTTCTTCACCCAACATTTATTTTTGTGATAAATTGCCAAAGAACTTTTATTAGACGAATAAAATAAATCAAAATTTTTTCTGCTGTTATTTAGGAGAGTTTTACTTATGGGTATATCACTACGCCAAGCCATTAAAGTTGGTGGATATGTTATGAAAAAGAGGATATTAGGAGAAAAAAGATATCCTTTAGTATTAATGTTAGAACCGCTTTTTCGTTGTAATTTAGCTTGTGCTGGCTGTGGCAAAATTCAATACCCTGAAGAAATTTTACGTAAAAATCTTTCTCCAGAAGAATGTTTTAGAGTAACTGACGAGTGTGGCGCACCTGTGGTAACAATTGCTGGTGGCGAGCCTTTAATCCATCCGCAAATAGTTGAAATCACTGAAGGACTAGTAGCAAGAAAGAAATTTGTATATCTCTGCACTAATGCTTTATTGCTAGAACGTCATTTAAGCAAATTTAAGCCTTCACCTTATTTAACTTTTAGCGTCCATTTAGATGGAATGAAAGCCCGACATGATGAGCTAGTCTGTCGTAAAGGTGTTTTTGATGAAGCAATAAAAGCAATAAAACTAGCTAAAGAAGCAGGTTTTCGAGTTACTACTAACACAACTGTTTTTGATGGTGAAATACCAGAGCATTTACATGAAATGTTTGATTTTCTAGCAGATTTAGGTATTGATGGGATGATGATTTCTCCCGGCTATAGCTATGCTTTAGCACCTGACCAAGATCATTTCTTAAAACGCGAACAAACTAAAGCATTATTTAGAGAAATTTTTGCTCCACTTGCTACTAAACGCGGCAAACGCTGGCAATTTAATCACTCTTCTTTCTTTATAGATTTTCTAACAGGCCACCGGGATTATGAATGTACCCCTTGGGGCAATCCTAATTACAATGTGTTTGGCTGGCAAAAACCTTGTTATTTACTTAATGAAGGCTATGTACAAACTTTCAAAGAATTAATAGAAGATACAAAATGGGAAAATTATGGGCGCAAGAGTGGAAATAAAAAATGTGCTGATTGTATGGTACATTGCGGTTATGAACCTACGGCAGTAATTGACGCTACAGCTAATTTTAAGAATATGCTGGTTTCACTTCGTAGCTTGAAGTAGATAAGCATTTTAATTATAAGTTAAAAAATAGGTCAGAAGGTCTCAATTCTGGCCTATTTTTCTTTTAGAAGAGAAATTATTTCTTGATGTTGGTTATTTGCTGCGTCGTCTATGGCAGTGTTTCCCCAGCGATCTTTTAATTTAGTATTAGCACCATAGCTAAGTAAATATTTAACAATGTGGGCGTGTCCTTCGGATGCTGCTAAATGTAGCGGAGTACGTCCATCATAATCAGCACCGTTAATGTCTACGCCTCTGGCAACAAGTCTTTGTATTGCTGTAAGGTCGCCTTTGCTAGCTGCCCAAATTAAAGCAATAACTCTATCTGTTTCTATATCAAGACGGTTACGGCGAGGATCTATTTTTTCAGATACTCCTGTTAAATTATCGTAGTTATGAAAATTAAAGACTTCTACTAGTTTTTTACAAAAAGCTAGACCTCGGACGCTATTGCCTTGGCGGTCTACTCTTGGCGACCAGGTACAAATGCCCATTACATTTGGGACAACAATCATTATTGCACCAGACACACCACTTTTAGCTGGAAGTCCGACTGTAAAAGCAAATTCGCCAGAAAAGTCATAAAGTCCACAAGATGACATCAAAGATAAACAATGCTGGACGGTTTTAGGAGTGAAAATTCTATTTCCAGTAATTGGACAAACTCCGCCATTAGCTAATGTTGCTGCTACTACAGACATTTGTTGTGCATTTACTTCAATAGAGCAGCATTGAAAATAAAATTCTAATGTAGCAATTAAGTCTGTATTTTCGGGAAAAGCTTTATTTTCCCTCATAAAATAACCTATAGCAAAATTACGATCTGCTGTAGCACGTTCAGAAAGATAAACTGCATTACTAAAACCTACTTTAGCCCCACCACAAATAGCTTTCCATTGTTCCATAACATAATCAAAGCGATCTGCAATATTTATTTGTGGCTTAATAAGCGAACAACACATAATTGCACCAGAGTTAATCATTGGGTTATGTGGTTTATTTTCATAATTTAAGGTTAGCTCGTTAAATCCTCGTCCGCTTGGCTCACGCCCAACATATTTGTGAACTATGTTTTCTCCTTGTTCTTCTAAGGCTAAACAATAATTAATTGGTTTAGAGCAAGATTGAATACAAAAATCTGTTTGATAATCGCCAAAATATGCTTGTTGCCCGTCAATTGTGCAAAGGGAAACAGCATATTGTTCAGGGTTTACGCGGGCAAGTTGAGGTATATAACTAGCTACATTTCCATCAGTAATTGTTTTAGTATTTTCAAAAATTTGTTCAATTATTCGCCGAGTAGCAGAAAACTCTGGAATAATCAAATTAGCTTGTAAGATTTGCTCTATTAAAGCTATGTTGGGTCGGATAATTTGACAAAACTCAGCGTAAGAAATTTTATCTGTATCTGAATAGGCTTGTAAGGCTTTAATAGATTCTTTTAGTCGTAGATCACTTAATGAAATTCCTGTATGGCTAATGCTGCGTTTTATTTCTTGAGGGGTTGTAAAACCGCGATTTTCTTTATCTAAAGCTAGAAAAAGCCGCAATTCCCGTTCATCACGGGAATTTGCAGCCGTTTTACTAGTATCTTCTGAGAGTGATTGACTGTCTGACATATTAGGTTAGTTACCTTCAGGTTCTTCAACAGGTTTTACAGTAAAAATTAGATAGTCAGCTTGTTTTAAGTATTGATCTACAGCAATTTGATCAATATTTCTTACAGGGACAATACTAACATTACTAATTTTGCTATCAGGTAGACGACGGCGAGCGCGTGACATTGTACCTTCGCCATAATCAGAGTGAAAAGCCCCGTTAATGTGGATAATAAAGGGTTTAGACTCTTTGCCTTTAATCATTTTAGCAACAGACTCGCCCATAGTTTCATCTTTGATACATTGAGCAAAATAAAATCGCTCAATTCTTTCATTAATTGCTGCTGGATCGGGTGCTGTAGCGTGTGGATTGGCATGAGGGTTAGCATGTGGATTTGCAGCACCTCCAGCCGGAACCATCATTGCGGTCATAGTTTCAGTAAATCTTTCTCGGTAACTATCGCTAGGACATTCAATTTGTTGAGCAACTAAGCCGCGATCTACTTCAGAAAATCTATCTACAATAGTTAAACCATTGTTAGCAACAGCGCGAGCAAGCCTTTGAGGGGCATTGCTACCAATGACTTGCCATTTTTGACGGCGAGCAAATTCAACTATTGGGCGATAATCAGTCATATAGTTAGAC
The DNA here is from genome assembly GCA_964492845.1 of uncultured Clostridia bacterium. Classification (GTDB taxonomy): domain Bacteria; phylum Acidobacteriota; class Blastocatellia; order Chloracidobacteriales; family JADJPF01; genus JADJPF01. The sequence goes on from CAZBMZ010000037.1 coordinate 26,328, forward strand.
CAGGGACGGGAACGGGAAAGAAATTCTGTTTCATTAATTCTACCTGCTAAATAGTCATCTAAAGCAATTTGGGCATCACGCTCAAACATTTCCATTGCTATAAGGCTGTTAGTCCGACGACGCGCTACGCCTTGGACAATAGCAAGCTCTAATTTATGCCCATCATTATCATTATGTTGCTCACCAATAAATAGAACTTCCCCTTTAGTTACATTAGATAGCATTGTTTCAAGGTCAATCCATTGTTTAGCTTGGGTGTCATAAACTCGATAGGGAATATAATATTCTGGTACAAAGACTTGTTGAGCAAATGAGCTAGTAGGTAAATAAAGGAATGTAAATAAGATTAGAAAAAATACTACTTTTTTCACAATAAAATCCTTCCTAACATAAAAATTTTTTGATTTTAATTTGATTTTCAATAGTTTGAATATAGCGGCAATATTAATAGATGTAAATATTAACGCTTAACTAAAAATCTTGCCAAAAACGGCAATCTTGCCAAAAGTGACATCAATAGCCAATGCCAAAAACGACGTAAAAATATACTTTTAGGTTTTAAGTAAGTTTAATATCTCCTGATAAATCAAACACTTAGTATTTACTTTTTATAACATTTTTCTCTTGGCACAAATTTTGAGAATAGAAAAATTACAAATCAAATTAAATCAAAAATTATTTAGGAGAAAATGTTATGGATATCAGAAATATTGTTTTAATTATTGTACTTAGCCTTGTAGCAATTTTTGGCTCTTGCGCTAATAAAGTAGTAGTAAGTGTTGCTGTTTGGGGGACAACATTTGGCGTTATAGCTGTAAGTGCTTTCAATGACTTCTTTGAAATAGCCAAAGAAAAAAGCCAAGAATTTGAAAAGACAATTGCTCCATTAGATAACTTTGTTAATGAATATCACGCTGCCTACAATAGAGAAGAGTATAGCGAACTTTACAAAGCTTCTGGCGAAGTAAAAGAAAGATTAACAGAAGAAGAATTTGCAGAAATATTTACAGAATTTACAGAAAAACTTGGTAAAGTAAAAAATTCTCGTAGAAGTAAAACAGATATAAGCAAAAAATCTGGTACAACTGTAATAGAAATAGGTTATCAAACAAGTTTTTCCAATGCTACAGCAGAAGAAAAGTTTACTTTTATAGTCAATGGAAATAAGGCTACGTTATATAGTTATGATATAAAGCTTATAGATACTACAAGTAAAGAAAATGTAGAAAATAATTTTAATAGTCTTATGAAAAATACTAATGTTTTTAAGTTTTTTGCTAACACTGAAACAAATACAACAGAAGCACAACTTGAAAGCCAAAAAGCTGGTGAAGAATATTTAGAAACTGCTGAGTTTGAAAGTCAAGAAGCTGCTCAATAAATTTTGTAAATTTCCGTAATCAACTTGGATAGAATAACAAAGTCAAAACTATCATCCCACTCCAATATAAAATTTCCAAAGTTTCGCTAATTGGCTGGATCTGCTTGATCCAGCCATAAATATGTATAAAGACCATTATCACAAAATTACATAAAATCAAATCAAAGTAATATTGCGTAGTAATTTTATTTTCAATAGCTTTAATGCCAAAACAGGCCATCACACAAATTACCCCACCTAAACATCGACCAAAATAAACTGCTAAATCTGTTTTTATAGGAATTTCCCAGCCTAAAACTTTTGCCCATTTAATTGGACTAATAAGCATTGGCAGTCCAAAAAAAACTATTGTTCCAAAAATAACTACATATAAATACTCTATTGAGTAGGCTTTCCAAATCCCAATCATAAAATTAATTTATTAAATACTTTCAATCCATCCACCACCTACCACATAATCACCACCATAGAAAACTACTGCTTGACCAGGTGTTATTGCTTTTTGCGGTTCGCTAAATTCTACTTTTACGCGTCCGTCTGATAATGGAGTTACAAGAGCAGGTGCTTCCTTGTGACGATAACGGATTCTTGCCAAAGTCTTAAACGCTTCTTTAGGCTCATCAAACATAATCCAGTTTGTTTTATATGCAATAAAACTATAGCCGGGTAGCTCGTCTTTAGTGCCTACAACTACTTGGTTAAGTTCTGGGTTAAGAGAAATTACATAAAGTGGTTCAGGCCAAGCAATACCTAAGCCGCGACGTTGGCCGATTGTGTAATGATGGATACCGTCATGTTGACCTAGTATTTTTCCTTCACTATTAACAATATTTCCTGCTTTAGTACGACGTGCAGAAAGTTGATGTAATTTTTGTGTTAAAGCTGGAGCATCTATTTTGTTTTCTTTTAAGTAATTTTCAATAAACCGGGCATAATCTCCATCAGGCACAAAGCAAATTTCTTGGCTTTCGCCTTTTTCAGCAACTGAAAGTTTATTTTGGCGGGCAACGTCTCGGACTTCTCCCTTAGTCATTGCACCTAGGGGAAAAATAGCTTTAGCTAACTGGCTTTGAGTAAGTTCAAAAAGAAAATAAGACTGATCTTTTCGCTCGTCCAATCCTTTGAGAAGCAAATAACGATTGCGTGTTGCATCATATTCAACACGTGCATAATGACCAGTTGCTACATATTCGCTTCCGGCAGCCTCGGCAAGCTCAACTAGTTTTGCAAATTTCAAATGGCTGTTGCAGCTAACGCAAGGGCTAGGGGTACGACCCTCTAAATAAGCCTCAACAAAAGGAGTAACAACATTTTCTTCAAAATTTTCTTCAAAATTTACTACATAAAAAGGAAAACCTAAGCGGTTAGCTACAGTACGAGCATCATAAATATCATCTAGCGAACAACAACGAGAGGGCAAAGGCTCACCGTCTGCGCCTACATTGATACGGCGTTGGTTCCAAAGCTGCATTGCTAAACCAACAATTTCATGACCTTGATTTTTTAAGATTGCTGCTACCGCGGAACTATCTACGCCACCACTCATTGCTACAGCTATTTTCATAAAACACCTCATTAATCAGGAAAATAACCTTTAATAATGCAGTAGCAACAAAGTTTTTTCAAATGAAATTTGGTTACAGTGGAAATAGATGTTGCCAGAGCAATTAAAAAGCTAAATACCAACTTTTAGTAAATGAAGAATCAACAACTTACAAACACTTTCAATTTCAACAATATTTCCAATATCTGCTTTTTATCCTTGGCTCCGTTTAATTGGAGTGTTACTAGTTAAGTAGGAATATATTTTATGTGGTGAATTGAGAATGAGACAATCAATTGTGCATGTGGCATTAATAGTTAGAGATTATGATGAGGCCATAGAGTTTTATACTAAGAAACTCCATTTTACATTGGTTGAGGACACTTATCAGCCAGAGCAAGATAAACGATGGGTTGTAATTTCTCCACCTGGCTCAACTGCAACTACGTTGCTATTAGCTAGAGCCTCAAAACCAGAACAGGAAGCTTTTATTGGTAATCAATCTGGAGGACGAGTATTTTTGTTTCTCAATACTGATGATTTTTGGAGAGATTACAATGATATGGTTTCAAAAGGAATAAAGTTTGTAAGAGAGCCTAAGAACGCCAATTATGGTATTGTTGCTGTTTTTGAAGACTTGTATGGAAATCTATGGGATTTATTACAATTAAATGATAATCACCCTCTTTCAAGATAAATTATTTAATAGTTTAGGATTTGTTTTACTATTTACTAGTACAAAATACTTAATTTTATTAATAAAAAATATTTCCTTAGCCTTTTAATAGTGGAGGCTGCCTATAAATAATTTCAACAGAATAACCATTTGTCTGGAACATGGTTTGAAGTAATTCTGTTAAGTTTTGTTGTGAGCTTTTAGTTAAAGACAATTCATTTGCGGTGTTGTTTATTTTTTCACGAGCTAACCGAAATATTTTATCTTTATCCTCAACCTTGAAAGGATTCCATAGTCCACTTTGTTCATCATAGGTTTTTATATCAGTAATTTCAGTCGATAAAATAGTTGGTTGAGGCAAGGTTATTGTTATTTTTTTTGATTGTTCATCAATATTTACAGAAGTTCCAGATTCAAGATTTACCCCAGCTAATACTTTAGCAGTAATAACAGTTAATGAACGTTTTGTTGAACCATACCAAGTATTTTCATAAACCATTACATCTCTTAATGTCACTTCGCTTGTGACTAGTTTGGCTACTTTTTGGATTTTCTCAATTACTACAGATTGTTCTACCCTTGTACTATTTAATTTTTCAACATCAAAGAAGGTAAATAATGAGCTTTTCCAAATAACTGTAAAAATAACAATCAAGCTAAACCCAAATAAAACCCAAGGTAAAACTTTCCAAACATTTGATTTATTGCTTTGTGCCATTTCTTTTTCCTCTTAAGATATTCATTAATATTATTCCAGCTAATGCTGAGATTTGAAGATACACATAACAACAACGTAATAAGCTAGTAAGTTGTATCAATATTTCATTTGTTTTTTAGCAAAAAGTTAAGTCATTGATTGATGCTAACCAACAAAGAAAGTTGCTTAGTCAAGTGTAACGAGATATTAGTATTAAATTGTCTATAGCTAATTTGCTTAGAAATAATTAAAATTATGCAAAGGGTAAGACTAATTAATTAATCCTGTTTAATGTAATTCAAGGCTGAATATTAAAATTACTAAAAGGAATAAACTATGATTAACTTTAATAAAAATGCAGTAAGACCAATAGTATGTTTAAGGGAAAGCTGGCAGTTAATTAAGGATCAATACTGGTTATTTGTAGGGATTTGCTTAATTGGAATAATAATAGGTAGCGTAATACCTCTAGGTATTTTATTAGGAGCAATGCTTTGTGGTATTTATGGTTGCTACTTAAGGAAGCTTAAAGGGGAGCAAGTTAATTTTGGAATGCTGTTTCGCGGTTTTGATTACTTTAAGCAAAGTTTAATTGCTACTTTAGTTATTGTAATTCCTATGCTTACTGTAATTACGCCAATGTATCTTTGGTTTGCTTTTTCAATGGCAGAAAAGGCAAAAGGTTTGCAAGGCCGTCCAGAAGCGTTTATGGAGTTTTTTTGGACAGAATACTTACCAAATTTGGGATTAATGATGGCTGTAATACTTCCTATTTCTATTATCATAGGAACATTAATTATATTTACTTATCCGTTAATTGTAGAAAGAGGTTTATTAGGATTAACAGCAATTAAGGTTTCTGTTAAAGCTGCTTTAAGTAATTTACCAGGTTTATTAGGGTTAATCTTTATAAATATGGTGATTTCTCTAGTGGGAATGTCTTGTTGTTATGTAGGAAGTATTTTTGTAATGCCCTTGTTGTTAGGAACAATAGTAATTGCTTATAAGCAGGTTTTCCACACACCACAAATTTCTTAAAGTAACCATATGACTAGAAATAAATTAGAAACAATAAATTTAGCTTTTTCTTGTCCAATGGATTGGGATAAGATGATAGGAAATAACCAAACTCGCTATTGTCCTGAATGTAAGCTAATCGTTTATAATATTAGTGGCTTAAGTAGTGTAGAAGCCACTAAGTTAATTAATAGCAATGAAGATAGATTATGTATTAAATTTTATAGACGTGCAGACGGGACAATATTAACCAAAGATTGTTCTGTAGGAATAAAAGTAATAAAGAAAAAGATAACTACAAATATAGCTGTAGCATCATTAGCTATTTTGTTATCTCTTAGCAACACTAATGCCCAAACACCTATTAAACTTCCACAAACTCCACAGCTTGCACAACTTCCACAAAAAGAAGACCTTAAAATTGAAAAAGGTAAGGCGTTGGTGGTAGGAATGATAACGGATGAAACGGGTGCGGTAATTGTTGGAGCAGAGATTATCTTTACTCAAGAAACGGTAGACCCTTTTAATTTCAGTCATAAAGTAACAAGTAGCGAAAATGGAATATATTCTAGTTTTTTAGCTCCAGGAAAGTATAAAGTGCAAGTAAATGCTTGTGGATTTGTTAGCGCAATAGCTGAATTAGAATTTAAGCCACAGGAGAAAACTAACTTAGAAATAACTTTGCTTGTTAGCAATGATAGTACAGAAGTTGAAGTGGGTATTTATATAGGAAATGATGCTAATACTGATCTGGCAGCACCTACAACAGTACCGAAAATAGAACCTGTACCTAGATTTAGACCTTACTTAAAACATAAGAAAAATTAATTATGAGATTAGTATTGATAAGTAATGCTCATGCTCGCCATAGGCAAGTTGAGTAAGTTTTGTTAACTAATTGCTTATAAATGTGCTAAACCATTTTTTAGAGCATATTTTACTAGATCTACAATATTATGAATATCTAGTTTCTGCATAATATTATTACGATGTTTTTCTACTGTTTTAATGCTAATACAAAGCCGGTCAGCTATTATTTTGTTAGACTTACCGGCTGTTAGTAGCCTTAGAATCTCAATTTCTCTTGTAGATAAATTAGTATATAAGCTTTGAGGAAGTAAGCTAGCACTACGCCCATCAGTAAATCTATTAATTATTTTGCGAGAAATCGCTGGTGAAAAATGAGGTTCTCCTTTAATTGCTGCTTGGAGGGCTAAAAAAAGCTCATTTGTGGAAATATCTTTTAGCAAATACCCAATAGCACCATACTGTAGGGCTTGTTTTAAGTACTCTTCATTGTCGTACATTGTTAGTAGTATAATAGCTATACTAGGAAAAGAGCGATGAATTTCGCTAGTAGCTTCTAGTCCGTTCATTTCCGGCATAGCAATATCCATCAATACTACATCTGGTGCTAAGCTTGAGACTTGTTTTATAGCTTCTACTCCATTTTGAGCCTCACCAATAACATCTACATCTTGCATGTTTTCTAGTAGTTTTCTCAAACCCTTACGAAAAAGATTATGGTCATCAACAATTAAAACTTTAGTGTTTTGCATGGTAAAACCTTGGTAGGGCGAATCAAAAACAAATCTATAATAGAGATAATTACTAGGTAAAGCAAGATAGAAGATTAAAATAATTATGTTTTTTTGGACTAAACTATTGATTTAAGAAGCATAGTAGGCGTAATCAGGATAGCGTAAAATTGCTAGTATAGCTTTAGTTGAATGCAAGGAAAAAATACTTGCTCCCAGTAGAAAACCCATTGCAGCATAGTGAGTAGCAAAAAAATGACTTAGTAAATAACCTAGAATAAAATTAGCAAATAGCCCAGGTATTATGGATCTTAATAGCAAAGTAGGACGAGACAAGCTAAATAAAATCATACTATTTAATAGTCCTACAGTAAAAATAGCATATCCAACTATTCCTATAATTGAAACTTTCATTATATTTTCTGTTATATCAGCACTTAGACAGTAAATTGTTAAACTTCCCGTCATTAAATACATCCCAAAAATTACAAAAACGACAAGTAAATAATACGTAGTCAGTAGCCTAGCAAGATTATCTTTAGTGGTGATAACAAAATTTTTGGCTTGGTCATACCAAAAGTGCATAAATTTATAGTGTAAATACTCAGTAACAGCAACTAATATTAAAAATATTAAAAGTGCTATGTCCATGCCTTTTTTATAGTCAAGATTTAGTGCAAAACTTAGCCCTGCTGCTACAGACACGGTTGAGCCAGCAGTAAGACGATCAGCAAAAAGGAAGCTAAAATAGCAAAGCCCATAGCAAAAATAAGGCGCAAGTGAGTAAATCAAAACAGGTGCGCGGGGCATCTCCATTTTTTCATTTGCTGATTTACTGCCAGGAAGCTTAAGAATTACTAACCCAATAGCAACGATTAAACTAAAACCTATGCTAGCAAATTGAACAAATAAAACACTAACCTCTAAATAGCTAAGTAAAATAAAAATTATGCTTGCAATGATAAAAATACTAGGGATATGCCAAATAGGTTTTCTTAAAGAAATAATTGCACACAGTAACCATAATAAACTAAGTATTAAATAATAAATTGCTGCAATAATTAAATATTTATCTGGAAATAAATTACGATAAAAACCTAAAAGTAAGCCAATAAAAGCTAGTATTATGGTTGTAGAAACTGCTAGAAAAAGAAATTGTAAACAAATTTTTCTGGCTAAGGCAATTTCTCCTAAATTAAGGTAAAGCTGACCCCGACGAACTATTATTTGAATAAATCCACCGCTAGTAATTAAACTTGCCATTAAAGCTAAGCTTAAAGGTGCAGCTAAATCTGCTGGTAGAATAAATTCAAATTTACCAAATTTACTGTTTTCTAAAATAAACATTACTAGCCAAGGAATTGCATAAACAAAACTATAGGAAAATTGTTCTAAAAAACAAGAAATTTCATTTTTAATAGTTTGTTGCCAACTAATTGAGGGTGTTTTAGTTATGGGAATTGGTTGTTTAGATAACTCATTGTAAAGATGTTGACCAAGGGCTAAACAGTTTTCAAAACCTAAATCTTGTTGAACTAATTTATCTGTATAGCCTAGCGACTCAATAATTGCTGTTGTTTCCCAATAATTTAATGGATAAGGATTAACTTGAGTAACTTTTTTGAGTACGTCTGATAACTTATCAGTTTGCTGCATTTGGATAAATGTTGGTAGAATTTAGATTTTTTGGTAGGTTAAACTAACTAGGGAAAGCTAGTAAACTTTCCCTAGTTTGAAACTAACTTTGTTAAGCTTTTTCTTCTGAAGGTTGCGGTGAATAAGGAAATCCAGACTCATAAAGTGCTTCGCTAGCTTTATCTAAACCAAATTGTGCTAGAAGTTGAGTTAGTTCTAAACCTAGCTGCAATGTGATTTGAGAGAGTCTAAACAATACCCCGCGAAGTTCCCAAGTAGTTATTTGGGTTGGATAATCTCGTGACCAAGGCGAATGAGTAAGCCTAGAAGTTGTTTCTTTTATAATTTCACCAAACAACGAGCGTGTTAAATGCCAATCAAGATTAAATGTTGGGTCAATGTCGTTTAACACACCAATAAGCGTAAATAAACTTTTGCGAAACATTAAAAGTTCAGCAGGGAAGCGAATGCCTTCTAAGATTAGCTCATCTAGTAGCCTTGTTAATGGTTCAAGACGTACTAAAGGAAACTTGGGTAAAGAAGTAAAGATACCTAAAACTTTACGTTCGATTATTATTGTTTGGCCTTTGTTTAACTTGCCTTCGGTTAAATTACAAGCTGCTTGAATAGCTCTTTTTTGGTCATTAAGAATAAAACCAAGAATTAATTGGACAAGCTCACGACGGCTAGAACGTTTTAGGGTACAGCTTAATCCCCAATCTAGTAATGCTAATTCATCGTCTTCATAGCTATAAAAAACATTACCTGCATGTGGATCAGCATGAAATAGCGATTCATTGTGCATATTAAAAAGCACAGAAATAATTAATTTATCTAAAACTAGCTCTGCTATACGGCGGCGGCGTTCAGGATAACGATTAGCTGCTTGAGTGACTTTTAGACCATTTAGAAATTCCATCCCTGTTACTGAGGAAGTATTCATTGGCAACAAATGAGGGATACGAACATCTTGATCTTTAGAATAAAAGTCTTGAGCCTGGATTAGTCGCTCTTGCTCAATAGGTAGCTTTACTTCTTTTTTAAGTAATTCTCTTACTTCATTAAGAATTTCACGAAAACCTACTGTTGGTAAATTATAGCGGTGGCGGTTTTCATCTAAATAATGTGCTAGTGATTCTAAGATTTTTAATTCTTCTGCCCAGTAACGGCTAACAAAAGGTTTTAAGACCTTAAAAACTCCCCGACGACGTGCGCCATCATTAGGACTATGCCAGGTAAATGGCACAACGGCACAAACGCTTGCTTCTGCTAGAAAACGACTGCCAAGACGAATTTTATAAGTTTTAATTTGATGTTTTAACTCTTGATTTACTTTATCTAAAATTGATTCATACGTAGCATCTTTGATCCCATTTTCTAACTTTTGTAGCAACTTACGGAATTTAGGATCAAGATTTTTGTTACGTGCAATAATTTGACCTAGCTTTTGAAGGGTAGGCATCCTAGCGATCAAGCAAAGTAATCGTTCTGGTAAAGATGATTCAAATGGTAGTAGCATTTGTTCTACTAGTTTAGTACGTAGTCGATCTGGGTTTAAATGACTAAGTATTACATTAGCTGCATCTGCAACCATTGGGCGATATTTTTCATAAATTGGAGGAACTAGTTTTTCTACAGGAATAAGCTCTAGTAGCAGTCTTACTATTTCTTCTCTGTGAAGAGTTAAATCTAAGACTTTTAAGGAATTAGCAAAAAGTTCATGAAATTTGTCTGGCTCTTCTAAACGCTTTTCATCCATTATTAAAGCTAGCATTATGTCTTGTTCTTCGGCTGGTAGCAGTGCAAGTAGTTGCATAAAAACACCAGCAGCACTTTCGCTGTTTTCTGCGGCTTCAATTTGCTTCTTTGATCTAGCAGACTCTTTAATCACAATAAATCCTTTCATTCTAATAAAACACTGTTAAAGAAAACAACGAGTAACAATAAGCTTATAAATATTATATAAATAAAGTCATTAGAGCCGTTTCCATTATAAATGGTTGGATAGCTTTTAATCAAGAGAGATAGTACCTGGTTAGTTTTCCTAATTCAAGAAATAATTTGTTTTTTTGTATAATAAAAAACCTTTTATCTCTAATGCCTCAATACTTTCCTAAATTATTTCATAATTAAGAATTTGTTGATGTTATCATTGGCTAAATCTTAAGGAGTTTTAAGTAAATGAAAAAGCGCATCTGTTCGGTATGTCTTTATGAAGTAGATGAAAAACATTCTCGCTATGGTGGGGATTTAGGAGAGTATGTACAAACCATTTTACAAGCTAATATTCCTCGTTGGACAAGCAAAAATTTTGTTTGCAACCACTGTGTAGAAAGATTTATTTCTGGACAAGCTGAATTAGATAGCTATTTACCTAAAGACTCGGCTGAGGAATTAAAAATATTACCTACGCCTTTAAGATTAGGGGCTAGCACTCGTTTTACTGGCGAAGGTGTAACAATAGCTTTTCTGGATTCTGGTTTTTTTTGGCATCCAGATCTAACTCGTCCAGAAATTAGAATTGTAGGTTATAAAAATATTGCTGCACAGCGATCTAGTGTTAAAGAATTAATGTCACGGGATGCTTCTAGCTGGCACGGTATGATGACTTCTGTTGTTGCGGCAGGGAATGGGCATTTATCAGGCGGAATCTATCGTGCAATAGCTTCAAAAGCACGTCTAGTTTTAGTAAAGGTTGGTACTTCCCAAAGAATAAAACATGATGATATTACTCGAGGGTTAGAGTGGGTAATAAAAAACCGTCGTAAGTATGATATTAAGATTGTAAATATTTCTTGTGGTGGCGATTATGAAATTTCTTACTTGCACGATAGCCTTTGCCAAACTGCTGAAGAAGCCGTAAGACAAGGAATTGTGGTAATTGCTGCTGCTGGAAATGCAGGTCATCATCAAAATCATGGTGTAATTCCTCCAGCTAGCTCACCATCGGTTATTGCCGTTGGTGGACTAGATGATAAAAATACCTTAGATCCAAATACGGATGATATGTATCATTCTAGTTATGGGCCAACAATTGACGGACTACAAAAACCAGAAATTGTAGCTCCAGGAATTTGGGTAGCTGCTCCAATTTTGCCCGGCACACCTACAGCATCACAAGCAATGCTGTTAGAAAAATTAGAAAAAACACCTGATAACGCTATCCGTAAAATAATTGCAGAACATAAAGGTATAGATCCTGAGCTAGACGCTGCAATCTCTTTAGATATTTATTTGATTCGTCATTTGGTACAAATCAAAATTAGTTCTAATAATGTAATTTCGCAGCATTATAAACATGTTGACGGAACTTCTTTTGCTGCTCCAATAGTTTCATCCATTGTTGCACAAATGTTAGAAGCTAACCCAACATTGACACCCCAAGAAATTAAGCAAATACTAATTAAAACAGCACAACGCTTGCCACACGTCGCTTTCGAGCGTCAAGGATGGGGTATTGTTAACCCACGTAGCGCGCTAGCTAGAGCCTTAGAGCTAAAACTAGAACGCAAGAAAGCTGGTGCTGTGGCTGATTAGTTAAATAAGAGGTTTTTTATGAGCGATCATGACTTACTAGATTTATATCATAGAGTAATTAAAGCCCGTCAAGCAGACATAGAAGAACGTAAAGCACTACTTTTTGATAAAGCTGAAGAAGTCTTAAATGCTCTGCTAGACAATGAAAATTTATCTCAACAAGAGCTAGAAATCTTAATAGATAGAAAAGACTTAAGTGTAGAAATAATACATCGTTTAGGAAGTGACAACCGCATACTTTCTAGTTATGGGTTAAAAAAATCACTCCTACTTAATCCTAAAACTCCAGCCTCTATTTCCTTAAAATATATTGGACAGCTATTTACTTTTGATGTTGTCTCAATAATGCTTGTTCCCTTTGTTCCTCCTGAAGTCAAAGTAGCAGGTGAAGAACAACTTTGTCGCAAATTAACTCAATTATCTTTAGGTGAAAAACTTACATTAGCAAAAAGAACTAATGGTGAACGTTTGTTAACTTTATTGCTAGATGATGGTAGCAAGGAAGTCGTTTCTTCTGTTTTAATGAATCCATTTCTTAAAGAAAGAATTATTTGCACAGCTATTCGTAAGGCCACAGTAAAACCACATCTAATTGAATTATTAGCTACTAATGGTAAATGGTCTTGTCGTTATGATATTCGCTATGCTCTACTTCGCACTAGACATCTTACGATAGGTTTAGCACTAAATTTCTTACAAGGAATGATAGCAAAAGATTTACGAGACTTATCTAACGATCCTCAAGTATCAATACAAGTACGTAATTATATAAAGTCTAACTTAACAAAGCTTTCTAATGAGAAAAAGAAAAGCTTTTAGTAAATTTTTGCTATAAGGTTTGAAAAATGAAAAAAGGTATATTGAGGGAATTAGAATATTATGAAAGTTTAGAAGGAAATATACCATTTCAAGAATGGTTTGATGGTTTAACAGACAAAATAGCTCAAGCACGTATTTTAATAAGATTAGAAAGATTAAAAGGTGGTAATCCAGGTGATTATAAAGGAATAGGAATAGAGGATGCTTATGAGTTACGTATTTCACATGGAAAAGGATATAGAATATACTTTGGAGTAAAGGATGATAAATTAATAATATTGTTATGTGGAGGAGATAAACAAAGTAAATCACAACAATCAGAAGATATTTCTAAAGCCAAAGAATATTGGTTAGAATATAAGGAAAGGAATTCAATTAATGAGTAAAAGTAATAATAATTATGAAAAACATTTGGATAAAGTCTTAAAAGACCCCGAACTAGCTATAGAATATCTCAATGTTGCATTGTCGGAACAACAAGAAGATCCCACTTTGTTCATTCGTGCATTAAAAAATGTTGCACAAGCTTGGGAGCTAGACTTAAAAAAAGAAGATGTTTTAGATCAACATTCTTTGCTTGATTCTTTAGGACTCAAACTAGCTATAGTAAAGAAACCAGAGGCTGCTTAAAAATGACAATAAAACTAGTAGATATTGGAGTTAATTTAGTACATCGCTCTTTTGACACGGATCGAGCAGATTTAATTAATCGTGCTGTTAATGTGGGTGTTTCAGTAATGATAATTACTGGAACTAACATTGCTGCTAGCCACAAAGCACAAAAATTAGCTAGTCAGTATCCTAGTGTACTTTACTCTACTGCTGGAATCCATCCTCATAACGCACGAGAATGTAACGAACAAACTTTAAGTAATTTACGAAGTTTATTGCAAAAAAAAGAAGTAGTAGCTGTTGGCGAATGTGGTTTAGATTACAACAGAGATTTTTCACCGCGTCCAGTACAAGATAAATGGTTTGAAGCTCAAATTCAGCTAGCTTGTGAGCTAAAAAAGCCTCTGTTTTTGCACGAAAGAGATGCACATCAACGTTTTGTAGAAATTCTTAAGTCACATCAAAATCAGCTAGATAAAGTTGTAGTTCATTGTTTTACTGGTAACGCCCATGAATTAAAGGTTTATTTAGACATGGGTTTTTATATTGGTATTACTGGCTGGATCTGTGATGAACGACGAGGACGACACCTACAAGATTTAGTTAAGAAAATCCCATTAGATAAATTAATGCTAGAAACTGACGCACCTTTTTTAACTCCACGAGATTTAAACCCTAAGCCTAAAGATAACCGTAATGAACCTAGCTTTTTGCTTCATATATCTAACTCTATTGCAAAATTACTAGGTAAATCACAAGTAGAAATTGCTCAAATTACTACTAACAATGCAGAACAATTTTTTAACTTAGGCAAATAATGGGCTAGTAGCATTGGGAAAAAACCTACTTGCTAGTAAAATCTCAGCATAAATTGAAAATAAAAGGAGATATTGCTAAATGGTAAGAACTCTATCCACAATGTTAGATCTAGGAACAAATGCCCCTGAATTTAATTTAACAGATGTAGTTTCTGGCGAAAGCATTTCTTTACAAACATTTGCAGACAAAAAAGCTTTGCTTGTAATGTTTATTTGTCGTCATTGTCCTTATGTAAAACACGTACAACACGAGCTAGCAAAACTAGGAAAAGATTATCAAAATTCTGCTCTTGGTATTGTAGCTATTAGCTCCAATGACGCAGAAACTTATCCAGATGATTCTCCAGAAAGCTTAAAGGAAATGGCTGTAGAATTAGGCTTTACTTTTCCTTACTGCTATGACGGCGATCAAGCTGTTGCAAAAGCTTATGAAGCCGCTTGTACACCAGATTTTTATTTATTTAATGAAAAACGAGAGTTAGTCTATCGCGGTCAATTAGATGATAGCCGACCCAAAACAGAAATTCCTATTACTGGAAAAGACCTAAGAGCCGCAATTGAAGCAGCATTAAATGGTCAAGAAGTTAGCGAAAATCAAAGAGCTAGTCTAGGCTGTAACATCAAATGGATAACAGGCAACGAGCCTAAATATTTTACTGCACAATAAAATTTCTAATCAAATTTCTTGGCACTGACGTGTATTCTTGGCACTGACGTGCCAAGCTAAAGGTTGTAACGTCCCTTGCGGGACTAAGAGATTAAGAGTCGCTGCAAGCGACGACATAATTTTAGCTTGGCAGGTAACTGCCAAGGATGCCAAGAAACGCCCATTGCCAAACAAACTTCCCATAAAGGTTGACCAAAAAACAAAAAAGAATAGAAAATAGTTATTTACCTAATTGGCATTAATTTTAACTTAGGAGCATAACTATTATGTCTAACAGCCTACTGACTCGTGATGTGCAAAAACGTTCGGAAACAGTAAAGTTTTCTGGACGTGTGCTTTTTTTAACCGAAGAGCCAGAACTTATCAAACGTCAACTATCAGGGGAAGATTTAACTTGGGATAGTTCTATAAAGCTACGTGATAACATCAGCACGGACGAGATCACACCGGCTTATATTTGTTACTACTTTGACGATACTTTAGGAGAATTTCCTTATCTTGGCTTAAAAGCTGGAGAAGAATTTCCGCTTGTTCGAGGTAGCGTTAAAAAAGGTAATTTTGTTGCTTGCGTTTCTGGGAAACGTCGTGGCAAAGGTTCAAGCCGTGAACAATCGCCATATGCGGAAATGTGCGCAGGCATTCAAGTTGTAATTGCAGAAAATATTGAGCGAATTTATAACCAAAATTGTCAAAATCTAGGGCTACTTACTTCAACAAACTTTGCTTTAGTTGAAAAATTGCAACGTGGCGAAGAAATCCCATTAAGCGAGTTTACTATTGGAACAGATGAAATTACTCGTCAAATTATTGAATATGGTGGGTTATTTAACTTTAATTTGGCCCGTTTACAAGGCAAGGCTTATGTTCCAGAAATTAATACAAAACCCCGTCCAATGACTTTAGCTGAAAAGATTTTTGCTCGTCATTATGTTGTAGATTTAGCGACTGACAAAATAGGCGTTGAAGCAGTAAAACCGGGCGATTCTGGTTTTGTTCAAACAGATATTAGATTTTCCCACGAATACGTTACACCAATGTCAGCCATATTTTTCCAAAAATATGTTGGTGAACAAGAAAAAGTTAAAGACCCTGAATCGGTTTATTTCTTCCGTGACCACTTAACTTTCCTTGATGATGTAATGTCTCCAGAGCGTAAAGCTATGGGACTATTAGATGTTGCTAATCAACTAAAATTTAAACAGGAAAATTTTGCTCGTGAGCAAGGCATCACTCTACACGGCGAATTAACAGACCGTAAAGGCTCTGAAGCTATTTGTCATAGCAAAATTTTACAATCCTATGCCTTGCCAGGTCAGCTAATCATCGGTTCAGATTCACATACTCCGCATTCCGGCGCGATTGGCTGTGTAGCTTTTGGAGTTGGCACAACAGACATTTTTAATTCCTGGATTACTAAAGATGTACGGGTCAAGGTTCCAGAGTCAATGAGAGTAATTGTTAAAGGTAAAAAGAGCGATAACATCACAGCAAAAGACTTTATGTTAGCAATTTTACGGGATCCTTATGTTAAAAATGGTGAGGCAATAGGTAAAATTGTTGAATATTGTGGCGAGGCTGTAGAGGCATTAAACATTGATGAACGGGCAACTATGACCAATATGGCCGCTGAAGTTGGAGCATTTACAGGAATTATTGCACCAGATAAAAAAGCAGTAGAATTTCTAGTTGCTCAACGTGGTATCAGCCAGCAAGAAGCAGAAAAATATTGTGAAGGGCTTTATTCTGACCAAGATGCAGAATATGTTCATACAATTGAAATTGATGCAAACTCGCTACGTCCAATGATCGCGCTACCGGGCGACCCAGGCAATGGAATATTTGTTGATGAACTTGACAAAGAAGTAAAAATTGACATTGCTTATGGTGGTTCTTGTACAGGTGGAAAAGCTGAAGACATGGACATGTATGCAAAAGTTTTCCAAGATGCGTTAAATGCTGGTGAAAAAGTTCACCCACAAGTGCATTGCTTTATACAATTTGGCTCTCAAGAAGTACGTGAATATTGTTTATCAAAGGGCTATGTAGATGTATTTGAGAAAGTAGGCGCACATATTATTGAGCCTAGTTGCGGTGCCTGTATCAATGCCGGGCCTGGCATCAGCACCTTAAAACCTCAAATAACCATTAGTGCTATTAATCGTAATTTCCCTGGTCGTAGTGGCCCAGGTCAAATGTATTTAGCTAGCCCATATACGGTTGCTGCTTCGGCTATTGCTGGAAAAATTGTTGAATATCATCAATAAAATAGTCCTAGTAATAAAACAATTTGTTTTATTACTCAAGAGATTTGCTTTGTAAATAGTTGCTTCTAAATAATACCTTTGATGTCACGTAGTGACATTTGATATTAGCCTTGTCCTTTAGGGCAAGGCTTTATTAATTTTTACTTAACCCAACATAAAATTGTTGGGTTAAACTTTTTATAACCTAAAAATAAATAAAAATACCAGATAAATGGGAACAACTTTAATAACTTAGGCGACTAAAAGAACATTTGATGATACTTTTATATCCAACAAAATTAAGGTGGGTTTTATGGGTAAAGCTAAACAAGCCGTTGGTATTTTACTTTTGGTTGTTATAACTGTTGTAGGCAATTGGTATTATTACAAGCAAAGACAAAAGCCACAGCCAAGCCCTATTAAAAAAGAAGTTTCCTCTAAAAATAAAAAAGGCTTGCAGTTTCGCCTAAGCGAAGGCCAGTCACAACAACAAAAGCGCGTTCCTGTTGTTGATGCTAAAGAGCTTGCAAACACTGATGTAGAAAGCATACTAAGCCGACTAGAGCCTATAAAAACAGACAGTAGCGACCAAACCGAATTTGCCTTGCGTGAAAGTTCGCTCCCTCCACCTAAAACCGGACAAGTAATTAACACAAAATTTCCACCTGATAAAAATATCAAGCCTGATGAAGTGGTTTCGTCTGGATCGTTAGAAGTTCTTAGATATTCTCCTAAAGGTGATGTACCAATAGCAGCTAACCTTAGCATTACATTTTCCCAACCAATGATAGCTCTTAGCTCTCAAGAAGAAGCGGCGCAAAATGTTCCTGTTCGGCTTAATCCTCAGCCGCCTGGCAAATGGCGTTGGTTAGGGACAAAAACCTTAGTATTTGAACCAAAAGTTCGTTTTCCAATGTCAACTTTATATTCTATTGAAGTGCCAACAGCAACAAAATCTGCTACAGGTCAAAGCTTGCAAGGTGCTGTAAATTGGCAGTTTAAGACACCTACTTTAACCTTAAAACGCCAGTTTCCTGAAGGTGGCGGAATAGATACAAATCCAGTAATTTTTTTAGAGTTTGACCAAGAAATAAATAAAGACACAATTTTACAAAGTATTAGGGTTAAGTCTGATAAAGGAGCAATTTATAAAACTAGGCTAGCTACTCAGGAAGAAATAGCTTCTAGTCCAGTTTTTAGTTCAATTAAAGCAGCTAAAGAAAAATATTGGGTAGCGTTAAAAATAGACAATGGACTAGCTGATAAATTAATTGCTCCACTTCCAAAAAATACAAATATAAATGTGAGCGTTGAAGCAGGTGCATCATCAGCCGAAGGGCCTTTGAAAACAGTTACAAAACAAGACTTTAGTTTTACTACTTATAGACCTTTGCAGGTAGAAGACAATTCTTGTAGCGATCCAAGATATCTTTGTCCGCCATCACGTTATGTAAATGTTCGTTTTAACAATTCCCTTGATCCAAAATCCTTAGATCTTACTAAAGCTGAATTTTCACCCAAAGTAGAAGGTTTAACAATACAATTTTATGCTTATAACATGAATATCAAAGGAAAATTTAAAGGCAATAGAGTCTATAAGTTAAAGTTAGATCCAGGTTTTGTTAAAGATACTTTTGGTCAAGCATTAGAAACACCAACCACACTTAATTTTTATATGGGTGCTAGTCCTAAAGAGCTAAGTTCTTTGGGAGGCGAATTTTTAGTTTTAGACCCATTTGGCCCAGCAAAATTACCTGTATTTACTACAAACCATAAAGAGTTAAGAGTCAGTCTTTATGCTGCTCAACCAACAGATTGGACAAGTTTTGTACAAATTAGACAGAAAATTAATGAAGATTATAAAAAAGAAACTTATAAACAGCCTGTTGGACGCTTAATTTCTTCTGAAGTTGTTAAATTAAAAACTCTTGATGATGAACAAATTGAAACAGCAATTGACCTTAGCAATGCAGTTCAAGCGGGAGCAGGGCAAGTTTTTGTTTTAATTGAGCCTACACAACAGCCAAAAGAGGTTTGGGAACGCCAATATATTAGAAAATGGGTGCAATTTACTGATATTGGGCTTGATGCAACTTTTGATAATGAAGAAATGTTGGTTTGGGCAAACTCTCTAAAAACAGGTAAACCGCTAGCAGGTGCAGAAATTAACTTAAGAAATATTTCTGCCACAACAGGAGCAGACGGAATTGCTCGAATTAAGCTAGAAAACGCTTCTCCATCTTCAAAAGACATTAGCTGTTTAATAGCAAAATTAGGCAAAGATAATGCTATCTTGCCACCTTCTAGTTATGATCCTCAAGCTTGGACACGCTCAGAACAAACAAACTATTTATCTTGGTATGTTGTTGATGATAGAAAGACTTATCGACCAGGTGAAAAAGTTACAATAAAGGGCTGGCTAAGACTTTTTGAAAATAAAAAAGGTGGAGACATAAAACTAGCTGGTGAGATAACAACTGTAAACTACAGCTTAAATGATTCTCAAGGTAACAAAATTTCTAATGGTGTAGCCGCAGTTAATCCTTTAGGAGGTTTTAATTTAACGCTTGATTTACCTGCAACTATGAATTTAGGTAATGCTAATTTAAGCTTTGATGCTTTGCCAAAAACAAATTATGCAGGCTTGCAACATTCACATAATTTTCAAGTACAGGAATTTAGACGACCTGAGTTTGAAGTTTCAACGTCTGCTAGTGAAAATACTAATATCATAGGTGGACATTCAAATGTAACTGTGACAGCTAGTTACTATGCTGGCGGAACATTAAACAATGCTGAAGTAAATTGGGAAGCTACTGCAACACCAACAAATTACACACCGCCTAACCGAAGCGATTACACTTTTGGCAAATGGACACCTTGGTGGATTTCATTGTCTGATGGTTATCATGGTTTTGGTCGTTATTATGGCGGCGCAGAAAGTTCAAATAGCGTTACAGAAAGCTTTCAAGCCAAAACTAGCCCTAATGGAACACATAATTTAAGAGTAGATTTTGATTCCGTAGATCCTGCTCAACCAACTAGTCTTAATGTTCAAGCTAGCGTAATGGATGTTAACCGACAAGCTTGGTCATCGTCCTCAACTTTGCTAGTCCATCCTTCTAGCCTTTATGTAGGGTTACGTAGTGAAAAAACTTTTGTTGATGAAGGTGAGCCGTTTATTATTAAATCAATTGTTACTGATATTGATGGCAAAATTATCCCTAATGTAAGCATAGACTTACGGCTAGCAAGAATTGAATATGATTATGATGAAAATGGACAATATAAGTCTAAAGAAGTAGATCAGCAAACAGAGTTAATAAAATCTGCTAGCGAGGCTGTAGAAGTCAAGTTTTTACCAAAAGAAGGTGGTAGCTATAAACTTACTGCTAGAATTACCGATGAAAAAGGCCGGGCAAACGAAACAGAGATGACGCTTTGGGTATCAGGTGGGAAAACCTTGCCAGAAAGAGACTTAAAGCAAGAACAAATCCAGCTAATTCCAGATAAAAAAGATTATAAAGTAGGAGAAACGGCACAAATTCTTGTCCAAGCTCCTTTTTATCCAGCAGAAGCATTGTTAACTTTACGTCAGTTAGGAATTGTAAAAAGTGAAAGATTTACAATAGATTCACCAACTTACACTATTAAAGTACCTATTGAAGAAGGCTATTTGCCAAATGTCCATTTGCAAGTTGATTTAGTAGGCGAAGCCGAGCGAGCAAAGCCAAAAGATGGCAATCCTGATGCGCTACTTCCTAAACGACCAGCTTTTGCAGTTGGACAGTTAAATTTGTCCATCCCTCCGATTAGTAGAACTTTAACCGTAAACGCTAAACCTCAAAAAAGCGCGATTGAGCCAGGCGGCGAAACTATTATTGACTTAAACCTACTAGATTCAGCTAATAAACCTGTGCAAAATGGCGAAGTAGCTTTATTTGTTATAGATGAAGCAATTCTAGCACTATCAAATTATTCAATGCCTAACC
The DNA here is from genome assembly GCA_964492845.1 of uncultured Clostridia bacterium. GTDB lineage: Bacteria > Acidobacteriota > Blastocatellia > Chloracidobacteriales > JADJPF01 > JADJPF01. The sequence goes on from CAZBMZ010000037.1 coordinate 47,503, forward strand.
CAATAGGCTTATTTTATGGTCAACGCGGCTCGTCAACCTCAGACCAGCATTTAAGAAGCTCAATTGTTTTAGCTAATGCTGATGACATAGCACTTGAGCTAGCACAAAATAAAGTTCCTGCTGGAGGTGGTGGAGGTGCAGGTCGTTTAGAAGTAGAAAAAGAAGCAAGCCGAGACTTAGATGATGTCAAAATAAGTTCTGGTCTTATAGATAGTAGTGATGCAGCATCACCTCCGCCGCCTCCGCCACCTCCAGCAGCAGAAGCCCCAACAAGATCACGTGCTGCTAATGGAATAGAGGCTAAAAAAGAACTTCGTTCAGAAGCTGTTATGCCTAAAAAAGCACCTCAACCAAATGATGGAAAGCCTATTAGAGTTAGAGAAGATTTTAACGCGCTAGCAGTGTTTGAAGCCGCGCTATCTACTGATAATAATGGACATGCTCAGGTTAAAGTTAAATTGCCTGATAGCCTAACCCGCTATCGTGTAATAGCCATTGCTGTAGCTGGAGAAAATCGCTTTGGTATGGGTGAATCTTCACTTACTGCACGAATGCCACTAATGGTCAGACCTTCGGCACCACGTTTTCTTAATTTTGGCGATAAATTTGAGTTTCCAATTGTGCTACAAAATCAAACCGATACGCCATTAAGCGTTGATGTTGCAATGAGGGCTACAAACGCGACTATCACAGGTAGCGCAGGCCGTCGCTTGACTGTACCAGCTAATGAACGTGTAGAAGTTCGTCTGCCTGTTTCGGCTGAAATGGCTGGCAAGGCTAATTTCCAAATAGGCGCAGTTTCGGGTAAATGGACAGATGCAGCACAGGTTTCTTTACCTGTTTGGACTCCAGCAACTACAGAGGCTTTTGCTACTTATGGAACATTTGAAGAAGACGCAATAATTCAGCCTGTTAAAGCACCTGCTGATATTTACAAGCAATTTGGAGGCTTAGAGATTTCTACCTCATCAACTCAGCTACAAGAATTAACCGACGCTGTGCTTTATATTGTTTCTTATCCTTATGAATGTTCTGAGCAAGTTTCATCCAGAGTTTTGACTATTGCCGCGCTAAAAGATGTTCTAGGAGCGTTTAAGGCTGAAGGCTTGCCAAAAGCAGAAGAACTAGAGGCTAGAATAGCTGCTGATATGACAAAGCTTAAATCTTTGCAAAATTATGACGGAGGCTTTGACTATTGGCGAAAAGGCTATGAGTCTGACCCTTATGTCACTGTTCACGTAGCGCATGCAATGGTACGAGCAAAAGAAAAGGGCTATGCTGTACCTGAATATAATTTATCACAGGTTCAAAACTACTTAAGAAATATAGAAAGCTATCTAAACCGGGATTATTATTCACAGCAAGTTAGAGATGCAATAACCGCTTATTCCTTGTATGTAAGAAAATTAATGGGTGACAAGGATATAAATAAAGCTAAACAAATAATTTATAACCGTAAGCTAGAAAACTTGTCGCTAGAAACCGTTGGTTGGCTATGGTCGGTTTTAGCAGGCGAGCCAAGCGCAAAACAAGAACTAGAGGAAATTAGACAATTTGTTAACAATAAATCTACTGAAACCGCAGCAACAGCACATTTTGTAACAAACTATCAAGACGCTGCTTATTTGCTTTTAGCTTCAGACTACAGAACAGATGCAATACTCCTAGATGCTTTACTTATAGATCAACCAAACAGCGATTTAATACCTAAACTAGTTAGAGGACTACTAGATCATCGTAAAGCAGGCCGTTGGGAAAGCACACAAGAAAACGTGTTTGTTTTGTTGGCTTTAGATCGTTATTTTGCAACTTATGAAAAAGTAACACCTAATTTTGTTGCTCGTATTTGGCTAGGAGATAAGTTTGCTGGGGAACATGCGTTTAAGGGTAGAACTACGGAAAAACATCAAGTTAACATTCCAATGAAATACTTAGGCGATACAGAGCAAAACTTAATTTTAAGCAAAGAAGGTACAGGACGCATTTATTACCGTGCTGGTATGCGATACGCTCCAAAGAGCTTGGATTTAGCAGCCGCAGAATATGGTTTTACTGTAGAAAGAAAATATGAAGCCATTGACAATGCTGATGATGTAACACTGGATAAAGACGGGACTTGGCGAATTAAAGCAGGTGCAAGAGTAAGAGTTAAATTAAGTATGGTTGCACAAAGCAGACGTTACCACGTCGCGCTAGTTGATCCTCTACCCGCTGGCCTAGAAGCCTTAAATCCAGCACTTGCAACAACTGGCAAAATTCCAACAGCTAATTTATCTAGCGAAGACGCAGACATGAAAATGTCTGGGCGTTACTGGTGGTATGGGACTTGGTATCAACACCAAAACTTTAGAGATGAGCGAATAGAGGCTTTTACACAGCTACTTTGGGATGGGGTTTATACTTATAGCTATGTTGCACGCGCTACAACTATTGGTTCTTTTGTAGTACCACCAACAAAAGCAGAAGAAATGTATCACCCAGAAACTTTTGGTAGAAGTAAGACAGATAAAGTAGTAATTTATCAGTAGCAGTTTACGTTTTTTACTAAAGGATTTACAACTATGCAAAACTCTAAGTTTCAAGTAAAACAAATTGAGTCTGATAATTTAACAGATGATTTTGTTGCTAATATTGAAAATAAAGTTAATAAGCTAACAGAAATTAGCTGTATAACAGGTGTAATATCTATAATTTCTTTTTTCATGGTTATTTTATCTTTTCCTGAAAGATCAAACAGCAATACATCCTCATCTGGATTCTTTATGGGAGTAAGTGTATTTGTTGGGTTTATAACTAGCTTGATGGGTATTACTTTTGGTTTGCAAGCTATGTATAAATCTAATGACTTAAACCACCTAGATAATACTAATATAAGCAGAAAGAACATATTTTTAGCTTTAGCTCTAAATCTTGCTCCTTTAGCTATTTTTTTAGTGGGAGTAAGCTTTATTGCAGTTATTATAGGTAGTATATGTTAGCTATTTATTTGTATGGAGCTAATTAGAAGATCTTCCAATGCGTTGATTACGCTATTTACAGTAATTTGCTTGATACATTCTGGTTCAGGAAATTCTGAGCAACTATAGCCAGGGCAGGGAATACAAGGAAGATCTGCTTTAAGTAATTTATAGTTTGTTTGCCAAGGATGCCAAACTTTTGAATTTGATGAGCCAAAAATTACTACAATAGGCTTTTGAAATGCAGCCGCAATATGAGCCGGGCCGCTATCATTTCCTAAAAATAAGCTAGATTGCTCAATTAAAGCCATTAATTCAGATAAATCTAAGTCTACAAAGCTAGTTAATGGTACTTTAGTAAAAGATTTTATTTTTTTAGCTACCTGAATTTCATGTTTAGCTACAGCCAAAATAGAAGGTATTTTGTAACGATTGAAAATATGCTCAATGACTGCGGCAAAATTTTTAGCTTCCCATTGCTTAGATTGAAATGCTGCCGCAGGATGAATTAATAAAAATGGTTTTTTTATCCCAAATTCATCTAATTTTGTTTCTATGGTTTGTTTAGCTAGCGGATCGGCTGCTAGGCTTAAGGCTGAAGGCGTTTTTACCTCTACACCTGCCCATTTAAGTAAGCCTAATTGTTGCTCTACACAATGAATTTGCTCTTTTTGCCAAATGATTTCCGGGTTTGGTGCTGCAAGTGATAGCAAAGATGAATATCTGCTAGCTTGATAGCCCAAAGTTCTTTTTGCTCCAGCTAATTTTGCTAAAAATAATCCTGTAGTTCCTCCATGTAAATTAACAGCTAAATCATAGGAACGAGCGCGAAGGCTTTTAATTATTTGCCATCGAACACGCATTTTTGCTAGCTCTCCAGAAACTTTAGGTAAAACAAATAGCTTAGATACTTGAGGATGGTTACTTAAAACAGGCGCGGACAGTGATTCTAATAAAACATCTATTTCAAGGCTAGGTTGCCAATTTTTTAATGCTGTTAGGCAGGGAGTCATCAACACCGTATCACCAATAGATCTTAGTCTAATTAATAAAACACGGTGCAAAGGTTTATCTAATATACTCATTACAGATATTTTACTTAAGGCTTGTTTCAGGCAGTTCTTCAATAATTGCTTCATCAGCAAGCATTTTAGGAATTTCATCAACTATTAGATAAGTACGATGGCATTTTTGACAATTAAAACCGCTTTCATCTGTCTTAAGTCGTACTTTAACTTTACAAACAGGACAAACTAACATTTCTAACAGATCTTTACTAATTGCCATTAAATAAAATCTCCTAACTTCCAATTTTGGCACTATCTTATATTATTGTTTTAGTCTACTGCAAGCTAAGTAATAGAAAGCTTAGAGACTTGTTAAAAAAATCTTGTGGGTTAAATAATAAAATTTCAATTGCTTATAGGTTGATGAAAACTAACCGCTTAATCTTAGACCAGCGGGACAAAAAATTTTTATTTTTTATAAAATTTTTCTTGCATTAGAAAAAAAATGAATGTATATTCAGTGGTATAACCAATTCACAAATATTAAATAATTAATAAACATTTTTGGGAGTAATATGAAGATAGACAGACAAAATAATTTAACTAACGTAGTTGACAATAATGATATTAATCAAATTAATGATACTAAAGTAAATGAAGATGTTAAGAGCCAAAGTTTACCAACAAATCAAGTAAGTTCACAAAATCCAACTTGGCGCGCTCCACAAATGGGAAACCGTGCAGTTAATACATTAGATGGTTTTCAAGCTCGTGACCAAATTGCTAATGCTGTTCAAACAAGCCAAAAACGAGAAAATATTTTTGCAACAGATAGCGTTGCTGCTCCTGCCGCACCACAATTAACAAATAGCCGTTTTGCTAGCGAACCAAGCTTGCAAACTGTTTTACAAGGCGGAGTTGTAGCAAAGAAAAGCGAAGGTGTTAAACAAGTTCAACAAACTTTAATTGATTTAGGTTTTGTTGTTAAAGGTGGTGCAGATGGTGTTTATGGTTTAGGCACTCGTTCAGCAGTTCAACAATTTCAACGTGAACAAAATTTAGCTGTTACTGGTCAAATTGATTTAGCAACATTACTAGCTTTAGATAAAGCTGCTCCTGCTGCTGGACAAACTGCTACATTGCAAAATGCTCGTTTTGCTGGTGATACAAGACTTCAAGAAATTTTAATGGGTGGCAAAACTCTTAATCGTGCTGATAATGGCGATATAGTTAAAAAAGTCCAACAATCTCTAAAAGATATGGGTTATAACGCGCCTGTTTATGGTGTAGATGGTGCATTAGGCGGTGAAACGGCACGTTTATTAAAATCCTTCCAACGCGCTCAAAACCTTCCTATTACTGGACAATTAGACCGTGCAACACTACGTGAAATGGATCGCTTAAGCCCTGCACCAGGCCAACAGCTAGAAAAATTCCCAGAATATGAACGTTTATTTTCAGATGGATTTCTAACAACAACTTTTGCTGTTGGTTTTGATGAAGCAGATTGGCATAACACAGAGCTTGGCAAAATTCGTACAGAGCTTTCCAAAGATGGCTATCGTTCACTAGATGTAAACAAAGCTGCTGATGCAGAACTATTAAAACGTGCTGGTTATGACACAGCAAATTTACCTGAAGGTGTAGCATTCTATAACAAACAATTTACCTATAAGGGAAAAACCATTGAGAGTCTTGTCCAACTTGTTAATCCAAACACACCAGAAGCAGTTAAAAAGTTTGAACAAGGTTTAGTTAATAGCGATATGACAATTTATATGGGACATGCCCGTTATGGTACAGGCCCAGACTTTGACACTAAAGAATCTGCCGCAGGAAATTATGTAATAGGCTCTAATTCCTCTGCTCATACTTCAGGCAAAGCAAAAGCCGGCTATGATGCACATATGAATGATATTTTGAAAGCTTCAGGCAATCAGTTAGAGCAAACTCAATTTGATAAAGATCGTTACCAAATTTGGGCTTTTTACGCTTGTAAATCTAATAATTATGCTGATGAAATGAGAGTTTTACCTAAAAATAAAGATGAAAAGAATTTAGATGTAATTGGTAGTACAGAATTAATTTATTGGCATAATATGGCAAAAAGTGGAATGGCTACCTTACAATCAATAACAAGTGGTAAATCCATCAACAATTTAGAAGCCAAGTTATATGACATTCATCAAATCGAGAATGGTTTTTATACCGACGGTTTCGGTGATAATGCGTAAGTTTAGAAGAAGTAGCTTTTTGATTGGCAGTAGGGAAAATTTAATCCTTGCTGCCATTTGTTTTTCTTGGTGATAGCTGCTTGAGACAAAAGGTTTTAGTCAGTAGAATAGCGAGAAACTAAAAAGTTGAAAAAATTGAAAGGAGTGATATTTAATGCGCAGCAAATTTGAAGGCTGTTTACTAGGATTAGCTCTTGGAGATGCGATGGCGGCAATAGGCATTGGAGAAACACGCGAGGCTATTGCACAAAAATACGGCCAAATTGATGGCCCACGAGGAGGAGGTAAATTAAACCTGGATCCTGGCGAATATACCGACGAAGGACAAATGATGGTTTCTGTTCTGGAATCAATTTGTACTCAAAGAGCCTTCAAACCCGATAATATTGCTTATCGTTTTGTAGGTTGGTTAAAAAGTCATCCAAAAGATATGGGTCGTTTTACTCGTCATGTTTTAGAAAGAATGCTTGAGGGCGAACGATGGCAAGAAGCTAGCGAATGTGCAGCTTATGACACTACTTTACAAGTTGCTGGTAGCGCAAGCCTTATTTATAGTATTCCTCTAGGAATGTTACGCTGGCAAAAACCTGATCTATTAGTTACAGATTCTATAACTTGTTCCCGTATCACTCATTGGGATGAACGCTGCACACATGGTTCAGTCATAGTTAATTACACTGTTAGTTTATTACTTAAGGGTGAAACAAACCCACTATCTAAAGTAAAAGATTTTGCTCGTGATAAAGATGAGCGTCTTTTAGAAGCAATAAGCAAAGTAGATCAACTAAAATTTGAGGATTTAGACACTTCTGGTTATGCTCCTACAACACTGCAAGCCGCGCTTTGGTTTTTAGTTAATAGTAAATCTTTAGAAAGTGGCTTAATGCAAGTTGCTACTTTAGGTGGAGAATCGCCTGATGCCGTTGGAGCATTAACAGGGGCATTTTTAGGAGCAAAATTTGGTCGCTCAGCAATTTCTGAACGCTGGATCTTTCAACTTATAGGAAATGATCGAATTGATGTCCTATCTTCTCGCCTTTATGAATTAAGCTTGCTGTAGACAAGCTTGTAGACAAGCCCTGAAGGACTTGTCTATTGTCAAATGCCACTAGGTGGCATCAGAATATGGAATTTACATAAGTTATTGAAAAATAAAGAAAGACCTATAATGCCCCATCGGGGCATCTGAGAATAGACCATCCGTTTACGGGGGGTCTTAAAAAGGACTTGTCTATTGTCAAATGCCACTACGTGGCATCAGAATATGGAATTTACATAAGTTATTGAAAAATAAATAAAGACCTATAATGCCCCATCGGGGCATCTGAGAATAGACCATCCGTTTACGGGTGGTCTTAAAAAGGACTTGTCTATTGTCAAATGCCACTAGGTGGCATCAGAATATGGAATTTACATAAGTTATTGAAAAATAAAGAAAGACCTATGATGCCCCCATCGGGGCATCTGAGAATAGACCATCCATTTACGGATGGTCTAAAGGAATTCTGGTATTTGCCCAGCCTTTCAAAACTGGTAGTAAAATATGTTACCTAGTCATGAAATTTATCACCGAATAATTTGGGATAAGCGGTTAGATCCAAAAGCTTTTATCATTGGTTATCAAGATCGTCTGTCTAGTTCGGGTATACGAGAAAAAAAGCTTGTAGATTGGGATGCTAATGGTGATATTCCTTGGCATCGAGTGCGGTATATTCGCTGCTTAAATACTAGGGTTTGGAGCCGAGACGAGCATTTAGACCTTTTTTCTAGTGGGGAACTTCCTAAAGAAGCTTGGAAAGTATCAATTAACACTAATCAAATAGAAGAGAAAACATTAGCCACTTTTTCGCCTCAACCAATTTATTACTTTCAATCAAACACTTGGCAGAGTTTTGAGTTACAACAAATAAATTTTTTAGCAAAAGAACTAAAAATAGTTACTTTTAATGTCTTATCAGATTTGTATGAGACAAATAAAATTTATACTGCTGAGCGTAACCCAATTATTATTAAGTATTTAGCTGAACTAAAAGCAGATATTATTGTACTTCAAGAAGTTACACAAACGCTTTTTCAAGCACTGCTTAAAGAGCCTTGGCTAGAAAAATATTATTGTTCTGAACCTCCAACAGCCCCAAGCTTGCGATCACAAGGTTTAGTTATATTTGCTAACATTCCTTTTACTTTAACTGATCATTGGTTTTCTAACTATAAAAGAGTCTTGTTAGCTACTTGGCAAATTAATAACCAGCCATTGCATTTAGCCGCCGTACATTTAACTAGTAGTCATACTAATAACTCTGAACAAATCCGCGCTAAACAATTGGATACATTATTAAGTTATTTAGACTCAATGACTGGTGATGTGGTAATTGCAGGCGATTTTAATTTAGTATCAGATGAGCATGATCAAAGTTTTCTTTCTTATAGCTTTAAAGATCTTTGGCAAGAATTACGTCCCAAAGAGCTAGGCCATACATTTAATCCAGAACTCAACCCACTAGCCAAAATAATGAGTTCATCAGGTAGATCAGCAAGATTTGATAGAATCTTACTACGTAGTAAACAGAATAATTGGAAAGCTGAAAATATTAATTTATTCGCTTATGAATCAACAACTAACGCAAAAGGAGAAAAACTTTTTGCCTCAGATCATTTTGGAGTAGTAGCAAAATTAAAAAATACTGCTGTTGAGCTATTAAGAAGCGTTGCTCCAATTTATCAAAGTGCAATTGTAATTATTCCACCAAAAGAGCTTTGGTCAAAAATACAACCTATTCGCAAGCTTTATGATAAAAAATTTGATCGCTGGATGCCTCATATAACTTTAATTTATGGATTTTTGCCTATAGAACATTTTGCTTTAGCCTCACAAATTATTTCTGAAACTCTTAAAGAATTATCCCCATTTAAGGTAACTTTAACTAAATATGGCACTTTTAGCCATCGCAGCAACTCTACAGCTTGGCTTGAACCTGTTAGCGAACCTGCAAACGCTTTACATAAATTACAATCAACTCTAGCTAAACTTTTTCCTCAATGTGATGAACAAAGCAAAAAGTCTAATGGCTTTACTCCTCATTTAAGTGTAGGACAGTTCGATAATCCTGCTATAGCAATGAAAAAACTTCCCTTTTGGCAAGAAGTAGACTTTTTAGTTGATAGAATTGCTTTAATCCATCGCCAAGGTAATCAGCCTTTTGAAGTCATTTGTGAAGCTACACTTGGACAAAATAATGTTCAAATAGAATCAATAAGCAATAATCTGATAACGTTAGTTGAAAAGCTAAATCCTAGTTTAAGCTTAGAACAAAAACAGCGGCAAGAATCTGTATTATCAATAATTAAACAAGCTTGTGAAGAATGCTTAGGCGATACAATTTCGCTTTATTTAATAGGTTCTGCTCATTTAGGAGTACAAACACAAGCTAGTGATGTGGACATAATTTGTATTATTCCAACTAGCATCACTGGACAAGATTTTCTTTTACAAGTTAAAGAAAATCTTTCAGGAATTTATCAAAAAGCTAGGATAGTTGGTAATGCTCAAGTACCTATTATTAAGATGGAAATCGAAGGCATTCAAGTAGATTTACTTTATGCACATAGCACAAAATTTCCCTTTTTAGCTCCATTAACTAGCGCATCACAAAAATATTTTGATCCAACTAGCTGGCAGACTATAGTAGGGGTTTTAGAGATAGAAATTTTACTAGAAATAGTTAGCCAACATGTTGATTTAGAACTATTTCGCCAACTATTAAAAGCGGTTAAAACCTGGGTAAAACAAAGAGGTATTTTAGGTAATGCTTGGGGCTTTCCTCCAAGTTTTTCTTGGACAGTGTTGGCGGCTTGGAGTTGTACTAAGTTAGATAACAAAGAAAATCTAAGCCTAGAAAAATTGTTAGAAAACTTTTTTGAGCTACTTTCTAAACATAACTGGCAACAAGCAATTGCTTTAACTGAATCAGGGCGAAATTATCATGTAACATTGCCTAAAGATTGGTTACCAATAATTACTTCCATAAAGCCTAATCAAAACACGGCCAGAAATATTTCTCGTTCTACTGCAAAGGTTGTAAAACAAGAAATTTCCCAAGCAAAACAAATAGTTGAAAAAATTAAACTTGGTAGTTTAACTTGGGAAAACCTATTTACTAAAGTTGATGTGCAAAAAGATTTTGAAAACTTCCTTTTGCTAACAATAAAAGCTAAAAATAGCAATGATTTAGAGATTTGTGCAGGTTGGCTAGAAGGTAATATTTTTGGTTTAATACTTAATTTAGAACAAGAACTTAATATAGACCTAAGACCTCATACCCAAATAAAAAAACAGCAAACCACTTGTCAATTAATGGTTGCTGTTAATTTATTGGAAGAAAAGGATTTAGCCACGCTAGAAAAAATCATCAACAATTTTATTAATAACTTTGCTCAAGAAAAGCCCACTTCACAACCCGCAGAACTAAAAATTGAATATTGTAAAAAAGAAAAATTAATTAATTAGTGAAAATACTAGTGCATAGTTTTCATAGATATAAAATCTTTTTTAGTATCAGGCAAGCGAAAAACTTTGACGGCTCCTTCTAAATTATTTAGTTGAGAAAGCACAGAATCACCAGCTAAAGATAAATGTTGAGACAGTTTGTTATTTCGTTCAATTGTATCGCGTAGTTGTACTACAGATTTAACAATTTCTCCTGTTGAAACAGCTTGTTCTTGGCTAGCGGCTTGAATTTCATATGTAATTAAGGTTAAGTTTTGTATAGCATTAGAAACTTCTTCAGCACCTCTTAACTGTTCTTTAGTAATATTATTTATATTTATTGAAGTTTGAGATACAGTATTTACAACAGTTTCAATTTGAGTAAGAGAATTAACTACATTTGAAGATTGTGTTAAGCCTTCTT
>CAZBMZ010000038.1:0-58186 GCA_964492845.1 uncultured Clostridia bacterium
CTATTGTTCCTACGTTTACGTGCGGTTTACTTCGATCAAATTTCTCTTTTGCCATATCTTGACTTTTACTCCTAGAAAACTTTATCTTAACTTAAGTTATTGAAAATATTATATTAAGCAGTTGTTCCTCTAACTTTGGCGATAATTTCATCTCCAACAGACTTAGGAGTTTCCTCATAATGCTTAAAGTGCATTGTGTAAGTTGCTCGACCTTGAGTAGAAGAGCGTAAATCTGTTGAATAACCAAACATAGTAGAAAGAGGAACAGCGGAAATAATAACTTGTGTACCCGGACGAGATTCCATTCCTTCAATTCGCCCTCGTCGTGAGTTTATATCACCTGTTATTGATCCCATATATTCTTCTGGTGTAACAACTTCCACTTTCATAACAGGTTCTAATAGGACTGGATCTGCTTTTTTGGCAGCATCTTGGAAAGCCATTGAGCCAGCTATCTTAAAAGCCATTTCACTTGAATCAACTTCATGGTAGCTACCATCATATAGTGAAATTTTTATATCTACCATTTCATAGCCAGCTAAGATACCGCGTTCCATAGCTTCTTTTATACCTGTTTCAATAGGGTTAATATATTCTTTTGGAACAACACCACCAACAATTTTATTTTCAAAAACGAACCCGCTACCTGGTGGTAAAGGTTCTACTTCAATCTTGACGTGACCATATTGACCACGACCACCACTTTGACGGATAAATTTGCCTTCACCTTTTGAAATTTTGCGAATGGTTTCACGATAAGCAACTTGAGGTTTACCAACATTGGCACCTACACCGAACTCTCTCTTTAGCCTATCTACTATTATTTCTAAATGTAATTCACCCATTCCCGAAATTAGAGTTTGACCTGTTTCATTGTCAGTACTAACCCTAAAGGAAGGATCTTCTTGAGCTAATCTATTTAAAGCAATACCCAATTTTTCTTGATCAGGTCTTGTTTTAGGTTCAATTGCTACTGCAATAACAGGTGCAGGAAACTCCATAGCTTCTAAGATTACAGGATGAGCCTCTACACAAACTGTATCACCAGTAGTAACATTTTTAAGACCACCAATAGCAATTATTTCTCCAGCAAATGCTTCATCAACATCTTCGCGTTTATTGGCATGCATACGCATTATTCGACCAACACGCTCTCTATTTTTCTTGGTAGAATTTAATACATAGCTACCAGCTTTTATATGACCAGAATAGATACGCACAAAAGACAAACTACCAATATGTTTGTCTGCCATAATTTTGAAAACCAAGCCTGAAAAAGGTGCTGTATCGGTTGCAGGTCTTTCTTCTTCAAGTTCTGTTTTAGGGTTAATTCCTACTACAGAGGGAATATCTAAAGGAGATGGAAGATAATCTATAACAGCATCTAGTAAAGTTTGGACACCTTTATTTTTAAAGGCTGCTCCAGTTATTACAGGAACTAACTTTAAGGCTATTGTGCCTCGACGCAGTGCTGCGCGCAGTTCTTGCTCAGAAAAATCTGCATTTCCTTCTAAATACTTATTAGCGATTTCGTCGTCATAATTAGCAATAGCTTCTATCATTTGTTCATGCATTTCCTCAGCTTGTAACTGCAAATCTGCTGGAATATCAATGACAGAATATTGCGCGCCCTTGTTTTCATCATCCCAAACAATCGCCTTCATAGCAAGAAGGTCTACCACACCACGAAAAGTATCTTCACTTCCAATAGGTAGGTGTATAGGCACAGGATTAGCACTTAAGCGTGAGCGCAATTGGGAAACAACTTCTAAAAAGTTAGCTCCCGGACGATCCATTTTATTAATAAATGCAACACGTGGAACATGGTATTTATCGGCTTGTCGCCAAACTGTTTCTGATTGTGGTTCAACACCACCTACAGCACAAAAAACAGCAACTGCTCCATCTAATACTCTTAAAGATCTTTCTACTTCAATAGTAAAATCAACGTGACCTGGAGTATCAATTATGTTGACTCGAAATTGCTCGCCTTTTCTTGACCAAAAGCAAGTAGTGGCAGCAGAGGTTATGGTAATACCTCTTTCTTGTTCTTGTTCCATCCAGTCCATGACGGCTGTTCCTTCATGAACTTCTCCTATTTTGTGGCTGACTCCTGTATAGTAAAGTACGCGTTCGGTAGTTGTTGTCTTACCAGCGTCTATATGAGCCATAATTCCAATATTGCGAAAACGATAAAGCGGTTCTTGTCTACTCATAATTTTGCAGTTGTCATTGAAACAAATTTTTGACAACTGACCTTAAAAACTTACCAACGATAGTGGGCAAAAGCTTTGTTAGCATCTGCCATTTTGTGTGTATCTTCTCTTTTCTTAATGGAGCTACCTTTGCCAGCAGCAGCGTCTAAAATCTCCCCTGCTAACCGATCCCGCATAGTTTTTTCTCCACGTCTACGAGAATAATCAATTAACCAACGAATAGATAGTGATGTACCACGATGAAGACTAACTTCTACAGGTACTTGATAAGTTGCACCACCAACACGTCGGGAGCGTACTTCAACTTTTGGTCTAACATTTTCAAGAGCTTTCTTAAAAACTTTTAGAGGATCATCTTGTGTTTTCTCTTGAATATTATTAAGTGCTCCATAAAAAATTCCTTCTGAAACAGAGCGTTTGCCATCCCACATCATATTGTTAATAAACCTAGTTACCATAGTATTATTATAGATGGGATCGGGAAGAACTTCTCTTTTTTCAGCAACTCTTCTTCTTGGCATACAAAAATAACTCCTTATTTACTTATGAAGCAGTTCTACTTTTTCTTAGTTGGTGCGCCTTTAGCTGGTGCGCCTTTACCGGGTGCGCCTTTGCCTGGTGCAGCTTCTTTTGGACGTTTAGCTCCATATTTAGAGCGTCCTTGTTTACGGTTAGCAACTCCAACTGAATCTAATGTTCCACGAACAATATGATAACGCACACCTGGTAAATCTTTAACACGGCCACCACGAATTAAAACAATAGAGTGTTCTTGTAAATTGTGACCAATACCAGGAATATAAGTAGTTACTTCAATTCCATTAGTTAATCTTACGCGAGCAACCTTACGCAAAGCAGAATTTGGTTTCTTTGGTGTAGCAGTATAAACGCGAGTACAAACGCCACGTTTTTGTGGGCAAGCTTGTAAAGCTGGGCTACTAGTTTTATAAGCAACTTTATCACGTCCTTTGCGAACTAATTGGCTAATTGTTGGCACTTCCCTTTGCTCCTTCAAATACAAGTGAAAAGTAAAAGCAATAGAATCACTACTTAATAAAGTAATTTATTTTTTAGACAAATCACCGGTTAAGTAAAATTTTAAAATAAATAGAAATAAATTAATTTGGGTATAACTTTTGAGTTTGTGCGTACCCTTTAGGCGTAACCCATAGCCTAGGTTTCTCTGTGGCGTGCGTTAATTAGGTAAGAAGTAAATATGCGGAGATAAAAAACATCTCTTTTACGCCACAATAATAAACTCTCTAGTATTAAGAACTAGAATTGAGTTGATAGCAATAATATTAAAAGTTTTGCTGTTTGCTCGTTTCCGCACTAAAAAAACTCAAAAAAACTTAAAAACGAGCTTTATTGAAATTCTTTACCAACGAAAGTGTGGAGTCTAGATTAAGACCTGTGTGCTGTCAAGGAAAAGTTTCCGAATATCTGAATAATTGTTCAGTTATTTCTAATAGGAAGCCTATTTCTATAATCTATTAATCAAAGAAGCAGCAAATCCGGCACCAAACCCATTATCAATGTTTACCACTAAAACATTGGAAGCACAGCTATTTAGCATTCCAAGAAGTGCTGCAATACCTCCTAAAGCAGCCCCATAGCCAATGCTTGTAGGAACAGCGATCACTGGAACCGAGACTAAACCACCCAGTACAGAAGGAAGCGCGCCTTCCATACCTGCCGCACAAACGATTACACGCATTTCAGCAAGTCTTTCCATCTCGCTTAAAAGGCGGTGAAGGCCAGCTACACCAACATCATAAAACCTTACTATTTCATTACCAGATATTTCTGCTGTTATGGCTGCTTCTTCTGCAACGCTTATATCAGAAGTGCCTGCTGTAACAATACCTATTTTTCCTTTTCCCTGTAAGTTAAAGTTTCTTTTAATAGTTATAGCACGAGCATCTTTATGAAAAATGGCATCTGAGGCAATTTCTTTAACCGCTTCATAAGCTTCTAGATTAGTTCTAGTTACCAAGACGTTACTACCAGCCTTTAGCATTCTTTCAACAATACCTGTTATTTGATCACTAGTTTTTCCTTGCCCAAAAATAACTTCTGGAAAGCCTTGACGGATAGCTCGATGGTGATCAACACGAGCAAATCCAATATTTTCATAAGGAAGGGTACGAAATTTTTCTAAAACTTCCTCTAAGCTATATTGATCTTCTTTATAAGCTTTTAGGAGATCAGAGATCTTATTGCGATCCATAAATATTTCCTAGCTAACAAAATTAACAAAATGACTAAAAAGCGTATCTCTTAAATAGCATGACAATGCTAAGTTTGTCAGGTTAGCATTGCTTAATATTGCCTTAAAGCTTATTTAACTTGTTTTTAAGGAAAAACTTATGGCTAAAAAAATAATTGTTGGCATAACTGGTGCGAGTGGTGCGATTTACGCCCAAAGGCTACTACACTATCTAGAAGAAAGTCCTTTGGTTGAAACCATTAATTTAGTAATTACTTCGGCTGCAACTACAGTAATAAGAGAAGAATTATCATTAAAATTTTCAGGAGTACGTGAAACAGATGCAGAACTACTTCTAGGACGGCCAACAACAAAAATTAAGCATTTTCCTGCTAAAGATATTGGTGCAAGTATTGCGAGTGGGTCTTATCCTGTTGACGGAATGGTAATTATCCCTTGTAGTGTCAACACTTTAGGAATGTTAGCAGCAGGAATTGTTAGGGATTTAATCCATCGTGCAGCGGATGTTACCTTAAAAGAAAATAGAAAACTAATACTTATCCCTAGAGAAACACCGTTAAATAGAATCCACCTAGAAAACTTATTAAAATTACATCAGGCAGGAGCAACAATAATCCCTGCAATGCCTGCCTTTTATCATAAGCCTAATACTATTCTTGATTTAGTAGATCATTTTGTGTTTCGTATTTTAGACCATTTAGGTGTTGCTCATTCTGATGAAAGTGTGTGGCAGGGAAGAACAAGCACAAGCAAACAATAAACTTAATGGTAAATTTGGTAGTCTATTTCTGAAAAAATATTATCTCTGTTTTCAATTTCTGATAGCCAAATTTCATCAATTTTGTTAGAGGTTATGTCTTGATAAAGTCTAGTAAATCTATGGATATGATCCTTAAATCTCTTTATTGCATAAGGAACCATTGTTGCGGTAGTAATAATAAATGCCCAATCACTTGATTGAGCCAAAACTAGCTCTCTAGCAGCTTGTTTTAAGGCTCTTAAGTGAAGACCAGTAGCATTTGGATAACGTTGAGCAAGTTCAATCATTCTTTTTTCTGCCATATGCTGATGAGGATAAATCCAGCTAGTAGCAGTATTGACCCAAACTCGGTTATAGCCTTCTGCGCCCCAAGTAGAGGCTGAAGGAGTTTGTTGCTGGTTTTCAGAATACATTTCTAGATAATCTGAAGGCGTAATTAAAGAAATTTCATTTTGCTCATAGTGAATTTTTTTAATTAAGAAATTAAGAAATTGTGGCCCTTCAAACCACCAATGCCCAAAAAGCTCTGCATCATAAGGTGAGACTACTATAGGGTTTCGTCCTATCATTTCCTTAAGATGCCTTACCTGTGACAGGCGTGAAAGAATAAAATGATTAGCATGATTGATAGTTGTTTCTGTAGCCCATTCAGGCATATATGGTTGCTTTTCATGTAATTCAACTTTGCCAGTAACACGAAAATATTTTATCCCTAGGTTACGACGTTTCCCATCAGAATGTAAAAAAGGTTTTATATATTCTTCTTCGGCATCCCAACCTATATCACGATAAAATTCCCGGTAATTTGGATGACCTGGATAACCTACATCTGCACTCCAAACTTGTTCACTGGTTTCAACATCACGAGCAAAAGCCGCAACGCCCGATGGAGTCAGAACGGGAGCAAAAATCCCTCTACGTGGGCGAGGATCGCCAAACATAATGCTATGGGAATCAACAATAAAAAATTTTAGTCCTGCTTCGTCTAATAGTTTGTCTACACCTGGTTGATAGGCGCATTCTGGGAGCCAAATTCCTTTGGGCCACCGTCCAAAATGTTTAGCATAATTACGACAACCTATTTGTATTTGCGCACGCCTAACTGTATCGCTTGACATTAAAGGCAAAAATCCATGAGTTGCAGCACAAGTAATAATTTCTAGCACACCCTCATCTTGAAGGTTGCGAAAGCCTAATATTAAATTGCCATGATATTTTTCATTAAATAGTTTTTGTGCAGCTATAAAATGTTCATGATGGATTTTAGCAGCCTCAAAATATGGGGTGTCTTTGGTGCGTTCTAATTCGCTAGTAGTAAGTTTAACGAGTTTAGCGATTCGTTCAGAGTAGCGAGACTGCAAAAGCGGGTCGGCTAACATCTCACAAAGGCTAGGGGTTAAAGTCATCGTAACGCGAAACTTAACCCCTTCCTTGACTAAATTTTCAAATAAAAATAGTAGTGGGAGGTAGGTTTCTGTAATAGCCTCATAAAGCCATTCTTCTTCCAAGAATTCTGGATATTCTGGATGTCGAACAAATGGCAAATGCGCATGCAATATTAGTGCAAGATAGCCCTGTTCCATATTATTCCTTAACACAGCATAATTATGTTTTTCTAACAGCTAATAGTTTTATTAGTCATACTAGGTAACCAAGGATTACGTGTTGGATAGGGACGATGCTCAGAAGAGCCAATCATATAACGCGGTGCAACATGATGAGGATGTAGCGCGTCAGCAAACAATCCTTCTACCTCTGCTACTGATTCGCGTAAATATTCTGGAATTAAATAAAGGAAAGCTAGAAGGGTTAAATCGCCTCCTTCGCCTCTTTCTTGAAGTTCTTTAAGTAAGGCGCGTATTCTTGGAGGTAGATTGTCTATTTGGTCATCTTGTAAACTTTCGCCTGCTGATACAGTAGATAGTACTTGGGAAACATTTTCTGGAAGTGCATTCATTACTTTTTCCGGCCCTAGCATACCAGCAAAAGCAGCAAATCCTGACGCACGTAAATTATCTGCAAACTCTTGACCAACAATTTTGTATTCCGGTTCTGGATCAATATTTGTAGAAATTGTTCCTCTAGGAGTAATAATTTCATCTGCCTCTAAGAGTCGAATATATCCACGTTCAGGTGAAAGCATTCCTACTTCAATACGGTAATGTTTATCCGGTAAAACGCTTAGCCAATAATCCCCAGACTCAATAATACTAATGAACTTTACATCATTAAAATTAAGTTCTGTTACTTTTAATACAGGGGAAAAGCTTTCTGCAATGTGTGAAGGAAACACTGTTTTTAGTTTGTCAAAAACTTGTGGGCGGACATTCCAATAAACCCAAATATGAAAAGGGTCTTGTAGCATTGCCCGAATAGTATCAATATCATAGCTATCTGGTATTTCTAAACCTTTATCAATAAAAGTTCCTTGAGATGGTTTAGTAATTCTCTCCTCTATTAATTCCGCAATAGGGGTTTCACCTACAATTTCTAAATGATGGATAGCAAAATAAGAGGATTGAGAAGTAACCATATTTGTTGCCTTTCTATACTTTAACAGCTTTGCTTAAAACAAAGTTCTTATGATTTTAACAAGCCATTTGACAATATTTCATACATTAGGAAGTGTCAAGCAACCTTGACGCTTAGAGCTTGGCTTACATATGATTTTGTCAGAAAATTTAATACTTTGTCGTTAACTTTTTGTAAAGTATTTCTAATAAAAACTTTTTTAACTAACTATTCTTTTAGAATCAAAGGTTTAGCATAGCAGATAACTTTTGCATAAACTAAATAAAAGGCTTTAATTACTAAAAAATGAACGATTTATTAAGACTACTCCGCTATGCTCGACCCCATACGCTAGCTTTAATTACTGGAATCTTACTAACTATATTTGTTGGACTATTTGAAGCTGCTCGAATTTCTTTAGTAGCCCCTATTTTTGACGGCCTTGCAAATGAAAATACAACAAATTCTATTAGTAAAATTGCTGGTATATCTTACTTAGTCCAATATCTTCCAAAATTAAATCAAACAAGTATTATTGCTATTTTATTGCTGCTATTTACTATATTAAAAGGAATAGCACTATTTTTTTCTGGATATTTACTAACTCATGTAGGGCAAAAGATTATCGTTAAATTACGTCAAGAACTATATGAGCATATTCTAAAGCAATCAGACATATTTTTTAGCAAACATCGTTCAACAGACCTTACAACTCATATAATTAGCGATGTTGAACGAGTCCAACATGCTGTTACAGTTTTGCTTTATGATACTTTACGAGAATCTTTTACTTTAATTGTACTACTAGCTTATGCTTTTTCTGTTAGCTGGCAATTATCTGTATTTTCACTAGTTATAGTTCCAATAGTCTTTGCTATTACAGTACGTTTTGGTAAACGTTTGCGCCGCACTAGCCATAAAACTCAGGAAGGTATCCAAGAAGTTTTAGGAATTGCTCAAGAAACTATTTCTAGCAACCGAGTTGTAAAAGCCTTTGGAATGGAAAACTTTGAGTCAAAGAGATTTTTTACGTCCCTAGATAAATTACGTAATACTAACATGAAAACGGCTACGGCTCTTTATCTTTCTTCACCTATTTTAGAGCTAGTTGGTTTTTTATTATTGGGAGCATTAATTTTATTTGCTCAAAGCTTGATTGTAAGGGGAAGTCTTTCTATTGGAGCATTTACGGCTTTGCTAGTAGCATTGGCTAAACTCTATGATCCAATGCGTAAACTTAGCCAAACACATAACACTTACCAACAAATTTTTGCTGCTTCTACAAGAGTTTTTGCAATTTTAGATGAGCATACAGAGCTAGAAGACAAGCCTACTGCCAAGACTTTAACTTTATTTCAAGAAAATATTACGTTATCAGACGTATCATTTTTTTATCCTAATAGCGATCAAGCAGCATTAAGTAACATTAATTTAACAATCAACAAGGGACAAATGGTTGCATTAGTTGGAAAAACTGGTTCTGGAAAGTCAACCTTAAGTAATTTATTGATGAGATTTTCTGATGTGACGGCGGGAAAAATTCTTTTAGATGGTGTAGATATTCGAGATATAAAACTTTCAAGCCTACGCTCACAAATGGCTTTAGTTAGTCAGCAAGTTGTGTTATTTAATGACACTATCCATAACAACATTGCTTATGGACGCAGTGATGTCAGCCGAGCAGAAGTAGAAATGGCAGCAAAAGCAGCCTTTGCACATGATTTTATTATTGAGCGTGGCGGTTATGATGTAATTGTAGGGGAAAACGGTTCTGAATTATCAGGTGGACAACGCCAGCGCGTTGCAATTGCAAGGGCATTGCTAAAAAATGCTCCTATTTTGATACTTGATGAGGCGACATCAGCACTAGATACAGAGTCAGAACAGCAAGTTCAAAAAGCATTAAACAATTTAATGCAAGATCGAACAACCATTGTTATTGCTCACAGGCTTTCAACCATTCGTCAAGCCTCTTCTATTGTGGTACTAGACAAAGGGCAAATCATAGAAACAGGAACACATGACGAATTATTAGCAATAGGTGGCTTGTATCAAAAACTTTATGAATTACAATTCAGTCAAGAAGAAATTAATGAAGAGACTAATCTAACAAGGAACTAAACTTTATGCTTAAAAGCATGACCGGATTTGGTCAAGCAGTCTTAGAAAATGAAAAGTATCGTATTACTGCTGATGTTAAAACAGTTAATAACCGATTTTTAGATATTCATATCAAAATGCCAAGTGAGCTATCTACAATGGAAATAGCTCTAAAAAAGCGCGTCCAAGCGTTTCTTAAACGTGGACGGGTGGATTTGGTTATAACCCTAACTCAAACAGCAGAATCAAGTTATGAAATAAATCTACCTTTAATAAAAGGTTATTTTAAGGCTCTACAACAAATTCAAATGCAGCTAGATTTAGACACTAATTTAGACCTAAGCTTACTAGCAAAACTCCCAAACGCTATCCAATTAACTACGACAGCCGCTAATCTTGATCCAGAGTTAAATAACTTTTTAGTCACTGTTGTTGACCATGCGCTAGAAAAACTAACTGCAATGCGGTTGGTAGAAGGAAAAGAATTAGAAACAGAACTAATGAGCCGACTAGAAAAAATAGAAGTGGCTATTCCTGAGATTGAAAGTAATGCTGGTCAACTAACTGAATTTTATCGGGAACGTTTGCAAAAAAGGATGCAGGAAGTCCTCCCTAATAGCATTCAACTTGATCAAGGACGCTTTAGTCAAGAAGTAGCTTATTTAGCTGAACGTAGCGACATAACAGAAGAAATTGCCAGGTTAAAAAGCCATGTTTTACAATTTAAGGAATTGTTAGAAACAATTGAAGAAGCAGGAAAAAAATTTGATTTTCTCCTTCAAGAAATGAATCGGGAAGCTAACACTATTTTAGCTAAATCTGGTGAGTTAAATATTTCTAAAGTAGCAATTGAAATAAAAACCGAAATAGAAAAATTAAGAGAGCAAGTGCAAAATGTCGAATGATACTAATAATTTTAAAAGATTAGGTAATTTACTAGTAATAACTGCCCCCTCTGGTGCTGGTAAATCCACACTTGTAAAACGACTACGTACAAGTATTTCAGAAATAGCCTTTTCTATTTCTTATACAACTAGACCTTCTCGTTCAGGAGAAGAGCATGGACGAGATTATTTTTTTGTTAGCATCGCTGAATTTGAAGAAATGAAGGATGAAAACCAATTTTTAGAATGGGCAAAAGTACATAGCAACTATTACGGCACACATAAAAAAGATGTAACAGAAATACTTTTGCAAGGCTATGATGTAATTTTAGATATCGATGTACAGGGAGCAGAACAAATAAAACTAGCAATGCCTGAAGCAGTATTGATATTTATTATGCCTCCTTCATTTACTGCTCTTTCAGAACGTTTATATAGTCGTGATTTAGACAGCAAATCAGTCATTGAACATCGCTTAAAAGCTGCAAGTAAAGAAGTTGCTTGTTATGATAAATTTGATTATGTAATTATCAATGATGATTTAGATTCAGCTACAATGGCTTTAGTTTCTGTAGCCCAAGCCGAAAGGCTTCGGCCCAATCGTATGAGTAATAAACTTAAACATATCCTAACAAGCTTTCCTTTATCATAAATTAAACTAAAAAAGAGGGGTTTTATGAAAATAGCATTAGGTGTAAGTGCTTGTATCGGTGCTTACAAGGCTGTTTTAGTGCTACGTCATTTACAAGAATTAAGTGTAGATGTTGAAGTAGTAATGACTAAACATGCTCAAGAATTTATCCAACCGCTTACTTTTCAAGCATTATCCGCGCATCCTGTTATAACAGATATGTTTGCTTCGACAGAACGCAGCGATATTTATCATATTTCTTTAGCTCAAGCTATTGATTTACTAGTAATTGCACCTGCTACAGCTAATATTATTGCTAAATTAGCTCATGGAATTGCAGATGATTTTCTTACAACACTTTATCTTTCAACACCTGCACCAACTTTAATTGCTCCTGCAATGAATGTTGAAATGTGGCGACATCCTGCAACACAAGAAAATATTAAAATTTTAAGTGATAGAGGAGTTGAATTTATTAATCCTGAAGCAGGCTATTTAGCTTGTGGGATGAAAGGCGAAGGACGTTTAGCTGATCCACTAGAAATTGCTCAAAAAGCAGTCCAAATAATCCAGGAAACTAAAGCTAAAACCTCTGTTGTCAAAACTGATTTAGTTAACGAACATATATTGATTACTGCTGGGCCGACTAGAGAATATATTGATCCTGTTAGGTTTATCTCCAATAGATCATCGGGAAAAATGGGCTATTCAATAGCTCAAGCGGCAATAGATCGAGGTGCTAAAGTCACCCTTGTTAGCGGGCCCGTATCAATTGCCCCTCCAAATCAAGCTAATTTAATCAAAGTTTCTACTACAGAAGAAATGTATAGGGCTGTTTTAGATAACTTTGATAGCGCAACAATAGTTATTAAATCTGCGGCAGTCTGTGATTATCGTCCATCAGTAATTTCTAATCAAAAAATCAAAAAAACTTCGTCTGAAATGTCTATTGAACTTGAACGAACTCAAGATATTTTAGGCACACTTGGAGAAAGAAAAACTAGCCAAGTCTTAGTTGGGTTTGCAGCAGAAACACAAAACCTAATTGAATACGCTCAAGATAAATTAGAAAGAAAAAACCTGGATTTAATTGTAGCTAATGATGTTAACGCGCTAGATGCAGGCTTTGATAGTGATAGCAACCGGGTAACAATGATTGACCGAGATAGCAATAAAGTAGAACTTCCACTAATGCCTAAACGCGAAGTAGCCGATTATATTCTAGACGCTGCTGTCAGACTAAAAAAACTTAGTTAACATTTGACTGGAATTAACCAAATTTTGCATTTAAACATTGTAATCCTTTTAAGAAAAAAGCAAAGGAGTTAAAAACCGTGAGTAAACAAAAAACTAAAGATAAAATTGTTTATCCAGAAAGCGACGGCAAACCAATGTGTGACAATACTTTGCAATACTATTGGATTACAGTTATTCAAGAAAACCTAGATAAAATACTACCTTGTTTTGTTGCAGCAGATCTACTTTGGTATCCTGTAGAAGGAGAGCCAAAGATTTCCGCTGCTCCTGACGTGATGGTAATGTTTGGCCGTCCTAAAGGTCATCGAGGCTCTTACAAACAATGGGAAGAAGGAAATATTGCTCCTCAAGTTGTTTTTGAAATTCTTTCTCCAAGTAACACTAAAAAAGAGATGGCCGAAAAATTACTTTTCTATCAAAAACATAATGTCCAAGAATATTATCTCTATTATCCGCAACGTAATAGCTTGCGAGGTTGGCAAAGACTAGGCGAACAACTAGTTGATATTGTCCCTATGTCAAATTGGACTAGTCCTCTTTTAGGCATTCGTTTTGAGCAATCAGATCAAGAACTTACGCTTTATCATGCTGATGGTCAAAGGTTTTTGTCTTTTCTAGAGCTTAACCAACGATATGAGGATGTTTTAGTAGCTGAATCACAAGCTAATGTTCAAATACAACAAGCTAATGCTCAAATAGAACGAGAACGCCAACAACGCTTACTTGCTGAACAACACCTTGAACAAGAACGCCTCCGTACTGAACAACTTATAGCTAAACTTCGTGCTTTGGGAATGGATCCAAATATCTAGGGTTTTTTAAATAGCCTAGTTTAAAATAAGTTACTAAACTAGGCTATTTCTATTAAATAATTTAACTAACGTTAGACAATTCTTTATCTTTTACTGACAAAATTTCTGCCATTGCTAGACCAAGTATTAGCCAAAAAACAATTACTACTTCGCCATCTCCAAAATTAAAATGCACCAAAGCACTAACACTAAAACCCACTAGCCCGCCTAAAGCCCCTAAAATAATGGCTCGCTGTTGCCAATGTAACGCGCTAACTTTAATGCTTAATAAAAATTTGCTAAATGTGCGTAAAGTTTGTCCAATAACACCTAAATAAAGCAGCAGTGCAGGAATACCCCACCAAACAGTTAATTGCAAATAAGTAGAATGAAAATGTCCGGGTGGGAGTTCTCCATTACGAAACATTCCCCATTCTCGCCAGTGTTTACGCTCGCTACCTTTGCCAATGCCTAAAATAGGGTGTTTTTTGACTAACTTAACGCCTTCTTGCCAAATTTCAAGCCTCCAAGTAGTGCTACCATCTTTTAGGTCAAATAGTCCTACACCACGCCATTTAGCAATAGCATAAACTCCTATAGGTAAAGCAATTAGCAACATTGCAATTAAAATTAAACGTCGATTACCTTGAGAAAACAAAGTTATTACTAAAGCAGATAACCCTAGACCGGCTAAAGGGCCTCTAGTAGCTGTAAAAATTAAAGTTGCTGTAAAAGCAATTGCAAGTAGTCCAAGTCCAATAAGTACCCAATTTGACCCACGTTTAGGGCAAGCAAGCAAAAAACCAAATAGTAGTGAAGTAATTAACTGTAAGGCTTCTGCATAAGTAGAATAATGATTGTAAAAGCCTTGTGCGCGAAAATCTCGACCAGGAGAAACATCTATTCCTAATCGTTCAACCCCTTTTAGTTCTGTATATTTTTGAAATCTACGGCGGATCACATTGCCAACCAATAACATTTCATTATGGCGAAACTCGACTTTTACTATAGTGTCAGGATCGCCTTTATCTATTACATCAGAAAAGACTTGTAAGGATGTAATAGGAACTCCATCAGCTTTAAGCAGTACATCACCTTCAACAAAAATAATACCTTTTTCTCGATTAAGTAAACTATGGGAATATATTTTATCTATTTTTAATCCTTGCCCTTTAGCTTTTAAGTATATTGAATAGCCAACATTTACTGAGCAAGACATAATTAAAACTAAAGCCAAGCGTCTAGCCCGTTGACCATCACAAGCACGAATAGCAACAAAATAAAAAAGGCTAAAAAAGGCAAGTTGTTTTAAGCCACTAAAACTAGTTAATCTTTCATAGGAAAAGCAGGCTGAAAGCGTGGCCCACGCAAATAAGCCTAGAAGGGGCCAATCTAGCGGGGTAGCTTTAAGAGTAAATTGTTTCTTTGCAGCACAGCTTATAAGCCAAAATAGCGCAGCAGCTAAAAAGCTACCTTGAGAACCTGCAATAGAATGAGGTGCTGCTAAAGCACAGGCGTAGAGGCAAAAGGTTGAAAGTTTTTCAAATTTTTCTGCAAGGTTAAGTCGAAAACTACCAGTCAATTTATATAAAATCCTTTAACTTGGTCTTGCTACAGGGCTTAAAGTAGTAGTGGATTTACCAATAGTCGCGGATCTAATAAGAAAATCCGTATCAGGAAATTCTAGTCGCAAAATTTGTTCAGCCAATTGATATTTTAAGGTAAGAAATCGGCCAGAATAAAGTTCTGACAAAGGTTTAGTAATATCAGCAAATAAAGGGTCAAAAATATTGCTACGACCGCCAATCATTACCTTTTCCCCTTCCAAGCGAATATATCCACCTCCTACTACAAAAAATTCAACCAAATTTTCTTCAAAACGTTCACCAAAACTTTTTTCTAAATATTCTCTTACTTTAGCAAGTGCTAAAGTATTATTATTTTCTGTATGTGGTAATACGCTAATCATAGGATGATCAGCTATGATTACAACACAAAACTTAAAAGATTTTTCTGTTGCTTCTTTATTAGAAAAATACTCCTCTAGCATTTCTTTGTTTTCTGGAACAATAGCACTAGCAGAAGTAAGCAATGAGTCTATATCTATACGAAACATTTCTGTTCGGTCTAAGTGATCTCTAACTTGTTCTTTAGTTAAATCAACAACGGTTCTGCCAGCATCACCATAGGTTTCTACACATGAAAAAATCAAGTTATAAATCTCTTTAGTAACAGAAGGAAAACTAAGAAGTAAATCACGTTGTTTAAGGGGAATTAAGCTTTCATAGCGTTTTTGAAATAACGTGGCATATTGTACATAATGGCGTAAATCTCCGCGTCTCATCAACAACATGCTTTTTAATAAAGATAATTTATCTTCTAATTTTTTATTAAGAAAGCCACGATAAAATTTATCAAAACTCTCCACTTCTGTTTCAGCTAAAGGAGTATCTAGGGCGCAACGACCCTCTGCCACTAACTGGTTAATGATAATTCCCGATTGGCTTTCCATAATTATCCTAGATTAATAAGCTTTTAAGGTTTGTCTATGGTAACAATCACCTCATTAGAAGCAGGGCTTTCTCCATTCTCATAGACGGCAGTAACTACATAATTAAATACAGTTTTTTGAGTAATAGAAACATTATCAGTAAATGTTGTATTTGTTGATGGTACGATCCCAACTAAATTTGTTGGGGCAAGCAGCACTGGTGTTGTTTGGGATCGATAGATATTATAGCGCAATAAATTATTTGTTGAAGCAACCCCATCCAGGGGAATTATTCTTACTGCACTTTGATTACCATTGCTGTCTACTAGACTAACAGAAACCGCCTTTAATGTTCCAGCACGTACCGCTTGAGTCACACCAGAAATAGAAAAATTAACATTAAACCGCGCTTGTCCTCTTACAGGATTTCTTACTAGCTCAAGTGAAAATGGAGAAAAGTTTTGTAGTCCACCTTCGCCAACAATGCCTAAAGCAAAAACGACTTTTCCATTAGCATCTAAAAATCCAAGTGTCATCCCTGCCGTGTTAGCATCATCGTCAATTCCATCTAAGTTAACACCTAGGCTATCTTCATTATTAAAAATTGCTGCATTAGCATTCATAATCATAGGGGTTGTGCCAGTTCCAACAACCCGCCCACTAATACCAGTTACAGCCGGAGCTAGGTTTAGTACTCCAGCATCATCCCGAATGCTACTAGCCCAAATTGCAGCCGATGGAAAACCCTTTACACCCTTTAAGGTAAATGGAAAATTGCCTGTTTCTTTTCCTGTAAAATCTAAGGGTTTAGAAAATATTGCTCTATCTCCAAATAGTAATAAATTTCCATTTCTAGGCGTGGTTACACCTCTAACATCTTTATCTAACAAAATAATGGATATTCCGCTTTGTCTACCAAGATCCCCATCAGGGTCAGTAACTGTAAAATCTGCTTTAGCTTTATTTTTGCCTTTTAATGATACAAGCAATTGAGAAATTCTAGGTGCTTGACCGCTAGCTAGTGGGTTAGGTTCAATAGCTTGTTTATTTTCATTAAGTTCATTTTTTCCAGATCGCACAATACCAAAACGATAAGCTTTTAACTCATTAGTGTCTGGATCTAGCAAATATTGATCTTTTTGGCTCTGTTCTAGCTCTGCTAAATCTAAAACAGGTTTAGCAAATCTTTTGGAAGTTGCAGAATTAGCAGGAGATTGCCAGTTAAGCATAACTTTATCTGTACCTTGAGCAACGGCTTGCAAGTTACGAACTTTTTCAAAAGGATTTTGCTGGGTAAAAAAATTACGGGCTAGTTCTGAAGCATTAACAGATCCCCAACCTGTAGCTAAATCATAATTAGGTTGAGCATTAAAACCCATCACATTAGCAACACTATTATTTCCAATAGTTACATCATTAAAGACTTTTGGCCCACCTGCGGCTTGATTAGCACCTAGCGCGTAAATACGGAAATTTGCATTTCCTAGCCTAATATTTTGATTACGTTGTTGTATTAACGCTAAAATCCCTGCCCAAGAAGGAGCAGAAGCACTTGTTCCACCAATAGTAGTAGTAATTCCACCTTGGACAATAAAATAGCCTGGGCCAATTGGATCAGCTAGAAGAGCAACATCTGGAACATTTCGTTTAGTGCTACTAGAAACACCTGGCCCAACTTGATAAGCAGGTTTATCAAAAACCGTACTAAGACCGCCTCCGCTACCCCGTCCTGTGTTCCAAACTACTTCACCACCATAAGCTGTAGCGTTGCCATTTGTATCAAACCTTGCATCTAGTCTGGTTCCGCCTACAGCTACAACGTTAGGAGAAGAAGCTAGCCCATTTACAGCTAATCGCCCGTCCCTACAATCATTTGCTCCATCATCGCCAGAAGCAACAAAGGTTGTTTGACCTTGCGCTACACCTTGAGCATAAAGCGAGTTAAAAAACATTGTGCTTTCTAACATTAAGCGTTGCTCACATAGTCCAAAACTTAAACTAACAATGGGAATATGAGAAAAATCATTATAAATAGCCTGTAATGACTGGGAAATCATTGGCGCAATGATAGCCTGAACATTGGCTTTAGGAGCCGCTGCCCCGGAAAGTTGTACATCTAGCAAAACCTCTGTTTCTTCAATTCCTCCACGATTAGCAACCGGCCCAAACGGAAAAACCTTTTTAGGATCATTTGCAGTAAGTCCAAAATCACTTCGGAATTTTTGCACATCGCTAACATTAAAATCTGAGCGAGCCGCAATAGCAATTTCTTGACCCGTCCCATCAATACCTTCAGCAATCAAGGAGGCAGTGTTATAAGCAATTTGAAAATCCTTTGGAGCTAAAGCCGTCCGACCATTAAAAGTAAGTGCTGAGTCTTTGTTAGAGTTAGATTTATCTATATTAGACAACTTTTTATGTAGTGGCTCTGGTTCAGAAAAATTTTCTAGTCCAAGCACAGTTAAAACACTGCTAGCAAAACGTGATGGAATTTGAGGAGCTTTATTATTAGCAAAATATTGTTGGTCGCTATAGTCGCTATATTGGTAAAGGTTTATTTGTATCTGAAAGGTTTTTTCTATTTTCGCAACAGTTCCACTAAAATTTATCGCTAAACGATTGGGCCAACTGCGATCAACTGTAAAACCTTCTGACTCTAACCAGTTGACCATTGCTTGATAATCTGTTTTGCTTACTCCAAAACGCTCGCCAAACTCATTTGGGCTAATCCAACGTTGATAATTAGGAGACTTTGCATCATGTAGTTCTGTAAGAAATGTATCTAGCTCTGATGGATTACGCAAATTTAAAGCTAAAGTAAGCTGCATTGAAGTATTTTCTTCTACAGGAGCTATAAGGCTAGCAGAATTTACTTCTGGTCGAATTTGCTGAGATAAAGTTACTTTGCTATTTAGCTCTTGGCTTGCAGAAACAGTTATTTTTTCAGGTAAACAAAGCCAAGCGACCAGTAAAATTAAGCTAACTAACAATAAATGATGTCTCAACATAATTTGTTGATTTTTGCAACGTAACATTTTTTTACTCCTGTATTTTCGTTTTACAAGTAAGACTTTTAGCCAGTTAATTAGTTTGATGCAGCGAATTTATGATAACTGACTTTTATAAAATGAGTCCAGATATTTAGCATTTGTTATTGTTTCTTTGGATAGTGTATATTGCAAAAAAGCCATGAGTTTAATCAAACATAATTGTAGCAATTGTGGTGCTGACCTAGAATTTCCAGAACAACTTGCTCGTGTTTGTTGCCCACAATGCCATAATCATTTCTTAGTAGAAATCTATGATGATATTGTTAGCTTAAAATGGCTAAAAGATACTCCTACTCCTATTTCCATAAATTTATCAGACTCAAGCAAAGAACCCATTAGTTTACGTGAACAATTAAAAATATTAGACCAACAAATTTATGAAATTGACCGTAAAGTCAAACAGCGTCGTAGTTCTGCCTCATCTAGCTTTGTAGTAGCATTTATGTTTTTCTTTTTTACTTTGTCAGGGCTATTAATCAATCGGTTAGTAATTGCTATTTTTTGTGGGACTATTTTTACTGCAATGATTTTACTAATGGGAAGTAAACTAAAAGAATCTGCTCGCTCTCGTAAATCATTAGCGTTTTTAGTTTATCAACGAGAAAGATTAGCAAGAGAAATTAGCATAAGTCAGCCAAGAGTTTTTTAATATTTAGGTTAATAACTTTGGCGGGCGCGAACCTGAATATTTGGGCGATTAACTTTTAGGACAAGTTTATGATTTTTACCTTTTTGAAGTTTTTCTGGATAAAAGGTTAAAGTATATTGAGCGCGAAGTTCTTTAGATACTTCTAAAAGCTTTTCTGTCAATTGTTTACCCCCTTGTGTTTTAATATATTGTCCTCCGGTTTTTTCTGCAAAATTTTTTAGAAGGCCACTAGCAATCATTTTACTAGAATCTCTACTATCCTCTAAATCAGTAATATCTATAGCATAAATGCTAGTAGAAGATTTAGCAGCCAATTCCAAAGCTTGTTTTTCCGTATGTTTACTAGAACTATCTCCCCCATCAGAAATTATTATTATTGCTCGACGTATTTCGCTACGTTTACTTAAATCTTCTAAAGACTTATACATTGCATCATAAAGTGAGGTTGTCCCATCAGATTCTATTTCCCAAACATCGGGACTAATATCTTTAACATTAGTAAATTCTTGTAAGTTATAAACCTTATAATTAAAGCCATACACAGCAGTTGAATCATCAGAACGCATATTTTCCATAAATTGTGCTGCTGCAACTTTGGCACGGCTTAATTTAGCTTTCATACTAGAGCTTGCATCAATTAAAATTGCGGCTGCAAAGGGGGTTTCTTCGGTGCTAAAATGGGCAATTTGACGACTTTGGCCGTCCTCTGTTAAAAGAAAATCACTAGCTTTTAGGTTAGCTACAAAACGCCCATTATTATCAATCACAGTAGCATTAATAACTACTAGACCTGTTTCTATTTTAATTATATTATCTTCTGGGTTTTGAATAAGATAAGAAGTGTTACTAGTTGTAAGACTTAATAATAGTAATAGGGTAGTGGCAACAATTTTTAGCATATAAAGTTAGTTATCATTCATTTTCTTTATTTCTTTAGTTAACCCTAACACTTCGTTTACTTGCTCAATTAAGACTAAAGAAACGCTATGACGATTTACTTTACGGCTTTCTTTTTCTATTATTTGAGTAGCTTTATGTAAGCGTTCTAGAGCAATATAAACATTTTCTGGTTTATTTTCTAATTTATTCCCGCCTGCACCTTGTTCAGAACGCACTTTTTTAGCTAATTTTTCTATTTTTTCTATTTTCTTTTTATCATCAACACTAAATTGGCATTGTGTTTGAGATATTCTTAGCAAAGATCTAGCCAAGTGATTCATTTCACTACTAGCACTAATCATTTCCCGATGTTCTTTTTCAGCAACAGCAATACGACTACGGGAAATAGTTTCACCAATAGAAAAAACAGGTCTTTGCTCAGGTTCGCTTATAGGTGATGGTGGTGGTGGTTCTTGCGCTAAAACAGTAGCTGGAAAAATAAGAAAAAGTAAGATTAAGATAACTTTATACATATCTTTTCCCTAATATAGAAATAAAACCAGCTATAGTTTAGCATTTTTGGTTAAAAAAGGCCATGTAGTAGAAACTAAAAAATTTACTTATATTTAAGACTGGTTCTTTTGCTTTGACGTGGCTATTTTCAAAGTATTACAATAGTTGCAATTAAAGATTTTATTTTAAATTATTATAATAGGTCACTATAAAAATGGTTTATAAAACAGCACTTAGAGGCCGCTTGGTCATATTCATTGATGGTAATAACCTTTTTCATGCTGCTAGGTCGGTTGGAGTAGAAATTGATTATGCAAAACTCCTTGATGTACTTAGAGGACAAGACACTTTATTAAGAGCTTTTTTCTACACAGGTGTAGACCAAAACGCAGAACGTCAACAAGGCTTTTTACTCTGGATGCGTAGAAATGGTTATAGAGTAGTAGAAAAAGAATTAAAAACCTTTCCAGATGGAACTAAAAAAGCTAATTTAGATGTGGAAATCGCTGTAGATATGCTGTCTTTAGCTGATAGGTATGATACAGCTATTTTAGTTAGTGGAGATGAAGATTTTGCTTATGCAGTTGATGCTGTTGCTTATAAAGGTGTACGTGTAGAAATTGCTGGTTTTCGCTCCAATACTTCACCTAGGTTAATTGACGTAGCTGATCGCTTTATAGAATTAGATAGTTTAATCCCTGAAATTTGTAAAACTGAGCGTCCATACTCCTTAAGTAGCACTACAGGACAATTTAGCATTGTACGACGTGATTGGCCCGGTGATAGAACTACGCAACCACTTCACGACGATTTACAACATATCTTTAAGGATCCTGTTGATTAACTAGAATCTTTTCTTATATCTTGCACGGAATTCTTTCCATCTATCAAAGAAAGACATCTTTGTTGATGTTTCTAAATAACTATTTGCTGTTTTTACAATTTGTTTTTTCTTAATTTCAGTTAAAGCTGTTAGAAACAGTCTTCTTTGTTTTGAAACTCCCAAAATAACTTGATTAGGATTATTTAACCAAGCTTGCCCAATAGCAATTGTAGCTTGTTCAGCAAGTGCTAATTCATCTTTTTGTACTGCTAAAGCAAAAAGTTCTGTTAAATTTCTATCACTACCTCCAGCTAGATGAATTTGTCCAACTAAGTATTGTAATCTAGTGCGACGTTGATAACTTCTTCTCATTATAGCAAACCATTCTTTAGCTCGATCTTCATTATCAGACAGAAGATTATATTTAGCTATTGCTAAAGAGCCTCTAGCAAGAATCCTATAACCTAAAGAAACATTATTTATAGAATAATCTTGTCTTAAGTTATCACCTAAAGAAATGACTAGAGCAAAAGTCCTTTCACATTCTTTGGTTTTTCCTTCCCGAAACTGTACATAAGCCTTCCAAAGTAGTACATCTACTCTATCAATAACTGTTAAGTGATCTAAATTATTAACAAAATTTTTATGTTGTGGTGACAAACTTGTTAATTCACTAATATCAAAGGTTTTATAAGTAGCAGCTTTTTCAATCAGTGCTATTTCTGGACGCTCAAATATTTTTGCTAATTCGTCTTTTGTAGGTTGTGAGGCTGGGTCAAAGTAGTCATCCCAGGGAAGTCTGCCCTTTGGAGCAACTTCAGCAGGTTGACCAGGGCCTAGAGCTTCTGCTAAATCCAAAGCTCCATTGCCTGGTTGTTGTCTAACTTGACCAACAATTCTTTCAATTAATCTTGACGGTCTATAATTTTCACTAGTAAAGCCAATTAATTGACTTTTTGCTAGTCTAGAACTTACAGACATATATCTTTCATTATAAAAATAACAACCGACTGCCCCTAGTAAGAATAGAAGGCTAACAGCACTTGTTGCTAAACTTAAGCGTTTTAGATTAGAAACCGGTATTTTGTTAACAGTCTTTTTCTTAGCTAGCTTTTTAATTAATTCACGAACTTGTTTTTCTTCCTGTTCATTCAGCTTTACATTGCTAAACCTAACATTATTATAATAGTTAGTAAGTTCTGAAACTTCTGAAAGTTTAGTATTTGTAGCAAATTCAAGAGGTGTTTGATGTTTTTGTTTCTTAAAACCTTTCTTTTCTAAAACTACCAGCATTTCATTGTAAAATAACACGGCTGATTGTTGTGGATTGTTTTTAGTTCTCCAGCGTAGCCAAGGCAAAAATAGTTGTCTAGCCCACCAACTAGAAAAAAGTTTTGAAGGTGCTAGTTGCCATCCTTTAAGTAATTGACGAAATTGCCAAGTTAAAAAAGTAAGTATAGTTAACGAGACTAAAATACCAACAATTGCTAAATTTTTTACTGGCATTTGACCTGTAGAAAAATTATTGTAAGAATTTAATAAATATCGACGAAAATTAAATATATAACTCTCTAAAGTTGATTTATAAGATGTTACTGTATCTCTAACCCTAGTGGATAGATAGCTTTGGCGTTCTGAGTCATAAGTTACAACATAATCAAGCCAAAGCATTCTAACAGCACTAAAATATTTTTTTAGCTTATTAGCAATATTGTTAGTATATTGGCTAAAGCCTGCTGCTGGCGTAGGATCAAAATCCATCCAAGTATCTGTAGTAGGAAAATAAACCTCTACCCAAGAATGCGCTTCTGATTGTCGGACAGTAAAAGTATTATTTACTTCATTATATTCCCCTGTCTGAAAACCATTGACTATACGGGCAGATACCCCAAGATGCCTAAGCATTATTACCATTGCACTAGCAAAATATTCACAATGTCCTTGTTGAGTGTTAAAAAGAAAATCTACTAGTGGATCAACTTCACCTGTTCGTTTCATTTCTAGGGAATAGCCATAATTTTTTTTCAGATATTGTTCAATGGCCTTAGCTTTATCAAAACGATTTGTAGCACCCTGTGTAACATCTTGAGCAAGTTTGGCTACTCGCTCATCCATATCAGGAACTTGTAAATAATGATCTTTTATTTCTTCACTATAGGGTTGTTCATCTTTTTTTAGTTCTGCCAAAGCAGGTAAAGAAATATCAGAATAAGCCGTGTAAACTATTTGTTTATATGAATGGTCGGCGGTGGTTAATGTGTCTGAAGTAGTACTATAAAGAGAAGGTAATTGACTATTAACTGTTAAAGGCCGAGGAGCAACAAAAACAACAGGAGTGCTAAGAGGTTCAAGATAAAATGTTTGTTCTAAAAGAAAAGGGTTTTTACTTGGTTCATCTACCTTATAAAGTCCATCTACAGCGCGCAAAGCTTTACGTTGTTCTCTACGTGGTTCACTCCAACTACGACCATTATATTGACTTAAAGTTACGCCTCGCCATTTTGGTAATTTAGCTAATTTGGTAGCATCTGTCTTTAGACGTACATTCATTACTACCTGCTCACTTTTCTTAATATCTCCTACTTGTCCTAATTCAACAACATCAGAAAATCCTGTAATAGAAACGGTAGTAGCTCCAAAACTACGTGCCATAAAATTAGTATTAAGCCTTGGAATCATTAAAAACACTGGAGCCGTAATCATTCCAATTAATAATACAATAGCAAATGTTACACTCACTAAATACGCAATTCTTCGTAAAGGTAAGGCTCTACCTACTTGGTTTAAGAGCTTTTCTTCTTTAGGTTTATAAACCTCTCCTTGACTACGTTTTACTTCAAAAGCTTCTAAGGTTGCCAATATTAACAATAAAAATATGGACAACATAATAATGAAAGTAATATCTATTGTTAAAGTAGCAGCTAAAAGTATTTCAAAAACAGCAATTAAATATAAAAATACCCAGTCCCGATCCGCTTTTACCTTAAATAAATTAAAAATCGATATAAACAAACTATAGTGAATCAATGGCCCAACATAAGAAGAACTAATATAGCGAAAATCTATATAAACAAAAGGTAAGAAAGATACTGCTAACCAATTAGCCGTTTGAGGTTTAATTTGTATTTTTGAATCCGCTTTGTCACTATACCAACTAAGTATTAAAGCTATACTATAAAGTACCATCGAAATAAAATCTACATTACCCGTTAAACATAAAGTTAAAAATCCTTGGGTAATTAGTAAATATGAACAAATTTTAAAGTATTTTTCTAGCGTATTGCTTTTTATCATAACTTACTTAAACTAATAACTTTAATTCTAATGTTATTTGTTGGCATTAGTGAAGGTAAAGGTGTAACAATAATCTTAAAATCATTTTTATCCATTTCCAAAAACTCACTAATGGATTTAGCTGGCTTATTATCTACAATATTTTGATTACGTGGTTGTATCAAAGCTAAGATCCTAAGCATTTTATAAAGGTGTTCTGTACCTAAACCAAAATCCGTTTGTTCTTTAGGAGTCAACAAGCGAACTTCTGAGCCTTGTTTAGTTAAATAATCTGCTAAAGAAGCTATTAAAATTATTGCTCTTTCAAATTTTTCTTGAAAATCTGCTAACTCATCTATTTGTTCATCGTCTAGCACTAAACTAAAGCGTCGTTCATCTTCTGTAGTAAATTCTTTTACCATAAGGCGACGTGTTTTTGCTGTCGCTTTCCAATCAATATACCTCATACTATCATTAGGAACATATTGCCGCATTCTATAAAGATCTGTGCTGTTACCTTTTTGAGAGCTTTCTAACCACCCTGTTAAAACTGGAATACTAGCAGCAAAACTACTAATAGGTTGTGGTTCAGGATAAACTACAACTTCGCCGGCAGCTTCTTTTTCTTGTACTTTACGCAAGAATCCAAAAGGAAATTTAGTGCTAATCATAAAACCTGTAATTTGATAATTTCCTCGTTTCTTAAAAGTATAAGATATACGTTGGCTTACTTTACTATTATTAGGTAAAATGCTGTAATGGGCTAATTTACCAAAACCTTTTTCTTGTTGTGGCCCTAAAAATAGTTCTTGCACCTTTACTAGAAGGTTTTTCTTTTCTTCTTCACCAGTATTTACTCCAACAGTTAAAGAAAAAGAAGGTAATAATTTTTTCCGATTAATTAAAGAGAGTTCCAGTAAGGTTTCTTGATTAGCAAAGATATGTTCTGGAAATCTAAGGCTAACATCTAATTTACGTAAACTCCCCTCAGAAATAATTCCAGAGGCTATTATTACAGCAATTAAGACAGAAAAAACCAAATAAAGTAAATTATTTCCAGTATTTATAGCAGAAAAGCCGACAATAATGGTAAGGACAAAGAAAAAAGCCATTTCTGGAGTAGCAGAATAGGAAAATCGCCAAGAAAAAAGCTCTAAATTTACTCTCCGCGAAAGCTTTGGAACGCTATAGAGTCCGCCTATTCCAGCAAGTACCAAAGATAATATTGTAGTACCAACAACTAATTGATAATCCCCTGTTTGTAGTAAAGAGTTAGAAACCACTGCTAAAACTAGCGCAGAGCCTAATAAAAATGTAGTAATAAAAAACTCTTTAGCAATCCGCTTAAAATCTTGTATTGCTTTGCTATCCATAAAAAACCTAAAACCTCTAGCCCAGACCTAAAGGTCAGGGCTATTTTCAACAGCCCCTACAGGGCTGAAACTGAAGTCATCAAACTTACATTGCTACATAGTAGCATTTGACAATAGCCAAGTCCTTTAGGGCTTGGCTTATTGGTCAGGGCTATTTTCAACAGCCCCTACAGGGCTGAAACTCAAGTCATCAAACTTACATTGCTAAGTAGTAGCATTTGACAATACCCAAGTCCTTTAGGGCTTGGCTAGGGGGCTTTAGCTTAAATAGGTACTTCAACTGTCTTTAATATTTCCTGAAGAACTGATTCTGCTTCTTCAGAATGTTTTTTTGCTGAACCATACCGGGCATTAACAATAACACGATGGGAAAAAACCGGCACTAGCAAATTTTTTACATCATCAGGAATACAATAATCTCGCTTTTCTAAAATAGCACAAGATTGTGCTGCATGAAGTAGAGCTAAACTAGCTCTAGGGCTTACTCCTAGCTCTAAAAGCTCATTATTTCGTGTAGCATCAACTAATTTTACAAGATAATCTAAAATTAAATCATCTACCCTTACTTCTCTAACTAATTTTTGTAACTCTACAACATCAGAAGCCTGCATTATAGGTTCAATATTTTCTATTGGATGCTTAACCATTTGATTACGTAAGATTTGCTTTTCTTCTGACATTTCTGGATAACCCATACTAATACGCATCATAAACCGGTCTAATTGCGATTCTGGCAGTGGATAAGTGCCATGATGTTCTACTGGGTTTTGTGTAGCTAAAACAATAAAAGGGCGTGGCAGGGGATAAGTTTTATTTTCAATCGTAACATGTCCTTCTGCCATTGCTTCTAAAAGACTACTTTGGGTTTTAGGAGTGGTTCGATTGATTTCATCAGCTAAAATTACATTGGCAAAAATTGGCCCAGGCCGAAATTCAAAGTTATCTGCACGTTGATTATAAACTGATAACCCAACGATATCTGACGGGAGTAAGTCACTAGTAAATTGTACTCTATTAAAAGTACAGTTAAAAGAACGTGCCATTGTTTGAGCTAAAGTAGTTTTGCCTACACCAGGAACATCTTCTATTAAAAGGTGTCCCCCTGCCAATAAAGCAATCATAGCTAGGCGAATAACTTCTGATTTACCGCGAATAACTGTTTCTATAGTTTTTTGTAATTGTTTGGTTTTAGTGATAGCTGTCGAAAGATCCATGTTCTATTATTTGCCAGTCAGTTTAGAGTAAGGCTAGTGTGTCCTTTATTTAGATGGTAGAGTGCAATTTATCATAAGTGTAGATTTTGACAAAAGGAAAGTTTATAGCAAAAAGGAGAATTTAATTTTTGGAAATTAAAAATTCCAATTAGTCCCTAAGGAGCTTAAAGAAACTAACAAAAATCCTATAATGCTGCGTAGCAGCATCTAACAATAGACCACCCATTTATGGGTGGGATTTTTATCGGGTTTTTGGCTATTGACGCAAAAAAGTTATTTCTACTAGAATTGGGCTTACTTTTTTAATTTGCACTTTACTTTAAAAATTCTTGGGTACGTAACTCAGTGGTAGAGTGCTATCCTCACACGGTAGAAGTCGCTGGTTCAAGCCCAGCCGTACCCATAAAAAACTATAGCTCAGTAAACTATTACTGAGCTATTTTCTTTAGCAAAAGTTCTAAAACTAATTATTTTTTATTACCTTCTTTTTCTGCTTTTTTCTTTAATTCTTGAGCTTTTTTAGTTGCTTCTTCAATTGCTTTCACTGCTCCCGCTTGTTCTTTTTCTATTGTACTAATTGGTTTTATATCCTTTGGTATTACAGTATTATAAGGATAATTAATTAATGTGATCCAACGTTCATCTGCTTGTTTCATATCATTAACACGAACACCAACATACATTTTATCGCCTTGTTCATTATTTTTTGTATAGATAACCATACTATCGCCTAATTCACTAGTATCTAAATGTACATCCCAGTTTTTAGTTTTTAATTCTCCTGAATACCAATCAACAATTTTTTTAACGTTGTCTTTGGTTTTATACTCCCACCAAATACCCGGTTTATCTGTTGGTTTTCTTGTTGCTCCTGGATAGAAAGGAACATCTTTAGGCAATGTGGCTGGCATTTTCATTGCTTCATTTAAGTTACCAACATTAATAGGAGTCTTTTTGTCATCTTTATCTGCTACTTCTATTTGTTGGGCTATAGGATTATCACTTATATCTACAACATGAATAGTAAAATCTGTAGTTTTTTCTTTACTATTTGGATAAGCAACAAGTTTTATACTTCGTTTTGGTTTAGTAAAAAAAAGCCCTTCCTTACTATTAGCTTGTTGTATTCTTAGTTGCCATCCTTCTTTTTTTAAAGCTTCTACAAAAAAGTCATTTACTTCTTTAAGATCTGACTTGGTTTGAAAATCAAACATAGTAATTTTATTTGTAATTCTTTTTCCTTTAGCAGTAGCTGTTGGAAAAGTTGGAACATCCTTTGGCAAAACAACATTTGCTCCTGCTGGGGCATTAACTAAAACAGGCTGTCCATTTACATCGGTTGTATTATTAGCTTCTGTATTTGTATTTATGCCAGCATTATTTACAGCCGTATTATTTGCTGTTGTGTTGTTTGTTGTGTTGTTACTATTAGCAGTTTTGTTACAACCAATAAAAGCGGTCATTAAAAGCAAAGTTAGTAAAATCAAGGAAAACTTCTTAGACATTAAATCCTCCTAAAAACATGTCCACTAAAGCTTAAAACTAAATATTAATCAAATGTTTAAGCTTAAAATCAACTAACACCAACTATTTAGTTTTATAGATGAAGTTAGCTCATTGCAAGCTAGTAAAAACATTATAACGCTAAAACATTTTATTCTTAAAAACAAGAGCGAGCCGAATGGCTCGCTCTCGCTTGTAAAACCTAGGGTAAAGTCAGATTAATCTTCATTACCTTGGAGTAAGTTTAATACAAAGGTGTTAGAGGTTACACCACCAGCAGTGATAACAATTTGATTTGGACCTGCTCTGAGGTTTAATTTCTTCTTGTTGCCTTTAGCAGTGATTGACTCATTAGATTGACCACTTACGCGAGCAGTTATATCTTGACCATTGATTGTTACTCTAGCACCTGATGTGCCAAAGCCAGTACCATTGATAAAGAGTTGTTTGCCGCGGGTATCAAATGCTGCACCATTGATTTGTACTGCTGTTTGAACGGTAACATTGAAGGAGGTAGTAGCACTTAAACCACCTTGGTCAGTTACGTTTACAGTAATACGTCCACCTTGAGCATCAGTTAGGGCTGGAGCAATGCGGATAACGCCAGTGCCGTTGCCATTATCTGAAAGTGTTGCAAAAGCAAGAGGTGAAGTGATAGATAATCTTAAAGCATCACCTGGTGTGTCATTAGCTGTTACATTAACAGTGATGACTTGACCTTGTCTTACAGTTTGGTCGCCAATGTTAGCGATTGTTGGAGCAATGTTACGAGCTCTTACTGTAACTACAAAGGAGGTGGTTGAGAATAAACCGATAGAATCGGTAGCTGTTAAGGTACAGGTGTTTGTGCCTACATCAGCATCTGTTGGAGCGATAGATAATGTTGTTCCACTGACGGAAACAAAGCTATCTTTGTCGCACTTGCTAGTTATGGTTACTGCATCGCCTTCTCTATCATTAACTTGTAGGTTAACGGTTTGAGTTCTACCTGCTTCAAGGCTTACATTAGCGATTGGAGCGATAGTTGGAGCAGAGTTTGGATTGACTACTAATGTGAAGTAATCACGTCCGATTAATGGTAAACGTCCACCTGGGCCGCTTGTGCCAGCATCAGTACTTTGTACAGCAATACGGGCTCTTAATTGACCTGGGCCATTATTTACGCCTGCACCGTTGTTACGTGTGTCGATTACGACGTTAGCAGTGTTATTGCCATTGTCCATCATACGTACAAAGGATGGAGGAGCTTCACCATTTGGAGGAGGTACTAAGCTAAAGCTTAATCTGTCACCTGGTATATCAACATCAGCACCAGTTACTGGAATGGATCTCATTTGACCAGAGGTTAAAATAACTTTACGGCCTTGACCCATTGGCGCACCTAAGTCAGTACGGCTGATACGAACGATAGGAGCGTGGTTGAGTACGGATGTAATGTTACCATCGATATATAAACCACCATTGATTGAGAGGTGAACAACATCTGGAACCAAGTTGTTGAATCCAACAAAGTTACCAGTAGCACAAGCAACAAATGTATCACCACCGTTAGATCTTGGTGTTAATGTTCCAACTGTATTTAGAGTAAATTCTCTAATACGCATTGGACGAGATACACGCATTGTACCAGCAGTTTGATTACCTACTAAGTAGATAGATGAACGATAGTTGACTGGTTGAACGTTGGTAGTTGGGCCAACAACATTTTGAATTAGGTTAAATGAACCAGTAACAACTAAGTCTGGAGAACCATCTGCTTGGAAGTCAGATACTGCTAAGGTGTAGTTAGCACCACCAACACCTGCACCAGCAAAACCACCTGTTAAACCGACTAAAGTACCAGCAGGGCCGACATTACCGCCACGACCAGTTACTAGACCTGGGCCGCCTTGGGTTGAATCTAAAGCCATGTTAGCACCGTTAACAGCATTGCCGCCGCCAGTAGTAACAGTGTCATCAAATAAGGAAATAGGAGGTTGAACAACAAATTGGCCTGGAGCATCTGGACGATTTAAGAGTAATGTAACAGTTGGAACTGGTTGACCTGGAACGCCTAAAACGCCTGCACCGCCTCTTGTACCGTTAACTGCGAAATCAGGGAAGCCATCATTGTTAAAGTCAACAACGCGACGAATTGGAGATGTATCCAATACTGCTAAACCACCAACGATTGAAAGACCAGAGTTGGATACGTTAAGCAATGAACCTGTTGGGATTAAGCGACCATCACCTTGACCTAATAAAACAGAAACGATTGATTGGTTACCAACAGTTTGGTTTGGAGCAGCACCGCTATTAAGTACCATTACGTCTAAGTTATCATCATCGTTTACGTCAGCAACTGCTGCAGAAACTGGTACAAAACCACCTGTTTCACGAATTTGTGGAGTTAAGAAGAAGTTTGTTCCATCATTGAGAGCAACAGCGGCCAAGTTGTTGAGGTAGTCAACATATACTAAGTCTGTAGCTCTACCAGTGTTTCTAAAGTCACCACTGAGAATATTGGTTGCACCAGAGGTAGCAACAAATTGACGGAATAAACCATTTTGGTTAGAGAATCTACCTGTACCATCATTTAAGCCAACGATGATTTGACCAGCACCATTGGTATTTTGTGGGGTAGCAACGTCTGTAATAGCAATATCATTGAGACCTGTTAAAGCATCAACAAAAGAGGTTGCAGAAGTTGGACGGATATCTCTATTTGTAAAGATGTCTCTTAATGTAATGGATCCCAAGGTTGGGTTAGCATTGGAAGAGAGGTTTAATAATACAAATACTGTACCTGAGCGTTGTTCCATTACTGCTAAGTCATTTAAGCCACCAGTGCCATCAAAGTCAGCAGCTAGAGAAACAGCAGTAAATAATCTTAAAGCAACAGGATTAAATCCAGCAGGTAGACCACCTTGGCTATCTAGATAGATAACACCACCAGGTGCGCCTGCACCAGCAAAACCATCTGCGATAGCAATATCTTCAATACCATCGTCTAAAAGTAAATTGACAACGTCAGAAGCTACTGCACTGGTATTTAGAGGTACACCAAAGAAGGAAGCAACGTTTTCACCTAAGTTAGTGAAAGAACCATTGCCATTACCTTGTAAGAATACAACACCAAAAATATCAGCAACTAAAAGGTCTGCATTGTTGTCACCATCAAAGTTAGCTAATGTACCAGATATTGGATTAGCACCTGCTACAGAGGTACGAGCAGTTTGGTAGCCAACATTACCAGCATTAGCAACATAAGTTGTGGTTGTACCAGAACCGAAGTTAAGTACGTTTAAGTCGGTAACGTTGTCACCGTTGACATCACCTGGGAAAAATGCGATTGGAGCAGCACCAGCAGGTAATAAGAATGATGGGGTTTGAGCTCCACCATTAGCTAAGTCGCCGTCAAAGCCACGGAAACCTAAAGCTGGATCTGTACCTAAATTTTCATAAATTTCTAAACCGGAAGTGGTAGCAATACCGATATCAAAATCTGTATCAACTGCGCCACCAACTGCTGGGAAAGGAAGATTGCTTTGGAAAGCACTGACGCATCTGTTAGCTGGTAAAAATTGCTGAACGTTAGCAGCAACATCACCTAATGTAAAGATACTAGAAGAAGCAATGGTAAGACCATTGGTGCTTACAAATGTATCAACACAACCACCTAAACCAGCGATTAAAAATGAGCTACCAACAATAATATCTGGTACTGCGTCATCATCAATACGTTCTATTGCAATAGATACTGGTAAGGAGAGACCACCACTGCCCAAGCTACCTGGTGTAGTAGCACTGACTGTAACAATCAAATTGCCAGTATTAAAAATTTGGTAACCTACGCTGTCTGCAACAGCAACTTCATCCACACCATCTAAATCTACGTCAGCTACAGCAATACTCTTTGGGCCTTCACGAGTAAGTGTACTAGCTGGCAAACCAAATGTACCATCACCAGCACCTGTAAATAGGGTAATTCGACCTACTCCAAGATCTGGGGAAGGGATAAGAGGAGAGTTTAAGTTAAAGGTATTTGAATCTTCAGAAATAGCAATTAGATCATTGATACCATCGCCATCTAAATCACCAATACCTACGTCAGTAGCATTAAAAGAAGTAGAAGCAAGTCTATTGTTTGCTAATCTACCATTACCAACACCTGTAAGAGTGTTAAGGGTTAGAAGATTACCTGGAGATGCTCCGGTAACACCTAGGTTAGTTAAACCTGGAACGATACGAATAATAGAATTTCTGTTATTGCTATTAGCACCGCCAAAAGCAAAGTCTTGGGCTAAGATTGGGGTAATAGCAGAAGCAATCATCATGACTGCAAATAAAAGTAGCGTAAAGCCCTTTCTCATTGTTTCCTCCTCGAAGAATTAAAAGACAAATTGTGAACCTGT
Organism: uncultured Clostridia bacterium; assembly: GCA_964492845.1. GTDB lineage: Bacteria > Acidobacteriota > Blastocatellia > Chloracidobacteriales > JADJPF01 > JADJPF01. The sequence continues at coordinate 33,543 of CAZBMZ010000038.1, forward strand.
TGTCGCATTATTGATAATGCGCAAATTACTCCGCTAAATGTTTGTTTTTATTACGAAATTAATTCACTGATAAATAAGCTGTACACTGCGACTTGCTGCAATACCTAACATTTCACTTTGTGCATACAGCGAAAGATTTAAACTCTTTTGTGTTAGTTCTCGAGACTCTATTTTCTCATTAGTGTCAACAAGGAATGTCTCTAGTTTGTTATCGACTAACACGTAAACTTTTTGTCCGCTAGAATTAAAAGCGGCACCTGTTAAAGTTTGATTAAATTCTATATTAGTAATAACCGATAAATTAGTCAGATTTACCACCGCAATATGGCCTGGTTTTTGAATATGACCTGGTTTTTGAATATGGCCTGGCTTTTGGATAAAAAGTCTTCCTGTTTGTATATTTAGCTGTAAAGATATGGCTAGTTCTTTAGCTATGTCTTTATCGCTTTCTGCTAAATTTGGAATAGTTTTCTTAAAAACTAAATTTGCGCTAGCAATGTCATAAGCAGAAAGTTGACCTAGGTTTGAAGACACTAAATAAACCTTGGTTCCTAATTCATCAAAAGCTAGTTTAGAACCATATCCAATCACCTCGCGTTTTGGCAAGCGAATGCGCCTTTCAAATTGCAACTGTCCATCTAATGCTAGGGTATATACTAATACAAAATATTGTCCATTTTGTTGATGAATAAGAGCTAACCGACCATTCTGAGGATCATAAGTAAAACTTTCAATGCGGTTATTTTTCCCTAAATCACCTTCTAAAACGATCTGCTTGCTGCTAATGATTTGTCCTGAAGTAGTAGAAAAAACAAATATGTTTGTTTTATTAGAGTAAATCCCATAGCTTCCATCAACACTTAAACTAATTTCATCTGGAAGAATTTGCTCATCTTCTGTAACAGGAACTCTAAAGGCTAAATTAACTTGTCTATCTCTAGCAAAAGAGCCATCAGCGTTAATTGGGACAATAATAAAATCAACTTCATCTGGTAAATTAGATAAAGCACTAATAAACAAAACATCATTGTTGCTGATGGTTAATTTTGTTGGGGTAACAAGGCTAAAATTTAACGTGTCTAGTCTATCAATGACTTCACCTGTTAGTGTATTAAAACTATAGACTGAATGACCTGTAGCACCGTCTTGTTCCTTGGATGTAGCTACCAACCCTTTACCACCATCTCTTGTAAAAACAACATTGTTTTTTTCTGAAAGCTCGCCCGGAATAGAAACCGTTGTGTTAGCACTAATTACATTTTCTTGATTAGCTACTTTGTTGGCACTAACAAAACTTATGTTTGTATTAGCCCAGATAACACAGTTAATCAGGATTAAGCTGATTATTAATGTTGTCAATTGGCTAATACGCTTTTTCATTAAGAATTCCTTATGGTTTAAGACAAGCTAGTGCTTCACCTTACAAGAAGCAAAGTTATACCATTCTGCTTTTTTTTGTGTCAAGCTATTTTTGGGCAGAAAAACACTGGTGACTCAGATAGTTACTTTTAACTAAAATCCTCAGCCCAAAGTTAAAGAATGTTTTGAATAAATAAAATTCTACTTTAGGTTAAAGCATTTTGCGTTCCATAAAATGCTTTAACCTAAAACAAAATCTTTGTTAGAAAATGTATTTTGTTGATAATAAAGAGGATAATTTATCAGAAATATTTGCGGAAACCAAGATAAACAACTATGATACTAATTATTTACTCGTTAGTAGCTGATAACAAAGTAGTCAAAAATTGTTCTAAAATTCCCGTTTTAGAAACTAACTATCCACTAACAGATAAAATACTATCCAGCAAGATAGAAATAGTTTATTTTTCTAGACCTAGTTGCAACATTTTTAATTTTAGCCCACGTCGAGAAAGCCCTAATTCTTTAGCAGCACGAGAAATATTATATTGTGTCCTAATCAAGGTTTCTTCAATCAAGCGTTTTTCTAACTGATCAGTAGCATCTTTTAGGGTATGATTTGATGGGGAAAGTTCTTTTGACAAATTGTTTATGGAATTTGTTGGATTTATTGGATTTAATGAAGGAACAGAAGCTTTTATTTCTACAGGATTAATTACAGGTGTTCTAACGATTTCTGGAGACAAATCTTTAGGAGTAAGTAAATTAGACTCCCCAGAATAAGCAACCATTCTTTCAATCTCTGCTCTTAATTGCCTAATATTACCGGGCCAGTTGTAATTACCAAAGTAATACATTACATCGGGAGAAAAAGAAAGGTCTTTTCTTCCTGAACGATTGGCAAAGTGTTGTAAATAATGGTTGGCAAGCAGGGGGATCTCTTCTTTTCTTTCTCTTAAAGGAGGAATATGAAGACGAATAATATTTAATCTAAACAATAAATCCTCTCGAAAACGCCCTTCTTCAACAGCTTTTTCCAGTAAAGCATTAGTTGCTGTTAAAACACGAACATCTACTTTTATGGGTTTGGTTTCTCCAAGAGGCTGTATTTCTCCTGCTTCTAGAAATCTTAGTAATTTAGGTTGTGATTCTAAGCTAAGATCTCCAATTTCATCTAAAAATAATGTACCTCCATCAGCAGCACGAATAATTCCTTGATAATTGCTAGTAGCACCTGTAAAGGCCCCTCGACGATGCCCAAATAATTGGCTTTCGATTAAGTCTTTTGGTGTAGCAGTACAATTAAAAGGTAAGAATATTGCATCTCTACGTGAAGACTCTGCATGCACAGCACGAGCAATTAATTCCTTTCCTGTTCCTGATTCACCAGTTATTAAAACAGTTGTATCACTAGTACGGATTTTCTTAATTCGTTCTACTACATCTTGCATAGCAGGACTAGAATAAATAAAGCCTGGAATAAGAGTATGTACTCTAACTTTGTCCTTTTCTTGAACTAAAGTAGAACGAGTCAAAGCACGTAGAGAACAATTTTCTAAAGCTAGTTCAGCTTGCTTAAATAAAGGTTTAAGCCGAGCTAAATCTATGCGAGCATTGTTTTTTGGCCCTAAATAAAGGCAAAATCGAGTATTTACATGATCTTCTAAAATATAAATATGCGAAGAACCTAAAGTAGTTTTACCAAAATCAATAATTCGACTAATTTCTGGAATTAAGGACACAACCTCTTTTTGTTGGCAACCTATGGTAACAATAGCTACTAACTGGCTTTGGCTATTGTCAAAAATTACTAAACTTTGCAGATCAAAGTTTTCATAAATAATTGTAGCTAATTCTTTTAAGAGCAAATCACGAGAGTTAGCTGCCTCTATTAAGCGTTGCATAAGCAACACATCCCGGTTTAAGTTTAATTCTACTTTATTTCTAATTTTTGGGGCTTCTCCACGTTGTAGAGCTAACAGCATTTCATTAGCTCTTTTAACTGTTGGCATTGCACCAAGAGCCATCAACTTATCTCTAGCAGCAACTAAACTATCTTTACTTGGGATACTTTCTCCTATTTGCATATAAAGTAATCCTAGTTCTAATTTACTTACGGCTAATTCATAGTTGTTATTAATGGACGCAAAAATATTGATACTGGCAGAAATATGTTGTTTTGCTTCTTCAAATTCTTCACGCACTAAAGATAATTTTCCGGCTAGACGTTGGGCCCATCCACTAGCGGAAAGATCTGGGTCATGTTTACCCTTTAGATTTTCTTTAGCTAGTTCTAAATATTCCTCTGCTTGTTCATAGTTATTTTGTGCAAAATGATGTTCAGCTAATGCTAACTGTGTTAAGCATACCTCATATAAACTACCAATTCGTGTTGCTAGTTGTAAGGCCGTTCTAAGAGCTTGAGAAGCTTTGTCTGGACGACTATTAGCAATATATAAAAGTCCTAAAACCCTTTGTGCATAGGCTTCAGCCCATTTATCTCCATCCGTTAGCAGCCCTAAAGCAGAAAGCAATGCTTCTTCTGCCTTTTCATACTCACCTTGTAAAAATCTTAGCTCTCCAAGCGTAATTAGTGTTAGCCAGGTGTTTTCCCTATCGCCTAATTTACGAGCTAGTTCTAAACCTCGGCTTAGATTTTCTGCTGCTTCATTCCAACGACCGCCATATAATAAGTTATTGCCTAAGTTATTGTAAGCACGGGCTAAATAGCTGTTTTGTCCACTTAGAGTAAACTCTTTTACTGCTTTAACTAAATATTCTGTGGCTTCGTCTCTTTTACCATAATCTACATAAATTGCTCCTAAATTCATTGCAATTAGCCCAAGTAAACTAGAGTCAGTTAAACCTTCAGCATAAGCTTGAGCCTTTAGATAATTGGCTTTTGCGCCTTCAAAATCACCTTCTTTATAATTTACTAGCCCTAAATCTATGTGAATACGTGCTAAAAGCCGAGCATCTTCTGAATAACGTAAGTCTTCTAAGGATTTTAATAAATAGCTTCTAGCTAAATTAGACTCATTAATTTCTACATAAACATAGCCCAAAGCATAATGAATAGCTCCTAAACCTTCTAAATCTCCTAAACCAACATAAATAGTTCTAGCCTCATTAAAACGTGCTAAAGCTTTTGCATAATTAGATAAACGACTATAGCCCCATCCTAAGCGCAGTTTAACTTTAGCTTGTAGTTTTGGTGATAATGGATTGCGAAATAAACTATCTTCATATATTGAAACTGTATTTAAAGCTTCGTCATAACTGCTAAGCCCTTCATATGCTTCACTTAAAGAACATCTTATTTGTGCTTGCAACTCATTACTTAGACCAGGATAATTAAGTAATTTTTGGAAAATCTTTACTGCTTCTAAATTTTCACTTATCCGTAAAGCATTTTGTCCTAGTGAAAGCAATTGTGTCACAGTATCATTTAGACTTATATCATTACTCTCATTGTTAGCCCTAGAGGTTAAATTATCACTAATAATATTTACTATATTTCCACTAGTTGTAACTTTTATTGGGCTATCAAAATTATTAAAAGGGTTAAGACTATTAGATTTACCTGTCAAACTTGTAAGAAATTCAGAAGCATTTTCTTGAGTTAAACTATTAATATCATAATCACTTGCAATATCGCCATTGTTACCATTAATAGGTACTATGATAGAGTTGCTTTCCAAATCACTAATATTTTCTATCATACTGTTTCTTTGTAAAGAATTATCTACTACTTCATCTTGTATTAAATTATTTTCTGAGAGTAATTCCCTAATAGTGACATGGCTAATTTGGTTTACAATTCCTTGTTTAACGGCTGCTAAGGCCAGTTTTTGAGGTGTCCAAATATCAAAAGATAGTCCTAAATCTTTTGGAGATTGTTTATAAAGCTTGAAAATAGCTTTAATTTGCTCATCAGTAAAACGATTTTTTGGCCCTCGTTTAAGAATTTCTATTCCGCTAAGACCTTCTTGGTTAAAGCGTCTAATCCATTTTTTTAAGTTATCAGGATGAAAACCCATTTCTTGACCTATTTCGACTGCGGTTTTTCCCGCAGAAGAAAGTAGTATTACCCGCGCACGTCGGGATTTTTCCTCATCTTGAGAATTAAACCATTCCGCTAAAGTTTTTTTCTCAAGTTCTGATAACTTTCTAGCATGTAAAGGTAATGTCATAAATTAAGTGTGATCAAAATAGTTTAATAAGCAAGACAGTTATAGTTTAAGATTTCCTAACTGTCAACCTAAAACAATAAAATTACTATCACAGTAAGATAGTAATTCTTTCTGCAAATAAAAAAGGCTAACAAAACTTAAACTATTTTGTTAGCCTTTTAATAAAAATTATTTGGATTTGCTTATTTAATTAATCCATCTAAAGGACTACTTGCACTAGCATAAAGTTTACGTGGCATCCGGCCTGCTAAATAAGCTAGGCGGCCTGCTTGAATACCTAGTTTCATAGCTTCAGCCATAGCCCCAACATCTTTAGCACTTGCTATAGCTGTATTTAATAAAACTGCGTCCATACCCATTTCCATTGCAATAGCAACGTCTGAAGCCGTTCCAACTCCAGCATCTACAATAATTGGAACAGACGTAATCATTTCTCTTAGTATCCTCATAGTAGTAAAATTTTGTATTCCTAAGCCTGATCCTATTGGCGCGGCTAAAGGCATAATGGCTGCGGCACCAGCATCTATTAATTTTCTAGCTGTAACTAAATCATCATTAAAATAAGGTAAAACTATAAAACCTTCTTTGCTAAGTGCTTTAGTTGCAACTACTAAGCCTTCATTATCTGGAAAAAGAGTTTTTTCATCCCCTATTACTTCTAATTTTACCCAAGGAGTGTCTAAAACTTCTCGCGCTAAATGTGCAGTGCGAATTGCTTCTTCAGCACTGTAACAAGCGGCTGTATTGGGAAGTAGCATAAACTTTTTTAAGTCAATATAATCTAGTAAAGACTCCTGGCTACGATCACTAATGTTTACTCTACGAACGGCTACAGTAACTATCTCTGCTCCAGAACGATTATGAGCTTCTACCATTGCTTCATTACTAGGATATTTTCCTGTGCCAATCATTAAACGAGAATCAAATTCTCGTCCTGCTATCACTAACTTGTCGCTTTTAACCATAAATTACTAAAAAAAATCCTTTTAAGATAAATATATGTCATTAATCGCTTAAACCTATTTTTTAACCACCACCAACAAAATGCACTATTTCCAAACTATCACCATCCTTAAGCATTATCTCTGCCCAGTCTTTACGACGTGCTATGGTTTTGTTTAACTCTATAGCAACTCTTTCTTGTTTAAGTTCTAACTTGTCAACAAGTTGCTTTAAGGATATATTTTCGGAAATTTCTTTATTTTCACCATTAAGAACAATTTGCATAACTTTATTAGGATTAAGTAAGTTTAACTAGATAATACATAGAGTTTGCTTTGTAAATTATTGAAAAATAAAAAAGCATTTTATTTCTTTAGCCCTGTAGGGGCTACTGATAATAGGCCGGCCCTTTAGGGCTGGGCTAATTTATTTAATGACGACGAATTAAATGTTTAACTTCTGCTTCTCCATAGTCAGAAGTAGATTGAATTACTATTGCAGCACTTCCCGCAGTAAATTGCGGCAAGGTAACAGGCATAATTGCTACACCATCTGGGCCAGTACGCCCAGAATATATTTGAGGCTTAAAGGCTGTACCTATAACTTTTACAATTACAGGAATATTGGCTAAAGCCTGCATATTAGCTAAAGAAACCTCTACTTGTAGCAACACAGACTCACCTGCATAAAAATCTTTTGCTCCTCGCAAATTTATTTCTACTTTTTCTTCCTGTGAATCAGTTTGTAAATAATCAAAAATTATTTTGTCTAAATCAAATTCTGCAAATAATGGTTGGGTATTGCTTTTACTAACGTTTTGTTCCCAGTTATTAACTGATGCAGGAATACTTGGTGTTGGCACTTCAAAACTTTTATTTACTATTTGATTAGGTATTTGCGGACTTGGTATAGCAGGTATTGGAATAGGTGGAGCAACCGGAAAAGAAGGTGCTTTAGGTGCTTCTGAAACACCATCTTCATCCACAGACTTTTGTTTATTAAGCTTTTCTACTAACTCCTGTATTCGTCCTGCTTTTATTACAGCCAAAATGGTACGATGTTGCTTTTCTAGCATACTTTGCAACTGTTGTTCAGTTAAACCATTTTGCAATTCTTTTGCATAAGAAGTGCGTTTTGCAGCTAGTATTGCTCCCCTAACATAAACAAGAGATAAAATCATTGGATTTGCATCACCCTTATCTTCCGTTTGAACGTGATAAGTTGTTCCATCATAAGAAACATCGGTATTAAATCCAGTAATCATTCGGCTTCCTTATCTTACAATCTTAATTTTTTATAATTTGTTTTTGAAGACAAGATTTAATTTTGCAAAATCTACTAAATCAAGATAGGCATATTTTGCAGAGAGAATAACATAAATAGTTACTAATGTTAATAACTACAGCAAATAAAATTCCCTTTCCAAAAATAAATTAATAAGATTAATTTAGCGATCACAAAAGGAGAAAATTGCAAATATTTTTATCTTGACATATACTTGAACAAGCAAAAAATTTCTAATAACTCCTAAGTAATGTTGTCTTTAGACATTCAAATTAATATAACTTACGTTGTTTGTCAGATTTTCTAACTAAGGATATCACCCCATATGGAGCAACCCACTAAGCGTTCAAAAATTCTTTATACTGTTTTGACCGTGTTACTAACGGTTAGCGTTGTACCTGTCTTAATAATTGGATATCATCTTATTGACTTAAATAAAACTACACTAAGCCAAAAAGAAAGAAATATCCAAACCTTACGTGTTATTGATAAAGCTAAACAAATAACACTTTATATCCATGCATATCGAGATCAAATAGGTGCTTTTGCTCGTTCGCTAGAAATTGCTGGTGGGGTAAATGTTTTAGAACAAACTGTATCAGACGAAGCTAAAGTCCAAAGAGAGTCTAAAGTAAAAGAAGCTATAAACACAGATAAAAATCTTTGCACTTTAATGCTTTCTCCTCTTGATAAGAGCAAAATTAATTATGCAATTTATGGGGTAGATCCTAATCAAATTAACAATGAAGAGCTTAAACCACTAGTTACAGACGTTTTTGACTTTATGAGTCAAAATAAAGACTTTGACTATTACATTGGTACACCTAAGCTAATAAAATCTAGCAATATTTCTGCTATTGTCCTTGCAGCACCCATTAGCAACACAAATCCAGAAAATAATCAGCAAATGGTAGAAGGTTTTGTTTTAGCAATAGTTAATTTAGAACCTGTATTTAGTTTTATCACTAATAATAGTGGTGGACTTCAAGAAACTAGTGCTTTGCTAAAAAACGGTGGGACAATATTTTTTGTAGTTGATAATAGTGGTCGGATAGTTGCACATCCTGATCAACAAATGGTTTTTACTGATAACAAATCAAATCTTAAGATAGTAGATGATTGGCTAGAGTCAAACTTTAAGGCAACTATTTCTACTCCCTTTGAGCTTACGGAAAACGGCAAGCAAATCCCTATGCTTGGCACCTATCACACAGCAGAAATAGCTGCTGGTAAAGAGCTAGGTGTAATAGCAATGATCAATGAAGACGCTGCTTACCCTTCTGTAGGACAAATGACAACCAGGACAGTTTATATAAGTGTTGTAACTATTTTAATTGCATCAATTATTGGAAGTTTTTTAGCTATCCGTCTTGCCTCTCCAATAGAAACATTAGCTATAGGAGCAAAAGCTATCTCTACAGGAGATTTTGCCCGTCGAATTAGAGTTCGTACCCGCAATGAAATAGGACAACTTGCCGACGACTTTAATAAAATGGCTGAACACATTCAGCAATATATTAATGAGCTTCGCCGCGCCGCTGAAGAAAACCGTATGCTTTTTATTGGCACGGTTAGAGCCTTAGCAGAAGCTATTGATGGTAAAGATACTTATACCCGCGGTCATTCTGAACGAGTTATGAAATATTCTGTTTTAATTGCTCAATATATGGACTTAAGCGAAGAAGAAATAGAAGATATTCGTATTGCTGGCATTTTGCACGATGTAGGCAAAATAGGTATTGATGATAAAATCTTAAAGAAACCAGCAGCCCTAACAGACGACGAATATAAAATTATGAAACAGCACCCACAAATTGGGGCTAAAATAATGTCAGAAATCCCACAAATGAAGCGGTTTATTCCTGGAATGTTTTACCACCATGAATGTCTTGATGGTAAGGGTTATCCGCTAGGCTTGCGTGGTGATCAAATCCCGCTAATGGCAAGAATTATTTCTGTTGCAGATGTTTTTGATGCAATGACAACCAACCGACCTTATCAACGCGCTATGGACACAGAAGTTGCTGTTGAGAGAATTAGAAGTTTTGTTGGTACTCGCTATGATAGTCAAGTGGTAGAAGCCCTTGTAGGTGCTTTACATTCTGGAAAATTAGACGAAGTTCTACAAAGCTATTCTGCTACGCTAGATCCGGTTGCACGCTAATATTTGGGTTAGCTTAAATTAAGCAATATGTTAGAATGGCAAAATCTTAAAATTTGCTAACCTAAATCAAGCAGATAAAATCAAGCACAGGTAAAAATCATGAGTTTTGACAAGCTGTTAGAACATTTAGTGGAATCTGTTTATGGAGCAAAAGGAGCAGTTTTTTTAGATAGCGATGGTGAAGTTGTGCAGATTTACACTCCGCCTAAAGGTCTAAAAGAACTAGATTTAATTGGTGCCTATCATGGTATTACCCTCACAACTTGCCGAAAATTTTCTGATGAAGTAGAGATGGGGTTTATTGAAGTAATGATTTGCCAGTATAAGGACGCAACTTGTATTATCAAGACCCTTAACGAAGGCTATTTTGTCTTACTTGCACTTTCTCCACAAGGAAATATTGGGCAGGCTATCTATAGCTTAAAAGATGTAGCCAAATCACTAAACGAAGAAATGGGGCTTTAGTGATCTGCTTTGATTGACAAAAACAAACTAAATCTATATATCTAACACATTTTCAAATTTCCTTAATGCCATTATTTTTTATTAATAATCAAGTATTAGATTTTATACCCAAGTATTTTTAACTAGTAGCTAATTTAGGAGAAGTTCTTGTCACCAGCTAATTCCAGTGCATTGGATTTTGATCAGAGTAGTCCAGAGCGCGTTACACTAGCTAATAGATTTTCACCAGCACGCCCATTCATTAAATGGGCTGGGGGCAAGCGTCGACTTCTAGATCAATACAACCTTCTTTTACCAAATCCATCACAATTTAATCGTTATTTTGAGCCTTTCCTTGGTGGTGGAGCAGTGTTTTTTCATTTAAGACCATCTAAAGCCCTACTAGCTGACCTTAACCCAGAATTAATTAATTGCTATAAAATGGTTAAAAACTATCCTGATGAACTAACTGACCATTTAGCTAAACATAAAACTACTGAACAATATTTCTATAAACAAAGAGAATTAGTCCCAGAAAATTTAACTCCTATTGAGCGAGCTTCCAGATTTATTTACTTAAATAAAACTTGTTATAACGGTCTTTACCGAGTTAATAAACAAGGTCAATTTAATGTGCCTTATGGCAAATATAAAAAACCTTTAATTTGTGATAGAGAAGTAATCCGTGTTGCAAGTGAAGCATTGCAAAATGTCCAATTTAGTATTGCAAGCTTTGAAAAAACCGTTTTACATGCTCACCCAGGAGATTTTATTTATTTAGACCCGCCTTATGTTCCTACCAGCGTTACAGCTAGTTTTACTAGTTATACTAGCTCTAATTTCACAGAATCAGACCAAGTTAAGCTAGCAGAAATCGTTTGCACCCTTGATAAAAAGGGGTGTTTATTTATGCTTTCTAATTCAGATACAAAATTAGTTAGAACTCTTTACCAGGGTTTTAAGTTTTTTACTGTCCATTGTCCGCGCTCAATTAATAGCAATCCCTTTGCTCGTGGGCTAGTAACAGAATTAGTTATAAAAAATTATTAACCCAAAAACAAAAACACAAGCAAAAGTTTGCTTGTGTTTAGTTAGTGATTAACTTATCTAACTTAGATGTCTTATCTTCTTCCTCTAGCAGGAGGGCTTCTGCGCTCAGGCCGGTCATAATCTCTACGTTCAGGACGTTCTCCACGTTCTGAAGGTTGTTGTTCTGGGCTTCTAGCTTCCCCATTACTAACACCTTTTTCATCCCTTAATAGTACACGTCGGCTTAAACGAACCTTTCCACCTTCATTGCTAAGGCATTTAACCATTAGTTGTTGACCTTCTTTTAGTTCATCACGAATGTTACGAATACGATAATCAGCAACTTCTGAAATATGTAGCAAGCCTTCTATGCCTGGTAAAACTTCAACAAAAGCACCAAATTCTGCTAAACGAGTAACTGTACCTAGATAGCTCTTTCCAATTTCAACTTCAGCAGTAATCTCTTGAATTAGTTGTCGAGCGCGTTCGGCTGATTCACCATCAGATGAAGCAATGCTTACCCGTCCATCATCTTCAATATCAATCTTACAGCCTGTTTTTTCTACTAGGCCACGAATAGTTTTACCACCTGGCCCAATGATATCTCGAATTTTATCTACAGGAATTTGGATTGAGAAAATCCTTGGAGCATAAGCACTAATATCTGTTCTAGGAGTCGAGATAGCTTCTTGCATTTTATCTAAGATAAAGAAACGACCTTGTTTAGCTTGTTCAAGTGCTTCTGCCATAATTTGGGCGTTTATTCCACCTATTTTTATATCCATTTGCAAGGCAGTGATACCTTCACGACTTCCAGCAACCTTAAAGTCCATATCTCCATAATGATCTTCTGCACCAGCAATATCTGTAAGAATTGCATAACGATTGCCAGCCATCACGAGTCCCATAGCAACACCTGCAACAGGTGTTTTTATTGGAACTCCAGCATCCATTAAAGATAATATTCCACCGCAAATTGTTGCCATTGATGAAGAACCATTGGACTCTGTAATATCAGAAACTATACGCAAGGCATAAGGCCAAATATCTTCAGTAGGTAAAACAGGTTCTATAGCTCTTAGTGCTAAGGCTCCATGTCCTACTTCCCTACGGCCCGGTTGTCCTACACGTCCGGTTTCACCAACAGAAAATGGTGGAAAATTATAGTTAAGCATTGCTCGACGAGTAACTTCACCTTTTTCTATATCATCTACATATTGCACATCATGTTTTGTTCCTAATGTAACAGTTACTACAGCTTGAGTTTCTCCACGAGTAAAAATAGAACTACCATGAACACGAGGCAACCAACCAACTTCGCAGGTAATTGGGCGAATTTCTGAAAAACGCCGTCCATCTGGCCGACGACGGTTTTGCATTATATCTTCCCTAAAAACTTTTTCTTTTAAGTGATCAAAGATTTTACCTACTTCTTTTTGCTTGTCTGCTTGTTCTGCATAACTAGCTATAGTTTTTTCCTTGAGTTCATCTACTGCTTGATAACTAGCTAATTTATTTTTATTGCGTACATCTAAAGATTCTCGTAACTGTGCAATTAGTTTTTCTTCTACTTCTTTAACTAAATCTTCATTTAGTTTATGTATAACTACTTCCCGTTTTGGCTTACCAATAGCTTCTCTAATTTCTCGTTGCATAGCGCAAAGCTTTTTAATTTCGCTATGCCCAAACATTAAAGCTTCTACCATTACGGTTTCTGTAACTTCTTTAGCTCCAGCCTCTACCATTACAATAGCTTCTTCTGTACCAGCAATAATTAAATTTAACTGAGAATTTCTTAGCTCTGAATAAGTTGGATTAACTACGTAACGTCCTTCTATAAGACCAACTCTTACACAACCAACAGGGTTTGGAAAAGGAATATCTGAAATATAAAGTGCCAGTGAAGCACCTGTAACAGCTAACACATCTGGATCATTATTTGTGTCAGCAGACATTACCATAGCAATAATTTGTGTTTCATTTACATATCCTTCTGAAAATGAAGGACGTAAGGGACGGTCAATCAATCGACTAGTCAAAACTTCTTTTTCTGTAGGTTTACCTTCACGCTTAAAATATCCGCCTGGAATACGGCCAGAAGCATAACCATATTCACGATAATCTACTGTTAAAGGAAAAAAATCTTTACTTTCGTCTTGTGTTTTTTCTCCTACGGCTGTTATTAAAACTACTGTATCGCCATAACGAATTATTACAGCACCATCAGCTTGTTTTGCGATTTTGCCACTTTCAACTGAAAATTCTCTGCCACCAAAATTAATGGCTTTCTTAAAATACATAACTTTCTCCTCTCTACGAGCCGCAAACGAAAAAGCCATGTTAACTAAATCCAATGATCTAGTTAAACATGGCTTTTTAATCCCTCAAAAAAATAATAGCCTATTTGTGCATAAAATATGCACACTAATGAGCAGTCCACTAAAAGCAGACCAACATATAGATCTACCAAATCGCTATTGGACTGTTTCAACCTATAATTACTTCCTGATTCCTAATTTACCAATGATTGCTTGATATCGGGCAAAGTCTTGTCGTTTAAGGTAATCTAGCAAACGACGTCTATGGCTCACCATTTTTAATAACCCACGGCGGGAATGATTATCTTTGACATGGGATTTGAAATGTTCAATTAAACCTTCGATACGTTGTGTTAAAAGAGCAATTTGTACTTCTGGTGAACCGGTATCACTGTCATGAGTTTTATATTTTGCGATTAAATCTTGCTTAACTTCTCGTTGTAAAGCCACTTATGCTATTCTCCTTCAAAGACTAATAACTTAAAAAATTAACTACCTACAAGTCGCAAATCTTGAAACTACTTAGTATCCTAGGTCTTTTCCAGATGACAGCATTATCCAATCAAAATCTTAACTAAAACTCTTTCGCAAAAGTTAAGATCATCTAAACAATGGATTTTGTCTATCACCCGTCAGGAGAGTCTACTGTTTTTTATACAGTTCCTAAATTTAGGATAATTTCGCTACAACGACAGGCGACAGGTAGAAAAATTGAAACTTTAACGGCGTAAAATAGCATAGAAAAACAAACACTGTAAAGCCCCTTTTACAACTACCCCATGAAAGCCTACATCCACTTGTAAATATTAAACCTTTAACCCTTTTGCATTTTGCTAAGGTTAGCTTGCTTGACAGTGTTAATTTAGCCACTTAGTATCAATTTTCATTATTTTTAAGCTTAAATTCTTTGGATTTTAACTGCATGAAAACACTTTATTTTGACTGTTTTGCTGGCATCAGTGGCGATATGACCATTGGAGCATTATTAGACCTAGGGCTAGATTTTCACTTTTTAGAGTCTGAGCTAAAAAAACTAGCTTTGCCTGGCTATCAATTAAGCTTACACCGTGTTAGTCGTAGCCAACTAGCTGCTACTAAATTTGATGTCACCTTGACAGAAAACCATGATCACAGTCATAACCATGATCATGATCACAGTCATAGCCACGATCATGATCATCATAGTCATGATCACGACCATCAACACAGTCATAACCACGATCACAGCCATCATCATGATCATAGCCATAACCACAATCACGATCATCATGATGATCATAGTCATAACCACGATCACAGCCATCATCATGATCACCATAGCCACGATCACAGCCATGATCATCGCAACTTACCAACAATCAATAAGTTGATAGATGAATCTAGTTTGTCAGCCTGGGTTAAAGAAACAGCTAAAAAGATTTTTTACCGACTAGCCGTAGCAGAAGGAAAAATACATGGAATTTCACCAGAACAAGTTCATTTTCATGAAGTTGGCGCGGTAGATGCAATTGTTGACATAGTTGGTGCTTGTATTGGATTTGAAAAATTAGGAGTAGAAAAATTTATTTGCTCATCTTTACATGTTGGACGTGGCTTTGTAACTTGCGCTCATGGAAAATTCCCTATTCCAGCACCTGCAACAGCAGAAATGTTGCAAGGCATTCCAATTTATTCAACAGAAATAGAAAAGGAAATGGTAACCCCTACAGGAGCAGCTATTGTTTCAACTTTATGTAGCGAGTTTATCCCACTACCAAAAATGGCTATAGAAAAAATCGGCTATGGTGCAGGAGGTCGAGATATTGCTAATTTTCCCAACGTTTTAAGGCTATTCTATGGTGAGCTAGCACAGGAAAATAAGCTTACACATAGCCATGTATCTTCTGAACCTGCTAGCACAAATTTAGAAACTATTACCATAATTGAAGCAAATATTGATGATATGAATCCTCAAATATATGGCTATTTGATGGACAAACTCCTAAAACAAGGCGCGTTGGATGTTTTTTACACTCCTATTTATATGAAGAAAAATCGTCCTGGAGTGCTATTAACTATTCTTGTAGAAAAAAATAATTTTGAAAATATTTCTGCTATTTTGTTCCAAGAAACTACTACTTTAGGCATCCGCTACTATGAAACTAACCGACGTACTTTAGCTAGACATAAAAGCCAGGTACAAACTGCTTATGGTGAAGTTGAAGTCAAGTTTGCTTCTTTAGGCGAAAAAATAATTAATGTTATGCCTGAGTATGATTCTTGTGCTAGCGTTGCACAAAAAGCTAATGTGCCATTAACTTTGGTACAAACAGCCGCAACACTTGCTTTTGAGAAAGAAAAAGACACCCTCCAACAACAACTTTATAAAGGTTAAATTTAATGAAAGACGATAAATTAGAAACGCTGTCTAGCAATGGTGATTCTTTAACCATTGACGATCATTTGCCCCCAATTGAACACCAGGCTATAGCAAACATTGACTTAGCTAAAATTGCTCAAGGGGTAAAACTAATTTTAGAAGGTATTGGAGAAGATATTACACGTCCTGGAATTGAAGAAACTCCAATGAGAGTAGCTAAAATGTATGCAGAAATTTGTGGAGGACTGCATCACGATCCTAAAGAACATATTAAAGTCGTACCAGCAGAAACTCATGACGAAATGATTATAGTTAGAGACATTACAATTTTTAGCCTCTGCGAACATCATTTAGTACCTTTCTTTGGGCAAGCACATATTGCTTATATTCCAGATCATGGCAGAATAGTTGGTCTGTCTAAACTGGCTAGAATTGCTGATAATTTTTCTCGCCGTCCACAAATTCAAGAACGACTTACCACACAAATTGCAGAACTGCTTTATGAAGGCTTAAAGGCTCGTGGCGTAATGGTTGTGATTGAATGTGAACATATGTGCATGGCAATGCGTGGCATTCGTAAACCAGGAGCAAAAACTATAACTTCTGCTGTTCGTGGTGTTTTTCGTACCGACCAACGCACCCGCGCCGAAGCAATGGCATTAATTAATAAAACTCAAATGTATTAGGTAAAAAAGATGAAGACTTTCTATGTAACTACACCCATTTATTATGTTAATGCAAGACCTCATCTAGGCCATCTCTACACTACAACTATTGCTGATACAGTTACTCGTTTTAAGCGTCAGCGTGGTTTTGATGTTTTTTTCCTAACAGGCACAGACGAACATGGACAAAAAATTGAGCAAGCTGCGAATAAAAGAAAACCTGCTGTAGATGTAAAACAGCATGTTGATGAAATCGTAGCCGAATACTTGGAAATATTTGCTCAATTTGGACTTAATTATGATCATTGGATTCGCACAACAGACGATTACCACAAGGAAGCCGTCCAAGAACTTTTTCGTCTAACAGACAAAGCCGGCTATATTTATAAAAGCCATTATGAAGGCTGGTTTTGTGTTGGGTGTAGCGAATTTAAAGAGGAAGAAGAAGCAGGTAAAGCCCCATTTTGCCCGCTTCACGACCGAGAAGCAGAGCGTGTTTCTGAGGAAAGTTATTTTTTCAAGCTATCAGCATTTCAAGAACGCTTACTAAATTATTACCAAGAAAACCCAAACCTTATCAGACCTGAATCACGACGAAATGAAATAATTAGTTTTGTTAAAAGTGGATTAAAAGATCTTTCCGTCAGTCGGGTTTCAGTAAAATGGGGAATACCTGTTCCAGACGACCCAGCACATACAATTTATGTTTGGTTTGACGCGCTATCAAATTATATTACCGCGCTAGGTTGGGGAAATAAGGCTCGTAGCGGTTTTGACAAATACTGGCCGGCAGATTTGCAATTAGTTGGTAAAGATATCTTACGTTTTCATACTGTTTACTGGCCTGCATTTTTGATGGCTGCTGGGCTTGAGCTACCTAAAACAGTTTATGCTCATGGAATGTGGCTATCGGGCGGACGCAAAATTAGTAAAGAATTAGGTAATGTAATTGAGCCTAAAATCTTAATTAAATACTTTGCACGCGACTATATACGCTATTTTTGCTTACGTGAAATGGTATTTGGTTTAGATGGTGATTTTACTTATGAGGCATTAATTAACCGTGTAAATAGCGATTTAGCCAAGGGTTTAGGAAACTTGGTTAGTCGTACATTAAAAATGGTAGAAAAATATTGCCAAAGTTTGCTTCCTGCTTGTCCAAAAGCTTTTAGTGGTGAAGTAGCGGAAAAATGGCAAGAAGAAGCTTGTCAAGTTAGAGATCTTTGCTTAGAACGTAGCAAAGTTTTTGAAAGTGAGTTTAATGATTATAATTTTAGCCGTGCTTTAGAAGCTGTTTGGGAAATTATTGCCCGCGTAGATAAATATATTTCTGATAGCGCACCTTGGAATTTAGCTAAAAATGCTAGCAATCAAGAACAACTTGAGACGGTTCTTTATACTTCCCTTGAAGCATTACGCTATATTACGGTTATGCTTGCACCAATTTTGCCAGAATTAAGTGCAAGTATTTGGTTACAAATGGGTTTATCAGATAGTCCAACAAACATAAATCCAGAAAATTTAGCATGGGCAGAACTTCCATCAGGAAGTAAGATTGGCGAAGTAAAAGCACTTTTCCCAACGCTAGATAAAGAAAAGATAATGGCAGAAATTAATGAGGAGAAAAAGAAAATGTCAGAAAATAACCCTGTAGCACCTGTTGAAAATGCTCCGGCCACAACAGAAAATACTGAAACCGCAGCAGTTAACAAAGTAGAGGTTGCGCCCTTGCGCCCAACAATTAATATTGATGATTTTGCCAAAATTGATTTACGTGTTGCTCAAGTTTTAGAAGCTGAACGTGTTCCAAAATCTGATAAGCTATTGCGTTTAATAGTAGATGTAGGCGAAGAAAAGCCTCGTCAAATCCTAGCTGGCATTGCTCAATATTACACTGCTGAGCAAATGCTAGGACGTAAAATTGTTGTTATCGCTAATTTAGAACCAAGAAAACTTCGCGGTTTAGAATCTCAAGGAATGCTTCTAGCGGCTTCTATTGGGGACGAAGGCAAGCCCGTTGTAGCAGGATTTTTAGAAGATGTGCCTAATGGAGCGCGATTAAAATAAGTAATGTTTATTGATTCACACGCGCATATTGATTTTTATAGCTATGATGAAGACCGCCCTGAGATGATCCAACGCGCTCAGGAAGCGGGCATAGACATAATTGTTGCGGTTGGAAATGGCGATATTCTAAAAGATTCCCATAAAATCGCCCAACAATTAGCTGATCAATATCCATTTATTTATACAACTGTTGGAGTCCATCCGCATGATGCTTCACTGCTGGATCAAGAGCTAGAAAATAAGCTAGTTGCTCTTTCTCACCATCCAAAAGTTATTGGTTGGGGAGAAATTGGACTAGATTATTACTATGACAATAGCCCACGGGAAGTTCAACAACATGCTTTTATTCAACAGCTTAAGCTAGCTAAAGAAAGACGACTTCCAGTAATTATTCATACCCGCGATGCTGAAGAAGATACAAAGCAAATTCTTAAGGAATATTGGCTAGATACCGGGCTACGAGGGATTTTTCATTGCTTTACTGGAAGTTATGAATTAGCAAAAGCAGCAGTAGATATGGGCTTTTTAATTTCGTTTTCTGGAGTAATTACTTTTAAGAAGTCAAAAGAATTAAGGGAAACGGCTGCACGTTTGCCACTTGATAGCCTGCTGATTGAAACCGATTGCCCATACCTTGCACCAGAACCTTTTCGAGGCAAACGTAACGAGCCTGCATGGGTTAAAGAAACAGCTAAACGCTTAGCAGAACTCCACAGTATAACTATTGAAAAGCTAGGAGAAATCACTAGCAATAATTTTCGTAAGTTTTTTAATTTATAATCCCAACAAGGATAAAGTTTTATGTCTCAGCAAAATACTTTTGATATTGTTTCAAAAATCGACTTAACTGAAGTAACTAACGCTATAAATCAAACAATGAAAGAAGTTAAACAACGATTTGACTTTAAGGGAAGTAAAAGCGATATTACTTTAGAAGAAAAAGATAATGCCGTAATTTTACACTCTGACGATGATTTTAAGCTAAATAGTCTTAACGACGTTTTCCAGCAAAGATTAATTAAGCGTGGTGTACCATTAAAAGGGTTAACTTATGGCAAAATTGAGCCGGCAGCGGGAAGCACTGTCCGCCAAAAAATTGATTTGCAACAAGGAATCCCAACAGAAAAAGCCAAAGAAATAGTTAAATATATCAAAGATAGCAAGTTAAAAGTTCAAGTTTCAATCAATGCAGATATTGTTAGGGTTGCTGGTCGTGACCGAGATATTTTGCAAGATGTAATTAAATTACTTAAAGAAAAAGACTTTGGCATTCATATGGAATTTACTAATTATAGAACTAACTAGCTCTATTATAAACACTTATGGAAACTAGCGGCAACACTCAAGAAATAACTTTATCTCTACTACAAAAAAGCGATCTTCCCGATGAGGTAAAAGAAAAAAAGCCAGAGCAAAAAGAAGAAAAGCCAGATTTTACTCGTATTCGTTGCCCATTATGTAGTTGGCAGCCAAAACCCTCTAGCCGTTGGTATTGCGTTAGTAGTGGACATCCTGAGTATTTTTCTAATGGTTGTGGGACAGGTTGGAATACTTTTGAGACTCGTGGGCTTTGTCCAGGCTGTTACCATCAATGGCGATGGACAGCTTGTTTATTTTGCGTTGGTTGGTCGCTGCACGAAGATTGGTATGTTAAAGACTCACCAAGTTAAATTTAAGTCATGGAAGATGTATAAAAAGCATTGTTTAAGGCTTCTGCAAATTCAAGCGCAGTTGCATAACGTTCTTTAGGGGCTTTGGCTAGAGCTTTAAAAATTACATCTTCTAGTGCTGAAGGAAGATTAGGCACTAATTCATGAAGTGGTCGAGGCTTATCAGCAATTTGCCTTGCCATCATTGCCATCATAGTTTTAGCTTGAAAAGGATGATGTCCTGCGGTCATTTCATAAAAAATTAAGCCTAAATTATAAATATCTGTTCTATGATCATATGGCTCTTCCATACAACGTTCTGGCGACATATAAGCAGGTGTTCCAACAACTAAACCTGGAAG
The DNA here is from genome assembly GCA_964492845.1 of uncultured Clostridia bacterium. Taxonomy (GTDB): domain Bacteria; phylum Acidobacteriota; class Blastocatellia; order Chloracidobacteriales; family JADJPF01; genus JADJPF01. The sequence goes on from CAZBMZ010000038.1 coordinate 54,378, forward strand.
CGTCTTCATTTCATCAAAATCATTTTCTATTACTTGTTTAGCAATACCAAAATCTATTAATTTCATCACCTCATTGTTATCATCTGTACGATGTAAAACTATGTTGGCAGGCTTTAAGTCCCGATGAATAACGCCTTGTGAATGCGCGACGTTAAGCGCGTGACAAATAGGGGTAACTATTTGTATTGCTCGTCGAATGGAAATTGCTCCTACTTTTTGTTGTTCACCTAACAAGGTTTCTCCCCTAAGTAATTCCATTACTATATATGGTGTGCCTTCATCAGTAAAATCAAAATCATGTATGGTAATTATATTAGGGTGTTTAATTGTAGCTGTCGTAACAGCTTCTAGATGGAATCGTTTTGCAGTATCGGGATCTCTAGCATAACTACTACGAAGTAGTTTTAGAGCAACTTTATCACCAATTAAAAGACGTTGAGCAAGATAAACTTCTGAGGCACCTCCGGCCCCTAAAGAGCCTAGAATCAAGTATTTATTATCGATAATTTCGCCATCTCTTTTTTTTACTTTTGCTAAATCTGTCCGTGTTTTTGGATCTTTACTATCTCCACCATATCTTAAGCTTTTTAGTTGTTCTCCATAACCAAAAGTGTAATCTTTGGCTTCTTCCTCCTGGGAAATATCAGCAATATTGCTTAAATCCATTTCCAAAAGATTTAAAATAGGAATAGTTTCCATTGGATTTAGTACAGGAGCAACTTTTGCTGGTTCGGGTTCAGGTGGTTTGATAGAAAACATTGCCCGTAATTGTTCTTTGGTTGTTTGTTCCATAAGCTAAATAATTACCAAAAACTTTAATAAAAGTAGCTCAACAGTTAAACAGCAGTTTTTACATTTGGGTTAGGAGACATAAAAACTAATAAAACTAATCTATTTTTAGAAATATTTTCCACTCCATGCATAAAATCTGAGGCAGCTAAAATTGCATGACCTTGGCCTAAGATTTTTTCTTCTGTTCCAACAAAAAATTTTCCTTCGCCTTCTAAAACAAAGTAAACCTTATCGGCCCCTTTATGGCTATGTAATTTTTGTTGTTGTCCTGGTTCAAAACAATATATATCACAGAAAAAGTTTTCTGTTTCAAAAAGATTTATTTTCACCATTTTTTCTGGAGAAAAATTTTTTAGCTCAGTAAAAAGCTTTACGTCCAAAAGAATCCCCCTAGAATTAACTAATTTATAGTAACTAATCAAAAGGATGAAAAATCATAACAAAAAAGGTGTGATTGTTATAGCCCAAGATATTCAAGATATTTTAGGTTAGACAATAATTTATGCCCTCGGCGCGACTTGAACGCGCAACCTACGCCTTAGGAGGGCGTTGCTCTATCCATTTGAGCTACGAGAGCAAGACTTAGCTGATACGCATATGAGCCAATGTACAAAGGTTTCTTTCTAACACATGCCCATTTTTAGTTAAAAACTCTATAAAATCGCTTAATTTTCATCGCCTATTCTAGCAAAATTTATAGACCTTTCAATAAGCTTTAGTGCAGAGTTTTATTTTCGAGTTTATAAAAATAAAAAAACCGACTATATGAGTGGTATAGTTCTGAAAAATGATTATAGCCCTAGTGCATTCTACTATATGTTTTCTTTAACAAAAGTTAAAACCAATAAAAACTTGTTTAATATTACTTTTACACCAGCATAAGTTTTGACATTAAGAAGCCCCTAAAGCATAATTAGGCAAATTCCTCACTAAAAGCTATAACAGATATTCCCCTAGGAAAAATATACTATGACAAAAAATAGCCCCATTAAGAAAAAACTTTCTATTACTCACAAAAGCAAAATATTACTTAGTGTTGTTTCTTTGGTAGCTTTCTTAGTAATTTTAGTACCTTTGTTGACTTTTCGTTCTGTCTCTAGTCATACAACTCAACTTGATATTAGCCCTCTTGCACTTGTTTCTTGTTCTAATATAAGTTTTCTTCCCCGTGTTACTTTTGCTGTTGGTAGTAGTCCTATGTCAATAGCAACAGGAGACCTTGATGGGGATGGCAAGGCTGATTTAGCTATTGCTAATCAAATGGACAACACAACTTCGGTACTGAGAAATACAAGCACGGTTGGAACTATAGATGCAAATTCTTTTGCTCCTCAAGTAACTTTTGCTGCTGGTACAGGCCCTTTTTCAATAGCAATAGGTGATCTTGATGGGGATGGCAAGCTGGATTTAGTTGTTGCTAATGTTAGCTCTGCTACAGTGTCAGTACTCAGAAACACAAGCACTATGGGCATAATTGATGCTGATTCTTTTGCTGCTCAAGTCACTTTCCCTAGTGGTGCTTCGCCTGTTGATATTGCTATAGGAGACATAGATGCTGATGGCAAGCCTGATTTAGCTATTGCTAATCAAACTGGCACAGTGTCAGTACTCAGAAACACAAGTACTATGGGTACAATTGATGCTGATTCTTTTGCTGCTCCTGTCAGTATTGCTACTGGAGCTAATCCTAGATCTGTAGCAATTGGAGATCTTGATGGGGATGGCAAAATGGATTTAGCTGTTGCTAATCAAAGCAGCGATACAGTGTCATTACTTAGAAATATAAGTACCCCTGGCACTATTACAGCAGCTTCTTTTGATCCTAAAGTTGATTTGACTACTGGTAGCGTTCCATTCTCCGTAGCAATAGGAGATCTTGATGGAGATGGTAAGGCGGATTTAGCCAACTCTACTTTAGTTAGCGGAACAGTCGAAGTAAGAAGAAATACAAGCACAGTTGGAGTTATTGACGCTAATTCTTTTGCTCCTTCAGTTTCTTTTCTTCTTGGTGGTAATCCTGGAGATGTAGCAATGGGGGACTTTAACGGAGATAATAAACCTGATTTAACCATTACTAATCTTAACAATGCAGCATTGTCCGTACTAAGAAATACAAGCGTTATAGGAACTATTGACGCTAATTCTTTTGTTTCTGCTGGCTTTTTATCTACTGGAGGCGGCCCTTTTATAGCAGCAATAGAAGACCTAGATGGGGATGATAGACTTGATATAGCTGTTTCCGCTAGTAGTAATAACGTAGCTTCTGTACTAAGAAATTCATGTCTTGCAAGTCAAGCCGCAACAACAACAATGGTAAGCTCAACAGCAAATCCATCAGTGTTTGGACAAGCAATAACAATAACAGCAACAGTTGCTCCTGTGCCTCCTGCAACTGGTACGCCTACAGGTTCAGTTGTTTTTAATATTGATGGAGTTGACCAAACTCCTATTACTTTGTCTGGTGGTCAAGCTAGTTTTTCTACTTCTTCTTTTTCTACTGGCAACCATACTATTGTTGCTACTTATAGTGGTGACTCTGGCTTCCTTGGAAGCACTTCTGCTGTATTTACACAAACGGTTAATCAAGCTAACACTACCACAATGCTTAACTCTAGCCTTAATCCATCAACATTAGGCCAAAATGTTATTTTTACTGCAACTGTAACAGTTAATATGCCTGGTGCTGGTACTCCTTCAGATTTAGTTAACTTTTTTGATGGCGTTACAATGATTGGTTCAGGCACTTTAAGTGCTGGAGTTGCTACTTTTGCTACTTCAACTCTTAGCCTAGGAACACATCCTATTACTGCACAATATTTAGGCGATGTTAATTTTACTGGTAGCACTTCGGCAACGCTTAACCAGATGGTTAATTGCCCTACTATTACAATTTCGCCAACTACTTTACCTAATTCACAAGTTAATACTACCTATAACCAGACATTAACAGCTAGTGGAGGAACAGCCCCTTATACTTTTTCAGTGATTAGTGGAAGTTTACCTACAGGTTTAAGTTT
>CAZBMZ010000039.1:0-34629 GCA_964492845.1 uncultured Clostridia bacterium
AGCACCATATAACCTAGGTGATACAGGAACACACGAAGTAGGTCACTGGGTTGGTCTATTCCATACTTTCCAAGGTGGTTGTAACCGCAAAACTACGGGTGGTGATGCAGTAGCAGACACACCAGCAGAACAAAGCCCAGCTTATGGTTGTCCTACTGGTCGCAACACTTGCAGAAGCATTGCTGGCAATGACCCTATCACCAACTTTATGGATTATACAGATGATTCTTGTATGAATACTTTTAGTGCTGGTCAAGCTACCAGAATGAACCAACAATGCACCACCTATAGATAAAATCTCTCCCAAAAAGTGTTAATCAAAAAAGCAGAACTTTTAAGAGTTCTGCTTTTTTATTTTTAAACATAAAAAATAGCTCTTTCTTTTTAAGAAAGAGCTAAAAGAAACAAAAAAGAGAAGTAAAGAAAAAAGTTTAGACTAAGAGAAAGAAGAAGAATCAAAAGAAATAGAATCCAGAGCTTTACGCAGCTTTTCAGAAACAACTACTAAAGTAGAAACTGAAACTGCCGCTTCAGGATTAGGTTGTGCGCGAGAAATATCATCAGCAATTGACATAAAAACAGGATAGCGAGAGAGAACTTCTTCGGGCTGTGCGCGGAAGCTAAGTAATTTAGCAGCAAAGTCTTGTAAAATTCTTAAAAGGGCTGCTCTTAAAGAACGCAGTGCTAAAGCTTCCCAAGAATCTGCTGCTGGTTGTCGGCTAATACGCAGTAACAAAGCATTAAGATGTGTAAGCTGCCCTAAAGATAAATAAGTAGTAGCAACATCAGCAACTGGCATACGGGAACGTTCACAAAGTTCAGCTATTGGAAAAACTTTAGGCCACTGACTAGTAAAAGCAATATCACTAGCTAATTGAGGGTCAAAACCCAAACTTTGAAGCTTGTTAAAGTCTGCATCAACCCTGTTCCAAGCATTAGACGCGGCTTTAGGTAGTATTTCTCTTAGAGAGTGAAGCGCGCTATCATATTCAACTACAGAAAGCGAATTAGAAATTTTAGATGTTGAGTCTAAGCGGGAAGAAGTACGAACAACAACACGCGTTGAAGCAACATGAGAGCGATTTAAAGCAGAAGCACGTTTCCAAAGTAGTTCACCTGGTAAGAAATGGAGTAACCAACTAGTAGCTTCACGCAAACTATCTTCAATTGCAATAATTGCCATATATCGAGCATCCGCCGCAACACTTTCAGCCCCAAAAACCTGAGATCGTAGTTTATCAGCACCTAACCAATGAGCAGCCAAAGAATATGCTATAGCAACATCCGATACAGAACGGTTAGTCTCCATTATTAAATCTGGAAAGAATGTAGAACCAGCAAAAGCCATAATTTGGTTAGTGCGTAAAGTAGCTAAAAGTTCCTTTAACAACAAATGTCTAGAAATAGCATCTTGATAACGTTTAGAAACAAGATCTGGGAAATATTCATATAGTAAAATATCGTTATCAGGGAAACGTAAAGGATCTGACTTTAATAGTTCAGAGTAGACAAACATTTTCATATAGGCTAATAATTTAGCAAGTTCTGGTCTAAACAACCCATATTGCAAGCCTCTAGAAAATAAATTACCTTTGGTAGGAAAGTCTTCTTGTGGAGGAATTCCGGCTGACTCTTCTGTTAAGAAATTAGCTGCTCGCATAAAATCTAAAGCATCTTTTTTACTACGAAGTTGGTCTAGTGAAAGCAATAAAGCATGTGCATCATTGTTAGCTACAACCTTGGCACATACATCATGAGCAACTTCTCTAATCAAGTTGTTGCGCTCATTAAATGAAAGTGTTCCTTGAGCAACTAGAGGAGCAAGTAATATTTTTAAGTTAACTTCATGGTCTGAAAGATCTACACCACCAGAATTATCAATAGCATCTGTGTTGATTCTACCTCCATGACGGGCATATTCGATTCTTGCCTTTTGAGTACAACCTAAATTACCACCTTCAGCAATAACCTTAGCTCGAACATCTTTAGCATTAACTCTTAAAACATCATTAATTCGATCCCCTACCGCAGCATGTTCTTCTTCAGTAGCCTTAATAAATGTACCTATACCTCCATTCCAAATCATATCAACATCCAAAGTAAGCATTTTTTGGATTACAATTTCTGGAGCTAAAGAATCTTCTTCTACCCCTAAAAGTTGTTTACATTCTGGAGATAAGGCTATGGCTTTATCTGTTCTGGAAAAAACCCCACCACCTTTTGAAAGGACTTTCTTTGAATAATCAACCCAGGAAGACCGAGTTAAATTAAATAAGCGTTGTCTTTCTACAAAAGATTCTTCTGGATCTGGGTTTGGATCTATAAAGATATGTCGGTGATCAAAAGCACCTACTAATTTAATAGTACGAGAAAGTAACATTCCATTACCAAAAACGTCTCCAGACATATCACCTACACCAACAACACTAATTACATCTTTTTCTGGGTCAATTCCTAAGAATGAAAAATGATGTCGAGCGCAAGCCCAAGCTCCACGAGCAGTAATAGCATAAATCTTATGGTCATAACCCATAGAACCGCCTGAAGCAAAAGCATCACTTAGCCAAAAACCATACTCTTGAGCTATACGATTAGCTGTGTCAGACAAATGGGCTGTACCTTTATCAGCCGCAACAACTAGATAAGGATCAGGTTCATCAAAGCAAACAACTTGAGGAGGGCTAACAGGGCGGCCTTCAATAATGTTATCTGTAACATCTAAAAGGCCACGAATAAAGATTTCATACATTTGATCCGCAAAGCTACGACGATCTTGGCCAGGTTTTTCCATCTTTAAGGTAAAACCACCTTTAGCACCTAATGGAACAATTAAAACATTTTTAACCATTTGGGTACGCATTAAACCAAAAACTTCAGTGCGGTAGTCATCTGAACGGTCTGACCAACGTAGTCCACCACGAGCAATTTTTCCTCCTCTAAGGTGAACACCTTCAACAGTTGTAGCATGAACAAATATTTCATATTTTGGTCTTGGTTCTGGAACAGAATCCAATTTAGCACAATCAATTTTGAAACTAATGTAATGAGATTTTTTATCAAAACGATAAAAATTAGTTCTGCTAGTAGATTCAATTAAATTTGCTAAAGCTTTAAGAATACGGTCTTCTGTTGCATCTTGAATAAAGCGAAGTTTATCTTGAAGTCGCTCTCTAGCATGCTCTATGCGACTAGTGCGAATGCTAGTAACTCCATTTAGATTGCGAGTTTCATCTGGTAAGAATTTTGAGTTAAATAAATCTACTAAAGATCTAGTAACTTCAAAACGTTGTGTTAGGACTCGGTTAATAGCTTCTCTAGCAAGAATTGGTCTAATTTGTAGTGCATAAGCAACATAGGCTCTAAGCAAGTCTACTTCTTCCCATTTTAGCCCTGCGCGAGGAACTAAACAGTTAAGTGGGTCATTGCTCATATCGCCACGGAAGACGGCTCGTAAAGCATTAACAAGTGAGGCTTTACGATCAAAAAGAGGTTCAATTTTACCAGCAATTGCTAATCTAAAGGTGTCCATTTGCATACGGGCACCATCTTCTAAATCTATTAAAATACCTTCTTGGTCAATAACACGAAATCCAAAATGATCTAAGATAGGTAAAACATCTGAAAGAAATAGCTCGCCTTTTTCCGAGATCTTATGATAGAGCCTTAATCTAGCATGATTATGGACTACATCTTCTGGTTCTTGGAAAATGTCAAAACGTATTTCATTAGTATTTAAGGACATTTCCAGCAATGCTACATCTCTAACAGCTTGTTCTGGGTTTGTTGTACGCTGATAAGATTCAGGAAAGCAATAAGCAAAATAACCTTGTAAGTGTTTAGCTGTATCTAGGTCATAACGCAGTCTTAGAGCTTGACCTAATTGATCTGTCCAAGGAGTACAAAGAGCCAACAATTGATTTTCTAATTCTTCGGCAGTTAGCTCAAAGTTTTCACATCCTGCAAGATAAAAATATAGTCCAATTAACCGTCCATAACCACTAGTTACACGTCTATGGCTATAATTGGCTTGGGTGTTTTGAATTAAAGTAGACTGTAGGTTTTCCCGTAAATTATCTGTAAAAACATCTTGAGGAACTAACATAAAAGCTGAAACAGATTGTTGATCTGGATTAAGCACAACTTGAGCAACAGCTTCCCCTGTTGATTCAGCTTTAATAATTGCTGCTACTAAATCTCTTAAGCCATTAGGAGAGGTTTCTAGTAAAAACTTTATAGGAATAACATCAAAAGCTTTACGCATTGAACGATAGCGATGATTTTCTGGCCCAACTTCCTCACCTGCTAACATTGTATCCAAACGAGCAGAAAACATTGGCACTGAACCCGCTGTAGTTGTGATGGCTTTTTGGGTTAAAAGTCCATGAAAGATAACCCCTCCTATTGGGTTTCCAGCATCATCAAATCGCCTAAGCATTATATCTAGCACTCTGCCTGCACGATGAATTTTAGAATCTATATTGCTCTTATGAAATTTAATTAATTCACCTTCACTAAAACGATCTTGATTAAAGTGGTTTGGTTGGAAAAATCTCTCTGCTACAGATATAGAATTATTGCTAGGTGTATTTAACGCATACGCACTCCCAAGACTAGCTTCTTTAAGCAAACTAGGCTCATAGAAGGAGACTCCAAAAAATACAAAATGTTCCTCTAATAGCCATACTAAAAATTGAGAAACTTGATGGAAAGATTCTTTTTGGGATGAGTAAATTTGCCCTAAATAGTGATACTCATTAATAATTTCTCTAGTCAATTTTTTCATTCTTAGAAAAGCTGTGGTAGTAGCTCTAGCTAAAGTTAAGCGATTATGTAAATCCTTGATTAATTCTCGACGTTGCGAATGTTTAACTTTTGACAAAATAAATCTAGTTACAGATTCTACTTGAATGTTTGGATCATCTGGATGCAGTGATAAGAGTCTTCCTTCATGGTCACGATGCACAGGGACTAGTAAAGCTACGGCATAAACAATACTTAGTCCGATTTCTTCAAAAGCAAGTTTAGTAGTATCAACAATAAAAGGTTGGTCTTCCATGCAGGTTTCTATAGCTACTAATTCTTCATTAGAATCAAGACCTGCTTTGCTCATATCTATAGTACGAATTTTGATTTCACCGCTTTTACGTTGAGAAATAAAAGCTAACATTTCTGCAATATTGCGTCTTAGTTGGTCTGGAGAAAGATGTTTTGTATAACGTTCTTCGGCTCTACGTAAAAAAATCTGAGAAAAATCTTCTAATAATGACTTATTAAAATGAGCATCCAAAGACAGCAACTCATTACCAGTAACAATATCTTCACCATTAGAATCCATTGGTAAAAGGTATGTTGTTGCTTTAACGCTATTTTCTTCAGTAGCTGAGTTATCATCTAGCTGTGTAGTTTTGGCTTGATTCTTTTTACCTCTTATTGCCATAGATTTTCCTTCTCCTAAACTAGCAGTTTTTGAAATCTTCCCCTTGTCAGTAGCATTATCACTTGTCAATAGTTTTTTGGTATTTGCAACTTTTGATTTTTTGTCAGCACTTTTTTTGGCTGGTATTTCTACAAAATTATTTTCATCAAGATTGTTACCTAGAACGGAATTATTATTAGAGTTATTGTTGGAAGCAGATAAATTATCACTATTTTTTAAATTTTTAGTTAAGTTTCTAGTGGTTTTGTTTTTACTCATCAATAAATTTTCTCCTAACTAAATAGAAAAACATTTTCCTATTTCTTACTAAAAATCATTAAATCTATTAGCAAGAAATAAAATAATTGTATTTTTTGGAATTTCAAAAATGAGGTTAGCTTGCTTAATCTTAAAATGAGAGTTTAGCATTGTTTCAATATCATTAAATATAGAGTTACCAGTAACAAGCAGAGTTTAACCCAACTGTAAAATTATTTCCAAACCATTGTCACGGAGCAGGAAAACAAAATTAGCAATTATCTTTATCTTGTTATAAATAAAGTAGATCAAGGGTAAAACAATTTTTAGTAAAAGCTATTTGTTTTAGTAAAACAATTTTTAGTAAAAATTATTATTTATTTTTGATCTATTTTGGTTTTAAGTGTTTGAGGAATTATTATTGGGATTAAAATTATTAGGGTTACGTCCTGGTGTAACGACTCGTTGACCGCGAATTACTCGACTAGGCCCGTGAAGAGGGGGGGTTCCTCGTCGAATCATTTCAGCAAAAAGATCTACATCATAGTCACATTCTCGCGCCATTTCTTCTTGTATTGTATGAAGTTGTGCTAAAAATCGAGGTCGTCTATACACTATTTTTTCCCGTCCAATGGTTCTAAAATTAAGAACTCTGGGGTAACGATTTCTGGAACAAAAAAGCCTGCTGCTGTATTAAAAAGCTTTATTCTTGCCTTGCGATGAATATTAGCAATATGCCCAAAATTCCAGGTAACAAAAAAATCTATTTTATAGACTGAAGCCAATGCTACATGCAAAGCATCTGCAATATATTTTCTATGAAAAATCCCTCTACTAATATAACCATCAGCTAAGATTGCAGCTTCATCTGGTATATCTAGCTGTGGTAAAGGCTTAATTAAATTAAGGTAAGCTGAACGGTGTGGTTCAGTTAGTCTTTCTAGTTCACGAACTACAAGCAAAGAAATTGTAGCATTATATTTTGATAGCTCATGCTCCCACCAACGCATAGTTAAGTCTCGACGAAAAGGTTCATCATTATCTAAATAAGCTCCTACAACAGAAGTTTCTAAATATAAACTTAACTTCACTCTTTGACCTTTTCTGACACGGAAGTTTCTTTAGCTTTTTTCAGTAAAGAACTATTTGGAGTTAACGTCAATTGTAGCCGCTGAAAATCTATCAAAATACGGCAATGATAAAGAAAATCACCGCCTAAAATTCCTTGTTGCTCAAAACCTGCTTGCTCATTAATTCGTGCTAAGTTAAGTATTGGCATTCTTAGATTTTCTCTAATTAAATCCATTAACTGAATTTTACTTGCATTAAGTACTTTAATGTTGTCTGCAAAACCTGCTGCTCCTACTACTTTAACTGTCTCAGCAGCAATTTTATCTTGCCATTTTTGTGACTCAACAATGTTATGTGAAATTACAGAACTAGTTGCTCCAGAATCAAAAATAAAATTTAATGTTACTTCGTCATTAAGTTTAGTTTCTACACTAATTAAACCACTTTCTGTAGTGCGAAAAGGAACTATTGTAGAGTTATCATCAATATTATTAGCTGTTTGTGTAGGGTTTTCATTAGAAATATCTAATTGTAATTGACCATTTTTATAATCCATCATCATTAAAAAGTTACTTAGAAGAGAAAGACCTAAATAACCATCAGCAATATCTTCAGCCTTAGCATTAGCAGGTGAATGCACTTTGCGAATATAGGTTGGTATCATAGAAACTTTTATATCGCCTAACTGCATTTCATCAATCACCCCATAAACAATAGAGAATGCTCCATCACCTCCAACAGCCCTAGCTTCACCTCCACGAGCAACTTCTTTTACACCTATTCTTGTAGCCGCTTCAGGTGAAATAACACAAAGTCCTGCACCCGTATCAATTACAAAACGAAGCGTCTCTTTTCCATTAACTTTTATCTCTAAATGTGGACGACGTATTTTTATTTTTAGCGGGATAGAAGCAGTTTTACCACGAATTTGATATAAATGGGTATCACCTAAATAAGTATAAAACCTAATTACACCTTCAATACGTTCTCGGCGGTCTACATCTGTTTTAGGAGAATTTTGCAGAAATTGTCTTAATGCTTCGGCAGCTTCCTTAAAAAATTCTTGACGTGAAGCAGCACGGGCTAAAACTAACCAATGGTCGCCTTCTGATGGACGTATACCTGTTGCTTGTTTTAATTTTTGATAAGCTTCTGAAACTCGATTTTCATAAAGATCTATTTCAGCACTTGCAGCTAAGGCCAAATCATCACGATGATTTAATTGTAAAGCATAAAGAAGCTGATCACGGGATTTATCTATATAGCCAGACCTAAGAAGTGCCATACCAACAATAGCCCGTGCGCGAGGGTGTTTGGTGTCTAGCTCTAAGGCTTTTAGCCCTATTTCAAATGCTCCAACCAGGTTTCTTGCCTTTAAGTAAACTTGGCCCAGCCCAATATAAGCTTTTATGTCTTTAGCATCTTTGTTGATAATCTCTTGATAAAGTGTTTCTGCACGCTCAAAATTTCCTTGCTCAAATTCCTGTTGAGCTTTACGCAGTTGCTTATCTGTCCCAAGAGCATAACTAGAACTAGCCATTAGACAAATAAAAATAATCGTCCCTAAGCTAGTAAGTAGACGGGAAGTTATTGTAGTTCGGTTTTTCATAACTTAACCTCACCTGTTTTTAAGATTTATCCCTAGTTGCTACTTTAATATTTCACCTGTTTTATTAGACCAAAGTAACAAGTCTAATTCATCAAAGTTTATTTTTATTATTTCTGCAAATTCTTGCATAAGTTTTTCTACTGCTAGATACTTTTTTTTGTTTGTTGGCGGTTTTGGATCATCAATTACTGCTAACTCATGCAAACTACGTAAAATATGTTTATCTAAAATTGCATATCCTGTGTAACCAATATTACGTAAAAAGTGACTAGCTTCCTTATAACCAATACCCTTAACCCCTTTATTGGATGCCCAAAAATCACGTCTTGCTTCCTTATCAGTTAAACTTTCCAGCTTTTGACGCATTTTTAAGCCACATTCTTGCTGTAAATAATCCCGGGTATGAACAATATAGCCTGCACGGTCTCTTGCATAAAGATGAGAGCCGGTAATTGCTTCTAAAATATCGCTTTCTGAACCATTTAACAAAACTGGGCGTACTTTTTCAATACACTTAAGCCCCATTCGCGCACTAGCTCCAGCAGTAAAAATACAAAAAACTAGTTCTTCAAATAATTTTATGTCATCGGCTGTTTGATAAATGGCTTGGAACTCTGCTAAACGCGCCTTTATAGCCATTTGTTTTGCTAAATAACTTTCTTTTAATAACTCTACAGTCACAGGTTGAATGTTTTTTGCTCGACTCATAACTTCATTCTAGTTTTCCCACTAACTTATGTCAAACAACTAGGCAAAATAATCCAAATAAATTAGTTTACTCGCTCTATATTACTCTATCGGAAAGAGATATTGACAGTTTATCTATTAAATTCTACCTTTCTTTTATAAAAAAATAAATGAAACTGATTTTCATTTTCTTATCCAAGCTTAACTAGACAAATAGCTAACTAAATTATATTGTTTGACTTTGAAATTAAATTAAATAAGTAGTTTGGTTATGGGAAAAAGTATGCGATTAACAGACTTACCTTATAATGAGTGGCGAGCAATTGAAAAATTAGATGGGCCAGATGAAGATTGTTTACGTCTATTAGACTTAGGTTTAACACCTGGAGAAGAAGTAGCCGTAGTGCAAGCAGTTCCATTTGGAGATCCTTTAGTGGTTTCTGTACGTGGAACACGTCTAGCATTAAGACGACGGGAGGCGGCCTGGATATGGGTTCAGTAGCTCTTTCTAATGAGAAAAACAGTAGTGAAAAAAAGGATCTAACAGTTTGTTTAGTAGGAATGCCCAATGCAGGTAAAACTACTTTGATGAATGCTTTAACAGGCGGTAGTTTTCATACAGCTAATTATCCGGGTGTAACGGTAACTTTATCTGAAGGCAAAAGCAAAGCCGCTTTTGGAGAAGTGCTTAAAATTGTTGACTTGCCAGGGGTTCATAGCCCTTTTTCCCCATCTCAAGAAGAAGAATTATCTTGTCAAGTTCTTACAGGTAAACATCCTCTAGTCAAACCTGATGCTTTTGTATTAGTAATTGATGCTAGTCAAATGGAAAGGCACTTAAAATTTGCTGGCTTTGCTGCTCGTCAACAAAAACCAATGATAATTGCTATTACAATGGTAGATTTGCTTACTCGTTTAGAGCAGTCATTAGATATAGAAAAACTAGCAAAATCTCTTAAAGTACCAGTAATTGCAGTAGATGGGCGAACCGGAGAAGGCGCATCAGAACTTGTTAAAACTTTACACGAAGTTATTAACAAACCTGTTTTAGAAAATCCCCTTCAAAGTTTGTCAGATGAGCCTATTGCCGCTTATAATGCTATTAGAAAAATATTAGTAGATAATGAAGTAATTACTAAAAAAAATCCTCAAGCCTTACGTCTTCAAGATAGTTTAACATCGCGTTTTGACCAAGTAGTATTAAATAAATATTTAGGTTTTCCTATTTTCTTTATTATTTTAAGTTTACTTTTTGCGTCTATTTTTTGGCTAGCTCAACCCTTTATGGATGGCATTGATAATGGTTTTAAGTGGTTGAGTGATCAAACAATTTTAGTTCTAGGCGACAATATAGCAACTAAATTTTTAGCAGAAGGTTTAATTCAAGGTGTTGGAGCAGTAGCAGTATTTTTCCCACAGATTATTATCTTATTTTTCTTAATGACTTTACTGGAAGATTCGGGCTATCTAGCGCGTGGAGCAGCACTTGTTGACCGACCTTTATCTGCTTTAGGCTTGCATGGACGTTCATTTGTTCCAATGCTTTCTGGTTTTGCTTGTGCTATTCCGGCTGTTTTTGCTACTCGTGCTATACCTACAAAACGAGAGCGTTTGCTAACAATTTGGATTTTGCCTTTGATGAGTTGTAGCGCGAGATTACCGGTTTATGCACTACTTTTAGCAGCACTTTTTCCAGCAGATTCTTCCTGGCAAGCTGGTCTAGTTTTAGCAGGAATTTATTTTGCTAGTTTGTTACTCTCTGCATTAATTGCTGGTCTAGTTGGTCGTCTAGCTTATCGTCGTAGAAGTTTGTCAATGCTTGCAATGGAACTACCTGCTTACCGCATCCCTCAATGGAAGCCTATTTTTTTCTTAACCTGGTCACGTTCTAGTTCTTACTTAAAAAAAGCAGGAACACCCATTGTAATAATTTCGGCTATTTTATGGCTGCTATCTAATTTTGGTCTAGGTTCTCAGCAACCTGTAGATAATTTAGCAAATGCAAATAGCAAACCTGCCTTGATTGTTAAGTCAGAGTTAGACAATTCATTTGCTGCACAAATAGGTAAAGTTATGGAGCCTGTTTTGCAACCAATGGGAGTTGATTGGCGGGTTGGTGTAGGGTTAATTTCTGCTTTTGCCGCAAGAGAAGTTTTTGTAAGCACTATGGCAATAGTTTTTCATGTGCCAGGTGAGGACGAAGAAACTCAACAACAAGGCTTACTTGAGCAAATGCGTTCAGCCACGTTTTCTGCTAGTAATAAACCTATTTTTACTACTGCTACAATTATTGGACTGATTATTTACTTTTTCTTTTCTCTACAGTGCATTTCTACTGTTGTTATTGTTCGCAAGGAAACTAACTCGTGGAAAATAGCTTTAGTACAATTAGTTTTCTATACAGCCCTTGGATATATCTTAGCAGTTTTAACAGTTCAAGGATTGCAATCAATAGGTGTTGCCTAAAATTAATTTGGAGATGCAAATAATAAATCTTTTTGCATCTCCAAAATTAGCTTTTAACACAGTTTAGAAATAATAAATTCCCAGTATTTTACTTACTAGCTTTTTGTTCTTTGGCTGCTTTCTCTTCGGCTGTTTCTACAGGCTTAACACCTACGTCATCAATCATTACTTCCTCACCATCAATTGTTGTAAAAGCAATATTTCCATAAGTAAAGGTGTTTTTCTCATCAATAAAAACATCTATTGGTATTTCTGTGCCTGCTTCTGGGCCTTGATTAGCAGTCATAAATGTTTCTATTTTATTACCTCTTACAGAAATTCTAATTCTGTAGAAATACTCTGGGCTAAAGGTAATAGTATTAACTTTGGTTGATCGAGCAAAGTTATTTAAGTCTAATTTACCATCTTGGCAAATATAAGTTCTTATTACATTAGGTGTTTTACCACTAGGGCCAGATAAATGAAATAAATAGTAATTTTGTTCTTTTCCATTAACTCTTAAAGCCCAAGCAATGCCTTTTCCATTAAGCATTTTTAAGGCAAATCCCCCGTCTAGATCTCGGAAAATGCCCCCTTTTGGAAGACCTAATTTAGGTTGTCCTTTAACAATTAATTTTGATTTTTCATCCACATTCCAATCACTAGGAGCATTCCAAAATCTTAATCCTTCATTAAAAGGATCAAAAAACTCTCCTGAATTAGGAATTGGTGTTAGTTTAACTTCTAAAGCTTTTGGCCCGATGGCTAGTTTTTCTACCAGCATTTTCTCTTCATAACCATCTTTTACTACTCGAATTTTTCTTTCACCTGGTTTTATAGCGTTTATTACTACTGTACCATCTGGCAAGACTTTTCCTTTTGATTCATCATCAATGTAAACTTCTGCACCTGCTGTAGAGGCTAAAGTTAAATCTGCTGTAGCTAAAATTAAGCCTTTAGCATCAGTTAATTCTTCACCTGGTTTAACTTCTATTTCTTCCTCACGGGTAATATAGTCAGGATGTGTAATTTTTAGTTTTTTAATTCCAACAGGAATACGATGTAAGGAAACTTCTTCAACTTCACGTTTTATAGAATCAGTTGGTATTTCTAAGCCATCAATAAAAATCTTTGAGCCTTCTGGAACACCACCTAATTTAATATCCCCATATTTAGAAATTAGATTTACTATTTTAGTAATAGCCCTGCCTTTTTCTAAATTAATAGATTCTTTGAAAGGTTCAAAGTCTGGGTGGTTAATAATTAAATTAGCAGTACCAGGTTTAATATCAATAAATTTTGTTGCCCCATCTTTATCAGAAGCATACTTTTTATTATTAACTAGTACTTCAGCATTAGCAGCACCTGTAGTAATAACAACTATACGGCTTAAGCTTGGAGGGGGCGGAGGAGGAGGTTTTGAGATATTAGTATCTTCAGCTTTTATTACACCTGTTGCACCAATTATTTTTTTAGGTTTATCTCCTGAATTACTACCAGATTTATCTCCAGTGCCAACACCAGAAGCACCGATTTTTTTTCCTTGAGCAGCAACACTAAAGCTTAAAGAGAAAATCAGCAATAATGACCAAATAAGCTTAATTGTTCTCATAATTATTAACCCCAGGTTTTAGAGAAGCGTTAATTTTTATCCATTGCCAGACGAAAACCCAAATGTGAATCTTTTAAGTTAGGTGGGTTAAGCAACCGTGTTGTAGAAGCAGAAGTAGGTTTTGCACTCCCAAAATTACCTCCACGAGCAACTTTTAACCCCTTTTCTAAAGCATTAGGGTTTCCCGGATACAATGTAGCATCTGATGATGTCCATTCGGAAACGTTGCCTCCCATAGCAATAACTCCAAAAGGACTAACATCTTTAGTCAAAGATTGGCTAATAACTGGAAGAAGCGTACCATTACCACCTGTTAGCTCTTTTGTATTAGCAATGCCTGGTTCCCATAAAGATCCCCAGGGATAAAGTCGGTTTTCTGTACCACGTGCAGCATATTCCCATTCTTCATCTGTTGGGAGTCTATAAGGTTTATTGTCTTTCTTTGCTCGCCACTTACAATATTCTGTTGCATCGGCCCAGTCTATATTAGCAACAGGTTGATCCCCTACACCTTCTACTGTTGGATTCCAATTTGGCGGAGTTTTATAGCTTGTTGCTTGAAGAAATTCTGCATATTCCCGATTAGTTACTTCATATTTACCTAAGTAAAAATCCTTAACCGTAACTTGATGAACTGGAGTTTCTTGAGGTTCAATATCATTACCAAATTGGTCTTTTCCTTCGTCGCGTCCCATTCTAAAAGTTCCGCCCTTAATTTCAACCATTGCGCCAGGAACCTCTTTAGCTACAGGACTAATACTAGCAATAGGTGTTGGACTATTAGTTGCAACAGGCGTTGGGCCGCTGGTAAACTTCCAAATTCCTACTACACCTATAACTAATACAACTGCTGCAATAGCTATATAAAGGGGAGTACGTGAAGTAGGAGGCTCAGAAACAACTTCTTGGCTTGTATCTTCTACAGGACTTTTTGCACTTCCCATAGCTAATGTGCCACCAGAAGTGTTTTGTTTGCCCATAGCTAGAGTGCCGCCATGATGAGGAGTTTTTCCTGCTTTTTTCTGCTCGCTAGTGTCAGAGCTTTTTCCAAAATTAGTTTTTGTTCTTCCGCTCATTTCAGTAGTCTTACGACCACTGCTAATTTCTGTGGTGGCGGAATTTTCGTCTATATCTGAAGGTTCTACTTCTGTGGTTTGGCGGTTTCTAAGCTTTAATGTAGCAGCTTCGTCCATAGTATCAGCATTAACTAAAGAAGCATAATCGCCGCTATATAATGCTCCTGTACCACTTACTCCTACAGCCTGGGCAAATTCTCTAGCTAGTTGTAAAACAGACTCTTGCCGATTTTCTGGCTTCTTAGCCAGAGCTTTCATGATAACGTCTTCAACTTCTTCTGGAATATCAGGTAAATATTTACGTGGTGAAGGAGCAGGTTCACTTAAGTGTTTTAATGCAATAGATAAAGGAGATTCGCCTGAAAAAGGGAGGTGACCTGTAATCATTTCAAAAAGCATTATACCAATACTATAAAGGTCTGCTCTAGGCCCTAAGTTATCAGACTGGCATTGTTCAGGAGACATATAATAAGGAGTGCCAACAATCATTCCTGCTTCGGTTAAACCTTCTATGGTTTTAGTGCCGGTGTTGGTCATTTTTGCAATACCAAAGTCAATAACTTTAACAGTTTCTTGGCCGTCTTCCATTTGCAAAAATACATTATCTGGTTTTAAGTCTCGGTGTACGATGTTACGTTTATGTGCTGATTCTACAGCAGCACACATTTGATAGAGAATTTTAGCAGTATCTTCAAAAGAAAGTTTTTTCTCTGCTTTTAATCTATCTCGCAAACTACGACCGCTTAAGTACTCCATCACTAAGTAAAATATATTATCTGCTGAAATACCAAAATCTGTTACAGCACAAGCATTAGGATGGTTAATTTTTGCTGATGCCATAGCTTCACGTCTAAAACGATCTAGCGTGGTTTGGTCAGCCGTTCTATCGGCGTGTAAAAACTTAATTGCCACTGGGCGATCCATTAAAATATGGTGTGCTTTATACACCATACCCATACCACCTTCTCCTATCTTTGTCTCAATACGATACTTGCCTTCAAATACGCTATTAAGCAATGGATCGTTAGTTGTTTTTGTTTCTGTTTGTGGTGTTTCGTTTGAGGTAGTAATGGTGACCTCCCCTAAATAATCAAGTTAGTATTTATTAATTAAAACCTAGATTATATAGTTGAACTTCCAATCAATAAGGTAAATTTTACTTTAGTTGGCAAGAAATATAACACAGTTTATGTCAATATCTCTACCCGCTTTATCAATTACTTAAGAAAAATTTTAATTACTGATCTATTTATACAACTATTTATCATCTATAATTATCAACGAGATAAAAGTTCTAGCCCTGTTTCTGCCTCTAGTTTACCTAAAAAGTCCGTATCAGCCATTTGCCAATATTGCAGACATTTTTGATAATAATGTCGGGCTTGTGCTATATCTTTTTTTGCCTCATAAGTTTTAGCTAGTTCTAAATCTATTTGTGCAGCAGAACAAAAATAGCTTGTACTATTTAAGGTAGCATAAGGCTGTAAATTCTCTAAAATTTCTATTGCCTTTTGATATTGTTTTAATTGGCGCAAACACTGGGCTAAAGTTCTTACAGCTAAACTAGCACCATTTGTATATGACCAAATAGATTTTTCTAGTAGTTGTGCTGCTACCTCATAATTACCTTGGTAAAATTCTATTGTTCCCCATAAAAATAAAGCTAATCGTTCAATCTTAGTATTTGGCATATTACGGCCAATTAGTTTTATTTGCTCAGCTAGCTCTGAAGCACGCTCATAATTACCTAAAAGTGCTAACATTCTTCCTAAATGAAGACGCGCCCAAGCTTCCGTAACTATTTGCACTACAGAAGGTTTACTAATTTTAAGTTCTTCTAAAGCTATTTCATAGATTTTTAATGCTTGCTCTATATCCCCAATTTGCTCAAAGAAATATGCTTGCCAAAACTGAGAAATCATTGTTGGATCTTCATCTGCTAAAGTAGTTAATTGGTTTTGATGTATAAAAACTAGATCTAGCCATTCTCTTAAACGCCCCTGTAAACGTAAGGATTCAGCTAAGTCACGTAAGCACCAGGACAGGTCTTGTCCTATAGCCTCTTTTGATAAAGCTTGTAATTGCTCAGCGGCAATTTCAACTTGTCCTGTTAAAAGATAAATTCTCGCTTGCCAAATACCAGGAATAATACTTTTACTGTTTTCTGCTGCTTGGCTAAAGTATTTTTCTGCTGCCAAATAATCCCGGTGATAATAGGAAATCACTCCTAAAAGCACATCTGTTAACCAATTATTTTGTAAATGATTTCTAGCTAGCTGTTCAATTCTATCAAAATTTCCTGTATCTAAATAACTTTCTGCTATTTGGCTAATACCTAAAGAAACTTGCGCCCTATAAAATATCAGGCGACTATCAAAAGATAAAGCTTGTTGGAAAATAACAAAAGCTCGCTCATAGTCTCCACGCCAATGATGAGCTTGACCTAAAAACAAATAGCCTCCCTTTTCTCTTGGGTATTGTGCTACTAGTTCTTCTGCTAATCTTAATTGATTGGTATAGTCTTTTTGTACGGAAGCTTTTTCTAGTAAAATCAACAAGCGTTCACTTTCACTTACTCTACCACAATGTTCTAAAGCACTATCTAAGTATAAGTTATAGTCAGTTTTATTTTGGCTTCGTTTAATATGAAATAAATAATAATAGGCTAGGGCAAAGCGTTTATCATAATTAATTGCTTGTTGAAAACTTTCTGCTGCTTTTTCCCATTCATTTTTTTGATAAAAACAAAAAGCAGATTCAAAGCCCTGAAGAGCAGCCACAGAGTTAGTTACTAGGTCTATCACCTTTGGAGCTTCAATATCATCTTTATCTACTTGTAGTTCTCGTTCAATACGTAAAGCCATCTCATCTATAAGTGCAAATAATTCTTCTTCTACACGTCTTAGAGTTAGCGAAAATCCTAATTGTCCAGTGCTAACTTCATAGGAATGAAGGGAGAATGTAAGAAAACCTCCTAGTAAAGTAAAAGAGCTAAGAAAAAATCTTTCTACCCCTACTCTACGAGCCGTTTCCCAGGAAATAGGCTTATCCGTATCTTGAGATAAATCATAGCTAAGCTGATAAAAAACATCGGCTAACTGTCGATGACTAACTACATCTAAAGCAACATTCCAACTTAAACGAGCCGTCAATAATTCTACTAAAGCAATTCGATACCAATTAAGTAGTGGATTACCTGTTAAATTATCAGGATATAAAATAACAATTGATGGGCGACTAAGTGTTGGTGCTATTGTTTCTTCTGATAATAAATCATTGTCACTGCTAGATTTAGACACTTCTAAACGACGTTGTAGCTGTCTTAAATCCTTAAGTAAGTCCTCTGTATCTTGGTAACGGGTAGCAGGATCTTTTTCTAAACAGCGATTAATCAAAAATTGAAACTGGCTAACAGGCACACTAGCAACTTCACTTAAAGGAATAGGGTTAGCTCCTATAATTTCATAAGCAATATCAATAGCCTTTTGTCCAGCAAAGGGAAGTTGTCCTGTAAGCATTTCATAAAGTAGTATTCCGAAAGAGAAAATATCACTGCGATGGTCAATTGGTAAATGCTGAACTTGTTCTGGTGACATATAGCGAACTGTGCCAAGAACTAAACTATTTTCTGTTTTAATAATTTGTGCAGGTCGGCGAATACTAGCACCTACGGCTAAATCTACTTCTAAAAGTTTTGCTAGCCCAAAATCCAAGACTTTAACATAACCATCAGGACGAATCATTATATTTTCTGGTTTAATATCTCGGTGAATAATTCCTGCTTTATGTGCTACTTTCATAGCTTTAACTACTTGTGTAGCAATTTCTAAAACCGTAGGTATGGGTAAAGCACTGCCTTGAGATTTTTGTCTAAGTGTTTGTCCTTCAACAAATTCTGTTGCAATAAAACAGTTCTCTTGCTCCTGACCAATCTCATAAATAGTAATGATATTGGGATGGTTTAGGGCTGAAGCTATACGTGCTTCTTGCATAAAGCGTTGGCGTTTAGCTTCATCTGTCATAGCTGTTGGATGAAGTATTTTTAACGCAATAATTCTATCAAGTCGGGGGTCAAAAGCTTTGTATACATTGCCCATTCCGCCAACACCAATATGTTCTAAGATGGTGTAATGCGATATTTTAGTGCCTATCATTAATTTTTGCCTTGATTTTGAAACTCGCTATTTTACTCGACTTTTTGCTTTTGCGTCTATTAATTATTGATTAATTTATTTGTTCAATTTTTTCTTTTAATTCCTTGATTATTTAATCACTGTATTTTACGTATTTCTGTAATAGTATCTATCCCTGCCTCATGTTTTAGAGTAAAGTCTATCTTGTCGCCAACCTTAATATTTTCTAGTAAGTTTTTTTCGTTAACATAAAAATCCATTGTCATTGCTTCCATATAACCTTTAATTTCTTCATGGTCTAGCTTTAGCTTTTTCTTTTCTAAATTAATTTCTTTTACTACACCTTTAGCTTGAAAAGTAAGTTTTACTACAGCTTGATTTCTTTCTGTTGAAGAGTTTTTTTCATTAGTTTGACAAGATAAATTAGTTACAAATAAACATAGTATCAAGATAAATAATTTGATTTTCAAAATTTATTTTCCTCTTATAAAATATTGATTCTAAAGGATAAATTAAGATTTTACTATTCTGGGGCAACAAAGCTATCGAATTTGACGATAAGTTGGGCAACTATCTATCTCCTCATCTTA
Organism: uncultured Clostridia bacterium; assembly: GCA_964492845.1. GTDB lineage: Bacteria > Acidobacteriota > Blastocatellia > Chloracidobacteriales > JADJPF01 > JADJPF01. Next base: position 18,898 of record CAZBMZ010000039.1, read on the forward strand.
AATTTTTAACTAGCAAACAATTATTATTTTGTACATTTTTTGTAGGAGTATTTATGAGCCTAAAAATAAATAATAGCCTTAATATATCCTCACAAAATCTTAATCAATCCTCTACTTTTAATAATGCTAGTTGTACAATTGAAGATGCTAGTAAAAATTTAGCCTTAGCACAACGCTTTACTACAGATAAAAACCCAACTATACAAGATGTTGGTCAAATAGTCATGGATGTTGCCAAGCTAATAGATTCTGCTGGCTGCTTTATTAGAAATGCTGGTAATATTTCTAGTGGTAACAATACAAGTAATTCCCTAAATTCAGCTAAAAAAGTTACCAAAATATCTGATCGTCCAAGAAATTTTAGACCTACAATGATGCCTACAGCTAGAGCTACAAATAGCCCTACATCAAGTCCTACACCTAACGCTACACAAACTTTTGTTTTAACTATAGAGCGCAATGTAGACACAATTTTATTTGATAAGCTTAAGCTTCAGCCTAGTTATTCAGGACAATTTAGTCATAATGGAGAAGCAAATAAAACTTTTAAAGGTGTTTCTATTAATGAAGCAAGAGATTTTGCTAATACTGGATTTAGACCTTATGGAACACTAAGAGTATTTTCTAGGTTTTAAGATTTTTTAAGGTTTTTTCTAACACAGCAATACATTGAAGGTTAGAGTAATCACTTACTCTAACCTATTTGTTTTTTATCAAGCTTTTTTTATCGCAACACCTTGATACATATAACCTAAAATTTTTGGTACACCTGAAATATAAAATTGTTTTTCTTCGCTAATCTGCCAAGGCTGTTTTGCTACCAAATTAGTAATATGGCGGTTAAGATGACATCCATCAGCAATTATTTTTTCTAGTGAATTCAGCCGGTTTTGCCAAACTTGGACATTTTTTTCATTGCTTAAGCCATGTTCAAGAAAAAGAAATTGCCCTCCAACTTTTAAGACTCTATAAATTTCTGCTAAAGCTTGATCAACATTGCCAATACTGCATAAAGTCCAAGTGCTAACCACAGTGTCAAAGCTTTTATCTGCAAAAGGCAAAGTTTCAGCCGCTAAAGTATGATGCTCTACTTTTATATTAGAAGCTTGAATCCTCTTTTTAGCTAAGTTATTCATTCCTGAATTAGAATCAATAGTAATAATCTTTTTTGTAGACTCAGGATAATTAGCCACATTTAGCCCAGTGCCAAAGCCTATTTCTAAAATGTCACCCTTTGCACTTAAAAGCAACTTTTGTCGGTAACGAGCAATTGCATTGCTAGAGAGAGCCAAATCCATTATGTAAGGAAAACAATATTTTGAATAAATACCCATAAAATTTAATTTTGTTTTAAGGAGAAAATTCTGTTAAAACTGGAACATCTGAGCGTGTTAGTAAAGCTAAAGCACTTCTAATTATCTGTTTTTGTAGCTCAATATTGTTAGGCTCTCCCAATGGTAAGCCTAGTTTGTAAGGAACAAACATTGCTCTTGGAGGTTGAATAGCTTCTGTTACTTCCTTAAGTAAAGTAATTGAAACTGTGCTAATTCCTACTTGTTCAATAGCTGCTTGGATCAAACCTACAGTTTGATTACACATAGGTCAAACTGGCGTTAAAAATGCAACATCTACCCCATCAGCCTTTAATAATTTTGCTGCTTCTGGAGCAGTTTTATTAATTAAATCTCCTGGGCCAATGATTGCACCCATAAAACTAAAATGACGATGATTAAGCGAACCTATTTCTTTTGCTGCCACCATTTCCCGAAAACGCTCTAATGGAAAAGCTACATTTTTATCTCGTGCAATTGCCTTATGGTCAAAAGCACTACTACGATGGCCTTCTTTAAGACTTTGCACATCAATGTTATTTGGAATTTCTCTAAAAGCTGGGTCTCCTAATTTTATAGAGGAGTTAAACGTAGGTTGTCCTTCTACATAAAGACCTGCTGTAGTAACTAATGCTACTTTTGCTTGTGAGAGAGGTTTTGTTAGTGGGTAAGAAATAGGAGCGATTTTATAGCGAGAAAAAGGATATCCTCGCATAAAAAGCCTATGTGTCAGGATCATTTCATCAAAAGTTGCCATTAGAAAAAGCTACTCCTCTAGTGAGATGTCTTGTCTAATAGCACGAATTTTCTTTATTACCAAGTCATAAGGGAAACCTAGACGTATTAAATGCCCAAAAATCTTTTTGTTTTCTTTAATATCACTAGGTTTTCCATGTATGCGCAAATACTTCTTTATTGCTTGCTCACAAAGTTCATCTTCACTTTGCTCATCAAAAACTTGAGAAAGAGCTTGTTGTACAACTTCTACAGAAACTTGCTTTTCTACCAAAGCTTGTTTAAGGCGATTACGCCCAAAGGTTTTGACACTCAACTTATTAGTAGCATATTGATACGCAAAATTTGCGTCATTAAGATAACCTAGTTCTAATAACCTATTAACTACTTGTTCAATCACTTCACTGCTAGCAGGGCTTTTTTCTTCTAATTTTTCTCTAAGCTGTGAGACAGAACAAGCGCGACGACTAATCATTCTAAGAGCTAAATTTAAAGTCTTTTCATAACTAGTATTACTCATAATAGTTTTTAACTACCCAATTAAGGATCAGCAACAAAATAACATCACTAAATTAGTAAAGCTTATGTTTTATCCAAATCTGGTTCAAAAGATTAGTAAAGACCGCCTATTAAAACTTGCTAATTTTACTCGTTATTGAACTTGTCGTTAAATATTAAACTACAGCAAGTAATAGCACCTTCGGCTTTAATAATTTCTGATACATCAAGAGAAATAACCTTAAAACCGTTATTTTGTAAGATAGCTTTAGTTTTTGGATAATTAATAGGAAAAATAAGAGTATTATCAACAAGTAAAGAATTGGCTGCCGATGGTTCCGATGTGTCAATAGCAATAGTTTTAATTTGTCCAAAAACTTCTGTATTTATCCAATTTGGATTAACTAACAAAGTATTATTGCCAATAAAAGTAACTGCTGATTTAAGATGCAAACAATTGCTTACAGAAATTCCAATTACACTATAACCATAGTCAAATAGTATTTGCTGCATTTGGTTAATAGCCAAACTGTTTGTTCTGCTAGATAACCCAACAAATACTTGCTTGCCTATTACTAAAACGTCTCCACCATCTATTGTTGCTGGTTCTTTTATGTAATGCAGTTGTCTATGTAGGCTGAGGGCTTGAGCAATGGATGTGGTTTCTTTTCTTCTACTTTCAGCACCAGGACGAGTAATTATTGCTAATTCATCAAATACTATTGCTGTATCTTCTACAAATACACTATCAGGTAAATCTAGCTCATAGGGTAAACTACTTACTTGGCATCCCAAATCTATCAAACATTGCTCATATTGTTTATGTTGTAGGGTTGCTAACTCTAAATCTATAGGTATTCGTGCTAAATGAGTTAGTTCACAATTATTTATCGCAGGGCTTACCTTACGAGTTATTGCTTTAGTCAAAAGTTTACTCCTAAAATTTTGATAATTTTAAGATATTAGATAACTTTAAGCTAGTCACATAAGTTTAGATAAAACAGGGTTAATACACTGTAACTTAAGTATAAGCAACAAAATAACATCTACATTTGCTAGTATTATTAGAGTTTCGATTCTAAAAAGCTAAAAGCTAGATTATGAATGACTCCAAGAGCAAATATCAATATCTACTATTTAGTCATTTAATGATTAGTTGTATTATTTTGATATGCTTTACTCATAAGACGGATTGCTCTTAATCCATTAGAAACTGTTGGTAATAAAACAAGCAAATTCATTTCTTTTAAGACAACATAAAAATTATCCTCAAAAGCACTTAATTCACTTTCTGTTAATTCATGGGGATGTAAATATTTTCCAGTAATTTTACTGTCTTTATATAAAAGTCTCTCTCCCATTAAAATAGTCAAAAAAACTGTTGTCCTTAATTTTTGACAATCTAAATCAACTTTACTTAGTAAAGTTGATACCCTACTATCATTTAAGTTTTTCTCAAAGAACTTATTTACAATAATATCTACTGTTTCTTTACCACCAATTTTTTGATAAACGCTATTCATAATCATTACCCTCTCTTTTAAGTAAATTTTTAATTTTGTTAATTAAGACGTATTTGTTTGCAAAATACATACAAAATATTAGCAACTTTATTTACTGATAATTATTCTGAGGGCAAAGAGATTAAAATTAGACAATAGAGCTTATAACTTCAACTAAACCAACATATTACAAACATATCAAAAAAACTTACGGTACGTAGGCATATCATCTTAGTGTTTAAGGATAGTAGCATTTATTTTAAAGCATATGCAAATAAAATTTCACAAAACCTTTACGATATTTTTCTATAGCAAAATACATATTTTTAATGCTAGTAATTATTACTAATATTAGTTCTTTCTGCTGGCAATAAGTCTGTAGTGTGTTCGGTAACTGATGCAGGTGCTTGGCGATAAACCAATTCCCCTGTAGTGCGACCTAATTTGCTATTAGGATCAAGTCTGTAAGTAGGCTCTGACATTCTCTTAGCAGGTAACATAATTACTTCTTTAACAGGTAATTTTTTATTTTGTTTGGTGCTAACTTTCCCACGGATTAGTTCTCTTAGTTTATATGTCCAAAATAAATTAAAGATAATCCCACTAGAAGCTATCACTCCAAAAACTTTTAATACCTTAAATAGCTTTAATAACTTTGGACTAGCCACAGGAACAAAAATTACTACTAGTAAAAACAGTAGTGCCATAGCTACAGCAATAGTGCCAAACATTAAATAGTCATAAGCATTTTTTACTCTTGCAGTTAAAGCCAAAACTTCTAGTTCTGCTGGTTCAGGTAGTGTTAGCAATGTCCCACAACGACGACAAAAGCGAGAATCAGTAGTTGCTAAAGTTCCACAAGAAAGGCAAGTATTAGTAGCATCACCTTGGTTTGCTAATGAACAAATAGATTTAACTTCTAAAAAGATTAAATGTTTTTCTGCTTTACCTACCCAAGGATATTTAATCTCATAGCTAAAACTAGCTTTAGTATTATCATCTATGCTTTTTAATCCAACAATAAGTTTGATTGGATAATCTAGTATATTAGTTGATGTATAGTTTTTTGCTTCATTACTAGCATTTCTGCGAGCAGTCAGAGGTTGTTCATCTGTCACTTGATAATCTAGCTTTTCTAGTGCTTTAATTAATTGTTTTCTAACAGTTTCTATATCACCAGCAATTAAAACACTTAATCCATGTTCTGAGTTATTTGTTTCACAATCTAACCCCGTAGTTATAGCAATAATTTCTGCTCCCATAACCTTACCTCTTTAATATGTTTATCAAGTTATATAGTTTATTTTACTTTTTGGAGAGTTTGACGATGACAACGAAAAAACTTACCCTTTAGGATCAAAAAAATCCTGAGTTTACAAATTATTTACCCTAAAAATGTTTAGTATCTATTTACTTGATCATCTGCACGAAAAGAGCGAGCAAGTTCTTCACGTGCTTGATCGGCTGAAGATTGAACGCCTCGAATACGCAGAATAAATTCATCTCGGTTAGTAGCCCCTGCTAAAGCTTCCTCAAAACCAATGTAACCTTTGTTAAAAAGTTCATGTAGAGATTGATCAAAGGTTTGCATTCCATATTGTGAAGTGCCTTGAGCAATAGCATCCCTAACTAACGCAGTTTTTTCTTGATTACAAATACAATCACGAATATAAGGAGTAGAAATTAATACTTCTGCTGCTGGAACTCGTGCTGTCATATCAGCACAACGAATTAATCGCATTGAAATTACTGCCTTAAGCACAGAAGCTAGTTGAAGGCGAATAGCCTTTTGTTGATGAGGAGGGAAAATAGAAACAATCCGAGTAATAGTTTCTGTAGCATCCAAAGTATGAAGTGTAGACATTACTAAATGTCCTGTCTCTGCTGCTGTTAAAGCAGTTTCTATTGTTTCATGGTCTCGCATTTCACCAACTAATATTACATCTGGATCTTGGCGCAATGCTCCACGCAAGGCTTCAGAAAAACTTCTAGTATCTACATCTACTTCTCGTTGATTGATATAGCTTTTTTTATCTCGATGAAGAAACTCTATAGGGTCTTCTACTGTGATAACATGACTAGTTCGAGTAGAGTTAATATAATCAATTATTGCAGCTAAAGTAGTTGATTTACCTGATCCTGTAGTACCTGTAACTAAAATTAAACCTCGTCGCTCTTCTGCTATAGTTTCTATTATTTTTGGTAGTCTCAACTCTTCAACTGTTTGGACTGCTGTAGGAATAACACGTAGCACCATTCCCACAGTGCCACGTTGTTGAAAAATATTACAACGAAAGCGACCTAATCCAGATACTCCATAAGCAATATCTACTTCGTAATGTTCCTTAAACCGTTGTTTTTGACGATTTGACATCATTGAGAAAGCCATTGCCAAAGTATCTTCTTGGGTTAAGCGTTGGGACTCAATAATAGGTTGTAATTCCCCATTAATTCGGATAAAAGGATAGCTGCCAGCTTTAATATGTAAATCTGAAGCACCTTTTGAACAAGCAATCATTAACAACTCATCTATCTGAACGGACATATTTTCTCCCAACAGAAAATAAAAAGTATTTTATCAGCATATGACAAAATAACTAAAAGTTACTACCGATAAATTTAAGAAACTAGCTATTTTTTGAGGATTTAGCGACTTTACAAAGCAGTTCCCTCAAATCATACTAATTTGGTTTACGGCTGTCAAATAACCATTTTAGGAGAGTTGATGTCTAAAGAATTAAATTTTATTCCTTATCATTTTTCCCGTATCCCTAAAAATGAAATGCTTGAAAAATCACAGCAATTTTATGAGTTAATGAAGATGCGACGCACTGTTAGGGAATTTTCTCCTGAACCTATTCCAGATAATATTTTAGAAACAGCTATTCTTACTGCTGCAACAGCCCCATCAGGCGCACATAAACAACCTTGGTTTTTTTGTGTTGTAAAAAATCCAGAGATCAAACATAAAATTCGACTTGCAGCAGAAGCCGAGGAAAAAACTAATTATCAATCTCGATTTCCTGCTGAATGGTTAGCTGATTTAGCTATTTTTGGCACAGACTATATTAAAGAATATATTACTGTTGCTCCTGCTTTAATTATAGTGTTTAAGCAAAATTACCGCATAGTTAATGATCAAAAACAAAAAAACTATTATGTTAATGAATCTGTTGGAATTGCTACAGGTATGCTAATTGCAGCCCTTCATAATGCTGGAATTGCTACTTTAACACATACTCCTAGTCCAATGGGTTTTCTTAACGAAATTTTGGAGCGTCCTAAAAATGAAGTTCCTGTAGTTTTAATGCCTGTTGGTTATCCAAAAGCAGAAACTCAAGTTCCTAATATCCAAAGAAAGTCTTTAGAAGAAGTAATGCAAGTTTATTAACTTAAATAAAATCTATGACATTAAAAATTAAAAAAGCAGAAGCCACTGACTTAGCGGCAATTTATAAAATTTTATCACTCTGTGGAGAGCATTTAGCAACAAATCTTGGCCTAACTCATTGGTTTCCACCCTACCCAAAAGAATCTATAGAAAAAAATATTCTTGAGCGAGATGTTTATCTAGTTTATGAAAATGAAGAAATTATTGGGACTTTTACCCTTGGCACAATACCAGTAGCAAATTATGATATAACACGTTGGCAAAATCCTGCTAGTAAAGCAATGTATCTTAACCGCCTGGCGATTTTACCTAGTATACAAGGTAAGGGTCTGGGTAATTGGTGTATGCAGCAAATAGAAGCTATAGCCCATCAAGATGGTTGTAAAGCACTTCGCTTTGATGCCATAAATCACCCTAAATTACTAACATTTTATAAAAAGTTGGGCTATCAAGATCTAGGGTTATGGCAACTTTCAGACGCACGCGGTCAAATTTGGGATGTAATGCTTTTTGAAAAGCTATTCTAAAGATAAGACGTAAGTAATTAGACCGTATCTAATTACTTACGCTACAAAATGCTTATTATTAAGCAAGTAGGGATAAATCACTTTTAGCTTGGAAATTAGGAAAGATTTTTGCTAAATCCTTGGCTTTGCAATGCTTAGTAATAACTTCACTGCAAACAGTACGAAAATCTGTAGTAATAGCTAAATCTCGGCCTTCATAAAGTTGTTCGCGTTCAAGACCCGGCCATTTACCATAAATTTTGCCACCTTTAACACTACCACCAATTACAAACATACAATTTGCGTGTCCATGGTCGGTTCCTGCTGTTCCATTTTCGCGGACTGTGCGGCCAAATTCTGACATTGTAACTATAACAACATCTTGCATTTTATCGCCTAGATCTTTAACTAATGCTGAAATGCCGCCTCCAAAGTCTTTTAATAATTGGTTAAGACGTGGTTTTTGTGCTGTGTGTGTATCCCAACCGCCAATGTCAGCAAAGGCTACTTCTAGCCCAATATCAGATTTAATTAATTGAGCAATCTGTTTTAAGCTATTGCCAAATTGACCTTTTGGATAAATTGCTCCATTAGCAGGGCTATAAAAAGATGAACGGATTTTTCTAATTGTTCCCATTGCTTCTAAAGCTTCTGTACCAGCAGGAGCAATAATATCATCGCTACTTTTGCCATACATTGTTTCAAATGGACTACTTGCTTTTGCTCCGCCACGTAGGTCAAAGCTATTAAGATTAGCAATTGTTAAATTAGGACTAGTGCCAGCCATTACCCTAGGTTGCTTATTGCCTATTGCAATAGCTCTTAGTGCTTCATTTTTGGCAACACTATTTGAATTAGTTTGTAGATAGCGGTTTAACCAACCATCGGGAGTAGATTTTTTGCCCGGTGTGCCGATTTCCATATAATCCTGTGCATCAAAATGCGAGCGTGTAGAGTCTGGCGAACCAGCAGCATGAACAATTGCTAAGGCTTTAGCATCATAAAGCGGCTTAAATGGGCTTAAAGCTGGATGAAGGCCAAAAAACCCATCTAAATCAATTGCTGATTGCTCATTGCTAGAATTAGGTTTAGCAATTGCAAGTGTTGGTCGGGCCCGGTAATAAGCCCCATCACCAAATGGAACTACAGTATTTAACCCATCAACCGCACCACGCTGGAAAATTACAATAAAAGTTTTTTTACGGTTTTGTGGGCTGGCTAAAGCCGTTCTTTGTAGAAAAGATGGTAAAACTAAACCTGCTCCTAAACTAGCCACAGCCAAAGCACCAGATTTAAGAAAAAATCTTCGTGTAATCATAAACTTATAGTCTCCTTAATTTATTTTACTGTGGACAAGTTCCTACATTTTTTGAAATTCTGGTGAACCAAGTAGTATTCCCATTAATTTAGCACTTTTATCTTTAGTAAATTCTTGACCTGCTAGCTCTTGCTCTAAAGCTTTAAGTGTTGGCTCAGCAACTCGACCATTAATAACTATTTGAATTAACTGATTTACAGAGTTAACCATATTATTGCGCAGTAAATTAGCAGTAGTTCCTCGAATTTGTCCTTGTGAAAGAGCAATTCCAAAGTTAAACCGTTCTACTAATGAAGCAGTGTTAACCCATTTATCTGCTGTATCTCCATAACCTGTAGGAGGTTGACATAAGAAAAGCGGTTGACCCATTTTATTTAGGGACATTAGGATTTGTGGCCCGGCGTTGGTGTCCGCATCTGCTGTACGTAGCGCACTTACAACTAACCCTAGAGGGCTTTTAACTTTAGCTTGATAATTTTCTTTATCAAAAAACTCTGCTGATGTAAAAATTGTGCGTAACATAGCTTTAATGTCGCCACCTGTTTTAGTAAAAGTGTTAGCAACTCGTTTTACTAAATCTTGAGGTGGTTGGTCAGAAACAAACCGACGTACTAACTTTGTAGCAACAAATTGCGCGGTTGAAGGATGTTTTATCAAAATTTCTAACACTTTTTCCCCATCTTTTTGACCACCACCAGCAGGGATTTTACTGCCTAAAACAACTTTTTCCCCATTGTCATGCATTCGCTCATTAAAGAAAAACGTAGCTGTTTCTCCATCACGTTTAATTGTCCAGCCTGTTAAACATCGTGCTACTTCTGTAACATCTTTTTGTGTATATCCCCCATCTACGCCCAAAGTGTGTAGTTCCATTAATTCACGAGCATAATTTTCATTAAGCCCACGTTTTTTGTTAGCTTTAACTTTGTTTGGTTGTCCGTTCTCGACCTGCACAGTGTTAGTTTGTGGATTAAGTTCTAAATTACGACGTTTTCCAAAAGGTGAATTATTTTGATTTCTGCGGTTACGAAACCTTTCAAGACGCTCTTTTCGCTCTTGTCTTTGCTCTTGAAGTCTTTCTGCTGCATTAGGATCTACACTAAGCCAATTATCTAAGTAAATCAACATAGCAGGACTATGAGCAGTAGCAGCAAGCATTTTTTCAAAACTTCCCATTGCATTAGGGCGAATAGTTTCTTGAATATATTCTGTTAACAAGTATTTATTTGCACCCTTAGCCCAAAAAATATTAAAGTGATTTGTCCAAAAATCTACCATTACTTCTTGAAGTTGACGTTCGCTATAAACTGAGCGAAGGATTTGCTGTTGGGCCAGTTCCATCAAAATTTCCCCAGGTCTACCCATTACATCTTCTTCGTTAATTTCCATACGGGATCTTTTACGAGCTAATTTATCTGCTTTAGCTTTATCATTTGTTTCAAGATCATCAACTTTGGCTTGTCTGCTAGCTTTAAGAAGTGCTGGAGGTGGATAAGCGCGGGCAAGTTCTTGAGGATCCATTGAAAGAGTTGTAAGACCTTTAAGTCTTGCTTCTACGGCTTGATCATCAATTTTTTCTGGATTTAATTGCCATTCAATATATTTTTCTATGCCCATACGCTGCACTTTTTCTAAATCTCCGGGACGCGGGCCATATCCTAAGCGATTAAGTACATGCAATACCTTTTCATCTGCGCTTAGGTTATATTTGGTTGTAGCTTTTTTATTTTTTTCTAATGAATAACTAACTATAGGATTAGCTATAAGGGTAATACCAACAATAATAGTAAATATAACCTGAGATAATCGCTTAATATAAAGACACTTATCCATAAGTTTTTCCCACCATAAATATAAGATTTTATTAGCTTTGTTAGCACTCTAAGGATACTTTTTAGCTTGTTTAGTTTATTAGACTTTTCAAAGCTATATTTTAGTCTTAAAATTTTTTAAGTTTTTCCTAAAAATTTTCCTAAAATTCCAATCATCTAAAAAATATGTACATCAGGAGAATAGCGTGAAAAGATACTGGAAATTAGTCCCATTGTTTTTAATTGTTTTTGGTTGTGCTGCTAATCGTTCTAATGCTACTAACTCTAATTTAGCCTTTAATTTAACAGATGACAGTGAAGTAGAAGAGCTTTATATTAAGCGTTGTGGAGGCTGTCATGGGACGGACGGCGAGCCAAGAAATGCTAGCACCCCAGATTTTACAGATCCTAAATTCCACGCTAGCCGCACAGATAAACAATTAATTGAAAGCGTTACAGAAGGCAAAGATGGCGGTATGCCTGGATATGGTTCAATTTTAGAAAAAGAGCAAATCGAACAACTAGTAGCACATATTCGCAAACTAAATAAAAAACCAAAGAAATAACTTTCTAACCTAAAAATTAAATAATAAATAAATTTTTCCTGAATATTTTTCCGATTTTGGGAACCATTCTAAATTAGTAGCGTCTAACCCCTGCAAACAGACATAAACGTAAATTATTGGAGGCATTAGATATGTTGCAAGGAAGACGTGTATTTTTTATTATCTCTTTAATTCTTAGTTTGGTTTTTTTACAAATTGCTTGTAGCCAACAATCAGCACCAAATAATGTTGCTGACACTAAAACTAACAAACAACAATCAATCAATTCAACCACTCCAACAACTAGCGAACCTGCTAAAGAAGATAACAAACCTGTAGATATGCAAGCCCCTAAACCACAAACTTTAAGCATGGAAACTCCAAAGAATGAAAAAGTAGCTATTGCTAAACGTGAAAAATTCACAGGTAATTTAGATGTAGGTGCAGAAGGTGGTGTAGACGGCGGCATTGTTGGCGGTGTTGTTGGCGGTGTTGCTGGTGGTGTTATTGGTGGTGTAATAGGCGGCACAGGGCCAGCAGCAGAGCCACCACCACCTCCTCCAGGATATACACCCCCAGTCGCTAAAGGACTTGCTTCCCCTAGTGTCAATATGGCTGTTAGTCCGGTTGCAAGTTCAACGCCTAGACCTCAACCTATGCAAATTGCACCAGAACAAGAGCGCGTCGGCTCAGAGGATTACACAAAATACAGCATTAATAAGATGACAGAGACAAAAAAAGATAATTTATCTACCTTCTCTATTGATGTTGACACGGGTTCTTACACAATTGCACGTCGTAAGCTAAACGAAGGCTATTTGCCTCCAGCACAATCTGTAAGAGTTGAAGAATTTATCAACTATTTTCAATATAAATATCCTCAACCTGTAACAGAACATCCTTTTTCTGTTTCTATGGAAGCCTCTGCCTCTCCATTTAACCAAAATCGGCATTTATTAAGAATTGGAATTAAGGGAAAGACTGTAGAAGCACAACAAAGACCTAATGCTCATTTAACATTTTTGGTTGATACTAGCGGCTCTATGCAGTCAGCAGACAAAATTGGCCTAGTAAAAGACAGTTTAAGAATGTTAGTAGAAAACTTACGTCCAACTGACACCGTAGCTATTACAACTTATGCAGGAAGTATTAGAGTTGTTCTACCTCCAACAAGTGCAGCCAATAAAGATTTAATTATCAAATCTTTATATCAATTAGAAAGTGGTGGTGGTACAGCGATGGAATCAGGCATTCAACTTGCCTATCAACAAGCTTTAGCACAATTAAATCAAGCAAGACCAGGTGACATTAATCGTGTAATTATTTGCTCTGATGGGGATGCTAATATTGGTAATACTAGCCCAACACAAATACTAACCCAAATCCAAGACTATGTTAAAAGAGGCATCACAGTTACTACAATGGGCTTTGGAATGGGCAACTACAAAGATTCAATGATGGAGCAGTTTGCTAATAAAGGTAATGGTAATTATTTTTATATTGATGGAGTACCTGAAGCCAGACGAGTTTTTAGCGAACGTCTAACCAGCAATTTACAAGTAATTGCTAAAGATGTAAAAATCCAAGTAGAATTTGACCCTTCAACCGTAAGCAAATATCGCTTGGTTGGTTATGAAAACCGTGACATTGCTGATGCAGATTTTCGCAATGATAAAGTTGATGCTGGCGAAATTGGCCCAGGCCACACAGTTACGGCCCTTTATGAATTAGAACTAAATCCACAACGTACAAATAACATTGCAACTGTTAAACTCCGTTATAAAGCTCCTAATGGAGAAAAAGCTAAAGAAGTTGCTGTTGCTTTTACGGCTGATCGTGTCCAAGAAGTATTTAACAAAACCTCTGAAGATTATAGATTTACTGTTGCTGTAGCGGCTTTTGCTGAAGTATTAAGAGGTAGTAAAGAAGCTAAAAGCTGGTCACTTGATAGCATTGCTAATATTGCTCGCTCTGCTAATAGTCTAAAAATAGAAGAACGCCAAGAATTTCTCTCCTTAATTAATCGTACCCAAAAGCTTAGAACTCACCTTACTCCACAATAATAAGTGAGTGATTTTCACCTAGCAACTTAGCCAAAGCAATTTTGGTTAAGTTGCTAATTTTTATTATTAGTCTTTTTTGTTTTTCTTAAATATACCTTTGAAAAAACCTCGAATAGATTTTTCATCTTTTTCGCGTCGTCTCTCAGCTTTTCTATCTTCTTCACGTCGTTTTTCCTCTTCTCTAGCAAGTTTTTCACGTCGCCTTTGATCCCGTTTAATATCTTTATCATTTCCAACATCCCTAGGATTAACTTCTTCTGTATTAGTTACATTGTTATTATCTATTTCTACTTTTTCAGGTCTAGTTCTATTTTTTATAGGTTCAGCAGTATTTTTATCAGTTACTTCTGTAGCTGTTGGGTTAGTTGTTGGATTGGCTGGATCGTCTACATTAGTAGTTGGAACAGGTGTTTCAGCAAATTTAATTGTAGGAGTCGGGCTGTTATTGACTTTTGGACTTGCATCTTTGATAACTGGGTTAGAAATGTTATTTGTAGAAGAGTTGGCAGATTTACTAAAAATATATCCCATTGTACCTAACGCAAAAATTACGCCTACTAAAAGACCAATATAAATAGGAGTTTTTTTATTAGTTGTAGCTTTAGGTATTGGTTTAATAACTACTTGGGTTGCTGGAATTGTAATATTTTCTTGTTCAAAAACAGCGGCTTGAGGAATAACCCCTGTACTAGCAGATATTTGAGTAGTAGGAAGCATTTTTACAGTACCGAGTTGATGAGCTTGGGTTTTAGCTGCATCCATTGGTTCGGTTTTTTTAGATTCTTCTACCTCTAGAGTTCTATTTTTTGAAATAGAGCTAGAATTTTCTAATACTTGTTCGCCTGTCTTAGCTTCATAAAGAGTTTTAGAAGCCAGTATTTGGCTAGCTGTTGAAGGATCTTTCTTTTGTGTGCCTGTGGAAAGAAAATCTAATGATTTAAGTGTAGTGGCTTCTTCAATGGAAGAAAGATTTGGGTTTTCTACTATGATAGCTTTTAATCCTTTAGCAAAATCACTAGCAGAAGACAGCCTTTCATCACGTTTCTTTTTAAGAGCTTGAGCAATTATTTTATCAAAAGCTTCTAGGCCAGGATGATGTGTAGCAAGTGGCCGAGGCTCTTGGAAAAGATGAGCAGCAATAATTTTTTCTATTGAACCATGAAAGGGCGGACGACCTGCGAGCATTTCATAGGCAATAATTCCTAAAGCATATATATCAGCACGATGATCCACTACGTCATTATCATAATACTCTGGCCCCATATAATAAGGTGTTCCCATTACTTCACCAGTTTTAGTAATATGATGTGTGGAACTAGATTCGCCATCTTTAATAATTTTAGCTAGTCCAAAATCTACTACTTTAATTATAGGTTCACCATCGGCCCCATCTTTAAGCATAATATTTTCTGGCTTTAAGTCTCGGTGAATTATCCCTACATCATGTGCCGATGCAATCGCACTACAGGCTTGAGACAGCCATTTTACTGTTTGAAGAGGCGAAGCAACTTTATTTTCACTCAACCAGTCACGTAAGGAAATACCATTAATATATTCCATTACAATATAAGCAATATTTTCTTGCCAAACCCCAAAATCATGAATTGTTACTGCATTAGGATGTTCAAGTTTAGCTGCGGTTTTAGCCTCTCGCATAAAGCGGGAAAGTGCTGATTTATCTTCTGCTAATTCGCTAGCCATCACTTTTATTGCAATGGGTTTTTCTAGCAGTAGATGTTGTCCTTCGTAAACAGCACCCATTCCACCACGACCAAGTAAGCGTGTAATCTGGTATTTTTCAGCAATGATTTTTCCGATTAATTCATTGCGCATAGTGGAGGAATTAGTATTGGAGTTAGTAAGACTTTGGGAGTTTTCCATAATTTTTTCCTAACATTCTATGGATTTTTTGCTAATTTACGAGAATGGTTTCCTTGCTCAGATGCAACAGCTTTATAATAGGTTGATATGCTTTTAGTGGCAACCAAGAAAAGGCGTAGAAAACTTATTTTCATTTGCTATTAGATTAAGT
>CAZBMZ010000039.1:34657-57160 GCA_964492845.1 uncultured Clostridia bacterium
ACAAAGCGTTAGACAAAATTTTCTAAAAATTTTTATGGAAGAATATTCAAAAATTTCTATTTACTTAGCACAAAATATCGAGAAGTTGCGCAATAGTAAGAATTTAAGCCAACAACAGCTAGCACAACTAGCAAATATTCCTCGTTCAACCTTAACTAATATTGAGTCTGGAATAGGTAACCCTTCACTTGCAAATTTGGTAAAAATTTCTTCTGCTTTAGGTGTGGGAATTGAGGAACTGCTTTCTCGCCCAAGGTCGGATTGTCTGCTGATTCGCTCAGAGCAAGTTATTGTTGAAGAGCGAAGCCGCCAACAAGTACAGGTCTATAAATTACTTCCTGACAAAATAAAAGGTATTGAAATTGACCGAGTCGAATTTGATGTTGGAGCAATTTTAGTTGGCCGTCCTCACTTAAGAGGCACTAAGGAATATTTAACCACTATTCAAGGTGAAGTTACTGTTAGTGTTGCAGGTGAAACCTATTTGGTTAAAAAAGGCGATGTTTTAGCTTTTCCTGGGGATCAGCCTCATTCATATAGAAATTCTTTTGCATCTCCATCTATTACTATTAGTGTTGTAATCCCAATACCTGCTTTTATTTAATGTTATTTAGTAGTTGTTTTGCAGCGTAAGCAATAGCCTGTATCTAAATTAAATTGGTCAACCTTATGGCAAACGTCACATCTTTCTGCTTTTGAAACAGTGCGAATAGCAATTGTACTAGCGGCTTGAAAACCTTCATCATTTTTATTATTAGCGACAGGGTAAGCATATTTTGTATAAGTTTGTGATTGATTAGATAAAGACATTTTTACCATTACAGCACTAAATAAGGTGCTAGGTATTACAAAAAATAAAATACGTAAAAGACCTTGATCTAAATGTGCTTGAGATGTAAAACCTGACGATTCAGGAGAGAATATTGAAAAGAATAAGAATATTAATGAACTAACAAAAATTGCAGATACAATCAAATCATGTTTTTTCCAAATATAGGCTATCAATAAAATAACAACTAAGTTAGTTGGGAAAAATAACCAATTATCATAAAAAGTTGTTATCAGCAAAACTTGGCTCATAGCTAGAGTAGGTAACCAGGATTGTTTAGTAACTGTTAACGCAACAATAGTAAATAACAAAATTGCTAACAAAAAAACAGGATAAAGAAATGTATAGATTCTTTGTAAAAAAGGGAAATTACTTAATGGTGTATAAGTAAAATCATGAGTAAGCAAACTTGCAAACATCGTATTTTCTACATTTGTAGTATCATTAGGTAAAGTTTGACTAGTGGTTAAGGTGTTATTTTCTTGTTGATTCCCGGTTGTTGGAAGTTCAGAAGATATAGCTTTGAAATGGTTTAGTTTTGAGACATTTTCTGCTAATTCAGAACTGGGCCAGTTGTTGCTATTAATCACCTCACGATAGTAAAGAATATTATCTGCATTTATTAGAGCAATAGTAAATTCTCCTACGCCAAAGCTTCGGCAAACGGCTCCTTGTGGATCAGCTAAAATTGGTGAAGGAAGACCAAATTTTTCTGCTATAACTTTATCTTGTTGAGGACGGCCATAAAATGAGATTCCAATTACTTCATAACCTAATTCTTTAGCTCTATAAAGCAGTTTATTTTCCTGTAACTTAGGCAGCATTTGTAAACAATGCCCACAACCACCAGCAAAAAAATAAACAAGTGTAAATTTATTGTTTCTAAGCTCTTGAAATGATCGAACTTGATTATTTTCATCTTGTAAAGAAAAATCTCTAACTTTTTCATTTATTTTTATTGGGGAATTATCAATATTTGTGTTTGAAACTACATATGGTTGTTTTGTTTCTGTTTGGATTAAACTATTTGTCTGAACAACATAAGATGAGTAAAGACCACCAATTAATATACTTAATAGAAAAAAAGAAAGCCCAATAATAAGTTCCTGAACTTTACTCATAACTATCCCCCCAAATTACTTAGATAAATGTGGTGTTTAATTTGATTTAACTAGTATACTACTAAAAATTAATGAACACTTTTTTATTTTGTGACGAGTAAAGTTTTATTTTGTTCCTGCAAATTTGCTAAGTTTTATTTTAAGTCTCAAAAATCCTAACTAAAATTAGGAGAAAAAAGTTTATGTCAGACAATGACTTATTTAGCTCAATGCAAAAAATGGATAAAGATCAAATGAAATTTGGTCGGCGCAAGTTTGCAGTAATTCTTGGTGTTGCTGCGGCTGGGCTTGGGGCTTGGAAATATTTTGAGAGTTTGCCACAAACTTATCATCCTAGAAAAGTTAGTTTTATAACCCCAAATGATGAATTTTATAGCGTTTCCGTCAATATGTTTTATCGTCCAAAGCTAGATTTAGCTAAATGGCGACTTCAATTAATTGGAATAGATAACAAAACTAGTGAAGTAAGCTTAGAAGATATTCGTAAGTTGCCTAGTAAAACTATTTATTACACTTATTGCTGTATTGGTAACAAAGTAGGAGCAGCAGATATTAGCAACGCGGCTTGGAAAGTAGCTTTATTAAAGGATTTATTAAACCCAATTATGACAGATCGGCGCGAAGGTGTAAGAATGGTGTCAACTGGGCTAGATGGCTATTATTCAAGTGTACCTTTAGAGGAAGTTTTAGAGCAGGAAACCTATATTGCTTATGAAATGAATGATGTAGCCTTGCCAGCCGATCATGGAATGCCTGCTAGAATAATTATCCCGGGCCGTTATGGAATGAAACAACCAAAGTGGTTAAGGAAAATTGAAATTACTGATAGAAAAGTAACAGGCTATTGGGAAGAGCAAAACTGGTCGGACGATGCACAAATAAAGGCTAGCTCTAGGCTAGATTATGCTAAAGATATTGAAACAGAAGGCGCGGACGTTTTGCTTGGAGGAATTGCTTTTTGTGGTAAATCGGCTGTCTCAAAAGTGGAAGTTAGCACTGATAACGGTAAAAATTGGAATGAAGCAACACTTGAAACTAAGCCAGAAAAAAATGTTTGGACACTTTGGAAATACTTTTGGAAACGTCCTCAAAGCGGCAATTACACAATAATTTGTCGTGTAATTGATGAAAATAACAAAAGACAAATTGAACGAGAGCAAGACTGGTTTCCTAGCGGTGCAACTGGCCTTCATAAAGTTAAAGTAACTTTGGTTTAAACATTAGCCCAGCCGTAAACGACTGGCCTAATATCAAAAGCCCCTCTGGGGCTTGAAGAA
The DNA here is from genome assembly GCA_964492845.1 of uncultured Clostridia bacterium. GTDB lineage: Bacteria > Acidobacteriota > Blastocatellia > Chloracidobacteriales > JADJPF01 > JADJPF01. Next base: position 37,885 of record CAZBMZ010000039.1, read on the forward strand.
AATAAAAACTATGCCTATTATGCCGCCTAGCAGCATTTGATATTAGACAAGTCCTTTAGCCCAGCCGTAAACGACTGGCCTAATATCAAAAGCCCCTCTGGGGCTTGAAGAAAATAAAAACTATGCCTATTATGCCGCCTAGCGGCATTTGATACTAGACAAGTCCTTTAGGGCTTGGCTACTATGGGCGTGAAAGGCTAAATTATGGTAGAAAAAGTTAAAGTAAAAACCGAGTATAAGCCAGAGCGTTGCGAAATTTGCCACCAAGCAGATTATTTTAACCCGGAAACTAATAGTTGTTCCCGTTGTGCTGGTGTAACTGCACTAGCAACAAATCAAGAAAAAAACCTGTCTTCAAAAAAACAAATTCCTTACTACAATTTTTACATAGAAGATGATCAAGCTAGAAAACAAGCTTTAAGAAATGGTGTGCTTAACTTAGTTCTAGGTCTAATTTATGCCTCAACATTAACTATAGGAACTAGTGATACTACTCATCTATTGTTGTATATTTTTGTATCTATAATTTTTGTTGGTTCAGGAATTGGTAATTTAATTGATTGGTCTTATTTAAGAAATGGTAAAGAACTAATACTACAAAATTATAGAAATCTTATTTCTCAAGCTTTTATATTTTTGGTAGTTATTGTTTGTATTGGAGGACAACTTTTTATTGGGGTAAACCCTTATTTATCAGTACTTGCAATAGCTTTTATTGTATTTAGTTTTGGTGAGTATTACAAACTACATAAAAAAGCTAATGAAGCCGACACAAAAACTAAATAAGCTAATTTTTAAGCAATCTAACCAAACTTGATCTTAAAAGTAGTAAATGGTCTAATAGGCTTTCTTTTTTAACTTGTTTTTGTTAACAAGTCTTTTAGCCCAGCCGTTAACGACTGAGCTAATATCAAAAGCCCCTCTAGGGCTTGAAGAAAATAGAGCTTAAGCCTATTATGCCGCGTAGCGGCATTTGATACTAGACAAGTCCTTTAGGGCTTGGCTTATCTTATCTATATTTTAAGAGGAAAATATTGTGTTAATGCAAGGAAAGAAAGGTTTAATAGTTGGTGTAGCTAACCGTCGTTCTATTGCCTGGGCAATTGCCCAACGTGCAGCGGAAGAAGGAGCGCAACTAGCTTTAACCTATCAAAATGAACGTTTTGGAGAAAATGTAAAAGAATTAGCTGCAAAGTTGGAAAATCCTCTTCTATTGCCATTAGATGTTACTAGCGATGAACAAATAGACGCAGCTTTTGAAAAGTTAAAATCCGAGTGGGGAACCATAGATTTTCTTGTCCACGCCGTAGCCTATGCCTTAAAACCAGAGCTAGAAGGCGATTTTCTTGTCACTTCCCGCGAAGGTTATAGAATTGCTCAAGATATTAGTTCTTATTCACTTACCGCGCTTGCTCGTGCTGCTCGTCCTTTGATGTCAGAAACAGGAGGCTCAATACTTGCGCTTTCCTACTTAGGCGGGGAAAAAGTCGTCCCTCATTATAATGTTATGGGTGTTGCAAAAGCAGCATTAGAGGCTAGCGTCCGCTATTTAGCCTATGATTTAGGCGGTGAAAAAATCCGAGTTAACGCGCTTTCTGCCGGGCCAATTAAAACACTTGCTGCCGCAGGAATTTCGGGATTTTCTCATATGCTAGAATTTCATCGCCAAAAAGCTCCATTAAAGAAAAATACTGAATTAAGCGAAGTTGCCGACGCAGGTCTTTTCTTATTAAGCTCAATGTCTCGTGGTATAACCGGCCAAGTCCTTTATGTAGACGGTGGTTATAGCATAATGGGTATGTAGCAAAAAAAATAAGCCTAAGCTTTTATAGCCTAGGCTTATTTTTTAACAAATCATTCTTCTTAAAAGTAAATCGTCAAGCTATTTTGTGAGTCTAAACTCTTAAGCTTTTCATCGTAATAATTAACCATTGTTTCATCTTGATTAGCTAAGTAAATTTCTTTTAGAAATCCTAAAGCTTGATTAGCAAAAGGAAATTTATCTGTTTCTACTAAATAACTTAAATTAGAAATTGCTTTTTGAGTATTCCCTAATGAAAAGTGAATTTCTGCTAAATTAAAAACTACATAATTAATATAAGAGCTATTAGGAAACTCCCGAGGTAATTTTTCCACACTTTCAAATAATTCTTTATCTTCTGAAATACTGCCAGTACTCATCAAATCAGTAAATCCGGGCAATGCCTTTAATTTATCTAATATTTCCTTATCTGACCCAGTAGGCTCAATAATAGAAATAGTCAATAAATTGGAGGTTAATCTTTCTTTTTTGTTATGGATAGTAAGTTGAAATTTATATTCTCCAGCCTTTGAGAATAAATCTGTCCGTCCGCTAACCAAGTGATATTGCCAAAGTTTTTCTGACGCTGGAATTGCTTCAGAAAAATAACACTAGCTAGAGAATCTGTTAACTCAGGTAGTTTAAGCTTTTCTTCTTTATCCTGATCATTTGTAAAAGAGCAATTTATTACTACATCTTCAGAAGAAACTTTTGGTTTTGCATTGTCGGCTATTGGTTCGCCAAGGTTATCTTTTAATTTTACACTAAGCGAAATAGGTTCAAGTAAAAGAAACTCTGTTTTAGAAGCTTTTAACTCTAAACTTAACATTGAAAGATTTAATTTTTGCTCTTTTTTCTTAGAATTATCAGCCGCAAAAACATTTGTAGTAACTACTAAAGCTATTAATAGCAACAATAAAAATTTTAGTAACTTCATAGCCTTTCCTTAATTTTGATTTTATTTATATAACTTATGCTCTCAAAATATTCTAGTTAGCTTGTTGTAATTTACTTCAAAAGTTACTAGATGACAACTAGCTTAAGTAGTTTCTAGCAGTCTTGTAATTAATGCTGCTCGTGGGGCTAAGTTTTCTATTAGTACATATTCGTATTCTGCATGTGCGCCGTCACCGTCTGGGCCTAGGCCATCTAAAACCGGAACACCTAAAGCAGCTATAAAATTGCCGTCACTGCCTCCGCCGGTTTTGCCTTCTTGGAGTTCAAAACCTAGTTCTAAAGACAGCTTTTGAGCATGCTTAAAGAGTTCAGCAATTTTTTCTGAGCGTTCCAAAGGTGGGCGATTGACTTTGCCTGTTAATTCAATCTCTGAACCATTTAAGACAGGTTTTATATTTTCTAATTCAGCAGTTATTTTTTGCTGTTGTTCATTTGTCCAAAACCGGATGTCTATTTCTGCTTTAGCTTCGGCAGCAACGACATTTGAAAGCGTTCCACCTTGAATAACTCCTACATTAACAGAAATACCTTCTGTGTGATTTGTTAATGAATGTAGCTTAATGATTTGTTGGGCTAACTCCTCTACCGCGCTAATGCCTTTTTCTGGAGCAACTCCAGCATGAGCAGAGCGTCCGCGAGCAATTAATTGATATTGAGCTATGCCTTTACGGGAAGTTTTAAGTTTTCCTCCTGGTAAACAAGGTTCTAAAACCAAGGCTGCATAAGCTGATTGGGCGATGTCTTCAATTAATTGGCGTGTGGAAGGACTTCCCTGTTCTTCATCACAGCTTAAAAAAACTTCTATCGGACGGCGCGGTTTTAAGTCTAATTCTTTGATTGCCCGCAAAGCTTCTAACATTACGACCAAACCAGATTTCATATCAAAAACTCCGGGCCCGTACATTCGCCCATCTTCAATCTTAAATGGGCGTTTAGCAATTGTCCCTAGCGGCCAAACCGTATCACAATGACCTATAATTAATAATGGTTTATCCGACTCAACATCTCCTTCAGCAAAACGAGCATAAAGAGAAGAGCCATTAGAAGTAGCAAAAATCTCTATTTTTGCATCAAGTTCTCTAAGCAACGCGGCTAAATGCTCAACCATCACAGCAATGCGAGCAACATCACCTGATGGGGTTTCACTTTCTACCAAATTACGAATTAATTGGATAGTTTCAAGTTGACGACTAAGAAAAAAGTCTATCAGGTTTGACATATTTACTCCTAGTTACTTAAAGATTTATCAAAATTAATGCCCCATAAAAACCTAACCAATCAAGGTGTAAATCATTACACAAAATTAAATTTGTATGGGAAAATACAAAAAATTCACTTTTGGAGACATTATGCACAAAAAGAAGATTTACTGGTTAGCTAGTTTAGCATTAATAGCACTAATGCTTAATCTATCTGTTATACAAACAGATATAACAGCACAAACAAAACGCCCACGCCCACGAACAACAACAACCCGCAAACCTACAACTACCCGACCTACAACAGTTGTTAACAATTCCGTACCTCGTGGTACACAAATGAAAATTAGGTTAAACACAGAAATTGATTCACAAAAAGGTAAAGAAGGTGATCGTTTCACTGCTACGGCACTTACACCTAGTCGTTATTCTGACTCACAAATAGAAGGGCATCTTTCACGTGTCAAGCAATCAGGCAAGGTTAAGGGTCAAACTTCACTAGTTTTAGTATTTGACAGGATTACTTTACCGGCTGGAGATAGCTATGCGTTAAGAGGCGATGTAACAAAAGTTTATGGTGAGAAATCTGTTAAATCAGTTGATGAAGAAGGCAATATCAAAGGTGGTAGTCGTGGATCATCAACAACTAAGCGAACTGTAGGCGGTGCTGCGGCTGGAGCAATTTTAGGTGGTATTATTGGTGGTGGAAAAGGTGCTGCAATTGGGGCTGGTGTTGGGGCCGCTGGTGGTGCTGGTTCAAATGTTATTAGAGGTAGCGACAAGGTTAAATTAGAAGAAGGAACAGAAATCTTAATTCGCACACGCTAAAAAAACTCTAACAAAATAACGCTGCAATTTCAGCGTTATTTTGTTGCAGCTATTTTTATTATTTACCACGATTAGTAGCAGCAAAAGTTAAGTTCTCTTGACTATCGGCACGTCGGCGAACTCGTTCCCATTCAATGACTTGGCGAGCGCAGCGGTTTTCTCGTGCATCAGCTAAATAGTTTATTAAATCATCTTCTATTTGAATAGTTTGGATTTTGTGTTTGGATTCTATTGTATTAATGTAATCTAGGACTTGGGCGGCTTCAGTATCAGAGAGAGAAGTTATTTTAGAAGAAATTTCTTGTTGGTTAGTCAATCGCTTGGACATGACGTTCCTCCTTAAAGGTATCCGGCAAACAACTGACCTAAGAGTTAAGTTAATTAGCCGGAGTTGTATTGTTTTGGTTTATACATCTTGCAGTAATATGTCTCCAGTAATGAAAAATTAGAATTAATACATTAAGGTTAAATTAAGCCAATCTCTTATCGCAAGACAAAGCTCATTCTACCTTATTTAACGACAGTCAGACAACCCCAGAAAAAATTTATTTCCATAATATATGGATAAAATTGAGACTTTTTTAGGTTTTAGCGGCGTTCTTTGACATAAGCTTGGCCTATGGCTTTTGGCGGATGAACACGTCCAATAAAGCCTGCAAGCACAACCATTGTAATTATATAAGGCACCATTTGAATAAATTGATTAGGAATATTTATCACTCCTTGCATGCGGATAGCTAGTGCTTCTGTTAGACCAAAAAATAAACATGCAAGTAAAGTTTTAGTAGGGTGCCAATTACCAAAAATTAATGCGGCTAGAGCGATATAACCACGTCCTGCTGTCATATTACGGGTAAAGAAAGAATTTTGTCCAATAGCTAAATAAGCACCGCCAAGTGCAGCTAAAACACCTGATATTAAAACGGCCATATAGCGAATCTTTTCTACGCTTACACCAGCACTGTCAGCGGCTTCTGGACTTTCGCCTACCATTCTTAAACGTAATCCAAAACGAGTATGAAATAAAACAAAGTAAGTAACAGGAACAGCAATAAAGGCAATATAAATAAACAAGTTAGGCAGTCTTTGAGCAGTTTCTAGTTGTGGAGTTGAACCAGATGAACCAAAAAAAGCTCTTGAAAAAAGAGCAGGCGCACCCAAAAATAAAATATTGATGGCTGTACCAATAACTACTTGGTCAGCACGATAACGAATACAAGCTACAGCGTGAATCAACGCAACTACAATTCCAGAAATTACAGCAGAAAGCACAGCTAAATAAGGTGAGCCGGTTTTAGCTGCTACAGCAGCAGCAGTAAAAGCACCTGCTAACATAATGCCTTCTAGGGCAATATTAATTACTCCTGCACGTTCAGAATAAAGACCACCAATAGCCGCTAAAATAAGAGGGGTGGCAAGCCTAACAGTAGAACCTACTAAGGAAATATTAATAATATCTGTAGCATCTATCATGATCTTAGTTTTTCCCTGTTGCTAGATTTCTTTTTTGTAAAAACTGAAAAATTGCTTCACAAGCAACAAAAAGAATAATTACTGCTTGCAAAACGACTACAAGGTCTTTAGAAACTCGGTCAGAGAAAATGTTAACAAAAAGTCCGCCTCTAACTAATGCCCCAAAAAGCAGCGCGGCTAAAAATATTCCTAATGGGTGATTGCGTCCAAGTAGGGCAACAGCAATACCGGTAAAACCATAGTTTGCAGAAAAGCCATCATAATAACGATAGCGATAACCTAACACTTCATTAATACCAACTAACCCAGCTAAAGCTCCGCTAATACACATTGCAAGAACAATACTTCGGCCAACGTTAATGCCTCCATACTCAGCGGCTGAAGCATTAGCACCAACGGCCCGAAGTTCATAACCCCATTTAGTTTTCCAAAGAAAAATATAAACAAACACACAAGCTAAAATTGCAATAAAAAAGCCAAAATTTAGAGGTAGCCAAGCAGGAAAACTTATTCCAAAAGTCCCTAGTATCGCACTCATTCTAGGAATTTGTGCTTGAGGAAAAATAGCTTTAGTTTGAAGTATTGGGTCACCCGGCAAGCGATAATAATATTGGGTAAAGTAGCTAGTTATTCCAACAGCAATAAAATTCATCATTATTGTATTAATAACTTCATGACTACCAAAACGAGATTTTAAGAGTCCTGGAATTCCTCCCCAAATTGCACCAGCTAGCACAGCAGCAATCATACAAAGAGGAATAACCAGCCACCAAGAAACATTGAAAGTAAAGCCAACCCAAGCAGCAGCAAAAGCAGCCATATAAAGCTGGCCTTCAGCCCCAATGTTAAGCAGACCACAACGAAAAGCTACTGCAACAGCTAAACCAGTAAAAATCAATGGTGTAGCATAAAATAATGTATAAGATATGCCATCAACCGTACCAAAAGCACTAGCAAAGAAGATTTGATAAACACGTAAGGGATTATCGCCTACTAAAAAAACAATAATCCCTCCAACTAAAAATGCACTCACTACAGCTAAGAGAGGAAATAACAGTGCATCTAATATTCGTTGCATTGGCTAGCCCCCGACTTTGACTTAACTTTTTAACTTTGACCTGTTGGATAAGAAGATTTTGGGCCTTCTCCAAAAGATTGACCATAAGGCATGCTTGGAGGTGGTGTTTTAGCCTTAAAAATCTTTGTGCCAATTACACCGCCTAAAGCACCAAAAATAGTCATAATTATTATACCAACAAGAAAGAACAAAATAATAAAGAGTGGTAAGCTACCTAAAATGATATCCATAATCTTTATTACTTGATCATATTGTTCGGCAGTCAAATTAGGTTGTTGTGCAAGTGCTTTTTCAAACTCTTGTCTTATTTGTTCAGTTGATAGATCCCGCATTTTAACTATATTGACAGTCCAACTAACCATATTTGAAATTATTCCAGCAACTGCTCCGGCTAATGCTCCAACCATTGCACCTTCTGAAGAGCTTACAGGGTTGGGATTATTTTTAATAAACATCTTAACTGCGACTATGCCGCAAACTAGTAGCCAGGCACAACATACACAATTAAGCGCGCTAACCAAAGGAATTACAGAAACAATGCCAAAGATAACTCCAGAAATTAAAGCTGGTTTCAGCTTACTTTGATCCATAAAAAACTCCTTTTCCAAAAACCTTGGATAAATCTAGCAATAAACTGACAATTGCAGGAACAGCATAAAATGCTATTGCAATGCCAGCAATTATCCCAGTAATGGTTCGTGATAGATGGGTATTTTCCCAAATATGAAATATTTTAAGCAAAAAATCTATTGTCGTTGGCAACAACGCCATTATCAAATATTTAGTTGCTGGTACTTCACTATGGCGATAATCTTTAATTAGTGGATAAATTATAGTGCCTAAGACTAAACCTAAATAAATACCTGTACATCTTGCACAAACTGCTAAAGGATAGCCCCAAAGAAAAAAAGCTCTTTCCGCCTTTTGATGACAAAGTGGAGCAAATATTTTACGTAGAACAAATGCTTCTATTAAATTACCTTGAGATTGCCAAAAGGCTGGCAAGGTTATAGCTATAACCCAAGCAGATACAGACAATAACACAATTATATAAGCTATTTTTGCTGTATTGTCCGTATTTTGCTGCATAATTTAGGATTATTAAATAATATAACTTAAAATCTTACTATTACATCTGGTGCTTGAATTAGTTCAATACTATCAACAAATCTTACATAACGTGGTGAAGTAGTCATAATTAAGGAATGAGTCCTAATTCCATCACCAAAAAATCTTACACCTCGAAGCATATTCCCGCTAGTAACACCAGAGGCCGCAAAAACAATATTTTTTCCTGGAGCAAGATCTGAAGTTGTATAAATTTTCTTTGGATCTGATATTCCCATGCTTTTCATTCTTTCAAGTACAGCAGCATCCTCAGCAACTTTTTCATGGTCTTCAGCCGAAAGTTGGTCTTTAAGAACAAACCGAGCTTGAATTTCACCATTTAAGCAACGCATTGCGGCTGCGGTTAATACGCCTTCTGGCGCGCCACCAATGCCCATAACCGCATGGACACCCGAACCCGCTACAGCAGCACTAATTCCAGCAGATAGATCACCATCGCCAATAAGTTGTATTCTAGCTCCAGCACTACGAATTTCTTCTATTAGATTTTCATGTCTAGGGCGATCTAGAACAATAACAACCAAATCCGTAACATCTCGGTTAAGACGACGAGCAATAATTTTTAAGTTTTCTTTTGGTGTAGCATCGATGCTTACATAGCCTTTTGCGGCCGGGCCAACAACCAATTTATTCATATACATATCAGGAGCTTTTAGTAAGCCTCCCTTTTCTGCTGCTGCTAGTACAGCAATGGCATTTGGCGCACCCGTTGCACATAGATTTGTACCTTCCAATGGATCAACAGCAATATCAACTTCTGGATAGCTGCTATTTTCATCGTCTGCACCCATACCAACTTTTTCACCAATATAAAGCATTGGTGCTTTATCGCGTTCACCTTCACCAATAACAATTTCTCCACGTATAGGAACACTGCGCATTTCCTCACGCATTGCTTCTACAGCCATTTTATCGGAGTATTTACGTTTTCCTTGTCCCATAGTGCGTGCAGAAGAAATTGCAGCCGCTTCTACAACATGTAAAAAATCTAGTGATAACTCCTGGCCCATAGTTCGTGGCATAAGTAATATTCCTCTCATTTTTAGATTTAATTAGATTTGATTATTTATATAATGGTCAATTGGTTATCTGATAGATTAGAAAATTTTGCAAGCCTTTTTCCGCTGTTCTCCGGTAAATACCTTAGAGTTATGTCAACTACATTACAACTTCTTTAGAAAGTAACCATCCAAGCTAAAAATTGTAACAGCCCTTGTAGGTCTAAGATGCTTGAGTCGCATTAGCGACGACAAAACCTTTAACTTGGCACGTCAGTGCCAAGTTGTCTTGCAGGTCTAATAAATACTTTACGCAGCAATACCCCTATATCATCAAATACTGAATAAACTACAGGTGTAACAATTAAGGTTAAAAGTAAAGAAAGCGTCTGTCCGCCAATAACAACTACAGCAATAGCGCGGCGTTCTTCTGCTCCAGGGCCAGAACCAACAGCTAAAGGTAACATTCCAGCTACTAAAGCCAAAGTAGTCATTAAAATAGGTCTTAATCTATCTCTATTTCCCTGAATAACAGCTTGCAAACGTTCCATGCCTGCTTGACGCAAATTATTCATATGGTCAATTTGTAAGATAGAATTTTTCTTTACAACACCAAATAAAACTAAAATCCCTAGTGCTGAATAAAGATTAAGTGTATTGCCTGTATACCATAATGAAAGCAAAGCAAATGGAATAGAAAGCGGCAAAGAAAGCAAAATTGTTAGAGGATGAATTAGGCTTTCAAACTGCGAAGCCAAAATCATATACATAAAAATTACTGATAAAAGAAATGCCCAAAGAAATTCTGTAAAAGTGCGCTCTAACTCTCTACCACGACCAGAAATACTAGTTGTATAGGTGGCTGGCAAGTTCATTTCTTTTACAGCACCACGTAGCGCGTCAAGTCTATCAGCAAGTGCATAACCCGGCGCAGTAGCAGCACGAAGGCTAACTTGACGCTGACGGTCTAATCTATCAATACGAGAAGCACTTTTGGTTTTAGAGAACTTAACAAAATTATCTAGTAAAACTAGTCCACCTGTTTTATTAGGAACATAAAGTTGAGCAATTGTAGCTTTATCAGTGCGATCTTTTGCAGTAAGTCGAAGTTCTATATCATAGTCATAATTAACTGTAGGATCACGAAAACGAGAAACTTCAGGATCACCACCTACCATAATTCTTAGTGCTGTAGCAATATCTCTAACATCAACTCCAAGATCTGCTGCTCGTTCTCGGTCTATTTCAACTCTTAATTCTGGCTTATCTAGCTTTAATGTCGTATCTGCATCAACGATTCCACCAATTTCTTCTGATTTTAGGCGGAGTTGTTCGGCATATTCGGCTAGAGCTTCAAGTTCGGGCCCGCGCAACACAAAATCTATCTCAAAGTTTCCCCCACCGATATTAAAAGACGGCGCGTTGCGTACAGAACAACGTAAATCACGATATTTTCTTAATCGTTTTCTTACCTCCTGCATAACATCTCTTTGCGAATAATTACCACGAAAAGCATCTGATGGAGAGCCTTTTTTTATAGCTTCCCAAAGCCTGGTAACAGAAAATGTCCTTACTTCATGCGGTTCAATACGAACATAGGCGCGACCTTGACCAACACCTCCTAAAAAGCCACCACCAGTAGAAGAAAGTACTAACTTAACGCCTGGGGTTTCCATTAAATCTTTTTCCACCATCAGCATTATTTCATTCATAGGTTCAAGGCTTATACCCTCTGGAGCATTAACGTTTACATCAAATTCTGCTTCATCAACATCTGTTGGAATATATTCTTGCTTAACAAGTCTATATAACGGCACAGAAGAAACAATTACAGCTATAGCAATTACAGTAACAATAATGCGATGACGCATAGCAAAAGCTAATATTGCTGTATAACTCCAATCAATCCAACTATAAAAGCCTCCCCTAGATGCTGCGTCATGTCCAGCATTTGCATCCTTGTCGCTTAACAATCGCGCGCTCATCATTGGAGTTAATGTAAATGAGATTAATAAGCTAACTAAAACTGCAACTGCGGCAGTAATACCAAATTGATATAAAAACCGACCCGAAATGCTAGACATAAAAGAAACAGGCACAAAAATTACAACTAAGCTAAGAGTTGTAGCCATAACAGCAAGCCCAATTTCTGCCGTAGCTTCTTTTGCAGCCTGAAAAGCAGGCATTTTCTTTTCTTCAACAAACCGGAAAATATTTTCTAGCACTACAATTGCGTCATCAATAACAATGCCAACCATTAACACTAAAGCTAACATTGTCACACTGTTAAGAGTAAAGCCTAATGCCCACATCATACCAAAGGAAGAAACTACTGATGCAGGAATTGCAACCCCAGCAATAATTGTAGAACGCCAGCTTCGCATAAATGCCAGCACAACTAAACAAGCCAAAATACTACCCAAAACAAGGTGCAAATTAATTTCACTAAGTGCGTTATAAATATAGCGAGATTGATCACGAATAATTTCTAGCTTTACATCTGAAGGAATTTGACTATTAATTTTTACTAAATTTGCTTTAGCTGCTTCTACAACCTCAACAGTATTTGAACCTGATTGACGACGTACTTCTAAAGTTACGGTTGGAACACCATTTAAGCGAGAAATTGAGCGTTGTTCTTTAGTTCCATCTTCAGCATGTCCAATATCTTTAATTCTAATTGGCATGCCGTTTATAGTAGTAATAACTAAATTATTAAACTCTCTTGGGTCGGTAATCTGACCCATAGTTCTAAGGGTTTCTTCCCGTGTATTTGTGGTAATGTTGCCGCCAGGAATATCTGCATTTTGATTTGCAATTGCACTGCGAACCGTAGTAATAGGAATTTTATAAGAGGCTAATTTTTCTGCCGTAACCCAAACATTTATGGCTCGCTCTAGTCCGCCTTCAATACGAACTTCTCCAACACCTGTGGAGCGTTCTAGCTGAACTTTTACAACTTTATCTGCAATTTCTGTTAGTTCTCTAATTGAACGATCTCCAGAAAGCGCGACGGTTAGGACTGGGGATGAATCATTATTAAATTTAGAAACTACAGGAGCATCTGCATCTTTTGGCAAACTACGAACTACGGTAGCAACACGGTCGCGTATATCTTGAGCAGCAGTTTCAATATCTCGGTCTAAATTAAATGTGACAATAACAAATGAACTACCTTGACCAGAAATTGAGCGAAGTTCATTAATACCTTCAACCGTGTTAACTATTTCCTCTATTTTTTGGGAGACTTGGGTTTCAACCTCTTCTGGAGAGGCACCAGGTAAACTAGTCCTAACGCTAACCGTAGGTAAATCAACAGAAGGAAATCGGTCAACACCTAAACGAAAGTAGCTAGCCGCACCAACTACAACTAAAGCCAAAATAATCATGGCTGCAAAAACAGGTCTTTTAATACAAACTTCTGCAAGCTTCTGCATAGATTTTCCTTATTTAGTTAAATTTACTGGTTGTCCTGATTGGAGATTACCCGGTTCAGCTACAATTTCATCACCAACTTCTAAGCCTTCAAGAACTTCAATCATATTGTCCATGCGTTGTCCAGTTGTGATTGTTTTTTCTACAGCTTTACCATCTTTAACTGTAATAACTTTTTCAATACCAGCAAAGCTAATTACTGAGCTTTTTGGTACAGTAGTAATAGTGCTTTTATTGTCAATTACTACTTGCGCACGAGCAAAAAGTCCCGGTTTTAGCGAACCATCATTAAGAATTTCTGCTTCAACCATTAACATGCGGTTTTCTTGGGTAAGTGTTGGGCTAAGTCTCATAATTTGCCCATTATAATTATTACTATTAGATTCCACGCTTAGAATAACTTTTTGACCTACTTTGATTTGATTAGCTTCCCGCTCAGGAATTTCGGCTCTAAGGCGTAAAGGATTAATTTGTACAATAGTTGCTATTGGCGCACCCGCAGCCAAAAATTCTCCTAAACTAGCCCGCTTTTCCTGCACTACACCATCAAAAGAAGCATAAATTTTTGTATCAGCAAGTTGCTGTTTAGCTATTTCTAGCTCTGAACGCCTTTGAGTTAAAACCGCCAGTCGATTATGAAATTCTTCTACAGCATCTTCATAACGACTAATTGCAACTTTATGGGCTGTTAGAGAAACATCATATTCAGCCTGGGCAATAATTCCTTGTTTAACAAGTGATGCACTACGATCAAGCTTAATTTTAGCCTCATCCACCAAAGCTTGAGCTTGACGAACTAAACTAATTTGTTTAGGGTCAGTTGGTTGTTCTATGCTACTAGGGTCTAAGGCAAGGCGGGCGCGGGCCTGTGCTAATGCTGATTCAGCTTGTTGAACACGTAGTTGATAGTCTTGCGGATCAATTTGTCCAATTAGTTGACCCTTTTTTACAACAGTTCCTAGATCAACAGTGATTTGTTGCAAACGACCCGGTACTTTTATGCTTACAATAGCTTGGTCATAAACAGCAAGTGTTCCTGTAACAGGAATTGTTTTTTCAATAGTTTCTGTTTTTACCGCTATTAATTTAACTGTTTTAGCAGTAGCTTTATTATCAATTGCCTTTTCAGGCTTATTCATTGATGAATAACCGCTTTTACAAGAGAGCATTCCAAAAAGCAGCAAAATTAGAAAGTATTTTTCCTGCCCAGTTAACCAAGTAAAAATCATATTTTTAGATTCAGCCCTTATAACAAATAAATTTTAGTTAATAACCTTTTATGTGGCAAAGTGTACAACATGCTAACAAGGTTAGTGCCATATGAAAATAGTTAGTTGCCTTTGGAATGCAAGTTAAAACTAAATTTAGATTATGGGTTAAGTATTTATCTATCAATATAATAACTAGGTTGTAAACTTTTATAACTATCTACAACCACTAACCTAATGCCTAAGTTTCAGACAAAGCTTTTGCTTATTTTAGGACTAGCTCCACTGCTCTAGTTTTCTTGTTGGGAAGGTATTTATACTCTCTTAAGAAACAGATTTTCTTGTAAGTTTTAATAAAATTAGAATAATTTTGCTTATCCTTGCTTATCAATATTTTTTTAAGCTGTTATAGTTTATAGCTTATTTTCTAAGTTGTATTAAATCTATATTAATTAGTGTTTAGGGGGAATAATGGGCAATAAGAAAGATAAAAAGAGCAAAAAAGATAAAAAAGGCAAAAAGAAATTTAATAAAAAACAACAGATTTGTTTTCTAAACGTAGATTTAGATATTGAGTCAGAGCATGACATTAGCGCGATAATAAAAGATTTTGGAGATAAAGTATTTATCCTAAATGATGAACCCTATAGCGAAGGAAGCCATAACTTATCTGTTGAGCTTTATGGCCGTTGTGGTGATCTAGAGCCTGAAGGTCTTATTTTAGACTATGTTGATCTTATTAAAAACTTCTCTGATGATGCAAAAGATGCTTGGAATAAAGCACACAAGAAATCATTTGATATAGGCTATGAATCTGGCTTTCAACCCTATAGTATTAACAACCAACTTTCAGCTAGCACTATTAATGCTGTCGCTTCTGTAAATGCTAGCGTTATCTTTACTTTATATTGTGTGCAAAAACAAAAATCCAAATAACTGTTTAGATACTGCATTATAATTTTATGAGAATAGCATTTCTTTCTATGGATGATTTAAGCGGCTATGTAAGTGATGACAGTTTAGCTTTTGAGCCGCTTCAAAACTTAGGCTATCAGCTTGATGTGGTATCTTGGCGACAAACCGCTGTTGAGTGGAAAAAATATGCTGCTGTTATTATTCGCACAACTTGGGACTATCAAAATCACCTAGAAGCCTTCTTACAAGTTCTAAAACAAATTGAGTCGCAAACCTTGTTAGCAAACCCTTTTGAAATTGTTCAATGGAATGCTGACAAAATTTACCTTAATAAACTTCAAGAAAAGGGAGCAAAAATAGTTCCTACAATTTGGGTTGATGGCAAACTTGATGCTAGCCACCTCCAACAATGGTTTAAGCAATTAGAGTCTGACGAAATTGTAATAAAGCCAAGAGTCAGCGCAACGGCACAAGATACTTTTTGGTTAAAACGCGGCCAGGAAGGTATTGAGAGCTTAAACAAGATATTTGAAAATCGCCCATTTATGGTGCAACCCTTTATGAAAGCAATAGTTAATGAGGGGGAGTATTCATTGTTTTACTTTAATGGAAAATATAGCCATGCAATCTTAAAAACTCCTAAAACAGCAGACTTTCGCGTTCAAGAAGAACATGGTGGAATAATCCAAGCAATAAAGCCCTCATCTGATTTGTTAAAAGCAGGAGAAGAGATTTTGAAATATATTTCTAGGGTGTTGCTTTATGCAAGGGTTGATTTTGTCAGAACTGAAAGCAATAAATTTGCATTGATGGAGTTAGAACTTATCGAGCCATCATTATATTTACGTAACTGTGAAAACGCACCACATCTTTTTGCTAAAGCAATAAACACTTGGTTAAAAGGTTAAGGTTAGGTTATTGAAATGTTATTAATCATCCTAATGCCCAAACTTCAGATAAAGTTTCTGCTTGTCTTAAAACTAGTTCTACTGCTCTAGCTTCTTTGTCAGGAGGATATTTATATTTTCTTAGTATACGTTTAACTAAAAGACGCAACCTTGCTCTAACAGTTTCTCTTACCGACCAATCAACAGATACATTTTTTCTTAAATTTTCTGTTAGCTCTAAAGCTATTCTTCTTAAAGTATTATCCCCTAACTCTTTTACAGAAGCTTCATTTGTTTCTAGCGCATCATAAAAAGCTAACTCAGAATCACTTAAACCTAAGTTTTCCCCACGTTTTGTAGCTTCATTAAATTGACGAGCCATTTCAAGCAGTTCTTCAACTACTTGAGCAGTTTCTATTGCCCGGTTATGGTAGCGATTTAAGGCATTTTCCAGCAATTTAGAAAACTTCTCATTTTGTACAACATTAGTAGCAAACCTGGCCTTAACTTCATCTTTAAGCAAACGTTCTAGCAATTCAACAGCTAGATTTCTTTGTGGCATCAAACTTATATCTTTTAGGAATTCTTCAGATAATATTCCAATATTAGGTTTTCCCAATCCTACAGCAGCAAAAATATCTATTACATCTTCTGAAAATACAACACGGTTTATGATTTGTCTTAATGCTTGTTCTTTCTGTTCACTAGCAACTTTCTTTTCTGTAGTAGTTGGTTTAGTTAAAGCTAGTTTAATAGCCTGTAAAAAGGCTATTTCTTCCCTATATTTCAAAGCATCATCAAGTGTACAACATAGCGCGAAAACTTTTGTTAATGCTGTCACCGCATCAGAAAATCGCTTTTTGCCATCACGTAAACCTAAAATATGATCTGCTGCATTTGGTAGTAACTCTAGGGCATTTGTAAGGAAGTCTTCATAATCAAACCCATGCATCATGCCCCGAACAATGCTTAGTTTTTCTTCTAGTAGTGTTAAAGCTTCCTCGGCTCGTTCAGCTAAATTACCTTTTGCACCGCTAATTGTATAAGCTTGTAGTGCTTCTTTAAGTTGTTGTCCAATCCCAATATAGTCAACTACTAGACCGCCTGGTTTATCTTTGAAGACACGATTTACCCTAGCAATTGCCTGCATTAGGCTATGGCCTTGCATAGGCTTATCAACATACATAGTATGTAAACATGGCACGTCAAAACCTGTTAACCACATATCCCTTACAATCACAATTTTAAGTTCGTCTTTTTCATCCTTAAAGCGTTTTTCTATATCCTTTTTTGTTTGTTTAGAATAAATATGCGGGCGTAGTTCTGGCTTATCGCTGCTAGAGCCTGTCATCACAATTTTAATTACACCTTTTTGTGGGTCTGTGTTATGCCAATCTGGTTTAAGCTCAATAATTGCGTTGTAAAGTTGGACGCAAATTTCCCGACTCATACAAACAAACAATGCTTTTCCGTCCATTGAATCTAAGCGGGTTTGAAAATGTTCTATAAAATCTTTGGCAATTTGTTTAATTCGAGGCTCTGCACCAACTAATTTAGCCAATGCTGCCCAATGTGCCTTAAGTTGAGCTTGTACAATTTCTTCCTCATCTTCTGTTAATTCTTCTACTTCCTCATCAATTTTTGGTGTTTGGTTAGGATCTAATTTAAGCTTGGCTAACCGGCTTTCATAGTAAATAGGGACTGTCGCCTTATCTTTTTGCGACTGTTCCATATCATAAATATCTATATATTCTCCAAACACAGCGCGGGTGTCACGGTCATTAAGTGTAATAGGCGTGCCAGTAAATGCAATAAATGCTGCATTTGGCAAAGCATCCCTCATATGTTTGGCATAACCATATTGATATTCCCCGCTTTTTGTATTTAAGCGGGCTTGCAAACCATATTGGGTACGGTGTGCTTCATCACAAATCACAATAATATTTTCTCGCTTAGAAAGAATTGGAAATTTGTCTTCTTCTTCAAAAGGGCTGAATTTTTGAATGGTTGTAAAAATTATTCCTCCTGATGGACGATTGCCTAGCATGTCTCTAAGTTCTGACCTGTTTATAGCTTGTTTAGGCTGCTCTCGTAAAAAATCGGTTGCTTTGCTAAAAGTAGTGTAAAGTTGGCCGTCTAAATCATTTCTATCTGTAACTAAAACCAATGTAGGGTTTTTCATTTCCAGCGCAGTCATCATAATCCCAGCATAAAAGCACATTGAGACACTTTTTCCTGAGCCTTGAGTATGCCAAACCACCCCAGCTTTTTTATCTTCAATAACTGCCTTTAATGTAGTTTTAACCGCTTTTCTTACAGCATGAAACTGATGATAAGCAGCTATTTTTTTTACTATTTCGCTGCCGTCATCCTCAAATAAAATAAAGTTTTGCAGATAATTTAGTAACAATTCTGGTTGAAACAGTCCTTTAATCAAGGTTTCTGCTTCCCTTATTTGACCTAATGGGTCTATTTTTTCTCCGTCAATCGTGCGCCACTGCATAAAACGTTCTTTATCTGATGTAAGCGACCCTACCCTAGCCTCAAATCCATCTGAAATAACCATTAATTCATTAGTAATAAACAAGTCTGGAATTTGTTCTTTATAAGTTTGTAATTGGTCAAAAGCTGCCCAAATAGTAGCATTTTCATTTCCAGGATCTTTTAGCTCAAATATTGCTATAGGCAATCCATTTAAGAAAATTAGCACATCTGGCCGACGAGTATGTTTTGGCCCTTGGATAGTAAATTGATTGATTGCTAAAAATTCATTGTTATTAATATTATTAAAATCTACTAACTTAACATAATCTCCAACAGTTTCATTATTACGTAAAAACTCTACTAACACGCCATCCCGCAGCCATTTATGAAACTGTCTATTAGCCTGTATTTGTGAAGGAATATTAGGGGTAAGAATTTGTTGGATTGCGTCTTCAATAGCTGTTTGAGGGATATTTGGATTAATGATTATTAATTGGTTTTTTAATCTTTCAACTAGGATTGTATTTTTATAAGATTTGCGTTCAGGGTTTTGTTCTTCAGGAGAAAAGCTTAATCCATTTCTAACAACATAGCCTAATTCCTCAAGCCAAACTAAAACAGCTTGTTCCAGTACACTTTCCCCAACAGCAGATTTCATAAATAATTTTCCTCCTGTTTTTCAACATCAGGAATGCGAAGTTGCCCAGAAATAAGCCGAGGAAGTAGAGAATCCCGTAAAGAAAAAAGACTAACTATTTCTTGGCTTAAAGTTTTTATTTTCTTATCTATACCACTTATAAGCTTTTCAAAAACAAATATTAAATTTTTACTACTCGATGATCAAGTTTTTCTGAAGGAAAAAATGAAAAGGTGTAAAATACTAGC
>CAZBMZ010000040.1:0-55872 GCA_964492845.1 uncultured Clostridia bacterium
TTTGTATTTTATCACTCCTTTTTTTTATAAACAACTTCTTTGGAACACGACCCTTGAGGAATACGACAGAGATTTATTGATCAGTCAAATGGCTTACGAATGCCAACAGGAGATAGAGTTATGCCAGTAGATCTTTCACGTTACCCGAAAAACTGGAAGCATTTAACTAAGCAACTGAAAGATGCTTGTGGATGGTGCTGCCAATGGTGTGGTGTTGCTCACGGCTCTGTAAGAGAAGGTCGTAACGGGCAGTACAAAGTTGTCCTGACAACCGCCCATATTGGTGAAAATAAGCATGACAAAATGGATACTTCCAACTTGCGGATCTTGTGCCAAAAATGCCACCTAAAAGAGGACATAAAAGAACACGTTCAAAATTCCCAGCTAACACGGCGTAAAAAGAAGCTGGCAATACAACCCTTGCTTGACGGTATGGAGGAGGCATGGGCTAAATAGCCTAAAACGATAGAAGGGGAAAGAGTAACGATTAAGTGGATAGATGAATACTTGAAGGAGAAAGCAAATGTCAAGCACCGAGAATAAGGCAAAAGCCCATGAAATGAAGGCAGAAATAAGAAAAGGAAAAACGGTTTTTCTAGTCACAAGAGAAGGTTACTTGAAGGTAAAGCAAGTAATCATCCATAACGGAGGTGATATAACAGTAAAAACCTACATAGAAAAGACTTATAAGTATTCGAGTGAGGAACAACGGCTTGAATTTATAAGCGTGGAAATAGAATCGGAGATGAAATATTTAATTTCCAGGCGCGAGAATAGGCGTAAGTAACACGCAAAACCAGCCAAGACGCACACTCGTGGAGGGAACACAATGAATTTAGAATTTACCCAACTCCAAATTGACAAGCTTATGCTTAAACAAATTGAAGCTTTGGACGATTTACGATTTACAGAAGCTGACCACCCAGAGAAGAAAATACAAGCTCCAGTAGAAAAAAGGGACAAACTTAAACAAGAAAAGGTAGGCCAATGACAGACCAAGAAAAAGCAATTATCCAAGTTTTCCTTGAAGCTGCCTTAGCTCTTAACACTATCGATAGGGCAATTCCAGCTATTGATATAGCTAATGAGTTGCACAAGCTCCATGCCAAAAGAGATGACTTAGACTTAGCTGGTGACGTGCTGGAAGACTACAAACTATTAAAGCAAGCTCTGCTTAATCTTGAAATTAATCATGCAGTATAAACAATTTATTTTCAAACTTTTACCTATCAGCAAGCCGAGACAAACACGTTCTGACAAATGGAAAAAGCGTCCTTGTGTTTTAGTTTATCGTGCTTTTGCTGATGAATTGAGATTGCAGGCATCACGACAGGGGTTTTCTTTAGAAAATGGGTTGGCTTATGAGTTCCATTTACCTATGCCTAAAAGCTGGAGTCAGAGAAAACGACTTGAGAAACTAGGCCAACTCCATGATCAGAAACCAGATTTAGATAATTTACTGAAAAGTGTTTGGGATTCTTTAGCCAAAGAGGACAAAGCTATTGCCTACATTGGGCAAGCCAAAAAAGTTTGGGCTTTAACCCCCAAAATCATTATCACCAAAAAGATTACTTAATATTTTCATTTTAATCATAGAAAGGATTTATTTATGGTAGTGCCAACAACATCCCTAGCCCAAGCTAGAGACATAGATATTTTAATCTTTAAACTTCAAGAGCTAAGAGGTGACGAAAGCGAACTAGAACAAGATGTAAAAACAGCAAGTGAAAAAGTTAAAAAGCTCAAAGCCTCTCTTGAAGAAGTCAGGGCTAAAAAGAATAAAATTATTGATGAGTTAAGTGGTAAGAAAGCATATCCGCTTTTTGACGAAATTAAGAAATTAGAAACAGAATTAGAAGCAGAACAAGACAGACTGGAAACGGATCCTATTGCTGCTAGTGGTGAAGCTCCAGCACAGGAAGCCACAGAACTAGTGACTGAAATTAAACTTGAACGAGTAGATGAAGCCGCTCGCCTAACCTTTGGCGATAAGGTTATTGAAATTTCCCTTGAAGAACTTGAATACAGATATGTTCCACAGGAAGAAAATAAAGAGGAAAACGCCACTTATGACCAAATTATGGAAGCTGGTTGGCAAGCTTTAAACAAACTTAATCAAGGCGAATTATTCGTTCTTTGGCAAGATTACGCGCCAGAACCAGAAGAAAACACAGAAACTAACAATGTGGTTAACTTCTTTGGTAGTCAAGAAGTAACTACAGAAATTACACCTGATGAAACCCTAAACAAAGATCCAGACTACAGCAAAACAACTTACATTGATACTACTCCTGAACGAGAACAAACAGAGCAAACAGAAGAAAAAGCATTATTTCAAGCTTATGTAGATAATGACGATAGATTGTGCATCTCTTACGATCATGGTGAACGCAAATCGCCTTTTTGGTCAGCAGCTAAAATACTAAACCGCTTTGGGGTTAGTTCGGCTGAAAAATTAAAACAAAAACATTTGGCTGAATTATGGCAAGAAGATCCTTCCGATTGGTCTTACAAAGTTGAAGTAAATAATAGTGAAGAATGGCCTGAGCAAATTCACGCTCTACGCAAGCCTGATGGTTCAGTTATCTTAAAACTTAATGGTAGAACACGCAAAATTGATGCTGGTATAGTTACGCCAGGAGACATCAACTTTGACAGCCAAGATGAACTGAACAAACTTTGGTTATCTGACAAAGCTTATGATTACAATCCTGCTCAAGAGAAAACGGAAATAAGCTCTTTATCTGGCAAGAAGCCAACTAGAAAGCGTAAACCAGCAGAAGTAGCACTCTAATTCGTTAACCCCTAATTATTAAATACAAGGAAATTAACTTAATGGAACAACAAACAGAAAATAGTTTTGATCAATGGTGTGTCTTATCGCTGATGGGTCACAAGCGTTTAGCTGGCAAAGTTAGCGAAACAAACATAGCTGGACATGGCTTTCTTAGAATAGATATACCAGATAAAGAAGGAAACATTGTTAACACAGAGTTTTACAGCCCTACATCTGTTTACTCTATTCAGCCAATAAGTAAAGAGGTTGCTATTGCTGTTGCCTCTCAATTTTCAACACCTCCTGTAACTAAATGGGAAGTCAAAAACCTACTCCCTCCAGCACCTCCTATAGAGATTCCTGATGATGGTGACGATGATGTTTACGATGAAGATGACGAACTGGAAGGATTTTAACTAACTTTAGGGAGATGCAAATCTCCCTTTGGAGTAAGCAAATGGACAATAAATTAATCGCTTTTCCTAGCACGATCCAACTATTTGTTGATAGCGAGCAATTGATAAATCAATTATTGCAACAACCATTGGAGGCTATAATTAAGCAATTGTCACTAAACCACAGTTGGTTAGAGATAATGGAAGCAGTGACAAAAGTTGAACGTGACAAACAAAATCTACAAGAGCAACAGAACCAAGCAGAATTTAATCAACAAATCGCCGTACTTGATCACCAATTAAAAACTGACCGTGAGGCAGTAGAAAAGGAACATCAGCAAAATATTGAACGGATAAAAAAACAGGCACTAATCGAAGCCCCTGATCCAGTTACTGCTACTCCTGTTACTGAGACAACTAAAAAGTCTTTCCATGAAATAATTTGCGCTTACGAGGGCTGTAGACGATCGTTTCAAAGCAAAAACTCGTCCGCTAGATACTGCTCAACAAAGTGTCGTAATAAACGCTACATTATACAAGCTGAGGAACCAACCGAAATTACAAGGAATTGTCCAAACTGTGAAAAACCTTTTAAGGTTTTTCACTTTGGTAACAATAAGAAATATTGCTCTCAAATCTGCTGGAGTCGGCATTATAGAGCAACCCATAAAGAGCAATATACCAGCTATCAAGAAAAGTGGAAGAGCAAAAAAATTCTACCTCAGCCCGAACAGCCATTAGAGGAGGCTGAGAGGTTAGCCCAACAAAAGCTAGTAAACCAGCCCAATTAAACCAATTTTCAGATCACAAGGAGATTACTTTAGATGCAATTAACAAAGAAAGATCTAGTCAATCAATTATCACAAACAACAGCCTTAACCAAGAAACAAGTGGAATTAGTCTTGGATTCTCTAGGTCAAACAGTGAAAGAGAACATGGACAAAGTGATAGTGCTGCCAGGGATAGGCAGACTCAAGACAGTAACACGTGCTGCACGTCAAGGAGTGAATCCAGCAACGAAGGAGAAAATACAGATACCAGCCAAGCAAGCAGTGTCGTTCAAAGCAGCGAAAGAACTATTGGACAGTTTGAATTAGATAAAAGCTCGGAAAAACCACAAACAGACACGCGGGTTAGCTATCTGTGTGTCTGTTGTCGTGAAAATTTCAAGCATCCCAAAGTTGACTATACGCCAAAGCTTTGCGCCAGGTGCTTTGTAGATTTGGCTAATAGGTCTAAAGAGAGGTGAAGTAATGAATAGTATTGTATCCATTCCAACAATAATTAATTCCAAAAGCGAAATCCTAGAATATTGTAAAGCTGTTAGAGAAATGATCAATGAAATAGAAAATAAAGAAAAGCAGCGATTAGCCACCGAGTCATCTAAAAGCAAAGAAATTAACGATTTATATATAATAGCTAGTAAAAAACCTTATATAACTTTACAAGAAACAGCAGATATTCTTAGGGTATCAAAAAGCAAAGTATATTCGTTGGTTATTTCTGGCGAATTGCCAAGTAGGAAATTTGGTAGGACAATTAGAATTTCGGCTCTTGAATTAATAGAATGGCTCAAAATTCACCACTGATATTCTAGGAGGCGCATGTGGCAAAACGTGGACAAAATGAAGGCTCAATTTATAAGCGCACTGACGGTCGTTGGTGCGCTTCTATTACTTTAGGGTATGAAAAAGGTAAAACAAAAAGAAAAAGCTTTTATGGCGAAACTAGAAAAGAAGTACAAGAAAAAATGGTGGCTGCCTTGCGTGATCTACAACAAGGCTTACCCGTCAACCTTCAGAAACAGACTGTTGAACAATTCCTCGATCACTGGTTAGGGAATACAGTTAAAGGATCAGTTCGCCCAAGAACATATAGTAGTTACGAGCAAATAACCCGCCTTTATCTGAAACCACATTTAGGAAAAATACAGCTAACTAAACTTGCACCTCAACATGTCCAAAAAATGCTAGGCGCGATGCAAAACGATCAAGTAGGAGGAAAAACTATTCACTATACCAGGACTGTTCTTCGTGCATCTCTAAATCGCGCTATCAAATGGGGATTAATAGTCCGCAATGCAGCTACCCTTGTTGATGCACCCAGATACGAGAAACAAAGGATAACAACTTTAACTAGTGAGCAAGCAAAAATATTTTTGGACTTCGCCCGTGAAAATCGCTTTTACCCGCTTTATTGTGTTGCTCTGTTCTTAGGCTTGCGACTAGGTGAGGCTAGCGGGCTGCGCTGGGTAGATGTAGATTTTGAACAAGGAGTGATCAGGATATCTGTTGCTTTGCAGCGTGTAGAAGGAAAATTAAGACTAGTCGAACCAAAGACAAAGTTAAGTAAAAGGTCTCTACCAATACCAGATTTAGTTTTTAATGCTTTGAAGTTTCACCGAAAAAATCAATTAACAGAAAAATTGTTAGTTGGTAGTAAATGGCAAGATCGTGGACTAGTATTTACAACTAGAATTGGAACCCCTGTTGACCCTCGAGGAGTTTTAAGAAATTTTCACAAAATTCTGTCTGACGCTCAGTTGCCCAAAATCCGTTTTCATGATCTCCGTCATTCATGCGCGACATTATTGCTAGCTCAAGGTGTTCCAGCAAGAACTATTATGGAGATTTTAGGTCATAGTCAGATTAGCCTGACAATGAACACCTATTCCCATGTTTTGCCAGAAACGAAAAGAAGCGCAATTGATCTACTAGATAATTTACTATCTAGTAATTTTAGTACGGCTAAAGAATCTAGTTAATTAATACAGTAAATTTTGACAGCAACCTTGACAGCAACCCTGTTGTATTCTAAAAACTGTAAAAAACAAAAACTGTGCTAAGTGATTGAAAAAGAAAACGTAAATTTTTCTAAAAACTCTAAAAAATGCAAATCTTGACAATTCGTAATCAGCAGGTCGCGGGTTCAAGTCCCGCAGTCGGCTCCAGTAAAATCAATAAGTTATAACTAGAATTCTAAGCCTAATTCTAATCAAGCCCAATTTAACAATTAACTATAATGAATATCAAAGAGGCTATAGGTCAAAAATAGCTTTGCTAATCTAAATTAAGAAAATGCTGTGCAGAAGTATTAAAAAACTTAGCTAACTTTTTAGCATGATTAATATTTATTCTACGATTGCCGCTAAAAATCTCAGAAACAATGCTTTTAGAGCCTATGACATTCCAAAGATCTTTAGGCTTTTTATCGTGTTGCTCCATAAAAAACTTAAGCATTCCAACAGGGTCAGGTTTAATCTTAACAAGATGTTCTTTTTCATACTTATGGACAAGAGTAGTTCAAAAATAGTATCTTCTTCAGAAGAAAGCTCTTGTTTCATAGATTTATCAAAAAGAACTTCAACCTCTTTAAGTAAAGGCTCAGAGTCTTGCTCAGAGGTTATAACCATAGGAATAGTTTTAGCTAAAAGTTGAGTATATTTTTCTGTGTTGAGAATAGGTTCAGCAATCATCTTTGAAATCTCCTCTGTCATATTTTAAAACAAGTACAATCGCCTATGGCATCAGTATGAGGAAGTTCTTGTTTAGTGTCAGAAATATTTTCCCAATCCACCTTTTTTGCTATTTCATACACCTATCTAAAGGCTCTTTTGCGTCTAAATAAGCAAGGCTGAACTCACGGATAGCTTTGTAAGCAAGGACGATAAAACTCATTCCCAATTTTAGCTAAGTCTGCCTACAAAGACGCAAAGTCATCAAAGGCAAATAGTATTTTAATTGACTGCTCTAATCTGTTATTTTTCTAATATTCTTCTTTTTATAACCAAAAATAAAATGTCTATGGAGTGTTTTTAATGAAGGCTAGGCTATCATTCCTATTAGTAATCTTATTTTTTCTTATTTTATGTTTTCCTTTAATAAAAGCCCCTATTTATTTATCAAACAATCAAAATGACGCTAGTAATAGTGCTAGTAATAAACATCAAATGGTTTCTAACTGGCTTAAAGCTAGATTACAAGCTCAGATTAATGGAAATAACTTTGAAACTTGGCAAAGAGAAGTCCCAAGTGGTATTGCTAGCTCAT
Source organism: uncultured Clostridia bacterium (assembly GCA_964492845.1). Classification (GTDB taxonomy): domain Bacteria; phylum Acidobacteriota; class Blastocatellia; order Chloracidobacteriales; family JADJPF01; genus JADJPF01. The sequence goes on from CAZBMZ010000040.1 coordinate 7,221, forward strand.
CTAGTTTTATCAAAGATAAATCATTTGTAATTGATTCAAATGTTTTGCCTAAACTTTCTAAAAGTTTACAAAATTACTTTTATCAACAATCGGCTAATGAGCCTTTCCCTTTAGCAGCAAATGATAATTTTCAAATTAATGATCCTGCCTTAGAAACAGGTGCAAGAGTACAAAATAATACTGCAAGTGCTGTTAGTGGTGACAATATAGTAGTTGCTTATAATGATATTGGTACAAGAATTTCTGCTGTAAGTTTTTCTAATGATGGTGGAGAGTCTTGGAAAACTACTCATATTCCAGAACTTACAGGTGGCAGAAATTTTGGTAGTGGAGTAGTTGCAGCACAAGGTAAAGTGTTTTATTACACTGGTTTAGCAGTAACATCCCAAGGACAACCAGCAATTATTTTTTCCCGTTCAGACGATGCTGGCAAAACTTGGTCAAATCCAGGTTTAGTTGCTGCTCCTAGCGGTTCGGCTTTTCAAGATAAACCATGGATTGCTGTAGATACTAGTAGAACCTCCACTCAAGGTAATGTTTATATTGGGTGGACAGATTTTACTGTGGTTGGAGCTAATATTGGCTCGCGCATAGTTTGTGCAACTTCTAAAAATGCTGGTGATAGTTTTGCTCGTCCTGTAATTTTAACACCTGCTGATACCTCGCTAAGTGTCCAAGGTGTAACAATTGCTATTGGGCCGGACGGCGATGTCAATTTAGCTTGGGGCGATGCAGCGGCAGCAGGAATTATTTTTGCTCGTTCCAATGATGGCGGCCTGACTTTTACAACACCCGTTTTAGCTGCTTCACTTGAAACTTACGTACTACTTGGAATTTTTCTTAATAGCCATTTTGATGCTAATGGATTGCCAAGTTTAGCTATTGACTTAAGTAATTCAGTCAATCGTGGAACAATTTATTTAACGTTTAGTTCTCCTTCCCCTAGTAAATCAACTGATCGTTCAGATGTTTTTTTTGTTCGTTCCACAAGTCAAGGTGCAAGCTGGAGCCGAGTTTCTAAAATTAATGATGACAATACTTTAACAGATCAATTTATGCCTTCTATTGCTGTTACTGGGGATGGTACAGTTGGTTTAATGTGGTATGACAGACGAAACGATGAATTATTTAATGGAATGTTAGAAGTTTATGGAACAACTTCTAATGATGGTGGCTTAAGCTTTAGCCCAAATCAACGAATAAGTAATTCTAGCTGGGCTGTTCTAACTACTCCTGTAGGAATACGAAGCAATTATCATGGCGATTATAATCAAATGAGTGCGGTTAATGGCGGATTTTTCTTTAATTGGGGTGATGACCGTAGTGGTAAAGATCCAGATGTCTATGGGGTAAAAAAACTACTTCCTTTTAATAATAATAATTTTATTCTTGCCCCAATCACACCATCACAAACCATAATTGCAGGCCAAAAAACACAATTTAGCTTAAATGCTTTAAATGCCTCTAGTCCGTTTACTTTATCTGCTCGCTCAGATACAAATTCAATTAGTTTTGAATTTGAAAACCGAAATACTGCTAATGGTCAAAGAGTTAATGTCCGTGCAATTACTAGCAGTAATACTTCTCTAGGCACTCATCCAGTTATTATTACAGCTACAAGCAGCGATGGAACTACAACAAACACAACTTTAAGACTAAATGTTATTTCTGATAAAAATAATAGCTTTCCCTTAAATGTGTCTAAGTCTATTAGCCGTAGTATTCAACCTCATACAGTTATAGACAAACAAGGAGTAATTAATAGCGTTTGGAGTGATGATAGAACTGGAGCTTTAAGAATTTATTATTCACGTTCTATAGATAATGGAATTACTTTTACTGAACCTGTAGATGTTTCTTTGACTGATAATGCCAATATAAGCCCACAAATTGCCATTGCTCCAGACAGTAGCATCCATATTGCTTGGCAAGAATGCCCTGCTATAGATTGTCAAATAAGCTATAGCCGTTCAACTGACCAAGGAAAAACTTTTTCTGAGTCAAAAAACATTTCACCAGATATAGAATTTTCTGAACTACCTAGCATTATTACTAATCCAAATGGTGAAGTAGTGATTTTTTGGGATGCAGCTAAATCTTTAGGTGAAGCAAAATTTGAAATTTTCGCTAGCAAATCTTCTAATAATGGAGAAATTTTTTCTTTTCCTAATGCAGTAGTAAGCGATGGTGGAAGAAATCTTTTTACTACAGATGCAGCTAGTGATGGCAAAGGTAATAGCTATTTAGCTTATGAAAGTTGTAGCAGTGGTAATTGTCGAATTGAAATTAAACGCTCCTCAAATGGCTTTGACACATTTAGCGATGGTGCGCTGGCTTCAGGAGATTTAAGTTTTGCTATTCGTCCTGCTCTTGTTGCTACAGAAAATGGTGTAATCCAAGCAGCTATGACAGTAGCACTACCTGGACAAGGAAATCGTTTTGAGATTTTTGCATCTACTTCAACTAATAATGGAGAGCGTTTTAGCACTCCTAAAAATGTCTCCCGCACTACAGAAACATCTAATGATGCAAGTATTTTAGCTATTAACCAACAAGTCTATATTGCATGGCGAGATCTTTCTACAGCTAACCCAGATGTTTTGCTAGTTAAATCTACTGATCAAGGTAATACTTTTTCACAACCAACAAACATTACAATTAATAACACTATTTCACAGTTACCTACTCTAGTATCAGACCCTAGTGGAAGTGTTTATATAATGTATCAAGATGAAATTGATGGAAATGATGAAATTTATTACTTAAGAGTAGATGGAAACGCTCCTCCTGCAACCATTGATAGTTTTTCACCTACTAGCGGTGCAACTGGAGCCAGTGTAACAATAAGAGGACGTGAACTAGCACAAACTTCAGCTATTACTATTGGCGGAGAACCAGCAAAATTCTTTTTCTCTTCTGCAACAGAAATTATTGCCATCGTCCCAGATAAAGCCCGTAGTGGAGCAATTTCTTTAACTACCGCAAATGGTACAGTTAATAGTAGAGACAATTTTACTGTAACAACCCCAATACTTACTTTACTTGCTCCTATAGGAAAAGAAAAAATAAAGGCAGGAAATAGTTTTGTCATTCGGTGGCAAGCAGAAAATTTTGATGTTGCTAGCTTTGACCTACTTTTATCAATAGATGGTGGGACATCTTTCCCAATGGTAATTACACAAAATTTAGCTGCAACAGATAGAATGTTTACCTGGGTTGTACCAAAAATAAAAACCAAAACAGCGCGTATTTCATTAGTCGCACGTACACCAACTGGTTTAACTTTTACAGACAATAGTAAAAATAATTTCAAAATTAAAGCTAAGTAATCTTTAATTCCAAATATATAGGACTCAAGAGTCTTAGCCCCGCAAGGGGCGTTACGATCTTTAGCTTGGGGTGTAAACCCCAAGAAGTGTAAACCCCAAGAGGTATAAACCCCAAGAAATAAGGCATAAAACATGACACCAGAAGAATTTCGCCAATTTGGTTATAAAATAATCGATTGGATTGCAGATTACCGGGAAAATTTATCTGATAAAAAGGTAATGTCAGATGTTGAACCTTCTCAAATTAGTAAACAATTACCTTCTAACCCTCCAAATGAAGCAGAAAGCTTTGAGCAAATATTATCAGACTTAAATAAAATAATATTACCAGGCATTACTCATTGGAATCACCCTAGTTTTTTTGCTTATTTTCCATCAAATGCTACATTGGTTTCTGTGCTAGGAGAATTACTAAGTGCTGGTTTAGGTGTACAGGGCATGAGTTGGCAAACTAGTCCGGCTGCTACAGAGCTTGAAGAAGTAGTAATGGATTGGTTAAGGCAAATGATTGGGCTATCAGAAAATTTTGTTGGTGTTATTCAAGACACAGCTTCAACAGCTACATTAGTAGCTTTACTTTGTGCGCGTGAAAAAAGCAGCAACCATAGTCAAAATGCCGCAGGACTTCAAGCAGAAAATGCACCTTTAGTCGTTTACACATCTGAGCAAAGCCATAGTTCTGTTACCAAAGCAGCACTTCTTGCAGGATTTGGTAAAAATAACTTACGTTTAATTGATACAGATAAAAACAATTCAATGCAAGTAGAAATACTAGCTAAGGCAATTGAAAAAGATATAGCTAATGGGTTTAAACCTTCTGCTATTATCGCTACAGTAGGAACAACTAATACAACCGCAGTTGATCCAATTAAAGAAATAGCTGAAATAGCTGAAAAATATAATATTTGGTTACATATTGACGCAGCAATGGCAGGTTCAGCAATGATTTTGCCTGAATGCCGCAGGATGTGGGAAGGTGTAGAAAAGGCAGACTCAATACTATTTAACCCTCATAAATGGTTAGGTGTAGCCTTTGATTGTACAGCTTATTTTGTACGTGACCCGCAACATTTAATTCGCGTTATGTCTACTAATCCCACATATTTACAGACTAATGTAGATGGACAAGTAAATAATTTTAGGGACTGGGGCATTCAACTAGGACGACGTTTTCGCGCACTTAAGCTTTGGTTTTTAATTCGTGAGCAAGGCGTTTCAAGCTTACAGGCCCGTATTAGGCGAGATTTAGATAATGCTAACTGGCTAAAAGAACAAATTGAAAATACTTCTAATTGGGAAATTGTTGCTCCAGTGCTTTTTCAAACCCTTTGTGTTAGACATATCCCTAATATAAATATGGATGAGCAAGCAATTGCTACACATAATTTAGCTTGGGTTAAAAAAATCAATGATTCTGGAAAAGCTTATTTAACGCCTTCTATAGTAAAAGGTAAACAAATTGTCCGTATTTCTATTGGTGCTGAAATGACTACTAGACTAGAAGTTGAGCAACTTTGGCAATTAATCCAGCAAGTTACAAGTTAACACTCCAAAACCTTGCAGATTGCTGCAAGGCTTTCTTGCAGAAGGCTTATAACAAGAAACTTATTTTTCAACTAAGTAGTTGCTTAAGGAAACTTACGTGATATCTAATAAACCTAGTAATGTCAAAGAATTACTTAATAAAGCACGAAAAGAATTATTAGATCTTAGTCTTCGTAACCCTATGCTTAATTTTAAGATGCCTAAAGCTAGGGGTGTTGAAATAGTAGAAGCTATTTCAACAGATATTTTCAACATTTTAGTAGTAGAAAATAAATCATTAAGATTTTTGCCTTGCGAAGAAAAATCTATAGAAAATAATGATGTTAGCAATACTAGTAAAAATATAGAGCAACCTAGTATTAACACTAGTAATGAAAATGATAAGTTAGACAAATTAAAGCTAGATAAACCTCCAAATAAAAGAGAACTTAAAACCTCTCATGTTGAAAAAGCCTTACAAGCAAGACTACTTAAAACCTATTATGACGCACGAACTTTTATAGAAGAACGTGGATCAAATATTTTATTTCTCGCTTTAGGTATGCTTTATTGGTACGAAGATGACAATAGTGATAAAACACTAAAAGCCCCGATACTTTTAATTCCAGTAAAATTAACAAGAAATAATGCAAATGATGGATTTTCAATAGAATATACACAGGACGACATTGATAAAAACCTTTCTCTTTATACAAAATTAAAGTCAGATTTTAGTATTATTTTGCCTGATTTAGCCGAGTTAGAACAATTTGAGATAATAAGTTATTTCCAAGAAATAGAAGGGGTTATAAAAAAACGCTCAAAATGGTGCATTAAACAAAATGAAATAGCTTTAGGTTTTTTTTCATTTGGAAAGCTCTTTATGTATCGTGATCTTGATCCTGAAACTTGGGAGCAAGCAAACAAAAAAATTCATGAACATAAAATAATAAACTCCATATTAGCAACGGGATTTGATGAATCTGAGCTAAATATTCAAGAAAATGAATCCTTAGACCAGTATTTACTACCTAAAGAAATTAACCATGTTGTAGATGCAGATAGTTCACAAATACTAGCTATTATGAATGTTAAAGCAGGGCGTAATCTAATTATTCAAGGCCCTCCGGGAACAGGAAAATCTCAAACCATTACTAATATAATTGCTGAAGCTTTGGGAGAAAACAAAGCTGTATTATTTGTAGCTGAAAAAGTAGCAGCACTTGATGTAGTAAAACGACGTTTAGACACATTACATTTAGGTGATGCTTGCCTTGCATTACATAGTAATAATATAAATAAAAAAAGTGTAATTAAAGAATTACAAAAGACTTATGAATTAGGAAAACCTTATTTTAATAATGCTGCTTTTGATGAAAATATATTTTTACAACTAAGAAATCAGCTAAATGATTATTCTCAAGCAATAAACACGCAAATTCAACCAACAAACTATACTCCTTATCAAACAATTGGAGAATTGATAAAAATAAAAAAGTTATTGGGTGAAACCGTTTTGCCAAAAGTTACCCCTCCTTCTGATATCTTAAATTGGCATAAATCAGAGTTTAAGCAATTATCAATTCTTGTAGAAAACTTACAAAAACATCTTGAAATAATGGGTGTACCTTCAGAACATCCTTATCTATTTAGCCAACTTACTTTAGCAATGCCTAGCGATAAAGAAAAAATAAAAGAGTCTTTATCCACTAGTATAAAAGCTATTAATTTAATAGAAAACATCACTATAGAATTAAGTAATTTCCTTTTTCTTAACTTAAATAATATTGACAAAAGAAAAACAATAACTCTTATTGAACTAGCCAAAGACTTGTTAAAATCTCCTTTTGATAAACTCCAAGAATTAAATGTTAAATCAAAAGAATGGGTTAATAGACAGACAGAACTTAAAGAATTATTTGTTACAGGAGTAAAATTTAATGCTAATCATAGTAAATATGACGCAATATTACTGCCTATGGCTTGGGAAACAGATTTTTTTCAAGTACGACAAGTTTTTAATACTACTGGCCGTAAATGGTGGAGATTTTTATCTGGAGAATATAGAAGAGCTAAAAAATATATTAGTGGATTTTTCAAGCAAGAAATTCCTAAAGATATTAATTCTTTAATCACAATCATTGACGCAATTAATGAAACTAAAAGTCAGAAAAATTTAATACAACAATATGCGGAATTAGGAAAAAATCTCTTTGGTAACTATTGGCTTAATGAAAAATCTGACTGGTCTTTACTAGAGAGCCTAACACAATGGATTAATAGTTTATATAAAGATATTAAAGAAGATAAAACTGAAATCATTAATTTTTTTGCTACCAATCCATCAGCTAAAGATTTAGAAACAAAATTGGCTCTAATAGAAAATTATTTTACCAATTATCAAACACAGCTACCCATATTATTTTCTTTCTTAGAAATAAACAAAGAAACTCAAGAACAAATTATTGAAAAACATTTTGATAAGCAAAAATCTATTATTACAAATATGTTAGATAGCTTTGAAAGACTATCAGAGCAAATCACTTATAACCAAATACGTAAAGATTTGGTAAAGCATAAACTTGATTGGGTTGTTGATTTAGCCTGTAATTGGGAGCTTGCGGATCAATATTTATTACTTTATTTTCAACAAACTTGGTTTGAAGCTATCTTAAAAAAAGCCTTTGAGGAACGTAAGGCTTTAGCAAAATTTAATGCTAGTTCGCATGAAGAAATAATTAAAAAATTTTGTGAATTAGATAAAGAAATGCTCAAATTTAACCGCTATAAATTAATGAATTCGCATTGGGCAAAATTACCTAGTCGCAATAAAAGCGGTCAAGTAGGAATACTATTAAAAGAATTTGAAAGAAAAAAAGGACATTTACCAATCCGCAAGCTTATTTCGTCAGCAGGAGATGTTGTTAAAACACTTAAACCTGTATTTATGATGAGTCCGCTTTCAATCGCTAGTTTTATTGCCCCTGGTGCAATTGATTTTGATTTAGTAATTTTTGATGAAGCTAGCCAAGTAAAACCTGTAGATGCTTTTGGCGCAATTGCACGTGGGCAACAAGTAGTAGTAGTAGGTGATAGTAAGCAAATGCCCCCAACAAGCTTTTTTGATAAATTAGCAGAAGATCCCAATGATGATGAAGAAAATGCTACAACAGATATGGAAAGTATTTTGGGATTAATGGCATCTCAAGGCGCGTTGCAAAAGATGTTACGTTGGCATTATCGCAGTAAACATGAGTCGCTAATTGCTGTTTCTAATAAAGAAATGTATGAAAATAAACTATTTATTTTTCCAAACCCTGATATAGATCGTAGAGATTTAGGTTTATTTTTAAATCATTTACCAAATACAATTTATGGAAAAGATGCTAGTCGAACTAATCTTTTAGAAGCAGAGTCAGTAGCTAAAGCCGTAATAAAGCACGCAAAAACAAAACCACAATCGTCTTTAGGAGTAGTAGCTTTTAGCTTATCTCAAAGACAAGCTATCCTTGACAGCCTAGAAATATTGCGCAAGGAAAATCCTGAATGTGAATCTTTTTTTTCTGATATAAACAATGAACCTTTTTTTGTCAAAAACTTAGAATCTGTTCAAGGTGATGAAAGAGATACAATTTTTATTAGTATAGGTTATGGACGTAATGCTGAGGGAAAAGTATCTATGAATTTTGGGGCAGTTAATACTAATGGTGGTGAACGTAGGCTTAATGTATTAATCTCTCGCGCTCGAAGTAGATGCGAAGTATTTTCCAATATTACTTATGAAGATATAGATTTAAGTAGAACTCAATCTCGTGGGGTAGCAATACTAAAAACTTTCTTAAAATATGCCCAAACAGGGCTAATGGATATAGCAGATAGTGGTCAAGATGAAGCAGAATCCGTATTTGAGGAACAAGTAGCAAATACATTAAAACAATATGGACAACAAGTAAAAAATCAAGTAGGGTCAGCAGGCTATAGACTAGACTTAGCAGTTGTTGATCCTCAAAAACCAGGTCGTTATCTCTTAGGTATAGAATGTGATGGAGCAAAATATCATAGCTCCCAATCCGCTAGAGATAGAGATAGATTACGTCAGTATATATTGGAGCAACTTGGTTGGAAGATTCATCGAGTTTGGAGTACAGATTGGTTTTTGAATCCAGAAAAAGAATTAAAGAAAATTTTATCTGCAATAGAAAAAGCTAAAATAGAACTTGAGCCACAATCAACAATACTTGAAGAAAATGAAGCTAATCCAACAAACATAATTATTAGAAAAGAAGAAATAAAAGTAAGTAATAATGAATTAATTGCTGAATATGAATTAGCAAAATTAAAAATAGATTTATCAGAACCAGAACAAAAAGACTTTTATAAAATACCTTATTGGAAATTAACTCAATGTATTGTAGATATTGTTAGTGTTGAAAGCCCTATTCATCAGCAAGAAGCTATACGTAGACTAACAAATGCTTTAGGAATTAAACGAGTAGGTGAACGTATTGAAAGCACTATTACTGATGCTATTACTAAAGCAGAAAAATTGAAAAAAATTTATAAAATAGATCAATTCTTGTGGTTTGCAGAAATGAAAGAACCTATTTTACGTAATCGGGCCAATCTTGAAGGAGTTCCGAACTTAAAAAAAATAGAATATATTTCATCTGAAGAAATTATCATAGCTATTAAACAAGTAATTAAAGATACTATGGGAATTAAAGAAGATGCCCTAGCTATTGAGGTTTCTCGGTTATTTGGATTTAGTAAAACCACTGATGATATACGTGAAGTAATAATGACACTTATCAATAAACTTAGTGATTTAGAAGAAATAAATTATTCAAATGGTTTCCTCAAGCTTAATAAAAGTTAATCAGACTCCTTTTTGGTTAAATCTTCTATTAAGTTTTTATTAGGATTTTGCTAGATACATTACATAGACTAAGAGAAAACTCTACTATATAATGTCTTTCCTTTTTAACCCCTTATAATAAATCAACAAGTAAAATCCTAGTAGATAACCTACTGTAGCGGGAGGTTGTTATGAAAAAAATTTTTACCTCGTTAACCTTAGCCTTTCTTCTAGCCTTTAGTTCTGGGCAATTAGTGAATGTGCATGCTCAATCTGGTGCTACTTCATCAAGTTTGACAGGCAATGTACTAGATGAGCAAGGAATTAATATTGCTGGAGCAATAATAAAAGTTAAAAATTTACAAACTAATTTTATAAGAGAGATCTTGTCCCAAGAAGATGGCTCATATTTACTTACACAATTAAACCCTGGTAGTTATGAAGTAATAATAACTGCTGATGGTTTTACGACTCAAACAACTCGTCTAGATTTAGTGTTAGGCTCTACTATACTAGCCAATTTTTCTTTGAAAATAGGTGCTACTTCAGAAATTATTGAAGTAGTAGCTAGTAGTAGTGTTGATGAAGGAAAGACAGAAAGCAGCAGCAATATTGATAGAGGTAATATTGAGTCACTGCCTATTAATAGACGTAATTTTTTAGATTTTTCCCTCACTACTCCAAGAGCCGTTACAGATAGAACCCCTCAACAAGGAATTACTGTTAGCTCAATGCTAGCTTTTAATGGGCAAAATGCCCGTTTTAATAATATTACTACTGACGGTTTAGATAACAATGAACCTGTTGGAGGCTCTATCAGGTCTAATTTTAGTCAGGATGCTGTACAGGAATTTCAAGTTGTTTCTGATAGCTATTCTGCTGAATTTGGTCGCGCTTTAGCAGGAATTGTTAATATTGTTACAAGGGGCGGAGGCAATGAACTACATGGTAATACATTCTTATTTTTACGTAATGATGCTATTGCAGCCAGAGACGCATTTGCTAATGTTGAGCCAGAATTTAAGCAATATCAATTTGGTGGACTTTTAAGCGGCCCAATTAAAAAAGAAAAAGCCTTTTATTTTCTTTCATTTGAGCGTCTATCAATAAAACAAAATAATATTGTTACAATTAGTGATGAGTCTGTTGCTGCTGCACGTCGTCAAGGATTTTTACTTAATAATGGCCCTGTTCCTGTTTCCCAGGGTACTACTTCCATACTAGCTAGAACTGACTTTAAGCTAAATCCTAATGATACTTTATGGGTACGCTATAACTTTGGTGGCTCATATAACGGTGCGGCAGAGCCATTTGGAAGTTTAATTGGGGAAACTAATGGAGGAATACAAAGAGCTAGAGAAAATGCAATCGCTTTTAATAATACTTATATTAATCCTGGACTTAATTTAGTAAATGAAACTCGGGTATTATTAAGTAATAGAGAGTTAGATTTATCAGTAATTGGTAACGATCCACAAGTACAAATATTTGCGCCAGAAGGCCGTATTACATTTGGCCGTAGCTCTTTTTTACCTCAATTAAGAGATTTAGATACAGGTCAATTTGTTAATAACACCTCTCTTTCAAGGGGTCGGCAACAAATAAAATTTGGTATAGACTTAAAATATATCCGTTTTACTGCCCCACTAGACTTTTTTGCTACAGGTTTATCAGTATTTACTCCATTAGATTTAACTCCATTTACTGGTACACCTACAGTATTAACAGGATTACAAGCTTTTGACCCTAATACCCGTACTCCACAGCAAAGAGCCACTTTAAGAAATCTTGCCCCTGTTTTATCACAAGTTTTTGCAGGATTTCCTTCTAACTTAAATTTAGAAAATCTTTCATTCCCTGCTTTTCTGGCACAAGGTTTTTCTGACCGTGCATTAGAAACTGTTGCAGGTCGCTACTACTCTCCATTTTTCCAGGATGATATAAAAATAAGCTCTAATTTTACTCTTAAATTAGGTTTACGATATGACCAAAACCGAATAGATTTTATGCCAGGAAATGATGGAAATTTTAGTCCTAGAGTAGCTTTTGCTTATCAGCCCAAAAAATTCCCTAATGCGCGTATTCATGGGGCTTATGGCATTTTTGCTGGTACTCCTATTTATGCAATTCCTTTTACTTTAGAATTTCTTAAACGTGATCAAATTAAAGTTCTAGTTGTTCCTTTTCCTTTTTCAATATTGCCATTTTCACTACCCAAACGAGGTTTTCCTGAATCTCCAGAAATCCCTAGCAATGCTACTTTTATTCCCCAACTTAGCCAAACTTTAGTCTATGACTCTAATGTTCGTAATGGTTACACACAGCAAGTCAATTTTGGTGTAGACTACTCAGTAAAAAACTCTACTATTTCTTTAAGTTATGCTTTTGTTCGAGGTCTTAAATTCCTTTCCAACCGTAATATTAACCCTGTCATCAATCCTACTGGAGGGCCAATTACAGGTAGAGTTGACCCAACACGTGGAGATGTTTTTGAGTTTGAATCTGCCTATGATAGTTACTACAATGCTTTTACTGTAACATTTAAGCAAAAAATTGCTAGCAAATTTAATGTCTTAGCACATTATACATTTGCTAAGGCAATTGATAATTTTGTTGATTTTCGTATTGATGTAACTCAATTTAATGACACATTAAAACCTGCGTTAGAACGTTCTCTTTCTGTCCAAGATGTTCGTAGTCGTTTTGTTTTCTCTGGAATTTGGGACATCAATTATGGCAAAACTGAACTACTTAAAAATTTTCGTCTCTCTACTATTATTAATGCTGAATCTGGCCGTCCTTATAATATTACAGCAGGCGTAGATCTTAATCAGTCAGGGGATTTTCCACCTAATGATCGTCCTTTGGGTTTGGGTAGAAATGTTGGCATTACCCCAGGATTTTTTAGCGTGGATTTTCGTTTAGAACGTAAATTTACTATCAATGAACGCTATCAAGTTCAAGGTTTTTTTGAAGCATTTAATCTCTTTAACCGAGTAAATATCAGTGAAATAAATGGTATTTTCCCTCCTGATGCTAATGGTAATTTTAATTTGCCTGCTAAGGACGGAAGCCGTTTTATTGCTCCATCTGAGCGTTTTCGTAGCGGATTTGCTCCTCGTCAATTACAAGTTGGATTCAGGTTTTCCTTCTAGGTTTTATTTATTACTATTAATAGCGTTAAGAAAAATTCTTAGTGCTATTAATAGTAAACTAGCAAAGATTTAATTTTTTTTTTAATCTTAATAAAACCTAATACATCTTTCATTCCATTTAAAAGCATCCAAGCTGCGTTAATATAGCGATTTCACCTAGTCTTATATATTCAATGCTATGTTATAATTGCCGAAATTTTTTAGTCTGCTGGAGGAAAATTTTAATGAAGAAAGTAAAAATACTTGCGCTGATGGCTTTTGTTTTTATGCTTTCCTTAACACTAATTAGCCCTGTAATGGGACAAAAGAAAAGCACCAAAAAAAGCAGTTCAGCTAATGTAGGTGCAAAAATCTTTAATACAGAATGTACAACCTGTCATGCTGGTGGCAAAAATGTAGTAGAAGCAGAAAAAACTTTAGAGTTAGCAACATTAAAAAAATTTGGATTTAATGGCCCCGAAGATATTAAAAAACGTGTTTCTGAAGGTGCTGGTGTTATGCCAGCTTATAAAGATAGCCTAAAGCCTGCTGAAATAGATGCCGTAGCCAATTATGTTTGGGCCCAGGCTCAAAAAGGTTGGAAGTAACTACAAATTAAACTGCTTAAGAAAACTAAAGTTAAGAAATTACATTTTTTCTTAACTTTAGTTTTTTAGTTTATTTCTTTTTAATTTCTTATTTCTTCTTCTAATATTTCCGTTATCTTTATCTTTTCCTTAATAAAATATATCTTCATTAATTTTCTATTTTCTGAAAGCGATTATTTCGCCAAAAATTTACTCCTTGTTGCATTTCCCTTAATAAAAAAAAACAATAATATTATAAGAAATTTTCTTGAGCTTAAATTTTACATCTTCTAAGTATGTATAAATTAATATATTTACTACAAATATTTATAGTACTAAGTTACAGCAGCGTTTTTGCCGCTGATTTAACCAATCACAAAAAGGATGAACAATATCTTTATCAAAACTGGTTAACTCAAGATGGTTTATCTCAAGATATTGTTAAAGATATTTTACAAACAAAAGATGGTTATTTGTGGATTGCTTCTACAAGTGGAATAACTCGTTTTGATGGAGTTAAGTTTACTAATTTTAATAGCTATAATGCTTCGGTAGTTATCAGTAATAGAATAACTACGCTTTCAGAAGACTTAAAAGGTAATATTTGGGTTGGAACAGAAGACAAAGGAATTTATAAGTATCAGCAAGGAAAGTTTATTAATTATTTTACTGATGTTGGCCTGCCAAATGCCCAGATTTTTAATATAGTCCCAACATTAGATGGTGGCATATTAGTAGCAACAGGTGTTGGAATATACACTTACCAAGAACAGGAAAATAAATTTCTAGTTTATAAAAACACAAATATATTTACTTCTTTACATAAAATAGCTGTTAAACAAGATCAAAAAGAAATTTGGGCTGCCGCTGGTAACAAAATAATTTGTTTTAATGAAAAAAATGCCACTTTTTACAAAATTGCTGAAGAATTGGCTAATGACAAAATAAGAAGAATATATGTAACTCGTAATGGAAATGTGTTGGTAGGTACTGCCCTAGGATTAGCTTATTTTGCCCAAGATCAATTTGTTCTTTATAAAGATAAGAACGCTCCAAATACAGAAATAAGAGCTATTTTTGAAGACAAAAATGGAGTTATTTGGGTAGGAACTGATAAAGTTCATCAATTAAAAAATGGTATTTGGACAGTTTTAGATTATTTTCCAGAAGATACCTTTGAGGTAATAATCCAAGATAGAGAAGAAAATATTTGGATTGGTAGTCGTACTAATGGGCTTTATAAGCTTACAGAAAAAAAGATCCAAGTATTTGGACAACAAGATTCTTCTTACTCAACAAATGCAATAACCGAAGACAAATTAGGAAATATTTGGGTTTCGGCTGGTTGTGAAGGAATACTTAAAATTACTAATGGGCAAACTACTTTTTATAAAAAAAATGAAGATATTCCTGAGATGTGTGCTTGGGGTATTTGCGCTGATAATGATGGAAAAATTTTCTTTGGTAGTTGGTCACAAGGTTTAGCATACCTTAAAGATGATAAAGTTACTCTACTTAAAAATGAACAAACTCTTAATAAAGCTATTTTATGTTTTTATAAAGATAAAAATGGGGAAATTTGGTGTGGTACTACAAAAGGATTAGGCAAAATCAAAAATGAAGAGTTAACAATAGTTTATACACAAAAAGAAGGTTTAGTTAACAATGATGTAAGGTTTATAACAGAAGGCAAAGACAATGACTTATGGATTGGTACTAAAGAAGGCTTAAGCCATTTGAAAAATGGAAAATTTGTTAACTACACTAAAGAAAATGGTTTACCAGATAGCTTTGTTAGAGCTATTTATCCTGACATTGACGGTAGTGTTTGGATTGGGACTTATGGCGGTGGACTTTGCCGCCTAAAAGACCGCAACTTTATTTATTTTACAGAAAAAGAAGGTCTTCCAAATAATTTTCTTTCCTCAATTATTGTTGATAAAAGGCAAAATTTTTGGTTTAGCAGCAATAAAGGTATTTTTAAGATTAAGAAAAAAGACCTAGAAGACTTTGCAGAACAAAGAGTAAGCCGAATTTATGCAGTTGTTTACAATATAAAAGATGGAATGAAAAGCAATGAATGTAATGGAGGAACACAACCTGCTGCACATTTAACAAAAGACAATCAAATATGGTTTCCTACAATTAATGGAGTTGTCAAAATTGATACAGAAAAAATAAATCTGCTTCCTCCGCCAGTTTCTATAGAACAATTACTAGTAAATAAAAAAGAATTTATTTTTTCTGAAGAAAATATAATTGCACCAGGCAACATAGATTTAGAAATTTCCTACACAGCTTTAAGTTTTGTTAATCCAGAAAAAGTATTTTTTAAGTATAAACTAGAGGGTTATGATAAAAATTGGGTTGAAGTTGGCTCAAGGCGAAATGCTTATTATACAAACCTTAGCCCAGGAAATTATACATTTAAGGTAATAGCTTGTAATAATGATGGTGTTTGGAATGAAACTGGAACAACATTAAATTTTTATATTCAACCTAAGTTTTACCAAACAAAACCTTTTTATTTCTTTTGTGCTTTTTCTATTGGTTTATTAGGTTTTGCTTTTTACAAAGGCCGTGTTAAACACCTAATTTATCAAACTAAAAAACTAGAAAAAGCTGTCTCTGAACGAACGTTAGAACTTAATCAACATAAAAATACATTACTTTTGCTTAATCAAGATTTAGAAAAAGTTAATGAAAATCTACTATCTGTTCTAAATAATTTAAGTGTAGGTGTTTTAGTAATTGATGAAAAAAATCTTATAGAATTTTTTAATGAAACAGCAGAACAAATTTTTAATCTTGAAAAACAATCTGTCCTACATAAACATTACCTAGAAATATTACCTTTAAGTAAATCAGATAAAATAAAACTACAATATTTAATTCAAATCAGCCCAGAACATAAAGAAAAAGTATCAATGAAGTTAAATTTGGAGAAAGAAAAAGAATGCTGGGCAGAAGTAGAAGTACAAACCGACCCTAGCAGGAAAACCAGAAAATTAATCTTCTTTTATGATGTTTCGGAAATATATGATTTACGCTCTTTAATAAAAGAGCAAACTTTATTTCAAGGGATTGTTGGAGAAAGTTCTAGCATACGTGTTGTTTGTAAAGAAATCCAAAATCTAGCTAAAGTAGACAGTACAGTCTTAATTTTAGGCCAAACAGGAACAGGTAAAGAACTTGTGGCCCGTGCAATACATAACCTAAGCGAACGCAAGAAAAAACCTTTTATTGCTGTTAATACTGCTGGTTTAACAGAATCGGTTTTAACTAGCCAGCTTTTTGGACATAAACGAGGCTCTTTTACTGGTGCTGTAGCTGATCAAATAGGCTTTTTTGAAGCTGCTGAAGGTGGAACATTATTTCTTGATGAAATAGGTGATATCCCCTTAAACATTCAAGCTACACTTTTAAGAGTTTTACAGGAAAAAGAAATAACCCGTTTAGGTGAAACTAAGCCTCGAAAAATAGATGTAAGAATAATTACTGCTACACATCAGAATTTATATAAAGCTGTAGAAGCAAAAACATTTCGTCAAGATCTCTTTTATCGCATAAGTGTTGCAAATATTAATCTTCCTGCGCTAAAGGAACGACAAGAAGATATTCCCCTGCTAGTAGCCTATTTTTTAGAAACAGCAGCTTCCACATCTAAAACTTCCATCAAAAAGATTAGCTCTGATGCTATGGAGTTGTTAATGGAATATAACTGGCCCGGCAATATACGTGAGCTAAAAAATGCAATAGATTTTGCTGTTATACATTCTACAGGTGAAATTATTCAAATTGATGATCTTCCTCCTTCATTAACTAAGATGGAAATTTTATTAACTGAAAAAAATCTTACCTCTTATATACAAAAAAATAAGGAAAAAGCTAATTTCTCAGAAAAGAAGCGTATCTTAGAAGCATTAGCCCAAGCTAATGGTAATCGTGCTGCTGCTGCAAGAATTTTAGGAATAGCTAGAAGCACTTTATATAGACATCTAAAGGAATTAGACCTAGATAATTAACTTTTAATCTATATTCATAAAGATTAAATACAGCGTAACTTAAATAATCAAGAATTTTAAGTCACGCTGTATTAACTAAACCTATGTCACATTTTTTACTTCTAACTCGTCTTAGGGAGCGAAAGTTAAACTTAAACAAGTTAGAGGTAAAAATTTATGACTAGTAGCAAAATTAACAAAATAGAAAAAGTCGTTATTTTAGGTGGTGGTTATGCTGGAACACTTGCAGCAATGCGTTTAGCTAGAAAAAGCAAAAGCGTAAAAATTACTTTAATTAATGCCCAAGAAACTTTTGTTGAACGAATCCGCTTACATCAATTTTTAACTGGTCAGCCCTACAAACAATTGTTTTATAAAGACTTATTTGTTGGAAAAAATGTTGATTTTTTAGCTGCACAAGTTACAGATATAGACTTAAGTAACCGTTTAGTAAAAATTAAACAAGCTAGTGAAGAAAAACAAATTCCCTACGATCGGCTTGTCTATGCTTTAGGAAGTTTTACAGATACCAGTGTTATTGACGGACTAGAAAAATATACTTATAGCTTAAATTCTTTATCTAAGTCATTGGAAATTAAAGACAAGTTAACACAGTTAGCTAAAACCAAAGGCAATCTTGTAATTTGCGGAGGTGGTTTAACTGGAATTGAATCAGCAACAGAAATTGCCGAAATTTTCCCTACAATTAAAATTACTTTAGTCACTAGCGATGTTTTTGGCTCGCAACTCTCGCAAAAAGGTCAAAATTACTTAAATAATGTCTTTGCTAAATTTGCTATCACGGTTAAAGATAAAACTCGT
Source organism: uncultured Clostridia bacterium (assembly GCA_964492845.1). Classification (GTDB taxonomy): domain Bacteria; phylum Acidobacteriota; class Blastocatellia; order Chloracidobacteriales; family JADJPF01; genus JADJPF01. Next base: position 25,476 of record CAZBMZ010000040.1, read on the forward strand.
GTTTTGCAAGTTAATCAAAATAGTTTAAGGCTAAGTTCTGGCAACTATTTAGAGTTTGATTTATGCCTTTGGGCCGGTGCTTTTGCAGTTCCAAAAATAGCTAAACAAGCTGGATTAATGGTAAATAGCCTTGGTCAAGTTCTAACTGATCTAACTTTAAGATCTCTATCTCACTCAGAAGTTTATGCTGTAGGTGATTCGGCAACTATTAACAATCTTGAGTTAAGAATGTCTTGCGCTAGTGCTATGCCGCTAGGCGCACATGCTGTAGATAATATTTGTAATGAGTTGACAAACAAGCACTTAGAGCCGTTTTCTTTTGCTTTTGCTGGACGTTCTATAAGTCTTGGCCGCAAAAATGGTTTAATTCAAGTAGCTAGTCCAGACGATACACCTAAAGAAAGCATTATCACAGGTCGCTTAGCAGCATTAATAAAAGAAGTAATTTGCCGTTATACTGTTTGGTCAATTAAGTTAGAAAAAAAAGAACTATTTGCTTACACCTGGCCAAAAGCCAATCTTCAACTCCTGGAGGCAAAAGCTTAAGCGATGGAAGACTTTCAAGAATATAGACCCCTGCTATTTTCTATTGCTTATCGAATGTTAGGCAGTGCGACGGATGCAGAAGATATTGTCCAAGATGCGTATCTACGCTATTTAGCCGCAGATAAATCCCAAATCCATTCTTTAAAAGCTTACCTAAGTCAAATTGTCACTAGACTAGCACTAGATCATTTGAAATCTGCACGAGTTGAGAGAGAAAAATATATTGGTCTATGGCTACCTGAGCCATTGCTAACAAATGAAAGCGATTTACCAATGAGTAATAAGCTAGAGCTTTTTGAATCTATTTCTATTGCGTTTTTGACTATGCTAGAACGCTTAAGCCCACAGGAAAGAGCTATATTTTTGCTACACGAAGTTTTTGATTATTCACATCAAGAAATTGCTGAAACTTTGGATTTAAGCGTAGCTAATTGTCGTCAAGTCTTCCATCGTGCTAAAGAACATATTGTTAAAGAAAGACCTCGTTTTGAGCCTTCGCGCGAGGCTCAAGAAAAGCTTGTAACAAGCTTTGTTACAGCTTGCCAAGAAGGAGATTTTGCAACTTTGACAAATATCTTAGCAACAGATATTACTACTTGGTCAGATGGTGGAGGTAAAACTAATGCTGCTCGTAGACCTGTTATAGGCCAAAATAATGTATTAAAACTACTCTTTGGATTAATGAGCAAAAACCCGGCTGTCTACTTTACATATGGACAGGTAAATTTTAGTCCAGCCGTATTTTCTTGGCTAGAAGATATTTTAATTAATGTTACGTGTTTTCAAGTAGCTGATGGGCAAATCAAAAATATTTATACAATTGTAAATCCTGATAAGCTGGTATACTTACAAAACCAATTAAAAGCACAACAAAATTAACCTAGGTTAAAATATGGCAACGTTAAAAGAAAACCCAACTTTAGCCGATTTACAACAATATATAAAAGATATATGCAAAGAAAGGAATTGGGATAAAAACACCCATTTAGAGTTATTTTTGTTATTTTCTGAGGAAGTTGGAGAGCTAGCAAAAGCCATTCGTAAGCATCAAGGTTTATATGATGAAAAGGCTAAAAATAATCAAGCTCATTTGGAAGAAGAATTTGCAGATGTTTTTAGCTACCTGTTAGATTTAGCTAATTACTTTGATGTAGACTTAGAAAAAGCTTTCCGCCAAAAAGATAAAATTAATGCTAGCCGTGTTTGGGATTAATTATTAATCCTAAAGGGTAAGCCATCGAAATATCAAAACTTAACATCTATAGGGAGAAACTTAAATATGTTGCGAGTAAATCATTTTACTTTAAGAACTTTTTTTCAGTTCTTTTTGGTAGTTGTTTTATCGCTTCTGTGTACTAATATGATTTTGGCTCAATCAAATACAAAGTATCAAACACCTCCAAAAGCTGTAGCAGATTTGGTTGATATACCACCAACTCCTGTTGTTAGCATTAGCTCTAAACGCCAATGGCTAGCACTACTACAAGCAACAAATTTACCTGCTATTTCAGCCGTAGCTCAACCAGAGCTTAGACTAGCTGGAGTACGTATTAATCCAAATACAAACGGGCCAAAACAGCTAGTTTTTTATTACAAAATCACTTTATTAAATGTGTCAACACAAGAGCAAAAAGAGGTTGTAGGCTTGCCAGCAGATGCTCGGCTAAGTTTTAGCGTTTGGTCACCAGATGAAAAACATATTGCTGTAACAAATACTACTGATACGGGTATAGAACTTTGGCTTGTTGAAGTAGCGACTGCCAAAGCGCGTAAATTAAACACTCCAAAGCTAAATTGGGCATTAGCTCCAACTTTAACTTGGCTATCAGATAGTAAAACTTTGGTTAGTTTATTTATTCCTGAAGGTCGCAGAGAGGCTCCAACTGTTCAAGTTGTCCCAAACGGGCCTGTTATTCAAGAAAGCATTGGTAAAACCGCGCCTACCCGAACATTTCAAGATTTGCTAAAAAATTCCTTTGATGAACAGCTTTTTGAGCATTATACAACTGCCCAACTTGGCTTGGTTTCAATAGATGGAAGTTTTAGCAAATTAGGTAGTCCGGCTGTTATTCGCTCTGTTCAAGCTTCACCTGATGCTAGTACTTTGTTAGTACAAATAACACACCGTCCTTATTCCTATAGCGTACCTTATAGCTACTTCCCTACCCGCGTTGAGCTATGGGATAAAACAGGAAAATTAGTTAAACAATTGGTAGATTTACCTTTAAGAGAACGAGTTCCTATTAACTTTGATGCTGTGTTACCTGGCCCCAGGTTTTACTCTTGGAGAAGTGATGCACCTGCTACAGTTTATTGGGTTGAGGCTCAAGATAATGGCGACCCAACACAAAAAGCTGAAGTTAGGGACAAAGTTTTTGCCCTAGCATCTCCTTTTAATAGTGAACCTAACAGCATAGCTTCTTTAGCTTATCGTTATGATGGAATGAGTTGGAGCGATAAAGGTTTTGCGCTAGTTTCAGAAAGCTGGAATAAAACCCGCGCTACTCGTACTTGGTTAGTAAATACAAATCAAGCTAATAGCCCAGCTAAGTTACTTTTTGATTACTCTTCAGAAGATCGATATGCCGACCCTGGCAACCCTGTTTTTAAGCGTAGCGATTTAGGCACAAATATAATGATGACTTCTAATGATGGCAAAAGCATTTATTTAATAGGTGCTGGGGCTTCCACAGAAGGAGATCGTCCATTTTTAGACAAGTTAAATTTAGAAACAGGTAAAACAGAAAGGCTTTGGCGTTCTGAAGCACCTTATTATGAATTTCCACTTTCTCTAATTGATGAAACCGCTCAACTTGTCTTAACTCGTCGTGAATCAAAAAACGAGCCTCCAAACTTTTTTGTTAGAGATTTAGCAAAAAATAAACTACAAGCATTAACCAATTTTCCACATCCTAGCCCACAATTTGCCAATGTACAAAAAGAGCAAATCCGCTATAAACGTGCTGATGGAGTGGATTTAACAGCTACACTTTATTTACCTGCTGGATATTCAACTAAAGATGGAAGACTCCCACTAGTAATGTGGGCATATCCTCAAGAATTTAAGAGCGCGGCAGCAGCTAGCCAAGTTACAGATTCACCTTATAGATTTGTACGGATTAGCTATTTTGGCCCTTATTTTTTACTTGCCCAAGGCTATGCGGTTCTTGACGATCCAACAATGCCAATTATTGGAGAAGGTGACAAAGAGCCTAATGATACTTATTTACAACAACTTGTAGCCAGTGCTGAAGCTGCCATTGAGGAAGTTGTCCGACGTGGAGTAGCTGACCGAGATAAAATTGCTATCGGTGGTCATTCCTACGGTGCTTTTATGACTGCAAATTTACTAGCTCATTCACGTTTATTTCGTGCTGGAATTGCTCGAAGTGGTGCTTATAACCGAACTTTAACACCTTTTGGATTTCAAGCTGAAGAACGTACATTTTGGCAAGCATCTGAAACTTATATAAAAATGTCGCCTTTTGTTTATGCAGATAAAATTAAAGATGCTTTGTTAATTATTCATGGTGAAGCAGATAACAATCCTGGTACTTTTCCAATCCAAAGCGAGCGACTCTATCAAGCCATCAAAGGTTTAGGTGGGACAGTTCGTTTTGTGATGTTGCCAAATGAAAGTCATGGCTATCAAGCACGTGAGTCTATTTTACATATGCAATGGGAGATGATCGAATGGCTAGATAAATATGTAAAAGCCAAGCCCTAAAGGACTTGGCTAATATCAAATGCTACTATTTAGCATTGAAAGACTAATGCTTTAATTTCCTAAGCCCCTGTGGGGCTTTTGATATTAGACCAGTCCTGAAGGGCTGGTCTAATTTAGAAAATCATTTAGTGCTACACGGAGTCTAGCGTTTAGGTCATTAAAGGCTAAATCATCGATAACCCAATTTTCTAGTTGGTCTTTACCAATGGAAACAGAATGTTGTTTGCCTGCGCTGGAAACAAAATTAACTCTATCGCCACCAGTATAAACTGCACGATAATTAGTGCCATTAAGTTGAATATTACGGTCAAAAGAAATATTTGCTGGTGGGGTTTTAAGATTAGTTCCTCGTGCGCCAGGTGTTCTTAAATCGTCTAAAAAGTTACGGAAAAATGACTGAGTAACTGACCTAGTTTGTTTATCTAAAACAGGATCAAGCTTTGTATCATAACCAAAACCTAATGTTGAGTTAGCTTGTTTATAATTTTCTAAATTCCAAGTTGGAATAGATAGAGCAAAAACATTAGCAGCAGGGTTAGAAGCTTCTCGAAAATCTTTTGCTCCACCAGCAGCAGCCCTCATCATATTAAGAGCCGTTAATCCGCTAGAAATTGCATTTGATGGTCTTAGCTGACCTGATGCAAGCGGTTTGGGCTGGCCTTGGTTATTTTTAGGATTATTTCCATTTGGCTCAGTTAAGTTAAGGGCTACTGTAGGCAAATTATTTTTGTTATAACCTATTGGTAAATTGTCTAGCACACCACCATCTACAAGTTCAACCTCTCGGCCTGTTGCTGGATCAATCATTTGAACACTATCATAAAGTCCAGGTATTGACATTGAAGCACGTACAGCTAAAGCAACCGGAGTATTAGGAGTTGTTTCTTGGCTAAAAACAAAAATACGGTTTTCTACTTTTGATAAATCTTCTTTGCCAGCAGGTAGTTGGCTATCGTTATATTTAGCTGTAATAATTTGGCAAGGAATTGGCAAGTCTGCAAATGTAACTGGACGGTCTTTAATTCCAGTAATTTCTCGTAATTTTTGATCAAAAAGATCATAAGCAGCACTTCCATTAAATAAACCACCATCTACATCAAAACCAAAATCAAAAAGCTTTTGTAATCGCTCGTCTTTAGCAAAATCATCGGCTGCCTTTGGATCTCCACCAGCAGCAATTAAAGCCGCAGCAATTGAGCCAGCAGATGTTCCACTAACGCTAGTTGGAACTATTCCTAGCTCATACATTGAGGAAAACGCAGGGTTATAACGTTTTCCTTTTCCTCCGCCACCTTCTAAAGCTAAGTGAACTCCTACAGGTTCGCCATCCGTAACAGGCATCCCTTGTGCTGCACGGTTGCTAGCTACAAGTTGTTTATATTCTGCTAAATTGTTAACAGTAATATCTCTACCATTTTCACCCTTAAAAGTAATAGGTTTGCCTTTGCTAAAAAGTAAGTTATTTGGGTCAGGTGGTTGTGTTACAGGGGTTTTTGTAGGGAATTTGCTAGCGTTAATTTGACCATTATTTAATTGAGAAGACATAAATTGTGGGTCAACCCAAACTGTGCCTGGCTTTGGTGCAGTTTGAGCAGTATAGCCATATTTGGAACGTAGTTGGCTTTCTGCTGTTAAAAATTGGCTACGTACACGGGCAATTTCTGCTGGATTTGTGCCTTGTTGCTCTAATTGGCGAAGTTGAGTTTCTAGCTGTTTAACTTGTTGGATGGAACTGCGAAAGTCTTTTGTTCCATTAAGAAAATCTTTATTGCTAATTTTACGTGGGCCAAGAAAATCTATGTTTGCTGTATCTGTAAGATTAGCTCTGCTAGCTTCTGCACTACTGCGACTACGATTAATACCTACTTGAATAGCATCAGCTAAGGTTTGTTTTGGAGGAAAACTTTTAGCTATTTGTTTGGCAAACTGCGCTTCTTGACGAGAAGCTATTGAGTGAGATGCCGTAATTTTATTTAAGGATTGGCTAATTCTATTTTGCGTATTTTGAGAGTCAAAAGATTGTCTAGATGCCGTATTTTGTTCTTCTAAACGAGATTTTAAGTCAATATCAACTGTTTGAGTTTTAGCAGATTCAGTTTTAGCAGGTTCAATTTTAGTAGTTTCAGCTTTAGTAGTATTATCTAATTGCTGTGGCAAACGCACATCATTATTGATTTTCATTTGGTTTTCTAGGGCCTTTCTTAGGAAATTAGCAAAAGTTGTGGGCTAGGTTTTATCATCGGCAAAATTTACTAATAAGTTGCATTGGAAAAAAAATTTTAGGCTAGGTGTAGAATAGAATTATTTCTAGTAAAAACAACTAAGCCTAGCTATTAGGCTAGGCTTAATGTCTTATTCGTCTTTTGTTCCTGCATCTTCTGATTCTTCATCTTCTTCAACCACTTTTTTCTTAGGCTTTTTAGTTTCTTTTTTATCTTTTTCCTCTTTTTCTAATGCAGTATTGCGTAAGGCACTAGGGTCATAAGCTTTGATAATTTGCTTTTTCTTACCATTAGCTAAAGTTTGCTCAAAAATTACTTGATCTGCATCAATTTGAAGTATCTCACCATCATAAAAAAGCATGCCGCTATAACCAAAAAATAGCCGACCATTAATAGCTTTTAGAAATGCACCATAACCTTCAACAGATTTGTAAATGCCATTAACAGAAATTTCATCAATCAGATAGGGTTGAGAGGTTTCACGCGCTTCACCCCGTCGTATTGCTAAACGCTGTTCATTAAGACGATCACCTAGATTAGGCATTTCTTCTAGAGCTTCTTCTTTAGCAGCAGTTTTTTTCTTTGAGATATTTTTAGTTTTTGGCTTTTTGCTTTTTGTAACAGTATTGTTGGTTGGTTGTTGCGTTGCACTTGCTTGATTGACTAAGAAAAAACTCTCAGCAACCAAGACAGTTATTAAAAATATTACAAACAATAAATTCTTAGTTTTCATAACTTTTGATAATTTTTGGTAAACAAAGAAAGGTTTAAAGATTGGCTTAATTGTACGACATTATTGCTATTTAGTGCAAAACGAAAAGTCTAAATTTACAAATCTAGGAATTTTCCTTAGTTAAGTTAATTAGTCTGCAATAATTAGCTCTTGTAAATGAGGCTTACCATAAATTGCCCCTCCCACTTTTACTAGCAGGTTGGGAAGAATTTGTGCTTGACCTTGACCATGAGTATGTCCACATAAAACTAGCATTTCTTTTTCTGGATGATCGCTCATTATTTTGCGTAGCATATCCCCAACAGCTTTACAGCCAAAAAAAGGTAAATAATTGTTATCAGACACTTTGCCACGATACAAACAAGTTTCTTGAAAAGGTGGAACATGAGTTATCAAGATAACTTTTTCGTATTGTGAAAGTGCTTTAGGTAAAATACCTTCTAAAAAGCTTGCGGCCTCGTCTCCAAGGCGATTTAACACCTTAAAAAGCTCTTTGTTATTTGGCACAACTAGATCACTAATTAAAAGAAAATCATTAAGCATTACTGGGGAGTTATGAAAATCTCCAAACCGACCATCTCCCCATCCGTCATGACCTAACAAGCAAGTTTTTGGTGTTAGCTCAACAATTTCCAGGGCAGGAAGCCATTTAAGAAATTCTGTTTCTTGGCTTAATTGAGTTACTTCTTGTCTAACTTGAGCAATTTCACCGAAGTAAAAATCATGATTACCTAAAACAAAATATATAGGAATTTGTAAATTTTCTGCAAGTAATTCTAAGTGTTTTTTTAGATGGGGGGTTTCTGAAATATCCCCACTAATAACAAGTGCTTGAGGTTTAGATTTTAATATTTCACTACAAAAAAGCTTTATTTCTTCCTTACGTAAAAAATTTAAGTGTATGTCTGTAACCCAAGCAAGTTTATTCATAAATTTTTATTTTGTTCAAATTTAACTCGACGATAAATATGGCTCATTGCCACAGTACAATTAATGCTTGAAAGATAGATGTTTGAATCAAGACTTGTATGTTCAGTTTCTAATTCCCAATTCCCACTGAGTTTTTTGGCATAAACAGTAACACAAGGTTGATATTGACTGATTAGAACATATTCTTGAAAAGAATCTATGCTTTTGTATAGTTCAAATTTGCTTGTTTTATCATAGCCTTGTGTAGTTTTGGAAAGGATTTCTACAATTAATATTGGATTAAGTATAGTTTCTTTACCATCAATATTTTCTACTAATAAATCTCCACAAACAACTATTAAATCAGGGTAGGTGTAAAGTCCTGATACAGTTTTTACTCTCATATCAGAACCAAACACTTCACATTTTTGCTGCATTAATTGGTTAGAAAAAGTTTGGGATAGGTCTTCTTTAATTCTGTTATGGTTGATACTTGCACCTGTCATAGCAAAAATATCACCATTAAAATATTCATGCTTTATATTAGACATTTCTTCTATATCCAAATAATCTTTAATAGAATACTTTGGTCTTAGTTGAGTTGACATAGGTTTAATGATCCTAGAAAAATTAAGCAATCAAAAATATAGAGCAAAAACCAATAGCTCTATATTTTTGATCAAAAATAAGTTGAAAGCTAGTTACATGCCTGCTTCATCGGCTGAAGGGCCATAAATAGATGGGACAGCTACATCATTAAGACGTAGATAAACGCCTAATTGAGCGCGATGATGAACATTATGATTTAAGATAAAGCTACGAACTACCGCCACTTTAGGCATAGCAAAAACTGTTTGTCCAGCATTTAAGAAAGTCCATATTCCCATTAGAGTTTCATTACTAGCTGAAGCTAAAACTTCCCGAGCCGAAGCAACATTTTTATCAAAGATTTCCAAAAGTTCTGCTACAGAGCCAGCTTTTGGAGTTTGAAAGCCTTCGCCATCTTTTGGGGCAACATCAAAACTATCTTGGTTAACGCTTATTCCCATCCAGCTAGGAATATTAGCTAAATGTGAAGCTAAATCTATCATAGACATGGACTTTTCATGCGGTTTCCAATCAAATTTGTCTGCTGGAACACGTTCTAAGGATTTTCTTGTCCCTGCCATTTCATGATCAAATTCTGGTAATAAAGTATCGCTGATTTTCATTAGTTCCTCCAAGAAATTAATTAAAATTATTGTAAGTTTATTTTCTAGTGGGGTGAATAATAGGCGAAGCTTCTAATAAAAATAAAGCGGTTTTGCCTATTTTTTGGTAATAATAGGTAAAGGTTAAATCAGTTTCTATAATATTTTTATTTATGGAACAATTTGAGTTTTTAAGAAGAAATTATATAAGCTAAAAACTATCCAAAACATTAAAAATTTTGCTAGAATAATCCAGCCCAAAATTGTTATTTAACGGTAGTTTCATGCCTAAATTAGTTATCAAAATAAAAGAAACAATTCCACTACTTATCAATGCGATTGTGCAAGGGTGGTTTAGTTTTCCGCCAAGAATTAGAGTTTTACTTTCTGCAACTGCTACATTTTTATTAATGATGATCGGATTTATGTTTGTTCTACAATATCAATTAAAACAAACACCTGTTGAAACAGTTAATTTAACTCATTCATTAGCACCTACAAAAAAAGCTACAGAAGAAACTAAACCTAATACAGAAAAACAAACTATTGTTATTGATTCAACAGAACAAGCAATTGCAGCAGATGCTTTTGATGATGATGACGCAATCATAGTAACAAAACGTGAAATTTCAGAACAAGAAATGTTTCGTATTAGCAATGATTGGCTTTATCCACAAGTACAAGAGCTTAAACGTCGAGTAAAAGATATTGCTATTTCAATAGAGAAAGATAAAAAATACTTAGAAGAAAACGCCTATTTAATTGAGCCAACTAAAAAAGAGATAACTCAGCTTGAAAAAGAATATCAGCGAACTAGTGCAGCTTTAGACCTTCCACAACTTTCTAGTAATTCTTTTCATGATGAAATGCAAAGGCGTTATGATGATGTTAGAGTGCGTTTAACTGCGGCACGAAAAAAATTAGCCGTCTTAGAACAAGTGGTTGCTGCAACAGAACGCCGTAAAACTGCTAATGAACGAGCTTTACCACAAATAGAAATTGAGGCTACTAATTTAAGTCAGCGTTTAGAAAAACTCTACTCGCGTGATGCAAAAATTCTAGCAACTACTTATGAATATGCTAATTCTGGAATCAAAACCCTACCTTTACTTAGATTTCTAGGAAATGGTTTTTGGAATTTAGGGATGTTGCAAGAGCTTAAAACAGCTTATCGTATTCGTTTTCAACGAGATTTACCTGTTAGTGCTTTAGGACAAAGCAAAACACATGACCGTATGGGCTGGGATCATACTAACGCGGCGGATGTAGCACTTCATCCTGGTACTATAGAAGGCCAATGGCTAGTTACTTATCTTAAAGATCAAGGGATTCCTTTTATTGCTTTTCGTTCAGCTATGGCTGGTCATTCTACTGGCCCACATGTTCATGTTGGGCTTGCTAGCAAGCGTTTAAGACGCTAATAATTTATTTATATTTCTTTTAACCAGCTAGCTAATTGATTAGCTGTTGGCCTGTCTTCAGGGTTTTTAGCTAAAGTTTTTAATACTATGTCTTCTACTGTTTTAGAAATACTTGGGTCTATTTCTCTAAGTGGCTTTGGTTCTTTATTGCGGTGTAAGTCAATTAAAGTTAGCCAAGACTGTCCCTCACTAGGTCTAAAAGGTACTTCACCAGATAACATTTGATGCAGCATAATCCCAAGGCTATAAATATCTGCGCGTCCATCATAAGGAAGCCCACTTAATCTTTCAGGAGCCATATAAATTGGGGTGCCTAGTAATTTACCGTAGGGTGTTACTTCTGTCATTGCTGAAACATCTTCTTCTTCAGCCAACTTAGCAATACCAAAATCCAATACTTTAACAATCTCATTCGTTGTTTCTTTATGAAGAAAAATATTTTCTGGCTTGATATCTCGGTGAACCATTCCTTTGGCATGCACTTCTGCTAACACATCACAAATAGGAAGAGCAATTTCAATAGCACGAGCTAAGGAAAAGCGGATTTTTTTAGTTAGTTCTTCTTTTAAGTTATATCCTTTTAGAAGTTCCATAACAAGATAAGGCAAACCATCATCAGTAATTCCAAAGTCTAAAATAGAAATTGCATTAGGGTGTTGAACACGACAACTAGAAATAGCCTCTTGTTGAAACTGCTCTAAGTCTGACTCTTTAATTGTGCCTTTAGGTTGAAAAATTTTTATTGCTACTTCTCGTTGAATTAACAAATTTGTAGCTCTATAAACAACTCCAAAACCCCCTGAACCTATTTGGCTCTCAAGTTTATATTTATTATCTAAGATATTTCCATGAAGGTTTTTTGACAAAACAGAAAAAATTAAATTAGCTTTTTGTTGCGATTTGATTAACTCCTGATTTTTTCTAGCTAAAGCAGCATTTTTATATTCTAACTGTTTCATTAATCTAAGTGATCTTAATTGATTTTCAATTCTTACTAAAACTTCCTCAAAGTGAAATGGCTTAGTAATATAATCTACTCCACCAACCTTAAAAGCTTTGACTTTATCCATTACTTCGCCTAAAGCACTAATAAATACTACAGGAATATTACAAGTAGCCGCGTCAGTTTTAAGTCTTTCACAAACCTCATAACCATCCATGCCAGGCATATTTATATCTAGCAAAATCAAGTCTGGCGGACGAAGTTTAATAGCAGAAAGTGCTAACGGGCCACTTGTCATAACACGAATATAATAATTTTCACTGCGTAGCATATTAAGCAATATGTCTAGGTTTGCAGGATTATCATCAACAATAAAAATAGTTTCTTTTTCACTTAAAACAGTTGTTGCCATGCGCTCTCTAAAATTATTTTTTAACTAAGGATATTTAGTAATTCATCCAGACGATAAGCTTTTAACAAACTTTTTAAGTAGTTAAATAATGTTTCATCATAAGAGGATACTTTTTCTACTAATTGATAAGCTTCATCAATATCACCTAAAGTAACAAATTCTCTAAGTTGGTTAACTAATTCTATCGGTAGCAAAGCTATTTTGCCCATAATATCATTAGAATCTTGTTTTTTCTCTACCTCAATAGTTTTTATTTCCTGGTAAAGATACTTAATCCCTAAATATTCAACTAATTTATCAAAAATAGTGTTTTCCTGATAGGGTTTGCCAACAAAACTATCACAACCATTAACTAAAATAACATTTCTTTCATGCTCTAAAACACTAGCAGTAAGAGCAATAATAACAGTATGTGGATTTTTAATTTTTAGATTAGAGAAATCTATTTCAACAATGTTATCTTCTACAATTTTACCCATTTCTAGGTCACGAATAATTTTTGCTGCCAAATAACCATTAATTATGGGCATATTAAGGTCTAACCAAATTAAATGCGGTTGCCAATCCTTCCAAATTTCTAAGGTTTCTTTCCCATTAGTAGCAAAACGTACATTAAACCCTATAAAAGTAAGTAATTTAGTAAGTAACATCCGTTCTTCCCATTTGTCTTCTGCTACTAAAATGCGAAATGCTGGTTGATTAGGAGCTAGTGATTTTACTTTTAAGTTAGTTTGCTTAATATTTACTTCTTTACTAAGAGGGAGTTTTATATCAAAGCTAAAGCTAGTTCCTATAGCTAATTGGCTATAAACATTGATAGTTCCTCCCATTAATTCTACAAATTGTTTACTAATAGCTAGACCTAAACCAGTTCCTTCTCCAGCTTTTTGTCCGCTTTGTGTTTGAACAAAAGGATTAAAAAGTTTTTCCATGTCTTCTTTGCTAATTCCATAACCTGTATCTTTAACTTCAAAATAACATCTATCATTTTGCCAACTAATATTTAAGTTAACTTCTCCTTGATCAGTAAACTTAATAGCGTTACTTAGCAAATTAATTAGCACTTGTCGCAGTTTTCCTTCATCTCCAAACACATATTGAGCAAGCTCATTTTGATAATTAAAGTTTAGTTTTATAAATTTATTCTTGGCACGAATTGTCATCATTTCTTCTAAAGTTTTTAGCAATTTAGGTAAATCAAATATTTGTTCTTGTAATGAAATTTTCCCTGCTTCTATTTTTGAAATAGAAAGAACATCATTAATTAAACCTAGTAAATGTTCTCCGCTACGTAAAATAATTTCTAGCTGTTCTTTGTCCTCTGCATCGCGCTCTTTGCTACGCTCCATTAGTTGAGCAAAGCCTAAAATAGCTGTTAGCGGAGTGCGTAATTCATGGCTCATACTAGCAAGAAAAATCGTTTTGGCCTGGCTAGCTTCAATAGCTTTTTTTTCTGCTTCTAACGCGGTTTGTTCAGAAATTTTTAGTTGTCCAATAGTTCTATTTAGTTCTTCTATGGTTTCATCAAGTTTAATAGTTCGCTCTCTAATTTTTGTTTCTAAAACAATTTCGCGGTTATGGACTTCTTTAGCCATATTTTGAAAAACACGGGCCAGACTTCCCAATTCATCTTTTCTTTGTGCTACTTCAATTAACGAACTAAGATCAAATGCCCCTTCCTCAACAGAGATTGCTGCTACTGTTAATTGCTTTACATTACGTAAATACTCTACTTCTTTATCTCTTAGTCGTTTCTTTTCTAAACAAGTGCCTATTCTGGCCTTAAGTATCAGTGGGTTAAAAGGCTTCATTAAGTAGTCTTCTGCACCAAGTTCAATACAAGCAACAACGCTGTCTATCTCATCAAAAGCAGAAATCATAATTACAGGAATATTCTTAAATTTAGGATCACCTTTTAAGGCTTCTAGCACTTGTAGCCCATTCATTTCCGGCATTACAGTATCAAGTAAGATTAAATCAAAACGTCTTTCTTTTACTTGTTCTAGAGCTTGCCGGCCATTTTCAGCTAAAAAAATCTGACAACCTTGTTTTTCTAGACGACGTGAAAGCAAATTACGGTTTAAGTCATTATCATCAACTACTAGCAAAGAAGCTTGAAATAATTGATTAGCTACTTCTTCTTCAAAAGCTGATGTAGTTGTCCTGACATTATCAATCAATACAGAATCGCTAGCAATTTCTTTATCTAACCGTTTATTAGTTTGAAACCTAGGTATTTTCAACACATTAAGCATTGCTAATAATCGATTAACGCTAGTATGAATTTTTTGCAGGTCTGGAATAAGTTGTTCTTTTTGGTCAGTTTCAGCATCTTCTAGTAGAATTTCACTATAACCAAGAGCAGTATTTAATGGGATACGTAGCTCATAATGAAGATTTGCACCAATAGTGTTTAAGTCAAGTTCTGCTTGGTCAAGTTTAATTGGGTCAAGGATTTTATTAACAATGCCAAGCATTTGGCGACCAGCAATATTTATTTTTTGCAAATCTGAAACTATAGATTGATCTTGCTGGCCTTCTACATCTTCTAGCAAAATTTCACTAAATCCAATAATAGTGTTAAGAGGAGTGCGTAAAGAATGACGTAAGTTAGCAAACCAGGCATTTCTATTTTCTTCCGTATAAGTTAAATCATCTGTAATATTGCCCATTTTATTTTAATACGGCTTGGATTTTTTCTAATAATCTAGGCAGTTCTACAGGTTTTGTATCGTAATCATCACAACCTGCTTCTAAAGCTTTTTCTCTATCTCCTGACATTGCATGTGCTGTTAAAGCTATAACAGGAATATTAGCTGTTTCTGGGTTAGCTTTAATTTGTCTGGTTGCTTCCCAACCATCAATAATTGGTAAACTCATATCCATTAAAATTAAATTTGGCATTTCAGACTTAGCCATTGCTACACCTTGCGCACCATCCGAAGCAATTACTACCTCATAGCCCTTTCGTTGCAATCGTCGAGATAGCATATCTTGATTTAGTTCATTATCTTCAACTAATAAAATCTTGGACATTTCTCATCTCCTCGTAATTAAAACTATGTTAGTTTGGCATTGCTAGGCAATACTGCCCGAATTTCTGAAAAAAGCTGTTCACTAGTTTTTGAACTTTTTTGCACAATTCTTTCTACCCGTCCGCTAAGACGCTCTTGATCTTCTAATGTAATTTCTTTAGCTGTAACTACTATAATTGGAATAGATTGCCATTTATCATTGCGGCGAAGTTCATCAACAAATTCAAATCCATCCATTTCAGGCATCATTAAATCTAGTAAAATTAGGTCAGGAATTTTTTCAGTAACTTTTTCTAAAGCTACTCGGCCATTTTCCGCTTCTACTACAATTTCCCCTTCTTTTTCTAATGTACGTCTGACCATCTCCCTAGTCGGCTCATCATCTTCCACTAATAGAACCTGACAAGGTAAGTTTTTTTCTTTACGATATTTTCCTAGAACTGATAAAAGGTGACCTCTATCTATTGGCTTACTTAAATATTCTGCCGCACCTAGAGCATACCCAATACTACGATCACTAACCATTGTTAACATCACTACAGGAATATTCATTAACTGAGTATCTGCTTTTAACTTGGATAAAACTGACCAACCGTCCATACTTGGCATCATTACATCTAGCACTATAACATCTGGTTTTAACTGACTAGCCAGTTTTAAGCCAGTCTCGCCATCAGATGCACCAAAAACTTGATAGCCTTCTTTGCTAAGAAATCTTTCTAAAATAATCTTTACATCTGGATCATCATCAATAACTAAAGCTGTATATTGACTTTTATTATTTTTAGCAATTTCAGCAATTGTTAGCTCTTTTACTTGTGTTTTAGGATCAACACATTCAACAGGCAAAGTAATAGTAAAAGTTGAGCCTTTGCCAACTTCACTTGTTACAGTAATATCCCCACCTAACATAATACAAAACTGTTGGCTAATAGCTAGTCCCAAACCTGTACCACCATATTTTCTTGTTGTTGAAAGATCAGCTTGAACAAATGGATTAAAAAGCTTTTGCAACTGCTCTTGTGTCATTCCTATCCCAGTATCAGTAATAGCAAAAGTTACTATCTGCTTACTACCAAAGGTTTTCTTTACTACATCCAAAGTAACAGTTCCTTTGTCGGTAAATTTTGAAGCATTACTAAGCAAATTTAATAAACATTGGCGTACTTTGGTAAGGTCTGCCTTCATTTTTCCAATGTCTTTACTACAATTTAGTTGTAACTTATTAGAGTTTTTTTGAATCATTGGACGAATGATTGCAGTTACATCATTAATCATTGTAGAAATATCAAAGCTTTCTAAATAAATATCCATTTTTCCAGCTTCTATCTTTGATAAATCTAGAACAGCATTAATTAATTCTAATAAATGTTTTCCAGAAGAATTTATTTTCTGTAAGTCTGCTATTATCTCATCATTACCGCTATCTTCTGCATCTTCTTTTAACATTTCGCTATAGCCAATTATTGCATTTAATGGGGTTCGTAGTTCATGGCTCATATTTGCTAAAAATGAACTCTTAGTTCTATTAGCGGTTTCTGCTATTTCTTTAGCATTACGTAATTCTTCTTCAATTCGGCTACGTTCTAAAACTCGCCCAAGCTGAGTGCTAACACTAGTCATTAGCTCTAAAAATTGTTTATTTGGCTTTGTTGGTTCTGAAAAGAAAAACTCTAGAACTGCAATTACTTCTTTTTTAATCATTACAGGAAATGCTGCTGCGGCTTTAAGTTTTTCTAGCAATTGATCTTTTGTTTCATCTGTTTTAAGGTCACTAATCCAAACATCTTTGGCTCTTTTTAGGACTTCGACTGGTAGATTTTGACCTTTACTAAAGCTAGTTTCTTCTCTAATTTGGCAAAAATCTTGATATAAATTTTTATCTGCTAAGTACCAAATTTTTGTCGAAGTTAGCTTATTTTCTTTATCAACATAATAAGCATGACCTATAGGCCATTTGCTATAAATACAGATTTTTTCTAGTGCAATTCTAATAGCTTGCTCTAAATTGTTAGCTTCATTGGAGGCAATTGCTACACCTTGAAGCAGTTCTACAACAGATGTTTTGTCTTCAAGTTCTTTAGTTCTAAGTTTTACTAAATCCTCTATTTTTTCATAAATTGCACCTAAATCTTTAGTCATTTTATTAAAAGCTTGACCTAGTTCGCCCACTTCATCATTGCTAGTAATTGGAACTGTTTGATTAAGATCTCCAGCAGCAACTAAACGAACTTTAGTAATTAAATTAGTAATAGGTTGTGAAACAGTTCTGGCAATAAGCAAAGCTAAAATTATAACTAAGATTAGTAAAACACTTGATGCTGTAATTAATCCTCTCCTATAAGTTTCAATGATGGCAAAAGATTCTGTAGTATCAATTTTTACTACCATTGCCCAACGCAAAGAAGGCAGATAACGCCAGGCGGCAATAACTTCTTTATTTCTATAATCTGTAACTAGCCCATAACCTTTATTTCCCAATGCTGCTTGTTCTAAAGCACTTGCCTTGTTTGATAAGTCAATTCTGCGACGAAAAGCCGCATGCGGGTCATTACGTGTAGGAGTAACAAAAATTATTTTTTCCTTATTTCTTGAACCTATAACAGTTTCTCCGCTTTCACCTAAACCAATATAATTATTAACTACCTGGTAAATTTCATTATTGTTTATTTGCAATGCTAAAACACCTATAAGTAAACCATCTTTTAGGATTGGGCTTGTAATAAAAGCTCCTGGCTCATTTGTAGGTGGGTAATATTCAAAGTCAGAAATATTAGTTTCTAACAAGGTTTTAGCCCGATCAAAGGCTTTAGCTAGTTCTGTTTCTTTGTAATAACCTGTATAAAAATTTGTTGCTAAATCCTCTCCTTTTTTTACAGAAAAAATAACTTCCCCTGAAGGAGTAACTAGCAAAATATCTGAATAGCCTGACATTTCAATATAGTTAGAAAAAAATGCTTGCAAAGGTTTTTCTAAACTTAAATATTCTGGCGAGTTTAAACCCTTTTGACTAAAGGCTTGTTCTAGATTTTCAAAGTTTTCAAGCAATGTAGGAGTTTTAGTTAAAACTAATGCTTCGCGTTCTCTTTCTCGAATATAAGTTTCTATTTGACTTGCTTTGTTATCGGCAATAGCTCGTAAATTATTAGTAACTTCTTTCTTAATAGTTGCAACAGACGTAATATAACTTAAATAAATTACTAGAGTTAAAGGAAGAAGAGAAATCAGTAAAAAAGCACTTACTAGGCGATAAATGATGGGCATTTTTTTTAAAAAAGTTATTGACACTCTGCTTTCCTTCCTTAAGTTATTTATTGCCAGGGTTAGCCCATTGATTGCCCCAAGTAGAATAAAGATCCGTTAAAAATTTATCCCATTCACTTTTTGAACGATAAATTGGGTAAGGAACTGGTCTAATAGGTTTTTCTGAGTTCCAAACAATATCAAATTGTCCTTGTGCATTTAGCTTACCTATTCTGACACTTCTCCATGAGTGCATATTTTCAGGATCAATATAAATTATTCCTTCAGGTGAATTAATACTCTGTGTTTTTATAGTTTTGCGGATATTGTTGACATCATCACTACTTGCTTCTTCAACAGCCTTGGCCCAAATAAAAATGCTGTTATAGCCAGTTTCTATTGGGTCACTTGTTACCCTACTGCTACCATATTTTTGCTTAAATTTAGCTATAAAGTCTTTATTTTCTTGGCTATCAATGCTTTCAAAATAGCTCCAAACTCCATAAATGCCTGTCATTTTTTTTACTAAATTAGGATCAAAATTACTAATTTCATTTTCTCCTAAACTAAAAGAAAAAACTGCTGTTTTATCAGGTGTAATGCCCGCTGCTAATAATGCTTCAAAAAAAGCATTGTTACTATCTCCATTGATTGTATTTAAGATAACATCAGGCTTGGTATCAACAATTTTTTTAACTACAGCTTCAACATCTTTACTTCCTAAAAGTAAGTATTCTTCCCCTACTATTTCACCCCGTAAAGCTGTGACTTGGCTTTTAATAATGGTATTAGTAGCACGAGGATAAACATAATCTGAGCCTACTAAGAAAAACTTTTTACCAATATTGTCAAAGCACCATTTTACGGCTGGAATAGTATGCTGATTAGGTGCAGCACCCATATAAACAATATTGGGAGACTCTTCAAGCCCTTCATATTCAACAGGATAAATTAATAAATGATTATATTTTTCAAAAATAGGCTTTACCGTTTTACGACTAGCCGATGTCCAACAACCAAAAATGGTTGAAACTTTTTCTGTAACAATTAATTTTTCTGCTTCGGTTGCAAATGTGGGCCAATCCGATTTTCCATCAACAACTATTGGTTCAATTTTTCGTCCAAGTACCCCACCTTTTTGATTTATTCCCTCTATTGCAAGTAAATAAGCATCAACAACAGACTTTTCACTAATTGCCATTGTTCCTGTTAAAGAATGAAGTATCCCTATTTTAAGTGGCTTACTACTAACAGTTTTACAAGCTAAATGCCAATTAATGAGAATAAGCAAAAATACTGTTAAGGTAAAAAAAAGCTTTTTATTCAAAACAAACCCCCTCCAAAATTATCTTAAATTTATTTGGGTATTTTTTCAGGTAAGATAAAGAGAATAACATAAAAAAATTAGCAACACTTCTGCTTAAACCATATAGAATTAATTAAAGATATATTACCTAATCTTAATTATAAGTTCTTTATTAATCATCTGTTATCAATCATTAAGACTATCAGTAACTCTTATAAAATAAATTTTTAATAGTTAGATTTATTTCAAGTTAAATATAAATTATTGTGGATTATTTCTCATCTATGTGTGGAATTTTCCCAAAAATGTAAATATTTACCTTTTTAAGAAAATTATTCCTATATATATTTATACTTAATCTATATTTTATAAATTATTTTTTTATACCTTTTAGTATTTTATTTTACATATTTATGATCTTAGAAAATTATACTAATAATTAGTTAATTTATTGATTAATAATTAGTTACTACAATTTTTATTATTACTTACCTAATTAAATATATCGTATTTAGATAGACTAATTATTTAAGTAATTTAGATAGATTATTAAATATTTTTTACAATTATTATCAAATATTTTTTACCTTAAAATAAATTTTTAGATAAACCCTATATTTTGGCATTTGTATTGCGTTGATCTAAATCTGGGTCTGGCCTTTCCTCACTTATCAAAATAAAGGTTAGCTTCCTAGTCTAATGTTAAATAATTACAACTCTTAATCTCCTAAAAGTTTTACAAAAGGGAGTAATTTTGTATGGCAATATTTGGAGACTTATTAGAACTACAACTACCCGAATTATTAAATTTAGTAGGTCGACGAACAGGAAAACTAGAATTATTAGAAGTAGGTAGATTTAAAAGAGTAGAACTACATATATCATCACAATATCTAAAAGGTATTGTAATAAGTGATGAATTATTAGACGACGCGCTACTAGTAAGAGATAAACTAGCAAGTGTTATGAATGAAACTTCTGGCACATTTGAATTTCATAAAGTACCAGAAATTGCTTTAAGAGGCTCTCTTAGCATTTCTATCCCACAGCTTTTACTATCAATTGCATCAACTAGCGATGAAATTGATGCTTATCGTAAAAGCTTTTCACACCCTAACACAATATATAAGTGTCTTACGCCTTGTGAAGTTTGGTTAGATGAAGATTTATACCTATTTTTTGAAAAAGCTCAACCCTTCTTAAACTCTGGGGTTGATGCCCAAGTATTAGTAGATAAACTAGGACTTAGTTTAGACCAA
The DNA here is from genome assembly GCA_964492845.1 of uncultured Clostridia bacterium. Lineage (GTDB taxonomy): Bacteria > Acidobacteriota > Blastocatellia > Chloracidobacteriales > JADJPF01 > JADJPF01. Next base: position 46,422 of record CAZBMZ010000040.1, read on the forward strand.
GTCCAGCTTTATTTATACAAGTTAAGATCTGTTGGAAAAGTATCTCCTATTAGAGCATTTGAAGCAGAACTAGAACTAGCTAAAACATCCACACATAGACAAGAACGACCATTAAATAAAACTTATTTAGACTCATCTGTTACAACTAAACCTATTATTTCACCAAGCATTTCCCTTGGCACAAGTTTTAATAATGGTGAAAAAAAAACTGGTTTAATCTCTAAGATGTTATCTGTCTTAAAAAAATCCTTTTGGTAAAACTAAGTAAACCAATAACTAACAATTAAATGGCTTATGGAAAATCAAGTAAAGTTAATTATTGCAGGCCCGGTTGGAGCCGGAAAAACAACTTTTATTCGTACCTTATCGCAAATAGAAGTAGTTGATACAGATGCTATTGCTACAGAAGATATTGGTAAGGCTAATACTACAGTAGCAATGGACTATGGAAATCTACATGTTGGGGACACATTGCTTCATTTATTTGGCACACCTGGACAAGACAGGTTTGATTTTATGTGGGAAGTTCTTTGTGAAGGAGCATTAGGACTAGTGTTACTTATTTCTGGCATAAAACCTAAAGATTTACCCCAGGCACGTAGAATTTTAGAGTTTATTACTAGTCGTATTGCTGTCCCTTTTATCTTAGGAGTAACACACCAGGACGCAGAAAAAGTTTGGACTCCTGAAGATATAGCAGATTATTTTGAACTGCCTATTCAACAAGTTGTTGGCATTAATGCTCTTAATGCGTCTGACAACTTATTATTACTAATAAAATTATTAGAAATGTTAGAAGAACGTCTTTAAGACCAGTCAATATTATTAATTAGAAGGAGAAAAGTTTTTATGTCCCGACAAGAAAGCTTACAAAAAGCGGTAAATGATCTTAAATCATCAGTTCCTGATTTAGAAGGAATTTTATTAGCATCATCAGATGGTTTACCAATAGCTTATTCATTAGGTGCAACTCTGGATCCAAACCGTATAGCGGCTATGGCTGCTACTGCCCTAGGTTTAGGAAAAAGAATTACACAATCTCTAAATCATGGAACTCTCTCAGAAGCAAGTATCACAGGTGGCAACGGTCAAATGTTTATTTATAGTGTTGGAGATAAAGGAACTTTAGCAGTAATTACACCTACAGGAGTTAATGTTGGGTTAATTCACTTAGAAGCACGTAGCGCAGCTAAAGAAATTGCTAATTTACTAGCATAATGGCACTTAAAACCAACTAAAATAAAACCTCACGGAGATTCATATGGAAAAAAAAGCACATATATTATCTAATGCAGAACTTCTTAGAGAAACAGAGGATTTTCTGCAACTTACACAAGACAAAAAAGAGATATTACAAAAACTTGAAGCTGTTATTTTGCCCCACGCAGAAGGTTTAGAAAAAGCCTTTTATGACAAAATTCGCTCTATGCCAACTACAGCCGAATTTTTAGAAGGTAGTAATGTAGAATCACGTCATGTAGTTAGTTCATGGGTTAAAGACTTACTTAAAGCTAATTATGATGAAGCTTATTTTATGAAAAGATGCCAAATAGGTATTACTCATGTTCGTATTGGATTACCTATTCGCTATCCTATTATGATGATGGAAATAATTAGAAATTTCTTTTCTAAAGCTATTCAAGAAAATTTTCAAGGTCAGGAAGCTTTGACGGCTCAAAATTTGACTAACCAGCTACTAAGTTTAGATTTAGCAATATTTAGCCATGCTTATGAAGAAACCCTTTTTGACCGTTTAGACCAAAGTGCTGGTATTTCTAGAGAGCTTTTCTATAGTTTAATAAAAAGTGTTTCGTAAGTATTAGCACACTAGCGTTTACCTACGTCTCTATGTGTAGCACGTGCTTTATAACCACTTTTGCGCAGTCTCTCACAAAGAGTTTCTGCAATCATTACAGAACGGTGTTGGCCTCCAGTACAGCCAATGCCAATAGTTAAATAGCTACGTCCTTCCCGTTGATAGCGTGGAACAAGAAATTCTAGCAAATCACTAAAACGATCTATTGTTTCAGTAACTTCTGGGAAAGTTAGCATATAATCAATGACTTCTGTGTTGCGCCCAGTTAATGGTCTTAAATCAGGTACAAAATGTGGATTAGGTAAAAATCTTACGTCAAAAAGTAGGTCTAACGCTAGTGGCATACCATGCTTAAAACCAAAACTCATTATGGTTAAGTTCATATTTAATGAACCTGTATTTGTAGCAAATTCATCTACAAAATACTGCCGTAGAGTATGAACAGTATGTTCAGAAGAATCAACAATAATGTCGGCTAGATCCCGAATGGGAGCAAGTAACTTTTTTTCTGTACGAATTGATTCTAGTAAGTTATCAAAGCTTTCTACTAAAGGATGTGGCCGCCGTGTCTCTGAAAATCTACGTTGCAAGGTTTCATCACTTGCTTCTAAAAAAACCATGCTAATTTCTAAATCTGTTTTATGTTGTAGCTGTTCATATATAGGGGGGAATTCTGTTAAGAAATGTCTCTCTCGGCTATCTATTACTAAAGCTGCTTGAGTAATATTTTCTTGAGTACGACGGCATAGTTCAATAAATGTAGGTATTAAAGCAACAGGTAAATTATCAACACAAAAATAGCCTAAATCTTCAAAAGCCTTTATTGCAGTATGTTTACCTGAGCCACTTAAACCAGTGATGATAATTATTCGCAAACTCATAAGCTATTTTTCTTGTCTACTAGGTTTTATTCCTAAAGCAGCAGCATGACGATTAGTAAACTCCTGCACTGCATTTATTCCTCGAAGTTTTAATAAATGATTTCGTACAGCCACTTCCACTAAGGTAGAAACATTGCGCCCAAAAGTTACAGGCAATCTAATTAGAGGGATATATAACTCTAAAATTTCATTAAATTCTTCTTCTAAACCTATTCGGTCATAAAATTTATGTTGCTCCCAACGCTCTAGCTTAATAATTAGGTTTAGTCTTTGACTTAAGGAAATAGAAGAAAATCCAAATAAGTTTTTAATATTTAATATTCCTAACCCTCTTATCTCCATATGATCTTGAACCATAGCAGGCGCGTTACAAACAAGTTTATCTGACCCTATTCTACGCACTTCTACAACATCATCTGATACAAGACGATGACCTCGAGTAATTAGATCTAAAGCACATTCGCTTTTACCTACGCCACTTTCCCCTTGTAGAAGTATTCCCATCCCAAACATATCTATCATTACACCATGTAATATAACTAATGGGGAAAGTTTTTCTTGTAGAAATTCTGTTAGTTTAGCTGTAGCAATAGAGCTAATTTCTGAAGTAACTAAAACTGGAAGTTGGGCTTCTTCTGCTAGGATAATTAACTCTTTTGGAGCATCCAAATCTCTAGTCAACAAAATAACTGATAAACTTTCTAATGGCAGGTTAGAAAATACCTTAAATCGTTCTTCTGAAGTAAGTTGCATTAAAAATGTATGTTCACTTTTACCTAAAACTTGAATTCGCCCATAATCTAAAGAATTACTTTTTTGAGCAAGAGCAAGCCCTAGACGTTGAAGGTAACAAACATTTATTTCTCGATTTAATCCAGACTCACCAGCAAGTATACGTAAATCAAGGTAATTAATGCCTTCTTTTAGAATTTGATAGACGTTAATGCTTGGTTTTATGGGTGTGTTCATAAAGATAATAAGTAGGGTTGGCCCTAAGATTTAGATAATCTTAGGGCCAAAAAAACTAAGGCTCAATTAGTCCAAAATTTCCGTCATTACGTTTATAAATTACAGCAACACCATCTGTTTCTGCATTTCTAAAAACTAAAAAATGGTCATCTGAAATGTTTAATTCTTGCATTGCTTCTTCTGCTCTCATAGGCTTAGTAGCATAGCGTTCAGAGCGCATAATCCTTGGTTCATTGGTGGCTGGGGCTTCTTCTGCTCCAAGCTCTGGAACACCAATTACTGCTACAGTACTTGGTGAATGGCGTTTTTGATCAGTTTTTTTCTCTTTTAGTCTTAAAGCTTGTCTTTCTAATTTATCAGCAGCTTGAGAAATAGCTGTATACATATCATCAGTTTCTGCCTTTACAGTTAGCTCTTGATCGCGCCAACGAAAGATAATTTCTGCTTGATGACGATGTTTTTCTACTTCTAGGATGATATGTGCTTTTCCTGCTTTTTCAAAATCAAAAACTTTCTCAATTTTCTCTAATTGTTCTTTGGTATGTTTTTTTATTGCTTCTGTAATATCTACGTGTCGCCCTGTGAACTCAACTCTCATAATTTTTTCAGCATATAACTCAAAATGAGTTATATAACTGCCTCCTAAAAATAAAATTTAAGACCTAAATACTTATCCAACAATACGCCTTTCACGCGAACCCGCAATATTCATTTGATCCCTATACTTAGCAACTGTACGACGGGACATTTTCATTCCATCTTTAGCTAGCTTTTCTGCAATCTCTTCATCTGTTAAGGGGTTACGTGCATTTTCCATTTCTATCATTTTTTTAATTTGTAGCTTAATTACCCTAGTAGAAACTTCCTCTCCATCATCATTTGTCATGCCTTCGGTAAAAAATCTTCTTAGCTCAATTACTCCTTGAGGAGTATGAGCATATTTACCGTTAACAACACGTGAAACTGTAGAAAGGTGCATTTCTATATCTTCAGCAACATCTTTTAACATCATTGGCCTAATATGTTGAGTACCATAATCTAAAAACTCTCTTTGTCTTCTTACAATTGACTCACATACTTTATAAATGGTTTGTCTACGATGTTCAATATTTTTTAGTAAATCTACTGCGGAACGAAACCGGTTTTTTATATAATCTCTTGTCTCTTTGCTAGTTTCGCCAGCCTCTAACATTCGTCGATAAGTTGAATTTATTCGTAGTTGAGGCATTCCATCATCATTAAAATGTATATAATATTCGTCGTCTATTTTTTCAATATAAACTTCTGGCTCAATATATTGAGTATTTTTTATTGCATATTTACGACCAGGATATGGATCTAGCTTGCGAATTACTTCTAACTCAGCCTTTAATTGCTCAAAAGTAATATTTAATTCTTTAGCTAGATCAAGCAAGCGATAAGGTTGCAAGCGGTCTAAATAACTAGTAACAAGTTTTGTTGCTAGTCGACTAGCACAACCCATTTGTTCTAATTGTACTAATAAGCATTCTTTTCTATCTAATGAGCCAACGCCTACAGGCTCAAACGCTTGTACAGTACGGCGGGCTTTTTCTACTATATCTAAAGACCAATCGCCCATTTCCATAATTTCTGGCAATGTTGCGTCTAAATAGCCATCATCATTAAGATTACCAATTATAGCTTCGGCAGCTTCTCGGCTCTGTCCAGAAAGCCCAGACATATTTAATTGCCAAAGCAGGTGTTCAGACAAAGTCATTGGGCGAGTAAGCATATTCTCAAAAGATGGACGCTCTCGCTCCTCGTGTTCATAGGTCTTATAGCCAGGGTCTAAATATTCTTCAAAAGTGCTACCAAAATCTATTTCTTGAAAAGAATCTGGATTAACATCTGTGTCTGTGTCTACTTCTTCATAGTTATTTTCTGAATTAGTTGTTGATTTACTCTCTATGGATTCAGTCATTGACTCAGTCATTGCTGAGCGTTCGTTAGCAACTACTTCTGGTGCAGCATTATTTTCTGCTGCATATAACGATTCATCCATAGTAGAGATTGACTCTACAGGTTCTCCAGGGCCAGTTTCATCTATTTCAAGTACAGGATTTTCTAGTATTTCCGTTTGAACAAGATCCTGCATTTCTAGAGTTGTCATTCCTAACAATTCTATGCGTTGCCTCATCTGCGGCGTTAATACTAATTGTTGTCTAAGACTTGTGCTTAAATTTGGCTTAATTGACATAGTACAATTCTCTTGGAGTTTAGAACTTAAATCTATTTTTACCTTAACTAACAGAAACTGCTGTTAGCAACTTAACTACATCCTAAAGTTCTCTCCTAGGTAAACCCGTCTTACCTCTTTATCTGAAGTAAGTTCTTCAGGTGTACCTGCTCGAAAGATTGACCCATTGTTAATAATATAAGCTCTATCAGTGATTGCTAATGTCTCACGTACATTATGATCTGTAATTAGAACACCTATACCATTAGCTTTTAAGCGATTAACAATTTTCTGAATATCTAGCACTGCAATTGGATCAATACCTGCAAAAGGCTCGTCTAAAAGAATAAAATAAGGTTTTAAGGTTAAACAACGAGCTATTTCTGTACGTCGTCGCTCTCCACCAGATAGCGCATATCCTTTTGTATGGCGCACATGAGCGATATCTAATTCTTCAAGTAACTTTTCTAGTTGTTCTTGGCGTTCTCGCCAAGAAAGTTCTAATGTTTCTAAAATAGCTAAAATATTTTTTTCTACAGTTAGTTTACGAAAAATTGAAGCCTCTTGTGGTAGATATGAAATACCTCGTCTTGCCCTTAAATACATTGGCAAATTAGTAATATCTCCACCACCTAAGTCAATATGTCCAGCATCAGGCTTTTCTAAACCAACGATCATATAAAAACTGGTAGTTTTACCAGCACCATTTGGGCCTAGTAGCCCTACAATTTCCCCGCGTTTTACTTCTATTGCAACATCATTAACAACACACCTGCCCCGATAGGACTTTTTTAATCCTTCCGCACGCAAAAATTCTGGCCCTTTATCTGGGGTTTTACTGGTAATTTCTCTCGGCAGTTGACGAGGAATTGTTAAAGACTCAACCTCTATTAGGTTGTTGACGGCAGATACTTTTTCTAGGCTAATTTCACTAGCTTTATTTCCCAGCGTTTCTATCTCAACGTTAAGTTTTTTAGTTTTTTTTCCCACAGCAGCTTCTTTACTCCTCATTAGAACTTTTGTGCTTCAACGTTGAACTTCGTGGGTTGATCTGACTCGTCGCGTACCTCGTTGGTCATCGACGAAGATTCTATCATCGCCCCCCATCAAAGTCAATCTACGACCTGTTATTGTCCCTTGCAAATCTGATACCACCCTTGCCATATTTCCGGTTAAGATAGTTTTCTGGTCTTGAGCAGTATATTCGGCTTCATCCCCTTCACCACGTCTACCAGGTTGTGTTAGAACGACCTTTTCAAAAGCTTCTAAACGTTTTAGCTCATTTATTTCTGATTCTAAGAAAATTTTTACTTGTGCTGCTTCTAACATTTCATTGCCCTGTTTAATTTTTACTGAACCCTGATACATTGCAAAACGCTCTTTGTCTAAATAGTTCATTGCATCAGAAGTAGCGAAAATTGGCACAATTTGCTGGTTATTTTTCCCCTCAACAGCACTTTTTCTTGTTTGATATAAAGCAGAAGAAACTTTACCTGTAGCTAGCATTTTACGCTCATCTCGGAAAAGTTCTAATTTTTCTGCTCTAACAAAATTATCATCTTGCCAAGCTCTTGCATCCCCTGTATAAATTGCTTCTCCACGTGCATTAAAAATATGTAAATCTTTTGATGTAATAAATACAGGTGCTTTCATATTACGAAAAGGTGTTGCTTGTCCTGTTGTTGATGGACTGTAATAAGTAGAACGAACCTTCCCACGAGCAAAACTTTCTTGTTTTTCTGTCCAAAGGTCTATTTCATCAGCTTGTGTTCGTGCTTGTTCATCCCAAACTATTACTTTACCTTCTCTTAGCTCTACTACTTTTTTTATACTATCATACTTAGCTTTTTCTGCTAAAGCATTACGACTACCTTCTTGATACTTAAAGTTACCTTCTTGAAGTGCTTGAAGAAGTTCGCCGCTAGTTCTCTCAAAATTAGCTTTAGCCTTGTCGCTTTCGCTAATGCGTTTTGGCAATAGCTCTTTAGAAATAGTCTCTATTTCCAATTTAACTTTCCCTTGAGCATTTAGTTCACGTACAGCATTATCTGACTCAAAAAAAGCTAATTCCATTTGTTCTGCTGTCATCAAGCGTTTTTCAGCACCAGCAATTTCTTTTATTGGTGTGATAGTAACGCTAGCTTGTCCCACAGCTTGGGCAAGACGCAAAAATTGCCCACCAGGGTAGTAAAAAACTTCAGCTTCAGCCGCTTTTAATTCTTTCTTAGTAGGGTTAGGAACTTCTTTGGTTGGTTCAGGAGCATCTATTTTTAGGTAAACATTTCCTATAGCCTTAATTTTGTCTACTTGACTACCTGTTGGACTAGCTACAGTAGAAACAATTAATTCATTAGCTGTTAATGTTCTAGCTGGGCCTTTATTGGTAGTTTCTGCTTGGACGTTTTTTACTGCTTCAGCACGGGATAAATTGCCTAAATCATCAAAGAAAAAGTACATATTTTCGGAGTCAATTTTTAGTTCAGCAGTTTTTGATTGATTTTCAAAATGACTTTCTCCCTGAGTTTCTGCTTGAGAAAGCTTTCCTGCTGTATTAAAGGCAAAATCCATGTCCGTAGCATTTATTTTTAAGGTAGAGTCTTTTTGACGATTTTCTAACCGGCTATTTCCTCTAGCTTCTGCTTGGGCAAGTTTACCTGCTGCGTCAAAAAAGAAATTCATATTAACTGCACTTAAACTAAAATCATCTCCACGCGCGCTTTTTAGCTGGCTTCCACCAAATGTTTCCACTAATTCAATCTTTTTATCTTCTGTTAAATAAGCTGTTATTAAATCTGCGCTTAAAAATCGGTCTGGCTCGGCTAATTTGGCATTTCCTTCTAAATTAATCACTCTATCATCGCTAGTATATTCTGCCCAATCTCCTGTTATTTCTACTGGTTTACTAACAGATTGAGCATTATTACTATCATTAGCAGGCAAAACTTTTATATAAACAGCTTCTTTCATTTCTAATCGACTAGGCTTTGATTCTAGTATCATTCCTACACAATTACCACTAATACGATCTCGACTAAATTCTACTTTTTCTGGTGACTCTGCATTACCAGTAGTTTGATCATAATCTAGTACTTCAGTTTTTACTTCTAAGCCATCTTTACTAGTAATAATTACATTTTGTTGAAATCTAAGAACAGCTTTTGTTTGGTCGTAATCACAGCGATCTGAAGTTACTTGACCTGAAACTGTCCCATCTTCATCAAAAAGCTCTAATTTAACTTGCTCTAGTTCATGGCGAGAATCACTAAAAACTTTATCCTTAGCAGCAGTAAGACGGTAGCGAGTACGACCTTCATGGTAATCATACTTAAAATTATTAAATTCTGCGGTGATTTTTTGGGTTAGTTTGATTTTTTTGTCTCGTGAAGGAGTAACGGTATTCATTCTTTTTACTAGCTGAATCCCAAGCAATGTAGTTACTCCTAAAAAGACTACTATTGCTATTGCTTTAGCAATTAAAGGCAATCGCCCTCTTAACATCTTACTTGCTCCTAACTAAAAGCTTTTTCTTAAAATTAAATAAAATTTGGCTACATTATAACTATAGATGACTGTTAAGCTATTTTGGCT
>CAZBMZ010000041.1:0-52852 GCA_964492845.1 uncultured Clostridia bacterium
GTTTGACCAGCAACAGTAATAGTACCAGTTCTAGGAGAAGTAGAACTATTAGTTGCAACAGTGTAGCTAACTGTACCGCTGCCAGTACCACTAGCACCAGATGTAACAGTAATAAATGCAGCATTGCTAGTAGCAGTTCTAGCACAAGATGGGTCAGATGCTGTTATTGTTATATTTCCAGCACCACCTGTTGAAGTAAATGAAGCACTTGTTGGGTCTATGGTAAATGTACAAACAGGGCCACCGCCAGCATTTATAGTAAAGCTTGGGTTAGAAATATCAAAAAAGATATTTCCTACAGCTTCAACTTTAATTCTAGCATTGGATGTTTGAACGTTTGGCAAGGTAACAGTTTGTGAACCGTCGTTTGGAGTGCTATCTGCTAAAACGGTTGGGAATGTGTTTCCCCCATCTGTTGAAAGAGAAATTCTTACGTTAGAAGCACTTACTGGAGAAACATTAGTATTAGCCACATTCCAAGTTACATTTAATGCTCCACCACCTGTAGCAGTATTACTAGTAGGTTGAGTAACTGTAAATGGCCCGGCTGAATTATTAACAGTTACTTGCATACTATCGTTATTTACACCACCGCCATTAGCACGATTATCTCGCACAGTTACACGAAAAGTTAATGTTCTATTAGTGGTTGGGAGAGATTCACCCAAAGTAGTAGTGTTATTTAAGATATTTGTAAGTCTTGGGAATGTTCTTGATGAACTTGTAGTTGGGTTAAAAGAACGAAATATAGGACGATTACCATTATCTGTATTTGGTGGAGATGCTGAACCTAAATTAAATTGCTCCCAACAATAAGTTAAAGCATCACCATTTGGATCGCTAGCTGATGCAGGAGTTAAAGTAAATGGGGTGCCTTGAGGAATTGTAAAGTTAGGCCCTGCATCTACCACTGGCGCGCCATTATTAGTTGGGCTTTGTGCAGCACAAGTACCTGAGCTTGTAATAAAGTTTACAATTTCGTCAAAACTTATGCCGTGAAAATATGGATCGCTATTGTTTTGTAGATTTTCTGAACCACAAATACCAGCATAAGCCATAATTGTTGTTCCGCTACCAGGTTCATAAGCTGTTGAAGAATTACGATTTCCACCACCACAACTTGAAGTTGTACCATTGAATGTATGGTTAGCACCAAATTGGTGTCCCATTTCGTGGGCAACAAAGTCAATTGCAAATGGATCTCCAATTGGTTGTGGTAAACCTGTTACACCTCTAGCTTTTTGTCCACCAAAACAAACTACTCCTAAACCAGCTATACCACCTCCACCTGTGCTAAACACATGACCGATATCATAGTTGGCTGAGCCGATAACATTGTCAACTTTGGTTTGATTTTGGGATAAAAGTGCAAAACCATCGTTGTTTGAATAACCATCTGTAGCACTATTAGTAAAAACAAGTTGGGAGTTATTATTAACAAGCACCATTCTTATTCCTAGGTCTTGTTCATATACTCCATTAACACGGTTCATAATGGTAACAATAGCATTCATACCAGCCGTCACAGTACCACCATGAAATTGGGTAAATTCGGCTGTTGCTCCAACTGCTAAACGATAAGTTCGCAGTGTTGGCCCAACGCTTAAATTAAAATTGTCTCTATCTTGATTGCTTAAAGATTTATTATCAAAATTAGTAGAGCCATCATTTTCCGCAACTTTACTAATATCTAAGCCATCACCTTTAACTAAACACTTGGCTTGACTAATACTGTTAACATCGCTTCTTGAATAACTAATATAAGCATCTGTATTGTCAGTTGTTTGAGGATCTATTAGAACAAGGCCATTTGCTGAGCGAATCATTGCATGAAAGCCTGCCGATGTAATATCAAATCTTATATAAGCTGTAGGATCATCAATTCCATAACCAGAATAGGTTTTAATTTCTGGAAATTCAGCCGCTAAACCGCTTTCCATCATAGGAGATTCAACAATAGTAAAACGTCCAAAACTTCCATCAGGCATTGGAAGTGAAATTATTTGACGAGTGTTAGCTGCTAGCTCAGTGTTTTCTAGCGGCGCACCAGATAATATTTGTTTAAGAACATTTTTATTTAATTCAACTAAATGAAATTTATCAGGTTGTATATTTATTGCAGGACTTTGGATGTTATTTAAGTTCGTTCTATCAATTTTTTGCCATAAACCATCATCAGAAATGATTTTTTCTTGGTCAAGGGTAGCTAAATTACCTTGAAATTTACTAGGCATTTTACCTAGTTTTGCAGCAGATATTCCATCTATAAAAAACATAAATCCGCTTACAAGAAACAAAACACTAAAGAGTGTAACTAAAAACTTAAAGGGTTTTTTAGTTTCCCTTTTAGTTATTTTTTTATTTGCCATAAAACTTCTCCTAACATAAAAACATATTAAAAAACTTTATTGATTTGGTTAGTTTGAATTCAAAATACTTAATAATAACTAAATAGTTTATAGATGCAAACTATTTAATTAAAATTTTTCTGAATAGTTCTTTTAATTACTTGTAATTAATGAGGTTATCGATTTTTTGATAATTACATTTTGGTTTAGATTTTAGGCGAGTTTTTTAACAAAATCTTAACGATAGATCAAAATAGACCTTAATTTTTTAACTTAAACTATCACAGATTTCATAATTTGAAATAATTTGCCAAGCTTAAGTTTTAGCTAAATTTTTACGTTGAAATAGCCAGTAAATGCTTGTTCCAAGCCCTTGGAATAAAATAATAAAAAATATTGTTTGCCCTACAAAAGGCAAAAGTAGAATTGTACTTAATGTTAAACCTCCTGCTAAGGTTTGGGCAAAAAGGGAGCTAGTTGTTTGACGAAGGGCAAGTACTCGACGACCCCAAAGAGAAACTTCTGCTACAAACCCAATAAAAGCAAAGAGCATTATTAAAAATAAAATTAATAAACCTAATATTCCTAGTGGGCCCAGTTTTGATGTAAGTATCACTATAACTAAGGAAATAAATGTATTAATAATGCCTAAGAGAAATCTCTTTAGACCTGAACTACTAAGTAAAACTATATCTAATTCTTCAGAAATATTTGTCCAACAAGCTCTAGCTGCTAAAGCTGCCGCTGTTAGACCTAATCCAAACATTACAGAAAAAAACATTAATGCAAGTACTGCACCTGGATTCATAAACTTTTATCCTGTTTAGGTTTATTTTGAGTTAATAAGTAATTTAACGTAAACTGTAAGCTAGCTAATATAAAGATTGCAACTAAAGCTTTTACAGTGCTTGAGTTACTAAATAAACTATTAGCTTTTGCTAATAAGTTTAGTATTTCTAAGTTTGTTTCATTTAGTTGACCTGAAATAGAGAAATTAGGAGTTAAGTTTTTATCAGTAAAAAAGGCAAGAAAATCTATTTTGCTAACAGCTTGAGATACTAGTAAAGATCCTACTAGGTAAAAAGTAATTGCAAAGCTAGCTGCTATTGCGCTTAAGTAATAAATAATGCTTTTAGTTGGACGAGGGGAAATTTTATCTGCTAATGAAATTACATTTCTTTGTGACCAAACTTGGTTGCTTATCCTATCAGAAAGCTCTGATGCAGGAGTAAGCAAAATTTCCTTTTGATAGATTTTTTCTGCTGATTCAATAGATTTTAATGTCTCTTGACAACTTTGACAGCTAGCTAAATGCTTTTCAAGCAATAGTTTATCATTAGCTGAGATGTCAGCATCTACTAAATCATAAATTAGAGGTAGCACTTGATCACAGTTCATCAATTAGCTTTCCTCTCAATACTTCGCGGGCGCGTACCAGCCAAGTTTTAATAGTGTTACGTGGGATATTCATTATTTCCCCGATTTCTCCAGATGTTAGGTTTTCTACATATTTGAGTGTAAATGCTAATCTATAGTTTTCTGGCAAACTTAAAATTGCTGCCTGTAATTTTTTATTGCGATGGCTTTCAATCAATGCTTGTTCTGGCGTTGCACGCTCATCAACAATAGGGCGTTCTTTTTCTTCATTGTTAAAATTTATTTCTAGTGGCACGGTTTTAAGCGTCCGCCTTTTTAAGTAATTAATTGTTGTGTTGCTTGCAATACGGCAAATCCAAGGTGCAAGCGGTAAATTAGGATCATAACTAGATAAATTTTGATAAATGCGTAAAAAAATTTCCTGACATAAATCTTCTGCTTCTGATACATTACCAAGCATCCTATAAGTAATACTATAAACGCGCTTATGAAATTGTTTTACTAGCTGTGCAAATGCCTGGGGATCTTCTTTAAGGATTTGTGCTACTAACTCTGCTTCTAGCTGTGCTTTTGGAGTCGGTTCTAGTTCATTCATAAAAGCGCGAGTTTTAGCCCCAACCCCCTTAAAATAACTTAAATATTACCTAAGCTTGATTTAATAAAATTCCTAAATTGTTGGTGATTTGATAATTAGGGAAGATTTTTTCTACAGTGCCAACTTGAGGCATTATAATTTCGCTTAAAGCAGTGCGAAAGTCAGTTGTGATAGTTAGATCCCCTGGCCCAGATAAACTAGTTGCTGATAGTCCAGGCCAATCACCAAAAACATGCCCACCATTAATTTTTCCTCCAGCAAAAAACATTACTCCACCTTGTCCATGTTCTGTGCCTCCGCTACCATTTTCTGCTACTCGTCGTCCAAATTCAGTCATTACAACTAAAATAACTTTGTCCCATTTATCTTTTAAGTTTTCAGCAAAACTTGAAATCCCGCTAGCCAACTCTAAAAGTAAATTTGCCATATGTCCTTTTGCTCCTCCTTGTAAAATATGCGTGTCCCAACCATTTAAGTCTATACTTACGGCTGATAACTCAATGTTTGCTTGAATAAGCTGTTCAACACTTTGTAATTGACTGCCAAACTTGGTTTTAGGATAGTTTGAACTGCCAACTTGTTGTTTTTGCAATATTTTATTTACTTCTTCTAATGTGCTAATAGTTTGTTGTCCTATATTTGCTATTGAAGCAGTAGGACTTTTTGCATCATCAGACTGATAAAGTAATTTTAATCCTGCCAGTAAATTAGAAGTATTTTTACTTCTTAAACAAAAGTCTGATAACTCAGAAATTTTACTTGTACCAGAATAGCCAACAAAAAGTTTTGTAGGCCAGGAGCTAAAATTTATTGTTTGTAGCGCGTTTTGCTTTTTCTCATTTTGAGAAACTAACTGTAAATAGCGGGCTAGCCAACCTGTTGTAGGTTTTTCTTGTCCTGTGATTCCTAGCTCGATTTCTTCCCAAGCTTCAAAATGTGAATGAGTTTGTCCTTTCCAACCTGTAGCATGAAGTATTGCTAGTTGCTGTTTTTGATAAAGGGGTAAAAGCGGGGCTAAGGCTGGATGAAGGCCGAAAAAGCCATCTAAATCAAGCACTCCGTCCTTTTCATCAGGTCTTGCTAAAGCTATGGTAGGTCTTAAGTTGTAATAATTTTCTTCTTTGTAGGGAACAACCATATTTAACCCATCGGCACCACCACGCAAATTAATTAATATTAAAATTGGATTATCCATAAATCTTTCTCCCATAACGGTTTATTGGTATTGAAAAGCAGGTAAACAAAGTAGTAGTCCTACCATATCGCTAACATTATTTGCTTGATGAAGAGCCGACATTTCCATTTCCGTTAGTTGTCGTTGGACAAGGTTAGTAGCTAACACGGCAGGGTTATTAGCAAAAGAATCTAGGCTAACTTCTGTGCCTTTAATTTGGTTATTGGCCGCAGCAATAGCAAAATTCCAACGTGGTAGCAGTTGCACTTGCCAATGTTGTTCTTTGTCAGGGTAGCCATCTGGAGTAGGCCAATTAAAAGGAAGTTGACCCATATTTTCTAAATGATTTTGTAGGTCTAACCCGCCGTCGGTATTAGCGTTTATTGCTCTTAATACAGAAATAGCATAAGTAAAGGGACGCTTAAATTTTGGTGGAGCGTTAAGAAATTCTTGAGAGTTAAA
Organism: uncultured Clostridia bacterium; assembly: GCA_964492845.1. Classification (GTDB taxonomy): domain Bacteria; phylum Acidobacteriota; class Blastocatellia; order Chloracidobacteriales; family JADJPF01; genus JADJPF01. Next base: position 5,957 of record CAZBMZ010000041.1, read on the forward strand.
TAGCACTCGAAGCGTTTCTTTAATATCTCCATCGCTTTCTTGAAATCTTTTTGCTACTTCTAAAACTAGTTTTTGACTAGCGATTTCACTAACAAAACGTTGACAAAGTTTTTTGCTAATAAATTGTGCCGTTGAAGGATGACGGCTAACTAAATCAATGAGATCTTCTAAATCACTGGTAGAATTAGCCTTAAAAGTTTTCCCTAAAATAGTTTTTGCTGAAAAATCATGCTGAGAGGTTTCTAGCTCAACTTTACCCCGCCAAAACGTCTTTTTGTTTTTCCATCCTGTAAGTGCTTTAGCTGCTTCTATTACATCTATTTGGCTATAGCCACCATTAACACCTAAAGTGTGAAGTTCTAAAAGCTCACGAGCATAATTTTCATTAATTTTATTTACTGTATTACTACTTCCATCTAAGTAAGAAAGCATTGCTGGACTAGTCGCGCTAGCTTTTAATAAATCGCTAAATTTCCCTAAAGCATGTTTTCTAATAACTTCGCGGTCATCAATAACCTTTAGCCAAGCACAGTCAGCTTTTTCACTATAAATATTAAAATGGTCGCTCCAAAACTCTACCATTATTTCTTGCAACTGCCGATTGCTATAAACTGCTCTTAAAATAGTAGCTTGGCGTAAATCACTAATGGCTTGTTTAGCTGTTAGGGCAAAAATATCTGGTGCTTTAAGATTAATGGTGTCAATACGTCTAACTAACCAGTCAGCACGCTTATCAACAATTGTTTCAGGGTTAAGCTGCTCATCAATAAACCGACTAACTCCTTTTTCTACAATTATTTCCAAGTCCTGACTAGTTGCTCCATAAGTCAAACGTTTTAGCAAGTGCATTGCTAGTTTTTCTTGGCTACCGTTATTCCAATCAACAATTTTAGTTGCTGGCAGGTTGGCTTGCCCAATTAACCAAGGGGCTTGTTCACAAGCTGTAGACATAAAGCCTAAACTAGCCAAACCAATAGCTTGCAAAAAATTTCTTCGCTTCATAACTGACTCCAAAGCTTAAATTTATAAGAGTTTTTATTTGTTAAATGATTGCAAATTAAATAAGTTCTGGGCTTGATGAAGTTGCTACAGGTAGGCTTTTGCTGTTTTGTATTAAAGCTTTAGTTCCAGCCGTTAAAGACATAAAAAATGTGATAGGCAGCATTACAAACCAACCAATAAAAGGTAAAACAATGGCAAGTTCCAGGAAAAAAGCACTATAAAAAAGGTTTGTTACTGATTTGTTAGACTTAGAAAAATCTTGATATTTTGCTGCTAGATAACTAACTAAACCTGCAACTCCTATCATTGCAATAGTTAACATAAGTAAGAAAACTGCCAGAGCTAATAATTTACCTGGGCCAGGAACATTAATTAAAATAGCTAGAGCAAAACAACAAAATGAAAATATAGCTAATCCTTGGAAAATATTAGCTATAGGTTTTGTTGAAATTTCTTGTTTGCTAGCGTTTACTAGGTGAGGAAAGATTAAGTTAATAATTAAAAGTAGTGAAGGAAAAGCAAACCCTAAAATTACAAGTCCGCTAATAATTGCGAGCATATCAGCAATAGACATTGTTTTATCCTCCTGTTAGAAATTTTATTGTTATTAGCTAGTACAATTTTTCTAACAAAAGGATTCAGCAAAAACAAAAAAATTATTGAGCTTGTGCTTTGGTTTTTAAGTTTGCAATTGTAGCTTGAAGTTGTGTTTTACGGTATCGAACCGACGCATCACCACCATTTTCAGGAAGTTCATTAAAAGTTATATAATACCAACCGTCTTTAATTTGAATATCTAAATTATCAGCTACTTTACTGCCATGAATTGTTCTAATAGCTTCTTTATATTCATCAGTTATACTCATAAACTACTCCTAAAACTAATCTACCAACGATGATAAGCCGGGTGTCCAGGTTTTACAGCAACAAAAGTTCCTCGACAAGTTGCACAAACTTTTTCTTTTGCAATTAATTTTGCTTCTACAATTGCCCGATCTTCTGTCGATTCAACTACTTTAGCTGTTAATTTTATTATTGTATCTGTAGGTGTTGGACGAAGCAATTTAACTGTATAATCAGCCGTTACTGTACAAGGAGGTTTTTCTGCATTGGCTTGTTTCATCAAGTGCCAGGCGGCTGCCCAATTAGCATGACAATCTAGCAAAGAACCTATAATTCCGCCGTTAAGCATTCCTGGAAAAGCTTCATGATATTCTGCCGCTGTCCATTCTGCTACTACTTCATCACCTTCTACAAAGCTACGAATCTGCAACCCCTTTTCATTTGCTGGCCCGCAACCAAAACAAGCACTTGTTGGAGCATATTGTTCTTGTAAACTTTTTTCCTGATTTTCCATTTTATTTTGTGCCTCAAAAAACTTACTAATTTGTTTATTAATTTGATATTTGTTGATTTGTAATGGATGAGCGTTTTTATATACCTAAAATAGTATTAACATCAAGTTGATTCTCCTTAGAACAGAACTAAGAATAAGTCAGGCTTTGGATAGATTTTAGGTATAAAAAATAAAAAATTTCTGGTTGACAGTAAATAGAGCTTTCTACTAAACTGTAGTGTCTGTCACCAAAAGACAGATTTTTTAAATTATCAATAAATGGATTAATAAATTTAATTATGTTACTCAAACAGCACCAACAACCCAAACATATACTAGCCACAACGGCCAAAAATGGCGGTCGCGGCGTAGTCATTGGTGCTTTATTGGGTATTTGTGCAAACCCAAGTTCACTGAATATGTCCTCAAGTCGTCCAAGTGGCCTTAGCGCGATAATAGCAAATAGATATTTAGATTTTGGATGGACTGAACGACAAAGATAACATCGCGGGAGCGGATTCCCGCTCCCAACTCTCAAAAATAAATTCAAGACTCAAGTTTTAGAGAAAGTAGGAGCGGGTAAACAAGTTTTACCTGCTCCTTTACTTTTGACCACAAACTTTTTTGTTGTGGTTAAAATTAAACTTAAGTGATTTATTTATGTTAAATAACTTACTTAAGTTTAATTAAAACTAAAACAAGTTTAATGGAAGTGTTTGACCTAAAAAACGCTTCTGTAAACTATTAGTGTTTGCATAAGTTAAGTTATTTATTATCAATATATTACCTGGAAAAATTGTTCAAAAATAGTAAAAAAAGACTTGCAATAATATCTTAAAATATATTATAAATATAAATAGAAAATATATTGAAAAAGTAATATTTAATTTAGGAGCATGGTGTAACGGTTAGCATGACGGTCTCCAAAACCGTTGGTCTGGGTTCAAATCCTAGTGCTTCTGTTTTTTGTGGAGAGTTCGCCTAATTGGTAGGGCAACAGTCTTGAAAATTGTGGTGTTAGCGCACATGAGAGTTCGAGTCTCTCACTCTCCGTCAAGTTTTGCTTTTTTAGAGTTTTATAAGGATTTATAAGAGTTTTTGGAGCCGTAGCTCAACCGGCCAGAGCCTTGAAATGTTAATCAAGCCGTTGCGGGTTCAAGTCCCGTCGGTTCCGTCTCTTTTATCTTTTGGGGTCAGTAGCTCAATTGGTAGAGTATCTGCCGTTTAAGCAGAATGTTGCGGGTTCAAGTCCCGTCTGATCCATAATTTTATACCTAGTGGTTTTTCTTGCTTATTAGCCACAGAATTAGCCGAAATTTTTTTGTTTTTGGGCTAAACCTCCATAAATAAACAAGTAATAAAAACTTGCAAGTTTCTTTACTCTGTTTTATAAAATCCAATATGCTTAACTAACTTAAAATAAATGCTCTTATGTGCTATTTTAAGTAAAGATAGTGTAGCTAGTACTCTTAAAAATAATAAAAGTAGAAAAATAATAATATATTAAAAATTGTAGATTAAATTTTATATAGTTAAAATTTGACTATATAAAATAACTGTAAAACCTAGAATTAAAACTATGCCAAAATTAACACAAGAAACTATTGAGGGAAATAAAGACCATATTGAAGAAGCAGCAAAACAACTTTTTATTAAGCATGGCTTTCATGGAACATCTATGCGTCTTATTGCTGCTCAAGCAGATGTCTCTTTAGGCAATCTTTATAACTACTACAAAACAAAAGAAGATATTCTTGAATCAATAATTAATAAATATGAATTAATTATTAATACTAAGTTGAAAGAAATCTTTGATGATGTTGAAGAACCGCTACTACCAGATAATTTGATAAATTTTGGTAAAAAAGTCCAAACTCTAGTAGCTGAACATTATGAATTTTGGTTATTGATGTATATTGATGTACTAGAATTTGAAAACCGCCATTGTCGTAAAATGTTTGAAAATCTGTCTGAACGCCTGTCTAAACGCTTTTCTAAACATTTTGCTAAACTTAAAACAGATAAAGAAGTAAATGATGATATAGATCCTGCAATAGGTTTTACAGTAGCTTACTTACAGTTTTTTAATTATTTTTTGATTGAAAAACTTTTTGGTGGAAATAACCATTTAGGAATATCAGATGATGAAGCTATTGTTAAACTAAGTGAAATTTTTAGCCGTGCTATTTTCCGACCTAAAGCTTTAGAAAAATTTTCTGTTAAAAAATAAGAAATAAAACTAAGATTTTTTGTTGACTCTCTAAACCTTTTTTGGTACAAAGAACGGACGTTCATTTTGTTTAACTACTGAGGGTTTTTAATGAAAATCAATAAAGTAAGTGACTATTCAATAAATCAATTAGATAATGCCTCAAAATTAGCAACTAGCAATATAGAATTAGAACAAAATATTAATTCTCCAGAAACAGTATTTAATAATAAAATTATTCCAGTTTCTCAGACAAAAAATGATTTTAATAGTCAAAAAATTAAATCAGAATTAATTAGTAAACTAACTAATATAGTTGATGATCTTAGTTTAGTTAAACAAAGCAACAATTTCTTAAAAGAACCTGCTCCATTTAGGACGGACTATAAAATACAAGTAGTAATTAAAAATTTATTACAGGTTGCTGAAAGGCTAGAAAAAAGTACTAACAAATATTCTAGTAAAGTAGCAAATGATTGTAATTTATTAAAAACTAGTGTTACAAAATTTGTTGATAATGTTAAAAAACAGACAGCTAAAATATCAGAAAAAACATTAGAAATAAAAAATAATAACCCTAATACACTTAATGAAAAAATATTGGAAATAAATCAGTTTAACCAACAGACAGAAAAAACTATTTCTAACATTGGCAGCTTAACAAATGATTTTCTTTATAGCACTCATAAAAATCTTCAAGAAATAAATAGCGGTGCAACAAATCTTAATAAATCTGCTAAAGATTTAAGCAGTGGTAATGCTTTTGCAATTTTTGGGGTATTAAATTCTTTTGATAAAATCCAAAATACACCCAATAAAATTTCACAATCAAGTAGCGAATATCAAAATAATTTAAGCCAACAAATTGATGAACTAACTAGCAGATCTAAAACTATTGCTGATAATTTATCCACGCTTGATGATGCTCAAATTGATAGCTTAAAAACATCTTTTTTAGATCTTGCGAAAAGTAATGATATTTTAGAAGCTACTTACAAATTTAATTATCCAAATGAATTCACCGAACCATTAGTAAAAGCTTATTACCAAAGTTTACAAAACCTAACCAGATCAATTTTATTTCCTGATTTTAATCCAAAAGGTAAATCAGTCTCTAAAAGCTTATTGTTGCAAAATACAAATGATTTACGCCAAACCATTAAGCTTGCTCAAGAAGGCGATAAGGCCGCTAAAACAAAATTGCAGCAAACCTATGGCTATGATTTAGATAATGCTCCTAGAGCAGGGCAGGTGCTACTAGCAACAAATTTTGTTGCAGGAGATTTAGATAAAGGGCAAGTTACAGCTAAAAATTTTCCTGGTTCTAGCCTGAGTAAACCAATAGATACTAATCCACCAGAAGTAAAAAAGCTGCTTTTTGGTGAAAACTTAAATGGACAAGTCGAATTTAAGGATAAAACAGGCCAAAAAGTTATTGCTCACTCATTAGATGAATATAAAGCGATTGTTTCAGAAAATCGCTTTAAAGCAGGTATTCCAACAAATAATGGTGAGCCTGTACCAGTACATGTTAGCTTTGAAGGTGGGGGAGGCTTTGGAAAAAGACATGCCGCCGCAGTGTCAGAAATGTATAACCTTGGAATTGTTCCAGCAAGTGTAAGCGGGGTTTCGGCGGGTTCAATTAATGCTGGCTTTATTGCTGCTGGGCTTAGTCCAAGCAAAGCTGATGAAATTTCAAAAGATCCGCAGATCAAAAAATTTCTTGAAGTTAATCTGCTTCCTAGTTCAGGTTTAACCACAGGGCGCGAATTTTACCGCTATATGGATCAAAAATTACGAGAAGTTACAGGTATAACAGATCGTCCAGTTACTTTTGCTGACTTAAAAATGCCTCTTTATATTGGAGCTACTAAATTATCTGATAGCCAAGCTCCAAATGATATGACAAACCTAGAAGATAGAATTTTTGTTTTTAGCAAAGAAACGACTCCTAACACTCCAGTTGCAATGGCTATGACGGCTTCGGCTGCTGTACCAGGATCTTTTGAACCTGTTGATTTTGTTGATGTTGCTACAGGACGCACAATTCGTTTAGTTGATGGCGGAATGATAAATAATCTCCCCATAGGCTATCAAAAAAATGATCTTCCAGAGATTGCTATAAAACTTCAAATGCCAAATACTAATAATCCTAATGCTAAACTTAACAACGCTACACCAAAGCCTTTTACAGCGGGTAATTTAACTTCATTTACAACTTTAGGGAATACTCAAATAGGCATAAAACTTTATTTAGATAGCGCGCAAGAAGCACGTAATTTTAAGCAACGAAATAACCCGCCAGCAGGGGTTTTTGTCTTAAATGTGCCTACCTGGAATCTAAAGAATTTTGTTGCGCAAGATAATGTAATTGATTACCAATATGACTTTGAAATTGATCCAGAACTAGATGAGCAAACCTTTCAACTAACAGATCAATTTTTCCAACAAATTTTTAGCAATCTAAATGACCCTACAAAAAGTGCTTCTAATCTTAAACCTTTTCCTAAAGAAACTAGCTTTTCTCGTGAATTTAGCTTAAACGGCGTGGATTGGACAGTTGAGCGTTTAGCCGACAGCGATAAAGTAACTTTCAGGTCTAGCAATGGTCAAGAACATAACATAACTTTAGGTAAAGAAAGACTTGAAAATTGGTTAGCTGATGATGCTTCCTTTGGCGATTTAACCTATAGATTAAAAGATGTTTTAGTTGATTATCAAAAATATGCTCATCCTTTTGGAATTTAATAAAAAATAGGAAATCTTATGAGCCACCCTTTTAATATTTTTCAAATAATTAAAGATTCAAGCCTAGAAGCTTGTGCAAAAATAACTATCGAACTTTTAACTACAAAAACTTATTCTGAACCAACTAAAGCCATAGTTAACAACTATTTAACTACTTGTGTTTACTTTCAAGAAACTTTAATAAACTTGACTAATTTGACTAGTTTTCCAAACTCTTGTAAATCAATAACCCTAACAGAAGAAATAACCGAGTTAACAGAAGAAAAATATTTTGTTAATAAAATTTAAATTTCCAACTTTTTCTTGTTGACAACTTATTTATATATTTATAAAATACGTTCGTTCGTTTTTAATTATGCCAAAACTTAGCCGAGAAATAATAGCAGAAAAAAAAGCTAATATAGAACAAGCAGCAAAGTTACTATTTATCAAACATGGTTTTCACGGAACTTCTATCCGTAAAATAGCAGAAAAGGCTGGCATATCTCTAGGTAATCTTTATAACTACTATAAAACTAAAGAAGATATTTTAGAATCATTGATTAGCAGTTACGAAGAAGTAATTACCGAAAGATTTGACAATATGTTTTCCCAAATAGAAGAACCACTGCTACCAGAAAATTTTGTTAAACTTGGTAAACTCTTGCAAAAAGTGGTAGAAGATCACTATGAGTTTTGGTTATTGATGTATATTGATGTGTTAGAATTTGAAAACCAACATTGTCGCAAATTTTTTGCAGGTCTTTCAAAAAGGTTTGGTCAACGCTTTGACCAGCATTTTTATAGATTAAAAAAACAAAAATTGCTTAATGATGAAGTTGACCCGGCTTTGGGTTTTACGGTTGCTTATTTGCAATTTCTTAACTATTTTCTTATTGAAAAACTCTTTGGTGGTAATCGTCATCTAGGCATAACCGATGATGAAGCAATACTAAACTTAAGTAAACTATTTTGTCGCGGCCTTTTGTCCGCTTCAGCTTTAGAAAAAAATCTGTCTAATAATTAGTCCTTATTTTTTTACTTTAATAAAAAACGTTCGTTCGTTTTTATACTTTGAATAATAAAATAGATCTGGGAGAGGAAAATGTATAAATATAGAGTTATAGCAATATTTTTTTTAGTATCTTTGTTTGTACCAATGCAAACAACTATATTTAGTTCTAGTGCTTATGCGCAAGGCACAACGGGGGACATAAGCGGATTAATTTCTGATCAAACAGGTGCTGCTGTAGCTGGTGTTAGTGTATCGATTAAAAATCAAGATACAGGTGTAGAAAGAGAAGTTATTGCTAATGAATCAGGAATATTTACTGTTAGATTGCTTCCTACAGGCAAATATACAGTTACAGTCAATATAGAGGGTTTTAAGGGTGTAATTTTACAAGATGTTCCAGTAAATATTACTCAAGTAACAACATTAAAAGTTGCACTAGAACCAGCAACAGTTTCAGAAGTTATTACCGTAACCGCAACACCTCCTTTAGTACAATCAGAATCTACCCAACTAGGCCGCAACGTAGACGAACGAACTTTGCGCCAATTACCTCTACCTACACGAAATTTTCAACAACTACTTACTTTATCAGCAGGCACTTCTGCAAACCTTTCTAATAATACTGATTTAGGCCGAGGCGACGCTATTATATCCGTTAATGGTCAACGTACAACTAGCAATAGTGTCCGAATTAATGGCGTAGATGCTAATTCCATTGGAACAAATTCCACTCCTAATATTGCAGTTCCTGCAACAGATTCAATTCAAGAATTTATTGTTCAAACAAGTTTATATGACTCTTCTAATGGTCGAAATGCAGGCGGTAACGTTGAAGCAGTAACTAAATCAGGAACAAATAGTTTTCATGGTAATGCTTATGAGTTTTTGCGCAATCGCTCATTAAATGCTAATGATTTCTTTCTAAATAGTGCAGGTCAGCGTAAACCTGTGCTAACTAAAAATCAGTTTGGTTTTACTTTAGGTGGGCCAATTGTTCGTGATAGAGCTTTCTTTTTTGGATCCTATCAAGGTACACGTGAACGCAATGGAGCATCTTTAAGCAATAGTTTAACTTTTCCTGTTATTCCTGTTGGGCTAACAGATAGCAATCGCACTGCTACAGGCTTGGCTGCTGCATTTGGACTACCTGCAACTTTAATTAACCCTATTGCAGTTTCACTTTTACAAGCACGGTTGCCTAACGGTCAATTTATTATTCCTTCTCCAACAACTGCAAGCGGACTAACTCCTATTTCAGGAATTTCTCGTTTTCAAGAAGATCAATTTAATATCAATGTTGACCTTAAAATTAATGAAAAACATAATTTTACAGGAAAAGTATTTTCAGCTAATAATCCATTCACTCAAGCTAATTTTAACTTTGCTGGTTTAGGTAATGGGTCAACTCAACTTCCTGGTTTTGGTGGAGATTTAGACTTAATTAACCGAGTAGTTTCTTTAAGCGATACTTATATTGTTAGCCCAAATATAGTTAATCAAGCTCGCTTTGGTTATAACCGTATTCGTGTTACTTCTGATCCTCAAGAGCCTTTTACAGCTAAACAATTTGGTATTGATAGCCCAACAGGTAATTTATATTCTGGTCTACCTACAATTCAAGTAGTAGGACTTTTTACATTAGGATCTTCTGCTTTTGCTGATCAATCTTCAGCAATTAATACCTTTACTTATGGTGATACACTTTCAATTACTGCTGGACGGCATCGTCTTCGTTTAGGTGCCGAATATCGTCGCTCACAAGTTAACTTTTTCTTTAATGCTTTTACTCGTGGTCAATTAATTTTCCCAACATTTGCTAGCTTCTTAGCTGGTCAATCTATTTCTTTACTTGGTTCAGGTGTGTTTGATCGTGCGTTAAGAGTTAATGAATTTAGTGCTTTTGCTCAAGATGATATTAAAGTTAATAATCGTCTAACATTAAATCTTGGTATTCGTTATGAGTTTTTTGGTAACCCAACTGAACAACAAGGACGCTTAATTAATTTCCTTCCTGAACAATTTAAGGCTGGCTTTCCAACAGCAATTGCTCAACCTCCAAATGGTTTTGTTCAAGCAGGTAATGCAGAAAATCCTATTGCAGGAGTTCCTCTAGTTTCAGATTCATTAATTGATAATGACTTAAATAATATTGCACCTCGATTTGGTTTTGCTTACAAACCTTTTAATAGCGATAAAGTTGTTGTTCGTGGCGGTTATGGTATTTATTTTGACCGTGTTTCTACACGATCAGTTAATACTCAAGTTTTGAATTTTCCTTTCTTCTCTCTAGCTACTGCTATTGGTAGACCGTTGTCGGCTCCTTTTGCTCCTGTTCCACAACCAACGGCTTTTCCTGTTATTCCAACAGTTCCATCGCTTCTTGGTACACCAATTAGCGGAATTTTCCTTGATCCTAATTTCCGTACTCCTTATGTCCAACAATATAACCTTAATATTCAATATGCTTTAAGAAAAGACCTGCTTTTAGAAGTTGGTTATGTTGGCTCAAAAGGAACAAAATTATTACAAGTAGTTAGCTTAAATCAGCCTGTTTTTAATCCTGCTACAAATCAATTTACTTTACCACTTGGCCCATTTCTTTCTACACAAAAGAATCCCGCAGGAGGTATTCAACAAGTTCAATCTAGCTCTACCTCTCATTTTGATTCTTTCCAACTTAGCGTAACTAAGCAATTTAGCAAAGGGCTACAATTTTTAGCCTCTTACACTGTAGGAAAATCAATAGATAATTATTCTGGTGCTGCAATTAATGAATTGGCTGGCGTGCCTGGTGACCAATTTAATACAGGTGGAAATCGTGGACTCTCAGACTTTGACCGACGAAATCGGTTTGTTTTTAGTGGTGTGTATGACTTACCAAAATTTAATGTTCAATCTAGTTTAGCAAGTAAATTAGTCAATGGTTGGCAAGTCAGCGGAATTTTAACTCTACAATCAGGACTTCCATTTACAGTTGTTGACGCACCTAGCAACTTTATTTTGCAAAGAGCTAATGTTGTTGCTGGTGCAAATCCAGAAGTTTCAGGCGATGTTAAAGACCGTCTTAATGGCTTCTTTAATACATCAGCTTTTGTTCCATCCAGACAAGTTTTAGTTGGAACAACTCTAAATCCATTCTTTGATGGAAATGCTCCTTTTGGTACTTTAGGACGTAATACCTTGATTGGCCCAGGACAAAAGAACTTAGACATTTCAGTTGTTAAATTTATCCCTGTTAGAGAAAGCTTTAATATTGAGTTTCGTACAGAATTCTTTAATGCTTTCAACACGGTTAACTTCTCTAACCCAAATAGCAACGTTGCTATTCCTGCAACATTTGGCCGAATTACTTCAACTAGTAGCGGGCCTCGTGTAATTCAATTTGCGTTAAAACTCAGTTTCTAGGTGCCTCATAGAAGTAGGGTTACTTTTCTAGTAGCCCTACAAATTTTCTAAATTAGGTTAAAAAATGTCGAAAGTTCAAATTAGCGATTATGAAATCTACCATGAAATTTATGGTCAAGGTCATCCTTTAATATTAATACCTGGCTTTGCTACAGGTCTTTGGATTTGGTATCACCAAATACCAGAATTTTCTAAAAACTATAAAACTATTGTTTTTGATAATCGTGGTGTAGGTCGTTCAAAAACAGCTATTTATCCTTTCTCAGTTGAAAGAATGGCTGATGATGTAGCTGATTTAATGGATTTTTTAAGAGTTAGAAAAGCTCATATTTTAGGTGCTTCAATGGGTGGTTTTATTGCACAAGAATTTGCTTTGAAATATCCAGAAAAGGTTTCTAGCTTAATACTTTGCTGTACTAGTTTTGGAGGAAAAAACCATGTTTCTCCACCAGCAGAAACTTTAATGGCAATGAGTTCTTTTTCAGATCCAAACTTAGAAGAAAGAATTAGAAAAAACCTAAAATTTGCTTTAGGTCAAAAATTTGAAGAATTAAAAGAAGAAGAATTTGAAAAAATAGTTAAGCTACGTTTGGCAAATCCTATTTTGCACCAAGCTTATTTAAGCCAGTTACAAGCAGCAATGACATTTGATGTTGAAAGCAAATTAGAAAATTTAACTACACCAACTTTGATAATAACTGGAGATAAAGATCCAATGGTTCCAGCAGCAAATTCTTATAACTTAGCAAGAAAAATAAAAAATTCTCGCTTAGAAGTTATTACTAACATTGGACATTCGGTTTTTATTGAAACTCCAAAAGTTTTTAACCAACTAGTTACAGATTTTCTTAACGGTCAAAAGAGGAATAATTAAAATGTCACGCTATGCCAGAATTGTTGGTACAGGCTCTTATGTGCCAGAAAAAATGTTAACCAATGACGACTTAAGCCAAATGTTAGGCGAAGATATAAATACTTTTGTTTCTCAAGTTGTAGGAATAGAACGTCGTCATATTTGTTCTGAAAAAGAAAATACAATTGACTTAGCTGTTGAAGCAGGACGTAAAGCTATAAAAATGGCTAACTTAACTGCTGAAGAAATAGATTTAATTATTGTTGCAACAGATACACCAGCTTATATTTCTCCAGCTACTTCAGCCGTTGTCCAATATTGTTTAGGTGCTAAAAATGCTGGCTCATTTGATGTTAATTGTGCTTGTGCTGGTTTTGTCACAGCATTAAAAACTGCTGCTACTTATATTATGGGTGATCCAGAATATAAAAATATTTTGGTTATTGGTGCCTATGCTATGAGTAAGTATTTAGATTGGGAAGACAAAAAAACTTGCACAATTTTTGCTGATGGTGCTGGTGCTGTTGTACTACAAGCTAGCACAGAACCAGGTTATTTAGCTTCAAAACTTCTTGCCGATGGACAATATCATAATTATTTAGGAATATTTGCTGGTGGGACTGCAATGCCTATTAATAAACAAGTTTTCCGTGAAGGAAAATATAACAAAGTAAGATTTTTACAAAAATATCCTCCAGAAGTTAACATTGAAGGCTGGCCCAATTTAGTTAAAGAAACACTAAAAAAAGCCAATGTTGAAATTAAAGATGTTAAACAATTTCTTTTTACCCAAGTTAATTTAAGCACCATTAAAGCAGTTATGGAGCGTTTAGAGTTGCCAATGTCGCTTGCTCATACGATTATGGGCAAATGGGGTTATACAGGCTCAGCTTGTATTGCTATGGCACTTGATGATTTGGTAGCTTTAAGAAAACTTCAAAATGGGGATTTAATTCTAATGTGTGCTTCTGGTGGCGGGCTAAATATGGCCTGCACGGTTTTTCGGTGGTCTATCTAAATTAAACCACTATTTTTTAGCAACACAAATTCTTATAAAAATTAGGAGAAACTATGAATTTAATGTCAATTTATGAAGAAACCGCAAAAGTAAGTATTCGCAGCACATTGCACATACAAAAGGCTGCTGATAAAGTAGCTCAAAGTTTTATTGAAGCTACTATGACATCAAAAGATGCTAACACTACGGTTGTAAAAGAATATATCAATAGTTGTTATCAAAGTCGCCAACAATTTTTAGATAAAATGGCAGACACAGCAGAAAAACTAGTTACTGATTACCCATTTAAGAAAGAAGTAACAGAATTTAATGCCCGCACTGCTGAAAATACAAAAAAAGCTTTTGAGATTTTTTCTTTTCCTGTGGTGACAACTGCTAAGAAATAAATAACTTAGCTATTAGAGTTAAATATAGAGTCAATTATTTGTCTAAGCCCTAGATTTTTAGGGCTTAGAATTTGCACAACCAAATTATCTTAAAGCAATTTTATGAATGATATTCAACTCAACAAAACTTTTAGTACAAGCTTAAATTTTTCTCAAGATGACATTAACAAATTTGCTGAAATTAGCGGCGATAAAAACCCTATTCATATAGATTTAGAATATGCTTCTAAATCCAGATTTGGTAAAACTATTGCTCATGGAATGTTAGTTTATTCTGTCATTAGTGAATATTTAGCTAAAGAATTTCCTCAAGGTAAACAGTTGTCACAGGAATTAGCTTTTCTTAGCCCTGTTTATACTGATGAAGAATTATTCTTAATGCAGCAAATAACTACTATAAAAGCAGAAGAACAAATAGTAGAAGTAAAAACTTCTGTTACTAAAACAGATGGAACCCTAGCTTGTCAAAGCCTAACTTTATTAAAATTACCTAATTAGAAGGAAAAAGTTAAATGTTTGTGAAAGTAGATGTTAGAGATCAAGCCATAACAAAAAAAATCTTTACTGATTCTGATTTAGAAGAATATGCTTGTTTATTAGGAAAAAAAACTTTTTCTAGCCTTTCTAAAATTAATGCTATTCCAGAGCCTTTGATAGCGGGTCTTTTTTCTATGATACTTGGTACAACGTTGCCTGGCGAAGGTACTATTTATCTTAAACAAAAATTAAACTTTTTGTCTCAAGCAAATGTAGCTGATGAATTAACTGCCAAAGTTGAAATTGTAAATATTCGTCAAGATAAAGGATTAATTACTTGTAAAACAGTTTGTACGGATTCTAAAAACAAAATTATTTGTGAGGGAGAAGCTTTAGTAATGAATAAAGCTAAAGTTTCTTAAAATAATATGAAGTATGAAAATCTATATCTGCTTTTTCAAGAACGAGTTAAACAATATGGTGAAAAGAACTTTTTTTATACTCGTGAACAAGACTTTTGGCAAGCAATGTCATGGAATAATTTTGCTTACCAAGTAGAATGTTTTAGTTCAGCACTCTTTTCATTAGGTTTAACTAAAGGTCATTCGGTTTGTATTTTAATGGGTACTTTACCAGAATGGCCCATTAGCGATCTTGGAACTATTTTTGCTGGTGGTGTAAGTGTTGGACTTTATCCAACAAGCTCTGCTGAACAATGTAAATATATTATTAATCATTCAGATGCAGAATATATTGTTGTTGACAGTAAACAGCAATTAAACAAAATTCTTGCAATAAAATCAGAAATTCCAAATATAAAAAAAATAATTGTTTTAGATGAACAGTTAGCAGATTCTGAAATAGTTTCTTATAAAGATTTCTTAAAACTAGGTAGTGAAAATTTAAGCAACGTAAAAACTAATTTATCAGAGCTAGGAAAACAGGCTAAACCTTCTGATATCGCCATTATGGTCTATACTTCTGGCACAACAGGACTTCCAAAAGGTGCTTGTCTTAGCCATCAATATATAATTAATAGTGTAGAGTCACTTCTAGAAACCGTTCCGGTTTATGACACAGATAGATCTTTTTCCTATCTACCTTATTGTCATGTAGCAGAAAGAATTACAGGCTTTTATAACCGTTTATATGCAGGTTCACCAGCCTATTTTGTTCAAGACTTAAATAAGCTTTGGCATTATATGTTAGAAGTAAAACCAACAATATTTGGCAGTCTACCAAGATTTTTTGAAAAAATTCATAGCAAAATTATTTCAGATGTTGAAAATGCTTCTACTCAACAACAATATTTATTTAATAAAGTAGTCAAAATAGGCCGAGAGATAGACGACTTAAAGCAAAAAAATTTAGCTGTACCTACTTATCTATCAGAAATTTATGAAACTCTATCGCCAGAAATACAAAGTAAAATCAAATCTTATTTTGGTGGAGAAATCCGAATACTTTCTTCTGGTGGTGCGCCACTTCCACAAGAAATTGCTGAATTTTTTAGTGCTTTAGGACTACCAATTTTACAAGCTTATGGGCTAACAGAAAATCTTTGTGCTGCCTTTAATCGCCCTGATAATCATCGTTTTGGCACAGTTGGTCAAGCAATGCCAGGTTGCGAAATAAAAATAGCTTCAGATGGTGAAATTTTGCTTCGTAGTGAAATGATGTTTAACGGCTATTATAAAGAGCCAGATAAAACAGCAGAAATGTTTCAAGATGGCTGGTTAATGACTGGTGATTTAGGAGAGATAACAAACGAAGCTTTTCTAAAAATTATTGGTCGTAAAAAAGAATTAATCATTACTTCAACAGGAAAAAATGTTGCTCCTGCACTACTAGAAAATTTGTTAAAGGAACACGCCCTTATAAGTCAAGCAATGGCTTATGGTGATGGTAAAAGCTATTTAACGGCTCTAATTACACTTAATCAACTAGAAACAGAAGATTATGCAAAAAGAAATAAAATTGAGTATTTAGATTTTGCTGATTTAACTAAAAAACAAGAAATAATTTCTTTAGTGCAAGATTTGGTAAATAAAGTTAATAGCCAAGTGTCATCAACTGAAGCAATAAAAAAATTTGTAATTCTAGACCATGATTTAACCATTGAAGCAGGGGAAATCACCCCTACTTTGAAAGTAAAAAGAAATGTCGTAGCACAAAATTATAAAGAAGCTTTAGAAAGCCTTTATAGCTAAACTATGGATTTATTTAAGTTAACGGCAATGATGATGCAACTTTTTCAAACCCCTAAAGTAGCACAAACTCCATCAGAAATAATTTTTTCTGATTATACCTTTAAGCTTTATCATTATTTGCCTAAAAATAAACTTGTATCTGATACACCTGTTTTAATAGTCAATTCGCTTGTAAATAAATATTACATTTTGGATTTGCTGCCAGGTAAAAGCTATGTTGAATACTTAGTTAACCAAGGTTTTAATGTTTATTTAGTTGATTGGGGAGTACCTGAAAACAGCGATTCTAGCTTGAGTTTAGAGGATTACATCAACTTTTTTTTAAGCAAAATTGTTAAACAAACCTTAAAACATTCACAAGCAAAAAAGCTGTCAATGATTGGTTATTGTATGGGCGGCACAATGGCGTTAGTTTATGCTGCAATTAAACAAGAATATGTGCAAAGCCTGATTTTACTAGCTACTCCAGTTGATTTTCATAATGATTCACTGCTTAGTTTATGGGGTAGCCCAGAAAATTTTAATGTTGATAAATTTATTAATGTTTATGGAAATGTTC
This sequence comes from uncultured Clostridia bacterium, assembly GCA_964492845.1. Taxonomy (GTDB): domain Bacteria; phylum Acidobacteriota; class Blastocatellia; order Chloracidobacteriales; family JADJPF01; genus JADJPF01. The sequence goes on from CAZBMZ010000041.1 coordinate 23,154, forward strand.
CAAAAGAACTGCTTTATACAACTTTTATGATGCTTAAGCCGCTAAAAAACATTACTAAATATGTTGATTTAGCAGAAAACATTGAAAATGAAGAATATAGAAAAGTTTTTGCAGCCTTTGATTATTGGATAAAAGACACAATACCAATTGCAGGTGAAACTTTTCGCCAATTTATTAAATATGCTTATCAGCAAAACTTACTTGTAAAAAATCGCTTTCCATTAGGCAATCAAATAGTAAGCTTAAAAAAAGTTAAATGCCCTCTACTAAATGTCTTAGCTGAACATGACGAAATTGTCCCTCTTAAATCTTCAGAAATCTTAATGGAACTTGTTAGCAGTAAAGATAAAGAATTATTAAAAGTTAAAGGTGGTCATCACGGTCTTTCTATTGGACTTAGTGCAATAAAAATTGTTTGGCCTAAAACGGTTGATTGGTTGCTCTCTCATAGCAAATAATCTTGTGGGGTTTTATGAAACGTAAAATTTTAATTATCTTTTTATTATTTTTAATCACGATGTCAGAAAATTTAATTAGCTATGGTCAAGATAAAAAAGCTGTCAACCAAACTGTTTTAGAAGACACTTTTACAAAAGTTCTACATGGTTGGGTAAAAGTAGAACGTTACAAAATAGAAAATGAAAACTTTTTAGCAGAAGACTATCCGCTAGATAATAGAGGTGATCAAGATGGACAACGGGCAGAGTTTTTTGCTAGCAAACAGCCTCACTCTAGCCGCTTTTTACTCTATTACGCGCCAGAATGGGACAAAAAAGACAACAAATCAACGCCAATATTATTAGTACATGGTGCTAATGATAATGCTGATCGTGCTTGGGCAAATCCTGGCGAATATGGCTTTGGTTGTGGCTCTCCAATTTGTGCAAAAACTGGCTTAATGCAAAGTTTAGTTACAGAAGGTTATAAAGTTTTTGCAATTAATTTTCCTCATAAACATGGCGATAACTTGCTTTGGGCCCAGCAGATTGGCGAAGCGATTTCAAGAATTAAAACTCTTACAAATTCTAGTCAAGTAAATGTAATTGCTTGGAGCAAAGGAGCATTTGCTAGCCGACTTTATGCTAGCAGTGTAAAGCCCAAGTGGGGTAAAGACTATGCTAATGACATAAACAAATTAATTTTAGTTGGATGTCCTAACCTAGGAATAGATTATGCGTTTCGTCATGGCACAACACTTAATAACTTGGTTTTTCCTAGCTGTGGAGGGTTTAAGTTAAATGGCCCGGCTGTACATACATCAATACTTTGTCAGGAAAAATGGCAATCATTTCCCGAATTATCAATTTATACAACTAAAGCAGGAAACTTTTTTCCCGGTCAAAAACAAATGCTAAGAAAATGGGATCAAAAGTTTTCATTGCCAGAAAATGAAACTGACTGGAAAACAACTTATTATGGTGGAAAAGGTTCTGTTTCTGAAAGCCTAGGAATTGATATGGCAATTGAACAAGGATCTTTAGTAAAACAAGCTTTATCTCAAGAAATCCCTAAATCTATCAACACTTATTTGTTAGCTGGTAGCAGTGCCAACATACCACTTTTTCATAATGAGCATACTGGCCCAAGCGATGGGCTAGTCTTTCTTGATAGCGCGATGGACAAAACTGCTATAGCAAATTTAGCTGGAAGTGCTGCAATAGAAACTAATCACTTACTACTTACCTGGCATAGCAAATCTATAGCACAAATTAGCGAATGGCTAAAAAAATAGGAAAATAATTTATGTCTACCCTAGTCAAAGACGCAAATATAAAAGCTGAAAAAGCCGAAAATGTAAATAATTATTCTTGGTATGTACTAGGCTTGCTTACAGTAGTTTATGCCTTAAATTTTCTGGATCGTTCGCTAATTTATATTTTATTTACTCCGATTAAAAAAGAGTTGCTGCTATCAGATTTGCAATTAGCATTACTTGGAACTACTTCATTTGTAATATTTTATACACTGTTAGGTATTCCTTTTGGTCGATTGGCTGACCGAACAATACGCAAAAACTTGATTGCAATTGGGCTAGCAATTTGGAGTCTTTTTTCTGGCTTAACTGGCTATGCAGAAAGCTTTTGGGGGATTTTTTTTTGTCGCGTCATGGTTGGGGTAGGCGAAGCGACTTTAGGCCCAGCAGCACTTTCCCTACTAAGTGATTATTTTCCTGTAAAAATGCGTGCTACTGTCCAAGCTATTTATTCCTCTGGTATACCTTTAGGCGGGGGAATAGCGTTTTTTCTTGGTGGTTGGATAGGTGGCTCAATGGGTTGGCGTTGGGCATTTTATTTGTTAGGTTTTCCAGGGCTTCTTGTAGCTTTATTTGTCTTTCTCTTAAAAGAACCTTCACGCGGTCAAACAGAAAAAAATGTTACTCTTTATCAACCAGGGGATTGGAAAAGGTTATTTAGATCTAAATCTTTAAGGTTTCATCATATTGGTTACGCGCTTTTTGCTTTAGCTGCAAATAGTTTGACTATTTGGGGGCCTTCGTTTTTTTCTCGTGTACACGGCTTAAGCATAGCAACCATCGGCCTTCTAGCCGGTATCCTTTCTATTTTAGGTGGAATGCCAGGTACAATTTTAGGTGGTTATGCTTCAGATTGGTTTAGAAAAAAAGGTCGTGGCGGGCGGATGCTTTTTACTAGTTATGGAGCAATTGCTTGTATTCCGCTTTGGCTAATGTTGCTTTACAGCGACAATGTTATTTTGCTTGTAATTGCAAACTTATTTTTGTTAGCTGCTGCATTAATTTGGCTTGGCCCCGCAGCAGCAGATGTTCATGACATTGCCGGGCCACAACTTAGAGGCTTAGGTATAGGAGTTTACTTTTTTACAGTTAATATAATTGGTTATGGTTTTGGCCCTCCAATTGTTGGCAAACTTAATGATTTAATGGGAGTTAGCACCAACCCTAGCCAAATGAAATTTTCACTTTTAATCTGTCCTTTGACTTGCGCTTTGAGTGCTTTATTTCTTTATTTAGGTAGCAGAACTATGGAAAAAGAGAGTAGTTAAGATTTAGCATTTTTAAAACATTAGCTAATTATTATCAATAAATAAATTGTACTCAGAAAGATAAAGCTTGCCCTCATAATCAATTAGAGCAATACAAAAGTTTTCAAGAAAACCATGTCTACCTAAAATATTTCTTGGAATAAAATCTTTTGCAAAATAAACCATAACATTAGTCTGATAATTTTCTAGTAATAAATTAACCTCATGACCATAAGCTATAAAAGGGTTAGTTACAGTTCCAATGGTTAGAGGTAAACCATCTTCTATAGATAGTCCTAGTTGTTCTCCATAATGTCTTTGAAAAACACAATAAGTAGAACCTGTATCTATTTTGCAATCAATAGGTTCTGTTTTTATGTTAGAGTTTACTTCTAAATAAATTGTAAGTGTTATTCCTGATAGAGATGGATCATAAGAAAATAAATGATCAAAACGCAATAAATGAGACATTTTAATATCTACCAATTAATGTGATAAACAACTTTTGGATCAGGCATATGAACTATAAATGGATTTGTTACACCTGCTTTAATAGCATGCTCTTTGGCTTCTTTGTAAGTAGAAGCAACTGAAACTAGTTTTTCTTGGTCAAAACCCAAATATTTACCAGCATAATTTTCTTGGTTAGCTTTTAACCATTCTAACCTTTGTTTATTAATAGATTGAGCAGATATTAAAGGTTGCAATGGTTGTGTAATTTCTTGATTTAGCAATTTTGCTGGTTGTGATGGATGTAGTATTTGAGATTGTTGTAAAGCAATATAGATTTGTTCTACAGAAGAAATCTTAAGTTTAAGCTTAAGCAATTCTTCTTCTAAATTTTGGATTTTTAGATTTTGAAGTTGGATTGTATTAAGTAACTCTTTGTCACTATCACTTTTATCTTTGTTTTTAAGTGTCCTAGTTGATTTTGAATAAAGAGAGGGCAGTTTAATGAGTTCTATATCAGATTCATTAATTAACAATAGTCGTTTACCATGCCTATTAGCAGGTAATTTACCTTCTGTTATTAATTGTCTTATTCTGCTAGGGTGTAAACCTAGTCTTTTTGCTGCTTCTTTAACTGTTATTTCCATAAACCAAATTATAGCTTTGTTGCTCTTAACTATCAATATTTGTCAATAATTAGCAATGATTGATTATTTGTGCTTTCAATAAGGTAAACAAAGAAAGCAATTAATTTTTGGCCTTTTTAAACATACATCAATTATTCAAAAAATAAGTCATCAACAGGAAAAACCCAACCCGGCAAAACAGGTTCAGCCTCAGCTAATTCGCCACGATGATAAATAGTTGGGTTGTCTGGATCAGTATCTCTATAAACCTTTATAGTATCAGCATTTAACAAATCAACATCCCAAAAAACTTTTGTTCCAGCTAAAAAATAATCTTGTTTTTTCTTTCTTATTTTTTCTTCTGCTTCGTTTCCATAATCATTTTCACTTCTTACTTCTACTGCAAACACAGGTGCCCCTTCATAGAACTTCATTCTTGGGCTTTCTCCAATGTAGTAAGCTGCATCAGGGCTAAAAGATTCTCTGTTTGGTAAATTAACTTTAAATCCTGTATTGTCACCAACTGCCCATCCGCTTTTAGTTTGTTTTGAGTATGCTCTTAAACTAACAAATATCTCACTTGCTGCAAAACTTGGCATTGCTCCAGTTGGTGACATCCTTATTATTTCTCCATTAGCTATTTCTGCTTTTTCTTCTATTTTATATAAATCTTCTATGCTTGATTGTGCTTTTATCATAACTTTTCCTCTCATAACACAATTGTAGCTTTTCTATCCTTAACTATCAATATTTGTCAATAATTAGCGATGATTGATTATTTATGCTTTGGATAAAATAAATAAAAATTTAACTTTCTCGCGCTTTTTAGACAAACGTTCGTTCTTTTTTATTTCTTTTCTGTTATAATAACGAACGAGCGTACATTTTAATTCCTTTCGCTAAAACTCATAATTAAAAATTAAATATTTATAAATGTTAGAGGAGATATTTTAATGGGCCAGCCAAAAAATGTTATTAGATTTATTTCCTTGTCTTTAGTGGTTTTAGTCCTATTTTTAGCCTTTTATCCTGCTGTAAACCATATCAATAAAAATGTCAGTGCTAATAGCCTGCAAACACAAGCTACACAAGATTTAACCCAAACTCCTAGCCAAACTTACAACATCAAGCAGCAAGCCGAAGGCAACTTGGCGGCTAGTATGGCTGGAATTACGCCTCATTTTAGAGACTGGTTAGCTGCTAATGGTTATGGAAGCTATGATTTTGGTCGGTTTGATTTAGCAGGCGGGAGTTATGGTGGCAAGACAAGTGCTACGGATAGCGTAGTTAATCAACCAGTGATTTTTATTCATGGCAATTCTGACAAAGCCGTAGGCACTACAGCCGGTCAAACAGGTTGGAATGCTTCAATAGATTATTTTCTTTCCAACGGTTACAAAACTTCGGAACTTTACGCGACTACATACGGCCCAGCAAATGTTTTTTCATCTTCTCAACAATACCATTCCAGAGAATATTTAACTAAGCTTAGAAATTTTATTAAAGCCGTCAAACAATATACAGGTGCAGCAAAAGTTGATATTGTGGCGCATTCTTTAGGCGTTACTTTAGCGCGAAAAGCCATAAAAGGCGGTACAGCTTATGATCCTTATAATGGTGGATATTATGATTTAGGCCCATCATTAACTAGCAGTGTAGACACTTTTGTTGGAATTGCTGGAGCAAATCGAGGGCTAACATCTTGTTATTTAACAGGAGGCACAACGCTTACTTGTGATGATGAAGTAGGGCTTTACCCAGGTTATTTAATTGGTTTCATTGGGCCTTATGGCGTTTCTAGTTACTTAGTAGACCTAAATTCTACTTCTCGTTATGAAGGCTCATATATTTATAGCATTTGGTCAAGCGTCGATGAGATAGTAGGTTATGGGACAGTAGTTTATGGAAAATACACCTGTCAAATACCAGGTCAAAACGGCCAAAAGACCTTTAGCACTGTGCCTTATGGACATTTTGGAGTAAAAGATTTAACAGGCTATTATCAACTTAGAATGGTTAAATTCCACGCAACTAACTAAACACAACTAAAGTAAAAACCAAAAAGTGCAAGTAATTTGTTTGTAGATAAATTGCTTGCACTTTTAATATTTTGTTAACTTTCGGCTGGAAACCTTGCCAAGATTTTTTTGATTTCCTTTTGATAAGTATCAACGCGAATAAATAAACCTGCTTCGCCATCGTCTAATGATTTGGCAGCAATACCAGCAAGTTTTATTGTTCCATTGCAATTGATGTAAAGAGGGCATCCGCTATCTCTAGGGTTGATCCCATCGGTTTCTATACGATTAGAAATGACTTGACGTTGGGCAGGAGCTTTAATAATCAGATGTCTTTTGCTACTAGAGTTGTAACGAATGCAATTATTATTATTAGAAGGAAGTTCTATATCTACTACTCGTTCGCGTTTAACACCACTAAATCCATTTTCATCAATACCATAACTAACAATTAATCCTGTAGTTGCTCGATCTATCTCTTGTTTATTAGCTAATACAACAGGATCAATATTAATTGTGTTGGTAAGGATGAGGATTTCTAAATCTTCATTAACTATTTTCAAAGGGAAGTTAGTAGATCTACAAGCAAATAGATTTAGTGCATTAGCATTAATTTCGTTGCAAGTTTTCCAAAAATTGCTTCTGTACAAATTTGATTTGCGGAAATGATGAACTGTTAAAATAGCATTTTTAGCAATCAAAATACCAGAAGCAAAGGGTTTAGCTCGTCCACTAGATAAAATAGCAAAACAATTCCTGAAATCATAATTTAAAAAATTATGATTTTGAGACTTTTGACTTTTTGTTTTATTTTGTCTAGTAATTATGTTTTTATTTATATCTCTATCTTTATCTTCAATTTTATCATCATTCGTAGTTGTGGCTCTATTTGGCAGAGTCCTTAAATTGTTTTTAGGCAAAGCTATACTACTATATTGTACTTTTGACCAACACTTCTCAATCTGACTCATATATACCTCACTGGACTAATTGTTTGTTACATACGAATTCTGATCTGAGCTATCTGAATTTTCTCCCACAGATTCTATTTCATAACGAACGCAAGCACATATTAAAGGTGGTACTGTTTGATCTTGGTCATTTTGTTCATTTGGAGAAGGAATTCTTCTTGGTAAAATGTATGGAAGAGGAACGGGATCTGCTAATACAGAGTAAGTAAGTGCAAAATCCAGATCTCTTTCTCTTTGAAAAGGAGGGTGCATACTCACACCTTCTGGTGGCATGTTGGTAATAAATATGTTACCTGGTTCGGATCCAATTACAGTATTAGTATCTTTATCAATTTTGGGAATAAGTTGTAAATCAAGGAGTAGTTCTATATCCTCGCCATTTTTTTTAAGTTTAATGTTAAAAGGATAATATTTGTGAGGAGGGTTTAGTAGTCTAGTTATAGGTCGAACAAATTCCCTCACTATTTCTATAGATTCAGAAGGGTAGAGAACTTCAGCTACTTTTTTAAATATTTTTTGAAAATGGGTTTGGAAATGGATTGGAGCTACTTTTTCATATTCTATGTCTAGCTCTTTGTACAAAGCTTTTTCTTCAAGATTTTCTAGCGTTTCTTTTTGTAAATAGTTTATGGTTATTTGCTTAATAATTGAACGAACTTTATCTTCGTTGTAATTTTTACTAATTATAGGATTAACTAGATTAAGAAAAGATTTTTCTTCTAACATTTTTCCTAATGGGGTTTTTGGAATAAATTTGATCTTTACTTGCCAGCAAACACAATTAGCAAGCATTTGAGCATCTTCGTCTGGAGGATTATTGTCTTTATCAAATACAGTTTTTACAAGATCGGTAGTAAGCCTTGAATCTCCAGCTAGATTTTGTGCAGGTGGAGTGTTGATTATACCTTTTTCAATTTGTAGTAAGGCACTTAACTTATTATGGCACCTAATACTGTCAGGCTCTAATAAACTATTATTTATGTCTATTGGAATTTTCTCTCCTGTAAAACCTTCAATATAAGCATGATCCCGTAAATTAGGAATAAAGTTCTCAAAGTCTTTAGTTTTTTTTAAATCAAGAGTTTTATCTATGCCTTCTATCTCTATTACATGTTTTGTTAGCGGAAAAACAAATTCATCATCAATAATAAATTTATGTGGTTTGTTTTCAGGCAAAGGATTCAATAATCCTTTTGGAATTGAGAGTAATGGAATATGTGGAAATAATGGATTATTAATACTATATTCTGGTTTATCTCCATGAAGAGGGATACAGGTTTCAGGCACTCTAGCATCAGGTAACAAAACTGTGAATGGGTATTTTAGATAGTTCGTGACGAAAACACAAAGCCCACGAAAAAATATCGTTAAGTTGCCAGTTAGATCGACTTGTTTAGTATTGCTTTTTGATTTGTTTGGCATGGTATTCTCCTTAAAAGTTATAAAGTTTAAATTCCTCCTAGCAACACAAATGTCCCCCACATTTGAGGTGAGTGAAATCTAGGATCGGAATGATTAATTAGTTCTAATTGTGCATTTTGTAGTGCTTCAACAATATTGCTTGTTTTAATAAGGTTTTTATGAAATGCAGTAAATAGTTCTGCCGAAGCACGATCATTAGCATTCCATAAACTAGCAACTACTGTTGGTACACCAGAGGCAAGAAAAGGTCGTGCTAGATTAGCCACACCTTCATTGTTAAAATTGTGACCATTAGCAGTTTTACAGGCTGCTAACACTACTAATTTTGTTTGGCTAAATCTTTGTTTGTAGAGTTCATAAGCATACAAACCACTATTTTGTTTTTTAGTTTCATCTCTGGCAAAAACTAATTGTGAATATAACGGGGATTGCTCATCTATAATTGCATGTCCAGCAAAATGGATTAGATTATAGTTTTTAGCTAGGGCTAAAAATTTAGTTTTTGTTGCTTGTGGGCCCAAAAGTAATTTGGATTTGCTATAAAATTTACTAATTTGCTCTGCTTCTAATTCTGATGCTGGTAGATTTGAAAGATTAGGAAAAATTTTTCTATTAAAACTAGGATTTCCTATTGCTAAGATGTTGTTGGGGTATTTTGCCAATAGTTGGTTTTTTTCTAAACATTTAATAAAAATTGTTGCACTAGGAACTACTACAACTTTGTGTTTTTCAATTAAATATTGATTAGTTTTATTATCAACCAAAGCAGAGAAAGGTATTTGATATAAAGATTTGCTAGGGATAAAAACTAGAGGTTGTTCTGAAGAAATAAAAGGTAAAATAGGTTGAAAAACTCCTTGATAAAACTTAATTAATAATGACTTAAGCGATTCTTTGGATTTGTTTTGCTCTATCAATTTGTAAAATTTTTCAATTAAAGAATTTATTTCTTCTTCTTTCAAAGACGATTTAACTACCTTTATTTTGTTTTTTGTAATACACCAAATATAAAGGTTTTCTGATAGGAAAGCATAACTAATTAAAACAACATTATTAGGTAACCTTTTTTGTATTTCTGCTAGCTCAAAAGGTTTTGTAACACTATCTATAATAAATTGTGGTTCATTTAATAACTCTATTTGCTTAGAGTTATTATGTAATAAATCTAATAAAACGCGAGCTTGTCTAGTTTCTAAATAATTAAAGGCAATATCAAGTCGATTTAGTTTAAGTTGTAATTGTATCATTTCATCATAAACTTCTTGAGGTTTTTCAAAAAATTCAGTACGAAAACTTTCATGTTTGATATTATTGCGAGCTATTTCAAATTCTTGGATACTAGCTTTTAGGTCACTTTCTGCATTTTGGTAGTCATTCAAAATTAGGTAGGCACGGGCGCGGAGTAGGTAAAGATAGCAAAGTCTTTCTTGTTGTCCTTTTGTCTTAAGATAGATATTAATAACTTGAGTAAGCAACAGAATAGATTTTTTTGGATTTATTTCTAAGCTATATTCTCCTTCAGCAATAGCTAATTCATTTTCTGCCCTTAAATAGAAAGTTTTGTCTGTGAATTGTAAGAGATAAGCTTTTGTTTGCTCAATATCTTGTAATGCCGCAAAATGTTCTCCTAGTTTGTAGTAAGCTAAACTACGCCAGCGAAGCATAGAAAAAAGATTTTTTTCTAATTTATTAGTAGTTGTTATACTAAGTAATTCATTGTAAAAATAAAATGCAAATCTTACTTCATTTATTTGGGTAAGATACATAGCTATTGCTAAGATAGCAGTAGTTTGTTGAAAAAAGTTTTCTGTCTTACTAATAGTTTGTAAGGTTTTATAATATTGACTAAGCACTTGTTTAGATTGAGCTAATTCTGTAAGAAGCTGACTATAATTAACAAACGCTATAGATAAATCCTTTAGTGCTACTGTTTGTTTTAGAAACTTAATTGCTAGAAGCATTGTTTCTAAGGCTTCAGTAAATTGAAATAGTTTCCTTTGTTCTTGACCCTTTATTGACCAAGTACGGCCAAGTAAATAATGATAATTATATTGTTCAGATAATGTTTGAGTTTGCTCAAGTTTCTCAAAAATACTTTTAGTTTCTAATTGTGCAATGTAACTACGAGCCTGACATAAATAGATTAATGCAATGAAAGCATTATCATCATATTGCTTAAAAATAACTAAAGCTTCGGCTAGAGGTTTACTTGCTTTAGCAGGATCATTGTTTTCATTTAGCTTGCTGCCTTCGTTGTAAAGTAAATGGGCTTGGGCTAGTTGGGTTAGGTTTTTGGCTGCGTTTGGTTGATCATATACACGGTAAATTGTTGATAAACCATCGTCTATCATATGATCTTGGTGGATTTCTATTAATACTTTGCCTATGGCTTGAATAACTCTTAAAACTTCTTCACCAGTGTCAAAATCTCTTTCTAAATAAGATGTAGCCCAGCTTGGGAATAACTCGTCTAAAGCATACATTCGGGCAAAATGAGGATACTCGCTTACTATTTGTTTTACTGTCGTGTAATCACCTCTAAGAGCCGCTAAACCTACTTTAGGTTTTTCCTTTTCCCAAAGTGCTGTTAATGTCGGCTTGTTAAGCTCTTCAATATATTTGTTAATTTCTGCTTTCCAGTCATCAGACTTTTCTTTTGCTAAATACGCTGTCCAATATTTACGCGCTGAAATATAGAGATAAAGCTTTTGCAAAATTAATGCTCGGTTATATTGGGCTGCTAACAAATTAGGGTCGGCTGTCACCGCGCTATCAATTACGGATAGAGCTTCAAAAATATCTGCTGGCTGCTCTTCGTCGTGAGCGCGGGCTAGATAGGCTACAGCCAAATCATTTAAGAATATGGCATTTTTTTTAGCTTCGGGAATTTCTTCTAAAGCTTCTTCAAAACGCTTAATTGATAGGTCAATCTCATAACGTAGCAGGCGAATTACGGCTGTAGCGTGTGCAGTTTCTAGCGTGGGTGCAACTATATCATCCAACATTATTTCAGCCGCTAGGGTTCTAAACGGTTTTGGTTCGTTGGCTCTAGCTTTAGAGGTGTTGCTAGTTTCTTCTGCTGAACGTGTTAGCGAAAGTCTTGCAGGAAGAAAGCTTATTAAATCAGAGAAATAGAAGTTAGATAAAACCGGATCAAGAAAAATACTTTCATAAAAATTATTGCTAATTTGCTCATTAGCACCACGACTAACCGAATTTGGCAAAACTTTGTTATAAGAATTTTTAGACGTAGATAAATCAGCTTCTTCAGATAAAATTAGCTCTTTTCTTAATGCTTCTAGCCTATTGCGTTCTTTGTTGGATGGAGGCAGCGCGACATAAGGAGCATAGGCAAAGTCACTGCTAAGGCGGGCTTCAGTGGTGCGAATTTTTCCTGCGGCTTTTGCTAGTGCTACCATAGCTGGATCCTTTTTAGTAGTTTTAACAAACCAAATCTTTGTCACCAGCATTGACATAACGCCAAACGCTAGCAGACTAAGGATTAGCAAAACATACTTAGGTTGTAAAAACTTCATAAGTTAATTTACTTTGAGTAATGCTAAAGGTTGTAAAACAGTTAATTTATGGAAATTATTGGAGTTGACGCGTTTATTGTTTGCTTTTTATTGCAAATGGAATTAGTTTCTAGCTTAAGGTATTTCTTCCACTCAGAATGGTCGCCATTATATTACTTAAGCATGTGGAAAATCAAGTGATTGTTAAAGGTTATTTCTAAACGACTTGGATTAATACCTAGTGCTTTATTAATATAAACTAAGGCTTGTTGATAGGTTGTTATTGATAGTTGAGTTACACCTAAATTGCTTTTCATAAGCTTTTACCTGTTTATAGAAATTATATTAGGAATAATAAACAAGACGTAAAAACTTTTGAATTCGTACAAAAATTTTACAGTTTTAGCATATCTTTTTTTACTAAAACTTCTTTTAATTTTTCTTTAGTGCGAGTGATTATAGTTTGGACATTGTTAGCATTTAGACCGATGTTTGGCATTTCTGCGATTTCACCAGCAGACAGGCCATTAATTATATGAAGATTAAAAATAATTGTGTCGCGTGCTGCATTAGGGCCAAAGAGAGCAGATTTTAATAATTCTTTTAATGTTTTAAGGATAATTCTTTCTTCAAACATTACATCTGGCGATGTTTCCGATGTTGCAGGCAAAATGTCGATTAAAAATATTTCTTGTTCTCTATTTACAGGTCTATCTAATTCAACAAAAACAGCGGAACGCTTTTGTGCAATTTCTCGGCGGATTTGGTCTTTTACAACGCTATGAACGACAGTAGCCAAGTAAACAAATACAGAATCTTCTGTTGTACCTTGAAAATCTTTTAGAATTTTTTGATTATTAGCAAATAGTTTAAGAAAAACTTCTTGTATAAGTTCTGATGTATCTAATTTAGAGTTGCGAGTTTCACGAAAAACACAAACAGTAATATAGCGGTGAAAACGCCTTATAAATTCGTTCCAAACATCAGCATTATTACTTCTGCAAAGGGTTATAAGCTCAACAGAAGAAATTGCCTGAAGTGGTTTATTTTGATTCATTTAGAATATTCCAATAAGATAAATTACTAGGAATCTTATTTATAAACTCCGCTAGACTATCTATTATTTACTCAATAGTCAAGCCTTTAGATGTATACAAATAATTTTTGTAGTTTAGCAGTTTTATCCTAATATTATTTTTTATTTATTCTCCTATTCTTTTTTGATTAGAATTCAAAAGATGGTGTTAACAAACTATGATTACCATATTTAGCTATGCTTTGGCTTTAATCTAATGAGTACCACATTAAAACAAAATTGGTGGCTTTTTTCTCCTCGTGTGGATTTAGCTGTGTTTTTAGGCAGTGCAGTAGTCTCGTTACTTGTGCTTTGGATGGGTGCGCGAGCAGGTTTATTAAATAGCTCAACTCCTGATTGGGCTTGGATTCCAGCCGTTTTACTAATTGATGTTGCTCATGTTTATTCTACAGGATTTCGTGTTTATTTAGACTCAGATGAGCTAAAACGACGACCTTGGCTATATGTGCTTGTTCCTACTTTAGCCTTGGTTGCAGGCATTATGCTTTATTCACAAGGTGAATTAACTTTTTGGCGTGTTCTAGCCTATTTAGCTGTTTTTCACTTTGTCCGTCAGCAATATGGATGGGTAGCACTTTACCGGGCCCGTTGTGGTGAAACTAGCAGGCTAACTTGGTGGATTGATAGCATTGCTGTTTATATGGCTACAATTTACCCGCTAATTTATTGGCATACTAATTTACCTCGTCGTTTTTGGTGGTTTTTAACAGATGACTTTGTTGCTATCCCGCAAGTTGTTCAAACAATTGCACTACCAATTTATTACATATCGTTAATAGCTTATTTTGCTAAAACTCTTTATCTAGGCTTAAGTAAAAATCATTGGAATCCTGGTAAAGATATTGTGTTAGTTACTACTGCAATTTGTTGGTATGTTGGAATTATTGGTTATAACTCAGATTATGCTTTTACTGTAACAAATGTAATTATTCATGGAGTACCTTACCTAGCTTTAGTTTATTGGTATGGTCGTCAACGCTCGGACGAACAGCACCAAAAAGGAATTTATCGATTGTTTTCAGATGGGCCGCTAGGCTTTTTAGCTTTGCTTTGGGCTTTAGCCTATGTGGAGGAAATGATTTGGGATAGAGGCGTTTGGCATGATCGTAGCTGGTTTTTTGGTCAAGGCTGGGATTTGGACGAGTTTAAGATTATTTTAGTCCCGCTGCTAGCCTTACCTCAAATTACACATTATGTTTTAGATGGTTTTATTTGGCGACGTAAGAAAAACCCTAATTTTTCTTTGGTTTCTAACGTGAGGGGAGTTTCTCGCTAGTCGAAATCTTATACCAACATTTTTCTATTGCTAAACCTTCTATTGTCCCGCGAATGTCTATTGCTGAAGGCAGAACAAGCAAATCAGCCTGGGTGTCTAGCGGACGTAAAACTAACCCTTCACCACTAGCAAAAATACGTCTAATTAACACCTTTTCTTCGTGTTTAATAATAGCAATTTGTCCATTACGTACTTTATTGGTGCGTCTTACTGCTAGGTAGTCTCCAATGTTAGCAATTAAAAAATTTATTTGTGTCATTAACTCTAAAACTATCCAACTATTAGGCTTAGCATTAAAGCCAATTATATCCAATGGTAAATTGATTTTTTCCTCTGCTAGCTCAAAACTGTGATGCTGGCCCAAACTTGTATAAAAAAGCGGGTAATCTATCCCAAGGTCAGAACGACAAAGTTTTATACTAATTCCATTACTTAAATCTATGTCTGATAACATTTTAGATAATATCTTGTAAATCCAATAGACCTAGTACGTGATCTTCTGAGTCTAGCACGGGTAAGGCGTTGATATGTCGCTCGGCCATTAAATTTTTTGCATCTCTAACTAAAGTTCCTGTCTTGATAGCTAGGCCAGGTCTAGTCATAACTTCGCCAACTTTAACATTGCCAATATTATTATTTTCTTCCCAACAGCGACGAAAATCACCATCAGTAAAAATTCCAAGTCGTTTTCCATTTTCATCAACCACTACAGCTAAACCAGCACGAGCGCGACTAATGGCTATAATAGTTTCTTTGACTGTGATTTCTGTTGAAACAATTGGACAGCGTGAACCAGTTCGCATAAGTTCTTGGACTTGGCTAACAAGCTTTCCAAGACTGCCTCCGGGATGAAGTCGAGCATATTCATAGCTGGTAAAACCGCGCAGTTCTAAAACAGTAAGAGCTAGAGCATCACCTAGAGCAAGCAGGGCAGTTGTTGAGCTAGAAGGGGCAAGCTGCAAGGGACAAGCTTCTTCTAAAATACCTATTTCTACCACTAGTTCACAGCCCCGACCTAGCGAGGAACTGCGTTGAGCCGTTAGCGCGATACAAAAAACTTGACGAGTACGTAAATGAGGCAGAAGGCGAATAATTTCTTCACTTTCGCCAGAGTTAGAAAAAATAAGTGCTACATCTCCACTACCAGCCATGCCTAAATCGCCATGCAATGCTTCAGAAGGATGAAGAAAAAAGGCTGGAATGCCTGTAGATGCAAAAGTTGAAGCTATTTTTTGAGCAATTAGTCCGGCTTTACCCATGCCGGAACAAATAATTTTACTTGGACAGTCGGCTATTTTTTCCACAGCTTGGGCAAACTCTTGGCCTAGCAAAGATTCTACTTGGTGGAGTGCTGCCGCTTCCATTCTTAACACTCTTTTTCCAGCTTTAATTATTTTATTTTTGCTTTGTTTATGTTGCTCGCGTTTGTCTTGTATCATTGCACTAAGCAGATTATTATCCGAACTTTAATAAGTCAAGGAGATAAAGACTTACAATGGCAGGCGAAAAAGTGCTAGTTACTGGTGGTGCTGGGTTTATTGGTAGCCACTTAGTAGATGGTTTATTAGCTAAAGGGTATAAAGTAAGAGTATTAGATAATTTTACTACAGGTAAAAAGAAAAACTTATCTAGCACTCTTTCAGATATCGAACTAATAACAGGAGACATTAGAGACGAGGAAGCCATAAAAAAAGGGGTTTTAGGTGTTGATTTTGTCCTTCATCAAGCTGCGTTGGGTTCAGTCCCTCGCTCAATTGATGACCCGTTTACCACACATGAATGTAATAGCACAGGAACATTAAAGCTTTTGCTTGCTGCGCGAGATGCTGGAGTGCAACGCTTAGTTTATGCTTCTAGTTCTTCGGTTTATGGGGATACTCCAACTTTACCAAAAATAGAAATTATGCCACCCTCGCCACGTTCGCCTTATGCGTTATCTAAATTATCAGGTGAAATTTATTGTCAGCTTTTTAGCTCGCTTTACAACTTTGAAACTGTAAGCCTACGCTATTTTAATGTCTTTGGCCCTCGTCAAGATGAGCATTCTCAATATGCTGCTGTAATCCCAAGGTTTGCTACAGCTTTGCTTCAAGGACAACCTATAACTATTTTTGGAGATGGCAGTCAAACTAGAGATTTTACTTATATAGAAAATGTTGTTGCAGCAAATTTACTAGCAATGACAGCATCAAAGGAAACGGCTGGAACAGCGTTAAATATTGCTTGTAGTGGCTATTATTCAATTTTATCTGTTGGAGAAAAACTAGCAGATATATTAAATATTCCATTAAAAATAAATTTTGCTAAAGCAAGACCAGGTGATGTAAAAGATTCCTATGCAGATATTAGTAAAGCAGAAGAATTAATTAATTATTTTCCAACAATAGATTTTCCAACTGGGTTAAAACAAACTGCTGAATGGTTTCAAGCACAACATTTAGAGCTAGTTAAGTAGGTATATTTATAGTAATGAGATTTGCTTTGTAACTTATTGAAAATACGGCGATACAGAACTTTATAGAACTTTTAAGCCTGTTAATTTAACCTTAGTGTATTATAATTACACATTCCGCAAAAAATCTTTAATCTTAAGATCTTAAACTTACAAGTTTGGAATAAAGGTATGTTTAAAAAAAGTTTGATAAGGGCTAAAAAATATTTGTTTGGAATAATTCTTTTAAGTTTAATATTTTCTACTAATGTAATAGCTCAAACACAAAATTTTTTATCTTTTACTCAAGATCCAAGTAAGCGTTTTGGAGCAAACTCTACAGCTAGTCCAAGTTTGCGATATATGCCGACAAAAGATCTTTCGCCTGCAAAACGCTATGGAGTTGAGCAGGTTGGAGAGGCTTCTTTAGAAAAAGTAAAACGTGTAAGTGTCCAAAAGGCTGTTGCTGGCCCAGAACAATTAATAGCAAGAGCCGATAAATTAGTTGAAGATAAACAAGCCGAAAAAGCAGTGGAAGTTTACCAAAAAGTGCTAAGCAACAATAAATTAGCTAGCGCACATTTAGGGTTAGGCAATGCTTTTTTAGATTTAGAAAAATATGATGAAGCTATCAAAGAAATTAGTTTAGGCTTAAGTCTTGATCCTAATGATAGAGAAGGACAAATAAATTTAGGTGTAGCACTTTATCGTAGTGGGCAAATTACTGAGTCAACTAGCCATTATGAAAAATTAATAGCTACAACAAAAGCTGAAAATGCAAAAGAAAAAAGAAATCTTGCTTCAATAAATTACAACTTAGCAATAGCTTACGCTCATCAAGGAAATTTTAAGCAGGCTATTGAAAGCTATAAACAAGCAATAACTTTAAGAGAAGATTTTGCAGAAGCCCACAACAATTTAGCATTAATTTATGAAGTAGAAGGAAATTTAGACGAAGCTAAAAAAAGTATTCTAACGGCAATTGAAAAAGGAAAAGGCAATTACCCTTTAGCGCACTATAATTTAGCTAGAATTTATTTTAGGCAAGGAAATTATTTAGATGCTGAACAAGAGTTTTTGCTAGCAGTTAAGCAAAAGACAGATTTTGCTGAAGCTTATTTAGATTTAGGAAATACCTATATTTTGCAAACTAGGACAAACATTAGAAATGTGCTAACACAAGCTATTGCTAGCTATAAAAAAGCTATTGAAACACGCAAAAATTATTATGCTTTAGCACATGAAAATCTAGCTATTGCATTAAGCCTAAATAATGAAGTAGAAGAAGCTTATAAACATTATAGAATAGCTATGGATCAATATACAGAAGCTAGTATAAACACTTTATATAATATAATGTCTACAAAACAAAGAAAGACAGCCTTTGCAATAGATAATGAATTAAGCAGACTAGAAGACGTAAGAAATTTAAGAAAAATAGAGAAAACAGATTTAATAAATAAAATGCTATCAATATTAGAACAGTATGAAGCAATGGATGAAGAGCTAAAAGATGTTGCTATTTTGCGTTATTGTGCTGGTCATGCTTATGTTAGCGTGGAGAATTGGACAGCAGCAATAGATGAATTTGAACAAGCTTGGAAACTATCAAACAAAACAGATCAAGAAGCATTAAAGGCTTTAACTTCAGTATTAGAGTTAGTGAAATATTATTAGTAATTATAAGGAAAGGAATTAATAAAATGTCGTCTGTGCCAATTTCGTCAAATTCAGATAAAGAAGAATTATATGAAATGAAGGAAGATGTTTCTCATAGCTCACTTTGGAACGAGGATCTTGCACCTGTGCCAGTAAAAAAACGCGATTGGACGACTTATAATTTTGCTGCCCTTTGGATTAGTATGGCGCATTGTATTCCTACCTATATGCTTGCTTCAGGGCTAATTAGTGCGGGAATGAATTGGTGGCAAGCCTTAGTTACTATCTTACTAGGTAATGTAATAGTGCTAGTCCCAATTTTACTTAATTCTCATCCTGGTACTAAATATGGAATTCCTTTTCCGGTTTTTGCTCGTGCTAGTTATGGAACGCTTGGGTCAAACCTTCCTGCTTTAATGAGGGCTATAGTTGCTTGTGGCTGGTTTGGTATCCAGGCCTGGATTGGTGGGCAAGCTTTACAAGTATTTTTCCGTACACTTATGCCTAGTTGGACTACGCTCTTAGGCGATAAAATACAGAGTCCTGCCATTATTGCTGGCTATACTCCAACAGAGTATCTTTCATTTTTGCTATTTTGGGCATTAAATATTTTTATTGTCTATAAGGGAATGAATTTACTTAAACATGTAGAAAACTGGGCTGCACCATTTGTTTTAGTAATGGCTCTTTTCCTAATGATCTGGGCAATTTGGAAAGCTCAAGGCTTAGGTGCAATTATGCAGGATAGCGGCAAATTTAAGAGCTTTGGCGATTTCCTACCAGTTTTTATTCCTTCTTTAACGGCAATGATAGGTTATTGGGCGACGCTTTCGCTAAATATGCCAGATTTTACTCGCTTTGGACGAAGTCAACGCGAACAAATGGTTGGGCAAGTCGTGGCTCTACCTTCTACTATGACAGTCTTTGCCGCTATGGGGGTGATTATTACTTCTGCCTCTGCAATTATTTATGGAAAAATAATTTGGGATCCAGTTATCTTAATTGGGGAATTTACTCAACCTGTAGTTGTTGCAGTTTCAATGTTTACAGTAGTAATTGCTACATTATCAGTAAATATTGCTGCTAATGTAGTTTCACCAGCAAATGATTTTGCTAATGCTTTTCCTAAGTGGATTACTTTCCAACGAGGAGGATTATTAACAGGAATTATTGGAATTTTAATGATGCCCTGGAAATTATTAGCAGATCCGTCGGGCTATATTTTTACTTGGTTGGTTGGCTATTCTGGCGGACTAGGATCTATTGCAGGAGTAATGATTGCAGATTACTGGCTAATTAGAAGAAAACATTTAGAAGTGCCAGATCTTTACCTTTCTCAAGGCATATATCGCTACACAGGTGGCTGGAATATTGCAGCAATAGTGGCTACTTTGCTTGGCTGCGGCTTGGCTTGGGGTGGAATAGTAATAAAACCTTTGGCTCCACTTTATGATTATGCTTGGTTTGTAGGCTTTTTTGTTTCAGGTGGCACTTATTGGGTTATGATGATGTTACAAGAAACCAAAATTACTAGGGTTTCACCAGAAAAGAAATAAATTCGGCTTAAATCTACTTGACAGCTTTAAGTTATAAAAGATATTATGCCGATTCGCATTTGCCCTAAAGTCAAAATTAAAACTTGAACAATCAAAGTTTTGACAACTTAAAAAAACAAGATTTAGTTTTTATGCACTTAGCATTAGAAGCTGCTCAAACAGCTTGTTTACTAGATGAAGTGCCTATTGGAGCAGTGCTGGTCTTTGAAGAACAAGTGATAGCAGTTGGATATAATCGTACTCGTTTAGATGTTGACCCAACAGCACATGCAGAAATGGTTGTGCTTAGAGAAGCATCTAAAAAACTTAATAATTATCGTTTATTAAATACTACGCTTTATACTACTATTGAACCTTGCTCAATGTGTGCTGGAGCAATGATTTGGGCGCGAGTATCTCGCCTAGTTTATGGTGCAGCAGACTTAAAAGCAGGTGCAATTGACTCAGTTTTTCAACTTTGTAGTAGTAGTAAGTTAAACCATCAAGTTAGTATTACTAATGGAGTACTTGAAGAAGAATGCCGAGCGATTATGCAGAAGTTTTTTCGTGCTAGAAGATAGGGCCTTATAAATTAGGAGGGGTAGTCTAATGGTAAGGCACCGGTTTCGAAAACCGGCGCGAGAAATCGCTTGGGGGTTCGAGTCCCCCTCCCTCCGTCAGAAAAAGTTACTAGTAAAAATCTGATGAGAAGCGGCTAAGATTTTCTGCTAAGAATCTGCTAAAACGGTTTTGCAATAAGCTCCCAAGTGTGATATCTTCGGAGAGGTGGGTGAGTGGTTAAAACCACACGCTTGGAAGGCGTGCATACGCTAACGCGTATCGCGGGTTCGAATCCCGCCCTCTCCGTTAGTAGTAAATAAAAATTTCTTTGAAATAAGAACTGTTTGATCGGGCTCCGGCGCGGTACAACGTCGAAATAGAAACCCCGCCAGGACGGGAACGTAGCAACGGTACTGTGTAGACGTGTGTTGCCGTTCAACCGGGGCCCGGTCAAACAGTTTTTATTTTTACCCACTTTTTACTAATCTGCTAGATTTTTCAAAAGCATTATGTCTTACCAAGTAATTGCAAGAAAATGGCGACCTCAAACTTTTGAAGAGGTAACAGGTCAAGAAGCAATTACCCGCACCTTACAAAATTCCATTCAAATGCAGAGACTTCACCACGCCTTTATTTTTTCTGGGCCTCGTGGATGTGGAAAAACTACTACAGCTAGAATCTTAGCTAAAGCAATTAACTGTTTTGAAGGCTTAACAGCTAAACCTTGTGGCAATTGTTTTTCTTGTCAGGAAATTGCAGCAGGTAACGCTATTGATGTACTAGAAATTGATGCCGCTTCAAACACTGGTGTTGATAATGTTCGGGATGTAATCATCAATACAGTTGCGATTAATCCCGCACGAGATCGCTATAAGATTTTTATTATTGATGAAGTTCATATGCTTTCCATTAGTGCTTTTAATGCTTTATTAAAAACACTAGAAGAACCTCCTAAACATATTGTCTTTATCCTTGCTACTACAGAACTACATAAACTACCTCAAACAATACTTTCTCGCTGCCAACACTTTGAATTTAAGACTATTGCTGCTGACACAATTGCAAGACGATTACGAATAATTGCTGATGCTGAAAGCATTGTAATTAGCGATGATGCTTTGATGATGATTGCTTTTGCTGGTCAAGGTAGTATGCGGGATGCTCAATCTGCTTTTGATCAAGTGATTAGCTTTGCTGGAACACAAATCACAGAATTAGATATTCGTAGTGCGTTAGGAATTATTAACCAACAAGTTTTAGCTGAATTTACTTTAGCAATTGCTAATCGTAATGAAGAAAAGTTGATACGCTTAGTATCAGATATTACAGCAACAGGTTATGACCTACGCCAATTTTGTCGAGATCTAATGGTACATTTTCGTAATTTGTTGATGTTAAAGACAGTTGGCTATGACCAAGAGATTTTGCCAATAATGAAAAGTGAGCTAGCAAGTTATAAAGAGCAAGCAGGCTTTTTTTCTAATCAAGATTTAGTAAGGTTCTTTAACTTATTAGCTAATTTAGAGCAGGAAATAAAAACAAGTACCCAGCCAAGATTTCATTTAGAGATTGGGCTAATCAAACTAGCACAATTAACTAAACTACAAAGTTTAGAAGAAATAATTTTTTGGCTAAAAGCATTAGAAGAAAAAATTATAGGTGGACAACCTACAAGCCAAATAAGTCAAGCTTTTTCTAATATTAACAAAGAAGCAATACCTGTTGAACCAACCACCAAAAACTTAAATATTCCTGCTATTTCTACTTCTATTGCTCCTGTAAAGCCTGTTGAAAATGTTACAGACATTACTAGTAAACTTCCTATTAACAGAACTAAAAAAACGCCTGTTAAAGATAATCCTATTCAAAGCTTCAAAAATGTTACTCAAGTTGAAAATGAAACTACAAAAGTAAATAAAACTGTAGAAATAAATGAAACAAAGCTAACAGAACCTATTATTGAAAGCATAACAGCACCAAAAGTTGTCACAGGAGATCCAATAGAGCTAATTAAAAAAGAGCTTGAAGAACGCCGCAAATGGATGCTTTTAAGTGCGTTAGAACAAGGTGTTTTAGAATTAGTGGGGGATACATTAAAAATAAGTTTTGAGCAAAAAGCCAAAGTTTCCCAACAAATGATAAATAACAAAGAAAACCGCGAAACTTTGTTAGATGCAGCAAAAATGGCTTTAGGTAGAATAATAAAAGTTGATTCTAAAATAGCTGGTGATAGCAAAGAGGAAAATTTAGAAGAACAAAAAAAACAACAATTACTTAAACAAGCTTCAGATCACCCCATTGTAGATGCTTTTGTAAAGACGTTTAAGGGTGAGTTAGTAAGCGTTGAAATAGAAGAATCACAAGGAAAGAAAGAAAAAAATAAACCCCCTACATTCTAAAATAATATCTTATTTAGGGCATTCAACAGGGTCAGCAGGTATTTTTTTATTAAGAGAAGCAATTTCTTCTCTAAGATTTTTTTGTAGTGGACTAAGTTGAAGTGTTAATAGAAGTTCATAACGGGCTTTTGAAAAAAGGTTCATCTGAATATAAACTAACCCTAAATTATAGTGAGCTTGTGCTAAATTATTATTGAGAGAAATAGCTTTTATTAAAAAATCTTTAGCTTCATATAACTTATTTTGAAATAGTAAGTTAGCACCATAAAGATTATAAATTTCTGCATTTTTAGAATCAAGTGATAGAGCTTTATCTAATACAGAAATAGCCTCATCATAACGATTTTGTTTATGTAAAATATTTGCTAAGCCTATTAGTGCATCTATAAAAGTAGGGTTTAACTCAATTGCTTTTTTCATTCGTATAGCTGCTTGTTCAAAATCTTCTGCTTTTTCCAACATTAAAGCAGTTTCATATTCTAAACCTGGATCTGGAGCAGAATGTTTAATAGCTAAAAGAAAAAACTCAGACGCTTTTTTATAATCTTGTTTTATTTTATATACTCGTCCCATTGCTACATGCCCAATTACAGAGTTAGGCACTAAAGAAAGCTCTTGATTTATTAAAGGCAATGCTTCTTGAATACGTCCCTGATCTATAAAAATTGTTGCTAGTATTCCACAAACAGATAGCTAGGGTCAGAAGCAATAACAGCCTTAAAACATTCTTCGGCTTTAGCAAGGTCTGCTTTTCTTTGATATGCTACACCTAAAAAAAATCTATGAAATACTAATTTATTATCATATTTGGCTGCGGAATTTAACACAGTTATATCTGTAAGAAAATCTTGGTTACGAAAATAAGTTCGGAAAGAAGATAGTATTAGAATAAAAATAGATAATATAATAGATATTTTTTTCCAACCTAATTGATAAAGCCAATAAATAGTAATAGCAAAAAGTAAACAAATAGAAAGAGAAGCTAAATATATAACTCTTTCTGCAATAAAGATACCAATAGGAAAAATTATATTTGATATTACACTACTAACAACAAAGAAGAATAGTAAAGAAAAAGCTAGAAGAGGTCTTTTATTTACTTGCCAAATACCTATTAAAATAATAGTAAATATTAATAATAGAGCGAGTATTACAGATAAAGAAAGAGAAGTTTGTTTAGGAATAGTTGTATAAGTATATATTGTAAGTAAATCTTTAGGCCAAACTAAAATCTTAAAATACATTAAATAGCCTAAACTCATTGTGTAAATTCGAGTAAAAATAGTTTCACCAGCAAAAAATTGTGCTTGTTCTGAGCTGGTACCCTATAGCCTTAACTACATAGCTACGCAGTATTAAGAAAGGAATTGTAATTAAAACATAACCTATCAATTTACTATTAGGTTTTAGTCTTTTTACCCAAGTTGATTCTGTACAAAATTGTACTAAAAATAAAATACCAATAAAAATTATTCCATTTTCTTTAGAGAATAGAGAAAGGAAATATGCAAGTAATGATAAAATATAGAAGTATTTATTCTCTATAGGCTTTGTATACAAAATCCAAGCAGTGAGTATAAAGAGCGTACATAAAAGCTCTGGTCTACCATATATAGCAGCTACAGCTTCAGAATGTACGGGATGAATAGCAAAGAGTAAAGAAGTAAGTAGAGATATAAATATATTTTTACAATAGAAATTACATAACCAATAAATTAACAAACAATTTATAATATGAAGTATTATATTTACTAAATGATAACCATAAGGATCTAAACCATTTACTGCATAATTTAAGGCATAAGATACATTGGTTATAGGTCGATAACCTCCTGCCTTATCATTTTTATTAAAATAAGGTTCAAAGAATAGATCTGGTATAAATGATAAAGACTTAATATTGTATTTTTCTACTATCAAACTATGATCATCAGAAATAAATTCACCTAATAAAGTATTTGAAAAACAAACTAAACCTGTTAAAACTATAACTAAAATAATTAATATATTTTGATTATTTTTTTTTGAAGAAACAGAATTTTGCTGATTAAAATTAATAGTATCAACAAGAGATTGTAGAAATTTAGGTTTCATATTAAATTTTAAGTTATGAAAATAAGGTAAGGTATTTTTATAAACTTTGAGCTTTTTAACTAATCATAAAACCTTTAAGAAAGTGTTATTTTAACTTTTATAAGATATAAAATGCAAAAAAAATATTTGATTTTTATACTGTTGATTTTAGTAGCATTAGCACCAGTTTTTGCTAATGAAGACAAAGTATTTAGTTATAAAATTAATCCTACCTTTGAAAAAACTCTCAAAAAGCACCAGATCAACTATGATATAAAAGATAAAATCGCTATACGTATACTTGCTGATTATGGAGCAGTGTTTACTGCACAAAATCAAGCAACGGTTCCTCCTTATATAATCTTTCCTGATGCTGATGCTGTAAATAAATGGCAAGCTAGCGTTAAATCAGAAAAGAAAATTTTAAGTGGTATTTCTATAGAATTGCAAAGTGCGGCAATGAAAGCTTTACTAGCTGCACAAGCAACAGCTAAAGAATCAAAATTAACTATTAGTCCAAATGGTTCTACGGCTGCGGCGCGTAGCTATGAAGATACAGCTAAACTATGGCGTAGTCGCGTTGAGCCGGGTTTGAGCTTTCATCTTAGACAAAAACATATTTCTGCTACCGAAGCAGAAACTATTAGGAAACTTTCCCCTAAGGATCAAATTCCAGAAATTCTTAAATTAGAAGCAAAAGGTTTTTATTTTAGTAAAAGTCTGGATAAGTCTATTTTATATTCTGTTGCTGCTGTTGGGACTTCGCAACATATTTCTTTACTAGCTTTAGATGTTAAAGAGCATAATAATCAACAAGTAAGAACAATTTTAGCGCAACATGGATGGTTTCAAACTGTTGTTTCTGATCAACCACATTTTACTTATCTAGGAGCAACAGAAGATAAGCTGCCTTCATTAGGGTTAAAAAAAGTTGTCAATGGTGGTAGAATCTACTGGTTACCAGATATTGAGGTTATTACTAAATAATAATGCTTAGAAACATTTAATTAAACTAAACCGCTGTTACTTTCCCGATATCAACCCTCAAAAATTTATTTTTTTTAAGGAGTTTTTCCGTTATGTTGGAAACGGTACTAGATCAAACTATTGCTAAAGAAACTTACGATATAATTTTTCCTCAACTAGAAGCTAGATTAAGCGAACTACAACGAGAGGCTAGAAATAAAGGTATTCCAGTTGTAGTTGTTTTTGAAGGGTGGGATGCTGCTGGCAAAGGGACACTTATTAACAGCTTAATGCAGCCACTTGATCCAAGAGGTTTTAAGGTTTGGTCAATTAATTTACCTACACAAGAAGAGCTTTATCATCCTTTTCTTTGGAGGTTTTGGACAAAATTACCAGCACGAGGAGCTATAAATATTTTTGATCGTTCCTGGTATGGTCGGGTACTAATTGATAGAGTAGAAAAATTAATAGGAAAAAAAGCATGGAAAGAATCTTATGAAGAAATTCTTAATTTTGAACGTCAGTTAACAGATGATGGAATGGTTTTAGTAAAATTTTGGATACATATTGATAAAGAAGAACAATATAAACGATTTAAGAAAATAGAAAAAAATCCAGCAGAATCTTGGAAAGTGACTAAACAAGACTGGCAACAACATAAAAAATATGATGACTATTTAGTTGCAGTTGAAGAAATGTTAGCACGTACTAGCACTCCAGATGCTTCTTGGACAATAGTTAAAAATCATGACAAGCGATATGGACGGGTTAAAATTTTTCAAACTTTAATAGGTGCAATTGAGCAAGCAATTAATTTACAGGAACAAAATAAATTGTTGGTAGAAGCTAAACAAAATCTTTCTCAGCCCGAAAAAACTTCTTATTTGCCTGATGTTGTGGTAGCAGACTCAGTATTAAAAACTACGGATTTAACAAAGAGTTTATCTAGAGAAGAATATCAAGAACAATTAAAAACATTGCAAGAAAAACTTCGAGCATTAGAACATGAGATTCATCGTTACCGAATACCAGTAATTATCACTTATGAAGGCTGGGATGCTGCTGGCAAGGGAGGAAATATCAAACGCTTAACAGAAAATCTTGACCCGCGAGGTTATGAAGTAATACCTGTTGCTGCACCTACTAGCGAAGAAAAAGCTCATCATTATCTTTGGCGGTTTTGGCGTAGTATTCCTAAAGCAGGACATATTACTATTTTTGACCGTACTTGGTATGGTAGGATACTAGTGGAAAGGGTAGAAGGTTTTTGTAAGCGGCATGAATGGCAAAGAGCATATAAAGAAATTAATGAGTTTGAGCGTCATTTAACTTCTTATGGGACAGTTTTAGTAAAATTCTGGTTACATATTGATCCAAGTGAGCAATTAAAACGCTTTCAAGAACGCCAAGAAACTCCAGGGAAGACATGGAAAATTACTGATGAGGACTGGCGAAATCGGGAAAAGTGGGCTGAATATGAAAAAGCTATTTGTGAAATGCTTCAACGAACTAGCACTAGTTATGCACCTTGGACAATTATAGAATCTGTAGATAAATATTATGCACGAATTAAAGCTTTACAAACCGTTGTGGACTCTATTGAGACAGCCTTAAAAGAGAAGCGTAAGAAATAATAGGAGAACAAATCATAGAAAAAATAAAATCCCAACAAATTAATTTTGTTGGGATTTTGTTTAAGTAAATGAGACGAAATAAAATTTTTGATGGTTTATTCGGTTTCTTTAACTTGCTCAATTTGTTCAGTTTGTTCAGTTTGTTGATTAGCTTCTCTATGACTATCAACAACTTCTTTTAATGCTAAAAGTACGGCTCTAGCCCTAACTGAACTAGCAAATTTTCCTTGAGGATCAAGGGAAATAGATTCTTTTAAGTCATGAAAAGCTTCGGTTAATTTTCCTTGATTAAAATAGATTTCCCCTCGTCCAGCCAAGGCATCAATATTACCAAAGTTAAAATCTAGTGCCTTTGTATATTCTTCACAAGCTTGATCATATTCTTCTAATTTGTGATGAACTGCGGCCAAGTGACAATGAAAAACGCTATCATAAGGATCTGCTTCTACTAGACCACGATAAATTTGCTTAGCTTGCTCTAGCTTACCAGAAGAAAGCATTTGATAACCTACACCAGCAATTGCATAAAGTGATTGACGAGAAAGCCCTAAAAATTCAGCAAAAGTAATTTCCCCATTAACTAATTGTTCTGCAAGTTCATAAGGGATTTCAACTTCTGGGGCGGCAGTTTGCTCAGACATAACAACTCCTACTAGTTAAGGTTTTGGTTAAAGCGACCAAGAGAAATTTGATTAGAAAGATTCATAATCTTAGCTAAAGCAACAAAAATTTCTCCAATAGCTTCTAGTGATTTACCTAGGTCATTTTTGCTGCGTTTTTGTGCAAATGGGTTTGGCTTGGATTTTTCCAGCATATCGCCCATTGTGTCAAACATCTTGCCTAAAGCGTCAAAGATTGCTTTTGCCCATTGTTGACCACCGCCAAAT
Source organism: uncultured Clostridia bacterium (assembly GCA_964492845.1). Classification (GTDB taxonomy): domain Bacteria; phylum Acidobacteriota; class Blastocatellia; order Chloracidobacteriales; family JADJPF01; genus JADJPF01. The sequence continues at coordinate 51,673 of CAZBMZ010000041.1, forward strand.
TTTTGGGTAGTTTGAACTAAAGGAGCAATATCTTGACCAAGTTTGAATGATTCGCCACCATTGACACTACCAACAATTTCTTTACCCTTAAATGTCCATTGTGCAGTATTACGACCCATTACAATGACATCTTTATTACCAAAATTATTAACATTAGCAAAACCATCTGGAGTAACTTGCCCAATTTTACCTTTACCTTTGTCTATATCTGTTACTAAAACTCGGTCATTGCCGCTAATGATTTCTAACTGTTTGCTAACAGTCATGTCTTTACCCCAGGGAGCAGTAGTTACATTGATACGAGTTCCATCACCAAGTACAAAAGTAGTATCACGTTTGAAATCAAAAACTTCTTTTCCATCTAATCTTACGTGTGGATCACCCCAAACTTCTGTTTTATGACCATCTGGGCCGGTAATATTCCAATCAAACTTTCCTACTGGCTCAATTTTATAACCACCAGGTGTAGTAATAACACCATTTTCTGATTTTAAGTTACCACCAGGATGACAGCTATTTTCAACTTTTGGAGGTTGGACAGGAGCAGGTTGACATGATTGAGGAGGTTGCGATTCTAATTGAGCAACTAAATCACCGATGGATTCTAATAAAGAGCCAACGCTTTCTAATAGTTTGCCTACTTCAGCACTAACATTTGTTTCTTCAGCACCGCGTTTTTGCCAACAACCACGAATATTATTGATTTCATTGCGCCAAGGATCACCTGCCATTGTATTATTAACTTGTAATGCCATAATTATATTCCTCCCAATATGTTTTTATTTGATAGTTATCTAAGAATTTAATGAATATTTACGATTTGTAATTTTGATTTACACTCCCCTTTTCGGCAAAAGTTAGTTGTAAGTTGCTTACAACTAGCAAACTCTTAAATTAATATTTTGTTAACAAAATAAATCTTGGCTTGATTTGACTTATCCAAAAGTATAAAATCTTGATGCTTATTTTGATTGACATAAGTTTTGTTATAAGCCGCTAAAAAATCAATGAATTACATCTTTAACTAATTAAAAATTGTGTAAATTAGCAAGCTACTAATTACTTAAATTATAAAACTTAGTCATTAAGGATTTTACCAAATTAAAATTTATTAAGGTTAGTTCTGTCAACTACCTGCCCCTAAAGGGGACAGGCTTGAAGGAATAAAACCCAGAAAGCC
>CAZBMZ010000042.1:0-52438 GCA_964492845.1 uncultured Clostridia bacterium
CCCATTCCAATAGTAAAATTACCAGTAATTGAGTTAGCCCGTTTAGCTCCAAGGTCAACGGTTGAGACTCTAATTTGAGCTTTATTAGCAACTTGGATATTTGGCACTGTCCAATTAAAGTCTCTAGCATCGGCTCTAAGTTGTTCGGCTCCAGGAATAACCGTAAAAGTCTGGCCTCCATCGGTTGAGAGTTCTACTTTGTGGCTAGCAATAGAAAAGCTTTGCGCTGCAACCGTTGTTTGCCACTCTATTCTAAAGCTTTGCCCCGGCATTAGCTGTTGATTGGCTGTAGGGCTTGTCACCTGTATTGTAGGCGGCTGCCCTATTGTAAAATTTCCTGCTAGCTCTATACCGTTGCAGTTTTGCACGTTTGAGTTAAATTCAAGGCTTTCAAAAATAGGGGTATCTGTTTTAAGGTCAAAAATCGACCTTCCTGCAAAAGGAGTAATATAAATTAAGTTTCCATCTGGAGATATAGCAAATGCTTGTATAGTAAGAGCATTAGATATAAATATTTTTGTTAATGTTTTAGAAGCAATTGAATATCTATATAAATCATTTCCGTTTAATTCAGCAAAATAAAGTGTACCATCAAAATTGAACTTAACGGCTGTTGTAGTAACAGTTCTTGTACTTGTAAAACTAACAGTATCAATTACTTGTAAAGAAGAAGTATCAATAATAACAACACTTTTATTGGTATCATTATTAACACCAAATGCTAATAATTTACCATCTGGAGAAATATCTACTAACATCGCCCTAATAAATTTATTAAGGGGAAGATTATTGATCGTGGCTATAACTCTTCTAGCTTGAATATCATAAACACTAACAAACCCATCTGAAGCAATATAGGCAAGTGTTCCATCTGGACTAAAAGTTACATCCCTAGGACTAGTAATATTTACTGTATTAATAATTCTAAAAGTTTGAGGATCTATAGTAACAACCATATTATCAAAACTAAGTATTGCCCATATCAACCCATCTGGTGCTAGCCTTACATTAAGAATCGCAAGTGTGTTAAGTATTATTCTGGCAGAATTTTGCTGTAAATCTACAACAAGTAATCCTAAGTTTCCTCCATTAAAACCAGGTAATGATCGCGTTATAAAGGCTCTTGTTTTATCTTTTGATAGTTGTATGCTACCTCCTGCTACTCCTAAACTAATTTGTTCTCTTTCTAAACCTGTTAAACCATCAATAATGGATAACTTACCATCAAATTGGGGAAAAGTGCCACGATTAACTATTCTATAGATAGTTGGAGGTGCATTTTGTTGAGCAAAGATACTAAGGTTAAAGACAAAAAGAGTACAAAGTAAGCCTATAAGCCACTTAAGCATAAGAATTTCTCCCAAACTTTATTGTTATTAGTTATAAGTTGAACCAATGTGGGTAATTCTAGCCGTTAGGAAAAAGACATAACCTGATGGATCAAGCCCTGTTATTCCTTGTCTTCCTGTATTGGCAGATGCACACCCTATTTGTGGTCGGGTTGAGTTTAATCTTACCAATCTAAGGGTTTGATCTCTTTCTGCTGGACATTCTAATGTAGTAGGCAAACCACCTGACGTACATAAACCCTCAATTCTAAGTCCAGGAGGCAAATTATTAGGAAAACCATTGCTAGCAGCACTTCCAAGAACACCAACAGCACCAGTAGCGTTATCTTGCGCAAGAAGAAGTACACATTCAGAGCCAAATCTGCTTATAGATGGATTGTTTAGATCATCTGGACAAGGAACAATGTTAGTTTCGTCGAAACCGCAAGCATTTCCAGAACCATTAATGCCATTTGCATAGAAATTATTAGTTAAAGTAACGTCATAGTAAATAACTAAACCGCGTGTGATGTCGTCGTTGGTGTGCATTGCTACATCAGCACGGACTGACCATTGATATTTCTCTTCTCTTTGGTTGCCAAATCTTCCTCGTGGCATTGTTTCTTGCCCTATGTAAGTTGTTCGTAGTGTATATTCATAAGAATTTTCTGTTTGATGAACAATTGATTTTCTTACTTCCTCTAATGATGGATCTCTAAGAGGTGTATTATGTTCAGGATATGCTTCTGATAGATAATCAATTGTTTTGTTAGTTGCTCCATTTAAACCATCAAAAAGCTTTTCTGGTTCACATAAACCAAACTGATTTTCAAGATTACCTGTTGAGCCTATGGAAGAAGGAGGTGTTAGGACACCTTGGCAAACGTAGGGTTGACCGCTTTGAGCTTTTCTTAAATGATCAATTAATTGTTGCTGAATTCGGGGATAAATCGCTTTTACTATTTTATGGCGTATTGGGCTAGATGTTGCCATCATCATATTTTCTGAACGTGTTATAGCTATGTCTAAAGCAACATTTTGTAAATGTGCAGTAGTTCTAAGTGCTGGCCCTATGCTTGCGGATGTTGCTATTATCATTATAAATACTGTAGTAACAAGTATTGCCCACCCTTGCCGACTGTTAAGTTTTCTTAATACTCTTTTAGATTTTGCTCTTAATAAATCTTTATTCATAACATCCCCTTATTCCAAATTACGTACAGCAATTGGAAAGTTAATCGTAGCCTTACGATTAATTATTTCTGAAGTAATTCCAGCAGGCAAAGAACGTGTTAGTGTCACATTGATTGAGCTAACATCATTAAGCCAATTAACTAGTGGTGTGTCTGGTGTTGGAACTACTGTTCCATCTTTTAATTGGTAAGTTACGCTAATAGAATCAACTTCGCCTAATCTGCCTTCTGAACCGCCTTGGACGCTAAATCTGCCATTTCCATCAGGTAAAATTACCCCGCCATCATTTCTTACAACTCTGCTACTCATTTGGTCTTGTTTTAAGTAAAAACTTGCTATTTTAACAGGTATAAGAATTGTTCCAAGTCCAAATAATGTACGAGGTGAAAGGGTTGGATTGATGGCACCTGGAATAACATAAGCGCATTCTCCATTTAGGCATAAATCATAAGTAACATTAATAAATTGTCGTGCTGCTGTGCCTGCACCTTGTGCGCTTTGAGTTGCGCTTACTATTTTTACAAAGCGGGAAATAGGTTTAGCTGGTTCTACTGCATTATCTGGCTGATAGGGCGGCGTGCTAACTAACAACATCACTTCGCCAGGTTGAAACATATCTGCGCTAGGAATCCAAGATAAGCCGTTTAAGGTTTGCTCTAGAGGGAGATTTGGAGCAATATCATTTTCATCTCCATTTGTTGGATCAGGTGTTGAAGTTCCTCTAGGAGTTGGGCTAGAAGATGGTGATGAACTTGGGTTTGGAGTTGGAAGATCTTTAACTGGTGGGCGTTGATTTTGATCTGATGTTGTTAAATTATCTTCTTTATCAGATCCAGTACCAGGTAAAAGATCCGATGAAACATTAGCGGGTAGAGCAATTTTAGCCGTTCTTAAGCTACCTATTTGACTAGACACTTCAGCAACAGAAAACCGAGGACGTTTAGCATCTCCATAAATAACGGTAAAAGCGTCAAAACCATTGACTTTATAAGGTGTTACAACGCCTAAAGTAATTGGGGTTAGTTGCCCTTGCTCATTAGGCATTGAGCCAATTGCTGGCAATATTGGAGTATTAAAAGACTGCCCGTTAGAAGTGGCTAGTCCTCGTGCTGGTAAAGTTGTCAAAGCTTGTTCTAAGGAAAATTGAGTGTTGGTTATTGATTTTTCAACAGTGACTACTCTTTCTTGCCGGAGATCTAGCTTAAGCCATTTAATATAAAGACTTACCAAGGTGGTTAGTAAAATTGTACCTACAACAAAAACTACAAGCCCTTCTACTAAGCTAAATCCTTGATGGTAATAGGAATATTTTAATGTTGTGTTTTTCATATATTTATTCCTTTACTTTCTAGTAGTTCCATCGGATTTAGTAATGATTTGTGTACGAGCAATGGTCTTAGTGTCTTGGTAAACTACTATGACATAAGCAGTTACATCTTTAGGATTTGGGAAATCTTTTTTGACTAACCATTGACGGCGGAATTTAGGGATAAGGGAATTGCTTGGATTAAACACATTTGAAGTTGAGCAATCTAACGTAGTTGCCCCTCCCCCGTAATTTTGCTTATTATCTTGATTAAGATTATTTATAGGATCATTTTTGGCTGTTTTACCTTTAGGATTATCATCTTTGCCACCTTTGCCACCTTTGCCATCATCATCATTAGGGTTTTGAGCAAAAGAACTTAGAAGACAGCCTGACTCATTGAGTAGGTCAAAATAGCCATTTACAGGATCATTGGGATTAATTGAACCAATTTGAGTTTGATTTTTAGGGATAAGGTTAACTTGATTGACACTATCGTTATAAAGTTCGCTAGCTTTTTTTAATGATAGAAGATTGACATCTACAAATTTTTGTATAAACCGACCATTGTTTATTGTAGCTAACATAATTTTTCCAATGCCACCAAACATAATGCCAATAAGAATTGCAGCAATCATATATTCAACTAAGGAAAAGCCACGTATGTTTGACTTAGTTAAATTTTTTAGTTTATGAAACATAAATGTTGTCTCCTAAACACTTTTATTAAACTTAATATATTTATATTAAACTGAATTTATTAGCCAAATGGCGTGTGCAATCTTCATCAAGTATTATTATTATAAGCACACTATTTAGCTATTGAAAACTATTTTTTCCTGATTTTTGAAAAAACTTTTGATTTTGGTTTTGAGCAAAAAGCAACTGTTATGCCTTGTGTTGATTAGCGTAGTTAATAAAGCACTTAGAGGAAATTTTGGCTTTATAAAAGTTAAAAATTAAAAATGTCTGCCATTTTTGGCAGACTAAATTATTGTCAAAATTGGCAATACTGCCAAAATTGGCAGTATAAACTATTGAATTACTTACGCATAATTTCTGCTATTGGTGAATCCCTGCCTTCACTAGTGGTTACTATTGATTTTCCATCTAAGTTATAACAAATTGCTTCACCTTGAAATCTAAGGTTAATCTCTACTAAAGAAAGAGTTTGTTTCCAAATATTATCAAAATTACTTTCCCCATTAGGCAAACATAATTCATAAGCCCGCTGATAATCACAAAGTATTATTCTTTGCCCATCAGGTGAAATATCTCCTCCTGTAAGTCGATTAAAAAAAGTAACTGGTTTGGGTAAAGGAAGTTCTGCAATAAAACTAAGTGTGGTAGTAGAATTTAAGGAAAAAGGAGGCGTAGCTTTATAAACTCTTGCTGTTTCTGTTTTTTCGCTAGTTGGGGCAGCTATTTTAGTAACAATATAGAGATCTCCTGTTTTAGGGTGTATAAGTAAAACTTCTGCGTCATATTTTCCATCTGGGTATTTTAATTTAATGATATTAGATTTTTTTGTCATTTGAGCAGAAGTTTTTGGAGTGTTTGCATCATTGGCAGAAATTTTTGGTTCTAAAAATTGATAAATTATAATTTCTTCTCTTGCCCTAAAATTATCTCCAATATCTGCTAAATAGAGATAAGATTTATTTTTTTTTGGCCCTGGCCCAATCGCCATATCTTCCCAATCAAAAGCTTTAGCCTTATTTACTCGCCAAACCCCTTGTTTTTTACCTTTTCTATCAAAAGCATAAATAAATGGGCCATCACCTGAATCATTATGAGTCCAATATTGTTTTGGATTAAGCCGAGATGCTATAACACCACTGCTTTCATTTACATCTAAATCTGCTAAATTACCTATTATTTGGGGAGTTTGAAATTCTGTTAAGCATTCTTGATAACTAGTTTTAGCAACAATATTTGCTTTTATGAGCAAACTATTAACATTAGATATAAAGAAGAATACCAATATTATTAGTAAAAAATGTACTGTTTTCATACATAATCCTCCACTAGTTTGTTAAAGCTAAGATAATTCCACTAGTCATATTTCTTAAAACTATGTTCGATACGCTCATAAAATGTAGTAAGAAAAAATATTAATCGATACAAATGCAGCAATATGTTAGAATGACCTGTATTTTTTTTGGATAACTATTAAGCTTTTGGGGTTGATTATCCCATCTTTAATCAAAAAACAAAATCAAAGCTAGCAAAACTTTGTCAGTAGTAGCCCCTATTAGATTATTTTCGGAGATTAATAAATGTCATTGCTTCGCTCTGTTTTGAACTCTATTGAGCCTTTAACTAAAACCTTGGCTAAAACACACTTAATTAGTCTTATCATTTATGATGTTAAGAAAACTAAATTAATTCAAGCAGGCCCTGAGTCAGTACTTCAAACTGAAGCTTGTGCCACCGCGCTTTGGGAGCATGCCCAACATAGCAAACCTGTTTGCTTTGATCGGATGATTGATGGCTTTTATATTTCAGCTTATAAAATCTACGATAATGCTAATAATATAAGCATGTTAGTTACTATGGCTCGCTCGCCTGAATCTGCACTTTCTGATCAATTACAAAACGAGCTTTTAGATTCATTAGCAAAAACAGTTCAAAGCTGTTTACAATGGGCAGGGGCCCAGCGTTCTGCTGTTTTAGAGTTAATGGAAAAATACGAAGAATTAACCTTGCTCTATGATATTAGCGAAAGGCTAGAAGGACTACCTAGTTTTGATGAAGTGGCTAATGAAATGCTTAAACAAGCTACTTCACGTGTAAAATGTAAAGCTGGGCGATTAGTTTTAGTTGAAGAAAATGGTAACTACCAGCAACGTCTATTTGCTCAAAAAGATAGCATTATCCCTCAATCAGCTATTAGTTATTTAGGTCAAGAAGATACAGCTACACTTTGTTTAACAAAACCTGTCACTCAAATAGTAAACGACCCTTTTAATATTGGTGAATCAACTGCATTAACTCAACTACATGTTCCTGTTTGCTTAAAAGAAACTCCTATAGGTGTTTTAAGCTTATTTCGGCTTTTAAGCTCTCCTTTTAAGGCTTCTGACAAAAAGATTGCAGAAATGCTTGCCCGTCAAACTGCTGGAAAACTGGAAAGTTCACGTCTTTATGCAAAACTAGAATCGCTTTTTATGGATTCTATTAAAATGTTAGTTGAATGTATTGATGCTCGTGATACTTATACATCAGGACATTCTTCTCGTGTTTCTATTTACTCTGTTTTCCTGGCTCGTGAAATTGGGTTAGCTGAAGATCAAATTAAAACTATTGAGGTTGGTGCATTACTTCATGACGTTGGTAAAATCCGTATTCGTGACCATATATTAAATAAACCTGGTCGGCTAACAGACGAAGAACGTCAAATAATCCAACAACATCCAGAATTTGGAATGCGTATTGTTGATCATATCAAACAATTACATAATACAGTCCCTTGCATTTATTGCCATCATGAATATTACGATGGTAAAGGCTACCCACGTGGCTTGGGTGGTGAAGATATTCCATTAATGGGAAGAATTGTAACTATTGCAGATACTTTTGATGCTATGACATCTACACGCCCTTATAGAAAAGCTTTGAGCCAAAAACAAGCTTATGATGAGATAATGCGTTTTCGAGGCATACAATTTGACCCACATTTGGCAGAAGCCTTTGGTGAAGCAATTTTACGAGGAGAGTTTGATAAGTATATAGAAAATACTGATCCAATTAACACCCAACAAGCTCAAGCCTAAACGTAAGGAGTTAATTTTATGAACTCTAAAGAGGATAAACTATCTATTTTTTGGATAGTTCTTAGCATGGCAATATTTATTGTTACAGAGCTAGCTATTGGCGGAGTTGTTGGAAGATTTTTACCTAATTTTATGTCTATCCCTTTAGGCTTTATGCTGATGGGACTACTACATTTAATGGGTTATTTTGTTGGTGGTTTTTTTATTGGTGCAACATTTCCTAAAAAACGACTCTTAGAACCTCCTTTAGGTGCTGTTGGATGTGTTTTACTACTTTATATTACTACCTTTTTTGTCCCAATGAGCTTTTACCAGTATAGTTTATGGAAAGTTTTAGGTGCTAGTGTAATATCTTTTATAGTTACTTTTATTGGTACGTCTCTAGGAGAAAAGCTAACTAGCAATTTAAGCTTCAACAAAAATACTAAATATGGTAAAAACAGCGAGTTTGAAAAAATAAAAGCTCAATATGAGTTAGGGGAAGGTAAAAAGCAAAGTGATGGCTGGTCATATGAAAAAGAGAAAAAGAAAGACTTTACCTTTTAATCCATCACTCCTTCTACAGTCCAAAGTTTTATAATTTGGTCATATCCGGCTGAAGCAACTTGTTTTTCATCAGGTGAAAAAGTCACTGTTAATACAGCACTTTCATGACCTTCTGTGCTAAATATTGAAACTCCTGTAGCAGTATCCCAAAGTTTTATAACTCCATCCCAATCAGCAGAAACTAAATAATCTCCACGAGAAGAAAAAGCTATTGCCCTAATCGAAGCCTCATGACCTTCTAAAATAGCTAACTCTGATTGACTAGTAACATCCCATAAACGGATTGTATAATCTTTACCACCAGTTGCAAGTATTCCATCTACAGAGTTTGACAAGGTGTTGATACAATGGCTAGGGGCTGAGATTTTACCAACTAAGACTTTTTTATTTATATCCCAAAACCTTATAGTTTCATCTACCCCACCAGAAATTAACAAATTACCATCGCGTGAAAATTCTACATCTTCAACTAGCCTAATATGGCCTGAAAAAGTAGCTAACTTTTGCCTAGCAATAATATCCCAAAGCTCAATATTTGCATCATTTGCAACAGCTAACAATCGACTATTAGGAGCAAATGCAAGTGAACGAAGCGAGCCTTGATATTTATCAAATCTAGTTATTTCTTTTTCTGTATTTAGATCCCAAATTCTAACGCTTCCATCAGAACTAGCTGAAGCTAATAAAGTGCCATTAGGAGCAATTGCTAAGGCATTAACCCCTAGTTCATGACCATATAAAGCACCTCTAACACGTTTTTTCTTTAAGTCCCAAATTTTTATTGCTCCATCAGAGCTTGCAGAAATTAAATATTTCCCATCAGGAGTGTAATTAATAGCTTTAACAACATGTTCATGACCTTGTAAAACAGCGATTTCTTGTAAAGAAATTTCTTCGCTAGCAATATTAGTATGGGCTAAAAGTTCGCTAGCCTCCATGTCTAAATCATTTATTTTACTAGCCTGTTTTGCCAATGCTTCAGCAAAACCTTCAGGAGAAAGTGATAAATCCCCAGTTTCAATATCTTGTTCCATAGTTAAAGAAAGCGGGTTTTCTTCAGAAATAAAGCTATTTTCTTCTTTTTCCTCTTTTTTAATTTTTTCTTCTTTATTTACTTTTGGAATATCCGAAACCTTAATATCTACAATGGTTTCAGCTTTACGAGATAGTTTTAGTATTTCCTCTTCTAAAGCTCCCGTTTGACGAGGAGTTGCTAAACTTGAACGAGGAACAGGTGGAGGAGGTGGAACTGGTGTAGCAGATTTAGGATTTGGAAAAACATTTCCTGATTGTTTATCCAAAAGTATACTTTTTTCTAACTCTTCATATAGCTGCATTACTGTTTGTTGGCGAGTTTGACGGCTTTTTGTTAAAGCTTTCATTATTACTTCTTCTAGTTCAGGTTTAATATCTCGTCTAATAGTGCTTAATTTGCGTGGAGGGTCAATAGCATGTTGAATAATGACGGCTGAAGGTGTTGGAGCATCAAAAGGAACTTGTCCAGAAAGCATTTCATAAAGCATAACCCCTAAACTATAAATATCAGAACGAATATCTAATTCTTCACCTTTACATTGTTCTGGAGACATATAATGAGGTGTCCCCATTACTAAACCAGGCCCAGTTAAAGTTAGAGATTTACCAGACTTTTCCTTTAATTTAGCAATTCCAAAATCTACTACTTTAACCATATCTGAGTTATTTTCACTAGATTCAATAATAATATTATCTGGCTTTAAGTCCCGGTGAATTACCCCAGCATTATGTGCCGCCTGCACTGCTTCACAAACAGGTTTTAATATATCTAGGGTTCGTTTAGGAGATAAAATTCCTAGTTTCTCAATTTCATCACGTAAGGAACGTCCATTTAGTAGTTCCATTGCTAAATAAGCACGCCCATTTTCTAGTAAACCAAAATCATAAATTGTAATTACACTAGGATGATTAAGCCGAGCAGCAGCACGAGCCTCACGACGAAAGCGTTCTAAAGTCTCACTGCTTGAAACATAGTCTGGTAAAACTATTTTTAGTGCTAATACTCGGTCAAGTTCTAAATGAGTAGCACGATAAACTGTACCCATACCACCCTGACCAATTAAAGCATCTATTCGGTATTTATCTACTAGCCTTTGACCAGGAAAAGCTTCAACTAAAAAAATACGATCCTTGCTACATCGATCATCTGTATCTTCATAACAAGCTTTGCAAATTGGACAATATTTCATTTTTGAACACCGCAAATTTTATTGATGTGATGAAATTGCGCTTAGTTTATCATAGCTTAGTTTGTTAGGATAACTTTTTTATCCACTTATATTAGAGAGTCTTTTTCCATTTCTTGATACCTAATAAAATTGCTATATTTCTTTGCTTAAATAAAAATTTTTCTTCTCTGTATTGACACAGTCAAATCCCCTATATATATTTTCTCTTTTACAATCCATTAAAAATCTTATCCTCCCAACAACTTAATTTAAGTAGGTATTATGACAAAACCTTTACCAAAACAACCTCGTTTGTTTGCTCGTATTGCAGTAAATTTCCCAGTTAGAATAAGTACTTTAGATACAAAAGGAAAAAAAATACTTACTCCAGCCATAATTCTTAATGTTAGCCGAGGTGGTGCTGCAATACAGTTAAATGCTGACACTGACCCAAATAGTACTCTAAAGATTCATTGGCAAGACCAACGTGGTTTACACGAAGCCTTAGCACAACCTCGTTGGAAACAAGTTTGCGGCAATAATGTTTGGCGATTAGGTGTAGAAAATACTGAAAATAGCCAGCTTTGGTCAAACTTAATTTATTTTGCTTGTAGAAATCGCAGTTGCTAAAAACATTTCTCTGCTACTACTAAACACCATAAATCTGTTATCACTTTATCTATTATTTTTAAGTTTCTACTAATTATTTTTCTTTCTATATCAATAAAATTATGCTTTAAAATACCAGAAATAATTATATTTCCATCTATTGCTAATCTATCTATTAAATTGGATAAAAGCTCAGAAATTGCTATAGCTGGTAAATTGGCAATTATTGTTGAATAAGAATTTATTGGGTAATCATTTAATTTAGCTTGTTTTAATTCAATATGTTTTTCTAATCCATTTAGCCTAAAATTTATTTTTGCTTGCTTTATAGCATCTTGATAAATATCAAAAGCAAATACTTGATTTTCTGGCTTAAGCTTAAAAGCAGCAATAGCTAGTATTCCGGCTCCTGTCCCAACATCTAAAACCTTTCCATCTTGTAAATATTTTTCTAACATTTCTATACACCAACGAGTAGTTGGATGTAGATTAATAGTTCCAAAAGCAGTAGGAATACTTGCAGAAAGTTTTATAACTAGACGACCATTGCCTATAGATAAATCACTTAAATTAGTTCTACCATAAACTAAGCGTATTCTTTGCCCTACATCACAAATAATTTCTGGTGTTTGACGCTTATGTCTTCTAAGGGTTAGAAAATTTTTTGTTATTTTGCAGGTCATAAAATTTTTGTAGCTACAAAAATTAAGGGACAATTGCTTGTCCCTTAATTTTACTTTTAAGCTTGATTAGATATTTTAAGTTATTAACCTTCAGCTAATTTTTTAATATCTTGCGCCCATTGAAAATACTTACACTTTGCTAAATCTCCAATGGTTTTTACTCTTAAAGCTTTTTCTAAAGCTTTTCCACCTTCTTCAGAAATACCTTGTAATGCGCTAACAGGAGCATCTACAAGTTCTTTAGGTGATTTTGTTTCATATTCTTTATCTAGCATATCTTTCAAATCCATGTTTTTCTCCTTAATAAACCAATTATCAAACTAAAAAATTTAAACTACATTAAATTTCTGCATGTGCGCGTTCTACTAAACTTCGTGCTAAGGTTTGAATACCTGTATGTTCATAATAATTAGTAGTCATATCTAAAAAAGCACCAATATAATCTAGTTTGCTTTCTGAAACTTCAATAAAGCGTTGTAGATTACTAACTAGCATATTTTGGGTTAAGCTTCGTGAACTAACAAAACTACTCATCCAACCTTTAACAGAATTAAAACTATCTCTAATAAATCCAACTTGACCTAACGCGCCAGAACCAGGAATCATACTGCTAACATAACTAAAACCAGGATGGCTAGTTAACTCACCAGATTGCAATCTACCAACTATTTCTTCTACTTTAAGAATAAAATCTGGGCCTAAAGGAATAACTCCATCAAAGCAAATTAGTGCTGCCATACGCATTAATGAAGCACTACTATAATCTGCAATAGCACCACCAAATTCAGCAATTCCATCTCCAGGAATACCATTTATCTTACTGTATGCTACTACTTCGGCCACTAACTTTAAGCATAAATCTATAGCTTGTAAATTATCAGCTTTAGGGGTAATTCGATTTAAGAATGAGAGAAAAGAAACGCTTTCACCAAACTTATTTACAAGTGCTGCTGAACCAAGCGCGCCACCAGCACTATTAACTTTTTGGTACATCCATAAAGCTGTTTGATAGCCTTGGGATTTGTCATTGTAAAGATGTATTGCACGTTCCCCAATTTGCTGGATCATATCTTGATCCGTTTCACCTGTTACTTCAATAATGGTATTTTCAAAACCAACAATGTTTTTCCATTGACCAGGAATAACAAAATCTAGTGCTTGTAGTGACCTTACAGTCATTCCGCCTTTTGGCAGTTCATCTATGATTTCATAAATAGGTTTACTCATCTAAACTCCTTAACTAAGGGATAATTTCGGATTATTACTTAAGTGCTGACAAACCATTAAGGTCAAACTTCTTTAACCATGCTTCGCGGTCTGCTTTAGTAAAGCCAGGATTTTTAGAAATAGCTTTTACTTGAAAACGGTCTGCTACTAAGAGTGTGGTGCCAGTGCTACCTTGGTCAAGAGCAGGAAATCCACCAATTTTTGAAGTAGATTTCTTAAATTTTTCTGCTGCACTAGGATTATTAGCAGTGTCAGAAATAGTTAGTTCTGCTGCATCTTTGCCATCTTTCTTAAGTTTATAAATGGCAAGACCTTCTTTTTCTTGTGCTGCTACACGCTCAAAACCATCACCAGCAGCAGGAAAGAATTTATTAAAAGCACTACCTGCTAATGGTTTAAGATTAGCTGGATCTGTTTTATCGGGGATTGATTGGTCAGGCTTTTCATCTGTATTTTTGGGTTCTTCTTTTTTATCTGTTTTCTTACCTGTACTTTCATTTTGCGCTTTATCCCAACGAGATTCTTCTTTTGGTGCGCCACCACAAGCAGCCATTAGTAAAACTAATACTAATGTTAAAGAAACCCAAATTTTGGAAAAACCTTTTTGTTTGAGAACCATTTTGTCTTCTCCTTCAAGAAAATGTTATGTTTATTTGGAAACAATTTGATTAAATATGCCAATAGTAGATGGTTAGCAATTTTACCAAAACCATTGCTTTCGCCAAAATGGTTTTTACTAAAATTTTTCTAACCAATTGAGCATTCAGACAAGAGGTCTGACAAAACGGTTATAAATCGGGGTTACTAATAGACAATGCTTGTATTTAGTTATCAAGCCATTAAACAGGATCTCAGATGAAAATAGTTTAAAAAAACGTTGTCCATAATAAAAAAAATTTTTCCAAAAATTCTATTCTGTAGTCTCTTTTTCTGCCTTAAGTAAATGCTCCATTGCCCTTAGTACAGCTAATCTAGGTGTTAAACCTTCGGTAAACTCTCCTGTCATCCAGGTAATTCTCCATTTGCCTTTAGCAAAATATTCCAAAGTAGGGACAAAACTTCTTTGAAGCAAAAAGGCTAGTGCATCCTCTAGCGTAGGGATAAAATAGCAAATATCTGCTTCAATATATTCACCATGATAGCGGAAAATTTCTGGTCGTGTTGCCTGCATATAAGTAACATTTGTTTCCTTTGCATATTCATCAAAATCTTGCCAAGGATCTCGGCGAACTCCCAATTGCTGCAAGCTTTTAGCCAATTCTACCAATTCTTTTTGATCCATTTCCCGAAAAAAATTACTCATAACCTTAGTTTATACTCCTAGAGATATTTTTATTATATAAATTAATTTATTTAACAAATGGTAACAAAAATAAATTAAGGTAGCCACACTAGCTACCTTATAATTAATATCAAAAAAATTAGTCAAGTAATATTACATATTAGCAATTAAATCTTGTTGCTTAGCATTCATATTTTGCCTAAGTGTTTCTAATGATTTTTTAGAAACGGCTCTTAGAGTTTCTAAAACTCCAACCCCTTTATCTGCTACAGCTTCAATAACAGGCTCATCTTTAATAACTAGCTCTTTTTTCATTTCATCTAATGTACAAATATTTGGCAAGTCCCTTTTATTAACTTGTAAAACATAAGGAATTTGATAAAGATTTAATCCATAAGATTGTAAATTATGTTGTAGGTTCCAAAAAGATTCTATATTTGCATCACGTCTATCAATTTGACTGTCAGCAACAAAAACTATTCCATCCACTACATTTAAGCCCTTCAATATAGTTTTACGGGTAATTTCATAGAAAAGCTGTCCTGGGACGGTATAAAGATTAAATTTAGTTTTATATTCTTCTATTAAATCAAATTCTAAAGCCAAATAATCAAAAAACATGGTTCTATCGGTTTGTGTAGCTAAATTTATTAAATTGCCCCTGGATTTATTTACTGCATGTTGATGTAAATAACTTAAATTTGTTGTTTTACCACCTTGACTAGGGCCATAGTAAATAAAATTACATGTCATTATACGTGCTTCGTAATCTATGATTGGCACTGACAACCTCCTTTTTTTGACAAGACTAATGGTACTTTCTCGCCAATCGCTGGACTCTTAGCAACCTAGTCCATATTTAAAATCTAAAAAGGCGTGCCATATAGTAACCTGACAGAGCCTATAAGTAAAGATTTTGACTGATTTTAATAGGGAATATTTTTGTTGTTAACAGAGTCGCGCCGTAAGGATAGTATTTTCAATACAAAAAAAAAAGCGCAATTCTACCAAAATAAGAAAATTAATTTTGCTTGATTTTTCTTTGCGATTAAAAAGCCTCTTCGGTGTGCTTAATCATCCGGCCTTCTATCATATAAATAACCATTTCACAAATATTAGTGGCATAATCAGCCATTCTTTCTAAATGTTTAATTACAAATAATAATTCTGCTCCACGTGTTATTGTATCAGGGCTACTTTTCATTAGTGAAATTAGCTCATCATAAATTAAATGAAAAAGCTCATCTACTTGGTCGTCTTTTCTAATGGTTTGGCGGGCTAGTTCTGCCTCCCCAATAATCAAAGCTTGCAAACTATCATGAAACATTTCATTAGTTACTTTTGCCATTCTAGGTAAATCAACATAGGGTTTTAATGGAGGTTCTAAGTTTAGTGTTTGCACATGTTTAGCAATATTTACTGCATGGTCAGCAACACGCTCAATTATTGCTGCACTTTGTAAACAAGTAACGGTAAAGCGTAAATCTCCTGCCGCAGGTTGGCGAAGTACCATAACATCAATAGCTAATTTAACAATTTCATTTTCTAGCTTATCAATTTTGTCATCATCAACTATTACTTGCTTAGAAATTTCTGAATTGCTTTCTAGCAAAGCTTTTATAGTTAAATCAATAGCTGCTTCTGTAAATGTTCCCATAAGGGTAAGTTTTTCTTTTAATTTTGTTAAATCGCCAT
This sequence comes from uncultured Clostridia bacterium, assembly GCA_964492845.1. Classification (GTDB taxonomy): domain Bacteria; phylum Acidobacteriota; class Blastocatellia; order Chloracidobacteriales; family JADJPF01; genus JADJPF01. Next base: position 15,851 of record CAZBMZ010000042.1, read on the forward strand.
CAATGATTCTCATTAGTTTTCCTAAACAATAAATTTTTAACCAAATCGCCCTGTGATGTAATCTTCGGTTTTCTTTTCTCTTGGACGAGTAAAGATTTTTTCTGTCTCATCAAATTCAATTAATTTTCCTAGTAAAAAAAATCCTGTGTAATCAGATACTCTTGTAGCCTGCTGCATATTATGAGTGACAATAATTACAGTATACTTTTCTCTTAGCTCTGCAATCAACTGCTCAATTTTTTCTGTAGCAATTGGGTCAAGTGCCGAACAAGGTTCATCCATTAAAATAACTTCTGGCATTACTGCCAAAGTGCGAGCAATACAAAGACGTTGTTGTTGTCCACCAGATAAAGCCATTGCAGAATCATTTAGACGGTCTTTTACTTCCTCCCAAAGCGCACCTTGTTCAAGTGCTTGTTCTACAATCTCTTGCAAATGTTTACGAGACTTTGCCAATCCATTAATTTTTACTCCATAAGCTACATTTTCAAAAATTGATTTAGGAAATGGGGTAGACTTTTGAAATACCATTCCTACACGCCGACGCAGTGCTACAACATCAACGCTTTTTGCATAAATGTCTTGTTCATTAAGCAACATTTTACCTTCAACACGAGAGTTTACAACAATATCATTCATTCGATTTATTGAGCGGAGCAGCGTAGATTTTCCACATCCAGAAGGGCCAATAAATGCAGTAATAGATTTTTCTGCAATCTTTATATTTATGTTATATAGTGCCTGTTTTGCTCCATAAAAGAAATTAAAGTCTTTTGCCTCAATTTCAATTTTTGTAGCTACTAGATTGTTAACTTCATTAGCTTCTTTTGAGATATTTTTTTCCATTTTCTTTATTTTCCGCGCCTTGAAAGCCCTGAAAGCCGTGCATTGAAAGACACGGCTATTATCACTAGCCCCTACGGGGCTTAGGCATTGCATTGTCAAAATTTATTGTTAATTACTCTTAAGCCCCAGAGGGGCTTTTGATAATAGGCTAGCCTTTTAAGGCTAGCTTTTAGTTCGAGTAACATAACGCACAGATAAATTTATCAATAAAACAAACATAACTAATAAAAACGTAGCAGCCCAGGCTTGACGATGCCAATCATCATAGGGCGATACTGCATAGGTATATATTTGTACTGGTAAAGACGCTATAGGTCTATCTAGCACCTTAACAAAAAATCTATTTCCTAAAGCAGTAAAAAGTAGCGGTGCCGTTTCACCTGCAACCCGTGCAATAGCTAGTAAAACCCCGCTAATAATTGCTTTATGAGCAGAAACTAGCACAATTTCAATTATTACTCGCCAATAAGGTGCGCCAAGTGAGAGTCCTGCTTCTTTTACTGTTTGTGGAACTAGTCGAATTGCTTCTTCTGTTGCTCTAACAATGGTTGGAACCATAATCATTGCTAAAGCTAATGCTCCAGCAATAGCAGAAAATCGCTGCATTGGCAAAACTACTATTGTGTAAATAAAAATACCAATAACAATTGAAGGTACACCAGCTAGCACATCAACCATAAAGCGAGTAATTACAGCTAGTTTGCCTCTACCAAATTCAGCTAAATAAATTGCAGCAGCTAAACTTACTGGAACAGAAATTATTGTGGCAATTGCTACCATTATTGCAGAACCTAAAATTGCATTTGCCATTCCTCCACCCTCTTCACCAACAGGTTTTGGAAGTTGGGTAAAAAAGTCTAAGCTAACTGAAGTAATACCATTTAGGAGAATATAAATAAGAATTAAAAATAAAATTCCTAAAACTAAAAATGTACTAAGAGAGCAAAGCCCAAAAACTAATTTATCTATAAATTTACGCATTTGGCTTTGTTCCTTTAGTAATTTGGCGAATAAGTAGTTGTGCTAGTCCTTGGACAATAAAAGTAAGTATAAAAAGTAAAACTCCTATTTCTATTAATGCGTGTAAATAAAGATCATAGGTAGCTTCAGCAAATTCATTAGCAATTACACTAGCCATTGTATAAGCAGGAGCAAGCAAAGAGGCTGCTATTTCTGGACGATTACCAATTACCATTGTTACAGCCATTGTTTCACCTAGCGCACGACCTAAGCCTAAAATAACCCCTCCTAAAATTCCAGAGCGAGCATTTATAAGCATAATTTGTGTAGCTTCCCAACGGGTTGCACCTAGTGCTAATGCTGCTTCTCTTTGTGTTGGGTCAACTGCTGTTAGTGAACTTACAGAAATTGCTGTAGTTATTGGAATAACCATCGCTGCTAAAATTAGCCCTGACGTTAGTAAACCTATTCCATAAGCTGGCCCTTGAAATAAGGGTAAAAAGCCTAGCGTTTTTTCTAACACTGGATTAACTACTTCACGCATAAAAGGAACTAAGACAAAAATTCCCCAAAGTCCATAAGCTACGCTAGGAATTGCTGCTAAGAGTTCTACTAAAGTAAGTATTATAGGTCGTAATTTAATTGGGCATTGTTCAGTTAAAAAAACTGCAACACCTAAACTTATTGGAACAGCAAAAGCCAGCGCAATTAGTGAGCTAACAAGCGTGCCATAAATAAAAGGCAAAGCTCCAAAAACTTCTTTGACTGGATCCCAGGTAGAAGAAAAAATAAACCCAAAACTAAATTGACTAATACTTAGACGACTACTATAAATCATTGAAACTAGTAAAGTTACTACTAATCCTAACAACAGTATTGCTAAAATTTTTGTTAACTGACGAAAGCCATTGTCGGCAGCACTAGTCATAAGCCAGCGTTTTTTGCCTTGAAAATTTGACTCTAAGTTTATTGCTTCTGTTTTTGCTAAAGATGGTGTTTTGTCCATAAATTCAGGATATTTTAGCTGTTTTAAGAAATGTTTAAGGGTTGGCCTTTAGATTTTAGCGTTTTTAGTTTTTCTTTTATTCTATCCGTTACCTCTATTGGAAGAGGAGCGTAATTAAGCTGTTTAGCTATTTTTTGCCCATCATTTATTGACCATTTTAGAAAATCAGCTAAAGCCTGAGCTTTTACTTTGCTTTGCGTGTCTTGATAAATTAAAAGATAGGTATAGCTCGCTATTGGGTAAGACTCTTCACCATCTGCATTAGTAATTGAAAGTCTCATATCGTCAGGCATTTGCGACATTGCACCCGCAGCCGCAGCCGTTACAGAATCCATGTTAGGAACAATAAATTTCCCAGCTTTATTTTTAATAGAAGCAAATGGAAGTTTATTTTGTAGAGCATAAACCATTTCTACATAACCAATTGTTCCTTCTACTTGTTTGATTTGCCCTGTTACACCTTCACTACCCTTGCCACCAAGACCAACAGGCCATTTAACAGAAGTTCCTTTGCCAACTTTTTCTGCCCAGTTTGGGCTTATTTTGCTTAAGTATTCAACAAAAACGGCTGTTGTACCGCTTCCATCTGAACGATAAACAACAACAATATCTTTATTTGGTAAATTAATATCTGGGTTAGCTTCAACTATTTTTGGATCATTCCATTTTTTTATCTCACCTAAAAATATTGCTGTTAAAGCTTCTGGAGTAAGTTTTAGCTCCCCATTAACACTAGGTAAATTATAACTAACCACCACAGCACCTAATGTAGTTGGAATGTGAATGATAGGCTTTTTTAAGGCTTTTTGTTGCTCATCTGTCATTGGAGCATCTGTAGCTCCAAAATCAACAGTCTGTTCTTTAATTTGTTTGATCCCGCCGCCAGAACCTATAGATTGATAGTCGATCTTTATGGTTGAATTAAGTTTGTTATATTCGCTAATCCATTTAGAATAAAGAGGATAAGGAAATGTAGCTCCAGCACCTTGAAGTAAAATCCCGTCGCCTGACATCATTCCACCTTTTTCATCTTCAGTCAGTGGGCCGGCACAAGCTAGGGTGAATAGAAAGATCGCTATTGCAAAGAAGAAACAAAAATTTTTTAACATAAAAACAATTTTGAATATATTTACAAGGTTTTTGACAGCTTAGAACAGGGCTGTAAATGCCTTGTAAATGAGTTGTAAAAAGTCTGTAACGCTAACGTAAAATTTATGTAAATAGAGCTTTTATTGTTAATTTCTCTTGGATAAAGACTAGCCGAAAAAAGAAAAAAAAAGTATCCTTTAACACTTATTGACCTTCCTAAACTTTGGAGCAGAAAATAAATGTCCTTTTTTGAAGATGATCTTAACCTGCTAAGAGATCGCATTCTGCTACTTGGAGGCGCGGCTGAAGCGGCCATTTCACGCGCTACCCGTGCTTTAATAGAACGTGATGCAGATCTAGCCGAGTCAGTTATTGCAGAAGACGATGAAATTGATAGTATGGAAAATGAAATTGACCAATACTGTAGCGATTTATTAATTAATAATACTTCTGTTGATCTGGATCTACGCTTTGTTATTTCGGTTTCTCGTGCAGCACAGATAATTGAAAGAATTGCTGATCATGCTGTAAATATTGCTAAACATGCCCTAGTGCTAATTGACCAACCCCAACTTAAAACACATATTGAACTTCCTCAACTAGCTAGTATTGCTCAAGATATGCTCTTAAGTAGTTTAGATGCTCTTACTCGTTCAGATTGCCAATTAGCATTTAATACAATTCATAAAGATGACCAAGCCGACGAGCTTTTTCACACTATTTATGACCATTTAGTCATTACTATGGAACAAGAACCAAAAACGGTTCGACGCGCTGTAGAATTACTTTTTGTAATTAAACACTTAGAAAGAATTGCTGATTATGCTACCAACATTTCTGAAATGGTTATTTACTTGGTAGAAGGACGATTAATTAAACATACTCCTGAAGCTAAATAAATTATGTTAATCAAAAACCGAATTTTAGTTATAGAAGATGACGAAGATATTGCTAATAATATCAAGTATAGTCTAGAGCGTGGTGGCCCTTATGAAGTGCTACTAGCTTTGACTGGGGAAGCAGGTTTAGAGCTTTGTGAAGATAGCGATTATGATTTAATTCTTTTAGATCTTAATCTACCTGGAATGTCAGGTTTTGAGCTATGCCGCGCCTTACGTCGTCGCCGTCGGACTTCTCATATACCGATTTTAATTCTTTCAGCACGAAGCAATGAAGATGACAAGGTACATGGATTTGATCTAGGGGCTGATGACTATGTAACTAAACCTTTTAGTATGAGAGAATTAAAGGCGCGTGTTAGTGCTTTGCTTAAACGTCGTATTGATCCAGTAAAAATCCTGCCCTTTGATGATGGACAACTTATTGTAGATTTTGAGCAAATGAATGTGCGTTTTCGTGGTCGTAACGTCACTTTAACACGCAAAGAATTTCAATTATTAAAACTACTACTGGAAAATCGTGGCCGTATTCTTACCCGTGAAACATTGCTAGAACGTGTTTGGGGGCTAGAATACCTAGGCGAATCACGAACAATTGATGTGCATGTTTCTCGTCTTAGACAAAAGCTAGGCGGTGATGAGTATATTCAAACCGTAGTTGGTCTTGGTTATCGTTTCAAAGACCCAAAACAAGGGGACGATTTTAATGACTGACCCAACAGAAGCTAGCGAAGTTAGCAAAAGCACTACTAGTCCACTTCGTCGAGAATTAATTGGTAATCCCCTGCTACGACCATTGTTAGATGTAGTTAGAGAAGCGATTTTAATTGTAGATTTAGATACTAAGATAGTCCTTACCAACCGAACCGCCCAAGAAATATTTGCTTTTCCTTCAGATCAATATCATAGACTTCGCTTAACTGATATTACTCGCAATAAAGAGATTTACCATTGTTTTACAGTTTGCTTAAAAGAGAAAAATTTATTTGAAAAAAAAATTCGTCTGCATACAAATAGCGGAGAGCGAAGCTTAGACTTAAAGGTTGAATCCATTACGGCTAGTGACACGGATGGAAAAGAAAAAGTAATCGGCGTTGTAGGAACATTTTTTGATAACACCAAACTAGAAGCCTTGGAGCAAATGCGCCGAGAATTTTTTGCTAATTTATCTCATGAACTACGCACCCCGCTAACTTCTATTGAAACCTATGCTGAAACCTTGTTATCTGGCGCACTTTATGACAAGGAAAATAATGTTAAGTTTCTACAAATTATTGCTAAACACGCGGCTAGAATGCGTAATTTAGCCCAGGATATTTCTGATTTAGCAGCAATTGAGTCTGGCAAAATAGCTTTGCATCCTCAAGCTATAAGAGTTCTTACCGTAGTTCAAGAAGTTGCAGAACTTTTAAGAGACTCTATTACAGCCAAAAATATTTTCTTTTCTGTCCAAATACCAGAAGATTTATTTGTTTTTGCTGACGGCAAAGCTTTTGAGCAAATTATATTTAATCTAGTACAAAATGCAGCTAATTTTAGCCGTCTTAGTGGCTCTATTACGGTTAGTGCTGAGTCAAAAGGCGATTATCAATTAATTAAAGTTATTGATACAGGAATTGGAATAGAGGCTAAACATATCAACCGTATTTTTGAAAGACTCTATAGAGTGGACGAATCCAGGTCTCGCAAAGAAGGCGGTACGGGCCTAGGACTTGCCATTGTCAAACATTTAGTTCAAAGCCAATCAGGGGCAATTTTTGTTGAAAGCACCCCCAACAAAGGCAGCGTTTTTTCTGTTTCTTTACCTTCTGCTAATAAACCAAACTAATTGCTTACCTACAGCATTTATTTTAAGCCTTTTTGGAACAAATCTTTTGATACTCCGTTTAAGGCTACCAAAATCATTAAATAAAATTATTAATTATATTGAGCAAATTTTTTGAGCTAAAATTCTATTGTTTGTCGCTATAAATAAATAACAAATAAATTAAAGAGCTTTTAACTAGTTATAAGAACAAAATAAATACTGATAGGATATTTTATAATGTCTAATCAACTACCTTTATTATCAGTTAAGAAAAAGGTTTTATGGCTCTCACCATTAGTAATATTAGCTTTATTAGTACCAATAATATTAAAGTCTGGTGTTTCCTTTAATCCTGATAAACTCTTGGCTAGCCTTCCACCTATTACAAAATTTACCCAACCAAAACCCATATTAGAAACTGTTTTAGTAGAACTTGGAACATTAGAAAAAAAAGTTCTCTTAGATGGTGACTTACAAGCTGTTAGAGCGCGTACTTTGTTTAGTAAGGCAAGTGAATCAAAAATTACTTACCTGCCCATTGAAGGAACAAAAGTAAAAATAGGTGATAGATTAGTTGAATTTGATAATGCACCTGTTTCTAATCGGATCCTTGAAATTAAACAACAAATTATCACATCAGAAAATCAGTTAGTAGAAATACAGTCAAATCATGAATCAGGGCTACGTGACTTAGAAGCAAGCTTAAGCCAATACTGGCTAGCCTTTCAACAAGCTAAAATTGATGCTGCTGTACCAATAAATTTAGTAGCTAGAAGAGATTACCAGGAACGTCAATTACTTTTTGAAAAAACTGAGACTGAATATAACAGCCATTTAGCCAAAATTGAAAAAAAGAAATTAGAGCAACAAGCTGAACTTCAAGCTAAAAATTTAGAAAAAGAAAAGCTGGTAGTAGAACTACAAAAGTTGGAAAACCAATTAAATGAACTCAACCTTAAAGCTCCATCAGATGGTATTGTTATTTATGCTGACCATATTTTTGAGCCTAGAAAAGTACAGGTTGGGGATGTGGTTTTTAGTGGTTTCCCTGTTATTAATCTTCCAGATTTAACAGAATTAGAGCTTTTAGCTAGAGTTAATGAAGTTGATGGGCCTCGTCTTTCTATTGGTCAAACGGCTCAAGTATTTTTAGATAGTTATCCTGATATTAAAATTAATGGAAAAATAAAAGATATTTCGCAAACTGCTGCAAAAGCAGGAACTAGCCGTTCTGATACAACTAAAATTTTTAAAGTCGTTGTCTCCTTAGAAAAAACCTTAACAGATATAATGAAACCTGGTATGTCTGCACAAGTTGAAGTTAGCTTGGCAGAAAATACTCCTCAAATCTTAGTCCCTCGTTTTGCTGTTGAATTTCACAACAAACAAGCTCAAGTACTTAAACAAGTTGGAGAAGAACTTCAGCCGATTGCTATTAATATTTTGGCCTCTGACTTTCGTTTTTATGCCATTGCTGATGATGGCAAATTAAAACAGGGTGATAAATTAGTTATCAATAAAACAACTCAAAAATAAACTCTTGAGTTATCAACCAACTATGTATTTTACAATAGGTTAGCTATGCTAAAAAAAATCGCTAAGTTTTTCTTTGTTTTAGTAGTTTTAAGTGCAATTACTGGTGGAACATTCTTTTTATTTAATAAATTTTCTCCTCCTTCACAAGCAGGAAGCAAGGTAGAAGAACTTTTAATTATTCCTAAAAATATTAAATTTTCAATCGATACAAATGGGGTGTTAAAGGCTGAATCAGTGCAAAACTTTGGCGGCCCTCCTGCATTTGAAAATCAATGGCAATTTAAGATTGCTAATATGACTGCTGAAGGAAAAATTGTTAAGAAAGGTGATGTGTTAATTAATTTTGATGCCCAAGGAATCTTTGAACAAATGCAACAAGCACAAAATGAACTTGATCAGGCTAAAAAACAGGAAGAAAAAATTAAAGTCCAAATCTCACTTCAAGAACAAGAAATTAGTAGCAAACTAGCCGAATTACAACACAAATACGAAACCTTAAAACTTAAGCAACAAACTAATACACAAATAGCTAATTCCATCACTGTTGAAAAAGATCGTCTAGCCATACAACAAGCAGAACAAGAAGTTGCAGCCATCACAGAAAAATTAAATTGGTATAAAAAATCTAGTGAAGCAAGCTATAACGTAGTTCTAAGTCAAAAAGCACGTGCTGAAAATAAAGTTAATAAAATCCAAACAGGTATTTCCAAACTACAAACACAAGCCGATCGTGAAGGTGTAGTAGTTTATAAAACTCGCTGGAATGGAGAAAAATTTCAAATTGGGGAAACGGTCTGGCCCGGCCAACCAATTATGGAAATTCCAGACCTAAAAACTATTATTGCTCAAGCTTATGTCCCAGAAGTTGATTTAGGCAAAGTTAAACTTGACCAACCTGTTAGCGTAACAATTGACGCTTTACCAGGACAAACTTACTTAGGCAAAGTTAAATCTATTGGTAGACTTGTACATTCTAAAGCTTGGGATGTACCTAATAAGGTTATAGATGTAGAAATTGCTTTAGAAAATATTGATATCAATACCATGCGTCCGGCAATGAGCTTAAAAGCAAAATTAGAGACTGCTTCTATTGATAGTGCTATTGCAGTTCCTCTTAATGCAGTTTATGTAAGTGCTACAGGAAGTTTAGTAAAAGTAAAAACTCCTCAAGGTTGGCAAGAACGCGAAGTAAAACTAGGCGACTCTAACTTGGCAGAAGTGGTTATCCTAGAAGGTCTTAAGTCAGGTGAAAGGATTGCGGCTGATTTTTCTAAGGCCAAATAGTTATGAAAAAATTAAAAAAATTCTTTTCCTTAAGCTTTTTATTTTTATTATTGGTAGCTATTGGCGCAGTAGCTTTTCAACCAGTTAAAAAGTTTTTAGTTCCTACTCAAACAGAGTTTACGCCTATTACTTTATCCATTAAGCCACAAGATTTTCTAGTTAAAATCCAAGCTGAAGGAGAACTTCAGTCCGCTGAGACAACCAAAATTCTTGTTCCAAATGTCCCAGCACAAAATCTAAGAATTGCTTCTCTAGTAGGAGATGGACGATCTGTTAAAAAAGGGGATTTACTAATAGAATTTGACCCTACGGAATTAAACTTACAATTTTTAGAACAAAAATCAAATTTAGAAATTGCTAACTATAAAATTAATAAGAGTGAGCTTGCTGCTGAAGTTGATAAATCTGACTTAATTAAAGATAAAAAAGTGAGTGAGTTAGAACTAGAAAATATTTCTCAATTTCAGCCCCGCGATGAAATGATTTACACTCGCCGACAAATTTTAGAGGGTGAGTTAAATAAAGATTATACTCAGAAAAAAATTGTCTTTGCTGATGCTCGATTAGAGCTAAAAGGAAAAGTTTTTTCACTTGATGAAGCAATTTTACTTTTAGAACGCCAAAGTGCTACTTCAAAAATCAACCAAGCAGAAAAAGCTCTTTCATCACTTAAATTAATTTCTCCAAGTGATGGAGTTATTGATCAAAATAGCCAATCTGGTGGTTATTGGCGTATGTCGATAATGCCAGGAAGCAATGTTTATGTAGGGATGCCGCTTTTTGACTTAATTAATCCTAATAAAATGGAAGCCAAATGTTATGTTTTAGAAAAAGATGCTGGGTCATTAAAAGTAGATCAAAAAGTTAGTGTTATACTTGATCCCTTTCCAGATAAAGAATTTAGCGGCAAAGTAAAAAATATTGATAAGCTTGCTCGTCCAATTGACCGAAATTCTCCTGTAAAATATTTTCAAACCATCATTTCACTAGATAGTGTTGATACTCAAGTTATGAAATCTGGTTTGAAGCTAAAAGCTCAAGTTTTAGCTCAAGAATTAAAGAATGTTTTAGTTGTTCCTAGAAGTGCTTTAGTAGAAAAAGAAGGTAAATTCTTTGCCTATGTTCAAAAACCAAAACAAGCTGACAACCAAGAAGATAATTTTGCAAGTCAGTTTGAAGCTAAAGCTGTCACGATTGGACAAGGTGATTTAATCCAAGTTGTAATTACTGAAGGTTTAACTTCAGGTCAAGTAATCGCACTTAATCCGCCAGATGCAAAACAAAGTTTTTCATCAGATAAAAAATCTAAAAAAGAAGAAAAGAAAAATTAACCTAACTAATAAATTTACCAATAAGTTATGAAATATCTATCAGAAATAAAATTAGCTATAGACAATTTACAATCTCATAAACTCCGTACTTTTCTAACAATGTTGGGGATGATTTTTGGCGTTGGTGCTGTGATTGCAATGCTATCAATTGGAGCAGGAGCAGAACAAGAAAGCTTAAAAATCATTGATACAATGGGAGTACGCAACATAATTGTCAAAGATAGAGAATTTAAGGACGAAGACTTAAAGAAAATGCGAGAAACTTCGCTAGGCTTATCACTTAGAGACGTTCAAGCAATTGAAACTGTTGTGCCTGATTTAGAAACCTATTCTGCAAAGAAAAGAGTCAAAACATTTCAAATATTTTCATTTACTGGCAAAGCAGATGAAGCAAACGTCCTAGGAGTCACATCTAGTTACTTTCGTTTAGCTAAGTATTCTTTACTAGAAGGAAGTTTTTTTTCTGAAATAGATGAAAAAAATTATGAACAGTTTTGTGTTATTGGTTCTCGTACACGTCAAAAACTGTTTAATAAACTTTCTCCTATTGGTAAACAAATTAAAATCAATAAGTTATGGTTTACTGTTATTGGAGTTTTGGCCGATAATAATTTAGGCAAAGATGAATTTGAAGGCGTTAAACTCCAAGATTTTAGCAATGATATTTATATCCCTCTAACTACAGCACTTAAAAAATTTGACCTTAAACGTCTGGAATCAGAAGTAGACGAAATTATCTTAAGTATTAAATCTACTGATACCTTAAAGCCTAGTGCCGTTTTAATCAACCAAGTGTTAGTTAGCACACATAACAAAGCCGAAGATTTTTCTATTGTCCTGCCACGAGAACTTTTAGAGCAGAATCAAAAAACCCAAAATATTTTTAATATTGTAATGAGTTGTATTGCTGGCATAGCCTTACTTGTTGGTGGAATTGGAATTATGAACATAATGCTAGCCAATATTTTAGAGCGAACCCGCGAAATAGGCATTCGTCGGGCAATAGGTGCGCGTCGTCAAGATATTCTTCTACAATTTTTAATGGAAGCCCTAACAATTAGCCTTGTAGGTGGTATTTTAGGCATCCTTTTTGGGTTTGGTGTATCTCGTCTAGTTGCTTTATATGCTGATTGGACAACACTTGTTACATCAACTTCAATTGCAATGTCTTTTGGAGTGTCTGCAAGTGTAGGACTGGTTTTTGGTATTTATCCAGCCGTTACAGCTTCTAAGCTAAATCCAATAGAAGCATTAAGATATGAGTAAACGCTAAAAAACCTATAACAAGAAATCTAGTAAGGAGAAACCTTAATGCTAAAAAAATTACAACCTAATATTCTAGATTGTATTGGCAATACTTCTTTACTACCTTTGCGTAAAATTCGTCCTAAAAATGGTTCGCAGATTCTTATTAAATTAGAAGCAGAAAATCCTACTGGAAGTATGAAAGATCGTATGGCTTTAGCAATGATAGAAGCAGCGGAAAAAGATGGACGCTTAAAAAAAGATGGTTTTGTTGTTGAATATACAGGAGGAAGTACAGGAGTATCACTAGCCCTGGTTTGTGCAGTTAAAGGTTATCCCTTACATATAGTAACTTCAGATGCTTTTGCTAAAGAAAAATTAGCTCATATGAAAATCCTAGGTGCAGAACTTGAAATTATACCTAGTGAAAATGGGCATATGACAGAGAAGTTAACTAAAGATATGGTAGAAGCTGCTCGTATAATTGCACAAAAACCTGGAAGCTTTTGGACTGATCAACTAAAAAATAAAGATCAGCTAGTTGCTTATCATAAAATGGCAGAAGAAATTTGGACTCAAACAGAAGGAAAAATTGATGGTTTTGTCCAAAGTGTTGGTACAGCAGCATCTCTTAGAGGTACTGGAGAAGCTTTGCATAAATATAATAACGACATCAAAATAGTTGCCGTAGAGCCTGCCGAATCCCCTGTTTTATCAGGTGGTAAAACCGGATCTCACAAAATCGATGGAATAGGAGCAGGTTTTATAGTACCACTTTGGCAAGAAAATATAGCTCATCAAATCAAACAAGTTTCTACACAACAAGCTACAGATATGACAAAACGTTTAGCTAGAGAAGAAGGAATTTTTGCTGGAACTTCTACAGGCTGTAATGTTATTGCTGCCCTGCAATTAGCCGAAGAATTAGGAGAAAATTCAACCGTTGTTACTCTTATGTGTGATACTGGAATGAAATACCTTAGTAAGTTATAAACTTCCTTTTTATCTGCATTTTCTTGCAAGTAACCTAATTAAGATAAATACCTGATAATTTATCTAGTCTATTTTGCTTAACACAAACTATAATAGCTAAAAATAAAAACTGTTAAATATTAAAGAGCTATTAGTGAAAACTACGGGGCAAGAGGCTGATCTTAAAACAATTAGTTTTTCTTCTTCCAAGCAGTTACTTTCTTTAGGAGTAATTGCTATAGCATATTTTATTGTCAATAAACTATCTTACCTTTTTGCTAGCTCATCAAACATACTTATTTGGCCTGCTAGCGGTATTGCTGTAGCCGCATTATTACTTCATCCTAAAAATTACTGGCCCAAGCTTATTACTATAATTTTTATTGTAAATTTAATAGTTAAACTCTCATTAAAAAATTCTTTTATTAGTATGTTTGGGTTTGTTGTTGCCGATACAATCGGGCCGCTTTTATGTAGCTGGTTACTAATAAAATGGTCAGAAAAAACCCAAAAAAAAGCTTCAGAAGATGCAATGAAAAGAAACGAGGAATTTTTACGAACAGTTATTGAGTATCAGCCAGAAATGCTTGTTAGATGGCAACCTGACGGCACACGTACTTTTGTAAATAATGCTTATTGCCAGACTTTTAATCAAAAACGAGAGGATTTAATAGGCACTAGTTTTATGCCACTAGTGGCTGAAGAGTACCGTGAAGCTATTTTAGAAAAAATTCGTTCTATAACTTATTCTAACCCTGTTGCTATAGATATTCATGAAAGCGTTTCAATCACTGGTGAAAAATTTTGGCAAGAATGGATAGATCGAGGCATCTTTGATGAAAATGGTAATTTATTAGAAATACAATCTACGGGCCGCGATATTACAAAACGCAAACAAGCCGAACAAGCAGTACAAGAAAGCGAAGCTAAGCTGCGTGTAATAACTAATGAATTAATTGAAAGAGTTAAAGAACTAACAGCACTACATCAAGCTTTTCGTCTATTTCAATCAGAACTTCCCCCAAATAAAGAATTTTTCACACGTCTAGTAGCATTACTTACTCCAGCTTGGCAGTATCCTGAAATTTGCCAAGCACGTATTTGCTATGGAGAAATTGAAGTTCAAACAAGTGATTGGCGTGAAACTCAATGGAAACAAGTAGCCAATTTTGTCACTAAAGACGGTCAAAAAGGTAGCATAGAAGTTGTTTATCTTGAAGAAAGAGAAACAAAAGTAGAAGGCCCATTTCTTGCAGAAGAACGTGATCTTATTCAATCTATTGCAGATATGCTTAAGACTCATTTAGATCGTAAGCGTGCAGAAGAATTACTATATTTTAGTGAAGAGCGTTTTCGTAGTGCTATGCAGCATTCGCCTATAGGTCTTGCCCTAGTTGCTACAAATGGTAAATGGTTAAATGTAAACTCTGCAATTTGTAATATTCTTGGCTATACAAAAGAAGAATTACTTACTATAGATTTTCAAACCGTTACATATCTAGATGATCTTGAAGCTGATCTTAGCTATGTTCAACAAGTGCTTAATCGTGAGATTGAGACTTATCAAATGGAGAAGAGATATATACATAAAAATGGTCATACAATTTGGGCCCAATTAAATGTTTCTTTAGTTTGGGATTCAAAAGGCCAACCCTTATACTTTGTTTCACAAGTTCAAGATATAACTCAGCGCAAAGAATCAGAAAAAGAAATTCGCCAGCTTAATTTAGATTTAGAACGTCGTGTTAAACAAAGAACTATTGAACTTGAAGCCGCTAATAAAGAATTAGAAGCTTTTAGTTACTCTGTTTCTCATGATTTACGTTCTCCCTTACGTACAGTTGATGGTTTTTCTCAAGCAGTCTTAGAAGATTATGCACAGATGTTGCCTGAAGATGGGCAACGTTACTTGCGTATGATCCGAGAAGGTGCGCAACGTATGGGAGCATTAATTGATGATTTACTTAGCTTTTCTCGTCTAAGTAGACAACCTATTAATAAACGTTTATTTGATCCTACTAAATTAGTAAGTGATCTATATAAAGAATTAAAAGAAGAGCATAAAACAAGAAATATTACCTTTGAGCTAGCAGAATTACCACATTGCCAAGGAGATCCATCACTTCTAAAACAGGTATGGAGTAATCTTTTATCTAATGCCCTAAAATATACTAGAGCGCGAGAACAGGCAGTTATTAAAGTTGGATATAAAGAAATTGAAGAGGAAAAAGTATATTTTATAGAAGATAATGGAGCAGGTTTTGATATGAAATATGCTCATAAGCTTTTTGGAGTTTTTCAGCGTCTACACCGAGCAGAAGAATTTGAAGGCACTGGTGTTGGTTTAGCTATTGTACAACGAATTATTACCCGTCATGGTGGGCGTATATGGACTGAAGCGGCTAAAGGGAAAGGTGCTACTTTTTATTTTACTCTTGAAGGGATAGAGAAAAATGACAGAAATTAATGACGTAGAAATACTACTAGTTGAAGATAACCCCCAAGACCTTGAATTAACCATTAGAGCATTACGTAAGGCTAATCTTGCTAATCATATTCAGATTGCTAGGGATGGGGAAGAAGCCATAGAGTTTATCTTTTGTGAAGGCCCTTATTCTAACCGTAAAATCGAAGATAAACCTAAAGTAATATTACTTGATCTAAAGTTACCTAAAATAGATGGTTTAGAAGTCCTAGAACGTATTAAGAACGACGAAAGAACAAAGGATATTCCTGTAGTAGTTTTAACATCTTCTAGGGAACAAAAGGACGTTATAGAAAGTTATCAATTAGGTGTTAATAGCTACATAGTAAAACCAGTAAGTTTTGATCAGTTTATAGAATCTGTAAGAAATTTGGGAATGTATTGGTTGCTCCTCAACCAAGCACCAAGACTAGAGGGATAAACATGTCACAACCAATACGGGTTTTAATTGTTGAAGATGATCCTCTTGATGCTGAACTCTTAATAAGAGCATTAAAAAATGCTGGTTTTATTCCTAACTGGGAAAGGGTTGATTTTGAAGAAGGATTTCTTGCTCATTTGAGCGATGATTTAGACATTATTTTATCTGACTATCAATTACCTCAATTTAGTGGACTACGTGCATTAGAATTACTAAAAGAAAGCAACCTAGAGATACCTTTTATTATTGTTTCTGGTGCAATTGGTGATGATACTGCAATTTTAGCTATGAAACTTGGTGCAACAGATTATCTCTTAAAAGACCGTTTAGCTCGATTGGGGCAAGCTGTTTCACAAGCTTTAGAACAAGGTCAACTTCGCAAAGAGAGACAGCTTATTGCTAATGAGTTAAAAAAGGCAGAAGCACGTTACCGAAGCATTTTTGAGAATGCTACAGAAGGAATTTTTCAAACTACACCTCAAGAACAAATATTAATAGCCAACCCAGCACTTGCACGTATTTTTGGTTTTAGCTCTCCTCAAGAAATGATAAACACTGTAACTAATCTTCGCTCACAACTTTATGTTGATCCAAAAAAATATGATGAGTTTATAGAACTAATTGAGAAACAAGGCTTTGTTTCTAGGTTTGAAGCTCAATTTTATAGCAAAGACAAACATTTGCTTTGGGCCTCTATAAATGCTAAAACCGTGCAAGATCAAAATGGTGAATTACTTTGTGAAGGCACAGTAGAAGACATTACAGAGCTTAAACAAGCAGAAGAAGCTTTACGCCAAAGCCAAGAACAATTTCTACAAGCACAAAAAATGGAGGCTATTGGTCGGCTTGCAGGTGGAATTGCTCATGATTTTAATAATCTTCTTACAGTAATTAATGTAAATGCTGAGTTTGTTAGTCTTCATATTCCAGAAAATAACTCCTTATCAACAAATCTACAAGAAATTCTTAAATCTGTAGAACGTGCAACTATGCTTACTCGTCAACTTCTAGCCTTTAGTCGCAAAGAAGTTATCCAACCAAAAATTATTAACTTAAATGATCTTGTTAACGATATGGGGAAAATGCTGCAAAGGGTAATTGGTGAAAATATTGAATTAAAAATTAAACTTGCACAAAACCTATGGAATGTTAAAGTAGGCCCAAGTCATATGGATCAAGTAATAATGAATCTAGCTGTAAATTCTAAAGATGCAATGCTACTAGGGGGAAATATCTTAATTGAAACAGCTAATGTCATACTAGAAAAAGCTATAGAGGAATATAATTTAAGTATTAAACCAGGTGAATATGTCTTGCTTTCTGTTAGTGATACTGGTTCTGGTATGGATGAAGCCACAAAAGCACGTATTTTTGACCCATTTTTTACTACAAAAGAAGCTGGTAAGGGTACTGGCTTAGGTCTATCTACTGTTTATGGTATTGTTAAACAAAGTAATGGTTGTATTAAAGTGGTTAGTGAGCTTAATAAAGGTACTAAATTTTTAATTTTTATTCCTAGAGAACTTGGAAGCAGTGAAGTTACCGAACAAATTCAAAAAGAAGATTTTGTTGTTAGTGGTGAAAAAACTATTTTATTGATTGAAGATGATGAGGCTGTTCGTACACTTGTCAATTTGATTCTTACCGAAGTTGGTTATAAAGTTATAGTTGCTGCTAATGCTAACGAAGCCTTGCATATTTGTGAAAAACACCCTCCTATAGACTTATTGATAACAGACATAGCAATGTCTTATATGAATGCAGATAATTTTGTAGACTGGTTAAATGCTTTATATCCTAAATTAAAAGTTCTTTATTCATCCAACTATACCGATAGAGTAATTGCAGATCGTGGAATATTTAACCCTGGAACTTATTTTATTTCCAAACCATTTAATTTAACTTTACTTACTAAAAAAGTAGAAGAAATTTTGTCTTAAATAACTAAACTAAGCACAATAAAGCCTGATAAACTATTCTTAAAATGTTATCTATAAATCCCGCAAATCTTGCCTTAAATAATTCTTTACCAATACTGCTTTTTCACGCCTTAGAAAATTCATCTTCCAATATAGCTTTTTCACCTAAAAGTTTTGAAAAATCTATGTCTATGTTACACCTAGCCGGTTATCAGACGCTAGATTTATCTGCCCTTCCTAACTATTTAAAAGAAAACAAAGTATTTCCTAAAAATAGTTTTGCTATTACATTTGACGATGGCTATAAAAGCGTTTATGAGGAAGCTTTTCCTGTGCTACAAAAATATAATTTTACAGCCACGATTTTTATTACTGTGGGTAAAACTAAGCCGTTAACAGCATTTGAGCGTTTGCCATCAATGCAAGGACGCACAATGTTAAGTTGGCAGGAAATTAAATTAATGCAAGCAGCAAATATTAGTATTGGTTCACATACACTTACACATGCTAATTTGACTAAATTGTCAGTAGCCGAACAAATAGCCGAAATTTATCAGTCAAAAATAATGATTGAAGACATTTTAGGAACTAAAGCTAATAGTTTTGCTTATCCTTATGGAATCTATAACAAAACTAGTTTAGAACTTGTACAAGAGCATTACAGTTATGCTTGTAGTACAAAACTTGGACTAATTAAATCTACTAGTAATCTTCACTTATTAGAACGTGTAGAAACATACTATTTACAACAAGAGAAATTATTTAATTTAATGATAACAAAAGGGTTGTTGTCTGTTTATTTGCAATTAAGAAACATTCCTCGAAAAATACGCCAAACATTTTTGCCCCATTTTCTATGAAACCTTTACGTTTTTGCATGGTGACAACCTTTTATCCACCTTATCATTTTGGTGGAGATGGTGCTTTTATTTATTCATTAGCAAATGAGTTAGCAAAACGTGATCACAAAGTAGAAATTATTCATTGCTTGGATTCCTATCAATTACTCTCTAAAAAGACCTCTTCAGGTAATTACCAGCAGCATCCTAATGTAAAAATTCATCGCTTAGAAAGCTCTGTTGGGTCACTTTCACCACTTGCAACACAACAAACAGGCTGGCCGCTTTTTAAGTCAAAAAAGCTTCAAGCAATCCTTAACCAACAGTTTGATGTAATTCATTATCATAATATTTCTTTAGTAGGTGGCCCTAAAATTTTAGCTTATGGGCAAGCCATTAAGCTTTATACAATGCATGAATATTGGCTAGTGTGCCAAACCCATGCATTATTTAAGTTTGATAAAGAGCTTTGTATAAAGCCTAGTTGTTTTGCTTGTTCGC
The DNA here is from genome assembly GCA_964492845.1 of uncultured Clostridia bacterium. Classification (GTDB taxonomy): domain Bacteria; phylum Acidobacteriota; class Blastocatellia; order Chloracidobacteriales; family JADJPF01; genus JADJPF01. Next base: position 34,991 of record CAZBMZ010000042.1, read on the forward strand.
TAGTACATTTACGCCCGCCGCAATGGTGGCGTTATTTTGGTTTGTTAGAAGAAATGTTAAAAAATGTAGACCGTTTTATTAGTCCTAGTCAATTTACAGCAGACATTCATTATAAAATGGGTCTTAAAATTCCTATCGTCCATTTACCTAATTTTGTTTCTCCTTCAGTAAGCTTAGCTAATGAGTCCCAAGAAACAAAAGAGCTACCATATTTTCTTTATGTTGGTAGATTAGAGAAAATAAAGGGTTTACAAACTATTATCCCCATTTTCCAGAAATACAAAAAGGCTAGATTATTAGTTGTTGGCAAAGGTAATTTTGAGAATGAGCTAAAAGCTTTAGGAGCAAATAGCCCTAATATAGAATTTCTAGGGTTTAAGTCTAGCGATGAGTTACAACAGCTTTTCCAACAAGCAATTGCATTAATTGTGCCTTCAATTTGCTATGAAATTTTCGCGCTAGTTATAATAGAAGCTTTTCGAGAAAAAACCCCAGTAATTGCTCACAATCTAGGAGGAATGCCAGAACTAATTGAAAAAAGTGGCGCAGGATTCACTTATAACAACGAAACAGAATTATTAGCTGCAATGGAGCAATTATTGACAGACCTTGACAAGCGAAATAAACTTGGGAATCTTGGCTATCAAGCTTATCAAGAAAACTGGACACCTCAAGCCCATATAAAGCAGTATTTAACCTTAATCCAAGATATTGCCAACAGTAAAAATCTAACACTTGGACAAAGCTAAACCTATGAATCTACTTGTTACTAACACTCACGCACCACAATCTTATGATATTATCCGCGCCTTAAGACCTTTTGCTAATAAAATTGTAGCTACTATGGAAGGCGAGAGCCGCCTTAAGGCTAGACTTTCACATGGAGCAAATTCTTTGCTAGTTGATAAAAGATATTATACTCCTGCACCTGTAGAAGATTGGGCAGCAGGTAAAATTAGCCGAGAAAATACCCCACTGGAAGAATCCTTTGTTCAAACCTTGCTACAAATTTGTGAAAAAGAACAGATAACAGTAATTTATCCTACTTGGGATCCCTATGTTTATGTACTTTCTAAAAATCTAGCTCGTTTTCAAAAACTAGGTGTTACTATCCCAGTTCCAGAATTTGAGACAGCCATAAACGCGCTAGATAAATATCGTACCGTCCAAGCCGCCCAAGCCGTAGGATTTCCTTGTCCAAGAACTTATCTTTATGATGAAACGCTAGACTTAAAAGCCATAGCAGAAAAAGAAGGCTTTCCCCTTGTAGTTAAACCTCGTTTTACTTCGGGCAGTCGCGGGACGCTAATAGTAAAAACTTATGAGGAGCTACTAGAAAAATTGCCTAAAGTAGTTAAAGATCATAGCAATCCGCTAATTCAAGAGTATATTCCAGGTGGCATAGTAACTTCTGTTCAATTTGTAGTAGACCGTCAAGGAGAAATTAAATTTTCTTTTCATAAGAAAAAAGTGCGTAAACTACGCTTAACTTCTCGTTATTGCACAGTGTCAGAAACATTTCCATTAGAACAATATGCAATAGATATGAGAAAAATAGTTAAACAAGTAGGCTGGTATGGAGCAATGGGAATTGAAACCATGATTGACCCCCGCGATGGAGTACAGAAATTAATGGAAATGAATGCCCGCTATCCTCGTCAGCTTTGGAACCGGCTGGAATTAGGCATAAATGAGCCTTTGATGTGTCTAAAAATCGCTCAAGGTCAAGAAGTTGAAGCTATAGAAAATTATCCTCTAGGAGTGTTATTTGTTTGTCCTGTTGATGATATACAACTTCTTGGACTAGAAATATTAGACCGACTGCTTTATAAATTCCGCACAGGCATTCAAGGACAAGAACCCCTAGATAACCTAAGCGCGCCAAACCCTATTATTAAACAAGTACAATTTTTCTTACAAACCTATAAAAGCAGTAAACAAAAGCTAATTGACCCTTATACAAAATATTTTTTTAGTGACCCATTAGTTTCAATGCTTTGGTGGTTACAATTTGCTACTTGGATGGTTGGAGGGCTAAAAAAAATTGGTAAATAATAAATTAAATCCAATTTTTTCCCGTAGAGAACTGCTTAAAACAGCTTTAGCAACGCTAGGTTTTAGCTTAATGAATGGATGTCAAAATAAAGAGTTTGTAAAAGAAGAGGGTTGTGGCAACCTAGCTGGAAAACAAATTCGTTGGATTATTCCTCATTCGGTTGGTGGCGGCTATGATAATGAATCCAGAATACTTAAGCCTTTTTATGAAAAACGTTTAGCAGCAGAAATTTTTCTTGATAATGTAGCTGGAGCCGCTGGAGTAATTGGAGCAAAAACAATTGCTACAGCTAAAGCTGATGGGTTGACTCTTGGCATACTTGGCGCAACAGGGTTGATGTTGTCAGCTTTAATTGAACAGGTTAATATACCTAATCCAATAACTGATTTTACTATTTTGGGTCGGGTGTCTCGTAGTTGGCAAGTTTGGGTTGTAGGCAAAGATTCCCCATTAAAAACATTTGCAGATTTATTGGCTGAAGCAAAAAAACGCCCAATTATTTTTGGTGCTAATGAAGTTGGAAATACATCTTTTACAACTATTACTATTGGTTCTGAATTATTAGGTATAAACTCTGATATAGTAGCTGGTTTTTCTGGAACTCGTAATGCGTCACTTGCTGCAATACGTGGCGAAGTTGATTGTGTATCATTTAATTTTGATTCTATTTTTGAGTTAATTAATTCTGGCGATTTAAGACCCATTCTACAATTTAGCAATAAAAGAATTAGTGAACATTCGTCACTTGAAGGAGTTCCCTTGTTAGGTGGTAGCGAAAGTATCGCACTAGAACAAGCTAAAAGCTTAGGAAAAGATTTAGACCAAACAAACAAACTTGCTCAAATTCTAATAGATTTAATTAGCGTTGGCCGTATTGTAGTTGCTCCTGTAGGCTTAAGCCTAAGTCTTTTTGATTGTTTATCTAAAAATCTTTATCAAACACTTGCTAGTGCAGATTATCAATCCCTAGCTAAAAAAGATTCCAAAACTTCTATTGATATTGCCAATTCAGCAGAAGCTAAGGCTAATTTAGAAAAAGTCGCAAAAGAAATTCTTGTATTTGTTCCCATTATTAAAAAAGCTTTAGAAAAAGCTCGGAAGTAACTATTGAAACCCCATCAGAAAAACTTACTTAGTTTTTCTTTGCTGGTAATTATTGGTTTAGCAATTATCCTAATTGAACGAAAAACTTTTCAACCAGTTTTTCTTGCTAGTTGGGAAGGTCTAAAACTAGTATTTTGCTGGCCTAATATCCTTTATCCAATTGTAGCAACCCTTTTAACAATGATATTTGCTTTGTTGCCCGGTTTAAGCGGTGCAACTTTAATGGCTCTAGCCGTGTCATTAACCTTAAGTTGGGAACCGCTTTATGTGCTGCTTATTTTTGGTGCATTTGTTGGCGGCTCAACTTTTATGGGATCTGTGACAGCAATTCTTTTTAATATTCCTGGTTCTGGCCCAAGTGCTGCAACACTCTTAGATGGCTATCCACTAGCGCAAAAAGGCGAGGCTAAAACCGCTATAGGTTCTTCTGCTGCTGCATCTGCAATGGGGTCAAGTTTTGGCGTTTTTGTCCTAATTTTATTAACCCCTTTTATGAGCCAGGCTATTTTGATTTTTAGCTCACCAGAATTCTTAATGCTAACCCTTTGGGGATTAACAACTATTGCTGCAATTTCTACAGGCTCAATTCTTAAAGGGTTGATTATGGGCGGACTAGGCTTTTTAATTTCCTTTATCGGTCAAGATCCCCGCACAGCAGAGGCTCGCTATTCATTTGGTAGTAGCTATTTAACTGATGGATTAAGTCTAATACCTATTTTATTAGGTATGTTTTCTATTAGCGAAATGATAGCCTTAAGCGTTTCTGGTCAAGAAACTATTTCTGGTAAAACTCGTGTAGAAGAGCTAACTGGAAGCGTTTGGAAAGGTATTCGAGCCGTTTTTGAAAATTTTGGTCTGTTTATTCGTAGCTCAATTATTGGAACAATCATCGGTATAATTCCTGGTGTTGGCGGGACTGTTGCAAGCTTTGTTGCTTATGCTCAAGCCGCACAAACAGCCAAAGAACCCAAACATTTTGGTCAAGGAGATATTCGCGGCGTTATAGCCCCAGAAGCAGCACATGACGCTAAAGACGGCGGTTCACTAGTTCCTACTTTAGCTTTTGGTATTCCAGGCAATGAAGGAACGGCTATTTTACTGGCAGCCCTACTTTTACACGGCCTAGCACCGGGAAAAGAGCTTCTAACTAATAATTTAACTTTAGTATTTGTATTAATTTGGTCGCTATTTCTTTCTAATTGGATAACCTCTATTTTAGGGGTGTTAGTTGTTAGTCCTCTTGCTCGTCTAACCCTAGTTCGGACACAAATAATTAGTCCAATAATTTTAGTTTTAACTATTATTGGTGCATTTACTTATAAACAAAGAATTGAAGATGTTTTGCTAGTCTTTATTTGTGGAATTGTTGGTTACTATATGAAAAAGCATGCTTGGCCGCGTATTCCATTTATTATTGCTCTAGTTCTAGGAAATCTTTTTGAAACCAATTTCCATATCTCGCTTAAACTTAATGAATTAGGAAGGATTAATTTTTGGTCACGTCCAATAGTATTAATATTATTAGTATTAATAATTATTAATTTAGCTTTACCCTTTTTACAAGCTAAGCGAAAGTCTATAAAAACAAATGATTAAATTAAGTGAAAAAGCTATTTTTACTTTTATTATTACAGCTTTTGTCTTGCTATTTTTATTTTCTACTAAAAGTCTTAGTCCTACAGCCCGTCTAGTTCCTTTAGCAGTTTTAATTCCTACTTTATTAATACTAATTTTTCAATTAATTTTAGACTTAATTCCAAAATTATCAGAATATTATAAAAAATATGATAAAGTAGATTTATTTAATGTAAAACGCAGAAAATATACAGATAAAGAAATATTAAATCATCTATATAAAGAAGAAATAAAGACATTCATTTATCTTTTAGTATTAATTATTTCTATTTATTTATTTGGATTTTTAATTACTTTACCTAGCTATATATTTTTATATTTATATTTTGGAGTACAAGAAAAAATAAAAATAGCTATTAGTATTTCTATAGCTATTTTTGCTTTACTATATTTTGTATTTATTTGGTTATTAAGAATAAACTTTTATTCAGGTTTATTTTGGCAATTATTTTAATTTTTTGGCAAGAAAATAATTTGACAATCTCTAGTTTTTCTATTTTGTGGTAGATTTGCTAATCTTGAATCTACAGGATAGAAAAAGTCTAAACCTCGCCCAAGTATAATTTGCCAATCTTTTGTTTCTATCATTCGATCATGAGATTTTTCATCAAACGAGTATGAAAAATTAAAGCCTTTAGAAAGTAATCTTTGCTTAAGATCATTTAACCTTTGTCTAGATCTTGCTTCTTCTGATAAACCATATTGATCGTTTTTCTCAAACATTGTTACCAACTCAACTTCAGTTGGAATTTTTACAAAGGACAACAATTCTTCTAAATTGCGAATTTGGTAATCTAGCCTAATATAAGGGTCAATAATCCTAATTTTCTTTGCATTTGTTAAATATTTTCCAAAAAGTTTTTCATAAGTTATTCCTCTTTGCCCATCGTTTAACTTTTCTATCTTAAAGGAATCTCGTTTAGGTGCATTTAAGTCTGTTAATGTTATCAACTTACTTTGGTTAAAAATTTTTTGAATTTTATTTAGTGCCTTCTTACAAGTTTCTAAATCAGTATTGTATATAACAACTTGACTATCTAGTAGATTAGAAAATGTTGGTAATGTGTCTATTACGCCTATGGATAAAGGCTCTTTACCTTCTTGTGCTTCTAAAACAATTTGCCATTCAGTTGATATAGTTTCTTTAACATAAAAAAGCTGAATTTTACTTTCTATCAAATCCATAAGTGCTTTTACGGCTAAAAAGTTTTCTTCTGTTACTTCATTAAACCTAGGGATTTGAACTAGTCCCAATTTTACTTCAACATTAGGATTATCTTTTGTGTAGCTAGCAAAAAAATCTACCCAAGCATTAGCTTGAGTAACATTGTTGTTATTAATTGTTGAACAAATAGCAAAAAATTTAGCTTTTGAGCTTCTCAATTTACGTTGGAGCCAAGCCGATAGTGTAGCACCACAAAATCGTTTACTTTCCTTTCCATAAGCAGTAAGCCTTAATCTTTCTTCTTTGCTATTAAGCGCGAGAAGTTGATCCAAGTATGTTTGAATTAATCTTTTATCAAGCAAGCGATGTTCAAATTGATTTTCATAAGAACGCAAACATTTATAACAGGATTTATCACACTGACAGCCATCTAAAATAGCTCTAGCTTTTGCTAAAATAGCTTCAAAGTTTGTTATAGCCTTATGTAAATATCCTGCCCCACCTGGAACATTATCATAAAGCACTATATCATAGTCAATTTGTCCTTCTGTTACTATCTTACGCATAAACCCGCTTATTTCCCCTACTTCAGCATGAGCAAAAGTAGTTGCAGCTTCAATAATTGCTGCCTTTAGGCTAGCATAAAATTTGTCAGAATTCTCAGGCGTTTCTTGAAATTTTAGTAACATTACATCTGTATGAAATTTATAACCAAGATGATATCTTTGAGAACTTCCTAAACAGGTTTGTTTTCTATTATTAAGAAGTTTATGTTCTTCAAAAGCTGTCTTATTTGTAGGTGAATGCCAATATCCACAACTACGACAAAGCAAAAATCCTTTGCTTGCTTCTTCTGCTAAACCTTTATTAACAACTAAAATTTCTCCTCGGCGATGGTATTCAATTGTAACTCCTGAAACTTCTGGTTTTTCGCTTTCTTCAGGCAATCTTAAAAGATAGGAATTTACTACATAAAAAGCTCGTTGTCGGTATTCTTCATCAGAACCTATAGTTTCTGCTCTTTCTGCTACAAAAGATGAAGCAAACATAATAGGAAAAGCTTGTGGCATTAAGCTTTGTTTACAATGTGGACATAGAGCAATTGCTGGCTCAAAAGTAACATAATCGCAAACTTCACATTTTTTATATTTTAATTCTGTGTTAGGCATTGGTGAGCGATGAAAATCAAGGCCAATAGCCTGGTATTTTCTACTATCCATATAAATTGTATTACCTGGGGCATATTCTCTAAGAGCCATTCCCATAGCGCGTAGGACAGCCTTTTTAACTTCGTCCTTAGCAATAAGCCTTGCTGAATCTGCTGGAAAAGCATAAGAGGGTAGAAATTCCTGATCCGATAAATAGGAAAAAGGATAATTGCCATCTATTTGATCTACAAGTTTATAAAGGTGTGATTCTCGCTCGGTAAATTGATCAGCCTTTTTTGGATCTCGCCTAGCTAATTTAGCTTTTTCTATAGCTATTTTTTCTATTTCCTTAAATAAATAATCTCTTTCTTCCATCCAACTTTCAAAGGCTTTAACTAGGTTTTGATAAAAGTTATCTACAATGTTGTAGCATTGTTCTTTATTAAGCCAAGACAATCCTTCTCGTTTTGCTTCTGCTTTTTTATCTTTGCTAAGAGCTTTTAATATTGCATCAACAATTTTATCTCGTTTTAGATTTATTTCTTCTTTTAGCCCTTCAAAGCCAAACTCACTATCATCTTCTGGCACATGTTCGCGCAATGTTCTATGAAACTGGAAATCCAACTTTTCTAAAACCAGTGAGTTTATTTGTCTACGTAAAATACGCTCGTTATAAACTAGCAGGTCTGGAGGTTCAATTTCTCCAGAAATCATGTCCGAAGGACGATCAAAAAAGTAAGTGTCATGCGCTCTATCTAATGCAAATACATTAATTAAAGCTATTCTTTCTTTTCGTCCAGCGCGTCCGCTACGCTGTGCATAGTTAGCTGGCCCGGGTGGGATATTACGCATAAAAACACTTGGTAAATCACCTATATCAACGCCCATTTCCATTGTTGGAGTACAAACTAGCACATCCGACTGACCAGACTTAAAAGAACGCTCTATTTCAATACGTCGAGAGCCTGAAAGTTGTGCTGAATGCTCATTAGAGATCATTCTAAACGGCTCTCTATGAGTATAAGTATCAATATAATAATGTTGGCTTGGGTCAAAACTATAACTTTCTAATTTTCCATTGCACCGCCATCTTGAACAAACCCGTCTGACATTATGCGTAGTAACTCCATGACATTGATTGCACTTAAAAATTTCATTTGGAATCGTCAACATTATCCGTTTGTAATTTACCATGTTGACTTCTAGAGAAGCTTTGTCATTACCAATATTTTCTTTAATTAAAAATCCTTCTTCAAATAAAAAATTTACAAGTTCTGTTAGCACATTTACACTTTGATCTTTACCAACTACTTTCCCTACAAAATTTAGCAAGGCAGTTTCACCACCTGAAACAGAGCTAAAACCAAAAGTTCGATAAGGTAGCCCTTGGCAGTTTGTTCTGCTTTGTCTAAATCCAACAGGCAAACTAGCCCGACCAAATACATTTGTTTGGCTCTCCATTGGTTTTAGCAACATAGGGTGAGACAATGCCCGCTTTAGCCTCATTTCATCAAGCAATGCAGCTAGCAAATCAGTTAATTCATCTTCAGAAAGTCCTAGTTTTTTAGGCAAAGATTTTGACTGAGCAACAATTTCTTTAAGCGTTTTATTTTCCTTAAAATACTCTACAGCTAGTAGCCCTAAACCCTCTAAACTAATTCGTCGTGAGCCGGGCCTTGCTATTTCTCCAAGAATAGATAGTTGTATATCAACATATTCTAAAGCAACATCATCTGGGTTTTGAGGTTTGCGAGTTTCAAAACTAAGCCTTCCGTTTGTTTCTCTAACGGGTTTTGGGCAATAAATAGAATAGTAATCCCGTTTTTCATAAAGAAGTTTTTGCAATCGATCAAAGCTAACAGAAATAGAAGTTGTTTTATACTGCTCACAAAGGACTTGATAAATCAACTGCCGACCAATAAATTGGTCATGTTTATTATTTAGGTATGCAGCTTGAAAAGCTGTGTCTTGGCGGTTATCACAAAAAATCAATAAGCGTCTTTGTTCAGCACTTAAATTTTGAAATATCGCTTCAACTAAAATATTTATGCTAATCATTGTAGCCGAGCGTAAAAGCGTTACAACTTCTAAACCACCTCCATAACTTCCTTCACAAGCTGGGCATTTATGAATTTTGTCAAAATAAGTTTTAGTAGAAAGTAGCTTGCGAGCATCTTCACCAACGCCATTTTTATTATTACAGCCGCATATTAAAGAACCATCCAAATAAATTTTTCCACAATCAGCACAATAATTTGCTGCTACTTCTTGGGCGTGGAGTTCGCTTTCTTCAGCCTCAAAATCTTCTTCTGCTGTTTCTAAATTCTCATAAAGTTTATAGGTAAAATGTACAGGAACAACATTTTCTAAAGTTTCATCCGTCAGTTGAAGCACTTTAGGCATTTGGTCTTGTTTAGCGGCTTTTTTCTTTTTCTTCTTACTAAAAAGGCTATTTATATCAAAGTCCGATTCTACAGGATAGGCGCGGAAAAAATCTTGTCCACAACTACGACATACTTCTATAGGAAAAGATCGGGCATGACAAATTTCGCAAACATCAACAAATTCTGTGTAAAGTTCGCCACAACCTTTATTTGAACACCTATAAAGCCCTTGTAAACCTCTCCAAAAAATATGTACTTTTGGTCTAATCAAAGGCTGTCCATCTACTTTTGCTTTTGCTCCTAAAAGTAAATAAGCTTCTACTTCACGTCTTAAATAAGGCTCGTCAACTGCTGCACGTAAAGCTTTTTGCCCGGCTGATGACACACCTTTACGTAAATCTTTTGGCTTTATTCCTGTTTTAAGATATGCCGTTATTTCTTCTAGTGAGCATGGCTCAACTAAAACTTCCTCAATAGCGCGAAATAGCGCGTTTTCTGAAAGAATCCGCCCAAGAAATTCCGATGGAGCATCATTTCCATCTTTTTTTACATAATCCATTGAAGAAATTACTAAATCTTCATTAGCAATATGATCTAAACAAAAATCATAAACTAAATTCAAATTTGAAAGATCTCGTAACTGTTGAATGTCTTTTTCTTCTATGGTTGGTGTTGGCGGTAGATAAGAAAAATTTTGCTCTGGTAAAGTTTGATATTTTTCTGTTTGAATATTTTCTGATAAAAAAGTTTCTCCAAATAATTCTGAAGCAAAACTTGCAACAGCTTTTGTGTCATCGCCTTTAACCGTCGCGCTTGTGCCTATGCAAACAAGCTTTCCATCCAATTTTCCAATATGTTCTTTTAATCGCCTTATTAAACACGCAACTTCAATTCCTCTTGCGCCAAAGTAAGTATGCACTTCATCTAAAACTAAAAATTGTAAATTGCTATCAAACAATACTCGGTCATATTTGCGAAGCAACAAATATTCCAACATTGAATAATTTGTGAGTAAAATATTAGGTAATTTTTGCTTATTACGAATTTCTTTACGATACCAAATAGCTTCTTTACAAAGCTTTTCTGGTCGTGCTTCTTTATCTCTTATATCTTTTTCATCTTCTGGAGTATCGCCAGTATAGCGGGCAAAAGTAACACCAGTTCCAGCTAAATATTTAGCAAACCTTTCATATTGATCATTAGCTAGTGCATTCATTGGATAAAGAATCAAAGCTTTTATTCCTGATCCAGGGTTTTGCAAACAATGGTTTAGAATAGGAATAAAGAAAGATTCTGTTTTTCCTGAACCCGTACCACTAGAAATAATTGTGTTTTGATTATCTAAAATGCGCTTGATAGCTTCCTGTTGATGGCTATAAAGCTTCCATTCTGCAAAGGGCTGATGTTGATGGCCTTTTTCATCTATGTAGCTACCTGCTAAAAGTAATTTTGGATGTAGGCCAAAATCTTTTAATTCAGATAAGTTTTTCTCTGAGCGTTCATAAGGCCGTTGTAGCGATAGATAAGGCCCGCGCCAAAGCAGATTTGCTTGATCAATTTGGGCGTGTACTTGGGCGCGTAATTCATCGTCAATTATTGGAAAAGCTGTTTTTATATAGCTTTTATAAGTGCTTTTAACCTGTTCAACAATTTCTAATGGCTGCATTATTTAACTTATTATTTTCCTTAAGTATTAAATATTATTTGGATCAATACCTAATTCTCTTAACTTAGCTGCTAGTTGTTCTGCACGAGCTATTGCTTGGTTTTTCTGTTGTTCTGCCATCTCTTTTTGTTTTTCTGCTATTTCTCTCTGTTTTTCTGCTACTTCTTTTTGTTTCTCTGCTATTGCTATTTGTTCTGACCTAGAAGGAATTAAACCATCATTCTTGTCATACCAACGAAGCCATAAACGATCTATTTCTTCATATTTACCTTGCCATAAACCAAGGCTTAGTTCTGCTTCATTTACTTGGTACTTACCATTATTTGGCATAAATTCTTGATATTTACCATTAACAAGCTTAAAGGCTGATAGCTCATTAGTCACTCGATCAAAAGCAAAGTAAAAAGGTACTTTTAAGATTTGCTCATAAACCTGCCATTTGCTAGGCGGGTCTTCTACATCGTGCAAAGCTTTTCCTAGGTCTTCCTTTTCCGTACCAGGCGAAAGAAGTTCAACTACAACCAATGGATTAACTTTTTCTTGCCAAACGACATAGCTATAACGAAGGTCTTTATTTTCATACAGCCGAGAAACTCCAACTACTGCAAACCAATCAGGTCTTTTATACCAAAGCGTATGATTTTTGTCATAATAAAGATACAGGTCAATAGCAACAAAAACTTCTTCAGCACTATAGTTTGACGGTTGAAAAGTTTCTCTTAATAGTTGTGCTTGAAATATATGAAATTCATCTGGCAAAGCTGCTTCTCCTATTTCTTCACTTGGTAGATCATACATTGTTGGCAACTTTTCTGGCAGCAAGTCGAGTTGTTTTTTATCAGGTATTTTTACAATAGGATTACTCATTTTTGCCTCCAACTTTCCTTAAGATTAAACACTAGACTAATAAATATATCAAAGCTTATTTTGCATTTCTGCAAGCGCATCTCTAAAAACTTGAAAACTCTTTGACCTATTACGGTTTGGTTCCATATGTTCTGATATTTTTCTTGCAACAGTTCTTTTTGGCAAACCTGATAAGTGATAGCCTTTAGCTTGCAACAGTCTTTCCAAAGCTTCCCAGGTGCCTCCTGCTATCGCATCTGGATCACGATATCTTTCTTGGTTTGCAATATTAAGTGAAATTTTGGGATATGCAGTAACTATAGCCTCAACATCTCCAAAGAACCAAGATTCTAGTTCTTCAATTGCAATACGATTTAGAACTTGGAAATTATCTTTCTCTACTGATTTTGTTTTCAAACCAATATTAAGTGAAATTTCTTCTAACTCACTTTTTAATGTTTTGCAGTCCTCATCATCTCTATCTACCAAAACTACTATACGCCAATCATTTGATAAATAATGTTTACGGCCTCTTAGGTACATAGACAAGCGATTTTTAAGATCTGTTTTTCCGTTAAAAGGATGAATATCAAATGTTGCATCAGTCCCTAAAATTCTTGGAATTAAATTTCTTAGTGCTTCCTCTGCTGAAGTTTCTTCTACTAAAAATTCAATGTACATCTCTTGTTTTACTTTATCCTAATTTAGTTTTTATATTTTTAAGACCACCTGAAGCAACTAAAGGATCTCCTGCATCAAAGTAACCTTCTATCCACAAATAACCCAATTTAGCACCTTCATTTATTAACTCTTTTATTCCCTGCATGTTAGCTGTAGTTCTAGCCTTCGTATAACCTTCTTCATCACGATAAAGAACCCGAACTTCTTCTGGTCTTAATTCATTAACAAAATAAGGTGAATGAGTTGTTACTATTAATTGTGTTCGTTCTGAAGCTATTCGGCATTCTTCAGCTAATTCTCCCAACAAACGCGGATGAAAATGGTTTTCTGGCTCTTCTATGCCAATCAATTGAGGAGGAGAAGGATCAAGCAACATTGTTAAATAAGCTAACATTATCAAAGTTCCATCAGAAACATATTTTGCTACTACAGATTCTTGGAAAGGTTTGTCCTTAACTTTTAATAGTAATTTTCCATTTATTTTATCTATATCAATTTTTTCTAAGCGTGGTACTTGTTTTTTAAGTGCATTAATAATATTAGTCAATTGTGTTGGTTGTTGTTCTTTTAAGTAGTAAATAACATTTACTAAGTTATCTCCTGTAGTAGAGAGTTTTTCTTCTACTCCTTTTTCTGAATCGCTGCAAATACTACTAGGTGTAATGTTTGACAAATACCAGCTAATAACAAAATTTCGTAGGGTTGTAGCCTCTGCATATCTTTCAAACTGCCCTAAACTATTTGCTGCTAACATTTCCCTTGATGAAAGATTTTCTATGCTTGTATTTTTGGAGTAATCTGTAGCTTGTCCTTTTCCTAGTTCAAAATTAAGTATTTTAGTTTGTCTGCCTTTAACTTTTGATTCCAGCCATTCTTTAGCTACATATGGGCCTTTTTGATCTTCGTTCACCTCTAAATGATAAGTAAGTAATTTTTCTTTAAGATTAATATTTTTTTCATTTAGCCTTTCTCTATATTTCAACTCAATAACAATTGGTTTTTCTACACCTTTAGTTCTTAAATCTTTAAATCTACCGCGTTTGTCCCATGCTTTTCTTAAGCCAATTGAAAAGCATTCTGACAAAAAAGCAAAAACATCCAAAACTGTAGATTTCCCGCTACCGTTAGGCCCTAAAAAAACAGTTAATGGGGTTAGATTCTCTAGCTCTAAGTCTTTTAAGGCACGGTATCCTTTAACTTTTAGGGATTCGATGCGAGGAATATTTTGTTGAGATTGCATCATTTTTTTAGCCATAGTAATATTTCCTAGTCAAAATATTTTTATTTCTTATTAAATCCCAAGCTATTTCTGGAATATCCATATTTATTTCCCCATTCCAACCAAGCTTGAGCCATTTTCTTAAGATTACCCTTACTTTCTTCTGGAACTGGATTTGCGCCTGTAATTGCTGTTAATGCCCAAAACCAATGATCCAAATTAGTCTCTAGTTCTCTAAGCAAAAGAGGAATAGCCGCTGGCCCTAAGCCTATAATTTGTTGATAAGCTGGATGTGTTACTATATCGGCAACTCTAGAACTAGGAGGACAATCTACTTGCCAAGCCTCTACCAATTGTCGAAACCTTTGTTCTACAGGTTGTTGCAAGGCAGAATTATCAACAACCTGTAGAACTAGTGTTGTAGTTTGATGAGAACTAACATTTGTATGTTCCATATTTATATTACCTCCTATTAATTGCAATAACTCACTTGATTTTAACTCTATCTCGTCGCCGCTTCCACAATAGCAATTTCTTCATTCGTCAGCCCATAGAGTTGATAGACTAACTCATCAATTTCTTTGTCTGTCTCGTTGATTTGCCTTTGAATAAAGGGTTTTTGTTTGTCTGTTGCTGTAGCTAAGTTTTTATGTAACTCAAGCATCCGTTCAACTAGCGTTACTATTTGGTCATGACGCGCTTTGCCTGTAGGGTTAGAGAAGCCCATTGGGTAGATTGGGAGTTTGTTAAGATGTACTTCTCTTAATTCTAATCTACCACCTTTATCAGCATCCCCAAGCACAGAACACAATCGTTTTAAGAATAACCAACATAATTTTGAATTAAGTATTGCAAGTAAATATAAGTCGTTTTGTGGGATTACAAATGTTTTATCATTTGTATAATAATTATTTTGATCAATTGTAAAACGTGATTCTTTAGCAATTATTGGATAAACAATTTTTGGTTTTTCAAATATTCTGTAGTAGTCAATTGTGTCTTGTATTTCATACCATTTATAACTACCAGGTTTTCTACCATTCCATTCACCTTTCCAATTAGATGGTTTTGGCTCCAATTTTTCTCTAAACTGTGTAAGATATTGCTCTATTGAAGGATATTTTTCTATATCAATACCTCGACGAGTAAAAATTAAATATTTATTTTTATAGTTGATGTTATATCTGCGAACATCATCACCAACAATAAAAGGCTTTATTATCTCTATATTTTTTGGATCTTTTTTAATCAATATATCTTGTGTTTCTTGATTAATAACAAATGCCTCATTTAAACCTGTTTTGATACCATAATAGATTTTTCCATTTACGTATTTTCCTAATGGAATACCTACTTTTCTAATTTTCTCTAAAATGCTTGCTTCATTATTGGTTGTTAATGCCCAAGTTCCATTGGCTAAAGAGCTATCATCTAAAATATTACTTGTTTTTTCTATTACATCTACTAATGAAGAAAAGTTTAAATGCTTTATGGCAGAGTAAAGAAATTTTTGTGTTTTTGCTGAGTATTTTTGAGTTAAAAAGATTGCTGGAAATGTAGCAGCGTTATCAAAAACAGGTAGTTCCCCAAAATCAATTATTTTGTCTAATTTAGTTTGGCTTAATAAAAATTTACGTAACGATTGACCATAATTTGCCCGCATAAATTTATTTGAAGAAATAAATCCACAAATCCCTTGATTTTTAAGTTGTCTGTTAGCTTGTTCAAAAAAATAAACATAAAGGTCTGCTATGCTGGAATAAACAGCGAATTTTGATTTTAAGTATTTCTTAAAAGTTTGTCCTAAACCTTCTTGTCTCACATACGGCGGGTTTCCTATCACAGCGTCAAATCCAGCATTATCAAGATCTTGTCCAAATTTATTAAAAAACACTTCAGGAAATTCTATTTGCCAATGAAAGAATCTGTATATGCTGGCAAACTCTGAACTAGTGTTTCTGGCTAATCGTGGATCTGTTAGCATCGCAAGATAACTCTCAGATTTTTCTTCTCCAAACCTAATCCCTACATAAACGTCTGCAATGTTCTTAAATTCTAGTTTGGCGTTTTCTACAGCCTGATCATGTGCTTTCTTAGCTTTTACATCATCAAAAGTAATTGTGTCTTTTTCTATAATTGCAAAAATATCTTTTATGATTGGCGGAAGTTTTCCTTTGAAATAATTAACAAAAAGCGACCCGCCTAAATCCTCAACCCTTGTTCCTACCAGCGAATTACCGCACTTAAAATGATGGTGACACTCCACACGCACTGAAGTGCGAGGGCTTCTTTTGTACGAAGCCGAGACTTCTATGTGGTTACTCAAGGATCTAAAAGCGAGCCGGTGTAGGCGATAGCGAAAGTCCTTGCCCCGTGAGAGCGACCTTGTTGCTATCGTAGTGGACTACGGCTGACTTGGGCGGTGCCACTTGCCCCTCACATTTGTCCTGCCCTTCGGCGGTATAGAGAAATGCAAGACCTACTTTTTTCAAAGCAGGCTTTTTGAGCGAAACTTCTTTGTTAAAACGAGCAAATAAGCGTAAGCCAATATTGTTTGCTGCGTTGAGGTCTGCATTTCCCCTATGTCCATTTGGACAAGTGAAAAGCGGTGCGCCTGCTCTATATATGGCAGGCTCTTCATTTCGGTTATGTCGGGCTACTTCACTCAAGCAGTATGCACAATGTCTGGATGTATTTTTAGGGCTAACACGTGAGGTAAGTATTCCTACTTCATATGCTTTGTATTGAGTATAATGGTATATTTTTCCTCTTAACCAATAGCTACGTTTTTCATTTCCTCGACGTGAATATTTACCTTTTTGAGGCTTATAATTCCCTAAATGCTCAAACACTATTACTTTAGCTCCATATTCACAGGCAAACTCTACTATTCTACGACTTACACGGTGTGCTTCGTAGTTATCTAAGTCTCTTATGTACTTCCATTGCTTCTTATTGTCTTGCTCGTTTTTACGTAAGGTGACGGTCTTTCTCCTTTTCTTTGCCACTCTACCTAAAGCACGCTTCCTACGGCCACTACTAGCTTTTCCTCCTGCTATAAAGCGAGAGGCTAGAGGTGTGCCGTCGGCTCTAAGTATTCGGCATACTGCTAAATTATTGTTAATGTTTAAGTCTACTGAACATATCACTAATTCATTTTCAGTATCCTTGTTTACTTGCGTTTTTATACTTTGTACTTCTATTTTTTTCTCAAATGAGATGTGTAGTAGTATTTTCTTTCCTTTTAATACTAGCTTTGGGCTTACTTGTTTGAAGCAAGGAGGAAAGTCTCTACCTTTCATTTGGTATTTTACCCATATCCAAGCACTTCCTGTATATAGCTTAAGTAGCACATATTCTTGGTTTATTATCTGGTACATTCCCAAGTAATATACTGGGTGTTGATTAAACTCTTTTGGTGGTTGTGGTGGTCGCTCGCTAAATTTCTTTCCTCTAGTTTGAGCTTTTTCTTTCTTTTTGTGCCAACGTTCTAAGTTGGAGTGAAAGGATCGAGCTTGTCCTATTGCCGCATTTATTGCACTTC
>CAZBMZ010000043.1:0-50233 GCA_964492845.1 uncultured Clostridia bacterium
CAAAAGTTACTGGACGTTTGGCTGGAGCAGCACTAGCAAGACTATCAACAACACCGATTGACTCTACTCTACCAGTAGCATTTGTTTCTAATGCACGCACTGCTGTTGTAGAAGAATTATTAATAGAAACACTTTGTGCTAAGCGATCAGTTAATTGATTACGTAGAAAAGCCCCGCCCATACTATTACGCCTAGAGCGTAGTGGTTGTGGGGAGTTAAACATAGGTTGAGATTTAATATATTGACTATCAACAGCTTTACTATTCTCTGTTGTAGAAGCGGGTTTAGTAGTTTCTGATTTTGTTTGTTCGGTATTATTTATAGTATTATTAGACCCAATGCGATTTACTGACATTGCTACTCCTTATTACTTTAACTTAAACTGAAAAGAGGTTTTTTGAATTTTATGATGAACAGTTGAACTTTATTTTATCGGTTAGCAACTTGCTTTTGTTGCTGATCAATGTAGTATTAAATACCGATCCTAGCAAGAAAAGAATCTATAAAGAATTTATGAAGATAAAATATTTATTTACACCTAACCATTTAGCAAAGGTTTTTATAATCTTACTTTTATCCTTAGTTTTTACTACTTTTCCAATCTTTGCACAAACAAACCAACAATTACCACACGAAGCCGATAAATTTATTTGCTTGCATCCTTTAGGGGTAACTTACACAAAAGAATCTACTATTTTTCGCGTCTTTGCTCCTACGGCAGAAAAAATAATACTGCATCTTTATCAAACTCCCACAAAAGGACAAGCAGAGCTTTTTTCTTTATCAAAAAATATTGATGGTTGTTGGGAAGTTAAAGTGTCTAAAGATTGTTTAGGGCTTTTTTATACTTTTACGGCTGCTGGTAATGAGCCTGGTTTTCATTCTAACCAAGAACTTATTGATCCTTATGCTCGTGCTGTCACTTCTCATAATGGACGGGCAATTGTTGTTTATGACGATTTTAAGGTTGCCGAGCGTCCTAAATTTCCAATATCTGAAGCAATAATTTATGAAGCTCATATTAGGGATTTTACTGTAGACCCTGACTCAATGATTGAACAACGAGGAAAATATTTAGGTTGGACAGAGGAAAATACCCATTTATACTTAAGACCTGATATTTCTACAGGACTTGATCATTTAAGTGAATTAGGCATTAATACAGTACAAATAATGCCTATTATGGAATTTCAAAATCAGGAAAGCATTAATCAATATGGTTGGGGATATGATTCAGTTCATTTTAATAGCCCAGAAAATTCTTATGCTAGCAACAGTATAGAAAAAAACTCTGTTAGAGAATTAAAAAAACTTGTTGATAGCCTTCATAAAAAAGGTATTCGAGTAATTTTAGATGTAGTCTATAACCATACAATGGAAGATATTAAAAACCTTGTTTATAGCTTTGAAGGGTTTGTACCAGGCTATTATTACCGACGAAAGGAAGATGGAAGTTATTGGAACGGTTCAGGCGTAGGAAATGAGTTTCGCTCAGAAGCACCAATGGCACGACGTTTTATTATTGATTCTGTTAAATATTGGGTTACAGAATATCAAGTTGACGGCTTTCGTTTTGATTTAATGGGACTTATTGATTTAGAAACTATGGAATTACTAACAAAAGAACTTAAAGCAATAGACCCTAATTTGTTAGTTTGCGGTGAACCTTGGTCAGCAGGAGAAACTCCAATCACTATTACTAATAAAGGAAAACAACGTGGTAAAGGCTTTGCAGTATTTAACGATCATTTCCGTGATGCTCTAAAAGGAAGTGTTTTTCAGCCCAGAGAACAAGGTTATATACAAAAAGGCATTAACACAGAAAAAATTAAAATTGGGATAATGGGATCAATTCAAGATTTTGTTGATAGTCCTCAAGAAAGCCTTAATTATGTAGAATGTCATGACAATCATACATTTTGGGATCGCTTAGTTATATCGACTATTGATGACAGTAATTTAACAGATGCTAATCGTCGAGCAATGGCGCGTCTTGGTGCAACGATTCTTTTTACTTCTCAAGGAATCCCTTTTTTCCAAAGCGGCCAAGAGTTTTTACGCTCTAAAGGTGGAAATGAAAATAGTTACAATAAGCCAGATGCTATTAATATGATACGCTGGCAACAAAAGGCGACTAACTACGGTATTTATCAATATTATCAAGGTTTAATCGCGCTACGCACACATCACCCAATATTTCGTTTAACTACCGCTGAAGAAATAAAACAAGCTATAAAATTCTTAGACCAAGATTTAAGCTATCAATTACCCGCTAGTGTTATTGCTTATTTAATTACTGATATTACAAAAAAAGATAGTTGGCAACGTGCTTTGGTGCTATTAAATGGTAGCCAAAGGTCAGAAAAGATAACTATTCCTGATGGTAATTGGCAAATTTACGTTGATCAGTTCAATGCCGGAAAAGATCCTATTGCTTCTCAAATAAAAATTATTAATAAAACAATAACAATTCCGGCACATAGTGCATTAGTCTTAGGAGAAATTAAATAAGGTTTATTTACTAACTAAGAGCTTCCTTTTTTTGCTCTCTTACATAAAGAAAAAGTGGTAAAGCAAAGCATAAGCCTACACCAAGGGTCGAAACAATATAAATCCAGAGGTTTTTTATTTGGTATTTAGCTGCTTCACCTTTTGCATAGAGCCAGAAAATAAAAGAAGAAAATAGCAGGTCTGTCATTGCAAGTGTAGATATTTCAGTTCCCCACATTTGTTGCCAAAATTCTGTTAGGTTTATTCCATGTGCATAAACAAATCTAATTGCTAGTAAATCAGAAATAATTAACCCTACTATTGCTAAAAGAAAATAAACTTTTTTCATAAATCCTCCTACCAAATATCTAAAAAATAAATTTAACTTTGGCTTTTTTAGCTCTCTTAAATTGGTAACGCACGGTTATTAAATAAAAAGGCTCATAAAAATAGCGAGTTTTTAGCGGTAAAGGGAAAAATTTTATTCTTAAGCTGTAATGTTATAAGTATTTATTTGACTTAAAATACAAGCATTTAAACTGCTAAATGGCAGTGTTATTTTTAGCTTAGTGATAGATAATCAAAAAAATAGTTAGTTATCTGGAAAAAAAATTTTAATCTCGTGAATTTTCCTAGTTACGATTTTGAAATCAATTATATAATGTGGTAACCCAACCAGTAGTTTTCAATGGGTAAGATCCTCCTTAAAACAAAATATAAATTAAAACTATCTATTTAAGCTAATTTTGTATTGATGTAGATAGATGGAGTGATAACTTTTACAAAACTTGGGTGTTTCTTTATTTATTAGGCTTTTAAGCTTAATAATAAGAAATATAATGTCTAACTAATTGAGAAATAATAACTTAAAGCTGCACAATGAGGTTGCTATGAGCAAAGAACTAAAGCGTCAAGAAGTTCAAGATCACCATGCAGTTATCCAAGCCATTAAAAGCATTGGAGCAATTGAAGAACTAGTAGAATTTGAAGCAGGGCATGGATATAAATACGCGGTTGATCTCGAAGTATCTATTTATGGACGAAACTATGGCCCAGGAAAAAAAGTTGGCCCTTACATTAAAATGTATAGTTATCCGCCTGGTGCTGAAATCATTCGTGAAGGTGATTGGGACACTAACACTTTTTATATTGTAGTAGAAGGTTCGGCAGAAGTGTTTGTTAAGGGCCGTAACGAATCTGTTGCTACTGTTAAACATGGTAATCCATTTGGTGAAATGGCCGTGCTAGCAGGTGTGCAACGCGCTGCAACAATTAAAGCACATCATGAAAGCGGCACAAAAGTCTTAGAAGTACAAAGACCGGCTCTGCGTATGTTACGCAAACTAAAGAAATTTGGTGCAGCTTTGGACTTAACCTATCGTAATAATGGCCGTAGCTCTGCTTTGGGAAGCCTTTCAATTGGTGAAGAAGCTAAAAAACAATTAACCCAAATATCTGAGTTTAAGGTTTTAGCTCGCGGTCACGTAGTTTGTCAGGAAGGCCGCCCTGTTGACCGAATTGTAATAGTTAAAGATGGTTGGGTTAAACGTGCTTGTGAAGGTGATAAAAAGAGCGAATCGGCTGATTATATTGGCTCTGGTTACTGTTTAGGTATAAATGCTTTGGCTGAACGTGGGGCAAAATGGGCTTATAAAGCTACAGTATTAAGCCGTACAGAAGTACTAGAAATTCCATTTAAGAAATTAATGGCTTATCCTCAATTAATGGAGACACTTAAAACAGAACTAACTCCATTTAGTACACTTGGCACACCTCTTCAACCTGATAAACAACTTGCTTTTGCTAAACCAGCTAAAACATCTCAAGATCGTATCTTGGACAAAGGTTTGGCCGATGCAACTAATCTTTTAGTAATGGATATGGACTTATGCGTCCGTTGTGGTAATTGTTCTTTAGCCTGTCATGAAATTCATGGTCAAGCTAGACTAACCCGACGAGGCATTCACCTGTTCCGTCCTACAATGCCAACCCACACCCTTAACCAAAGTATTTTGGCTCCTTCGGTATGTCTACATTGTAAAGATCCTGAATGTATGACTGGTTGCCCAACAGGAGCAATTGCCCGTTTCCAAGGTGGTCAAGTAGACATTAACCCTGCTACTTGTATAGGTTGCGGTGACTGTGCTACTCAATGTCCTTATAATGCAATCTCCTTAGTTCTACGTAAAGATTTACGTAAGCCAGGAGCAAAAGATTCTAAACCTGCACCAGCTAAAGCTGGCGCAAAAGGTGCGCCTGCACCAGAAGCTAAAACAAATGTCTTTGAAATGCTTGGATTAGCTTTTGACAACAAACCAAGCCCAGTAACAGGTGAAGAAGACTTAGTAGCTGTAAAATGTAACCTTTGTAATGGTACTTCTATCAACCCTGTAGATAAAAATGGTCAAAAAATTTATAAAGATCATCGCTATAACTGTGTAGAAAGCTGTCCAACAGGTGCTTGTATACGTGTTTCACCAACACAATATTTTTCAGAAATTGCAGCTATTAAAGGAAAAGCCTTTGATGCACAAGGAAAGACTGCTGTTAGTAAAGTAAATTACAAAGATACTGGTAAGCAAATTACTCATGTTATTGGCATTTTATTTACCTTACTATTATGTGGTCTTACTATGGCAGGTATCGTTAAGTATGGTTTAGGGACACCTTTATTTGATACTAATTGGTTTAATTTCCGCTGGATAACTGGTTTAGTAGGGCTTCTTGGAATAGTTGTAGTAATGGCTTATCCAATGCGTCGTCAAATGTGGCAAAAACGTAGCGGTTCACTCCGGTTCTGGATGTTAAGCCATGCTTATGCTGGTGTTATTGCAGGTGTTCTATTACTGCTTCATGGTGGCACTAGTCTGGGGGGGCTTTTAACAGCGTCTTTAATGATATCTTTTGACCTAGTAATTCTTACAGGGTTATTTGGTATTTTAATTTATTGGATAGGGCCTAGAACTTTAACAAAAATAGAAGGTGAACCTCTTCTTATAGAGGACTTGCGCCGTCGTCGTGAAGAGTTATATCAAGAAATTGCTGATATTACAGCTACTTGTCAAACAAAAGCTGAACAACAAAATCGCAAAAAAGATTTTGAAGGTACTTTCTTAAAGGGGCGAGATTTAGTTTTAGATACAATTACTTCTCTTCCCTATTTACTACGTCAATACTTAAAGAAAGAAAGTGTTGACCAACTTTTAGAATCTGCACAAAAAGAGTTTCAACGAGAAACTAATAAAATTAAAGATCCAGCAGAACGAGACGCTTTTACTCGTCTAGTAAAAGCAGCAGCAACAGTTCGTCGTATAGACGCACTTGTCTACATCCACCGAGCCTTAAAGCTTTGGTTACCACCTCACGTAATATTTACTTCTCTAATGTTAGCTTTGCTTTTAGTACATATTGTGCAAGTAACCTATTACTTATGGCGTAATTAAGAAGTTTTACTGCTAGTCTTTATTCAAATAGCTAGTCTAACTAGCTTAAAGCTAAGGAGAAACATGAGTACAGAAGCGACAAAATTTGTAATCAAGAGAACGGATTTGGACAATGATGATCTAATTATTGAAAGCGATAGCCTGACTATAGGTTCAGCTTTAGGTAATGACATATTACTTAATCATCCAACTGTATCTCGTACCCATGCTGGTATTTGTAAAATTGATGGAGCTTACTGGGTTAAAAATCTGTCTACTTCTAATGGAACAATTGTTAATGGTGCGTTAATTGAGACGGTTCAACTAGAAAATGATGATGCAATACAAATAGGTGTATTTTTACTAAAACCAAAAGTTGATGATGATGATGGTTCTCTATATTTAGAAGTAGAAAAGCAAATCGATGCTGTTTCAGCAGGTAATCGTGGAACCCAAATGATAGGCGGGCCTATGCAGGCTCAAGCTAGTGGAAAAACCGCTATGCTTAATCCTGACTTGCTAAAAATGCTTGGTATTCAGCTACCTGGCATGCCTGGTACACCTCCCCCAGCAGGAGGTAAAGGAGGGCCAAAGCAAAGTGCTACTCAATTATTAGGTGTAGCACGTATGCAGCGCGGAATGACTGGTTTGCTTAGTTCCATTATGGCTCTACCTCAAGATGAGCAACAAAAGTTCCAGCAAACTATGGATGCTTTTTGGGATAGACGTAAGCTAGCAGAAACTGGCGGCGAACAAAAGATGGCAGATATTTCTGCCCTAAGACCTAATAAGCCAGATCCAGAGTATGAGAAATTTAATCTTCACTTAGGAAAAAAACAATTTAACTGGTTGCCTACAACGGATTTAGTCCGTCCTTGGCCTCGCGGTTATCTAGGAACTTTAGGAATAATTATTATCCTACTGGCAACAGGTTTAAGTTTTGGTTATGCCAACTTCCTTTCACCTGGTGAAGTTAGTGCGGCACATCAACTAAACGAATTTAATCGCCAACAATTCTTACCCGGTTCTAAAGCTCTACTAGCCTCTAATAACACTGTAGGAAATAATTGTAATTCTTGCCATTCTGCTACTACATCAATGGAATTTAAGTGTAAGAATTGCCATCAAACAGCACATTTTACTCCTGATGTCTTTCCTCAACATGCAACAGCTAATATTAGCTGTATGGATTGTCATACAGAACATAAGGGACGTGCCTTTAGCCCTGCTACTGTTGCACGTAGTATGTGTGTTGATTGTCATAAAGCTAATCCAACACATCCTAAATCCAAAGATGCAAAAGGAAACCCATTAAAAGAACCTCATGGTGGTAATTTTGGTTATCCAATAGATGATAATGGTAATTGGACTTGGAAAGATCCAGTCAATGAGTTTATGAAAAAACAATTACCAACTGATGAAGAGTTAACACCTAGTAGTAAGTTCCATTATGTTCATTTAGCTGGTCGTGAGCAAGGTCGCGCTCGTTGTACTGATTGTCATGAATCTTTAGACACACCAGAACTAGCTAAAAAGATAGATAAAAATAATTGTGCCGTCTGTCACGGTGTTCAATTTGTAAATATTAGTAACAAAGACCCTAAAGAAGCCGCTAAAATCCTAGACCAATTAGCAATTAAAAATGGTTTAGATTGTAATTCTTGCCACCCTCAACATGGTGTTAGTAACGACTTAAGAGTTGCATTGCGTCCTGTTACTGGTAAAAAACTACAAACTGGCCGAGCAGAATTACCTATTTACACAGCAGATAGTGTTTATCGTGGTGGTAATGCTTGGAGTTGGACATCATTTGCCGCTAGATTTGGTGGAATGCCTTTTTCTGGTTGGCTACTTTTCTTTAGTATCATTCCTTTAACAATTCTTGGTTTCTTAGGTGTTGATACTATAAGACGACGACAAGTACAAGAAAAACTAAAAGGTAAACTAATAGATCTTTCTACACAAAAAGTTTGGGATGCTTCTAGTATTAAATATGCTCAAAAATGGGAATCTCCTGATCAAAAGAAACGTGCAGAAGATTCTTCTAAATCAAGACCTGTACCACATCCTGTAATTAACTTTGAAACTTGTATAGGCTGTCATGGCTGTATTTTAGCTTGTCCTCAAGACGTGCTAGGCTTTGATGATCAAGAACACCATGCCATTGTAGTTAACTTTGAACAATGTATGGAAGACACAGGTTGTCAATTAGCTTGTCCAACTGCTCCGCAGTCTTGCGTACTGATTAACACTAAGAAAAATATCCGTGAAGCTCCTAAACCACTACGTAAAGGCCCTGGAGAAGGTTTTGAAACAGAACACGTTGCTGGTGTTTACCTAATTGGTGACGTTTCAGGTGTTCCTCTAATCCGAAACGCTATTAAAGAAGGCCGTGTAACTGTAGATAAAATAGCTGAAAAGATTAAGGCTGAAGGTAAAGGTGGGGCTGATTATGATGTAGCAATTGTTGGTATCGGGCCTGGTGGTATTGCTGCTGTTGCTCGTGCTGCTGAATTAGGGCTTTCCTATATCGCGCTAGAACAAGGCCGTAAATATGCAACTATTGCTGATAAATACCCTGCTGGTAAGTATGTTGCATTTAACCCATTTAACCCTGGTGATCCTCCTTTAGGTGCAGTACGCTTAGAAGGCCCAGGCGACTTAAAAGAAAAAATGTTAGGTTGGTGGGATGAAGCTGTACAAAAATTCAATATTAAGATTAATGAATATGAAGGCGTAAGCGAAGTTGTCCCACAAGATGGAATCTTTATTGTAAAAACAACTAAGAATCCTACTGGCTATAAAGCACGTAAGATTGTACTTGCTCTAGGAACTGCTGCTGCTCCTCGTAAACTTGGTGTAGATGGTGAAAAAGAATTTGAAGCTACTAAGATTCTAAACCGTTTACAAGACCCAGCAGAATTTAAGGGTAAGAAGATTGTTGTTGTTGGTGCTGGTAACTCTGCTGTTGAAGCTGCTGTTGACCTAACAGGCAAACGCAAGGAAGATGGAACTGTTGTTTTCCCACCACCAGGTGAAGGAAATGAAGTTTCTTTAGTCGTTCGTTCTGACTTCCCTAAAGATTTAACCTTAGAGAATAAGATGTGGGTTTACTACTGTATTGACCAAGGTAGAATGAAAGCTTACTTTGGCGCAGGACTTAAACAAATTAAGGAAAAAGAAGTAACCCTACAAAAGATTCGTGGTGAACAAGTCATTGGTACTATTCCTAATGACGTTGTATTTGCTATGATTGGTAGTGAAGCACCTAAAGGTTTCTTGGAAAAAATCGGTATTAAATATACTGGTTGGGATAAGAAAAAAGACACTCCTAAAGATGCCCCCAAAGATGGGAAAAAAGATGCTAAACCTGCTAAATAACTATATTTAACTATTAAGGACAAGAAAGAGTAAAACCTTTCTTGTCCTTTTTAATTTGCAATTAACTTTTATGAGGTTTTTATGAGCGATTTATCTAATGAAGAAAAAATTTCTTTATTTGAAGCACAAAAAATAATTACTGAATCCCTAGGCTCTACACCAGACAAAGAAACTTTATTAGAATGGATCAAACTTGGTTACTTAAAAGGTGAAGAAAAAGGTTCTGAAATTTATATTAGCCAGGATTCTATAAATACTTTACTAGAGCAATTACCTAAAACTACAGACCGAAAACGACCCCCTAGACTAGTCTTACATGCTGTTGATATTTGGCGACGGGATGAAGATAAACGAGCAGTAGCTGTAACATTATCCTCAAAAGCTGCTGTAGTAACTTCAGAACAAACTTGTGATGAAAACAAAGACCAAATGCTAACAGCGGCAGTACAAGCAACACTAGCAGCTATTACAGAAATCTTGGGCGATAAACTACTATTTGAACTAGTTCAAGTTAAACATCACTCACTAGAAAAAATTGAACAATCTATGGTAGCGGTTTTATTAAAAGCGGGCCAACAAGGTTCAATGCAAACTCTCTCTGGTGTAGCAATGGCGGAAAATAACTCTTTACCTCTTCAAGCAGCGGCAAAAGCAACTCTTAATGCTCTTAACCGTACCCTTTCATCTTATATTAATCCTCAAAACACTTGGCGAGATTTTGTTAAAAGATTTTTACCAATTTCTTAATATTTTTTACTAGTCAATCCCACAGGCTTTGCGAGCAGCTTTTAAGGTTTTGCTTGCTTCTTCTCGCGCTTTAATTGCACCTTTTTGTAATATTTCTTCTACATAAGCCTTATCTTTTGCTAGTTCTTTTCGCTTACTGCGGGCAGGTGCAAAATAATCATCAATTTGCTTAAGTAAAGTTTTCTTTGCCTCACCATACCCATAACCACCAGCTAAAAACTTCTCTCGCATTTCTTCTTTTTCTTTTTCATCAACAAAGAGCGTATATAACTGAAAAATAATGCTACTGTCAGGATCTTTTGGAGATTCAACAGGTGTTGAATCCGTAACAATTCCCATAACTACTTTTTTTAGTGCATTTCCTTCAGCAAAAATTTCTATAGTATTGTTATAGGATTTACTCATTTTCTGCCCGTCTAGACCTGGAACTTTAGCTGTAGAATTTAATTTTGCTTCTGGCCGCTTAAATACTTCTTTATTAAAAGTAGTATTAAAATAGCCCGCCATATCTTGTGTCATTTCAATATGTTGTACTTGATCAGCACCAACAGGAACTAAATCTGATTGATAAATTAAAATATCTGCTGCCATTAAAATTGGATAAGTAAATAACCCTACCTTTGCACTAATTCCTTTAGCAACCTTATCTTTATATGAATGAGCGCGTTCTAAAAGTCCCATTCCTGTTACTGTAGCAAGTAGCCAAGTTAGTTCTGTTACTTCAGGAACATCTGATTGTCTAAATAAAGTGGCTTTTTCTGGAGAAAGCCCTAGTGCAAGATAATCTATTGCAACATCTAAAGTTAGATCTCTTAACAATGCTGGGTCTTGTACTGTAGTTAAAGCATGATAATTAGCAATAAAATAAAAACCCTCTCCTTGATCTTGTAAGGCTATATGCTGTTTAATAGCCCCAAAGTAATTTCCTATATGTAATTTGCCTGATGG
The DNA here is from genome assembly GCA_964492845.1 of uncultured Clostridia bacterium. Classification (GTDB taxonomy): domain Bacteria; phylum Acidobacteriota; class Blastocatellia; order Chloracidobacteriales; family JADJPF01; genus JADJPF01. Next base: position 10,989 of record CAZBMZ010000043.1, read on the forward strand.
TTGGATACCAGAAAGAATACGTTTTTGCATAATTTACCCTGTTTAATAGAATTAATTAATTTCTAAAGCTAGAAATTAGGCTAAAAGATATGCGTTTATTAATTTTTAGCTTTGAAAATTACTTAGGATTTTTTTCTCTTTAAGTCAAAATCCATAAATTCTGTTAGACCTTTTAGACCCGAAGTAGCAGCAAATCCATCTATTGAATCGCTCTCATCATCATCATCATAATCGTTTGAACCATCATCTTGAATTTTATCACTATCCATTAAAGTAGATGATATTGGCTCATTATCTGAATATTGTTCATATCCAATGGATTCGGCTGGATTCATCCAACTACCAGTATTAACCCCTAAAATATCTTCGCTAAGCGGTGATTCTAGGCTGCTAGAATGCAGTGGTGGTAGTGATGGTGGTGGCGGTGGTGGCGGCGGTGTAAAATCTTTTTGTTTTGCTGCTGGTGGAGCCGTAGTAGGCGGATTGGGAGCTACTGGTGGTGGTGTCACTGGTGCAGGTCTATTTTTTACAGGTGGTGCTACTGGCGCAGGAGTAGATGAAAATGATGGTGGTGCTACTGGTGCTACTGGCGGTAAATTTGGTTGTAATGCTGGTGCAACCGGCACAGCAGCAGGAATTTGCATAGCTGGCATTGTGCCAGAATTAAGAATTTCTCTAATATCTAATTGATAATCTTTACGGAAAATAGCCGACATTCTTTGTTGGTAGAAAGTTTCCCATTCTCCAAGAAATCTAGCTTGAATATCTGGAGGAAGTAAAGTGTTAATTCGTACTTGCTTTACTTTTTCAGCATAAATTAATTGTAGAGTAGCTAATGCTTCTGACTCTAAGGTAAGTTCAGCTTGTAGTTCTTCTATACTTTTTTTTCTATTTTCCATGGCGCCTATTATATGAGTTTAATTTTGATAATCAAGTAGCTTTTAAGCTAACAGATTTTACTAAATATCTTTGGTTTCCTGATCTAGTTGTTTTACTAATTTAGCAATTTTTTGTGCTAGATTTTCAATGGTTTGCAGTCCTTCAGAAACATCTTCTGGTAACCGATGTCTTAAAAGCAAAGTAGTACGACCTAGCACACCAGTCAAAGGATCAGTAATATCTCTTTGTAGAACTTTAATTACTTCTTTTAGTGATTCATTGCGCTGTCTTAATTTATCTTGTAAATTTTTTACCTTCATTGCAGCAGTAATTCTTGCTGCTAACTCTGCTCTATTATAAGGTTTACTAATGTAATCATGCGCACCTGCTTCAAAACCCCTTATTTCATCTTCTAATTTGCGAAGTACAGTAATTAGGATTATTGGTATATGGCTAGTTTCTTTATTTTCCTTTAATTGATAACAAACTTGATAGCCGTCAAGGTCTGGCATTACAACATCTAACACAATAACATCTGGTTGTTCTGTTTTTGTTAAACTTAAGGCTTCTTGACCATTAGTAGCTTGTATTGTTTGGTAATTCATTTGCTCAAAACACATCACCAAATATTCGCGGGCATCCTGGTCATCATCAACAACTAAAATTTTTTGGGTTGGCACTTTCATAGCTTTTAGTATACTTTAGCCCAAAATTTGCGGCAATAAAAGTCTCTCTTTTGCCTAAATAAATCTTTTTATTGCATCTATACCTATCTAAAAAATACCCTTCTTTAACAAATCCTTTGCAAACCTTAATTAACTTTTAATTTTAAGTATATTTTGGAGAATAACTTTATGTCTTTATTTAAAACCCTTACTGCGGCTGTTTTTGGTATAGAAGCATCTTTAATAGAAGTAGAAATTGACCTACAACTTAAACCAAAAGAACCAGAACAAATGGCTACTTTTACAATGGTTGGGCTACCTGATACAACTGTTAGAGAAAGCCGAGAACGTATCCGCGCCGCTATTAATAATTGTGGCTTTTTCTTTCCCCAACACAGAATTATTGTCAATCTTGCCCCTGCTAATGTTAGAAAAGAAGGTTCTAGCTTTGATTTACCAATTGCCCTAGGTATTTTAGGTGCTAATGGTGAAATTCGCCAAATGGATTTAACAGACACATTATTTTTAGGTGAACTAGCCTTAGATGGCCGTATTCGTCCAGTTCGCGGCGTGTTGCCTGCAACTATCAAAGCTCGTAGTTTAGGATTAAAACGAATCTTTGTTCCAGTAGAAAATAGTCATGAAGCTGCTGTAGTCGAAGGGATGGCAATTTATCCTGTTCAATCACTTAAAGACGTAGTAATAATACTAGAAAATCTTGCAAAAAATGACCCTACTAATTCTATAAGCCCATTAAGTGTTGATGCTGCAAAACTACTGACATCTAATAATAAATATGATCTTGATTTTCAAGAAGTTAAAGGACAATCTCATGTTAAACGAGCTTTAGAAGTAGCTAGTGCAGGCGGACATAATATTTTATTAATTGGCCCGCCCGGATCAGGAAAAACAATGCTTGCCCGTCGGGTTCCAACAATTCTTCCACCTCTAACATTTGAAGAAGCCCTGTCTATAACTCAAATTCATAGCGTAGTAGGTCTAGTTAATGGCGGTGGTCTAGTCGCAAAAAGACCTTTTCGTTCTCCACACCATACAACAAGCGATGCTGGTTTAATCGGCGGTGGAACAGTTCCAAGACCTGGTGAAGTTTCCCTAGCTCATTATGGAGTTTTATTTTTAGATGAACTTCCAGAATTTGCTCGAAATGTATTAGAAGTCTTACGTCAGCCAATCGAAGACGGCCTTGTCACCATTAGCCGAGCTAGCATGTCACTTACTTTTCCTTCTAGCTTTATGCTTATTGCAGCAATGAATCCTTGTCCTTGTGGTTATTTTGGCTCTCCAACTAGAGAATGTAAATGTAGTCCTATGCAGATACAACGCTATGTAAATAAAATTTCTGGCCCACTGCTAGACCGCATAGACATTCATATTGAAGTGCCTGCTGTAAAATTTAAAGAACTTGAAACAACAGCAGTGGATAGCTCTGATAAAATTCGCAATCGTGTAATTGCAGCTAGAAATAAACAAATAGAAAGATTTTCCAAAAAACCTATTTATTCTAATGCTCAAATGAATTCACAACTTATTGCAAAACATTGTAAAATAAGCACTTCCTCTAAAACTATAATAGAACATGCTCTTAATCGCTTAGGTCTTTCTGCAAGAGCTTACGATAGAATTCTTAAGGTTAGCCGTACAATTGCTGATATAGAAGGATCATCCGACATTGATACTCATCATATTGCTGAAGCAATTCAATATCGCTCACTCGACCGTAATTACTGGAAATAAAATCTTTGCCTATTGCTTAAAATCAGTCAAAACACTTTCCATAAGAATCTTAATGAGAGTTAAGATTCTTATAAATTTAATATTTTGAAGGAATGTTGATGAATAAAAATATAAAAATATTATTTATGTCTATTGTCTATTTACTACTTTTAACTAGTTTTGAAAGCCTTTCTTTTGCTCAAGGTAAAATCCTTGACCTAAGCGATAGGCCCAAAGAAACTGACCCAAATAAAGTTACTAATTTTGCTCTATCAAAAAGTTCTAAAATCTATGCTCTAAGGCTCAAACCTCAACAAGATGTAAAACTAGCATTAGAGCAGTTTGCTAAAGAAAATTCTATTAAATCAGGTTTTATTGTAACTGCTGTAGGAAGTTTACAAGAAGCAACCTTGAGACTTGCCGATCAAAAAGATCCTATTAGCTACAAGGAAAAAATGGAAATTGTCTCGCTAGTTGGAACTATTTCCCCTAATGGTGTTCATTTTCATGTGTCGCTTGCTGATAAAACTGGAAAAACTGTTGGTGGTCATATGTCTGAAGGTTGCAAGGTTTACACTACAGTAGAATTATTTATTTGCTCTTTAGACGATGTTATTTTTTCCAGAGAAGACGATCCACAAACTGGTTTTAGAGAACTTGTTATTAAACCAGCCTTAAACCAAAGAATAATGGAATAAAAAAGTTTATTCTTAAGTTAAAGTGCCTTTAGTAGACAAAGTGCCTTCAATTCTTGGATTTATCCTTGTTGCAGCCGACAAAGCACGAGCAGCAGACTTAAAAATTGCTTCTAAAATATGGTGTTGGTTACGTCCATAAATTAATTCAATATGAATATTTGCTCTAATTGAGTCAGAAAATGAATGCCAAAAATGTTCTGCAAGCTCTACAGCAAATGTTCCAATTATTGGCCTTATTGGTGCAGCATTATAAACTAAGTAAGCTCTACCAGATAGGTCTACGACAGTACGAACTAAAGTTTCATCCATTGGGACATAAGCCACACCATAGCGTTCAATTCCTGTTTTATCACCTAGCGCGTGTGCAAATGCTCGGCCCAAAGTAATTGCAACGTCTTCTACAGTATGATGATCATCAATTTGTAAATCACCTTGGCAATTAATCTTTAAGTCAAACAAACTATGCCTAGCAAATAGCTCCAACATATGATTAAAAAAGCCTATTCCAGTAGAAATTTCAGCTTGTCCTTGTCCATCAAGGTTTAAGCTAATTTTTATGTCTGTTTCTTTTGTTTTGCGGGTTACTTTGGCTTGTCGGCTCATCGTTATTTTTCCTATTTTATTTAGTTGGGGCTTTGTCTACTTGATAGTTCCGGCCTCGGTTCCATTGATAATTAATTGGTTCAACTTGATAACAAACTAATGGGCTAACATTTTTATCCTTAAAAAAAGCCCAATCAGCACTTTTAACATTAATTAAGCGGTAACGCCAATCTTCTTCACGTCTTTTTATATGAATTATATTTGCGCTGCCATCAGTATTTATAGCAATTCCATTAGGCTTATATTTTAGAAATTCTCCTGCAAATTCTAGTGATGGAAAAATGCTATTTTCAGGAAGTTGAGCTTTAACACCTGGCTCTAAAAGCACTTTGGCGGGTGCATCTGAGGATTTAATATTTATGCTTACTTCTTCTGGCTTATGCTCAATTTCAACATCTGTTAGATGTAAATTAAAATTTGTTAGCATATTTCCACCTAAAGCAATTAATTGGCTATCACAATCACTTCTTAGAAAATATAACCCTTCAATAGCTTCCTGTCCTACGGGTTGAAACTTAACATAAAGACGATAGGCAATATGCCAATAACCAAGCCCAAAAATAGCAGGCATATATTTAGGACGCATTGACTCGATATGAGAAACAACCACATTCCAAAAAGCATAGCCCTTATAAGTAACTAGTGACAAGTTAGCAGGAAGTAAATTTTCTACATCAGCTATTTTGGTTTGATAAGTAAACAACCAGCAATGATCCAGTCGTCCAACCATTGTTATAGGATTACTACCCATTAAATTACCTTTCTGATTGCCTTGGAAAACCCCTTTAGGATAAATCTTAAACCATTTCTGCGCCACAATAATTTGAAGCCTGCCTGTTAATTTTATTTTTATCAACACAGTACAAATACTTTTTTACAAATTATTAACTAATTTCTCACAGGTTTTTGCACAAGCATATATACTATCCGGCAAAAAATTTAAGCAATATTTTTGCTAGGACATTCTTTGTCTGATCAACTTAGTTAAGATTTGGTTATTAAGCTTTAAGGGAGAAATTAAAAATGTCAGAAAAAAAACTCACCTATCCAGAAATTGAAAGATTAGTTTGGATTGACCAAGAAATTATAAATAACAAATACCCCAACACTAATAAAATTGCTCAACACCTTTCTATTACAACCAAAACAGCACAACGCGCAATAGATTTTATGCGTGATCGCCTTAAGTATCCACTCGAATATTGCCCTAAAAATCGTGGTTGGTACTACACCGAAAAGCCTAAATATAAACTTGCTTTAATTCATTTGTCTGAAGGCGATTTAGTAGCGATATTGCTTGCAGAAAAGCTAGCTAGACAATATCGAAGTACCGCTATTGGTGAAAAGCTTAAAAAGGCTTTTGATAAGGTGATGTTATCCCTTTCTGAAACAGTTTCTATAGATATGGAAACACTTTCGCAAGCCTATTCTTTTGAAGCCTCTGTAGCACCTGAATTAAATTATCAAATCCTAGACAAGCTAGGACAAGCCATTGCACAAAATCTTTGTATTAAAATGGTTTATTTTACTGCTTCAAGTGGCAGCATCAATGGCCGAGAAGTTGCACCTTATCATTTAAGAAATTATCAAGGTGAATGGTATTTAATTGGCTTAGATTTAAGAAAAGAAAAAATCCTAGTTTTTCATGCTGCACGTATCAAAGAGCTTGAACTTTTAGAAAAAAAATTTACTTATCCGCCAGATTTTGACCTAAAAAAATATCTTGAAGATGGTTTTTCAATGGTTCGAGGTGAAAAGCTTTTTAATGTAGAGCTAATTTTTGATGAATACCAAGCACGCTGGATCCGAGAACGTGCGCCACTTCACCCAAGCGAACAGCGCGAAGAATTGCCAAATCAACAACTAAAAATAACTTTGCAAGTTACAGCTTTAGACAGCATTAAACGCTTTGTTATGCAATATGGCTCGCATGTCCAAGTAATAAAGCCTGTCGAGCTACAACAAGAAATCCTACAAGAAATAACCCAGATGCAAAAATTTTATCAATAAACCTTTGCCCTCAAAGATTTAAGGAGGTTCTTTTTATGATAGACACTAAAAATATTTTCCGTTTCTGGGCTAAATTGCCCCATGAAAAAACCGATGCTAAAAAATTTCATCCGCTAATTTGTCATATGCTAGATGTTGCTGCTGCAACAAGTGAAATTTGGCAGCAAACACTTTCCGCTAATGCTCGTCAGTCGATTGCAAAAGCTTTTGGTTTAGACATAAGCCAAACCAAAGTTTGGATAATGTTTTTAGCTGCTTTGCATGATTTAGGTAAAGCTTCGCCTGCTTTTCAACTCCGCCCAGAAGCTAAACATTTAGTAGAAATGTTAAATATGGGTAAATGTTGCACAGTTAAGGCTAGCGATATTCCACACGGTCGAGTAACAGCTAAAGAACTTCCAGATATTCTAAAACAAGAACTTAATCTAAATAAAAAGTTAGCTTGTCAACTTGCTAAAATAATTGGCGGTCATCATGGAAGTTTTCCAACTAGTAACGAACTAATACAACAATATCCTTTAGATGGAGCAGGAAGAACACCTTGGAAAAAAGTTCGAGAAGAATTTGTTAAATTATTAATTTCATTTTTTAAGTTAAATGAAATAACTCTTTCTGATGAAATTATAAAAATTGATCATGGCGTTTCAATGATAATTGCTGGGCTAGTTTCTGTTGCTGACTGGGTTGGGTCAAATAGTGACTTTTTCCATTACCAAGTTGATGATTATGACAAAGTTAATGAAATAACTTTTGATATTTCCGCCTATTTGCAAACTGCACAAAACCAAGCTCAAAAAGCCTTAAAACAGCTTGGTTGGCTAGGTTGGTCACAACCAACAGAAACAACAAGTTTTGAACAAATTTTTCCTAAACTTGCACAGCGTCGCCCACTTCAAGATGCTGTAATTGAGCTAGCTGCAAAAGTTAGCTCTCCATCAATTGTCATTGTTGAAGCCCCAATGGGCGAAGGCAAAACCGAAGCTGCACTTTATTTAGCTGACAATTGGGGAATAGCACCAGGGCCACGAGGCTTTTATATCGCGCTTCCTACACAAGCCACTAGCAATCAAATGTTTTCCCGCACAAAACAATTTCTTAAAGATCGTTACTCTAATCAACCCGTGCATTTGCAATTACTTCATGGTCATGCGTCTTTATCTGCTGAATTTAAGTTAATGCTAAATGAAGGTCACAAAATTTTTCAGCTAAATGGGATTCATAGCGATGATGATAAAAATTGCTGTACTTATGAGGAAATGAATGTTATTGCGGCAGAATGGTTTACACATCGCAAGCGCGGCTTGTTAGCCCCTTTTGGCGTTGGCACAGTTGATCAAGCTTTGTTAGCAACCCTTCAAACTCGACATGTTTTTGTGCGTCTATTTGGTTTATCTCATAAAACTGTAATTATTGATGAAGTTCATGCTTATGATGCCTATATGTCACAGCTTTTAGAACGTTTGCTAGAGTGGCTTGCTGTAATGGGTTCGCCCGTAGTTCTGCTTTCTGCAACATTGCCAAAATCACGCCGTGCAGCACTACTTGCAGCTTATTATCGAGGTTTACATTTAACTGATTCTTTACCTGATACCAGCAAATTAACTCAAAGCTACCCTTGCATTAGTTGGGCTAGCAGTGCAGAAATTAATGGTCAGACCATTGCGGTTTCTGAACAAATTAGCCGGACATTAAAAATTAATTGGGTTAATGGTCAACTACCAAACGAGCAAAACGAAAAGTTTGAGCTAGGCGAAAACTTAAAACAAGCTTTAGAAGCTGGCGGTTGTGCTGCTGTAATTTGCAATACTGTAGCCCGCGCACAACAAGTTTATACAGCCTTAAAAACTTATTTTGCTGACAATGAATTGTATCTTTTCCATGCTCGCTATTTTTTCAAAGATCGACATGCAAGAGAAAGGCAAGCCTTAGATCTTTTTGGTAAAGATCCAGAAACTAACACAGTCCTAAATGTTAATCGTCCTTTTCGTGCTGTGTTAGTTGCAACTCAAGTTGTTGAGCAAAGTTTAGATTTAGACTTTGATTTAATGGTGACAGACATTGCACCAGTTGATTTAATTTTGCAACGCTCAGGCCGATTACATCGGCATTTGCGCGAGCGTCCAACAAAATTAGCTACACCTACTTTATGGATTTGTCGCCCAGAAAATTCTGCCAATGTACCAGAATTTGACTATGCAACAGCATTAATTTATGACAAACATATTTTGCTACGTACTTGGTTAAGTCTAAACAACTTGGACAAAGTGCAAATTCCTAACGATATAGAAAATTTAATAGAATCAGCCTACAACCCTGAATTAGCTTGTCCAACAACTTTAAGCGATGAATTGCAAAAAGCCTGGCAGACAACTTTAGCTGAACAAAAAGAAGAATTGCAGAAAAATAAAGCTTTAGCTAAAGGTGCAATGATTCCTGAACCACAGGACGAAGACAATATTTTAGACAAGTGTTACCAAAACCTTAAAGAAGATAAACCAGAAATACACCCCGATTTTCAAGCTCTAACTCGTTTAAGTGAGCCTTCTGTTTCTGTTGTTTTGCTGATGCCTAATCAACATCAAGAAATTAACCTTGAAGAACCCCCTAACCTAGAGCAAACAAAAGAGTTACTGCAATATTCTTTGAACTTGCAGCAACGCGGCTTAGTCCAAAAATTGTTGGCTCAAGAAGTTCCAAAAGGCTGGCAAAAGTCTACGCTTTTACGCAATCACCGACTAATAAAACTAGACAGTTCTGGATGTTGGCAAGACACAGAAAATAAAAATGAAATTATCCTAGATTTGGAACTTGGAATTGTAGTCAATAACCTTAAATACACTAAAAGCAGGAGCTAACCCTATGTATTCATTTAACTTAATTGATAAACCTTGGATTCCTTGCATTATGAGTGATGGCCGTCAACAAGAGCTTAATTTACAAGAAACTTTGGTTAAAGCTCATGAAATCCAAGAAATTTTTGCCCAATCGCCAATTGTCACCGTTTCGCTATATCGTTTACTCTTGGCTGTTGTTTACCGTAACTTTCCATTCAAGAACTTAAACGAATGGGAAAAACTTTGGAAAACCAAGCAATTTTCTCCAGAAACTATAGCTAATTATTTTGAAAAATGGCATGACCGTTTCGATTTATTCCATCCTGAATGGCCGTTTTATCAGTCGCCTGGCTTTGTTACTAAAAAAGCAACTCCCATCAAACGTTTAGGATGGGAATTTGCTTCTGGCAACAATGCAACTTTGTTTGATCATAGTTGGGATGAGGATCAAGCAACTGTTTCCCCTGCTTTAGCTACCCAATGGATTTTAGCAACACAAGCTTTTGCTGCTTCTGCTGGCAAAAGTGAAACACTACACACTAAAGATTCACCTTGGACACGTGGAGCAATAGTTTTAATGCAAGGTGATAACTTATTCCAAACATTAGCACTTAATTTATTACATTTTCATAAGTTAAGTTTTCAAACCGCACAAGACTTGCCTATTTGGGAAGAGGCCAATAATTGGAAGCCTGAGCATAATGTTAATCCAACAGGTGTTTTACAACTGCTTACCTGGCAAAGTCGGTCTATTTTTCTAGTTCCTGGTGCAGAGGTTAAAGAATGTTATTTTGCTCAAGGTCGCGCTTTGTTGGATGATTGGCATCAAGAGCCAATGTATTCATACCGCAAAGATGAAAAAATAGGCTTGATTGTTTGGCAGTTTCAAGAAGACAAAGCTATTTGGCGCGATAGCCACACTTTATTTAATTTTTCTCAGACAGCTAGTTATCAAATCCCTGAAGCTATTCGTAATATAGCCACACTAATTGCAGATGATGTTTTAGATAAAAAGCGTCTTTATAAAGTGCAAATCATAGGTCAATGTTTGCAATCTGGACAACCAACCGTAAAATTTTGGCGACAAGACCGCTTACCTGTTCCAGCCGATTACCTAAAACAAGAAAATAAAGAACTTTTAGACAAATTAGAAGAAGCTCTTAAACTAGCTGAAAAAGTTGCAAGACAAACTAATTTTCATTTGTATAAGCTAGCTGAACTGCTTATTGCTCCTAGCTCTGACAAAAAAGATAGCCGCAAACCTGATCCTAAAGATATCAAAAATCAAGTTAATCATTTTGATGCTACAACTCAATATTGGGCGCAACTTGAAACCCACTTTAAAACATTGATGGTAAAGCTGCCTGAAGATCAAGAAATTGATGAACATGGCGATATTAACTATGGAACTAAAAAATTGCCTGAATGGGCTGCAACACTAAAAAAGACTGCCTTAGACGTGTTTGCATCCATCACCAACAGTTTAGACCAGTCTAGCCGCACGTTAAAAGCTGTTGCCAAGGTTGAAAAACCTTTTCAAAGAGATATCAACATTATTCTTAGTCCTTATCTAAAAAAAGATAAAGGACAAACAGCATAATTTTTTAATTATCCGACTCATAATTTTATATTTTTTAGGAGGTCAAAATGACTCAAGCTGAACCAAATAAAGCTCTTTCTCAAGCAGAAAGATTTATACAAAATTTGGAAAAGTTAGCTGATGACAAAAATGGTAAAAAGCCTGACCGCGCAGCACTCGCCGCGCTACGTCGTGGATTAGGCAAAAGTCCAGGCGAAGTTAGCGAAGTACATCGCTATATCGTCCCTTACATCAGCCATTTAAATGATTTCAACTACAAACAAGCAGATTGCTACTATTTAGTTGCCTCGCTTTTTGCGCTACATCAAATTAGCTGGCAAGGTGATGAAAAGTTTGATTATAAACGCAACTTGGGTGCTTCCTTTGCCAAATTGCAAGCTAGCTCTGATGGTAACGAAAGCACAGAAAAACGCTTTGTTGCCTTGCTAAATTCACATCAGGAAGATTTAGCAAATCATTTGCGTCATGCTGTAAGCCTGCTTAAATCAAAAGAAATCGGAATTGACTGGCTGCAATTACTAAAAGACCTACAAAACTGGGATAACGATAATCGTCGTGTCCAACGCCATTGGGCGCAGGCTTTTTGGAGTTCAACAAGCGACGAGCCAGAAAACAAAACTGAAACTAACCAATCTGAAAATCAACTTGAAACCAAATCTTAATCTTAGGAGAAAAATTATTATGTTTTTAGAATTACATCTTATCCAAAATTTCGCCCCATCTAACTTAAACCGCGATGATACCAATGCCCCAAAAGATTGTGATTTTGGCGGATTTCGTCGCGCTCGTATTTCTAGCCAATGCTTAAAACGAGCTATTCGAGAAACTTTTAGCAATAGCTTAACAGACTTATCTGCTAATAATTTAGCTTTAAGAACTAGACAACTTGTAAATGAAACAGTCCGACAACTTCAAGCACAAGGAAAAGCCGCAGAACAAGCCCGTGCAGTTATTGAAATGGTGCTAGAAAGCATAAAACTTAAAGTCAAAGACGATAGCAAAACAGAATATTTGCTATTTCTTGGAAAAGATGAAATTAATCGCATTGTTTCTCTTTGTTTAGAAAACTGGGACACTTTGGAAAAATTAATCCCTACAGAAGAAACACCCAAAGCCGAAACAAGCGGTAAAAAAGGCAAAAGCAAAGCAGATAAAGAAAATAAAGAAGCTTTACCAAAAGAAATTAGCAATGCAATGCTAAATCTTATGGATGGCGGCAAAGCCGTTGATTTAGCTTTGTTTGGCCGTATGCTTGCTAATTTGCCAGAAAAAAATATTGATGCTGCTTGTCAGGTGGCTCACGCTATTTCTACGCATAAAGTCAACACCGAATTTGATTTCTTTACCGCAGTTGATGACATAGTTTCTAGCTCTGATGACCAAGGCGCAGGAATGCTTGGCACTGTAGAATTTAATTCCGCCTGTTTTTATCGCTATAGCAATGTTGACCTAAACCAATTAAAGCGCAACTTAGGCGATGATGAAGACTTGACGCTAAAAGCAATTCAAGCCTTTGTTAAAGCTACTGTTAAGGCAATTCCTACAGGCAAACAAAACAGCATGGCAGCACAAAATCCACCTTCTTTTGTGCTTGTTGTGCTACGAAAATCTGGCCTTTGGTCGCTAGCCAATGCTTTTATCAAACCAATTCACGCAAAACAAGGTGGTTTAGACCTAGTTGCTAGCTCTACTCAAGCTTTAGCCGACCATTGGAGCAAATTAGCTAAAACTTATGGCGAAGATGAAATTGTAGGTAAATGGCTAATTTCCCTTGATGACCTAGAAAATATCAACCCTGCTTTAGCTGATGCTCAAGTAGAAAATTTATCCTCTCTCACTCAAAAAATGATGGAGAAACTAAGCAATGGAGGGCATTGATTATGGCTACTTTGCTACTTCGTCTAGCAGGGCCAATGCAATCTTGGGGAACACAAAGCCGGTTTTCTATTCGTGATACTGCCTTAGAGCCGTCTAAAAGTGGGGTAATCGGCTTGTTATGCGCGGCTCTAGGCAAACCACGCGAAGAAAAGCCCGATGATGGTTTTCCAACATTGTCCCAACTAGCTAGCTTAAAAATGGGCGTTCGCGTAAATCACCCAGGCACAGTAAAACGCGATTTTCAAACTGCTGGAGGCACACACCTCAAAGCTAACAAAGATTATGGGGTAATTAAAGCCGACGCAAAAAGCAGGGGGACAGTTGTTTCTGAAAGATTTTACTTAAGCGATGCTGATTTCTTAGTTGGACTAGAAAGCTCTGACCAAGCTTTACTTGAACGTTTATCTAACGCACTGGCTCGCCCCTATTGGCAACTTTGTTTGGGTCGCAAAGCTTTTGTTCCTGCACTACCTGTTTATATTTCTAATGGCTTGTATAACAGCGAGTTGCTAGAAACGCTAAAAACTCATCATTGTGAAGCACTAACAAAATATCAAAAACACAAACCTGATGAACAACCTAAACAATTACAATTGATCGTTGAAGTAACAGAAGATATTTCTAACAAAGCTCATGAAGTTCGCAACGATGTCCCAATCTCCTTTGCTGATAGGCGTTTTACCATTCGTCATGTTTATACAGATTATATTGACATTCCAACAGGAGGTAGCTAAATGTATCTGTCACGATTATTGCTTAACCCACGTAACCGCAATGTACAAAAGGATTTAGCTAATTGCCAAGATCTACATCGGACTATTTTAAGAGCTTTTCCACAAGTTCCTAAAACAAGCAAAGATGAAGGCGCACGCTCTCAATTTGGTATTCTCTATCGTTTAGAAACTAATAATCATACAGGTCATGTTAGCGTTCTAGTTCAATCTCAAGCTTTACCAAATTGGCAAGAACTAAATTCTCTATCTGGCTATTTGCTAGAAGATGACAATATCCAAAATCCTGCTTGTAAGCCTATTGGCGAACTTTACCAAAAACTTAAAGTAGGTACTCGTCTAGTTTTTCGTCTACGTGCTAACCCTACACGAAAGACTACTGTAGAAACTAAAAGTAAGCGTGTAGAGCTTTACAAAGAAGCTGATCAATTAGCCTGGCTCCAACGCAAAGCTACACAAGGCGGTTTTCGCTTGCTTTCACTTAAACTAGCCAAAGATTTAGCTAATCTACAAGTTCAACCAATGGCTAAAGATACAGGCTGGCGTAAGCAAGAAGATAAATCATCCCAAAAACTTACTTTTGGCGCGGTCATTTTTCAAGGTGAGCTAGAAATTGTTGACTTAGAAGTTTTCCAACAAACTTTGATTAATGGCATTGGCTCAGGCAAAAGCTATGGATTTGGGTTACTTTCAATTGCTCCTGCTAACACTGCTTCATAGCTAAAAATTAAATAGGGGAATAGATTGCAAATCTACTCCCCTAGCCCGCTTTGCTCTTTGACAACTAAATATTTTCTTTTATTTTCATCAAATTGGAGATATTCATTATGAAAGACTTACATATTTTACCTAAATTGCGCGACAGTATGAGTTTTCTATATGTTGAACACCAACGCATTGACCAAGAAGCCCTAGCCATAGCCTTTCACGATGCAACCGGCAAAACCCTAGTTCCTTGTGCATCTCTTAACACATTGCTTTTAGGGCCAGGCACTAGCATTTCTCATGCAGCAGTCAAAGCCCTAGCCGATAATGGTTGTCTGCTTGTTTGGGTAGGCGAAGCTAGCGTTCGATTTTATGCTGAAGGAATGGGAGAAACTCGGTCATCTCAATCTCTGCTTCATCAAGCGCGTCTTTGTTCTGACCCAATCCAACGATTAAAAGTTGTGCGTAACCTCTATGAAATGCGTTTCCCTGACCCTTTGCCACCAAATTTAACTTTGCAACAAATTCGAGGTAAAGAAGGCATTCGTGTCCGTGAAGCTTATGCTAAAGCTAGCCGCAACAGTGCTTTACCTTGGTTTGGTCGCTCCTATCAAGCAAATAATTGGAATGCTGCCGATGATATTAACCGCGCACTCTCAGCCGCTAACAGTTGTTTATATGGAATTTGTCATAGCGCGATTGTTTCGGCTGGCTATTCCCCTGCTCTAGGCTTTATCCACACAGGCAAAATGCTATCTTTTGTCTATGATATTGCTGATTTGTACAAAGTAGATATTACCATCCCCATTGCATTCCAAGTTGTATCCGAAGGCGTAGATAGCCAACTAGAACGCCGCATTCGTCATAAATGCCGCGATTATTTTTATGAACACAAGCTTTTACAAAAAATTTTGCCAGACATAGAAAAAGCTCTCTTTGTTTCGTCAGAAAAATCTAGCGAAAGTCCTTTTGATGGTGCCGTCCAACCGCCTAGCAAGCTTTGGGACTCTGCACCAGGCGGAGTTAATTGGGCAAGCGATGATGATAATGATGATGATATCCCAATCTAAGGAGGGGTCAAACTATGGTAGTAATTGTCCTAGAAAAAGTGCCTATTAGTTTACGAGGTGAGCTAACGCGCTGGCTCTTAGAGGTACATACCGGCGTATTTGTTGGTAGTATTTCGGCTATGGTGCGGGAGTTGTTATGGAAGTTAATTGTAGAGAAGTTACACGAAGGAGGCGGAATAATGATCCATAATGCAGCCAACGAACAAGGCTATAATCTACGGATGTGCGGCAATACATCACGTCAAATAGTTGATTACGATGGGCTAGCACTAATACGCTGTCCAAATCCTAAAAAGCAAACTTTGCCTAGCGATTCTTCAGACAATAAGCAAGAAGGTAGCGAGAAAAAAGTTTCCAAGCGACAAAGAAATTCCAAAGCTTAAAAAAACTTGTCTTGACATAAAGCTACTTTTTGTCTATAAGTCTTTTGTTTTGCAGTATTGTCCCCACGCAGGTGGGGGTGAACCGTTGCCCGTTTTACGCTAACTTTCAAGACATCGCATTGTCCCCACGCAGGTGGGGGTGAACCGCTTGTGAAATTTGGTACTCTAGTTCAACGTCACATTGTCCCCACGCAGGTGGGGGTGAACCGAAAACGAGGCGTTGCGCAGGCTATCCAGAGTTGCATTGTCCCCACGCAGGTGGGGGTGAACCGGAATTTTAGCCAAGGCTGGATTGCCGTTTGATATTGTCCCCACGCAGGTGGGGGTGAACCGCGACTTGGTGGAATGTTATTGTTTATAGTCGCATTGTCCCCACGCAGGTGGGGGTGAACCGGCTATGATCGCAAAGTCGCCATCGAGAAACTAAATTGTCCCCACGCAGGTGGGGGTGAACCGCAGTTATACGCTCACATTCGGAACCAACTTCAATTGTCCCCACGCAGGTGGGGGTGAACCGTGCTTGTAGGGTGCTGTTGTGGACTTGATTGAATTGTCCCCACGCAGGTGGGGGTGAACCGGTAGTTTGTTTGCCGCTTTAACTAAAGCCAAAATTGTCCCCACGCAGGTGGGGGTGAACCGTTAATGGGTACATATTATAACCCTGAAAAAGTAATTGTCCCCACGCAGGTGGGGGTGAACCGATTTATTAAGTAGAATGAAGTCAGATCACACAATTGTCCCCACGCAGGTGGGGGTGAACCGGCAGACCGCGGCTTTTTTTCATCGTTGCGGACATTGTCCCCACGCAGGTGGGGGTGAACCGGGAAAGGCTTGTTATCAGATGGATGTAAATAAATTGTCCCCACGCAGGTGGGGGTGAACCGTGCTTCTCCTACTTGCCTGTAATTAGCTCGGCATTGTCCCCACGCAGGTGGGGGTGAACCGGTTGGACAATCCAGAGCCTTGCTACTGCAACAATTGTCCCCACGCAGGTGGGGGTGAACCGTTCTTTATTTGTGTCCATTTTTCCTCTCTGCTATTGTCCCCACGCAGGTGGGGGTGAACCGAATGCAACGGCTAGGATTCAGCACGGATTTATTATTGTCCCCACGCAGGTGGGGGTGAACCGCACTTATGGCAACAGTAAAACCACATTTTTCTAATTGTCCCCACGCAGGTGGGGGTGAACCGTGCAACTGAATTTTGCAGAAAGAATGCAACGGCATTGTCCCCACGCAGGTGGGGGTGAACCGTCTCAAGTTTTCAAGTAGTTGTAAGCCATCGTATTGTCCCCACGCAGGTGGGGGTGAACCGATGATGATAAAAATGCTTTAAGCCACGATGAAATTGTCCCCACGCAGGTGGGGGTGAACCGGCTGATAGGAAGCCTATTAGTAGCCACCTAAGATTGTCCCCACGCAGGTGGGGGTGAACCGTCGCACGGGTTGAGCAGTTCCACTAAGCGGAAATTGTCCCCACGCAGGTGGGGGTGAACCGTATTTGAAGAATTATTTTCCTTGGCTGATGTTCATTGTCCCCACGCAGGTGGGGGTGAACCGGACAGAGTGTTAGCCGCTATTATGGGCTTAAGAATTGTCCCCACGCAGGTGGGGGTGAACCGGTTATCGTCCCGGTGATTCAGTAATTGTAAGTCATTGTCCCCACGCAGGTGGGGGTGAACCGTGGAAAACTCGCTAGCATTCCAAGTAGATTTACATTGTCCCCACGCAGGTGGGGGTGAACCTTTCTAGTGATAGTGATATTACTATCACAGTAAATTGTCCCCACGCAGGTGGGGGTGAACCGATTGATGACTTAAAAACCAATCACCCGGAGCAATTGTCCCCACGCAGGTGGGGGTGAACCGAGCGACAAGCAGAATTAGAAAATAGATTAAAAGATTGTCCCCACGCAGGTGGGGGTGAACCGGTCAAAGGTTTGCTACTGCAATGTTAGCATCTATTGTCCCCACGCAGGTGGGGGTGAACCGTATCTTGATTTAAGTGAAAAACCTGTAGATAAATTGTCCCCACGCAGGTGGGGGTGAACCGGCAGCTTATTAGAAATCAAACAATGGTGTTTTAATTGTCCCCACGCAGGTGGGGGTGAACCGAAAGAAAAAAAATTAAAAAAAAACTCAGAAAACTATACATTGTCCCCACGCAGGTGGGGGTGAACCGTAGGTGAAGGTGAAAAGTTCGGAGTTGAAGTTATTGTCCCCACGCAGGTGGGGGTGAACCGGGCGAAGCCCGATTTTCTTTTTTTCGCGCCAAATTGTCCCCACGCAGGTGGGGGTGAACCGCCCAGGTGTTTTAAATAGGTTTTTAGGGCTACATTGTCCCCACGCAGGTGGGGGTGAACCGATTTTGATTTGTGTTCGTCGGAGATTTAGCCAATTGTCCCCACGCAGGTGGGGGTGAACCGTCGCACCCGGCTGACCATCAAGGTCACCAGACCATTGTCCCCACGCAGGTGGGGGTGAACCGATCCCCAGCTAGATTAGCCATTCCACCAAATCATTGTCCCCACGCAGGTGGGGGTGAACCGCAAGGCTAAAAGCCATTCAATCAAAGCAGTTGAATTGTCCCCACGCAGGTGGGGGTGAACCGATATAGCAGATAATGAAGTTGTTGAAGCTACTAATTGTCCCCACGCAGGTGGGGGTGAACCGTTTGTAGGCTTCTCCTCGCCAAATTTCACCCAATATTGTCCCCACGCAGGTGGGGGTGAACCGCAATTGAATTAGCTCAAGGCGATAAAAAATCAATTGTCCCCACGCAGGTGGGGGTGAACCGCAACCCTTGTCTTGTTGGTTCAATGTTACCTAATTGTCCCCACGCAGGTGGGGGTGAACCGCTGTAAAGAAGCTTATTCAATCTGAAATGGATCATTGTCCCCACGCAGGTGGGGGTGAACCGTCAACATTATCAAATGGTGTTGTTGCATCAATTATTGTCCCCACGCAGGTGGGGGTGAACCGTCTTGCCATGCTTCCTCCTAGAATGGGCTTATCATTGTCCCCACGCAGGTGGGGGTGAACCGCATTAGCCTCTTGAGCAGTACAAAGAGCGTCGATTGTCCCCACGCAGGTGGGGGTGAACCGCAGGATTACTCACACAGGAAACAGCCCTATTAATTGTCCCCACGCAGGTGGGGGTGAACCGGGGTTACGGCGATTTTTTTTTGGGATTTTTTGAATTGTCCCCACGCAGGTGGGGGTGAACCGAAGCGTTGCTTTATGCGTGTATTTCAGGGTTTCAATTGTCCCCACGCAGGTGGGGGTGAACCGAACCTGTCTACGAAAGCCACTTTCGGCTTAGGCATTGTCCCCACGCAGGTGGGGGTGAACCGGGGGAGCGCGCGCGACAAAACAAAGGCTGTTAATTGTCCCCACGCAGGTGGGGGTGAACCGCTCTCTCGTAGGGGTCTTTTATGTTTGATAGACATTGTCCCCACGCAGGTGGGGGTGAACCGATACAGGCGGGTAAAGATGCTGGTTCACTTACATTGTCCCCACGCAGGTGGGGGTGAACCGGCATTATGAGTTTAAGAAGTCTTAAAAAAAGAATTGTCCCCACGCAGGTGGGGGTGAACCGTTTTTTATTTATTCATTTTGAGGGCTACGGGAATTGTCCCCACGCAGGTGGGGGTGAACCGTGACGATGGCGAAGGCTCCAAATGGGCAATCGTATTGTCCCCACGCAGGTGGGGGTGAACCGTTTCACGACACCCTGCACACTTGAAATATTGAATTGTCCCCACGCAGGTGGGGGTGAACCGCACCGTTTTGATTAAATCTATAGTACTCAGTAAATTGTCCCCACGCAGGTGGGGGTGAACCGAACTTAAACTCATCAAAAAAGCCATCCTGATTTATTGTCCCCACGCAGGTGGGGGTGAACCTATAACCCTCTACAACTATTATTCTAGCCTGCCATTGTCCCCACGCAGGTGGGGGTGAACCGCAGAGGGCTAGCCGTTGACCCTCGCAAAGTTTACATTGTCCCCACGCAGGTGGGGGTGAACCGGCACTCGACGAGATTATCCGCTATGGCATGAGATTGTCCCCACGCAGGTGGGGGTGAACCGTCCTCAAAAGTTGGAAAATTAAATATTGGCCTTCATTGTCCCCACGCAGGTGGGGGTGAACCGCCTAGGCGAGCAAACCTAGACTAATAGTCAGAATTGTCCCCACGCAGGTGGGGGTGAACCGTTTGTATTTAGCACTATTCGATTGATGATGTTCATTGTCCCCACGCAGGTGGGGGTGAACCGTAGTTTACGACATAGCAGCCGTTGACAGCGGAGATTGTCCCCACGCAGGTGGGGGTGAACCGTTTTTTAGGGCCTCCTCTTCTGCTTTTACGGCATTGTCCCCACGCAGGTGGGGGTGAACCGACACTAGGGTCTTTACAATACCATCTAGCACACATTGTCCCCACGCAGGTGGGGGTGAACCGGTAGGTTTAGCTAGTAGTGCGGGAGCGGTATTAATTGTCCCCACGCAGGTGGGGGTGAACCGTCTTTCTATTTCCTTATCAACTAAAGACAAATCATTGTCCCCACGCAGGTGGGGGTGAACCGAATTTCCTCCTTTGCTTGTTGATATAGTTGATATTGTCCCCACGCAGGTGGGGGTGAACCGACAATGCCCTGCTCAATAATGTCGGTCGTGTTCTAAAAGAGTTGATAAGGGTGTTATTAGGTTGGTTTGTAAAGTAGCCAACACATTTCTAAAGTAACCAAACAACATAACCAACTTTATTGAAACACGACCTTTGTGTGAAGTTTTTTCAATTCTATCCTGTAAAAATAAATAGATATAAATAAAGTTTTTCCTAAGTGCAAAACACTAAATATAAAACTACTATAAAAATAATATAAACTGCAAAATAGAGAGATAAAAATTAAACCGGAGTTTGATATTGCTAGATCTGCGAAGTTTTTTTACTATTGCTACGCTAAATCTATAAATAATTATAGGTTAGTTGTTAAAACTTTTTGTTATTTTTAACAGAGTGTCTTTAACAGGGTAGTAACTGGAATAAATATAATAACAAAATCCACTTACCGTGAAATTGAATACCTACTGAAAGTTTGTAATTTAATCAGCTTTAGTAGTTTTGATAAATAAAGCTTTTGGTGATGGTTAAAATAAATTGGGCAAAAAACGTTTGTTATTTGTAGCAGATATAACTTGGACAAAGAAAAAAGTTTAATTTTCAGTTTTTATTCTAATTAAAATAAACCAACCAACCAACCTAAAAGCTGCATCATACGCAAAAAACACTCTAAAAATTATAATTAATAGCAAATTACATAAATTACTAAACAGCTTTCTTTCAAAAGAAAACCGTTGTCTATATTTGTTGCTGTTACTTGTTGAGTAAAAACAAGTTAATAAAAATCAGCAAAAAGATTATAGTATATTTATGTAAGTTAGCGTCGTTTAAAGCAACCTACTTTTTAGTAATGACGCAACTAAAATCAAGCGTATAAATATTGATTCTGAAGGAGAATTATGTATATGGAAGCGTTAGTTCGAGGCATTCATCATTTTCAAACGACTGGTTTTAATGAAAATAAAGATTTATTTAAGCTACTTTCTGAAGGGCAAAAACCTGACACTCTATTAATTACTTGTTCTGACTCTCGTATTTCTGTAGAAATGTTACTGCAAACTAAGCCTGGAGACCTTTTTATTTTGCGTAATGCAGGCAATATTATTCCTGCTTTTGGTGCAGCACATGGTGGAGAGGCAGCTACCATTGAGTATGCTATTAAAGCTTTAGGAGTTGCTCATATTGTAATTATGGGCCATTCAAATTGTGGGGCAATGAAAGGCTTACTACATAGAGAAGACCTAGGAACAATGCCACTAGTAAAAGAATGGTTAGAGCATGCGTCAGCTACTTATGAGGTAGTAAAAGATTGTTATGGCGATTTAGAAGGAAAAGAGTTGCTAAATGCAACAATAAAAGAAAATGTATTGGTTCAAATAGATAATTTACGTACTTATCCAGTGGTTGCAGCACGTCTAGCTAAAGGGCTATTAACTTTACATGGTTGGATCTATGACATTGAAACAGGGACTATTTTAGCCTTTGACCCAAATGAATCACATTTTAGCCCTATAACATCACAAAAGACTTTAGGCGTTAAATCTCGCTATAGATTTATTGATGATGACAAAGAAAACTCTCTTAGCCCAGAAAAAGCAGAAAAAGCTAACAATGGGTAACTAATTAAAATAAACACATTTGAAATATATGTTGACAATATTTTAGTTCAACAAAACTTTTGGAGAATAACGGATGAAAGCATTAAGTTTTCAAAATGACTTTTCGCGCGAACATGCAGGTAAAGATGTTCTTGCATCAATAGTGGTAGTGTTGGTAGCACTGCCACTATGTATGGGAATTGCAGTTGCTTCAGGTGTGCCGCCTGCACTTGGACTAATAACAGGTATTGTTGGAGGAATTTTAGTTGGTTTTTTAGCTGGCGCACCGCTACAAGTAAGTGGCCCGGCAGCAGGTTTATCAATTATTGTTTTAGAAATTGTTCAAACGCATGGTTTAGAAAAACTAGGAATAATTATCCTTATAGCAGGCTTGTTTCAAGTTGTAGCAGGACTTCTAGGCTTAGGACAATGGTTTCGGGCCGTGTCTCCTTCGGTAATTCATGGAATGCTAGCAGGTATTGGAGTGTTAATTTTCTCTAGTCAATTCCACATGATGGTAGACGATAAACCTAAAGGCAATGGAATACAAAACATCATGTCTATTCCTGAAGCAGTATATAAAGGCATTATTCCTTTAGACGGATCATCTCATCATCGTGCTGCTTTAATTGGTGCAATAACTATTATTGTAATAATCCTATGGAATATTTTTGCAAAAAAAATAAAAATGGTTCCAGGCCCGTTAGTTGCAGTTATTGTTGGAATGCTTATTGCTAATCTCTTAAATTTTCCCATCAAATATGTTGAAATTCCTAGTAGTTTAGCTGATGTAATTCAAATGCCTACATTAGAAATATTTAAGTCACTAAATAGCACTATTTTTATTGCGGGTGCATCGGTTGCTTTTATTGCTAGTGCAGAAACCTTACTTTGTGCTGTAGCAGTAGATCAAATGCACTCAGGCCCACGCACTAACTATGATCGAGAATTACTAGCACAAGGTATTGGCAATAGCGTCTGCGGTGTTTTAGGTGCAATACCAATGACAGGTGTAATTGTACGAAGTGCTGCTAATGTTGAAGCAGGTGGTAAAACTCGTCTTTCTGCAATTTTACACGGTATTTGGATTTTATTATTTGTTTTGCTGCTACCAGGAGTTCTACAAGAAGTTCCTACAGCAAGTTTAGCTGCTATACTAGTTTTTACTGGTTATAAGTTGGTTAATGTTAAGAAAATGAAAGAATTACTAAGCTATGGTAAAAGCGAATTTGCTATTTATATAGTAACAATGGTTGCTATTGTTGCTACTAACCTTTTAGCAGGTGTGATAATCGGCTTTGCTTTATCAATGGCTAAGTTAATGTACATTCTAACTCATTTAGATGCAAAACTTATAGTTTGTAGTGATAAAAAGGCTGCTAATTTAACACTTCAAGGTAGTGCTACATTTATGAAAATTCCTCAACTAGCAGCACTTTTAGAACAAGTTCCTGCTGGTGCTGAACTTCATGTTTTCTTCAAAAAACTCGATTATATTGATCATGCATGCCTGGATTTGCTCTCAAATTGGGAAAAACAACATCAAAGTACAGGCGGCTCAATGACTATGGAATGGGAACAATTAGAAGCTAAATTCCATAGCCGCCGTATGACTGGCGCGTTAACTATGCCAGAATCCTTAAAAAATACTCCTTAGTTAAATTAAACTACTACACAAATAAAAAGTGAGGGCAATTTTTCCCTCACTTTTTTATTTTATACAGTCTTAAACCCAGCAAATATTACAAAATATTGAATTTTATGTAGTTTTTTTGCGTGAACGAGGTGCTTTTGCTTTAGGTTTAACTTCTGGTTCTGGCTCTGGTTCTGGTTCTGGTTCTGGAGCCTTTGGTATAAGTAAATCTAGTTTTTCATTTATTTCATCTAAAGCATTACGTATTGCTCTTAGGTTTTTATTTATTGCTTCAACATCTTGGCGACTAGCAACATTCATAACTCCCATAGTTGTTTGACTAATTTCTTTAATTCGACCAGAAAGATTTAGAGTTTGTTCTAAATTTTGGGCTAGTGCTGTAAGAAAAACTTGGCTGCGAGCAAATTTTTCTATTTGTTCTCCAGCAGACTTTTCCCACATATCGTAAACTTGCTTAAATACATCTTTCACGCCTCTTTCCCCTTTACTTTCTGTTGTTTTGTCTGTCTTATCTGCTTTATCTGCTTTATCTGCTTTATCTGCTTTATCTGCTTTACTAGGCATATTGACTCCTTAAAAAACATTAACTGTTATGTTGGCAACATTCTATCAATCTAAGTAAGACTAGCAAAGGAAATTTATCTTAAATTTTTCCAACTATTAACCAAAAAATAAAAAATATTTATTGCATTAAAAATGCTATAGAATCTTTACTAGTATATTCTTTAATTTCCTGAGAGTGTCGAAGAATTTTTAAGGTTTTCTCTTTTAGTAACTCTACGTGATTACCTATTACTTGTAACATGCTACCTTCTCTAAGCCCTACAACATAAAGATCAGGGTTTAAAACTAAAAATTCAGCTAATCTTTCATCCCTAGTTTCACCTTGATGATTTGCTAGAGTAGCCTCTGTATAATGTGGGTTAATTTGAAATGGGATTAGGTCTAAAGCATTAAAACTAGGTGGTTGTGTGATTGGCATATCATTAGTAGTTTTAATTGTTGGACAAGCCATATTTGAACCAGCACTCCAGCCCATATAAGGCAATCCTTCATTAACCCTACTACGCACAAGTTCTAATATATTATTTTCATAAAAACATTTTAATAGTTGAAAAGTGTTGCCTCCTCCAACCATAATGGCTTGGGCATTTTCTATAGCTTGAGTATAGTTGTTTGTTTGGTGAATTGAACGAACACTATAACCTAATTCGGTAAATTTACTAGATACAATATTAGTATATTCATCATAAGAAAAGCGTACAGCAGCAAAAGGAATAAATAAAATTTCTTTTATATTGCTACCAAAAAAGTTTTTTATTTCTTTTTCTGCATGAGCTAAATACCCTCCACCATAATTTCTAGAATTACTAAGTAGTAATAAGCGTTTAGACATATTTGACCTCTAACCTTTAATAAACAAGACAAGCCCTAAAGGACTTGTCTATTATCAAATGCCGCTACGCGGCTGTAATAAGTTTAATTACTATTTTTTAAGCCCCTGCGGGGGCTTCTGACAATAGACCTATCCTTCAGGGCAGGTCTAAAAGGCAGGTTTAGCGAATACTGATGTAGTAGGGCATTAAAGCAAAAACATGCTCTTTTTCCATGCTTTTCATTATAGATAAAGCTTGAAAAGTTTCTCTCATTTCCCTAGGCATTTCAGCTTCAATTGCTCGACGCAGTTGAGCTTGTCTAGCTTTTTCACTTAAGGAAGTTTCTTCTTCCAAATTACTTAAAAGAGCAGCAAAGCCTTTAACTTTTGGATATTCAACTAATTGTGGGCTGCTAGTTGCGGGCATATTAGCTAGCTGTTTAGCCACTTCAATAGCTTTTTGTAGTCCGCCTAGTTCATCAACTAAGCCTAGCTCTTTACCTTTAACACCACTCCAAACACGACCTTGAGCGATTTCTTGAAGAGATTCTAGTTTCATATTGCGACCTTCGGCAGCTTTACTAGTAAAATCTACATAGAAATCATCCATATATTTTTGGAGTTTTTGAAGTTCTTCTTCACTAAAGTTTTTATATTCTGAATAAAAATCTGCATTTTTACCACGTGTTAATGCTTCTACATTCATACCTAAATGCTCTTTATAAAGGCCATTTATATTAAGCTTACCTCCAAAAATTCCGATTGAACCAGTAATTGTAGAAGGTTGAGCAACAATTTTATCTGCTGCCATTGAAATATAATAACCACCTGAAGCAGCATAGTCTGACATACAAGCAATAATTGGCTTTTTAGCTTGTTTGGTTAGCATAATTTCTCGCCAAATAATATCAGACGCAAGAGGTGAACCACCAGGGCTATTAACTCTTAAAATAATAGCCTTTATGTCTTTGTCTTCGCGGGCTTTTTTAATTGCTGCTGCAACTGTATCTGAGCCGATGGTTTCATCAGAAAAAGGGCTACTATTACTTTTGCCAGACATAATTGCACCAGAAGCATAAATAATAGCAATACGGCCATCTTTACCAATACCAAACTCAAAAGGACTAACATTATTATACTTGCCGCTAGTAATTGCTCTATATTCGGTAAGTTTTAATTCTTCTTTGATCTTATCTTTTACTTCATCTAGGTAGATTGCATCATCAATCAAGCCAACTTCTTTAGCTTGTTTTGGGATATTATAAGGGCCTTCATCAATTAATTTTTGTACTTCAGCTTCATCTTTTTTGCGAGATTTAGAAATTTCTGAGACATAGTTTTTATAAATATCATCTAGTAGAGCATTTAAGGCTTCTTTATCCTCTGGAGACATTTCCGAACGGGTATAGCGTTCAACAGCACTTTTATATTTGCCGTAACGAGTAAAATTTGGCTCAACTTTGATTTTATCTAAAAAGCCCCGCATAAAAGTTGCGTGTACAGCAAAACCCTTTACTAATAAGGCACCTGCGGGAGCAACATAAATTTTGTCGGCTGAAATAGCTATGGAGTATTCTAAATCTCCGCCCTGCTCCATATAGGCATAAATAGGTTTACCAGATTGCTTAAAATCTGCTAGAGCATCTCGGACATCTTGAACACGAGCTAGACCAAGGCCGGGCCCATCTAAAAGTAAAAGAATCGCTTTAATATTTTTATCTAGTTTTGCTTTTTGAATATTTTCAAGTGTGTTTCTTAAAGATGTAGTTTGACCGCCAAAAAGCTTCATAAAAGGGTCATCTGCTGTTGCTTCAGGCATATTTCCTGATAATTTTAGCTCTAAAATGCTATCGCTTGCGACTTTGGGAGTAGAGCTAGAAAATAGGCTCATTACTAGTAAAAGTCCTAGCACACCAACTATTACTGAAGTACCTAAAAACAATGCTAAGATAATCTTTCCCCGTCGTGTCATAAACTTATCAACCTTTCCTTGTCCATATTTTTAATTTCGTTAATTTTAGCAAAACAAAGTTATTAAGCTAATTATTTTGCTAAGCTTGTTGATGAATTATAAGACGAGAACAACAAATTTTTTGTTTCAGATGGTTAAAAAAGCTCTGCTGTCTCAAAAAACTTTGTTGGTTACTTAAATTTTGTTGGTTACTTAAATAATGAGTAATAACGAATATCTGCTTCATGGCTAAGAAGACCTGGGGCTTTTACTAGTGCTGCTTGGACATGTGGAGTAGTAAAATGGGCATTGATAGCGTCTTGGCTTGCCCATTCTTCAAAAAAGGTAAATTCATTTGGGTCATTATTATTTTGAAATATTTGGTAACTAATGCAGCCTTCTTCTTTGCGAGTTGGTTCAACTAGGCTTTCTAAAGCTGCTTTTAATTCTTCTACTTTATCTGCTTTTGCTAAGAATCTAGCAACTACATATACTGACATAATTTTTTCTCCTAAACTAAAGCTATTTTTAAGACTTGTTTTACATTTTCAGCATAAACAAATTCAATATCTTTTGAGACTTCTTTTGGAATATCATCTATATCTTTGCGGTTAGCAGCAGGAATAATTACTGTAGTTATTTTATTACGATGTGCAGCTAGCACTTTTTCCTTTAAGCCACCTATTGCCAACACATTACCACGTAATGTAACTTCTCCTGTCATTGCAACACTTCGCTTAACTAGCCGGTTAGAAAGTACAGAAACTATAGCTGTTACTAGTGTAATACCTGCTGATGGGCCATCTTTAGGTATTGCACCTTCAGGAATATGAATATGGATGTCATGATTAGCAAATAAATCTTCATTAATTTGAAATTCTTTTGCACGTGATTTTGCATAAGAAAGGGCTGCTTGGGCTGATTCCTTCATTACATCGCCCATTTGACCTGTTAGCATAAGACCGCCTTTGCCTTTCATTAGCAAAGCTTCAATAAAAAGAACATCTCCTCCAACAGGTGTCCAGGCAAGTCCTGTAACTACACCAATTTGGTCTTTTTTTAGAACTTCTTCAGGTGCAACTTTTGATGGGCCCAGAAATTCATGTACATTTTTACTTGTAACCCGAACTAGCTTATCTTCTCCCTCTGCTACTTTTCGGGCAATTTTACGGCAAATACTACCAACTTCTCTTTCTAACTGTCTTAAACCAGATTCTCTAGTATATTGATTTATCAAGGATTTAATTGCTGAATCTGCTAAGGCTAAGTGTTTGTTAGTAATACCATTTTCTTCCATTTGTTTCTTTAAAACATGGGTTTTTACTATGGCTAATTTTTCTATTTCTGTATAACCAGAAAGTCTTATAATTTCCATTCTATCGCGTAAAGCGGGCTGGATTGTATCTAAAACATTAGCTGTAGTCATAAACATAACATTTGAAAGATCAAATGTTACACCTAAGTAATTATCTCTGAAACTATTATTTTGTTCAGGATCTAAAACTTCAAGTAAGGCTGAAGATGGGTCACCGCGAAAATCTGAGTGAACTTTATCTATTTCATCCAACATAATTAGCGGGTTATTTGTTCCTGCTTGTTGGATAGCTTGGACAATACGGCCTGGCATTGAGCCTACATAAGTACGACGATGACCACGAATTTCTGCTTCATCATGAACCCCACCTAAAGAAAGACGAACAAATTTACGGCCTAAAGCACGAGCAATTGAACGTCCAAGCGAAGTTTTACCGACTCCAGGCGGGCCAACTAAACAAAGTATTGGGCCTTTAGCTTTTTCTTTTAATTTACGAACGGCTAAAGCTTCTAAAATACGCTCTTTTACTTTTTCTAGTCCATAGTGGTCTTCATTAAGAATTACTTCGGCTTTCTTTAAGTCTAAATTATCTTTAGAAAACTTTGACCAAGGTAGGTTGACTAGTACATCTAAATAATTTCGTAACATAGCTGCTTCGGCTGCATCTGGGTGCATTCGCTCTAGTTTTTTTAACTGCCTTAAGGATTCTTCTTCTACTTTTTCAGGCATTTTTGCTTCAGCAATTTTGTCACGATAAGCATTTATTTCCTCTGCAAACTCGTTACCTTCGCCAAGTTCTTGTTGAATAGCTTTTAGCTGTTGGCGCAAATAAAATTCCCGCTGGGAACGGTCAATTTCTCCCTTAGCTTGAGAATTTATTTCTTGTTGGACAGTTAGAACGCTTATTTCTTTAGTTAGGAGTTCGTTAATTCGGCGAAGTCGTGCGGTTTGTTCAATAAGTTCTAATACGCTTTGAGCGTCTTCTACTTTTAATTCTAGGTTTGAAGCAGCTAAATCGGCTAATCGTCCTGCATCTTCTAAATTAACCGCTATTGCCATTACTTCAGGAGAAATATTTTTCCCTAGTGCTACAGCCTTTTCCATAGAAGATTTAACGCTACGCATTAAGGCTTCAAGCTCTAAACTGTTGTCTAGCCTAGGTTCAGGTAAAGCGGTAATACGTGCTTGTAAGTAGGGTAAGTTTTCATCTACATGAGCTAGTCTAGCGCGAGAAAGACCTTGAACTAAAATGCGGATTCTACCATCAGGAAGCTTAAGCATACGCATAATTACTGCTACAGTCCCAACCTCATATAAATCTACTGTAAGAGGTTCTTCCTTATCTAAATCACGTTGAGAAACCAGCATTATCATTCTGCTTTCGGCTAATGCTTGATCAACAGCACGAATAGATTTTTCTCGTTGTACAAAAAGCGGCACAATCATAAAAGGAAAAATCACAATATCACGTAAAGGTAAGACGGGTAAAACTTCTGGAATTTTCAACTGCTCATCATTACTTTCAATAACATCTATTGATTGTTCTTGTTCGACTGATGATTGGTTGGGCATATTTTTATGGTTTCTCCTCGAAAGATAATGGCTAGTTAATAGCTCTACTTAAACTAAATCTTTTACTCCTAAGAAAATATACGGGCAAATTAAATTTCACAAATTAACTACACTGTAAACTAAGCAGATATTTAATCTTAAGCCCTGAAAGGGCGAAGGATATGTAGCTTAGGGTTGAAACCCTAGGTATGATAATGAAAAATTCCTAAAAGCCTCAACAGGACGAAAGAGTTTTTTCTTATTGTTAAAGACTCTTTCGCCCTTTCAGGGCTTTAAGAGACTTAACTATTATTTCCTAGGGTTGAAACCCTAGACTACAGTTCTGTTGCCCTTTCAGGGCTTTAAGAAATAAAATGTCAAAAAACTTAAGTTACAGTATATTAACAAATAAATGTATAAGATTATTTGGCATCTCTTTAAGAAAGAGATTAAAATTGTTTATTATCTTTAAGATAGAATCAAAGTCTTAATTTTGTATTAAAAAACTCAGTTAGCATAATACATAGTTTTATCTGATTCAAGCAATCGCTCTCTTAGCTTAGAGAGTGTTAACTTAGCGGTAAATTTATGAAAGAAATTACTATTCGTAAGCAAACCCAACCAACTCGTTGCGAAGTATGTCACCAATCAGATATGTTTGACCCTGAAACTTCTCAGTGTCAGCGATGTGAAAATCTTGTATTACCTACAAATAGTCCCCTTGCTGCCGCTAGACAAGTTGCAACAATGGAAGGTACTTTAGATTTTATGGCTTTAGGAGCAGCATTTTTTGGAATACTTGCGTTTGCTCCAGGTCTTTTTCTTCCCCCACTTGGACTAGTTTTATCAATTTTAGGCGTTATTTTTGGAAAAAAATCCCTTAAAAACATTAGAAATAGACAAGGCGCGCTTTCTGGAGAAAGTTTTGCGTATATTGGTCTTTATTGCGGAGGACTCGGTTTTTTACTAACGCTTTTTTTGATTCTATTTATTATAAAATCTTCTAAATAATATATTTACTCCTCAATTTTTACTTTGCCATTTGTTTGTAGTTGTGATAATTCTGTTCGACTTAAAATTAGGACTCTTTCACTTTCTACCAACGCTGTTAAATGATTAGCTCTTAAAATTGCCATAAAAACTTGGGGCCAAGGTAAATCTTTTATAGCAGCAGTAACTTTTATTTGTTTGGCTGTAGCAGTATAAGCAAACTTAACTTTATATTTGTTAGTAAAAAATTTTATTACTTCGCCTAACTCTACTTCTGTAATAGACAATGCTAACACTTCAGCTTGAAAATCTTTTGTCCCAAATTTTCCTGGCAATGGCGGATTTTCAAAACTAGTTGCTAAAACCGGCAAATTAGCATCAATAGCTTGTTCAAAAGCAATTATGCGAAATACTCCCTTTTCTTCAACAAAAGTTAAATTAACTGAATGTAAAACTTGGGCTAATACATCATTAAAATTTCCTCGCTCTTGACTAAGAGAAATACAAAGTGCAGGAATATTTTTATCAACAATAAAAGCAAATTGATAATTGCTTAATTCATACATTAATAATAGTAAAGTATCTAATCTAACATTACTAACTTTTAAGGTTAGTATTGTATTAGGTAATTTTGTTTTTGCTAATTGCTCAAGCTGTTGAGAAATAGCTGTTTCCTTACCATTAATTGGGATACTGACAACTGAGCAATTAGGAGATTCAACAGATTTAGCGATTTGTGAGATTTGAGTTTTGCCGCTTGAATCAACAATGTTTTCTTCAAACAAGGCACGTCCTTGCTGAACAGCAACAAAACGACCGTTATAACATTTTGCTCCAACAGAAACAAATAACTCTTTTTGATTTGGAGTCTTAAATATTGCTCCTTCTAGCTCTGGAGTAAAATAAATACCAGCTAATGAAAGTTCTGAGACTAAATAAGGACTACTTCGGTCTAAGCGTTTAACATTAGGTTGATTAACTAGCTGTAAGTACT
Organism: uncultured Clostridia bacterium; assembly: GCA_964492845.1. Taxonomy (GTDB): domain Bacteria; phylum Acidobacteriota; class Blastocatellia; order Chloracidobacteriales; family JADJPF01; genus JADJPF01. Next base: position 42,829 of record CAZBMZ010000043.1, read on the forward strand.
CGGCAATACGTTTTTCTAAATCTGGATAGTTAGTGTTAGCATTACTACCCTGTATTAATTGTTCTAAGGTATAAATAGTAGTAAATGGATCACGTTGTAGGTCTTGATCTGTAGTTTCAACGCCTTCTAACCATTGTTGATAAGCTTTTGGTACATCTAGACTTGCTTGAATAGTAAAATTTGGGCCATTTTGCTCTGGGGAAATATCAGTAAAGATTTTTGCTGCACCTACTTCAGTTATTAAATTTCTAACAATTTCCGCAGAACGAGAAACACCTGTTATTTTCATTAAACGAGAATCCATAGAAACGCCTGTTAGGACGGTTTCTAAAGATTTTGGAAAGCGTTTTCCAAGACGACGCAGCGCAGTCCAAACTGCCACACGTTCTTCAAATCGAGAATTTAGAAGCGTAAGTGTATTTTGCGCTGAAGCAAGTTGTAGACTAAGTGTTTCTCCTATAGGGGTTTGCATTTTATTAGCTTCTTTTTCATCCAAGCTATAAATTAGCATAGTAAATTCTGCTTCTACAGAAACAAGCGGAGCAGGTTGTTTAGCTCGTTTAATGTCTAGCCCATCAATAATTATCAAATAATTAGAAGCAGCTAGATTAAGTAACATATCTGTTACTCTTTCATAAGTACCAAATAGCTCTACTTTTACCGGATGAAAAACAAAGGGATCATCTTTAACCGATGCACTACGTTCAAAAGTGCGCCAGCGGAGTTCTCTTAAGCGAAGCTCATTTTTAATTTGACCAATTGTATTAATTATATCTTCTTCATCTTTAGCCAAACCTTGTAGCAAAGAAGCAATTTCATTTTGGGCATCTTGCAATTGCTTTTTCTCATTTGTTTGTTGGGTGGCTTCAGGTGCTTTGCTTTTTTTAGGCCGTTTTTGTTGGGCAAAACTAGGAAAGATTAAAAAACTAATTGTCAAAAAAATTAATAAAGCTCGTGTCATTGTTAAATAACCTATTAATAACTTAATTTAGATCCATTACCGTTCTAACTTTGTCTAGTAGATCGCTAATGCCGTAAGGCTTTTGTAAAAAGCCTAGAACCCCTTCATTTAGTATATCTTGAGATTGTTCATCTTCATTATAACCGCTAGAGAGCAAGACTTTTACTTCTGGATTAATTTTCTTAAGTTGGCGAAATGCTGTTGGCCCGTCAAGTTCTGGCATCATCATATCTAAAATAACTAAATCTATTTCCCTAGCTCTATTTTGATAAATATCTAAGGCTTCACGTCCGTTTTCTGCTGTAATTACTTGATAGCCTCCACTATCTAGCATTTCCACTAGTAGATCTCTCATTATGTCTTCATCTTCTGCCACTAAAATAGTTTCTGAACCTTCTTTATTATATTCATCCGTGTTTTTTACTTCAGCTAATTCTTTTGTTGATATGGGTAAATATATAGAAAATGTAGTACCTAGTCCTGTTTCACTTTCTACATCAATATAACCATTGTGATTTTTTATAATTCCATAAACCATTGCTAAACCTAAGCCAGTTCCTTTTTTATCTCTCTTAGTTGTAAAGAAAGGTTCAAAAATTCGCTGTTTAGTTTCTTCTGTCATACCCATACCAGTATCACTAATTCTAAAAAGTATATAGCGGCCTATTTTTGAACCAGGATGCTTATAAGTAAACTGCTCATCTAAAGTAACATTTGTTGTGCTAATGCTTAGGACACCGCCTTCAGGCATTGCATCACGAGCATTAATACACATATTAACAATTGTTTGAATAATTTGACCACCATCAACTTCAACAACTAATTTATTTTTTGCTAGGTCTAATTTTAATTTAATATTTTTGCTAATTGTGCTTTCAATTAATTCTACAGCCTCTTTTACCAAAGCATTTAAGTCTAAAACTTGCACATGGTATTTTCCACCACGAGCAAAAGCTAAAAGTTGTTGGGTTAGGTCTGCTGCACGTTTAGCAGATGATTCAATAATATTAATATATCGATAAAGAGGATCCATTTTATTCATCTTTGTTTTAATAAATGATGTGTATCCTAATACTCCCCCTAAAATATTATTAAAATCATGTGCAATGCCTCCTGCTAGTGTGCCTATGGATTCCATCTTTTGCGCCTGTTGAAGTGCATCTTCTAAAACTTTCTTTTCTGTTAGATCTTCAAACTTAACTACCACATTTCCAACTTTTCCTATATCGTCAACTAATGGAAATAACGTAGCTCTTCCGCTAAGCATTTCATACTTAGGGTAATCATCTTCACTATCTGAAATTGGTAAGTCAACCATTAATTGAACTACTTCACCTGTCAAAACTTTATGAAAAGCCTCAACTACAGGAGTATCAATAAAAGGTGGGTTAGCTAACACGTTATATCTACCTATTACTTCATCATAGCTATCTTTTTTCTGAATCAAAGATAAAGCACTTTGATTGATTAAGATACAAACTCCTGATTCATCAGTAATAAAAGTAGCTAGAGGTGATTCAAGAACAATTTTGGCAAAAAATGCTTGTGATTTACGAACTTCTTCTAGTGATGATTTTATTTTTTCATAAAGCTGAGCATTTTCTACTGCTACACCAATTTGTTCAGCTAAGACTTGTAGTGTAAGCATATCTTCTTCATCAAAAGCATTAACATTGCTGTTTTGTACATCTAAAACCCCAATAACTGAGCCACGTACTAATAAAGGAACTGCTAGTTCTGAACTAGTTTCTGGAAGACTATCAACAGGTAAATATCCAGAACTTTTGCTAACATCATCTACTAAAACAGGTTGGCCTGTAGAAAAACAACGCCCAACAATACCTTCTTTAATTGCTAAAGTTGCTCCTATTGGCTCAGGGGCTTGAAATCCTCCACAACCAGCAGTAAAAGTAAGTAGATCCTTTTCTTTATCATAAAGGAAAATGTTTACATTATAGTAACTGAAGGTATTATGTATAAGTTTAACTACGGCAGGCAGTAGCTCATCAAGTTCTAAAAGAACTGTTAATTTATCACCTACTTGATAAATTGTTTCCAGGCGCATAGCGCGTCTTTGGGCATTTTGATAAAGATAGGCTTTTTCTACAGCAATTCCAATGGTTTGACCAATAGTGTTAAGCAATCGAATTTCTTGTTTTGTAAAAGAGCGGGTAAAACGATTACCACAAGCAATAAGTCCATAACAATTATCTCTTACTTTTATAGGGATAAAAGCAGCAGCAATTATGCCTTCTTTTTGAACTAATGATAGCCCTGGCCTTGGGCCAACCCTACCATCATCCACAGATAAATTATCTACAATAATTAATTCGCCTTTTTCAGCAGCTTTACCAACATAACTAACACCCAAACGCAAATTTTTTGCTTCTGGGTGGCTAATAAATTCTTCTGAACAACCAACACTTGCCCTTATTAACAATAGTTTTGACTTTTCATCTGTTGTCAAGATCATACAAGTGTCTAGCTTTAATACTTCCTTAATTTTTATTACTGTATTGGAAAAAATCTCTTCTAAAATCAAGGAACGACTGGCTGTTTCAGCAATAGTGTTTATAGTGAAAAGCTCTTCATTTTGTCTTTTAATTTCTTCTTCTGCACGCTTTTTATCGCTAATGTCTGTTAGCACTGATAAGTTGCCTGTATGCTCATTGCTTAAGCTAAAAACAGGTGATTCAGAAAAAATTACAAAAAGCTTTTCTTTATTACTTGTTACAAGCTCTACTTCATAACTGCTACTATGTCCTTCAGATCGGTTTTTCCACTCCTCTTGTACAAAAGCTTGTTGGCTAGCAATAATATAATTAAGTATATTTTCTCCCAACAATTCTTTTTCTTGTTTACCAAGCATTTCGGCAAAACGACGATTAACAATTTTTATAAAGCCATCAGGAGAAATTAGTACAATTCCATCATTACTACGTTCAACTAGTGTTCGATATTTTTTCTCAGACTGTTGTAGGCTATAGCGCAAATCTCGTTCTAAATGAACCTTTTTTTGCTCTGTATATAAAGCGAAAATAGAAACAATAATAAATGTACCTATAAACAATACTGCTACTACCCAAACTTTTCTTAAATTTTCATGAAAAGGCTTAAGTATTGATTTACGTGGGACATTAGACATCACTACCCATTTTGCCCAAGGTACACGGCTAGAAACATAAGAAATTAATTGAACTTCATCGCCTAAACTAGCTAATTTTATTTGTGCTTTGCCGTTTGTTTGGGATAAAGCCATTTTAAGAAATTCATAGTCTGACCGACGATCTCTTGCTTTTGGATTGGGATCTAAAAATGCTCCTTGAGCAATCATATCCCAGGACTGACCAACTAAAGCAGGGTTGCTATGAGCAACAATTTGACGATCTTGATTAATAATCCAGGTAAAGCTACCTAGTTGTATATCATAGGGAGCTACATAGTTTTTAATCCAATCATCTATATCTATGCGTCCTGAAATAGTGCCAACAAAAGTTTTTTCTCCTGTTTTTTCTGTACGAAAAACTGGCACATCAAAAGCAATTGCTTTGTTGTTATCTATAGTGGTGTAAGGGCCAGCTAAAGCTAAACTTTTACTATTTATAGCTAAAGCTGTCGAAGGTCGGTGCATCGCACTCCTTCCCATAAGTTCTGATCCATCTTGATAAGCAGTAATAAAATGTCCTGTAGCGTCAATACGAGATATATCTGTTAAACGCCCATCAAAGCGTCGATAACAAGCAGCTAAATGAGGCCAAACTTTTTCTGAGTCCGTAGTTTGAACATCTGGCAAACTAGCCACATAATCAAAATCATTTTTTATTAAAATTAATAGCTGTGATAGATCTTCAGCAATACCTTTAATATGTTCAAATTGCTTTTCGTTATAACTTTCACAAGTTTCATACTCAAATTGTTTGGCAAAATAATAGAAAAACCCTGCCGCGCCAAGCATTGTAGTCAAGGCAAACAACAAAACTACCCAAACACCAAGTGAAATGATTCTTGTTTTTTTCTCTGGCATGTATATAGATATTAGGTAGATAATAAAATGTAGATAACAAAGATTTTAGGACAGCTTTTCTATTCTTGCAACCAACAAAGTCTAAAGAAAATAGTTGACCCATTAACTATTTTTGCTCTTTTAACAAGTTTTTAACTCTAAAAAATATAAATTTCCCAACTGATCGCAACTAATAATCAAACCTGTATCGCTAATAGCACAACGAGTAATTGATCCAATTGTTGGAAAAGTACCAATTATAGTTTCTTCTGCTAAACTTATTACTCCTAAAGTATTTTCATCTAAACCTACTACTTGATATTTATTATCACTAGTAATAGCTGTTTTTGTATCAATACAACCTTTTTGCTCTTTAACAACATGTTTTTTTATTAAATCCCAACTTCTTAGTCGGCCATCAAAATTAGCAGAAACAAATTCCTTGCCATTTTCCATTAACACTAAAGCATATATTCCGGCTCTATCCCGTAAAGTAGTATCCAGCTTTCTACTAGCTAGATCCCAAATTTTTATTGTTCTATCATCACTACTAGAAATTATATATTTATTATCCGGTGTTATTATTAAGCTTAATACTCTATCTTGATGCTCTGTTAATATATCTATACACTGTAAAGTGACCAAATCCCAAAGCTTTATTTCATTTCCACTAGCAGAGACTAAATATTTTTTATCTACACTAACAGCCATTGAATTAACTGAGGCTGAATGAGCTAATAGGCTAGTAATTTCCTGCCCTAGATGGTTCCAAATTCTAATTGTCCCATTAATTTCACCTGAAAAAGCATAACGACCATCTAGCGAAATTGCCAAAGCAGAAATGTTAAATTTTTGTTTGATAGGACTACTATTTTCTTTAGCAAGCTCAAAATCCCAAAGTTTTACTGTTCCATCTTTGCTTGTAGAAAAAATTGTCCCCTCACTTAAAACTAAATCTGTAATTAGATCGCTATGCCCTATTAGCACATTTACTAAAAAACCTGTCTCTAAATTCCAAATATTGATTGTTTTATCACTATTACCTGTAACTATATATTGGTTGTCTTTAGTTACTGCTACAGTATTAACACTACTTGTTGATTCTGTTAAAACAGCAATTAAAGAACTAGAAGCTAGCTCCCAAACTTTAATCTTGCCATCTTCGCTAGTAGAAATTAAGTGCTGATTATCGGACGTAACAGTTAGTCCTGTAATACTATAATCATGTCCAGAAAAATCATTTATTGGCAAATAGCTTAGTAAATCCCAGACTTTTATTGTTCCATCACTTCCACCAGAAATTAAGTATTTATCATCTAGGCTAAGTTTATTAACAATAGTTTTATGTTCGGTTAAAGTATGAATAGAAGAAGGTTTATCTAAGTTAAAGTCCCAAATTTTTATTGTTCGGTCACTACTTGCTGAAACTAACTTTTCATTATCCGACGTAACAGCCAAAGCCAATACACTTCCAGAATGTTCTTTTAAGCTAGAAAGAAGTTTACCTGTAAATAGCTCCCAAATATTTATTGTACCGTAGCAGTCACCAGAAATAATGTATCTATTGTCTTTGCTTAAGCTTAAACTAAATATTATTCCTTGATGACCAGTTAGGGAAAATATTTCTTGACCTGTATTTAGCTCCCAAACCCTAATTTGGCTATCTTCTCCAGCAGTGACTAAAAATCTATTATCTGTTGTTAATTTTAAGGCTTGAAATCCTGCTGTGCTTTTTATTAGCGTTTGTTTAAGTGAATTATAAATAGTTTTTTCAGGCTTATTTAACCATTTTATATAATTATAAGGTTGGTCGTCAGTTAGCTTTTTAAGGTAAATATCAGCAGCTTTACTAATTAAACTTTCTGTAGGTTGATTAATAGCTTGTTGTAAAAAACGCTCAGGATAGGATGAAATAAATTGTAGTTGACTAGATAAAAACTTAAACCAAAGCAGTAATTCTGTTCTGTCTAAGGCTAATTTATCTATACTGATAGCTAAAATTTGTTCTAAATTCTCTATAAATTGCCATTCTAGTCCAAGGTTAAGTTTATTTATAATAAATTCAATGTTTGTAAATTCATTTGTTGCTTCATTAAACAATTGTTTTGTTGTGGCTAAATCAGCTAATTCTATACTTAATAAAATAGTTTTTAGTAAATAACTATCAAAATAAGTAAAATAATTATTTATATTTTTTTCTTTTGTTAATATTAACCATTTTATAAAATACTGATAATATACAAATTGTTTTTCTCTAGTTAATACTTTTTTATTTATATAATTAATAATTTCTTTATTTGTAAATATTATTTTGTTATTAGGTAACAAAATTAAGTATTTATTTAATTTTATTATAATATTTACTATTTCTAATTTATCTATATCTATTTCTAATATTTCTAATAGCTCACTGAGTTGATTAATAGTAATTGGTTCATAGC
>CAZBMZ010000044.1:0-46955 GCA_964492845.1 uncultured Clostridia bacterium
CTTTGCCTTTGGCCGCCTAATTTGGCTTTTTTTATTTTTCTTGAATACTATAGAAGAAGAAGTATTTTCTTTACAATACAGTAAGTTTTTTGGAGAGTTTCTTAAATTTTTAGTAAAAATAAATAATATCAAAGAAGTATTATTACTACTAAAAAACATTCAAAAAGAAAGTTTACAAGTTGAACAAATAAAAGAAGTATTTCCCATAGCTTCATTAGAGCTTAAGAATCAACTACTTAATTTAATAAACTCATTTGAACCGAAACAACAACATTTATTACTTTTGGATTTAGCTTCATACTTGCCAACTCCTTTAGATCCTACAACACTGTTGGAAATTACTAAATCTGTTGTAAAAGAAACTCGCCATGAGCATAACAGAATAAACCAATTTTCTAAGCTTGTTAAAAAACTTGTAGAATTGCCTATAGATTTGCTTTATCAAGCTTGGCAGCTAATTTTGCAAGAATTAACACAAGAAAAGCGAGAAGATTTCTTAAAAGTCTTAGAAATATCTTTTCCTATAATGGAAAAATTAGGTGGAGCAGAATTTATTAACGAAACTGCTTTATCTGTTGATCAAGTGGGTAAATGGTGGGACTAGGTTTGGTTAATAATTATCTTTTATGTAAAATTTGGCACCTAAAATGTTTAGAACTTATCTTGTGTCAGTAACAAATGGTCATTTTTATTACTTATAAAATCTCCCTAATCTCTAATTAGCGGTTCATACACTATTTTTGCAAGGCAGGTTTGTTGACACTCTAAGTAAAAGGTTATAGTAGTGTTTAACTAGCAGTATCTTAAAATTCCAATAAAAATATATGCTTTTATTTAATTCTTCTGCTTTAGTTAAAATGAAGCAATATAAGGACAACTATGAAAAAATATAATTTTTTACGCATTCTTATTTTAACTCTCTTACTTTTATTTTTAGTTGATTCTGTCCAAATACCAAAGGCACAAAGTAATTTTGAAATTCGTGCAAATTATACAAAAATGGAAACTTCTATCCCTATGCGTGATGGAACTAAGCTATTTACTGCCATTTATCTACCTAAAGAAACTTCTAAAAAATATCCGATAATGCTTCTTCGTACCCCTTATAGTGTGGCTCCTTATGGTGTAGATGCTTTTAGGACAAGTCTTGGGCCAAATGATGAGTTTGCTAAAGAAGGTTATATTTTTGTTTATCAAGATGTTCGTGGTAAGTATTTATCTGAAGGTGAGTTTATTAATATGCGCCCTCATCAGCAAAAAAAAGACTCTCCAAATGTAATTGATGAAAGCACAGACACTTATGACACTATAGAATGGTTGCTTAAAAATATACCTAATCACAATGAAAGGGTTGGTATGTGGGGAATATCTTACCCAGGTTTTTATACTTCGGCTGGGAGCATTGATTCTCACCCAGCATTAAAAGCTGTTTCGCCTCAAGCACCTATTGGAGATTGGTTTAAGGGAGATGATTTTCATCATAATGGAGTGTTTTTTTTACCACATGCTTTTAATTTCTTGTCTTCATTTGGGTTGCCTAGACCTACGCCTACCACTGAATCACCAAAACGTTTTGAGCATGGAACGCCGGACGGCTATAAGTTCTTTCTGGAAATGGGTTCTCTTAAAAATGCCAATGAAAAATACTTAAATAACAAAGTAACGTTTTGGAATGAGGTAATGCAGCATGGAAGCTATGATGAATTTTGGCAATCAAGAAATTTGCTACCAAATTTACGTAATATCAAAGCGGCAGTAATGACGGTAGGGGGTTGGTTTGATGCTGAAAATCTTTATGGAGCGTTAAACACTTATAAATTTATTGAAGAGCAAAACCCTAATATTACTAATACTTTAGTTATGGGGCCTTGGGTTCATGGTGGTTGGTCGCGTTCTGATGGTGACAGTCTAAAACATCTTAATTTTGCGTCAAAAACATCTCTTTTTTACAGAGAAAACATTGAGTTACCTTTTTTCAATTTCTACTTAAAAGATAAAGGCAATGTTAAGTTACCTGAAGCATATGTTTTTGAAACAGGCTCTAATAGCTGGAAGACTTATGAACATTGGCCGCCAAAGAATGTAGAAACTAAATCAATTTATCTTCAAGCTAATGGTGGACTTTCTTTTGAACAACCTAAAGAACTCAAAAATTCTTTTGATGAATACATTAGCGATCCAAACAAGCCTGTGCCTTTTATCAATGGTGTATCAATAGGAATGACTCGGGATTATATGGGCGAAGATCAAAGATTTGCTAGCCACAGAACAGATGTATTAACTTACAAAAGTGAGCCACTCAATGAAGATATGCATGTGAGTGGGCCGCTTACAGTAACAATGTATGTTTCAACTAGTGGGACGGACTCAGATTGGATAGTAAAACTTATTGATGTTTATCCAGATAGTAGAACAGATGTTTCGCCTACTGATGCTAGCTTACCTATGGGAGGCTTTCAAATGCTGGTTAGAGGTGAGCCAATGAGGGGAAAATTTCGTGAAAATTTTTCAATTCCAAAACCTATGACACCAGGGAAAGTAACTAAAATAGAATTTGTTATGCCAGATGTTAACCATGCTTTTCTTAAAGGGCATAGAATAATGGTTCAAGTGCAAAGTAGTTGGTTTCCTTTGGCAGATCGTAATCCTCAAAAATTTGTTGATATTTATAATGCTAAGGAATCTGATTTTCTAAAGGCAACTCAACGAGTTTATCATTCTAAAAAATTTAGTTCTCATATTAAGTTAAATGTAGTTTTCTAAACATTTTAGTTAATTTCTCAAATAAGTCTTTTTGCAAAAATGAAAAAAGTTTTTTTTGCGCTAATTTGGATTTTACTATTGTCAGTATGGCAAATAGCTTTTGCTCAGGTAAATCCAATTTTTGAGAATATAAGTAAAAATCAAGGATTATCAGATAATACGGTAAATGCTTTTGCTCAAGATTTAGATGGTTTTTTATGGATTGCTACAGACAACGGACTCAATAAATATGATGGATTTAATTTTGAAGTCTACTCTAGCAATTCTAATTCTTCCAATGTTTTATCTGATAATCGTGTTACAAGTGTATATGTAGACCAATATAACCGGGTTTGGGCAGGTACTTATTCAGGAGGAGTAAATTTATTTGACCGTGAGACTAAAACATTTATTAGATTTGGTGATTCAAAACTAACTCCTAGAATAACGTCTTTTTGTTTGGTAGATAATATACTTTGGATGGCAAGTTCAATAGGTTTAATAAAATTAAATCTTGATAACAAAGAAATTACTAACTTTTCACCTCAAAATAAACATAACCTGCCTACAATACCACTTTTTTCTTTAGTGGTAGATAAGCAAAAAAAAATATGGGTCAATAGTCCTTATGGGCTTTACAAATTTGATACTATTTCAAATGAATTTACAAATTATTTAGATATAGATGCACCTGCAAAAACAGTGATTGCAAGAGATTTTGATTGCAAACTTCTGCTTCATCCTAACGGCAATCTCTTTATTCCAACGCTATTTCAAGGCTTATATGAGCTAAATACTGTTACAGAAGAAATAATTTCTCACTATAAAAAAGATGAAAATAATCCTGATGGCTTAAAAACAGATGTTCTATCAGCTTTGTTGCTATATGATGAAAATACTCTTTGGATAGGCACTCCTTTATCTGGAATATATTCTTTAAATCTTAGTACAAAAAAAGCCACTCACTATGAAAATGATCCTAAAAATCCAACAAGTTTAGCTGGCAATGATATTCACAGTTTATATAAAGATCGCTCAAATGTAGTTTGGATTAGCAATGGTATTTATGGAATAAGTAAATATTCTCCTTATAAAAATAAATTTGAGTTATATCAATACAACCGGTTTTCAGACAATAGTTTAAGTAATAACTATATTCGTGGAATTTGGCAAGATAAGGAAGGTATAGTTTGGATTGGTACACAATACGCAGGATTAAACCGGCTAGACCGCAAAACAGGAAAAATACAAGTTTACCGGAAAAAACTTGGTGATCTTAGTTCTCTAGCTTTAGATAGTGTTTGGGCAATTTATGAAGATCGACAAGGAGAGCTTTGGATTGGTACTTATGGCGTTGCTGAGTGGATTGATGACAAATTAGAGGAAAATTTTGCTTATTTACAAAAGCTAGACCGTAAAACAGGCAAATTTATTACTTTTAATAAAGAAATCTATGGAGTAACAGCTATTTTTGAAAGCCGCGATGGTAGTTTATGGGTAGGGGCTTCAAAATATGAGCGAGTTGTTTATCATATATCGCCTGATAGAAAAACAATTACTCCTATATTTATTAAAGTCTCTAATGAAATTGGCCCTGGCGAAATCCAAGCAATTATAGAAGATAGTTTTGGTAATATTTGGATTGGTACAAGTGATAGATTATTTTGTTATAAACCTAAAACTAACACATATATTATTTATCAATATAACTCACAAAACTTAAACTCACTCCCTAACAATAATGTCTCATCTTTTTTAATAGATAGTAAAAAGAATTTTTGGATAACTACCAAAGGCGGTGGAATATGTAAATTTAACCATCAAACAAATAACTTTACTCGTATTAACCCAGAAAAAACTAAAGAGCTAAATCCAAATGTTTATGCAATGCTTGAAGATAAAAAAGGTTGTTTTTGGTTAAGTACAGATAATGGAATTGTTAAATATGATCCAGCTAATGAAAGTTTTATTAGATTTGATTTGGATGATGGCCTTCAAGATAGAGAATTTAACCGTTTGTCTTATCACCAAAACCAAGAAGGAGAAATTTTTTTTGGTGGGATAAATGGCCTTAATATCTTTCATCCTGACAATATTAAAACTAATCCCACACCACCACCTGTTTATATAAGCACAGTAAAATTATTAGGAAGTGAACAAAGCTTAAAAAAAGACAATAAAGAAATCTATCTAAGTTATGCCCAAAATAACTTACTTTTCCAATACATTGCATTAGATTTTAACTCACCATCAGACAATATTTATGCTTATAAATTAGAGGGGTTAGACGAAAACTGGACTTTAGCAGAAAAAAAACGGGAAGTTGTTTATAGTAATTTAGCTCCTAATGAATATAAATTTTTGGTAAAAGCAGCTAATAGCGATGGTGTTTGGAATGAAACAGGTGTAGCAATCAAAATTATTATTTATCCTCCTTTATGGAAGCGTTGGTGGGCATACTTAATTTATGTTTTAACAGGGCTAGCTTTAATTCAATATCGTTTTTATTCACTAAAAAAATTAAATATAAGTTTAGAAGAAAAAGTTAATAACCGTACAAGAGAATTAGCACAAAGTATCGAGCAACTAAGAGTTTCCGAGCAATCTGCTATTGAAGCTAAAAACCAGGCTATAGAAGCAAGTTATGCCAAAAGTGCCTTTTTAGCTATGATGAGTCATGAAATTCGTACCCCTATGAATGGCATAATTGGTATGAGTTCACTGCTTGCCAATACAAAAACTACTGCTGAGCAACAAGATTTTATTGAAACCATTCGTGTAAGTGGTGAATCTTTACTTACAATAATTAATGATATTTTAGACTTTTCCAAAATTGAATCTGGCAAATTAGAATTAGACAAAGTAGTTTTTAGCCTTTCAGAAACAGTTGAACAAGTAATAGCTTTACTAAAAGCCCAAGCATTAGAAAAAGGTCTAAAATTAAACCATAAGATCAGTGATAATACCATTAACTATATAGTAGGCGATATTACTAGATTAAAACAGATTTTAACTAACTTAATAGGTAACTCAATTAAATTTACTAATGAAGGTGAAATTACTTTATTAGTTAGTAGCAAGCTAATAAATGAGAACAACCATGAAGTTTATTTTCAAATTAAAGACACGGGAATTGGTATAAGTGCTGAAAAACAAGCTAAATTATTTCAGCCATTTATTCAAGGCGATAGCTCAACCACTCGCAAATATGGAGGAACTGGTTTAGGGCTAAGTATTAGCAAAAAACTTTGTGAATTAATGGGCGGAGATATTTGGTTAAAAAGCGAATTAGATAAAGGTTCAGAGTTTCATTTTACTATCTTAGTTAAGGCTGTAGATGTTGACGAACAAAAAAAGAAAACTAAACCCAATGAAATACCAAAACTAGCCAATAACTTACCGCTAAAAATATTACTAGCAGATGATAATTTAATTAATCAAAAAGTAGCTCTAAAGTTACTAAATGCTTTGGGTTACAAGGCAGATACAGCAATTAATGGTTTAGAAGTGTTAAGCCAATTAAAACATCAACAATATGATGTAATTCTAATGGATGTTCAGATGCCAGAAATGGACGGCTTAACAGCTACTAAAGAGATTCATAAAATTTATCCAAGTCCAAATCGCCCAAAAATTATTGCTATGACTGCTGGAGCAATGGACGCAGATAAAGAGCAATGCTTAGCCGCAGGTATGGACGATTATATTAGCAAACCTGTTGATTTTGATCAGCTTATTAATTCATTAAGCAAAATTAAAAATACAAAGCAAGAAAATATAAATAATGATATTAAAAACATATCCAATAAAGATAGTGTTAAAGCAGATATAGACTAACAAAAGAGATTTGTTAACAACAAGTTAGGTCTATTAATTATTCCGCCTTTTTATTTAAGCTAGCAAAATGACTAACAATTTTTTCTGCTAACTTAGAGCCAACAAATGGAGCTAGTTCTTGTTGGCTGGACTCAGAAACTCTTTTTAGTGAACCAAAATTTCTTAGTAATCGCTCTTTTAGTTTTTTTCCTACGCCAGGAATTTCTGTTAATTCTGAAGTAAAATCTCTCATTTCTCGGCGTTTGCGATGATAAGTTACTACAAAACGATGTGTTTCATCCCTAACCATTTGAATAAGGTGAAGAACTGGGGAACGTTTATCTAAAGCTATAGGCTCATTTTCACGACCTTTAACAAATAAAATTTCCTCTCGTTTAGCAATCGCTACTGTTGGCAAGGCTTCTAGTCCAATAAGTGATAAAGCCCTAGCAGCCGCGCTTAGTTGACCCTTACCGCCATCAATTAAAACTATACTGGGAAGTTGCTTTTTTTCCTCTAGTAATCGGCTATAGCGACGTGATACAGCTTCATACATTGAAGCAAAATCATTGGCACCTGTTACAGATTTAATCTTAAATTTGCGGTACTCGCTTTTATTCATAACGCCGTTATCACAAACCACCATAGCAGCAACATTTTCCGAGCCTTGAAAATTAGAAATATCAAAAGATTCTATTCTTTCAGGAAAATTTGGTAACTCTAATATGTCTTGTAGTTCGGCTAAAACTAGCTTCATATCTGGCTTTAGCACTCTAAAACGTTGCTCAAAGGAATGTTTAGCATTTTTTTCCACTAAGTCGATTAAGTCGCGTTTTATCCCCTTTTGTGGATCAACTATTTTTACTTTGGTTTGTCGGCTATTTGTTAAATATTCTTCTAAAAGCTGGCGATCTTCAAAATCTATTGGTATATAAATTTCTTGTGGAACGTAATTTCCTAAAGAATAATACTGCTTAAGAGCTTGTCCTATAAATTGGCTAGCATCAAAAGGCTCAACTAAATCTTCCCAAAAAAATTCCCGTCGGCCTATTATTTTTCCTTCTCTCATTGTAAAAAGCTGTAGAGCAGCACGGGAGTTTTCACGATAATAGCCAAAAATGTCTATGTCTGCTCCATGTGATTGCATAACTTTTTGCTGCTCGCCTAGACGTTTTACTAAATGTATTTGATCCCGATATTTAGCAGCTTGTTCAAACCGCATGTCCTCAGAAGCTTGCAGCATACGGTTTTCCAGGCTTTTTAACAAATCCTGATTTTTATTCTCAAAAAACAATTTAACGTCTTTTACAGCTTCTTTGTAGTCTGATTTAGTGCAAAGACTAGCAACACAAGGGCCTAAACATCTCTTGATGTGGTATTCAAGGCATGGACGTTCTCGTTTTCCATCAATTTCTATATCACAAGTCCGCAACTGAAAAATCTGGTTAATTAGTTTAAGTGTACTATCAGCCAAGGACGCAGGCAAATAAGGGCCGTGATAAAATGAGCCGTCTTGAGTTATTCGTCTAGTTTTTAATACTCTAGGGAAAGTCTCATTAAGTGTAAGTTTTAAGTGTGGATATTGTTTATCATCTTTTAGCAAAACGTTATAACGTGGACGATGAGCTTTAATTAAATTGCTCTCTAAAATTAACGCTTCTAATTCAGTATCTGTAACAATATATTCAAAATCAACAATTCTAGAAACTAGCTCGCTAGTCTTAGCATCTAGCGGGCGGGAAGTTTGAAAATATTGGCGGACACGATGGCGCAGATTTTTAGCTTTACCAATATAAATAATATTGTTTTTACTGTCTTTATGAAGATAGCAACCAGGACTTTGAGGCAAAGCATTTAGTTTATCACTAAGTAGATTCATCTATTTCTCTATCCACCTTAAAAGGCTTATGAAAAGCTAACTTGTCTATGTTATATTTACTTTTTTTAATAACTAAGAAAGCAAATAGTTGTGTCAAACAAATTTTTATCAATAATTATTCCTGCTTACAATGAAGAAAAGCGGCTAGGAAGAAGCCTAGACAAAATTGCTGACTTTTTGGCGACTAAAAATTACTCCATAGAGCTATTGATTGTAGATGACGGCTCCCTAGATAAGACCGTAGAAGTAGCTAATCAATATATTGGAAAATTTCAAAGCCAAGGCATTGATCTAAAGGTTATTAAAAATCCCAGCAATTGTGGCAAAGGTTATAGTATTCGCAACGGTATGCTTGCAGCAGATGGAGAAATAATGCTTTTTACTGATGCAGATCTTTCTGCCCCAATTACAGAACTAGATCGGCTAATTGACCCTATTAGCAAGGGTGTAGCAGATGTTGTTTTTGGGTCTCGTGCATTGCCTCAGTCAAATATTACTATCCATCAATCAACACTAAGAGAAACCGCAGGACGAACATTTAATTTTTTAATGAAGTTACTGATGGGCATGCCTTTCCAAGACACCCAATGCGGTTTTAAGGCGTTTAACCGCAGCCGGACACGATGGATTTTTGAAAAACAAAAAATTTATGGATTTGGTTTTGATGTTGAGCTACTTTTTATTGCTCAAAAACATGGTCTAAGATGTTTAGAATTACCTGTTATTTGGGCCGATGTAGAAGGAACAAAAGTAAGTACAGCTAGAGGACTATTAGCTTTTGCAGAATTAGCATTAATTCGTTGGTACTATTTCTGTGGACATTACAGTCCATCACATGAACTTGCAGCACGAACCAGTGTCAACCCTCATTAAAGTTAAATTAAATTATGGCTAAGATCCAAGTTTTACCAGATATTATTGCTAATAAAATTGCTGCTGGCGAAGTTGTAGAGCGTCCAGCATCAGTAGTAAAAGAACTACTAGAAAATTCCTTAGATGCTGGCTCAACTCAAATACAAGTAGAAACTCAAGCTGGCGGCAAAACTTTAATTAAAATAATAGATAATGGCGAAGGGATGCTGCGCGAAGATGCAATGTTAGCATTTGAGCGACATGCTACCAGCAAATTACGTAATATTGATGATTTAGAGCAAATCAAAACCCTTGGGTTTAGGGGTGAAGCCTTACCATCAATTGCATCTGTAGCAAAAGTTAGCCTACGTACTAAAACTTCAGCAGAACTTGAAGGAACAGAAATTGAGATTGAAGGCGGACGAATCTTGGCAGTAAATGATCTAGCCTGGCCCGGTGGAACAGAATTTGAGATTAAAGACCTGTTTTTTAATGTTCCTGCACGTCGTAAATTCTTAAAAAGTGATTCTACAGAAAATTTTCATATCTCTAACTTAATAACAAATTATGCTTTAGCTAACCCTCATATTAGCTTTAATTTATGGCAAAACGGACGAGAAATAATAGCTACATCTAAAGTAGAAACGCTTAGAGAAAGAGCTTATCAACTGTTTGGCTCAGAATTTATAGAAAATCTAATGGAAGTTCAAGAACGAGGTGAAATTTCCCTACATGGTTTTGTTTCCAAGCCTCAAGAGCAACGTGCATCGCGTGATTCTCAATATTTATTTGTTAATGGGCGATTTGTTAAAGATAGAGTACTAACAAAAGCTATAAGTGATGCTTATAAAAACGTTATTCCACCAGGAAGTTATCCAGTTGTAATGCTAATGATTGATATACCTAGCGAGGAAGTAGATGTAAACGTCCACCCAGCTAAAACCGAAGTGCGGTTTCGCCGTCCCTATGTCATTAGCGAAAGCGTTGCGGCGGCTATTCGTGCTGCATTTTCACAAACCAAGCCCTTTGCTAATTTTCCTATAAAAGAAAGTTATTCTACAAAAACTTCTGAAATTAAGACTCCTGAAATTCTACAAAACAAACCTCTTACAAAACCTGTACCTGCAACACCTGAAATTGAAATAGCTCCAACAACCTCAACGATTTTTGATTTACCTGATGTAGATGATCCATTTGAAACAACTCCAGTTAAAACAACTAATAAAGCTCAATTTGACTTAGATTTTATAAGTGATGAGCAACAACGAGTTATTAAAACTAACAATACTGAAGTCAAAAAAGCAGAAATAGCAACTCCTACATTAAAAGATAACAACAATCTTTTAGAAATACTTACTTCTGCTGCTGCTTGTAGCTATCAAATCAGTCAAACAGAAGAACTTCCTAACACAAAAGCAGTTAAGGTTTTAGGACAATTACATAATAGTTATATTGTAGCTATTGATAAAGAAGGGTTATTGTTAATTGATCAACATGTTGCACATGAAAGAATTTTGTTTGAAATACATTTGTCACGAATTTTAGAACGCAACTTAGAAGTCCAAGAAATGTTAATACCTGAAACTATGGATCTTAGCCCTGCTCAATATTCTGCTTTTGAAATGCTAGAAACAGAATTTGAAGTTAGTGGATTTGACTTAATGCCGCTTTCAGGTCGTACAATTGCTATTAAAGCTGTTCCTGCTGTTTTATCTTCATCTAACGCTCGAAAATTAATTTTAGAATTACTTAGCACGGTAGAAAAAGAACGTCGGAATATTTCCTTAGAGTATTTTCAAAGAGAAATTGCAGCTAGTATTGCTTGTCATGCAGCGATTAAAGTTAATATGTCGCTAACAACAGAAAAAATGCACTGGCTCATTGATGAGCTAATGAAAACTGAGTGTCCAACAAATTGCCCACATGGACGACCTATAATCTTACGTTTTTCTATGAGAGACATTGAGAAAGGATTTAAGCGAATCTAGCAAGCTTAAGAAAAATGCCTTATGAGTAATTCTGTTAGTCATTTACTAGAATCATTACCCAATGCTCCAGCAAAGCAAAAAGCAAAAATTATTAAAGAGCTTGAAACTATTGTTCTAAACATTGACGATAAAGATCTTACCGAAACAGTTTTAACTAATCTATATCAATTAATGTCTACATCCAAAGATTATTTTGACGATGGCTCTACTTACACATCTATTTCTCAATTAGTTTCCCACACATTACATAAGCTAAAACATCCAGGAATAAAATTTTTGGTATTGGTAATTGCTGAGTGTGAGCATGAATTTTATATTCCAGAAAAATGTTATGACCAAGGATTTTATATTGGTGATTATGCTTCTGAACTTGTCGTTCCAAAAAAACTTGCAGAACAAAAATTATTTTGGCTATTTCGTGATTTTGCCAAAGCAGTGGATTTTAGAGCAGTAGAATTGCTAATTCAGGAAATTTCTAAAGTAGATGATTTAGACAAACGCGCTCATCTTGTTAGTATGCTAAAAAATATCAAAGGTTTTTATAAGAAAGAACATCAGCCAGAATTTG
Organism: uncultured Clostridia bacterium; assembly: GCA_964492845.1. Classification (GTDB taxonomy): domain Bacteria; phylum Acidobacteriota; class Blastocatellia; order Chloracidobacteriales; family JADJPF01; genus JADJPF01. Next base: position 11,846 of record CAZBMZ010000044.1, read on the forward strand.
ACAAGCTAGCAAAAAACCTAATAAATGATTAATAATTAATTTCTAATAAATACTTCCCCTATTTTAGCCGTATGCCAATTTCGGCAAATATTCTAAAAACTCTCCTGCCAGTTGTGGCAAACATTTCAATAAATAATTTGCCATATTTGGCATAAACTACTAGTTAAATTACGTATTAACAATTTTTAATAGTATCCTTGTATCTTATTGTAAAACAACCTTTTACAACCTCTAATCTTTACTTTACATATCCCGTCGGCATAAGTTTTGCCATAAAGCTATACAAAAGCAAAAACAAAAATTAATTATTTTAAGGAGATTATTTTATGAATCAAGGTTCTGTCAAATCTATTAAAGCATTTTCTCTACTAACAATGGTTAGTATATTATTTTTAAGTTTATTTTCTAGTCCAACAACCACAACAAAAGCTTTTAGCAGCAAAGTTAAAAAAGCTAAAAACCCCATCCCAAACAGTTACATAGTAGTATTAAACGATGAAGTTGTAGAAAGAAAAGCTAAATTTAACACTTCTAACACTTCTACAAATTCCCGCAAATCTACTCAACTACTTGAAGATATAGCAGTTGAAGACACTGCAACAGAAATAGCTCAAAAATATTCTGGTGAAATAACTCACACCTACACAAGCACAGTCAAAGGTTTTTCCCTTAAACTTAGATCAGAACAAGCCGAAATCTTAAGCAATGATCCTAGAGTTAAATATATTGAAGAAGATGGAATGGTTTTTACTTCTGACACACAAGTTAGCCCTCCTTGGGGTTTAGATCGCATTGATCAGCCCAATTTACCATTAAACAACACTTATACTTATAACAGTTTTGGAACTGGGGTAAATGTTTATGTACTTGATACTGGCATACGTCCAACACACAAAGATTTTGGCGGACGTGTCAAAGGTGTTATTGATACAACTGGCGGCAATGGAATAGATTGCAATGGTCATGGAACTCATGTAGCAGGCACAGCAGCTAGTACAACTTATGGAGTAGCAAAAAATGCAAACATTTATTCTGTCAGGGTTTTGGGCCCAGATTGCAGTGGTTCAGGTTCAAATGCTGATGTAATAGAAGGCATTGATTGGGTAACACGCAACCATATTAAGCCAGCAGTAGCAAATATGAGTTTAGGCGGTGGCACTAGCCAAGCAACAGATGATGCTGTAAGACGCTCGATTGCAGCAGGTGTAACTTATGTAATTGCTGCTGGAAATGAAAATGATAACGCAATAAATTATTCTCCTTCTAGGGTACGTGAAGCCCTCATAGTTGGAGCATCAGACCAAAATGATTTTGCTACTTCATTTTCTAATTTCGGCGATGTGGTAGATATATTTGCACCAGGTCTTAATGTTATTTCCACTTCATTTACAGGCGATTTTGCAACAGAAATTATTTCGGGTACTTCTATGGCATCCCCTCACGTTGCCGGTGTTGCGGCTCTTTACCTACAAAATAATCCTACGGCTTCCCCACAGCAAGTTGCACAAGCTATTATTAGCAGTGCTGTTGCACGAACATCAAACCCAGGCCCAAACACTACAACATTACTTCTTAACATCCCTGCCACAACAGCTACTAGCCAAGAATTAATCTTAAATGGCGGTTTTGAAACAGGTAGTGAACCTTGGGTATTTACTGACAATATTGGTGATGTTTATGTTGGAACTCCTCATAGCGGCGAAGCTTACGCCCTTCTAGGAATTGAAAATAAAGCTTCTGGCATAATGTACCAAAATGTTTTAATCCCAAGCAGTGCTTCAGAAGTTGAGCTAAGCTTTTGGGTAAATATTTCCACAAAAGAAAAAACATCTGCTGAAAAAGATGAACTAATTGTAGCAATCTATGATTATGATTTAGAAGATTATGTAGAAGTGCTAGCGTTTTATACCAATGCCGACAGTAGCAGCAATTATATAGAAACTAGTGCAGACCTTTCAAAATATGCTGGCCGGGATATTGCTCTAGTGTTTGTTGTTGCAAACGACTCCAAAAATCCAACCAAGTTTCGTGTAGATGATGTTTCCTTGATAGCTAAGTAAATTGTAGACAAATAAATTAAACAAAAATAGCCTAGTGAGAAATCGCTAGGCTATTTTTATTTAACCCTGTATTTATTAGCTTTTGATCAGTTAATTATTGCTTAAAAATTACTTTTACTAGCAATAATACCTTGATTATTAATACTTTACTTAGATAATAGTAAAGCCATGAACCTAGTTTTATTTATCTTATTTTGGTTATTATTATTGCTAGTAATTGCGTCTGGCGTTTACCATTTGCTAAGTTTTTATAGCGGATGGGTATTTTTTAATGCTGTAATAAATAAACCTAATACAGAATTTACCCCACCTATTAGCATACTTAAACCTTTGCGTGGTGGGGATAACCAAACTTATCAATGTTTGGCTAGTTTTTGCCTACAAGATTATCCTCAATATGAAATTATTTTTGGGGTTTTAGATGAAAAAGATACAGCTATAGAACTGGTCAAAAAATTACAAATAGAGTTTCCCAACAAAGATATTAAATTAGTGGTTAATGCCCGTCGTATTGGAACTAGTGCTAAAGTTAGTAATCTAGCTAATATGCTATTAATAGCTACTTATGACACACTAGTTATTAGTGACAGTGATGTTTATGTTAGCTCAGATTACTTAAAGACAATAATTTCTCCATTATCAGACGAAAAGGTTGGTTTAGTAACTTGTTTATATTCAGCAACTCAAGCTAATAATTTTTCTGCATTAATGGAAGCCATTGCATTAATGGGAGAGTTTGCTTTAGGAGTTTTGACGGCACGCCAACTTGATGGAGTTAAATTTGCGTTTGGGCCTTCTATAGCTACTAAAAAATCTGTTTTAGCTGAGTTTGGAGGATTTGAAGCAATTTCTAATCGTTTAGGTGATGACTTTTTATTAGGTAATCTAACAGCTAGCCTTGGCTACCAAGTTTGCCTTTCTTCTTATTCCGTTAAAATAAATATTCCTGACTATAGTTTTTGGGATATGTTTTTGCATCAACTTCGCTGGGCGCGTAGCACTAAATTTCGCCGTCCTTTAGGTTACATTGGGCTGCTATTTACCTTTTCAACAATGCTTTCAATTTTGTTAATACTAGTGGCCCCATTATCTTTATTAACTTGGGTTGCAGTAATATTTGCTCTAACAGCTAGATTTTTAGCCGCTTGGTATATTGGCATTCGTAAATACAAAGACAGCATTTTAAGAAAGTATTTCTACTTGTTACCCATTAGAGATATTTTAAGTTTTATCATTTGGGTAACAAGTTTTCTTAGCAACAAAGTTATTTGGTGCGGAGATATTTATAAATTACAAGCCGGAGGCAAACTTACATTAATAAAAAAAGCTCAGTAAATACCTATTCTTGTAATTTAATTAAGTAATAGTTTCGTTTTCCTCGTCGAACTACTAGATAAGCTCCATGCATTAAGTTATTTTCTGATAGCTGTTCTTTAACATTGGTAATTCGAGTGTTATTTAGGTAAATTCCCCCGCCTTGAATGCTTTGACGTGCTGCTGCTTTGGATGATTCTATTTTTGCTTCAACTAAAGCATCTACAAGAAAATGCCCTGTTGTAAAGTATTCTTTAGGAAGTTCTGTTGATGGTGCTTCTTCAAAAACTTCTAATAAAGTTCGTTTATCTAAACTAGCTAAATCACCACCAAATAGGGCTTGTGAAGCAGCTTCAGCGCGTTCAAGCTCTGTTTTACTATGTACAAGCTCTGTTAAAGCACTTGCTAAAGCTTTTTGTGCGTCGCGCTTTTCTGGTTGTTCTGCTAGTTTTGTGGCTAAATCATTAATTTCCTCTTCAGTTAAAAAAGTAAAATAGCGTAAGAATTTAATCGCGTCACGATCATCAACTTGGATAAAGAATTGATAGAATTTATAAGGGCTAGTTCTATTTGGATCTAACCAGCATCTTGTCCCGCTAGCAGTTTTACCAAATTTTTGACCATCAGCATTAGTAATTAAGGGAAATGTTAAGCCGTAAGCACTTTTATGTTCAACTCGTCGGACTAGTTCCATTCCTGCCAATATGTTACCCCATTGGTCACTTCCGCCTATTTGCAAACTACAATTATATTTTCTAAACAAATGTAGAAAATCATAGCCTTGAAGTAGCATATAGGAAAATTCTGTATAAGAAATGCCCTGTTCCATTCTATTACGCACAGAATCTTTAGACATCATTTCATTGATAGTAAAGTGTTTACCAACATCTCGTAAAAAATCTAAGAGATTAAAGCCGTCTAACCATTCAGCATTATCAACAAGTTTGGCTGAATAGTTGCCAGGAGTAAAATCCAGAAAATGTTCTAGTTGTTTACGAATAGCAGCAACATTGGAAGCTAAAAGTTCTCGTGAAAGTAAATTTCGCTCGTCGCTTTTGCCGCTAGGATCGCCTACTAAACCCGTTGCACCACCAGCAACTGCAATTGGACGATGTCCGGCGCGTTGCATTCTAGCTAGTCCTAAAAGCGGAACAAGATTTCCAGCATGTAAGGAATCTCCTGTAGGGTCAAACCCACAATAGCAAGTAAACTGTTCTTTATTCATCATTTCGCCTAGCTCGCGCTCAGTTGATTGATAGATTAATCCTCGCCAGTTTAGTTCTTTCCAAACATCCGCTTTAATTGTTGACATCTAAAATTAGCCTCCAAAATCTTCTTTTTGTGATTTTTACTTGTTTAGTTTGGCAATTCTAAATCGGAAATTTATCTTTCACAAGCAAGCTAGCAAAACTTTTACACCATATCGTTTAGTTTTCATACTATCTAGGTTGAAGGTTTAGCCAATTTTGAGTTTTTTTGATCAACCATAAGAAAAATAAGCTGTTACAGCTAAACAAGTAACAAGAAAAAAGCCTTTGTCCAAAATTTAATTTATCTTTGGCACAGCAAATGCTATTTGAGTTAGCATCCAATCCAAAGGAGTAAGTACAATGAAATCAATTACTAAACACCAATTTGCTACCAGTCTTATAGCTTTATTTATGCTGCTAGTTTTATCAACAGACACATTTGCCCAAACCCGACGTAGACAAAACAACAACTGCCAACCAAATACAGTTACTAATTATTACAATAATAATGACCGTGATCGTGATCGTAATTATAGAAATGACCGCAATAGCCGAGATAATCGACGCTATGACAACAGAGATTACCGAGATTATGATTATGATGATAGAGATTACAGAGAAAACCGACCTAGCAGAACAAAGCATTTAATCGTCGGTTCAGCACTTGGGGCAGTAGGTGGCGCGGTAATTGGTGGTAAAAAAGGTGCTTTAATTGGTGCTGGTGCTGGTGCTGGGGTTGGTTATATTATCTATCGTAATAAAGATAGACGTTAAAGTTTAATGTATTGTTATGAGTGAGCAAAAATCCTTCTAATTTTTCCGTTATATTTCTCAAATATCCTAAGAGCATTATTTAATAGCCAATAGTATAAAAACTATTGGCTATTTTTTTTACTGCTTTTTATAGATTTTTTGTCATCAAGCTAACAACTAATTGGTTAAAGCGGGATGGGTTGGGCAGTTCTGAACCTTCTGCTAGAAGTGCATAGCCTAAAAGAAGCTCTGAATAATCCCCTAAAAGTGGATCTTCTTTGTCTTTTTCGTATCTTTCCTGCATTTTATTAAAGATATCGTGTTTGGGGTTTAATTCCATAATTCGCTTTTGCTTAGGCATATTTTTAGCTTGGCGCAATAAGCGTTCAAGTTGTGGGCTATAGTCCTGTTCAGCACCAACTAAACAAACTGGCGAAGAGGTTAAACGATTAGACAAACGAACTTCTTTAATATCTACATCCAGTTTCTTTTGAATAAACTCAAGCAAGTTAGCACTTTGCTTTTGCTTTTCTTCTATTTCTTGTTTAGCTTTTTGTTTTTCTTCTTCGCTACCAAGTTCTACAGTACCTTTACCAATAGATTTTAAGGGTTTACCTTCAAATTCATGTAGTGAATCAGCAACTAGTTCATCAACAGTATCGACTAGATAAAGCACTTCATAGCCTTTTTCACGAAAAGCTTCAAGGTGAGGTGAATTTTCTACTATAGTTCGGGACTCGCCCGTTAAATAGAAAATTTCCTTTTGGTCTTCCTTCATACGAGAAACATAATCTTTTAAGGAAGTAAGTTTCTCTTTGTCATTTGAAGACTCAAAAAGCACTAGGGAGACAACTTTGTCTTTATTTTCAAAGTCGCTGCTAATTCCTTCTTTGATAGAAGAGCCAAATTCCTTCCAAATTTGCAGATATTTTTCCCCGTCTTTTTCCTGCATTTCTTTAAGGGTATCTAAAACTTTTTTAGCCAACCATTTACGAATTTGAGTAATATGGCGGTCTTGTTGTAGGGTTTGACGAGAAATATTTAGCGGTAAATCAGCAGAATCTACAATTCCCTTAATAAATCTTAAGTATCTTGGGATTAGCTCCTCGCATTTCTCCATAATGAGAATACGCTTAGCATAAAGTCTAATTCCCCATTCCGAACCATGATAATAAAGGTCAAAAGGTGCTTTAGATGGAATAAATAACAAGGCTTGATATTCAATTCTGCCTTCAGCCCGCAAAGAAATATTTTTTAGAGGTTCTTGCCAATCATGAGAAATATGTTTATAAAACTCTGCATATTCGCTTTCTGTTACTTCTGATTGTGGACGTGTCCAAATTGGCTTCATTGAATTAAGGGTTTTATCCTCAATTACAGTCTCTTTTTTACCATCTTTTTTGGGATTACCATCTTCATCTCGTTCTACTTCTTCGCGTTCTTCCCTAGTAACAATTGGGTAAGCAACAAAGTCCGAGTAGCGTTTTACAATGTTGGAAAGTGTCCAAGTGTCTGTGTAATCTTCAATTCCTGCCTCGCTGTCTACAGCTTTAAGATGAAGAGTGATGCTAGTTCCACGTTTGCTACGTTCAGCCGTTGTTAAAGTATATTGACCGTCGCCTACAGATTCCCAAAGAACGGCTTCTTTTTCTCCTGCTCGACGAGTGACTAGAGTAACTTTATCTGCCGCCATAAAAGCAGAATAAAAACCAACCCCAAATTGCCCAATTAATTCTGCAAGTCCATTATCTGAACTAGCATTTTTTAATTTTTCTCGAAATTCCTTAGTCCCAGACCTAGCAATTGTACCAATATTAGTAATTACCTCGTCTCGACTCATCCCTATACCATTATCAGAAATAGTTAGAGTACGATTTTGTTTATCTACTTCAAGTCGAATTTCAAATTGACTACCATCTTCTAATAATTCAGGCTTGGTTAATGCTTCAAAACGCAATTTATCTATGGCATCTGAAGCGTTAGAGATCAACTCCCGCAGAAATATCTCCTTGTGCGTATAAAGTGAGTTGATCACCAGGTCAAGAAGCTGTTTTGTCTCTGCCTGAAATTGAAAAGTCTCTGCGCTAGCAACCATAAATGTCCTCCTAAAAAAAATATGTGATTTATTTGTTATAGAAAATTAACAAGCAGGATTTTAAGAAAGAAAAATTGTTCTAGCAAGTAACTAAGACCGGATAAAACCCGTTATTAACCACCCGAAAATTGCTTTGCAAGGGTACTTTCAGCTTTACAAATTTTTTTAGTTAAATCTACTGCCCAAATAGCTGTTTCTTCTTTTCCATCCTTGTTAAAAGTCACTACTACAAGATATTGTCCTGTTTTATCTGGAGCAGCTACCCAGGTATATTCCTTAATATTTTGCTCTTTTATATATTTTTCTATTTGTTCACCAACACTTAAACCTTTTACACTAGATGGGAAATCACTAACAATTTTTATTGCTTTATACCTAGGATTTTCTAAATCAGCATCAGAAATTTTATTTCCTGTAGTAATGGTTAGGTAATTATACAAATATACTATTCCAACTCCTGCACTAACAAGCACTAGGACACTACTAAGAAAAATAGCTATTGTTTTAGTATTAATTGCTCCTAACAGTAAAGCACGTAAGCCTGTTTGGTCATTTTTAAGTTTTAGTGAGCTAGTAATAGCTTTAAGCTCTTGTTTTTCCTGAAGAAATTTTTCTTTTTCTGGGTCAAAAACGCAAATTAATTCTTTAACTGTAGCCAAAGCACGTTTAGCGCGAGCATCTGCACCTAGTTCAACAGCCTTTTCAAGTGAAATTTGTGCTTTATCAATTCGTCCAACTTCTTTATAAAAAAGCCCTAGTTCTGTTTGGCAAATGGCAGAGTTTGGATCTATTTCTATAGCTTTAAGTAATGATTTTTCAGCTTCTTCTGTTTCTCCAAGGTTGGCTAAGGATATTCCTAATAGGCAATGGTAGTCAGCTTGTCTGTTATCCAGGCTAATTGCTTCCTTTAAGATTTGTTTTGCAACCGTATAATTTCCTTTCCTAATTAAGATTTCTGCTTGGCTAAAAAGCTCTTTTGCTTGAGTAAAATTAATTAACTCATCTGTTGAGGGTTCTTTATGAATAGGTAAGTTATTTGTGTCTTTAGAGTTAGATAGCGTGTTTTCATTAGCAGCATTAATAGTTTCCACATTATTAATTAAACTTGGCATAACTAAAGCACCTGTGCGGCCAACACGCTCACGTTGTTGTTGCAATTCTGTCATCTTTTCCAGCAAATGAGTTAAAGCATTTAATAATGATAAAACCGTAGCCTTATAAATAGAATCTGTAATTAAAGCATTACCATTAAGTAAACTTTCTTTTCCATTTTCTTTTACTCGAATCAAGGTTTCTATGTTATCAGAAGTATTTTGCTTGCCTGACATTTGTTTAACATAGTTTATTTGACATTCTAAAGGTCTGGAAACCAGAAGTTTAATACATTCTAAAGTAGCTAATCCTATGGTCATTAGCTGAGATGAAAGATCAGTAGTAGTAGTTTTTTCCACCAATTCGCTACGTTCATTTAAGGAAAGTTCTACTTCAACGCGAGATTCATTATCATTAATTGAATGTACTTCCACTCGTTTTAGTTGAATCTGATTGTTTATTACATTTTTCAACATTTTTTATGTTTAACTCTTTATTTAGAATAAGATACCAAAAATTTTATTGCTCAACTATAGAATAGCCAAATTTTTCTAGCAGAGTTTTAGACTTTTGAGTAGCTAAAAATAAAGTAAATTTTTCTGCTAATTCTTTGTTTTTACTACGTGTTACAACAGCCAAAGCTTGATCTAGTGGAGAGTGCAAATTTTCATCTATTAACAAATATTTATCTTGATCAGTAACTAGAGAACGTGCAACAAAAGCAGCTTGAACATTACCTGTTTTAGCATATTGCAAAGCCATATTAACATTTTCTGCATAAACTATTTTCTTCTCTATGTTTGACCAAATTCCTATGTTTTGCAAAGCTTGTTTTGCAGCTAAACCATAAGGTGCAAGTTCTGGGCTAGCAATAGCAACTTGCTTAAACTCAGATTTAGTTAAATCAGTTAATCTATTAATCGTAATGCTATCAGCATAATACAAAACTAATCTACCTCGTGCATAAACCTTTTTACTAGAGTTAATTACATGATTTTTTGCAATTAATAAGTCAATAGTCTTAACATCTGCTGCCAAAAATAAATCAAAAGGTGCGCCATTTTCAATTTGTTTAGCCAAATTTCCCGTAGCACCAAAACTAAAAATTGGCTTAATCTTGGTTTCAGTTTGAAAATCTTTTCCTATTTCTGTTAACACTGTTTCTAAATTAGCAGCAGCAGCAATTGTTAATGTTTGACTTTCCAACTTAAAATTTTGGCTACTATTACAACTAATAAGTAAAAAAACTAGCACAAAAATCAGTAGTCTAAACATTATAATCCTTTCAACGCTTAAAATTATTTCTAATTTCCCTTGAAAAAGTAGAAAATTTCGGTATTTTAGGTGGCATTAATTAATTTTTACTAGTCAGGAAAATTCAAACTCTAATGAGCATTCAAGTTTATGATGATTTAATAGATCAAGAGAAATTAGACACGCTAGCAAATTATGCAAAAAAAGCTAAATATAGTTTTGGTTGGAAATCAAACTCTAGTAAAAAGTATGATCAAGGCCATTTTAACCATATTATAATTTCAACAAAAAAAAGCGAAGTTGAAGAAGATATTGACCTTTCATTAATGGATACATTTAAGGAAGATAAAATTATTTATGATGTTTGGAAAAATATATGTATTCGTACAGGCAAAAGACAATTAGTAAGAGCATATTTTAATTTATATACATTAGGGACAGAAGGTTATGTCCATATTGATGACCCTAGAGCTAATGAGTTAATTAAATTAAAAGATAAAATGCAAGAAACCTCTCTACTTTATTTAACTCCTGATTGGCATCCTGACTGGGCAGGAGAAACCGTTATTTTTGATAAAAAAATGGATGTTCTTTATGCCACACTTCCAAAATATGGAAGACTTCTACAATTTAACGGCAAGTTAAAACATGTTGGTAGAGGTATATCAAGAATCTGTAGAGAGCCAAGAATTGTTTTAGCATTAAAAACTTACAGAGACACTCCACAAGCTCAAAAAGCTATAAACTTTTTTCAAGAGCTAACTGCCAATATAAAACATAGTAAAGATACTTTTTTTAATCACTGTTTTAATATTTATCAAGTGCTGAAAGAACAAGGTTTAGAAGAAAATATTTGTTTAGCTGGCCTCTTTCATTCAATCTACGGTACACAATCTTTTAGAAGTCCATTAAATATTGATAGAGAGACAGTTAAAAGCTACATAGGAGAGTATGCAGAAAAGTTAGTTTATGAGTTTTGCCATATGAATCCACGCTTTAATTCAATAATGACTAATGACAAGTATTTTGATTTTATTGAGCATTATCATTTAGCTTGTATTGAGCTAGCTAACCTTGCAGAACAGGCCCCAAGGATACAAATTAAAGAAGGCAGAATAGAATCATTAAAAGAGCTAGTAGCAAGTTTTAGAACAACTTAGGGGGATTAACTTAATCACCTTTTCTTCAAAAAGTAGCTAGCAGCTTGGAACATTTATTGCGTTTGACATAAACAAGCAAACTTTTTGGAGGTGTAATTATGAAAAATTTAATTATTAGCGTCTTTTTACTCATTTTGTTAGTAATTACCTCCTCTGCCATAAATGTTAAAAGACTTAATGTTTATATGGCAAAAGGTAAAGATGCTGTTAGTATTTTGGATGATGTTGATTATCAAGGAGTCTTTCAAAACGGCATTTTTAAGGATCATAACTTAACCATAGATACTTCATCAGGAAAGCAGGCTTTTTTAGATAAATTTTTTACCAGCAATGTTGTTTATTTAAGCCTACATGCTAATCCTAATAAATGGGTTGTAGCTAGTGGCGAAGTTGTCACAGTAACAGATATAGCAGAAAGCTATAAAGCCAAAAAACGCTCTCCTAACCTAGTAATTGTTACAGGTTGTCAAACCATTAAAGATAATGTAGATGAATTAAGCTTTGCGAGTGCTTTAGGAATAACAAATAGCACATCCAAAAAAGCTTATCTAGGATATAGAACAATTACTGTTGGGTTATTTTCTGACAGGTTTTTCCGAGTTTTTCTTGCTACTTGGATGAAACCTAAGGCAGATGGAAATTATCGAACTTTAGAAGAAGCAAGAACCGACACTAAAGACTTTATTAATCGTATGTTAGAACGTCAACAAGACAAAGCAGGAACAGCTAGGCTTGGAAAGTTAGCTAGTTTTGCTCCACTAGATCCAAGAGTTGGAGGCTCTTTTCAGATTGTTGGCGATAGTAATTTGCGTTTTTCAGACCTGTAAAAACAAATATAGCGGGAAAATAGTTTGTTTTCCCGCTATATGGTTAAAATTCCCAAAACTTAAAATTATGTGCCGTGTTCCCAACTATTAATATACTCAAGCATTTCTGGGGTAAGAGTATCTAGTTTTACTCCAATAGCATCTAGTTTTAAGCTAGCAATTTCTAGATCTACTTCTTTGGGCAAGTTATGAAGTCCTGCTGGTAGTGAGCCTTTATTTTTAATTAAATACTCAACAGAAAGGGCTTGATTAGCAAAACTCATATCCATAACTGATGCTGGATGTCCTTCAGCAGCAGCCAAGTTAATTAATCTACCTTCACCTAAAACAATAACGCGATGTCCATTGCTCTTTAGTGTATATTCTTCAACAAAATTACGTAATGGACGACGATCTTTAGCAATTTCACCTAATCCAACTAAATTAAGCTCTAGGTCAAAGTGTCCAGAATTACAGACCATTGCACCATCTTTCATCTTAGCAAAATGTGCTGTGTCAATTACGTGACGATTTCCTGTTACAGTAATAAAAATATCTCCTATAGAAGCAGCTTCCATAATAGGCATTACACGGAAACCATCCATAACAGCTTCTACAGCCTTAATTGGGTCAATTTCTGTAACAACTACATTAGCACCCATACCCCGCGCGCGCATTGCTACACCTTTACCACACCAACCATAACCAACTACTACTATAACTTTTCCAGCTAACAAAATGTTAGTAGCACGTACAACACCATCTAAAGTTGATTGACCTGTGCCATAACGGTTATCAAAGAAATGTTTGGTTTGAGCATCATTAACACCAATAACAGGGAAATTAACTACACCACTTTTAATCATTGCGCGTAAGCGTTGAAGTCCTGTAGTTGTTTCTTCAGTAGTACCAATAATATTTGACACTTGGTCTTTACGTTCTTTAACTAATGTAGCGACCACATCACAACCATCATCAATAATAATTTGTGGTTGGTGATCTAGTGCAATATTGACGTGTCGCAGATAGGTTTCTACATCTTCACCTTTGCGGGCAAAAACTGGAATTCCATATTCAACAACTAATGCGGCAGCAACATCATCTTGAGTTGAAAGAGGGTTGGAAGCAATTAGCACTGCATCTGCACCGCCAGCTTTTAGAGCGCGTGCTAAATTTGCAGTTTCTGTTGTTACGTGAGAACAAGCGACTAGCCGAATACCATCTAGCGGACGTTCTTCAGCAAATCTTTTCATAATTAAATCTAATACTGGCATCTCTCTAGCAGCCCATTCAATACGGGTTTTGCCTTGAGGAGCTAAATTTAGATCGGCTACATCACAATTTGGGACTGTGGAACTAGTCATTAAAAACTTCTCCTTAGTTATTCTTAGTTAATCTATACTTTTGCATCTTGACGTAAGCTTTCGGCCTTGTCGGTTTGCTCCCAAGAAAATTCTGGTTCGGTACGTCCAAAATGACCATAAGCAGCGGTTTGACGATAAATTGGACGTTGTAAATTTAATGATTCAATAATGCCTTTGGGAGTAAGTTGGAAGTGGGAGCGTACTAATTCAGGTAATAAATCTTCATCTACTTTTGCAGTGCCAAAAGTTTCAACATAAACTGAAACAGGTTCAGCAACACCTATTGCATAGGCTAATTGAACTTGACATTTTTCGGCTAGTCCTGCACCAACAATATTTTTAGCAATATAACGAGCCATATAAGTTGCTGAACGATCTACTTTTGTTGGATCTTTACCAGAAAAAGCACCGCCCCCGTGAGGAGCATAACCGCCATAGGTATCAACAATAATCTTACGTCCTGTTAAGCCTGTGTCACCTTGTGGGCCACCTATTACAAAACGCCCTGTTGGATTAATTAATAATTTGGTTGCACTATCCATCATTTCTGGGGAAACTTCATTAATTACAGGCTTAATTACGTGTTGTGTAATATCAGCACGTAGAGTTTCATTTGATACTGAATCGCTATGTTGAGTAGAAACTACTACTGCATCAACTCTAACAGGCTTACCATTTTGATATTGTACTGTTACTTGAGATTTTCCATCTGGTCGTAAATAAGCTAATAAACCTTCTTTACGTACAGTTGAGAGTTTTCTAGTTAAACGATGTGCTAGCATAATTGGCAGCGGCATCAATTCTGGAGTTTCATTACAAGCAAAGCCAAACATTAAACCTTGATCACCTGCGCCACCTGTGTCTACACCTTGAGCAATATCAGGAGATTGACGATTCATTGCAGTAATAACCGAACAAGTATGAGCATCAAAGCCATACTTAGCACGAGTATAGCCAACTTTTTCTACGGTATCACGAGCAACTTTAACATAATCTATTTGTGCATCGGTGGTAATTTCACCAGCCACTAAAATTAAACCTGTAGCTAATAAAGTTTCACAAGCAACACGTCCCTTTGGATCATTGCGTAAAACCTCATCTAATACGGCATCAGAAATTTGGTCGGCAATCTTATCTGGATGCCCCTCAGTAACTGACTCAGAAGTAAACAAAAAATTTCTCTTATTGCTCAAAGCGTCCTCCACTAACATATGATAAAAATTAAGGTTAGATAAAAGAGTGCAACCTAGCATAAGCTTAGCTATAGTGTCAAGTAAGTGGTGAAATAATTCGGTACCACTACCGCTATATTATTACTTATTTGATAAAAATTTGCTCTTAGTAGATTTAATATGCTAATTTAGCTTACTTTAATTTATAAGGTATTGTTTTTTTATGGGTTTGAGTCGTTCTAATTTATTTAAGACACAGCTTTCAAACAATTATCCAAAACCTGGCTATGAAATTTGGTTTAGTTGTGTGATTGATCCTATAAATCAAAAAGCTTTTTGGCTACGTTACACTACTTTTTTTCCTGATCCTAGCTTAAATCTTCAACCAAAATTTGTAATTTGGGGTTCATTTTTTGATGCTAAAAAGCCTGGTAATCATACTTATCTAGCTAAAAGCTTTTCTATTGGCACTATTTCTATGTCAGATGATTATTATCAACATCCCAGTGCAACTTTAAGTTTAGATAAACTTACTGGTAATATTACTAGTAATAAGGTTAGCTTGTCTTGGCAATTATTCTACCAACATCAGTTTGACGCTTTTGATTATGCCCCTAATTTAGTTAAAAACACATTTCTTAAACATTTTGTTAAAGCCCATAGTATAGCTTGTTCACCTTTTGCTAAAGTAAATGGCAATATAACTTACCAAAATCAAGAATACTTAGTTAATAATGCCAGTGCTGTTCTAACCCATATTTGGGGAAGCGAACGAATAGAAGAATTATTTTGGGTATTTGCACCAATATTTGATAATGATTTTGAAGGCTGGGGAGTAGAAATTGCTGTTGTTAAGGTAAAAACTTTTTTACCTAAAATAACAGTGATTAAAATACTGCATAACAATAAATTGTATTATGATTCTTCTTTGTTATCTGCTCTATCTGCTAAAGTTAAAATAAATTATCCAGAAATTGAAATTAAAACTAAATGTAAAGATTTTAATCTAGTAGTAAAAGCTAAACTTAATACTGAACAGATAACACCTTATATTTATCGAAATCCAAATGGTAACCCATTTTATATTGAGCAAAGCGATGTGTCAGAAGTTTTTTGTTTAATTGAAAAAGATGGTAAAACACAAGAGCTTTCTTCTAAAAATATGGCAGCAGTAGAATTTCATGGACGTAAGGCTTGGAGTAATAGAAATTATTTAGATCCTTATTTTCAAACATAGTAAAATAACAAATTCCTACCATTTTTAATTAATGATAGGAATTACTAAAATCACTGCAAATTATTTTACTTAACTAGCTTTTTGGATTTGCGAACCTGTTTTTTTATCTCCAACACCTTGGTTAGCAGTAAGCGACTCAGGCGAGTTAATTATCTGACGATAACCACAATCTTTAATAGCACAATAAAGTATTTGTCCTTCTTTTTTGGTTATTTTCTCAAATAAGACTGTAGCATTACATTTTGGACAATCATTATTTAAGGGTTTATCCCAGTAAACATTTTTACACTCTGGATAGCGGTTACAGCCGTAGAAAATACGCCCTTTTCTGGATTTCCTAACCAGAATTTCACCACTGCATCCAGTAGCAGGACAGTTAACGCCTGTAGTTTCTTGTTTAATATATTTACATTCTGGATAGTTAGAACAAGCTGTAAATTCACCATAGCGACCTTGTTTTAACACAAGATTCTTACTACATTTTGGACAAAGAGCATCTAGAGGAATATCTGGCTTTTTCTCTACAGCACCGCTAGCAATTTTGCGAGTATTTTTACAATCAGGATATCCTGTACAAGCATAAAATTGTCCCCAACGTCCTTTTTTTAATGCCATTTCCTTACCGCATTTTTCACAAGGCTCATTGCTAACACTTTGTTCACCCTCGCCACTTTTATCAGACTTGGCACCAGCATCCCTAGTAGCTTTACATTCAGGATTAAGGCAAGAAAGATAGCTTCCAAAGCGGCCTAATTTTAGAGACATCTTGCTATTACATTTAGCGCAAACTTCATCAGTAATAACACCTTCTTTAGCTCTAGTAATATTTTTTTCTGCCGCAGCTAAATCAACACTAAATTTGCCATAAAAATCACTTAAAGCTTTACGCCAATTAAGGTTGCCTTCTTCAATTTCATCTAATTGTTGTTCCATTGCGGCTGTATAGCTAACATTAAAAAGCTCTTGAAAATTTTGTACTAATACATCATTTACCACTAAACCTAGTTCCGTAGGCTTAAATTTTCCTTCTACTTTTTCTACATACTCTCTGCCTAAAATTACAGAAAGAATTTGTGCATAAGTAGAAGGCCGTCCAATTCCCTTTTCTTCTAAAGCTTTTACTAGTGTTGCTTCTGTAAAACGTGCTGGAGGTTTAGTAAAGTTTTGTTCTGGAGTAATTTTATTAAGCTTAAGTATATCTCGCTCGTCCATTTTTGGTAAACGTAAAGCTAGTTGATCGTCCTCTTCGTCTTTTTCATCTTTACCTTCAACATAAATAACTAAAAACCCATCAAATCTAAGTACTGCACCTTTAGCACGAAAAATATATTTTGGCCCAGCTTGAATATCAACCGTAGTTTCATCAAAAATTGCTGGTGTCATTTGTGAAGCAACAAATCTTTGCCAAATTAATTTATAAAGAGCTAAATCGTCCTTAGACAAAACTTTGCTTAAAGAATCTGGTGTACGTTGTACTGAAGTAGGGCGGATAGCTTCGTGTGCATCTTGAGAACCTTTTTTATTACCATAAACATTAGCCTTTTTAGGTAAGTAATCTGTCCCATACTGCTTATTAATAAAACTACGTACTTCTGTCAGGGCTGTATCAGAAACCCGTGTGGAATCTGTCCGCATATAAGTAATTAAACCAACTGTTTCCCCATCTTCTAGTTCAATACCTTCATAAAGTTTTTGAGCTATTTGCATGGTTTTTTTAACTGGAAAATGCAGTTTACGTGCTGCTTCTTGTTGTAATTTACTTGTTATAAAAGGAGGGACAGGATTACGTTTTCTTTCTTTGGTGGTAATTTCAGAGACAACAAAATTTTCTTTTGTTGCTTCATCAACTATTGTCTTTGCTTGTTCTTGACTTGTGATGTGAATTTCTGTTTTCTTTACTTTATCAAAATCACCTGTTTTTACTTGTTTTTCAGAGACTTTATAAAGTTTTGCATCAAAATTAGGTGCTTTTTTAGCTGCTAGATTAGCTGTAATCGTCCAATATTCTGTTGTCTTAAAGCTGAGTATTTCACGTTCACGTTCTGTTACAAGTCTAAGAGCTACAGATTGCACCCTACCAGCAGAAAGCTTTCCGCCTACTTTGCGACAAAGTAGCGGACTAACTTGGTAGCCCACCAAACGATCTAAGACCCGGCGAGCTTGTTGAGCATCAACTTTATTTGGGTTTATTTGTCCAGAATGCTTAACAGCGTCAATGATTGCATCTTTGGTAATTTCATTAAACAACACTCGATAAACAGGTTTATTATTGCGAGTTGTTAATTCTTCTTTTAAGTGCTGGCAAATTGCCTCACCTTCCCGATCAGGGTCAGCCGCCAAATAGATAGCTTCTGCATCTTTAGCGGCTGATTTTAAGTCTGTAACAATTTTTTTGTTGTTTCTTTTCTTAGAATCAGGGATAACTTGATAAGTAGGCTCAAAGTTATTTATTACATCAACCCCCAGGCTTTTTTCTGGTAAGTCTTTAATATGTCCTATTGAAGCCATTACACGAAAATCTTTTCCTAAGTATTTATTAATGGTTTTTGCTTTTGAAGGTGACTCAACTACAACTAATTTTGTCATAATCTCTCTATATAATCGAAAATGGTTAATTTTTTAGCCTAATCTAATAAAATTTTTCCCTGGTAATTGCTTTATCTTGTTTTTAATTTCTAGTTCTAGCAATGTACTTAAAAGTTGTCCCGGTGCCAAGCCACTAGTGGCTAACTCGTCTATATGACGTGTTTGGTCTAATTTCATCAAATCGTAAAGCTTCTGCTCATTTTCAGAAAGTGGTGTTGGCGTAAATAATTCCGCTTGAACATTTGTTTGCTCTATTTTTTGCTCAAGTATTTTAGCTTTTATGCCTAGGGGAAGTTCCTCAACAACATCTCGCCAATGTTGAACTAATTTAGCACCATCTTTAATTAAATAGTTTGGGCCAAATGAGTTAGCAGAAGTAATATTGCCCGGTACAGCAAACACTTCGCGGTTTTGTTCCATTGCTAAACGTGCAGTTATCAAAGATCCTGATCTTTCTGCTGCTTCAACTACCAAAACCCCAAAACATATGCCCGCAATAATACGATTACGGAAAGGAAAATTTTGTGGTAGCGGAGGAGAACCTAAAGGTAACTCTGACAGCAACCCTCCTGATAGCTCTACATCTGCGGCAAGTTGTTTGTTCTCTTTAGGGTAAATTTGATCTACTCCATTTCCCATTATAGCTAAGGTTTGTCCCTTAGCTTCAATTGCTGCACGATGTGCAGCAGTGTCTATACCACGTGCCAAGCCTGAAACTATTGTTATACCTTTGTTAGCAAGTTCTGCTGTTAACATTTCTGCTGTATATTGCCCATAAGTTGTAGCTCGTCTTGCACCAATAACGCCTATAGTTGGTTGAGAAAAAGCTAGTTCAAAATTCCCTTTTGCATATAAAACTAACGGTGGGTCAGCAATTTCTTTTAGTAATGGTGGGTAATTTTCATCTGCTAAAGTTATTGCTGTCGCACCAATAGCTTCTAATTTTTGACAATGTGCTTCTGCTTGAGCAAAAGTTTCTCCTGATAAAATAGTTTCTATGGTTTCTTCTTTTAGCTTAAAACTTGCTAAATCTTCATAACTAGCTCTAAAAATCTCTCCTGGTTTTTGCCAATGTTTTAGCATTTTATAAGCTGTACGAGGGCCTATACCCGTTACAAGGTTTAATGCAATCCAGTCTTGGACATCGTGCCGCATAAAATCCTTTCTCGACAAAGCCAAACCGGTTGATGAAGATAGCACGCGGTTTTTCTTTGCGTCAATAATTAATAGTTTAAATTTGTAGTTAAAGAAGTGATAACAAAAGAAGTTATTAATAATAGCTAAAAAATAACTAGGGAGTTTCTTTTAGCTATTAATTAATTTGTTGGTTGATGTTGGTGTGCATGATAAGAACTTCGTACAAGTGGGCCAGACTCGACATAACGAAAACCCATTTCTAAGCCTATTTGCTTTAGTTCAGCAAATTCTTCTGGAGTATAAAAACGCTCCACAGGCAAATGACTTTTGGTAGGTCTTAAGTATTGTCCTAGTGTTAAAATATCGCAATCCATCGCTCGTAAATCTTTCATAGCCTTATGTAATTCTTCTATTGTTTCTCCTAAACCACACATAATGCCAGATTTAGTTAAAACAGGATATTCACTACTACGATAAGTGCTAGCATGTTGGATTAACTGCATTGTTTGTTGATAATTAGCATCAGGTCTTACTCGTCGATAAAGCCTAGAAACTGTTTCCGTATTATGATTTAGTACATCTGGTCTAGCTTTCATTACTAAATCTAATGCCGTCCAGTTACCTTGGAAGTCTGGAATTAGCACTTCTACCTTACAGTCAGGATTTAGCTCTTTTACCCAATTTATTGTTTCAACAAAATGACCTGCTCCGCCATCAGATAAATCATCCCGATTAACCGAAGTGATTACAGCATGTTGAAGTCCAAGTTTTTTTACAGCTTCTGCTACATGTCTAGGTTCTTCTTCGTCAATAAAACGTGGTGCGCCTTTTGTTACAGCACAAAATCCACAATGACGAGTGCAAATATCGCCTAAAATCATAAAAGTAGCAGTACGATTACTAAAGCACTCAAAGATATTAGGACATCTAGCTTCTTGACAAACAGTATGTAAACTTAAGTCTTCTACCATATGGCGAACGGACTGAAAGTTTTCTGCTGTGCTAAGACGTATTTTTAGCCAAGGTGGTTTTGGCCCAATAGGTGCGCTACGGCTGGTAAAACCTGTTTTTAAAGTATCTGTTTCTAATGAAAGGACTGGTAAACTTTTTTTTGTGCTACTCATAAAATAAATTATAAGCCTCAAAAATTGACACGCAACTTAACCAAGCATTATCTTGGATTATCAGAAAAAATTAAGTAATTTTTAACATCAACTTATTTAGCAAAGATGCAAAAAGGCAGTTTTTCCTGCTAAAGTTTTTCCTAAAATTCGCCTTATTTTCCTATTTCACGAGCTTGGCGATAATATTCTGCTGCTTGATTTTCCTCTCCCATACCTTCATAAAGTTCACCAATATGTTTTATTACTAAAGCTTCTTTGCTACGATCACAACCTTTTTGACAAACCTTTGCAGCTTGCTTTAGATAACTAAGTGCATCAAGAGGCAAATTAACCCGGTAATAAACCATCGCTAAGCTATTAAGTGCTAGAGCTTCACCTTGCCAATCTCCAATTGTTTGATAAGCCTTCATAGCTTGTTTATAAGAACTAATTGCCAAGGAGGAACGCATATTTTCTGAATAGATATCACCTAAATTATGCAGTGCAATAGCTTCTCCATTGGGTTCTTTTATTCGTCGATAAACATCAAGTGCTGAACGGTGTAAATCTGTTTGCAAATGTTTAGTTAAAGTAGGCATACCCAAAGCAGCAGCACTTGCTATAGATTGAGCCTCGCCTAAGCCGTCTCCAGCTTCTCTATACAAAGTTGTAGCCTGTTCATAAAGAAAATAAGCCTCGTCTGCATCTCTTTGTGTACCACTCTTAAAAAGCCAGGCACGACTATAAAGTTCTTGTGCTTGGGCGCGTTTACGCTCGGTTAGGTTTGGAGACTGTTTAACAGGTAAAGAAATCTTATAATTAGCATCTCCTCCACGAGATGAAAGAACTTCTACTAAAACCTTATATTTGCCTGTGTTAGCAGCTATTCCCCGCCAAAGTTCTGGCCCATAAGCACCACTATAACTATCAACAATAGCAATCTTTTTTCCTTCAGGACTAATTATGCTCATTCGAGCATCACTACCTTGTTGCTCGCAAAGTATTTCTATATATTCGCCTTTAGAAAAGTTAAATTCATAGGAATGAATAGGTAAGGAATTTTCTTTTACACAAGAAATAGGGATGGTTAACACTTGACCTATAGTAAGTAAAGTGTTTTGTTGGGCAGTAGCTTTAATATTACATATAAATACTATAATAAAAAACAAAGCAATACTGCGCAAATAGGTAGATAAAGATCTTTTGGATCGCATAATCCCCCTTTCACCTAAAAAGAAGACAACAGCACTTTTGGTTAATGGTTTGTTATTTATAACTATGGTTTAATTAATTAGTTATAGATAGTTTTTTGTTGCTAGACTATTTTTTGGGGACTCATAAATGTTAAGATCTAAAACAAAAAACTGCAACTACTACTAGAAAAAAATTTTAAGCTTTTTGGAGTATCCATGTCCAAACGCCGTAAAGGTAATAAACTTCTAGGTCAAACTCTTGCTGATAAATATTTGTTAGAAACTATTATTGGTGAAGGTGGATTTGGTACAGTCTTTTCTGCTAGAAATATTGAAAATAATCAAAAATATGCTATCAAAATTTTGGATGTCAAAACAGATTCTTTAGTAGAACAAGAAAAAGATCTGCAATATTTTCAACGTGAAGTTGGCATACTCTCACGTGTTCATCATCCAGCTATTGTTAGTGTTTTTGAGGTAGGAATTTTTAATGAAATCTTACCTTATTTAGTAATGGAATTAGCCGAAGGTGAGTTACTAAGCGATATTTTACGAACTAAAGGAGCTTTTTCTTTAGAGCAATTTTTAAGCATCTTCTCCCAACTTTGCCAAGCTGTTGCAGCAATGCACAATCAAGCAATTATTCATCGAGACTTAAAACCAGAAAACATTATTATTAATAGCAACCAAAATATAGTTAAATTACTAGACTTTGGTTTAGCTAAATTAATTGGTGGAGAAAGGGAAGAAAAATGGTTACGTACTTTAACGGGTCGTGGAAAAATTCATGGAACAATTTTTTATATGTCGCCTGAACAATGCGAAGGAAAAAAATTAGACCATCGGACAGATATTTATAGCTTAGGCATTCTGGCCTATGAAATGTTAACTGGTCAACCTCCTTTTCATTCTGGATCAGCTTTGGGAGTGATGATGATGCACCTAGAAGCACCACCGCCGCCATTACGCTCTTACCGCAAAGACGTTCCCTTAGAACTAGAAATAGCATTGCTTAAGTCATTGGAAAAAGATTGCGATAAGCGTTATAGCAATGTAGAAGAGTTTATTTTAGAGCTAGAAAAAGCTATTAGCATAACAAATGAAAATTTAGAGCAATATCAAGCCTTAGCAAATCCTTATTCTCCAAGTCAAACAACTACTATAAATTTAGCAGAAAGTAAGGCGACTTCTGAAATGGACATAAATTTACTTCGTCAAGAGTTACAGCAATCAGAGGTTGTAGTTAAAAAGCCAGCCCCAACAGAACCAGAAAAAAAATCTCAAAGCAATCTTTCACAATTAATAGATATGTTTAATAAAATAAAATAGGGTAGACAATGCTACCCTATTACTTAAGATAAATTTTCTAAGCTAAATCTATTTATAGACCTAAAATATTAACTAACTCTTGAACAGAAGCGGCAGATTTTTGTAAAGCAGCACGTTCATCAGTAGTTAAGCTAATTTCAATTACTTTTTCCACGCCGCGAGTGCCTAATTTTACAGGTACACCAACAAATAGATTGCTAATTCCATATTCACCTTCTAGGTAAACAGCACAAGGTAAGATTTTTTTCTTATCTTTCAAAATTGATTCAACCATTTCAACTGTAGCGGCAGAAGGAGCATAATAAGCAGAGCCAGTCTTTAAGAGTTTAACAATTTCTGCTCCGCCGTTACGGGTACGATCTACAATTTTATCAATGGTTTCTTTAGGTAGAAGTTCAGGGATTGGAATGCCTGCACAAGTAGAATAACGTGGTAGTGGCACCATAGTATCACCATGACCACCTAACACAAATGAATTAATATTTTCTACAGACACATCTAGGGCTTCAGCTAAAAAGCAACTCATTCGGGCAGAATCTAGCACGCCAGCCATTCCTATAACTCTATTTTTTGGAAAACCTGAAGCTTTATAAGCAACATGGCACATTGCATCTAATGGGTTAGAAACAATAATTAAAATAGTGTTAGGAGAATATTTAACTATTTCTTCTGTAACAGATCTAACAATATTTTTGTTGGTATTGATTAAATCATCACGGCTCATTCCAGGCTTACGAGCAATGCCTGAAGTAATAACAACTATATCTGAATCGGCTGTTTCTTTATAACCATTACTACCAATTAAGCGACAATCATAACCTTCCACAGGGGCAGATTCGGCCAAGTCTAAGGCTTTGCCTTGTGGCATATCTTCAATAATATCTACTAAAACCACATCAGCTAATTCTTTATCTACTAAACGTTGTGCTAGTGTTGCACCAACATTACCAGCACCAACAACAGTTACTTTTTTTCTACTCATAAAATTCTTTGCCTTTCCCTAATTTACTTAAATTACATATTTGCGATAATTGCATCTGCAAATTCACTAGTTTTTAACTTAGTCGCGCCTTCCATTTGACGCTCTAAATCATAGGTGACTTTCTTTTGTTGAATGGTTTTAGTAACACCATCAGTAATTAAGCGGCTAACTTCTTGCCAACCCATATGTTCAAACATCATTACACCAGAAAGAATTACTGAACCTGGGTTAATTACATCTTTATCAGCATATTTTGGGGCGGTTCCATGGGTAGCTTCAAAAATAGCTGCAATATCACCAATATTTGCACCTGGTGCAAGTCCTAGTCCGCCTACCTGAGCAGCACAAGCATCAGAAAGATAATCACCATTAAGGTTTGGTGTAGCAATTACTTGATATTCATCAGGACGAATCAAAACTTGTTGGAACATTGAATCAGCAATACGATCATTGATCATTACTTTGCCTTCAGGAACACGACCATCATGTTTGCTATAAACATCATCTTCTGTAATTACTCTGTCAGCAAATTCTTCTTTTGCCAATTGATAACCCCAATCACGAAAAGCACCTTCGGTAAATTTCATGATGTTACCTTTATGAACTAAAGTGACTCGGCTTTTACCTTGAGCTAAAGCATAGTTAATAGCGCGACGAACTAAGCGTTTAGTTCCAGTTATGGAAATTGGTTTTATTCCAATACCGCTATCAGGGCGCACATTATAGCCCATTTCCGTAAGTAAATTTAATACTTTTTGTACTTTTTCACTACCAGCAGCAAATTCAATTCCTGCATAAACGTCTTCTGTATTTTCACGGAAAATTACTATATCTAATTTTTCAGGATGTTTTACTGGAGCAGGAACGCCAGTAAAGTAGCGTACAGGTCTAA
This sequence comes from uncultured Clostridia bacterium, assembly GCA_964492845.1. GTDB lineage: Bacteria > Acidobacteriota > Blastocatellia > Chloracidobacteriales > JADJPF01 > JADJPF01. Next base: position 36,625 of record CAZBMZ010000044.1, read on the forward strand.
CGCAAGCATAAAGATCTAAAACTTGGCGTAGGGTTACATTAAGACTACGGATTCCACCGCCAACAGGGGTAGTTAAAGGGCCTTTGATTGCAACACAAAATTCTTTAATTGCGTCAACAGAATCTTGTGGCAGCCATTCGCCAAATTGAGTATAAGCTTTTTCACCAGCAAAGATTTCATACCAAACAACACGACGTTCATTGTTATAAGCTTTTGCTACAGCAGCATCAAAAACTCGGCTAGAAGCTTTCCAGATATCTCGACCAGTACCATCCCCTTCGATAAAAGGAATAATTGGATTATTTGGAACATTTAAGTTGCCATCAGTGATTGTTATTTTTGCCCCATCTTCAGGAACAGGTAGGCCATTATAAGATGCCATAAAAATTTCTCCTTAAAAATAGTCGGCCAAATTATGGAGTGTTAAAGATCGCAGAGTTTACCAATCACTAACTATATCTGTCAAGTTGTCAAACACTTATACCTAAACTCATTAGCTCCTAAAAGCACATAAAAACTTTAGCCTTGGCAACTATTTCCAAGGCTAAAGTCTGTCGCATTTTTTGGATAACCCAACTATTTTTTATTCTTGGCTGCTACAACCACCGCAAGCTTTATTGCTACCACCTAAAATAAGTTGGTTGAAAAATTCACAAAATTCTTTTCTTAGTCCGCTTTGTGTGGAAATGTTTGGATCTAAAACTTGGTGAAGGTCTGTTTGTAAGTTGTGTTGAGGCCAATTTGGTAAACTTGCTCCATTTGGATCACCTGTTTTAGCAAAGTTTGTCCAATATTTAAGCATAGATGAGGCTAACTGTCTTTGTCCTGGATTTGGTGGAATGTTAAGAAAATTATTAAAAACAAAAAGTAACTCTTGACCATGAAAAGCTCCAAATTGTTTTGTTTGTGGAAAATCAAACACATTAGTAAAGCTATAAACATAAGTGTTAGGCTGATTGACTGAAGCCATAAGGCCAGCCCAACGAGAGGGACAAACAAAAGTTATATCTGTAATTATTGCATTAAAAGCATTTCTTGGACTGCCAAAATCTGGTATAGGATATTGTTTTAAGACTTCTTTGCTAATTGTTGGAAAGAGAGATTTTACAGCTTTGCGATAGCCAGCTTTTGTATCAACTGGCAAGCCAACCGTAAATATTGTGCCTTCGTCTTTATTTGTCCCAATCATAATTGGCACATTGTTATGACGGTTATTTTGTATAGCAACTATTGGGCTTTCCTTTAAGACATAACCATCAACATTAGGCCCATAAACTGTACTTCCATCAAATCTATTTAAAACCCCTGCTTCACCTGTCAGAATCTTAAAAATATCTTCCGCGCTTTTACTTCTTAAACATGCTATTGGGTCAGAAGACCTATCACAGGCTGCTTCTTTGACAAACTTTACTCCAAATTCTTCTGCACTTTGTACTTGAGCAGAATTAGCCGTATCTTGCAAAGGAACATTAACCCCAAATCCACCACTTTCAACAATTGCACGATGGAATTTCCCGGCGGCTAGTGGCGAACCGACTAAACAAGACACATTTAACCCGCCAGCAGATTCACCAAAAATAGTTATGTTATTAGGATCACCGCCAAAGTTAGCAATGTTGGCTCTTACCCAATCTAAAGCCATAATTTGGTCTAACAAGCCATAATTACCAGAACTACTATTTTTATCTTCTTTGCTAAGTTGAGGATGGGCTAAAAAGCCTAGTTGGGCTAGGCGATAATTGATTGTTACAATAACAACTCCGCCTTGTTCTACTAAATTTTGACCATCATAAAGAGGATTTATGCTAGAACCTTGAACATTTCCACCACCATGAATAAAAAACATAACTGGTCGCAAGGTGTTTTCTTTAGTTTTTGGTGTCCAAATATTTAGTGTTAAACAATCTTCACTGCCCATAAAAGACCTAGTTCCGCCTAAAATATTTCCGTCCGGCGGGCCAAATTGACAGCAACGCTCACCAAACTTAACTGCATCTAGCGTTCCTGCCCTTGCAATAGCAGGTTGTGGGGCTTTCCATCGCAATTCCCCAATTGGAGGTTGTGCATAAGGAATACCACGAAAAACAATAGTGTTTGTTAATAATTCTCCTCGAACTAATCCTTGTTCAGTTGTTATAGGCTCGCTTAAAACTTGGGCATTAACATTAGTTAAAGAGTAGGCAAAAAGTAAAACTAATAATAGAAAATAAATAGGTGATTTTCTTAACCTCATAAAATAGTCTCCAAATTTTTTATTAAAATTTAATTAAGGAAGTTTTGCCTATAAGACCAAAAGGCAATAAAAATAGTTTTCTTTATTTTAAGATTTCTGGAAAATTCTGGAAAACTTTGGCAGATTACCGCAAAAGCATTTTTGAAAATCTAAAGAAAATCGATATTGTTAACGCTAGGATTTTTATTTTTGAAAGGAACTATTTTAATGAGTCAATTAGAAATTCGTTATTGTGTAATGTGAAACTATTATCCTTATGCTGCCAGTGTGGCACAAACCTTAAAAGATAACTTCGATTTAACAACTACTCTTACCCCAGGAAATCGCGGCGAATTTACTGTTTGGATTGATAACAAAAAAATAATAGAAAAAGTTGGTGATGATTTCCCTCCTGAAGATAAAATTATCTCTGCCGTAGGTCAAATGATAGCGTAACTTTGCTATTTAATTAGTTGTCCTGCACTTAAAAATATTTTATCTATCGAAACCTAGTGCAGGACAATCTAAAACACTTAGTTATTGCTCATTAAGGTCTTTATCATAATGTAAATGCTTGATTTTTAGTTTGCTCAGTGGAATGGCGGAAAGCTTTTTATTATCAGCCTCATTAAGATAAAGAGCAACATATTGAGAAATATGCGGATTAGAAAGCCCTCGTTTTGCTTTTAGGTAAGTAATAAAGTCTTGTTCAAACCAATCAAAAATTTTAGAAAGATAAAGCGTATTGCTAGCCGCATCTAAACGAACATTATCAACACTATTAATAAACTCTCTAGCAGCTTTTTCTAGCTCATCTTCCGTTTTATTTTTAGCAATAGCTCCTTTTTTAATAGGAGGACAGCTATTTGCACCACAATTAATATAAAAATGTATTCTAGGGTCAAGAAATTGTTTTCTAATAATTTCGTGTTCTAAGTAATTTAAGGAAATTTTACGCCCGCCTAAAACAATATCTTTATCCTTAAAATAGCCTAATTTGCTCCAAAGCACGTGTTTATCAGGATAAGCATTAGCGGCATAAAACATTACTAAAGCATTATAAGCCGTTAAATAGTAGCGTTTCTTTTCTTCTGGGCTAGGAAAAAGTTCTGGGCTGTTTTCTGGGCTAACTTTAGCCAGCAAATCTATAAATGTTCGTAAAGTTGAGAGATTAGCCTTAAGAGCTTTATAGTCAACTTGTCCACGTTCATTAACATAGGTTTGTGTGACTTGATCATAGATTTCATAAGAAAAAGTTAAAGGTTTGTTGTCTACATTGGTTGTAGTTGAAGATAAAGCTTTAATTTGCAGGCTAAAAGTTAAAAAAAAGGTAAATAAAATAGAAAAAACTTTTTTTATCATAAAATTCGCGTCTCCACTAAAACTTATAATTTCTATAATATGACAAAACGGTAGTTTATTCCTTATCTAGCGGCTGAAGTTCTTCTATTATTAATTTTTTGAGTACATTAAAAACCAAGAATAGAAGCAAGATTCTTTTCAATAGATGTTAAATCGTAAGTAGACATGCCTCCTAGCAAGTGAGAAATATCCCAAACATCAACAGTGGCTAAAACGCCGCGAACCGCAGAAGGTTTAAGTAAACCCGCTTTAGCCCAATTATTAAGCAACGTATCACCCGGACGGAAAGGAGAAGTAATATTGCTAGTAATAGCAGCAACTATAAGCTTAACACCTGCTTTATTAAAAGTATCCGTGCTGATAATAACAGCAGGACGACGTTTACGACCAGCTTCTCCACTAAAAGCTATCTCTACAAGTATCACATCACCGCGATTATAATTTGTCATAAATAGAATCTTCCTCGTTATCCCATATTTCTTTTAATGAATTATTAGACGCTTTATACCATTCATTTACTATTTCTTTTTCATTTATAGTGCTTTCAATAGATAAATTAAGTAGAGATAATCCTAATATCCTCCATTGCTTTCCTATTTTTATTCCATTAGCTTGGCCTGTTTTTAACAAATTTAGCACTTTTTGTTTAGATACTCTTAATAATTGTGATGTTTCTTGGATTGTATAATATATATTTGGATCTATTTTTAATTCATTCATTTTATTTTCCATATTTACTCCTTTTTCTAGAATATCTAAAACTCTGTTTGTTTGCTAAACAGAAATTTAGTTATGTGTTTACTACTGCACTAGCTAAACAATTATATTTACACTGCATCCCAGTTATTTAGTATAACTTGAATGTAGTGTTGTAGTTGTGAAAATTTTTCGGTTGATACAACTTGCTCTAAAGCTTGTCGTGCTGCTTTTGTATGAATTTTATCTAAAGCACGGATAATGTTAGTTTTAATGGTAATATTTTTATTTTCCAATAAACTTTTTGCTAATTTTGGGACTGCCACATCGCCTATTTTTACTATTGCATCTAAAGCAGGATAGTAGTTTTCTGTAGTAGTGTTTTGATCGTTAGTGTAATCTAAATTATCTACTAGTAAATCTAACGCGGTAACAGCTTTTAGCTCACCTAATAAATAAACTGCTTGATACCAAGTTTTATATCTAATTTCTTTTTGATAAGTTAGTAACTTTTTATCTTTTAAGACTTTTGTTAAAGCTTCTATTACCAATTCTTTAGCTTGATTTGACTTGCAAGCAATTTTTAGTAAGTTATCCGACCCAATATCACGAATAATTTTATCTTGATAATATAAATCATCAATAGCAACATCTATGTTTCCTACAACTGGTTTATAGTTTGTATAAGCAGGTAAAACTAAGCATAAAATTAAAACAAATTTAGAAAGCATAAAAAAACATCTCCAAAACAAAAACTTTAATGTCTTGGTAGATGTATTTTTTCTAAATTTTTATTCTTAAAGTTGGCAGAAATAAATTTTGTCTAGCTGTTTAACGAACCGCTTTTGCTAGAGTAACTCCATTAACAAAAACTTTTACAGTTTTAACTTCAGAAAATTGTTTAGCAGTTTCTTCTATTTGTGATTTGATACGAGGCTCATCACATATACCTGCTACAGATAACTCTCCAGTTATTTTTATAGTTGCAACACTATTTTTGATTACTGCACTTGCAACTTTTAAGTTATCGCCTTTCCAATAGTTATGTAGCTCAGGGTTTTTATCATAATCTTGAGCAACAGCTAATAGTTCTTCAATAGCACTTTTAAGAGGTGTAGCGGTATGTTTAATAGTTTTTGTAACAGGTACAAGGCTATCATCACAACCTATTTTCTTTCCTAATTTTCCATTGTCATCATTTGCAATAAGATAAATCTTTATTTCTAAATCCTGTGGCTTTTCTTGTGCAAAAGCTGGATTACTAGAAAAAGTTAAAAATGTCACAAAAGCTAAAAACAACATCAAATATCTAAATTTATTTTTCATCATAAGTTAATTTTTCATCTACAAGCTAAACATTAAGATAATTTATTTTATCGCTGTTCATAATCCCATCTAAAAGCGATGAAAGCACATAGTAATAATAAGTGTCTAAGCTGTCGCCTGTTTGAGCATCAGTAAGTTTTTCCACTTTTTCACAATTTCCTGTTTCTTTATCAAACTCTAAAACTAATTTTCCATTAGTAAAATTAGCTTTATTTTCTGCTCGTGCTACAGTTAGCAAATATTCTTGACCAGCGAAACGCCCATAAACTTTGTCTGTTTTTTCATCACGTTCAAAATAGCAACCATCGTGTTTACTATGCAAACGCATAGTTTCAAGTGAGCCAAAAAACCGAGGTTTTTCTATATAAGGCCCGCCGTCTTCAGGGCAAAAAATATCACAGTTTCCACATTCATTGCAGAAGTCTGCAAAATTGCCTATTTGATGTGCCTTTGTGATTTTTAACGTCCGACTAGTTGTAGAGCTAATTATTTCCCTATCAATTTGATAAAGCGTGCCTTGAATTTCTAAAGGTTTTAATTCATAAACAAAGTTAGCATCATTTGGACAAACTGGAATACATTTATCACAATTAATGCAGTCATAAAGCCAAAGTTGAGAACCTATTTTTTTAGGTATAGCCGAATTTTTTTGCTTTGTGTAACGAATGTCTGCTGTAAGTCGTGGAACTATGGTTTGAGTGTTAAGCCAAGCTACACGATTTACCGTTGATTGATAAAGACCTGACAATAACGGCGATAAGCTAGACAATATAGCAGGTTGAGAGTTTTCCAACTCTGTTCTAAAACTAGAAATTTCTTTAGCAAAAAGCTCTTTTAGAGAGCCATTTGCGCTAGTTTCAGCTAGTTTATTTTCAACTAACTTAAACAAATTTTTCGTCCAATCATTAATCAAGTCTTGTTGCTCGCTGCTAAATTGTTGCCAAGAGTCGCCTAATTTTTCAGCAAAATTTAAGAGTTCTGTTTCAATAGCTTTTAAGCCGTGATTTTCTGCTTTGATAACATAATCGCCAATATTATCAACTCCTAAAGTTTGCATTTGTTGACCCAAGCGTTTTAGATAAGCTGGCAAACGACCATAGCCGCCCGGACGCAGCAAATCAGTGCAAGTTGTGACTGGAACAAAGCCTTGTGCAACGGCATCAGGAAAATTATGTTGCTCAATTCCAGCAGAAAATGAAATTGGAAAATCTGGCCCCACAGCCGCACGAAATTTCTTTACTAAATTTGATGTAATTATGTGTAAAGGTGCGCCAGATAAATACATTTCTTTATCGCTAAAGAAACTTCGATGATTACGCACTACTAGAGTGTTAGAAAATTTTGCACCTAATTTTTTACCTTTTTTTGCAGCTATCTTTCCTAATCGATCACAAATGTCTAAGGCTTGGTCAAACTGTAAATCTTTATCAAAAGCTTCTTTAGTAACACTAATTTCTTGATAACCCATTACATCGTGCAGAAGGTTTTCTACAGCTTCTTTTCCAAGCAATGTAGGATTCATTTTTATAATTGTATGAACATTTAATTCATCAAGTAAAAATTCAACAATTTTTTCAATCTCATTAGCAGGACAACCATGAAAAGTAGAAAGTGTAATGGAATTGCTAATTTGGCTATTAAAATCAATGTCTCGAAACTCGCTAAATTCTGCTGGGATTTGTTCGCGGAGTTGTTCAATAATTTTGCTAGCATTACGCATTTGCTCCATCCAAGCGCAAACTTGCTCAGATTTAATTCCGGCTAAATCATAGCCAACACTCATATCATAAATTGTTTCACCTGCCGCGCCTGACGCGCCATCAATGATATTTGCTCGTCGTAAAATCTCAATTAACATTGAGCCTGCAACATATTCTTGGAGTGAAACAGGAAGTTTTAATTCTTGTGACCATTCAACATTGTAGCCAACATTAGTAGCATCAATACAAGGTCGAGGAATTTTTAGTTCATCATTAATCTGTACAGTTTTAAGTTCAATAATTCGTGAACCTGCTAGCCAGGAAAGGACAATATTTTGTGCTAGCTGGCTTTGTGGCCCTGCTGCCGGCCCGACAGGTGTTCCAGCCATTAAATCATGCAGCGAGACGCTAAAATCTAATTTGCTGTCTGGATAGTAGAATTTACTTTTTGGTAAATCAAAAATTTTTCCTTCTTTCTCATACTCTTGGAACATTCTTCTTAATAAGCGTGGAAATGCAACAGTGTAAAGTTCTACCAACTTTTTAGCCTCCTAAAAATATAGTCAATTGTTTATTTATATCCCATTTCTTCAGTTAATTTAATTTTACTTTTTACAAATGTTCCTGTTGCACGAGCAATTTCTTCGTCTTGCGAGTTATATAAAACTGATTCAGCAACAAAAGAACTCCCTAAATTATTAAGCACTTTTCCAGCAGCCCTTAAAACGCCTGTAGAAATAGGTCTAAGCAGGTAAAGATTAAAATTTGCTGTTAAAACTAAAAAGTCTGTTATCAAAGAGTTACAAGCAAAAAATGCAGCATCATCTAAAGCCTTAAAATATACTGAACCATGAACAGCATTTGCAGCATGAAAAAATTTTTCTTGCACAGGAATTATTAATTCTGCTTTAGCTTCAGAAATCTTAATAACTGGTTTGTAGTATTCATTACATTGCGCGTTATGATAGAGATTTTCTAGCTTTTTGTAGTGTAAATCATTGCTCATAATTTTATTTTTTCTCTATTGCCAAACGTCGTAGGCTACCTTGACCGCTGATTTGACGACTAGATGTTTTAGCGACTTTTTCAGCTTGTGCAAAGGCTCTTAAAAAATTTTCTCCTAAAACTTTGCGAACATCTGCTTCGCTATAACCACGTTTTAAGAGTTCATAAGTAATACTAGGAAGTTGTGCAATATCCTGCATATCTTCTGGTAGGTCTGGAACGCCGTCAAAGTCTGATCCTATGCCAACATGGTCAATTCCTGCAACTTTAGCAATATGATCAAAATGGTCAATTAAAACTGACAGAGGTGTTTTAGGCATTGGAATGGTGGCAAGCAATTTTTCTCGCTCTTCAGCTAATTTTTTAGGATCGTTTTTATAAAGTTGATCGAGTTCTTCTAGCTGAGTTTTTAGTTTTTCATTACGTTCTTTTCTAGTATCAATATATTTTTGATCAATAAAACCACTAAAAAAGTTAACCATTACCACACCACCATTTTTAGCAATTTTTCGTAGCAAGTCATCAGGAATATTTCGCGGATGATTTGCCAAAGCTCTTGCTGAAGAGTGGGAAGCAATGATTGGTGCTGTAGAAATTTCTAACACATCTTGCATAGTTTTATCTGAAACATGCGAAACGTCTATTAGCATTCCTAGTCGGTTCATTTCTTTTACAACTTCTTTACCAAAATCTGATAGTCCATTATGTTGTGCTGCATCGGTTGAAGCGTCTGCCCAATCATTAGTATTGCTATGGGTTAGCGTCATATAGCGAATGCCTAAACGGTAAAATGCTCTTAGCGACATCAAAGAATTTTCTATTGCATGGCCGCCTTCAATGCCCATTAATGCAGCAATTTTGCCTTGCTGTTTAGCTTTTCGTATGTCAGCAACAGAATATGCCATCGTTAGTTTTTGTGGATGACGTTCTGCTTGTCGATAAACAGAATCAATCATATCTAATGCTCGACGTGCTGCACCGCCTTCTTTAGCATAGCTTCGGCTAACATAAATAGAAAAAAACTCGCCAGTCATTCCACCTTTTTGCATTCGTTCTAAGTCTGTATGAAATTTTCCTGCTGATGGTGTAGCTAAATCATAATCTTCATCAACCATTGGCGAAGTTATATCATTATGAGTGTCAATAACTATGGCTGAACGGTGGATTTGTAAAGCCTTTTGCCAAAGCTCTATATCTCTTCCATTCTCATCAAGTTTTTTTATCACCATTCTTGGTGTTGATTTTTCTGTTGGTTTTATTGTTTCCGTTGTTATTACGTTAGCAGATTTTTTTTTAGTTGTTTTTGCTTGTTGAGCAATAGCAGACAAACTAAAAAGATTAAAAATCAAAATTAAAGTTATTAAAGTTAAAAATTTTTTCATAGCTTGATTAAGTAAGAACCTTATAATAGATAGTTGAACATTTGTAATAAAAAATTACCAAATATTTTTTAGTTTTAAAGTAAAACCTGGCAAAATAGGATCAGCCGAAACGGTTTCAGGATTTTGCAAACATTCTTCAGGCTGGTTTGGTCGATAAATATAAACATTTTTATTTTTAGGATCAAAAAGCCATCCCAATTTAGCCCCGTTTTCAATATATTCAAGCATTTTTTCTTGTAATTTAGACAAAACATCGTCAGCAGAACGCAGTTCAACAACAAAGTCTGGACAAATAGGAGCAAAACCTTCTTTTTCTTCTTCAGAAAGACAATCCCATTTTTCCTGTCTAACCCAAGAAGCATCAGGAGAACGTTTTGCTCCATTAGGTAAAACAAATCCTGTAGAAGAATCAAAAGTTAATCCATTAGCAGTTTTTTCTGACCAAGCTGTTAGATAGTGAGTAATTTTTGCATTTCTCCATCCTGTCAAAGAGCCTGTCGGAGCCATAATGATCAGTTCTCCTTGTGCTGTTAGTTCAAGTTTTAATTCTTTGTTTGCTCTACACAATTTATAGAATTGTTCATCTGTCATTCCCATCCCATCTTCGGCGAGGGAACTCCGGTCTTTAGGCCGGAGAGGAATCGCCGC
>CAZBMZ010000045.1:0-45383 GCA_964492845.1 uncultured Clostridia bacterium
TGTTCGTTTTGTTGACATAGAAAAAGGTTACTGGTTTTGGCATCCTGCTGAATGGCAAGAAAAAAAGAATGCAAATGGAAATAGTGCTTTTAGCATAGTTCCACAGGGGCCTAATTTTGTTATTGTTATAGATGACATTGCTGATGGTTATGGATTAGCTAATTACACGTCCTCATTACTTCAGGGATTTCGCAAGTATTCAATCAACCAAGAAACTTTTTCACTTAGAACCGTTTCAATAGGTGGGATTGAAGCGCGTGAGGCTCATTTTGAGATTGAAATTAATGATCGTGTTGCTAATGAAACGGTTTGGGTTACTGCTGTTGGGCCAAAAGCTTATAACTTTATTTTTGCCTTTGACCCTGCTGACAAAGAAAAGTTTGAGCCTTATATTAAACGGGTAGTTGAAACAATTAGTATTGGTTCTGCTGGTCATTGGGATAGGGAATTTGAAGTTTTACGTGCTAAGTTTGCTGATCAAACCGTTGCAGGTAGTGAATTAGCTGCTATCAATATTGCCAAAAAAATTAGAGATCTTAATGTTCCTAAATCAGAGTGGTCAAAAGAGCTTACAGAATTAATTGCTAAATCTCCTATCATAGCAGTAGATCTTCTTACAGATAGCGATCCACAAGTACGAGCAGAAGCCATTCTACAAATAAGCAAAATTAATGATCCTAAGTTTGATGAAATACTACTTTGGGCATTAACTGACAAAGATAGTTATTGCAGCACAATTGCAGCGCAAACAATTGCAACAAGAGGTTTAGACGCGCTCAATCTGCTTAAAAAGAAATTACCTGATTTAATAGATAAACCAGGTGTAATTTTACGTCTAAGTGCTGCATTTAATGATCAAAATGTCCGACAAGTTATCTATGATGAATCTATTAAGACAGGAAAACTAGCTGATTGGGCTAAAGAACCATTAAGCGAATTGACTAAATTAAATAACCTTAGCTTAATTAATAAAGATAAATTAAGCTCTGAGTTAATTTCTAAATTGATAAATGCTCCAACTACAGGAGAAACACTTTTTCCAAAAGACTCAACACATTATTTAATGGTGCCAAATTTTCAGGAAGCTTTAGAAAAGCTTGACACTGCTATTTCAGGGATTCAACTAAACACTGTACGAGATCAAATGACGCTAGCTTTAATTATTAAAACGCTAAAAGCGCGTCTTGTTGAAGAACTTAAAGTTAATGTTAAGAATGATATAGGCCAAACCCTAGGAATTAACCTTAAAACTCCTATAGCTTTGGCGGCCTGGCCCAAAGATGAAAAGACAGAAAATATTTCTGCTCATAGTGCTGTAATAGTTCCTGTTTATGAAAAAAGCCGCTTTGAACGTCTGCTTGCTTTATACCAAAATCAATTTGGTGATTTTGATTCATTTTCTACAGTTAATGCAGCACTAGCGCGTATAGCTACAATCATTCCAGCTATACTTCCTGTTGGCATGGCGGTAGCTATTTCTGGTATTGAAGGTAAAGAAAGAGAAGTAAAACCCCTTCATAAAGAAACATATTTTGAGCATCACTTAATCAATAACTTACCTTTAACAGTTATTAAACAATTAAATGTTTTTGAAGGAAAACCAACAGAATATAGTAATATTTTTGTTCTCTATCTTGGTGATACAGCAATAGTTGCTCCTTCTCAAGAAGCTATTGCGGATTTAATTTTATCTGCAAGCCAAGAAAGCACTATTGGAACAAATAAAGATTTTGCACAGGTAAAAGCACAAACAGGTGAGGTAGTTTTTTTTAGCCAATTAGGAAAGCTAATTAAAACTGCTAGTGCAGATTCTAAAGTTAAAGAACCTCAATTTATTGAAAATTTGATAGCTCTAGTTGGAAATGAAATAGGAGTTTTGCAGATTAATAAAAATTCTTGTGAAACTTTGTTTAACTTTAATCTTTCTTCACAAACTTTTTCTAACACAGTTAAAGGTTTTAAGCCCTGGGAACTTAGCGCGGCTAGAGAACTACTTCCTGACAACACAATTTTTTATGCTGGAACACAGATTGATGCACCAAAGCTTTGGGATTTGCTTAAATTAGCCACTGAAGAAACAAAAAACAAGAAAAAATCCCAAGATCCTTTGGATATTGAAATTGAAAAAACAATACTTTCTCAATTAGAAGGTGAAGTTGCTTTTGCTCTGATTAGTATTAAACCCTTAGTAGCTGATATAGTAGGTAAAGATAAAAAAGACGATAAGGACGATAAGGCTAAACTACCAGCAATAGCTTATGCCTTAAAGTTAAAAGACAACACCTTAGCTAATCAGTTTCGCAACAATAAAATTTTTAAGAGTTTTGCAAAAATACCTGCTGCTACATTCTTAAATTCACCTGTTGCAATAATTAAATTTGATAATTATGAGCATGTTCTTAGTGTTACAGATGGTTATATAGTTTTAGCTGATAGCACAGAGACACTTAAATTATTAGAAAGAGCAGAAAAATTTGCCAGCACCCGCGATTATATTCGCTCAATTGATGCTATTTCAGATAATTTAGCCTTGTTTGCTACCTATAATCTTGATAGTGCTTTTAATGAGGCAGCAAGCCTTAGCAGTAATAATGCAACGGCTAAGGACATACTAAATGCAATGGGAGCAATGCTTAGAGCTTTTCATAGTCAACGTGCTTCAATATCTATAAAAGACAATAACTTAGAGGGTCGTTTAGCTGTGTCTTTTGACCGAGAAGGACGCTACTCCATAAGTGAACTAACAAAACAAGTAAATGATTTTGATGTTGCTAATGCTATTGTATCTGCAAAAGGTATTAATACTGTACAATCAAGCCGGATAGAATCCTTAAAACTACGTATTAAAACAAAGCCAGAAGTTATTTCTGGTCTTCAAAATGAGATTAAGAAGTTTCCTTGGCAACAAGTAGAAGCTACTAGTGAAAATAATTTAATTTTACAATCTAGTGCGCGTCAAATTCCTGACAATCAAAGTGTTGTTTTACCAGTTGCAGGAGATGAATTTGCTCCTTATCTACGTGCTACAAGTCGCATTAATTCTACTGATCCACAAATTATTGAGTTAGCAAAACAAATCGTTGGAGATGATAAAGATAGCCGTAGCGTAGCGCGAAAGTTAGGAGAATGGACATATAGCAACTTAAAATGGAAAAAAGTTCAAAGTGATAGCGTCGAAACCTTAACATCACGTGAAGCAGATTGTTTTGAACATTCAGAACTTTATGTTGCTCTTGCTCGCGCTTGTGGGTTACCAGCAAGAGTTGTAACAGGTGCAGCACTTAGCGGAGGATCTTTTGGTTCTCATGCCTGGGTAGAAGTTTACTTAGGCAAATGGGTAGAAGTTGACCCAACCTGGGGCTTAATGGACTATGTTGACGCAACACATTTGCGTTTTGATGACACAGACACTTTTATTAGTTACGCTATGCTAAATCAAATTGAAATGGAAATTTTAGAAGCGCGTTCCTTTGTTGCTGATTTCCAACGTGATCCAGTAAAACTAATAACAACAATTACTAATAAAGATTCGCAAGTTGCTGAAGAAATGGCTTTTGACTTAAGCTTAGTAGCGGAAAATGTATTAGGTGCAAATAGCCTTATTAATTTAACTGAAAAACAACGTGCCTCAGTTGTAAGTAGTTTTGAGCGTGTGCTTGCAAAGGAGTTAAAAAAATTAAAAGGATCTATAAAAATCTTAAGAAGCGAAGTTAAAAACCAGGAAGCTAGTATTTTTGCACTAGATAATGAGAACAGATTTTTAGATTTTCACTTAGTAAAACGCGGTGAAGCTTGGTACATTGTCGAAATTAAAAATAATGATTATGGGTTAGCAATTTTTGACGACACTCTAAAAAGTGCAATTGAAGAAAGATTGCCAATTATAAAACTGGTAGAAAACTCTAATACTGATTTTGTAGTCAATGAGCTTGATAAATTAATAGCCAAGAACAATCAGCCTCATTTATTGCTAGCAAAAGCAAGCATTCTACAAGAAAAAGAAATTAGAAAAATATACCTAAATAGGTTTGCAAGCGATGAAAGACCTAAAGAAGAGCCTAATTTTGAAGTTCCTCAAAAACTTTTCCAAGAGCTTATGACAAATTGGCCGCAATTTGCTCCTTCTTACTTTTTATCAACTAGAAGAATTTTTAATGAAGATAAAAATCTTGAAACAGCTATTCCATTGCTACAACGCTACGCAGAATTAATGCCAGCAGATCCTAGACCTTGGGAGAGCCTTGGAGACACTTTAATAAACTTGAAACGTTTTGATGAGGTGGAAAAGGCTTATTATCAAGCAATTGCGCGAGATGGTAAAAATTTTGTTTATCATACGGCTCTTACTACATTTTATATTAAGCAATCTAACATAGAAAAAGCTAAAGAAAGTTTTGCAAACGTATTAAAGCTTGCTCCTAGTTTGGATGTAGCTTTTAGCTTTATAGACGATTTTTTCTATGATTTTTCAAAAGAAGATTTAGAAAAAGTGGAGATTCTAGTAAGCAATTTTCCAGAACAACTTAATTCTAATAAATTGGCTTTAAGCCTACTTTCTTCTATACAAAGTAGACAAGAAAAATACAAAGAAGCACTTAAAACACGACAACAAGCATTAGCACTTAAGCAAGAAAATTATGATTATGTTTTGGTAGCCTATCTTAACCGCAAACTTCGTGATTTTAAGTCTGCATTTGAAGCTTCTGAACAAGCAATTAAATTAGAAGCTGATTATAGCGAAGCACATTTTGAAAAAGCTTGCGCTCTAGCTCAATTAGGCAATAAACAAGATGCTCTAGCAGCGTTAAAAAAAGCTGTCGCACTAGATTCAGATTTTGAATTAGATATGGACGATCCAGACCTAAAACCTTTAGAAAAACTAACAGAATTTAAGGCATTAAAAGCTGATTACCAAGAATAACTGTGTTTGTAGCCTGGCGTTACTCTTAAAGTCGGGCTACAAATAAGCCCTTCCAAATAACTGCAAAATATAGCAATTAATATTTATCCGGGATGCAACCTTTTTTAGTGGCTTGTGCAACACTACACTATTGGAAATTAAACAAGTAAAGGAGGGGATATGCCAAAAAGCAGGTTGTGGCTAAGTGCTTTTATAGTGGTGTGCTTATTCACTAATGCACTAGCTCAAAGTAGAAACCGCCGAGCAGTTCAGCAAAATCCTAGCAATAGTGAAACCAATGTTGTTAGGGTAGAATCGCCAGGCATACAAGTAGAATATCGTTCCCGTAAAGGTGCAACAAAAATAGAATTTCGTCGCCTCAATGACCCAGAACAAGGAAAAATTAAGGAAGGTAGCTTTACAAAAGATAATCGTGGTAGTGTAAAAGTAGAAGTAAAAGGTGGTTTTACCGAGGTAGATGTTTGTAATCTATGTACTAAAATTGAGTTACCTAACAGAGCTTCTACGCTTTATGGCCCATATTTTCATACTTATGTACTTTGGTTAGTGACCCCACATGGAGTAACTAGAAAAATTGGAGAAATTCTTTATGAAGATGGGTTTGGAGAAGATTTTGGTTATGTAGATGGTACTACTACAGAAGCAGTTTTTG
Organism: uncultured Clostridia bacterium; assembly: GCA_964492845.1. Taxonomy (GTDB): domain Bacteria; phylum Acidobacteriota; class Blastocatellia; order Chloracidobacteriales; family JADJPF01; genus JADJPF01. The sequence continues at coordinate 5,574 of CAZBMZ010000045.1, forward strand.
GGATGATGATCACTGCTGAACCACATTTCAGCGTGCTTAAACCTAGTAAACAAGTGCTTTATGTAAGCCGTTCACAACCAGCCGACACTTCCAACAAGGGTTTAGCTGTTGGTGATGCTATTTCTTATAATGCTTCTTTAATTCCTGATGGAATTGAAAAAACACTAAATCAATACCAAATAGGTGATTTTTCTCCTTTACTAACAGAAACCGACGGACAAGCTACTAAACGTGTTCGTCAAATGCGTAACAATCTGCGTCAAGCTTTGATGGCACTAGCTATAGCACGTGTTGACCTTAACACGGCTGAAGAAAGCCGCCTTTTATATTCAGACCCGGTAATCAGTGAAGCCGCAGAACTACTTAATCCACAAGCGGCAACTCTAATTAGACAGCAAATGGAAATAGAGCTAAAAGAGCGTTTAAGACTGCCTCTTTTTGAAGAAGTACGTGCTAAACAATCTTTGCAAGAAGCAGAAGACGCTTACCGTTTTGCACAACAACAAGCAAGAAATATTGTTGAAAAGGAAGACCGCGAAGAAAGAATCTTGCCTGTAATTGAAAAAGCTAGGATTACTGCACAATTTGCCGCTGCTGCTCAAGCTTATGCTAATGTTGCTGCTAGTCGTATTGCTCTAACACGTATTGAAACGGAAAAAGATGTACTAACTAATTTGATTGATGATTTAGGCGCGGAAATTCGAGGCCGTCGGGGTGATTTACTAAGACTCGGTAGCGATAAAGAAACTTTGATTAAAGAAATCGAGCGACTAAACAAACATATCAAAGAACAAGAAGCTTATATTACTCAATATGAAGAATATGCACGTAAATTAGAGGTTGAAAACCGCCGTCTAAGTCGTGACCTTCAACAAATTTGCGACGAGCTAACCAGAGTAATTCAACAAGTTGGCGACATCACCACCCAAGGCCAAGACCAAATCATTAGGCTTAAGTCAGATATTTTATTCCCAACCGGCGAATATTCTTTAGAAAGAGGCCAAGCCCTTAATGAAGCAACATCCTTTGAATTAATTGCTAGGGAAGCTGCCCTTAGACAAGAGCGAAGAAATACGAGCGATCCAAACAGATTAGCTCAAATTGACGCAGATATTCTACTAATTCAAAGACAAAAAGATCCCCGTCCAGTGATGGCACAACTAGCAATGTTGCTACAAGTGCTTTATAAAGACGCTCAATTCCAATTTATTGGCTATACAGATACGGTTGATGGGGATGAGTATAATAAATGGCTGTCTGAGCAAAGAGCTTTAGAAATAATGAGGCTATTTTTTGCTTATCGCCTTCAAACAATGGAGCCAACCGATCCAGTTTATAATAACTACTTGCAAATCCTACAGTTAGCTAATCGTCTGTTAAATGGTGAATTTCCAAATTATTTATCAGAAACTCAACGAGTAGCTAATCAAAAAGCATCTAAGAAAAATAAAATCAGAGATTTACAAGAAGAAGTAGATACAAAAGCCCTTCGTCAACAACTCTTAGACCAACTCTCAGACATAGTTGTTGGACGAGGCGAAGATCCTAATTTTCTACCTGTAAATACTCCTGATAACACTGCTGAAGCACAAAATCGACGTGTAGATGTAAAAATCCGTACTTCTGCTAGTAGTTCGCTACCTTTCTGTAATAATCAACCTAAACCAATTCCTACACCACCTGCTAAACCTTCACTTGCTCAAGTAGATCCAGAAGTTGTTCGGGATATTACTGATACAGAATTAGTTAGCGTTCCAATTATTGTTACTAGGTCTGATAATAACTCTTATGTAACAGATCTTAGAAAAGAAGATGTAGTAGTAGAAGATAATGGACGAGTACAAGCAATTGAATATTTTGACAAAGATATTTTTGATCAAACTACTACAACACAATCAGTTAATCCAAATACTGCTATAAGCATTGCTTTAGTTGCTGATGTAAGCGGTAGCCAACAATATAGCTTAGAAAGCCAACGTCAAGCCGCCCGTGATTTTATCAATCGTTTTATGCGAAATGGTGATAGAACTGCGGTAGTTTCCTTTAGTCATCGTAAGAGTGTGCTACAAAACTTTACAGGTGATCAAAATCTAATTGCTCAAGCTATAGACCAAATTCGTTATCAAACACCAATCGCGCTTAATGCTGCTGTAGAAGTTGAAGCAACCGATAGCGGAACAAGTCTTTATGATACGGTAAGAGATTTAGCCGCAAGACTAAACTCTAGCGAAAACAAACGCCGAGTAATTATTTTGCTAACTGATGGTGAAGACACAACTAGCCGTACAAGCCTTAAACAAGCTATTGCTGCTGCTCGTCTTGCACAAGTAAATGTTTATGTTATTGGTATCAAAGGACAAGGCAGAGATGGTTTTACTGATGTTAAAGAAAGAGAAATGCGCCAACTTTGTGAAAGCACTGGCGGACGTTATTTCTTGACTGACTTAAGAGAAAATCGTCCTGATGTTAATGTACCATTTGAAGAAATTACCCGTGAACTACGTAGCCAATATATTCTTTACTATTACCCAGACCCAGCATCCGACGGACTACACACTATTAAAGTAAGAATAAATAGACGTGATGGACGTTTTAATGTTGAACAACGCAAGGTAGATTATGAAATTATTCGTGTTAGACCTTAATTAAGCTATTTTGCTAGTCAGGGAATTACAAAAAAAGGTAAGAGTTTTTAAGACTCTTACCTTTTTAGTTTTTGTTAAATTTTTTAGCAGATTTATTTCTTATAACTTGTTGCAGGAAATTCTTAGAGTCAAGTTTTGCTATTTTTCCACTTGCTCCAATTGCCCAACATTCTAAATCTTTACAAGCAAATGTGTTAAAACCTTCAGAGTTAGCCATTTTCCAACTTTGTCCACCATCTAAAGAATAATCTGTTCCATTTATGCCAACTGTTAGAAGAAGGTTTTTATTACTAGGTAAATAAGCAACGCTTGAACGATAACCGCTTGGAAGGGTAGGAACATCAGTTTTTGAAGACTCTTTGACTAATTGCCATGTCTTGCCGCCATCAGTCGTATAAGCAGCCGTTTTTTTAGTTTCTGCCGGGTTTTGAAAATCTCCTCCAACAGCAACACCCGTTTTAGAATCTTTGAAGGCAAGAGAAAAAATTCCTGTAGAACTACTACCGCTAATTATAGGCGTGCTAGAGACTTGCCAAGTTTTACCAGAATTTGTTGAACGAAAAACACGTGCTTGAGTGCCACCTGTGCCAATCCAAACATTGGTTTTTCCAAAAACCGTAATACAACTACCACTTGCAGCAAAAGCAGACTCTCCATCTAGGGCAGGAGGAATATTTTTTTGTGGCACTTCTTGCCAAGTTTCTCCACCATCACTAGTTGTAATAATTAGAAAATGCCCATCTACAGGGTCACTAAAAGCAATTCCATGTTTTTCATCCCAAAAGGCAAGGGCATCAAAAAAAGCCTTTGGACGCATGTTTTTATAAACTAATTTCCAAGTTTTTCCGCTATCAGAAGTTTTATAAATTCTTGATTTTTCGCCTTCGCCAATACTTAACAAACAAACTGTGTTTTCATCAAAAGCGTGTAAATCTCTAAAATCTAGCTCTTGTGTTTCAGGAATGGAAATAGCTGTCCAAGTGTTACCAGCATCAATGGTTTTTAAGCAAGTTCCTTGACTGCCACTTGCCCATACTATTTTACTGTTAACAATACTTAAGCCGCGTAAGTTTGCTTTGGAGTTACTTTGCTGTAATTGCCAAAAATCTAAGGAATTTAAGGGTTTAGCAAAAGCAAGGGTAAAAGTTGTTATTAAAACAAAGAGAATTTTTACTAAAATAGATAAATAAGAGTTTCTCATTAATCAAATTAATCAAAAAAACGACGGAAATAATCCTGTTGTGTTAATACTCTAAAGGAATAATTTTTATCGCTAGTAAAATAATCTACGCCTTTACCTAAAATTGTAGCTTCTTCTACTAGATCTATTCCACAATTATAAGCAGCAATACCGCTAGCAGTTTTACCAAAATAGTCTATATTTTTACGTAGGATAGAAACGCCAAAATCAATATTGGTAGCAGGATTTAGTCCATTTTCATTAACTTTTAGCCAAGTGCCGTAACGACGTGCATCTATTTGCATAAGTCCATGACCATGACCATTAATAATATTTTTACCAGCACTTTCACACCAAATTATTGCAGCAATTAAAGATGCTTCCAACTCATATTTGTCGGCTGCTGAATAGATATAATCAGCCCATTCATCAAAAGGTTCGGGTAGGTTAAGTTTTCTTTTAGATTGTTGACGAGCTTCTACATATTCTTCTTCTATGTCCCGGTTAGCAAAAACTCCATAGGTAGGAGCAAAATTTTCATTTTGTTTAACCGTTGGAGTAACTTTTTCATTAGCGCGATCCACCCCGCTAATGCCTCGTTCAGTTTCAGCCACTCTTAAATGCCCTTGATGAGGAAGGTTGGCTTTAGCTAGTTCTGTTTGTGTGTTAACAATTGCTCCTAAATTAGCTTTTGTTGGGTCAAGCTGTAGCTGTTTTTGGTCGAGTTGATTTAATTGATTTGCTGATAATTGGCTAGCAAGTGAGTTTACTTGATTAGTCAAAGGTTGTTGGCTGTTGGTTAAGTTAGCATTTAGGTTAGTTAAATTATTAGCTAAATTAACTGTATCTTGTGGATTAGGTACTTTAAGCTTTTGACCAGCAAAGAGCAGAGGATCTTTTAGCAGTTGCGGATTTGCTTTTAATAAATCAAATACATCCATTCCTAGCTCTGAGGCTACTTGCTCAAGACTTTGACCAACAGGAATCATAAGAACTTTAGTATTGCTAGCAGCAATTAAACTAGCAATGCTATTTGCATCATTTGTGCGTGCTTGTTGTCCTAAAAGTGACGACTTACCTAAAAGGGAAGATGAGGTAGTATTGTTTAAGTCTGTTTTATCTGCTTTATCTGTTGGATTTGCTGGAATTGTTGGATTAGATAAAGCAAAGCTAGTTGGAAGACTGGTAGCGACCTGTTTTGAGCCTACAAATTTGTTTGGGTTATTTATAGTTTCAGGATTATTTAAGTCAAGATTTTCTGTATCTAAAACTTCAGGATTAGGTATTGTAGTTGTAGGAACAAAGTTATTTTTAGCAGCAAATTTTCCTACTGCTGAACTTAAAGCATTATCTAGTAAGTCATTATTATTAATAGGGCTGTCTAAGCTGTCGGAATTGCCTAAAACATCTATATTACTAAAGACTACATCAGCACTATTATCTTTACCTCTACCTTTACCTATGCGGCTAGACTGATTTGGGTCTACGTCTACAGGCTCATTTTCAATTGGAAATTCATCAGTTTTACTTAAATTATTCTCTACGCCTTGTTCTACTTCTAGTGATTGGGTAATTTCTATTTCTAAAGTATTTTCTGCTTCATCTATAGAAGTTGGAGAATTTGCAGATGGGTTTTCTGCATGTTTATTTGGTTTAGAAGGGTGTGCTTTGTCTGCACGAGGATTTCTAGCTAGATCATTATCTAAATCCTTATTAAATACTTTATCTAGCTTATTTTCTGTTTTAAGTATTTGTTTTTCTACAGTTTGTTGATTAAGAACTTGTTGTAAATTTGATTGATTAAAATTAGTTTCTAATGAATTATTAGTATTATTTTTACCTGAATTATTTTGATTAATTTGAGATAATTCATTAGCTTTTGGTCTAACAATAGGAGGTGGTAAAGATGGGCTAGGTAAAGAATTAGAATTGCCTGGGATATTGTTAGGTATTTTATCTTTTACTTCTACAGGGTTAGAAGGAAAATCAGTTTTATGCTTATTACCATGAGATTTTAGCTGACCTGGTGGAAATTGAGCATCATTACCATTGTTAAACTTAGGAAATTCCCCTGAGCGTTTCTTATCTAAAGATAGCTTAAAGTTTCCACTACTAAGTAATTCTTCAGATGCTTTAACCAAACTGCTAGCAGATGCTCCAAAATTAACAGGGCTATCACTGTTTAATGAGGAGTCTAGAGAATTTTTTCCTTCATTATTTGTAGAGAATTTTTTAACTTCTACACCTATTGGTAAAACATTATCTGTTTGTTTTGCTTTGGTAGATGTACCTGTTTCTAGTAACTCGCTATCTAAGTTAACGAAATTGTTTATTTTTGGCCCGCTTATTTCCATAACAATTGACCTATAAGACTTTTAATTATTAAGAATTAATAAAGATAATAAATATTTATAGTAAAGAATAACTTTTAACAAAAAACCCTAACATTTTGCCTGTAATTATCGGCATAAAATATAAAAAGTTACCTTTAAGCAGGATTATTTAATTTTACTTAGTTTTACTAGGTAAGGTTCTGGGTTATAGGTGTTAGCTCTATATCATCAAGTGGGATACGTTTAATTTGATTAGTATCAATTAGTTGTAGCAACACTTGATAGCAATAATAATGAGATCGTTCGATGGCTGCACAAAGTTCAGTAACAATATATTGTTGTTTATTAATAAATTCCCAAATGGTTTTAGCAACCTTGTAGTTAGGATCTTTACTATCCCAATCTAGCTCACTTGCTAAAGGAATAAAGGTATCTGTATCACTTAGTCGGTTTTTCATTTCTGTTAATTCATCTTGAAGTCGGACGGCTTCCATCAATAAGTTCATGGTGGGGAAGTTAATTTCTAAAGCGGGGCTATCTGATTGTTGAATGGGGCCGGACTTAAAATTAAATAATCCGTCCTGTGGGGGCGGTTGAAAAAGTTGTAAAAATGCTTCTACTCCAAAAAGATCTGCTAAGAACGCGCTTTTAACTTGTCCATCAGAGAAATTAACTTCGGCAACAGGTTCTTGTTGCTCGCTAGTAATTACTAATGTACCTGTTAGTTTAGAAGCAATAATAGTTTGAATTACTGTAGGCAAATCAAAAAACCTTAAGTTACCTTGTAGATGACGTTTAGCAATACGTTGATTTTTTACACTAGATTGTAGTCTATAGGCAAATACCATAAGTAAAGATTTAGTAAATGCTGGAAAATCATCTAGTAGCTGTAAAAATGCAGGTCGAGAAATTATAAAAACTTCGCCTCCTTCAGGCATACGCGCAATTGAGCCATGTGTACTACCAATTAGTAATGTCATTTCTCCTAAAGAATCGGAAGTTCCTAAATAAGCAACGGGCCTTATTTCACCAGGATGTTCTGCTGAAGGACGACAGATTTCTACTAATCCTCGTTTTACTACATAAAAATTGCTAACTACTTGACCTATTTCAAAAAGCGTTGCTCCTGGGGCTAATGTAACAATTTCTCCGCGCTTAACAATTTGTTGAATTAAATCAAAATCTAAATTAAGGAAAACATCACATTCTCTTATAAATTCAAGTTCTTCTGGGGACAAAGTAGATAATGTCATAGTGTGTATTACCTAGATAAGTAACTATAAATTAAATTTTTAATTATTTTGGTTTTTCAATGTGCCATTTAACAAATTTGTTGTCAACTAGCTTAATTCTGCATTAACCTTAGCAATTATTTTTATAAGCAATATTTATCTTAAATCAGACCTACAAATAAATAATTATGGCTAAGAGTGTATCTAAAACTACTAATAAGAAAGAACAAACTAAAACAAAGCAAATCAATCCTTTAACCTTAGAAGCAATTCCTTTAATACTACTGCAACGGGCTAAAAAGCACCCAGAAAGAATTGCCTTAAAAGTCAAAAACAATGGTCAGTTCCAAGACATAACCTGGGCAGAATATGGTAGAAAAGTTTTACAAATGGCGGCTGGACTTTTAGCACTGGGTTTAGAAAGAGGTGAAAAAGTCGCAATAATCTCAGCTAATCGGCCAGAATTTGCTTATTCTGATCTAGGTGTAATGATTGCAGGAGGAGTAACGGTAGCCATTTATCCTAGCAGCACGCCTAAAAGTATTGCGTACATTCTTAATCATTGTGAAGCTAGGTTTTTAATTGTAGATAATCAAGAAAAAATAGAGAAAATACTTGAAGTTACAGAAGAACTAAAATATTTAGAAAAAATAGTTTTAGTAGATGTTGGAGAAAAAATAAAATTACCTAAAAAGATTAAACTACAATTTTTTGAAGATATTTTAGCACTTGGACAAGAACACTTGGACACAGATGAGGAGTTGCTAACACAATCAATCAATAAACTTAATTTAGAAGATACAGCGATAATTATTTATACATCTGGAACTACAGGACAGCCAAAAGGAGCAATGCTAGCACACAAGAATATTAGTTTTATCTGCGCAACTATGGCATCAGTTGCTACAGGTGTTCAAGAACATGAAACGTTTATCTCTTTCTTACCACTTGCACATGTTTTAGAAAGATTAGGTTGTTTGTATTTTTCTATACATAATGGAGGGACAATAGGATTTGTAGAAAAACTAGAAACCGTGGCAGCAGATATTTTAGATATTCGTCCAACTATTCTTTATGGAGTGCCAAGGTTTTTTGAAAAAATTTATAATGGTGTAATGACTGCTGTGATGGATGGAAGCTGGATTAAACGCAATATTTTCCTTTGGGCTGTTAATGTTGGTCGTCAAGTGGAAAAACGAAAACAAAAACATCGTAAAATAGGAATAGTCTTACAGTTAAAATACTGGTTAGCAGAAAAATTAGTTTTTGAAAAAATTCGCGCTCGTTTAGGTGGAAGAGTTAAATCTATTATTTCTGGTGGCGCGCCGCTTGGAGTAAATATTTCTGAGTTCTTTGCTAATGTAGGAATGCCAGTAATGGAGGCTTATGGAGCTACGGAAACTTCTGCACCAGCTACTATAACTCGTCCAGAGGCTTTGCGAGTTGGTACAGTTGGAACACCAATTCCTGATGTAGAAGTAAAAATTGCTGAAGATGGGGAAATTTTAATTCGTGGCGGAGGCGTTTGTCAGGGCTATTATAAAGATCCAGAAGCTACCAAACAGGCATTTATTGATGGTTGGTATTATTCAGGCGATATTGGACATTTTGATGATGAGGGAAATTTAATAATCACTGATCGCAAAAAAGATATCATTATTACTTCTGGAGGAAAAAACATTGCACCACAGAATATTGAAAATATCTTAAAAAGCTCACCATTTATTAATAATGCAATGGTTTATGGAGATAGACGTAAATATTTAACAGCTTTAATTACACTTAACCCAGAAACAATTACAACTTATGCTGCTAAAGAAAAGATAAAGACTAGCGATCTAGCAACACTAGCAAAAAAACACCAAATACGGATGCTAATTGAAGAGGAAATTGCTAAAAAAAACCGGGAATTAGCTTCTTATGAAAGAATTAAGAAATTTAGTATTTTGCCTAGAGATTTTTCTATTGAAAATGGGGAACTTACCCCTACATTAAAGGTAAAACGTCGGGAAGTAACACAAAAATATCAAGAATTGCTAGATGGTATGTATGAAAAAGAATTTGCTTCAATAACACTAGAAAATAAATAACTAGGGTATTTGCGGAATTACAGATTGACTCAACTAATACAGTTGCATAGACTAACGAACTGTAAATTCTACCTTTACGCTACTAAGGATTTTCAAAAACGGTTTAGCAATGGTTAGAAAGCCATTTTTCTAGCTAAACTAATTTCCCTAAATTAATGTAGATTTAACACTAAAAAGCGGGAAAATTTTTCGCGTGAAAATCTTTTGAAATAAAATTTGAAATAAAATCCAATTTCAAATATATAACGTAGTAGTAAGTAGAAAATCAAATCTTGCTAATCAAATCCAAACAAATTTTTAGCACTTGCCCGATGGTCAATGAGCCAGGGTAGAAGTTAAGGAGGAATAATAATGTCCGCTGACAGAAAAATTAAATTCTTTGAATCTTTAGATATTCAAACCCGTCGTAATTTTTTAAAGCTAGCTGCTATGGCTGGTGTTTCTAGTTCCGTAATTTTCTCTAATCCAGTAAGTTCTTTAGCTTTAGGCAAAGATGGTGATGTAAAAATCATGAACGTTGCTTTAGGTCTTGAACACCAAGCTATTGCTGCTTACAATGCTGGTGCTGGTACAAAATTACTATCTGATCCAGTATTAAAATTAGCTGTTAAGTTCTTAAAACAACACGAACAACACAGAGATGCTTTAGTTGCAACAATTAAGAAATTTGGTGGCAAACCAGTTGATGCTTTAGCTAATTATGATGTTGCTAAAATCGCTTCTGGCGTTGGCGTAACTGCTCTTGCTTCTGAAGGCGATATTATTAAATTAGCCGCTAGATTAGAAGAACAAGCAACCAAAGCTTATTTAGCTAATGTTGCTAACTTTGAAAGCAAAGATGTTATCAAAGCTGCTTCTGCTATTGCTGCGGATGAAGCTGCTCACACTGCTATTTTAACCAATGCTTTAGGCGAATTTGCTAACAGCAAATCCTATCTTGGCTAATCAATAAAGCAAAAGTTTTGTTAAAAACAACATTGATCTTTGAGAAAAGATCAATGTTGTTTTGTTTTATTACTCTATTAGTGATTTTCTAAATTAGTTTAAAGATTATTAGATTTAGGGAAAATTTTTGCACAAACTTTTTTGAAATAAAATCCAATTTCAAATGTATAACGTAGTAATAGGTAGAAAATCAAATCTTGCTAATCAAATCCAAACAAATTTTTAGCACTTGCCCGATGGTCAATGAGCCAGGGTAGAAGTTAAGGAGGAATAATAATGTCCGCTGACAGAAAAATTAAATTCTTTGAATCTTTAGATATTCAAACCCGTCGTAATTTTTTAAAGCTAGCTGCTATGGCTGGTGTTTCTAGTTCCGTAATTTTCTCTAATCCAGTAAGTTCTTTAGCTTTAGGCAAAGATGGTGATGTAAAAATCATGAACGTTGCTTTAGGTCTTGAACACCAAGCTATTGCTGCTTACAATGCTGGTGCTGGTACAAAATTACTATCTGATCCAGTATTAAAATTAGCTGTTAAGTTCTTAAAACAACACGAACAACACAGAGATGCTTTAGTTGCAACAATTAAGAAATTTGGTGGCAAACCAGTTGATGCTTTAGCTAATTATGATGTTGCTAAAATCGCTTCTGGCGTTGGCGTAACTGCTCTTGCTTCTGAAGGCGATATTATTAAATTAGCCGCTAGATTAGAAGAACAAGCAACCAAAGCTTATTTAGCTAATGTTGCTAACTTTGAAAGCAAAGATGTTATCAAAGCTGCTTCTGCTATTGCTGCGGATGAAGCTGCTCACACTGCTATTTTAACCAATGCTTTAGGCGAATTTGCTAACAGCAAATCTTATCTTGGTTAATTAATAAAGCAAAAGTTTTACTAAAAACAGCATTGATCTTTGAGAAAAGATCAATGCTGTTTTATTTTATTACCTTACCTAATAATTGTTAAAATAATAACTTCTATTTTTTAATTGGTATATAATTCTTTTTAACAAATCATAAAAAATAAGCTTTTAATTTATGCCCAAAAATAAACAGAAAACATTAATTGAACATTCAATTAAAAATCAAAATAAGCAACAAGATACAACTTTATCTTTAGGAACTTTGGAATTGGAGGGAGATATTTTAACCAATTCACAACAGCAAATTGAGCGCACTTTTGGTTATAGTGAAAAAAAGACACCTAGTGAACTATCTAACCAAATTATAAAAGGAAAATATAAAATTTTAGATTTATTGGGTGAAGGCGGAGGTTCAACAGTATATCTTACAGAGCGTTTGTTAATACAAGACAAAACAGCGTTAAAATTATTATTTTCAGAACTTGCTAACGATCCAACAAAAGTCAAACGTTTTCACTTAGAAGCAGTTACTACAGCTTCAATTAAACATCCAAATGTAATTGCAATTTATGATTTTGATTATACAGAACAGAATATTCCTTTTATTGTGATGGAATTGCTTCAAGGGGAAAGTTTATTAACAAGAATAAAACATAAAAAACAATTAACTCTATCAGAATGTGTTGCAATTGTAACCCCAATTTGTGCAGCACTTAATGTTGCTCATAGTCGTGGTATAGTTCATCGTGACTTAAAGCCTGGCAATATTGTTTTACATAAAATGGATGATGGTAGTGAAGTAGTTAAAGTTATAGATTTTGGTATTGCTAAAAGCTTACTTAATAGTAATCGTATTAACACTGGCCCAGGTATAGTTTTTGGAACACCTTCTTATATGTCTCCAGAACATTGCTTAGGTGAAAAAGTTATTGATGGTCGGGCAGATGTTTATAGTTTAGGTGTTTTATTATTTGAAATACTGACAGGACAATTGCCATTTCAGGGAGGGAGTCCTACTAGCATAATGTTTAGACATATTCGAGAAACTCCCCCTTCACCAAAAGCTATTTGTCCTGATATTGATCCTCAAATAGAAAAATTGATTCTACGTAGTTTAGCTAAAGAGCCTAATCGACGATTCCCTTCTACTTTAGATCTTGCGGCTGAGTTAAATAAAATCCTTCTAGAAAAAAATCTTACTCAATAAAAATAGATTTCTAATAAAAATAATTTATTTACTAATTAATGTCATACTACTATGACTGTAACTAACTATGGTGTAAACATGGTAGACGTTTGTTCTGTGGTGGTAACCAAGTTTGCATCAATATTGTTTATTATTGACTAGAATTTTAACAACTTAAAATACTTAAAACTAAGCTTGCTAGGTTTTATCTCTATTATTTATAAGCAAGTTATAAAGAAATAACCTATATTTTTAAGGAAAAATAGATTTATGGCACAAGGATTGCTACATTATCAAGCTGTAAAAAAGTTCTTAGAAAATAGCAAAAACCAAAAAATTTTATGCAATAAATTTCCTCAACTACGTTCTTGAAGCAAACGTAATTGAGCTAAGAGGCAAAGGGGGAAGCATTATGTTTTTTGATATCTTGCATAAACATTATTGGGGCCCACCACGAAGATGTGAAGATGGGGCTTATTATATGACCTGTTATGAATGTGGCAAACGTCGTAGATTAAAAATAAGTATTGATGATGAGCCAGAAAAACGAGTAGTAACAGCAATGCCAAATGCACCTGAGAAAAAAACACCACGTGCAGCTTAGTTATTAAAGCTTAGGAAAAGAGGGTTAAGACAATGTCAAGTTTCCAATTAATTTTTATCTGTTTCTTAGTTATAGTTCAATGCACAATCGGAGTGGCTTTAGTTTATCGTGGGTTTAGTATGTTGCTAGAAAGCTTTCAAATAGAAAATTGGAAACAACAATTGTCTATAACTCTAAATAATATTAAATCAGCTATGTCATCTCCTTTGGGTAAGAAAATCACTGTAGCTTTGTTATTTGTTGTTCCCGGTAGTGTACCAATGCTAATTGCAGTAGCACTTTGGCGCAGTCTCAAACACTTAAAACGTAGTACAAGCAATGCCTGTTAACTTATTTATCTCTTTCATTTGTTAGCTTATAATTTAGGCTATATATTTAAGCGCGAAGATAAAAACTTCGCGCTTTTGCTTTTTTGGATGAGAAATTTTACACTAGGCAAAATTAAAAACTTAGATTTAAGGGAAAAATGGCAGAAAATAAACGTGTAGCGGTTATTGGTGCTGGTTTAGGTGGACTAGCTGCGGCTGCTTGTTTAGCGGCACAAGGTTTTAAGGTAGATGTTTTTGAGCGACATAACCAGGTAGGCGGAAAGGCTTCTAGTTACATTAAAGATGGTTTTACTTTTGATGAAGGCCCTTCAATTGTCGTTATGACTTGGGTCTATGAAGACCTTTTCCAAAAATTAGGACAAAATTTAACAGATTATTTACAATTTGAAAGACTAGACCCAGCTTTTCGGATTTTTACACCTCAAGGACAACTTTTAGATGTTCCTGCTCAAGAAGAAGAATTGCTAAGTGTGATAGCAACTCTTTCAAACCAAGATGCAAAAGCTTTTAAGAAATTGCTATCACAGTGTGATTTGTTTGCACGAATCTTTGCACGGGATTTTTATGAAAAAATGTTTGCAGGCTTAAAAGATATATTTTTTTCCCGTCTAATGCCTTCATCAATAATCTTGCCACCAATGCGCAATTACTTAAAAGAAGTAAAACGACGTTTTCAACACGATTTAGTGCAGTCTCTATTAATAGGCTTTCCAATTTATGCAGGCTTAGACCCTCGTAATGCTCCTGCTTCACTGCTACTTATTCCTTGGACAATTATTCGTGAAGGAGTTTGGTATCCAAAAGGGGGTATTCATAAAATCCCACAAGCTATTGCTAAATTAGCTGAAAAATTAGGTGTTAAGATTCACTTAAATAGTGATGTAACTATGATAGAAATAGATAAAACCTTAAAAGTTACAGGAATAAAAGTTAATGGCTTAAAGGAAAACTATCACACTGTAGTTTCTAATTCTGATTATTTGCATACACATCGATTGTTATCAGGTGTAGACGCTTGGCCCGAGGGTATCGAAAAACTTCGTCAAGGTCAAGCTCAAGCTAGTGCCTCTTTTTTAACGCTAGAATTAGCTTTATCTAATATCTTGCCTAAGCTAAAACACCATAATTTACTGCTTGATGGGGATCCGACTCCTTCCTACCATGATATTTTTGATCTTGGGGTGCTACCTTCTAAAACACCTATTTATATTAATGCTCCTGTTCGTAACGATCCAACGCTTGCGCCAGAAGGAAAAGATAACTTATTTGTAGTAATTTCTGTTCCTCCAAGAAAAGAACCTAATCCAGATATTTACCAGGAATATGGAGAACATATATTAAATAAGATTCAAGCGTTTGGACTTCCTGAAGTAAAAAGCTCATTAATATTTCAACGTCTTACAACACCACTTACTTTTGAAGAGCGTTTTTCTGCTTTTCGTGGTTCAATTTATGGCCTAGGCCCAGAACATAACATTCTTTATGGTGCTTTTCGTCCACTTAATCAAAGTCAAGAAATTAAAGGGCTTTACTTTGTTGGTGGTGGAGTTCAGCCCGGTGCTGGAATGCCTATGGTTGTACAAAGTGGAAAAATTGTTGCTGACTTAATTGCCAAACAGCAAAATTGATATTAAAAACAACAAAATTGTTGCTGATTTATTTTAATTCTACAAAATTGTAATTTATCATCAAAATATGAAAAATAAAGCCTCAGAAATTAGTAAACTTTCTACACTACTAGAAATTAGCCAAGTTCTAAGCCTCACTTTAGAGTTAAAAGACAGTTTAAGCCGTCTACTAGAAGTTCTTGAACGTCGCCAACAAATGGAACGAGGGACAATTGCACTACTAGATAGCAACCGCAAAGAAATTCTTATTGAAGTAGCTCATAACTTAACCCCAAGCCAAGTAGAAAAAGGACGTTATAAACTTGGGGAAGGAATTACAGGCACGGTTGTTGCCAGTGGACGACCAGTTATTATACCTAAGCTAAGTCGAGAGCCGATGTTTCTTAATCGTACTGGAGCTAGACGTAATTTACATAAGCGAGAGCTTTCTTTTATTTGTGTTCCAATTATAGTTAATGGGCAAACTCTTGGAGCTTTAAGCGTAGATCTACGGTTCCATAAAGACACAGATTTTAATCAAAAACTAGAATTTCTTACTATTGTTGCATCAATGATTGCTAGAAATTTACAGCTAAATCAAATGTTAGAAATGGAAAAACGAAGACTTTTAGATGAAAATACTAATCTAAAACAAAAGCTTCAAGAACGCTATAACTTTACAAATATTATTGGTTCTAGCTCAAGTATGAGGGCTGTTTATCAGCTTATTACTCAAGTAGCAACAACTAGTACAACTGTCTTAATACGAGGTGAATCTGGCACAGGAAAAGAATTAATTGCACAGGCTGTGCATTATTCATCTGAACGCTCTAGCAAGCCTTTTGTTAAAGTAAATAGTGCGGCTTTACCAGAAAGTTTGATTGAATCTGAGCTATTTGGTTATGAAAAAGGTGCTTTTACTGGTGCTAGCGCAAGGAAAAAAGGACGTTTTGAACTAGCTGAAGGCGGCACATTATTTTTAGATGAAATTGGCGAATTGTCCCCAGCCATACAAGTAAAATTACTTAGAGTTTTGCAGGAAAAAGAATTTGAGCGCGTTGGCGGTGTAGAAACAATTAAAGTAAATGTAAGAATCATTGCTGCAACAAATAAAGACTTAGAAAAGGCAATTGAAAAAGGCACTTTTCGAGAAGATCTTTATTATAGGCTAAATGTTTTTTCTCTTTATTTGCCACCTTTAAGAGAACGTCGGACGGATATTTTGCTACTAGCAGACCATTTTTTAGAAAAATATGCTCGTGAACATAACAAAGCTGTTAAACGAATTTCTACGCCTGCTATTGATATGTTAATGTGCTATCACTGGCCGGGAAATGTTAGGGAACTCGAAAATTGTTTGGAACGTGCTGTTTTAATTTGTGATTCAGGAGTAATTCATGCACATCATTTGCCGCCCACGCTACAAACCGCAGAAGCCTCCAACACTGAGCCAAGATTAAATTTAATTACTTCAGTTGAAGCTTATGAAAAAGACCTTATACTAGATGCCTTAAAATCTTGCCGAGGTAATCAAGCTAAAGCCGCTTTGCTGTTGGATACAACAGAAAGAATCATTAATTACAAAGTAAAAAAATATAAAATTGATTACCGCTGGTTTCGTAGCTAGCTACAATTTTGTAGTTTGACAAAGAATTAGCTACAGTTTTGTAGCTAATTCTTAAGCTCAGCCCTACTTTTATTATTCACCTTCAAAATCCAGGAAATCCATAACCATTCTAAATGCTAGTAAATAGCTAAAAAACAAGAGTTAAAATTTCTTCTATGGCACTCTGATTGCCTAAAGTGAAAGCAAATAATCAAATACAGCATTAATTTATAGAATTTTACAAATAATCAAGGAGATTTTTAATGGATAGCAGATCGCTAATCGAATATGCTAAAGCAGAAGAAGTTGAATTTTTTGACCTTAGATTTACAGACCTTTTTGGGGCATGGCATCATGTTGCTGTACCTATTGGAGAAATCAGCGAAGACAGCCTAGCAGAAGGCTTTGGATTTGATGCTTCTAGTTTACGGGGTTGGGCAGCAATTAATGAGTCTGATATGTTGTTAAATCCAGATATTTCCCGCCATTGGCTAGATCCTTTTAATACTCGCAAAACTTTATGTTTAATCTGTGATGTAACAGATCCAATTACTAAAGAAGGCTACTGGCTTGACCCAAGAGCCATTGCCCAACGTGCAGAAAGTTATCTGCGCTCTACAGGCATTGCAGACACAATTAATTTTGGCCCAGAAGCAGAATTTTTTATTTTTGATAGTGCCAGTTTTCATGCTAGTGCTAATTCTGCTGGATACACTGTTGATAGTGAAGAAGGCCCTTGGAATTCAGAAAATGGAAATGGCTACCAAATCCGCCATAAAGAAGGCTATGTTCCACTTTCACCTCAAGACACACAAATAGACATTAGAGCAGATATTTGTGCAATTTTAGAACAATGTGGTATTCCTGTTGAACGCCATCATCATGAAGTTGCTACAGCCGGACAAGCTGAAATAGATTTTCGCTACTCTACATTAACTCGCACAGCAGATAATTTAATGATTTTTAAACACACAGTAAAAAATGTAGCTCGTCAAAATGGTAAAACAGCTACCTTTATGCCTAAGCCACTTTATGGGGATAATGGAAATGGAATGCACTGTCATCAAAGCTTATGGAAAGGTGAAAAGCCGCTTTTTGCTGGTGATGAGTATGCAGGGCTTTCTAAAACAGCACTTTACTATATTGGCGGACTCTTAAAACATGCTCCTGCAATTGCTGCTTTTGCTGCTCCAACAACCAATAGCTATAAGCGACTAGTCCCAGGTTTTGAAGCTCCTGTAAACTTAGCTTATTCAGCACGTAATCGATCTGCTGCCGTAAGAATTCCTATGTTTTCACAAAATCCTAAAGCAAAACGTTTAGAATTTCGTCCACCTGATCCAAGTTGTAATCCTTATATTGCTTTTGCTGCAATGTTAATGGCTGGCATAGATGGCATTCAAAACAAAATTGACCCAGGCCCACCACTTGATAAAGATATTTATGATTTGCCTGTAGAAGAATTAAAACACGTCCCAAGCTTGCCAGGCTCACTATCTGCTTCACTTTCAGCTTTAGAAAAAGATTGTGAATTTTTATTTAAGGGAGATGTGTTTAACGAAAGCTTTGTCAATCGCTGGATTAAGTATAAATATGAAAAAGAGATTAATCCAGTAAATATGCGTCCACATCCTTTAGAATTTTCTCTTTACTATGATGTTTAAGCTTAAAATACAAACTGGGACTAAATAAGCTTTAGGGTGTGGAAGTTGTTTCACACCCTAGAGTTTTATTTCTATAACTCATTATGAAAGTAGCTGAAAAAATTCTACTGCTCGATTTTCTACCCAAAAAGGATCTTCACTAGGTTGTTTTTCTCCTACATAGCCAACATGTCCGCCTGTTTCAGTTGCTAGCAAGGCTACAGCTTCGCTACGAAGTGTTTTTTCAAAAGGCACAAAAGGAATAAAGGGATCATCTTTGGCTTGAATAATTAATGTTGGTACAGAAATATGTTTTAAGTACTGATCAGAGCTACACTTAGCATAATAGTCATTAGCATCCTTAAATCCATTACAAGGGCCAGCTATCAAATTATCAAAGTGTCTTAGCGTTAAGACTTGCCAAGGAGGAGGCAGTTTATAGCGGGTAGGATGTAGTTTTTGCCGCCGTTTATAGCTTTTATACAGGGAAAGTAAAAAATTCCATTCATAAACCCAATTTTCTGCCCAATGTAACGAGTCAGAACAATCAGCTAAATCTATAGGCACAGAAATAGCGCAAACGCCTTTTAATGCTTGAGGTGGGCGGTCTGCATATTCACCAGCAAGTTTTAGCGATTGATTACCACCCAGAGAAAACCCAACTACATAAACACTTGTAATTTTATCTTTAGTAGTTATTTCATCAATAATTACTCGTAAGTCATTTGTCAAGCCAGCATGATAAGGTGTAGGCGAAAGATGAAAAGTTTCTCCACAACCACGTTGATTAATTCTAATTACATTAAATCCAGCATTGTAAGCTTTTAATGCAGTTCCAACTGTATATTTAGATTCGCTAGAACCTTCTAAACCATGTACAACAATAACTGTTGGCTTTGTTTCTCGGTTTGCTTGCCAACCGCAATGAGTAAGCATTTGCGCTTCATCAGTGACTTGAAATAAACGTTGTTCGCTAATTTTTTCTACTCCAGGAAATTGACGTGCAATAAAATGACCAGCCATTGTCATTATATGACGGTTACGTAAGCTGCTGCGAGGAATAAACTTACGTGTAAGCATTGTAGATAAAGCTTGCTGTGCTGTAGAAGTTAATTTATTTGACATAAGTAGTTTTATTGAGAAGAAAAATTTGAATAAATTTGTTTGTAAATAATATAAGATAACAACAAACAAGCAAATATTTAATCATAAACACTTATAAATTTATTGACAATGTACGGCATAACCACGTACATTAATAAAAATTGATTTGCATTGAGGGTAAAGAAATGTCAGTACAAAATAGCCGAAGTAGCAGAATAGAAGCAAGGATATCACCAGAAATATTAGCACTTGTAAAACGAGCAGCAGAAATACAAGGTCGTAGTGTAAGTGATTTTGTGGTGACAGCCGCCCAAGAAGCTGCTCAAAAGACTATAGAAGAAACAAACATAATTCGTTTGTCAATTGAGGATCAAGAAAAATTTGTTGATTTGTTGCTCAATCCACCAAATTTATCTCCTGTTTTAGAAAAGGCTAAACAATATCATTCTAAAATGGTGGTGGAATCTAAGTGACAACCAAATTTCTAGTAGAAACTCTTAATCAAGCTCACAGTAGGAAAGGGTTTTGTTGTGGAGTAGAGGCTTTAGATAAATATTTTATAGAGCAGGTAACGCAAGATATTCGTAGACGTGTAACAGTTTGTTATGTAGCCGTAGAAAGAACAACAAATAAAATAGCAGGGTATTACACATTAGCTGCTAGCGGTGTTTTGCTTACAGATATTCCAATGGAATTAGTTAAAAAATTGCCTCGTTACCCATCAGTTCCTGTTGCTCGTCTTGGTCGTCTTGCAGTTGATCAAAATTATAGAGGGAAAAAACTAGGCTCAGTCTTGTTATGGGATGCTATTTCTAGGGCTTTGCGTTCAGAAATGGCTGTATTTGCTTTAGTTGTTGATGCTAAAGATGAACAAGCAGAAACTTTTTATCGCTATCATGGGTTTATTAATTTTGGTAGTTTACCTAAACGACTTATGCTTTCCCTTACAAAGCTTGTAGATAAATAATTATTCTTAATTTAAGAAAGAGATAAAAATTTAATGACTAAATATATTAATCAAAAGCCTAATAATGAAGTTGTTCAAGATTTTGCTGACTATGTTTCTCCAGGTAAAGTAGCTATTTATAAGCAACTTGGCTTTGGTAGCGTTCCAGGAAAAAGAGAAGGTATTTATCTTTGGGACTTGGACGGAAAACGCTATATAAATTGTCGTTCTAGCGGTGGGGTTTTTAACTTAGGTCATCGTCCACCAAGAATAATTAATGCGCTGCAAGAAGCTTTGACTGAGCTTGACATTGGCGACCATATTTTAATGAGCGAACATAGAGCCAGGCTAGCTAAACGCCTAGCAGAATTAACTCCAGGAGATATTCGCTATACTTTTTTTGCTCCCGGTGGGGGTGAAGCGGTTGATGTTGCAATCAAACTAGCTAGGGGATTTACTAAGCGTCCTAATATAATTTCTGCTGAATATGGCTATCATGGTCATACAGGCTTTGCATTAGCAGCAGGCGATCCTAGTTTTAGCAAGCACTTTGGCCCGCTAATGCCAGGTTTTAGCCGTGTTCCTTTTGGCGATATAGAAGCAATGGACAAGGCTGTCACAGATGAAACCGCCGCCGTAATTTTAGAAACCATCCAAGCTACTGCTGGAATGATTATTCCAGAAAATGATTACTTACCAGCCGTTAGAGAAATCTGTGACCGTAAAGGAGCAGTTTTAATATTAGACGAAGTGCAAGCGGGCTTGGGGCGTACTGGCAAGGTTTGGGGTTGTGAGCATTGGCAAGTAGTTCCAGATATTTTAGTTTCTGGAAAAGGGATGAGTTCAGCCATTTATCCGCTAGCCGTTTGTTGTTTTCGTCCTCATTTAGACAAGTTTTTCCAAGAAAATCCCTTTGTGCATTTATGTTCTTTTGGTGGTTCAGACTTAGCTTGTGTGACTTCTCTAGCAATGCTAGACCAAATTACTGAAGAAGGTTTCTTAGCTCATGTTAGTGAGATGGGAAGCAAATTTGCCAAAGGGTTTGAAAATCTAAAAGCTAAATATCCTCAATTAGTAGCAGGTTATCGCCAACTAGGTTTAATGATGGCACTTGATTTAACCGACGATCGATTAGGCGCAATGATGACTTTAGCATTAGGAAAATCAGGAATTTTAGGAATTTTCTCAGATTTTCGACAACGTGCTATTCAAGTCTTGCCTCCATTAATTATTAATTCTGAACAAGTTGACGAAGTTTTAACAGGTTTTGACCAAGCACTAAGTTTGTTAGGTCAAATGCTTGTAAGCGGCATGGACGCTCCATATATTCCATAAAATGGAAAACAGTTTAGAAGAGTAAAAATGATAAATTTTACAGAATTTAGTGATGCTGCAATAAAAAATCAGTACAAAATAATCGATCTTTTTGCAGGAATAGGAGGAATGCGATTAGCTTTTGAATCCTTTGGTTGTAAAACTGTGTTTTCTTCTGAATGGGATAAATACGCACAAAAAATGTATGAAGCTAATTTTGGAGAAATTCCTTTTGGAGACATCAACTTAATTGATGCCAAAGATATTCCAGATCATGACATCTTATTAGCAGGTTTTCCTTGTCAACCTTTTAGTATTGCAGGAAAGCAACAGGGTTTTACAGATACTAGAGGAACATTATTTTTTAATATTGAGTCCATTTTAGCTATAAAAAGACCTCAAGCTTTTTTGCTTGAAAATGTCAAAAGACTTACAACACATGACGAAGGTAGAACCTTTGCTGTAATTACTGAAAAACTAAACCAACTCGGCTATAAAATTTATCATAAAGTGTTGAATTCGCTTGATTTTGGTATTCCACAAAAAAGAGAACGAATTTATATAGTGGGGTTTTTATCATCTATTGATTTTAAGTTTCCTAAGCCATTAGGTTATTACAAACCTTTATCCGAAATCTTACAAAGAGATGATGAAGTACCAAAAAGCTATTTTCTTTCTGAAGAACTTAAACAAAAAAGGTTTAATGCTTTAAAAACTATTCCACCTAATCCATCTATTTGGCATGAAAATATCGGAGGAAATATTTCACCTTTACCTTATTCTTGTGCTTTACGTGCTGAAGGGAGTTATAACTATTTGGTAGTAAATGGAGTTAGGCGGTTGACGGATAGGGAAATGCTAAGACTACAGGGTTTTCCTAGTGATTTTATTATTAATATACCGTACTCGCAATGTCGTAAAGTTGCCGGAAATTCTGTAACAGTTCCTGTTATAAAAGCTATTGCAAATCAAATGATAAAAGCTATGAAAGAAAATAAAGAAAATAAAGAAACTATACAAGAAATGGTTCAACTAGCTTTGGAAATGATTTTTTAAGATTTTTTAGTAAAAGACACTACGATAAACTAAGTGATAGTTTGTGGTTATAAATTTATATGAGCGAAGAAGCAAAAGTTTGTGATTTATGTAAAAGAGACGTGCCTAATTTGACTAGACATCATTTAATTCCTCGTACAAGGCATAAAAATAAAAAGAATAAGAAAAATTTTGACCGTAAAGAAGTCCGTGAACGGCTAGTTATGCTTTGTCGGCCTTGCCATCGCAATATCCACGCCCACTTAACAGAAAAACAGCTTGAATATGACTATAATACGGTAGAGAAATTGCTAGAACATCCTGAAATTAAAAAGTTTACTGAATGGATTAGCACAAAACCAGATTTAATTAGCTTGCGTATCAAAGATGCTAACGAAAAAGGCAAATAAGCTTAAGTAAACAACATTTCAGATTAACTATTACTCTATTTTATTAGTAGTCGGTAGTTCAACAATAAATTTAGTTCCAGTAGGCAAGTTATCTTCTACTCTAATTTTTCCCATATGGTCATTAACAATATGACTAACAATTGCTAAACCAAGACCCGTGCCACGTTTACGAGTAGAAAAATAGGGCTGAAAAAGCTTTTCTCTATCTTCTACATTAATTCCATGACCTGTATCACTAACAGTTAGACGAATTAATTCTTTATCTAGAAAAAAATCTGTAGTAATAGACAGTAATTTTTCTTTTGAATCTTGCATAGATTCTGCTGCATTATCAATTAAATTGACCATAACACGCTTAATTTGTTCTTTATCCAAATTAATTAAGGGTAATTGCTCAGAAAAGTTAGTGGTAATTTTTATTTCGTCAAGGCGTTCTTCATATAACTTTAAAGTTTCTACTATAACTTGGTTTAGTGAGCCTGATTGTAGTTGGACTTGAGGCAAACGGGCAAAACGGGAAAACTCATCTACCATTCTTTGCAAGGTGCTAACTTCTTGTTTAATGGTGGTAGTGCATTCTTCGACTACTTGTAAATACTTACTTTCTAAAGAATTAGCAATTTTTTGTGAATTTTTTGCTACTCGTTCAGCACAAAGTTGTATTGGGGTAAGAGGATTTTTTATTTCATGTGCCATACGTCTGGCTACTTCACTCCAAACCGCGCTACGCTGTGCAGCAATTAGGTCTGAAATATCTTCTATCATTAATACAGAGCCTTGAAAAACACCGTTTTTATCTCGTAAGGCAGTGATGGTTAAAGAAGTATGAAGTAATGAGGTTTGATTGTGAATTTCTAGTTCTTGGTTAATTTGTCCAACACGGCGAGCTTTTCTAACTAAATAATTAATTTCTTTTTGGGTTTCTGTTGCAAATAAATCAGTTATAGGTGTTTTAGTTAGTGGAGCAGAATCTAAACATAAAATATTAAGGGCAGCTTGATTAATAGTAATCATACGATGTTCATTATCTAGGGAAATAATTCCAGTTGATAAACTTTGAAGGATGGTTTCAATATAACGGCGGCGTTCTTCTAAAGCTCGATTGGTTTCACGCTGTTCTTTAGCTGCAAGGTCTAAGTTATGTCGATTTTCGCTTAATTGTGCGGCCATTTGATTAAAGGATTGTACAAGACTTGCTAGCTCGTCTTCTGCGGGACAAAGCACCCTAATATCAAAATTGCCACGAGTTAAAGCTTGTGTAGCTTCGGCTAGGGCTTGAATTGGGACAGTAATGCCATTAGCAACATAAAGAGCAATCCAGGTAGCAGCAAAAATAAGCAGTAATGTCATGGCACCTAATAAATATAAGTTAGTGATTTTAAGCTGTTTAGCATTACGGGAAAGACGATCTCGGTCTTCCACCTGTTTAGTAACCTCAACAAACATATCTGCTAAATTTTGAGGAAGCTGTTTAACTAAAAAAATTCCTCCAATAGATTTACTAGTTTGGTTAATTGGTTGACCAATTATTAAATAAAAAGTGCGGGAATCATCGCCAATTGTCCAACTAGCATAAGCATTACCTAAGCTAACTGCGCTACGGGCTTCAGCTAATTCTTGGAGATTTATTATGGGTTCCGTATTTTGAAGAAATACCGTTTTATCCAACAAGTTAACTTCAAGTAGCCGTAGTTGCTGGTTGTTATATTCTCTTTGTAAAAGACGTTTTTCTATATCGTCTAAGACTAAATCTTGTTGCCGACCACGTAGCCCAGTAACACGAAGTAGTGTACGGCTAATTTGTGCAAGGTCTTCTAATTGACGTTGTAAAAAGACTTGCTGCAAATTAGTAGCACTAGCATAAAACTTATTTGCAGGTGAGCTAAACCATATATCTAAACTTGTATTGAGAAGCCCATAGGCAAAGAAAAATTGTAAAATTGCTGGTAGTAAAGAAATTCCAATAGAAAATATTACCATTTTAGTCTTAAACTTTGAGCCAAGGCGTTGTTCGGCTCGTTCACGTCGGAGTTTAAGCAAATTACGGGTTAAAATTGCTAGTAAGACTAATGATGCAATAAAGTTAATAGAAGAAAGCGCGTAAAGTATTAATGTATCGCTAGAACGTTCTGGAATAGGAATTAATGGTTTAACTGTACCTAAAGCAACTAATAGTGCAATTACTACAAAAGTGGTTATAGTTAAGAAAATTACTTGATAGCGACGACCTCGCCCATCAGGGCTTGGCACTGTCTCATTGTTCATAACTACCCCTTATAAATTAAAGTTAGATAATGGTTTGGATAACAGAATTGTAACAAAATAAAAAGGGTGCAAGCTATGCACCCTTGGTTAGTGGAGTTGTTTTAAGATTATTTTTTATGCAGCTAGTTGAAACATGCTAGGTTTAGTTTTTAAGGTTTGACGTAATTTGTCTTTGATACGTCGCAAAATAGATTCTACGCTACTAGTTTTTAAGTCTAAATTTTCCGCTTCAATTACTTGTTTAGCAGACATACCAGCTAATAAACAGGATCTAAAAATTAACATATCTCGTTGTCTGTTAGTACCAGCTAAAAAGGTTTCAACTAATTGAGAAATTTGGTAGTTACGCAAACCTCTTAAAAATTCTTTTTCTCCATCAGTTGATAAAAATAAATGTGTAATTTCTTGACTACCTGACTTTTCACATTCTGCTTTGTCTAAAAGCATTTCTATAGACATTTCTGCACCACGACGTTTATCTGCTAGTTGCTTACGAAAATGTTCTGAAACTATATTAGAGGCAATTTTTGATAAATAAGCTAGAAAAGAGCCTTCTGTTTCTCCTTGAAATTGTTGTAAAGCCTGACGATCAGACTCAAGTAGTTTGACATAAACTTCTTGAATTAAGTCAGCAATGGTTTCTTTTATTATTGGGTTCATTAAATTGCTAGAGGAAGTACGAAGCTTCCATGCTTTTTTAATATAAATTTCAATATAAGGATTAAATCTTTGATAAAACTCTTGCCATGCAGCTTCATTTTTAGGCTGGCTACATAGTTTTATTAGTTCTAAACTGGAAGTGTCTTGATAATCAGTTGAATTTATTGAAGTTATATTATTTGCTCGAAACAAAGATTTTCTGCTAGTTTTTATACGGTACTTAATATTAGTATTATTTGTGGGCAACATAAAATTTTCCTTATCATTTATGAGGATTGATTTCTATTTCGTCCCACAGTTTTTCAAAATGTATACCAAAAATTTAACGGCAAAATATAGATTAACTAAGAATAGTTGTAAATAGCTGAAAAATAAGTAGTAATTAGAAATACAGTAATAAGAAATTTAAGTTTTAAGTTGGTTAAATTTTTAATTTTAAGGCTTAAACTTGTCAGTTTTGACAGAATAAAAACTTGTCACTTGTGGCAGATCTGCCAGTTTTGGCAATAAGTTAGCAGATATAGCTTCTGGGAATTTTACTTTCAGTACATCACCAAATTATGTTATATGATCTTAAGCATTACTAAAAAGATAGTAAAATTTAGTAGTGTTAAATCTATTATTTTAGGAGTAAATACAGTTTTAGTCTTTAACAGATTATTACTGTTAGTTTTTTATGGATGTAAACAAAATGCGTGAACAGCTACAACAAGATCCTAGTGTAAGAAATCGTGTAGCTAGACGAGCTTATGAACTTTTTATACTACGTGGTAGACAAATTGGACGAGAAGCGGAAGATTGGTTCAAAGCAGAAGCAGAAATATTAGCTGAACTTATGCAAGAAACTGCGCAGCAAATTAAAGAAGAAGTGCCTGAATCAGAAGTTTCCCACAAAGTAGTTTCAGCAGAAGCAACCACAGTTGCCCCAAAGAAAAGAACTTATACAAAAAAGAAAAAGGATGTTGATGTTGTAGCTGAACAAGTAGAAGTAAAGCCTGTTGTTGTAGCTAAAGAAGCGGCTAAACCTGCTGCTAAAAGAGGCAGAAGCAAAACTACTATTGCAACAGATCATGCTTAGTTAAAACCTTCCAATTTTGCTAATTCAAGGTAAGCAATAAAATTAACGCTTTGTTGCTTACCCTGATTAACCAGCAATAAATTACTTTAATAATTAATCTAGTTTATTTCCCATATAAACAGTAACATTAGATCCTTCTGCTAGAAATGCAGAACTAGGTTTAACTTTAAGAAATTCGCTAAACTCTGCTCCATAAAGCCCAGCTATATCACAATCAAATGTAGATTCTTTTACTGACCAAACTTTCCATGTAGGATGTTCGACTTTATATTCTGTTGTAGTGTTGTCGCTATGGCGAGTATAGCCCCAATAATGTTCAGCAATAAATTCTTCTTCTGAGCCAGGTTTTAATGAGTAGGCTTGGCCTGTAGGTTTAACACTAAGTGAATGCCATCTGTCTTCATACTCCCATTCATAAGCTACAAATTTAGGGTTTTCATTTTCGTCAAACTCTAATGTGTGCCTAGTAGGGATGGAAATATAGTGTTCTTCATAAATTGCACGAGCAACAAGGGCAATAGCAAATTTTGGGACAATTTCCTTAACAAAAACTACCCCACGTCGCCATTCTCCATCTTTAGCTTTATGGCGTACATAAAACCTTAAGTTTATTTCCTCAAAATCTTGATGAAAAGGTATAGGTATGCGTAAAACTTTGGTGTCATGAAAAAGAAATCCAACCATACTAACAAAAGTTTTTCCCTCAAATGTGTCTAATTCTGTTCCTGTGGGAAGACGTGAAAGTAAAATTTTAGGGTCTACTTCATAATTTAGCATTGCTAAATATTTCCAGTAAGCTGTTAGAAAGGCAGTTTGATTGTTTTCCATAAATTATTGATTCTATTGGTTAAATATTACTTGGAATTAAGAATTTTGCTTATTATAGGTAAGACAAGTTTATTTATAAAGCAAAATTTTTGTTTCTACACTTGCTGTTTAGAAAAAATGTTAGCAAAATGTAGTTTTTATCAAGGCTAAATTCCAAAGAAACTAATTATTTTTCTGGTTTACAAAAGATGAGAATATTTGTCTACTTTTTAATGATAATGTTAACCTTAAATTTACTGCTATTAAAATTCCCTACAACTTCTACATTAGCGCAAAGTAATGATAATGAATTAGCTATTTATCAATCATTATTAGATTTAACCTTTCCTTTTACTATTATGTGTATTGCAGCACATCCAGACGATGAAGACAGCGACGCTTTAGCCTATTACCGTATGAAATATGGTGCGCGAACTGTTTTAGTCACAGCTACAAGGGGCGAGGGCGGGCAAAATTCCCAGGGAGCAGAACTTTATCAAGATTTAGCTGTGATTAGAGCAAAAGAAACTCAAGCAATGGCAAAACGCTTGGATACAATAGCTTTTAATTTAGCTATGCCAGATTTTGGATTTTCTAAATCTGCTCAAGAAACTTTTACTATTTGGAATCGTCGTGAGGCTTTGCGACGACTTGTTTTAGCTATTCGTGCTTACCAGCCAGACATTATTATTACAGTTCATGACCGCAAAACCGGACATGGACATCATCAAGCAGCAAGACTTTTAGCAGAAGAAGCTTATGATTTAGCCGCTGATCGTAATGCTTTTACTGAACAACTTAGCGGATTAAATAGACTAGAACCTTGGCAAGTCAAGCGTTTATTTGCTCGTACTTTAAGCAAGACTCGCTTTGACACGGAATTTGATTCTAACCAAATTGCTAAAGTTTATAACCAGCCTTATTCACAAATTGGTTATCAATCTCGCTTAGAGCATCGCAGCCAAGGCCCTTGGGCAGCAATTGAGCTAAAAGGCGAAAGAATGATTCGTCATAACTTGGTTAAAAGTGTAGACGAAGATTTCAACCGCTGGTATTTGCTTTGGCAAGGGTTAACACAAGTTGATATTTATAAAAAAATTCAGCCTATTATTTTTGATGAACAAGCTGATAGTCCTGAAAAAGCAGCAAAATTGCCTAGTGCAGAGCTAGTTAGCCGATTGATTAAAGCTCTTAATAATGTCAAAGAATACTTAAAAGAAGAAGGTAAAAATGATTTCAAAGCTAAAGTTTTAGCTGGGAAACTAGAACAATCTCTACTTTTACTAACTAAGATTTCATTAAAAGTTATTGCTAATAAAGAAACCGTTTCACCAACTGAAGAGCTAACAGCAACAGTAACATTAAGTAATAACAGTGCTTTAGCTATAGAAGTTAAACCCTTAACCATTTCTTTACCAGAAAATTGGGAATTTGAAGAAAAAACAAAATTAGCCACTAACTTGGAAGCAGGAGCAAATAGCAGCCAAGAATTAACACTTAAGCTTAATGAATTTGCTCTCCCAAGCTTGCCTTTAGTAGACCATATTTATGATTTAGATTTTTTAGAACCACAAATAAACATTGCTGCTAAAGTCTCTTTGCCTGAACTTACAGAACCAATTTTACTAACTGCTACAACTAGAGTTGAAGTTAACCCATTGATAGAGATGGAAATAGTTCCTAATAATAAGCTAGTTAATATTACTGACTCAGGCGAAACAAATTCTTATCCAGTACAAATAAAGATTACTAATCGTTCTCGCACTACTATTTTAGGACGACTGCGTCCATCAACTTTACCCCCGATACAAATTACACCCCAAGAACAACAGCTAAAAGTTGAAGGTCAATCAATAAATATTGTTACTTTTTTTGTTGCTATAGGTCGTCCAGTGCCAGAAGGACTAGCTAGATTACCAGTTATTTTTGTTGATGATTATGGCCGAGAGCTTGTTAGAAGAGAGCTAAGGATGAATTTAATCCGAGTTTTATCAGCTAAAGTTGACGTAGGATATTTACGCACTTTTGATTTTACTTTACCACAAACACTAGATTTTTATGGTGTATCAAATAGAGAAATAACAGTAAAAGAAATAGCGGAAGGAAACTTAAATAGCAGTTTTGACACAATAGTTTTAGATAATCGTGCTTATTTAGCTTATCCTGAACTAGAAAAAGCTAATCAAAAACTACTTAATTTTGTACGTAATGGAGGCACATTAATAGTGTTTTATCAACGTGCAGGTGATTGGAACGACAAGCAGTTAAGCCCATATACAATTAAAATAGGTGATGAAAGAATAACTAATGAAAATGCACCTGTAGATATTTTAGTAAAAGATCATCCGTTGATAACTTCACCAAATAAAGTTACAGCAGCAGATTTTCAAGGTTGGATACAAGAGCGAGGGTTAAATTTTCCTAGTGAATGGGATGAACGCTATTTTACTTTGCTTTCCTGCGCAGATCCTGATGAGGAAGAATTAAAAAGCGGGTTGCTTGTAGCAGGTCATGGGCGAGGTCAATATATTTATGTTAGCTATGCTTTAAGTCGTCAATTAAGAGCTTTTAACCCAGGAGCATTTCATTTATTTGCTAATATGATTAGTTTACCTAAGACAAAATAAAGTTAATTTTTACCAGAATAAAAATTAACTTTATTTTAAGCTTTAATTTCTAAATCTTTGGATTATTAGCCTTAAGCAGTGCATCAATTAATTTATCTACATTGTCAGATAAACGATCAACAGTTGCTCTAATCTCAGCCCTGTCTTTATCGGCTTGTTGGCGCATTTCAACCATACCGCTACGCATTTCAGCACGATCTTTATCAGCTTGTTCTTTCATCTCAAGAACAGTGCTTTTTAATTGAGCCATGTCTTTGTTCATAGCCTTTATAGCGTTTTTGGTAATTTGATGATCTGCTTCTGCCTGAAGTGCTAGATTTGTAACAGTTGCTATTAATGTTTGTTGCGCTTCTTGCAGCAGTTTTTGGTTTTGCTCAAATACCTTTTGATTTTCTTTCATTTCCTTCATAGCAAAACGAAGGTCTTGTATTTCTACTTCATGTTTAGCTTGATGCTCTAGGATAAACTGCATGGTTTTTTGCATTTCTTCGTAAGTCATAAAATACTTTTCCCTTAAACTTAATTAGCATAATAACCGCGCCTAGTTCTTACAGCTAAATCCGGCTTGTCAATTTTAACTTTTAACTTACGCCATGAACCATCTCTTGTTGAATTAGTTGGATAATAACCTACGCTATAAAGTGTTCGTAAGTCTGCTGCTACTTTTTCATAAACTCCTTCTAAGTTATCAGGTCGATCAGCCTTAAAAAATACTCCGCCAGAAGTTTCTGCTAATGCTCCTAATTGTCTACGTGCAAGTACGTAGCTTTCAGGCCCTTCAATATCTTGGCTAACATTTTCTTTTTCTGTATCTAAATATATTGGAAAAACTAAAACTCCAGATTCTTGAACTTTTCTTAAAACTTGGTCAAAAGTAACGCGAGAGGGAATTGGATAAGTAACGCTAATAGAGTTATCTACACCGTCAGATAATAAAACTACAGCATTACGCTCTCCGGGATATTGCTTAAACATTTGGGTAACAGTAAACCAAGTTGCTTCATAAAAGGCTGTTCCCCCCTTGGGCATAGTCATATATTGCAAACGTTGTTTAATTAGCTGTCTATCATTAGTAAGTTCACAAACTACTTGGACGCTACGAGTAAAAGAAACTATTGCTATTCTATCTTGTGGTTTACTAGTTTCAATAAAACGCAACACTGCACGACGTAAAACATCAATTTTATCTAAAATACTTCCACTTAAATCTAGCAGGATGACTAAGTTAAAAGGAGTGTTAACTGATTCAAAATGTTCTATTTTTTGTTGTATACCATCTTCAAATACATAGAAATCATTTTGCTTTAAGTTAGTAATTGCTCGCCCATCACGAGACATTACACTTACATTAAGTGAAACAAGTTTAGTATCAATCTTTATTGTGTCATCGTCAGAGCCATCATTATTGCTAGCATTGTTATTGGCATTGTTGGAGTTATTAGAATTGCCGCGCCTAATTGTAGGCGTAGGGCCGTTATTTGGCCGATTACTAGCAATATCATCAATGTCATTACTAGGAAAATTATTTACTCTGCTACTATCATTTGATGGGTTGTATTGATTGTTTTGGTTGTTTTGGTTACTGTCATTATTATTGGTATTACCACTAATACTATTTTTACGACGTTGCAATGGTGGTGGTTGAGCAGGATAATTTTGATTGTTTTGGTTGTTAGAATTATTTGGATTATATTGATTATTTTGGTTGTTAGAGTCGTTGTTTTGTTGAGGTCTGTTAGCACCAGGAGGAGGAATAATTCTTACTCCAACACCTCCTTGGCTATCTATATCACTGTTGTTACTACTACGATTTACTCCTAAATTACCAGCATCAACCGTGTTGCTTGTGCCGTCGGATTTTCGTCCAGCACCAAAAATATCAGCATTTGAAGAATTACCTCCACGATTTCCAGTATTAGGTTGGTTACCTGGGTTGCTACTACCACCATAACTACCACCATAAGTATAAGGTTGATAGTTATCATTATTGGTGTTTGGCCGCCGACTTACTGTTGGAGGTGCGCCACCAAAAAGAGAATCATCATTAACAGAGTTATTATTACGGTTATTAGAATTATTATTATTGCCAGAGTAATAATTATTAGGATCTCCACTAGAACTTATAGGTGAAACAGCAGGAATTGTTGCAACATCCTTATCTAATTCATATTGAAGAGGGGACAATTGAATATTTCCAGCATTGCTACGTAAAATTACAGGGTTTCCACCGGAATTTAACTTTCCTTGGACAGCTTTGCTAGACGGCGTTCCATAGGTTTCTATGGGTATTTCAGCTTTAATTGTTCCATTAGTTGTAGTTGCTACTAAATCAGCATCTTGTGATGCAGGAGATTCTAGTTTGATATTGCCGGCAGCGGTTTCAACCAATGCACTTGCAATAGCCCCTCTAATTTGTACTGCTCCACTACTAGTTATAATTCTTAAGCTAGTATTTCTAGGAATATAGACGGTTAAGTCAATACGAGTAGTTTTTTCGGCTGGTTGAGTCTTTATCTGAATTTGGTTTCTGGTATTAAAAAAAGCTATATCAGAAAGTGCAACAGGATGACCAGCAGGCTCTACTTTTTTGGCTACAACATGTACTAGTTCTTCTGCCCAAACTTCTATTTTGACCTCTCCACTTAGATTATCAATTTTGACTGTCCCACCTGTCTTAAACTCAAAACTTTGGTCAAAAATCTCATAGCTTTCTGCTTCTAAGATGGGAACAATTATAAGTAAGGCAAGAAAGAAAAAGATCGCGCCTATTAAACGCGATCTTAACTTTAATAAAATCGACTGAAAGAGTTGGTATTTCATTAGACTAACCCCGTCTATATTTTATTTTTAATCTTAAACAAATGCTTTAAGCAATTGTACCATGACGAATAGTTAAAACAGGACAACATGCATGGCGAACAATTCGTTCTGCTTCTCGTCCTGGTAAAGTATTAGTACCATTAGGCTTACCTGTACCAATAACAATTAAATCAACATCTTTTTCTGTTGCTACACGTAAAACTTCATCAGCACAACTTCCTTCTGTTAGTAAAGTCTCTGCTACAACATCACCTGCTTCTTTAGCTAACTGTGATAGTCTTTCGCTAGCATCTGAACGTACACGATCTTCTACATCAATAATCTTAGTTAATGACACTGCCTGAATATAGCCTAAGAATGAACCTATTGAGTGCAATATAGTCAACTCTGCTTGATGTGCATGTGCTAAAGCAAAAGCTAAACGTTTAGCACTATCATCGGTGTCTGACAAACTAGTAGCAAATAGGATGCGGTTTAACGCAATATTGGTTTCTGATTTTTTATAATAAACAAAATCATGTAGTGGTTGACGTGTAAACAACAGTGGACAACTAGCTTGACCCATAACACTAAGGGCTGTTGAGCCTAATGCACCACCTAGCCCAGGTCGTGCTGTTGTGCCAATAGTTGCTAAATCAATACCATGATCACGAATAACGCGGGGGATCTCTTCTTTGGGATTTCCTTCTGTAAGTATTAATTCTACTTTTAATCCTGCTAACAAGGGTGACTGCGCTAACTTTTCTAATTCTTTTTTAATAGTTACTAACCATTGATGGTTGCCGTCTGATAATGCTCGTTCAGACAGTTTTAGAGCATTAGGAGGAAGACTTGCTTCCTGAGAGTTATGGATAAACAATGTTGCATTGTGTTGACGCGCAAAAGCTGCCGCATATTTTAACGCGCTTCTAGAATTATTAGAAAAATCCGTAGAGAAGAGAATGTTCTGGAACGGGTACATACAATTTATGCCTCGATTAAAAAGTTTAGAAAATCACTGCTCAACAAGGCCAACGGCTAGAACCGTTGGTAAGAGATGCTAGAGGTGATAAACTTGCCAAGTCATTGTAGCCTAACTATCTTATCTATGTCTACTCGACAGCAAATTATCCATTGCAAACGCTTAAAACGAGGGAAAATTTTATGCCAAAAGTTCATCTAGCATTAGTAATTCACGCTCATCAACCTGTAGGAAATTTTGATCATGTGATAGAAGATGCTTATCAAAAATCTTATTTACCCTTTGTTAAAACTCTAGCTAACCATCCTAAAATCAAATTAGCACTACATTTTACAGGCTCTCTTTTTGCTTGGTTTAAGCAACATCATCCAGATTACTTAAAGTTACTTGCTGAACTAGTCGCTAAAGGCCAAATTGAACTAATTTCAGGCGGCTTTTATGAGCCAATTCTAGCCATTTTGCCTTATAAAGACCGCTGTGAGCAAATTTATAAACTTAACCACTTTCTAAAAACGGAACTTGGCTATCAAGCTAAAGGAATGTGGACGGCTGAAAGAGTTTGGGAAAGTAATCTGGTGTCTGCTATTAGCGAAACCGGCATTAAGTATACTATCTTAGATGATACTCACTTTGCTATGGCAGGACTGCGAGATAACCAACTATTTGGCTATTACATCACAGAAGAACAAGGACAAACACTTAAGCTTGTTCCTTCTAGTATGAGAGTACGTTACTTAATCCCTTTTGCAGAGCCACAAGAAACAATCGCTTATTTACGGGGGCTTTGGGAAACGGCTGAGCATGACTTACTAGTAGCAATGGGCGATGATACGGAAAAATTTGGCGTTTGGCCTAAAACCTACCAACTTTGCTACAAAAAACAATGGTTAGATAGATTTTATCAAGCCCTAGAAAATGAAAGCGATTGGCTAGAAACCGTTAAACTAGGCGATTACTTAGAACAAAGTGAACCAAATGGACAAATATATTTACCTACGGCTAGTTATGCAGAAATGATGGAATGGTCACTTCCATCAAAAGTTTCTCAAGAATTTGTTGATCTAAAACACGAACTAGGCGATAGCGAACAGGAAAAAAAATTAGCTCAATATTTACAAGGCGGTTATTGGCGAAATTTCCTTGTAAAATATCGGGAAAGTAACTTAATTCATAAAAAAATGCTCCAAGTAAGTCAACGTCTCCATAGACTTTATCAATATTATCATCGCTATAGTGATCCAATTTGTTTAAGTGAGTCAGATAACCCTAAAGTAAATTGCTTAAAAGAAGCCTATGATTATTTATTGCAAGGCGAGTGTAATGATGCTTTTTGGCATGGTGTATTTGGCGGTCTTTATGCTCCACATCTTCGTAGCACTTCGCTAATGGCATTAATTAAAGCAGAATATTTACTAGATAAAGTAGAGTTTGCAGAAGAAAATAGTTGGATTACATCACGTGAATTTGATTTTGATGGAGATGGAATTAATGAGGTAGAAATTCATAACTCGGTTTTTGCTGCTGTTTATGATAACAAGGAAGGTGGACTTTCAATTCTTGACTTTAAGACTAGGAACTTTAGCTTAATTAATTCTTTGCAACGAAAAGAAGAACCCTATCACAAAGCTGTTAAAGAAATAGGCTTAAAAGAAGCTGCTGAGGAATTAGAAGCAAAAAGTGAAAATAATAAAGAGAGAGAAAATATAGTAGAACAAACTAAAGAAAAAATATTTTCGCTAAATAATAATGATGAAGAAGATGGCGTAGAAACAATACATGCAATAGCTAAAGTAAAAGAAAAAGGTTTAGATAAATTTTTAGTTTATGATAAATATCCTCGTAACTGTTTTGGTGTTTATGCTTTAGCTGCTGAAACAAGTTTATCTGATTTTGCTACTCAGCAATTAGATGGAAAAGCTTTGCTAGCTCAAGCAGGAAATTTAACTTTAACTGAGCTTGAAAAAGCACGTGAACTTACAGTTAAACATACATTAAATTTAGCAAAAGTTAATTTGATAGAAACTATTGAACTAGAGCAAACGCTTTCTTTTCAAGCAAATAGTGATACTCTAATAAGTAAATTACTTCTAAAAAATGATTTTGCCGGCCGTCTAGCAGTTGAACTTACTATTAATTTACTAGCTGGAGATGCACATGACCGCTATTTTCGCTTTGGTAATGAGCAACACCGCCTTAACTGGCAAGGTATTGTTAAGCAACAAAGCCAATTAAGCTTAACAGATGAATACTTTAGGCTAGCGGTTAAATTAAATTCAAACAAAGCCGTTGATTGGTGGATTTATCCAGTTTTCTCTGTTTCACAATCTGAAGAAGGTTTTGAAAGGGTTTATCAAGGTTCATCAATTCTAGTAGTTTTGCCAGCAAATCAAGCTAGCTCAGAACCTTTAGAAATCAGCCTTACAGCTATAGCTCTTTAGCTAGTAAAAGTTATTAAAACTTAATATTTTGCAGGAATAATTATTTTGAAATCTAAGCTTATTTTTTTTCTTTAACAAGCCACTCACTTAAAATTGTATATCTTTTCCAGTTATAGACTTTTTTAATGCTATGCCAATTGGTATCATCAGAAAAAAATACGACTAACCTATTTTCAATTGGGTTAATAAAAGCTATTTGGTTTTCATCTCCAACCTTACTTTTATGAAGGCAAAGTTGTCCTCCAAAATCTTCTTTCCAATCAGGAGATAAATAGTAAATTGTTACTACTGATCTAACACCCATATCATCAATATGAGGTGGAAATTCTGGAGAATCTGGATCCATATGTCTTAATTGAACATAATTTCTAGTATTAATGGTTAATTTAGTATTTGAGAGGGTTTCTAAAATAGACTTAAATTCTATTGAGTAAAAAACTTTAGCTAAAGGTAAATATTCTAATACTGCAAATTGTACTTGGTTAGGGTCGTTTTCTTGAATTGAAAAGGTATGCTGTTTAGAAAGAATAGCCTGCTGAAACTGCTTAAAATAAGTTTCTTCAATAAAATTATCTAAAATAAAATGAGTCCAAGGTGTATCTTTTTTTATTCTTGAAAGTTCTAAATTTATCAGTAAATCAAGGTTTTTATATTTATCAGAAATTGGGTTATTTGGGTTGTCCATGAAGAAATTTAAAATAATTTTTAAGTATTTAATTGTTGAGACAGAAAATTAATACTTTATATTTTCTGTCTCAATTTAAGTTAAAACTTAGATACAAAGCCAAAAGTTAATAAATTATATAAATTATTTACTATTCTGAGGCTTCATCTTTTTTCTCTTCAGATGAATCTGCTTGTGGAGCTTCTGCTTGATCTGTAACAGGTGCTGCTAGATCTTTTACTTCGTCTGATACATTTTCTACAGGTCTATCTGTTCCTGCGCCACCTTTTGGAGCCGCCATAATAATTATCCTCCTTGGATAAACTAACTAAATTAAATTGCTGAAAATCCTGTAAGTATATATTGATATTTTAGCCTTTTGTCAATGAATAGTTTAAAACTAATTGCAAGAAATAGAAAAGTTAGTCATTTTGCGAGAAATTTGGTTTTCGCCTTTCTTGAAAGGCTTTCAATCCTTCTTCCATATCTTCATTTTCTAAGGCATACTGTCCTAGTTGAGCTTCTATACGTAATCCTTCGTCTAGTGTTGTACCAAGCCCATTTAGGACAGCTTGTTTATCAGTGCGGATAGCTGATTGTGGAAAAGAACAAATTCCTTCAGCAATTTTATAAACATGATCCATAAGTTCATTAGCTGGAGTTATTTCATTAACTAGCCCAATACGATAGGCATGATGAACATCTATTCGTTTGCCTGTGATAATTAGCTCCATTGCATGACCTAAGCCTACAATATGGGGCAATCGTTGAGTCCCGCCATCTACTAAAGGAACACCCCAACGCCGACATAATACGCCAAATTCGGCTGTTTCTGAGGCGATGCGAAAATCTGTTAAACAGGCTAACTCTAAGCCGCCAGCAAAAGCTCCACCATTGATTGCACCAATTATAGGCTTAAAAATATCTGTTTGACGAGTGTACCCCATATAGCCAGGGCCATTATAAATAAAGCGACGTAGCTTATTTTTTGACCAAGGAAAACTTTTTGCTTGAGTAACATAGCTTTTTAAGTCTGCACCAGCACAAAATGTGTCTCCTGCTCCAGTAAGTATTGCTACATACTGATTGTCATCATCTCGAAAATCTAGCCAAGCTTGCATTAGTAGTTCTGCTGATTCTTGGTCAATGGCGTTTTTTTGTTCTGGACGGTTAATAGTAATAGTAGTAATGTGATTTTGCTTAGTAACTAAGATTTTAGACATACAAATTTTAGACTCCTTTTTACCTTAGATATCTTGGAATGTTGGACTAATAAAAGATCTTTTTAGATAATAGAACAGGTTTTGTAAAGCTAGTATGAGTAGGTGATTTATTTATGTCTACTAATGAAAGACAACGACAAAAAAAATTAGCAAAGAAAAATAGTAAACGTAAGAAAGTAGTGACAACACAAAAGTTGATTACTAAAACATCAAGGGAATTAGCACTAGAGAGCATGTCAGATGTTTTGCTGGAATTTATTGAACCATTAATGAATGAAAAAATGTCAAATGAAAATTTAGAAAAGACTGTCGAGATTGGAATTACAGCTTGGAATTTGGCTTTAGTCTCGGCAGAAGAAAGACAAAAAATCTTAAGAGATGTAAGTAAAGAAACTGATCTTTGGTTTCAAAAAAATCAAATGGAAACACTTATAAACTTTTTAATTGATAGAAAAAATAACCATTTTGCCCATATTAATAGAATGATTGCTGATTATGAATTAATTATTTTAAGCGAAGATAGGTTTCATTTAAGAGTTTATTCAACATTAGATTAAATAATCGCATGTTGAATAGAGCGGAAACAAAGTAAATTGATATCTTTAATTCTTAAGCCCCAACAAAATAATGTAATTGTAGCGTAGGGCTTCAGCCCTAGGAAATAGTAGTTAAGTTTTTTTCAAGCCCTGGAAGGGCGAAAGAGTTTTAACAATAAGAAAAGGCTCTTACGCCCCGTTGGGGCTTAAGAATTAAGAGTACTAAAAAACTTAAGTTACAGTGTAGTTAGTTTCCATATAACTTTTAGTCTTATTTCAAAGATAACGAAAATCACTTTTATTTTCAAACAATAGGCCAAATTACTTGACAATTTTTTACTCTCTTGGCATTATTTGGTTTCTTTTTCAGAAAATGAAAGTGATTTTCATTTTGTTTCAAAAATCAATAAAAATTTTGATTTATTTAGGATGAGGAGACAACTATATGGTTAGTCGCTATTTAGCAAGACTAATAGTAAATTTGCTGTGTCTAATATTAATTCCCGCAATGGCTTATGCTGCACAACAAGAAGCACGGTTAAAGGGAAAAATTGTTGATCCTTCAGGTAATCCAGTTGCAGAAGCTACTTTAATCTTATCGACAGCAAGAGGAACACAAGTTGCACAAACATCTGTTAATAGCGATGGGACATTTGAATTAGGA
>CAZBMZ010000046.1:0-43069 GCA_964492845.1 uncultured Clostridia bacterium
CCATCCCATCTTCGGCGAGGGAACTCCGGTCTTTAGGCCGGAGAGGAATCGCCGCCTCCTCTGGTGTAAGAATAAGAATAGCCGTCGGCTTTATGAATAATGGATAAATACTTAGGGTGGACATCAAAGCCGTTAAGAGAAAAACAAGGACGATAACGAATAGCAATCCTGCCAAAATGAATGCCCTTATATTTACCCTTAGCAATAATAGCTTTTACTATATCGCCAGTTTGAAAGCCTAAGTAAAACTTAGCACTAGGAGCATGTGCTACTGCAAAGCCGTGTTTATTAGGGCGACATCGCTGACGAGAGCCATGACCTGTTGCTTTTATTTTTAGTACTTTTACTTTATTAATATCTAACTTTGATGGTGTGCTTAATCCAACACAAGAAGCGTCTATCCAATGTGCTTTTGGTAAATGTTGAGTACTTCGGTTAAACTTAGTTAGTCCTCCACTTGCTGTTTCTATTGGTAGCGCAGTACTTTTTAGCCTTTCCATTATTGCCCAACGTGTTGTATTTACAGCCGCCGCATCTTTTAGTGGAATTTTCGCCTGTTCTTGCACTTTCTCAAACCCAAACTCCAAAGCTGTTTTATTGCCTTTCTTTATGTTGCACTTTTCACAAGCTAATGTCAGGTTTGTTACTCTGTTAGTTCCACCTCTGCTTTTTGGTATTATGTGTTCTATTTGCAATGGTTTATCTCCCTCTTTACAGTATACACACTTACGTTTGTATTTCTCTAACAAATATTCTCTAACCTCATAACCTGATAAAGTGCCTTGTTGATATTCAACTCCTTTAATATCAGTATTTTGCATTAACTGTGTGTCAAATTTAACTAGCTCTAAACTTATTCCTGCTATTGGGCATATCTTGATAAGTCTTTTTACCCAAGTTTCTACATTAGATACTCTACTTAGTAGAGAAGGTGCTAACCAACCTTTAGAGCGAGTTCTATTATTAAATCTAGGCTTACGATATCTAGTTTTTCTTGAACGTCTGCCTCTACGAACTCCACGACGAGTATCTAACCTGGCTTTGATAGTTTGCCCACGATGTTCAATCTCAGCAGCAAATACTACCTCTCCTGTTTCCTGATTAACTATCGCTACTCCCGTTGTTTTGCTACCTGGATCTAACTTTAGCTGATAAGTTTGTAGTTGTGGGTCTGTTACTTCTCTTTTAAGAATAATGGTAAATGGCAACCGCTTATATACCGCTGCTAACCCTGCCTTCAACATCCTTCTAGCTTGCCCAGGGTGGCACATATCTAGTTGGTTTTTGTTTTTATCTAGTACGAATACTTTATTCATAGTTTGTATAACCTTTCCTTTCGGAAGTAATGTTTGCCTCGATAATGTTACTAATCAGTATATCTACTAAGCACTGTCTTTATACCCTTATGACTGTTTAACTTAGCAGTTACAGAGCTTGGAACTGGCTCGCATCCCAAGGTGCGTTTTTTAACTCTCTTAGTAACGTAGCTTATTAGTATTTCTACCACTAAGCTTAATCCGCTCAACTGGGCTTTCTGGGTTTTATTCCTTCAA
The DNA here is from genome assembly GCA_964492845.1 of uncultured Clostridia bacterium. GTDB lineage: Bacteria > Acidobacteriota > Blastocatellia > Chloracidobacteriales > JADJPF01 > JADJPF01. The sequence goes on from CAZBMZ010000046.1 coordinate 1,554, forward strand.
GCCTGTCCCCTTTAGGGGCAGGTAGTTGACTGTATTTACATCTAATGCGGTAGCACTCCATTAAATCGGGGCCGGTGGAAATAGAAAGAAGCAGAAATAGGTTTTTGACTAATTGCTGGTACAGGTTCAACGAATAATCAATAACTTACGACCAGTCATATCCTTAAAATATTGTCGATTTTACCTTTTTATCTCGGCCCCGATTAAGTGGAGAGCTACCTCTAATGCTATTGGTAATGTTTTTAGCGATGTTTGTTCTCTTATTTCTCTACTCATATTTTTTACTTGCTCACAAATTGATTTTACTAATTTATATTTTATATTTACTAATCGTTTAACAACCTCTTCAAGAATCAAATTAATTTTTAAGTTTATTTTTTGATTTACTATTTGTTCTTTCTGAGTCTTTTTCTAAATTTCTATTTGATTTAAGAAAAACACATAATATTGTATCTTCTACTTTATAACCTAAATTATTAGCTTCAAGTACAGAAATTAAAGCCTTGTCCCAAGGCACATCATTTACTTTCATTGACACTTTCATTTTTGGGACAGATTCATCAACTGCATAATTTAAGCCATAATTATCAGAAATAAAACGTAACAAATCATATAAACTCACATCTGCAATATCTACACTGATTGGGTTAGCCTTAAATCCTGGTTTGCCAAAATTTAATCCTTGTTTAGCATCTTCTGGCAATTGTGTAGGTTTTTTGCTATTTGGCGAATTATTTGCAGTTTTTGCTAGCAATTGGCTATCTTCTAACTTGTTAGCATTATTGGCAATACTTGTTAAAGTTGGAATTGCATTAAAGCTAAAAAACAATATTAACAACATCAATAAACTAAAAACTGAGTAAAAAACTTTTCTGTTACTTAATTTGCTAACTAACTTAGGTGAAATATTTTTAGGTAAATTTATAGTTTCAATAGACTTTTCTAAACCCCTAGTTTGGGAATTACTTTGATTAACAGTATGTTTTATTTGAGTTGTAATTGTTTCGTTATCATAGAGTTGCAAAGATTCTAATTTAGCTAGCATTGCTCTAGCACTTTTGGGACGTAAATTAATATTTGGTGACAGACATTCACAAAGTAGTTGTGCAAAGTTTGGGTCAACTTCGCTATTAACTAGATGTGCTGCTTTTAATGGGTCTAGCTCTCCATTTAACATTGCTGCTGCTCTAAATGTAGCATCTGGCGGCTTATGACCTGTAATTAAGTTATAGAGTGTTGCAGCTAAAGAATAGATATCTGTGCGGTAATCCGTTCCAGAACCGTTAATTTGCTCTAAGGGTGCAAAATGTGGGGTATAACCTGCCACACTACTATTATCAACATTTGTTGAAGATAAATGTTTAAGTCCTTTAGCTAAACCAAAATCTAGTAATATAATTTGGTCACGTTCATTTAACTTTAAGTTATTTGGCTTAATATCCCTATGAATAACGGGCGGCGTTTGGCTATGTAGATAATTTAAAACTTCTAGCAATTGCTTTGTCCAAACAAGAATTTGAGATAGCTTAAATGGCTCTTTTTGCTTTGATAAAAGCTCGGATAGAGTTTTGCCGTCAATAAATTCCATCACTAAAAATTGACCTTGAGGCTCATAAAAATGGTCTATCACAACAGGCAAAGCAGCATGTCGAAGTTGTGCAAGTAGTTGTGCTTCTTGTTCAAAAGCCTTTCGCAAGCGGTCACCTGTTACAATGGTTTGCTTTAGTGCTACAACATTGTTTAGGCGTTTATCTTGTGCCTTATAAACTGCTCCCATACCACCTTGACCGATTTGCTCCATTATCAAATAGCGTTGTTGTAAAAGAGTTCCTGGACTTAAAAGTTGTCTTACAACTGATGGAGCAGTTTTTATGCTGCTTAATTCAATCAAAGGTTGCTCTAAAAATTCTCCAACTTCATCATGAAAATGTAGTAGAGAATTTATTTCTTTTTTTAGTTCTAAATCTCCCTGACAAGCATTGTTAATAAAAGCCTCTCGTTCTTTTGTAGATGAGGCTAAAGCATCTTGGGCGATAATTTTAATTTGTTTCCAACGTTCTGGAGTCATAAACTTTCCTTATGATGCAATTGTCTTAACAACCATGCTCTAGCCATATTCCATTCTCGTTTAACCGTTGTAGGAGACATTTGCAGAACATTTGCCGTTTCTTCAATTGTTAATCCTGCAAAATAACGTAGCTCTACTATTTTATGTTGCTCAGGATCTATTGCTTCTAAGCTTGATAAAGCTTCGTCTAAAGCTAACAAATCAACAGGCTTTTCAGCAACAATTTCTGGTAAATCAGCAATATAAAGCTTATTACCGCTACCTCGTTTAGCTGCTAATTGATTTCTAGCATAGTCTACCAAAACATTTCGCATTAGTTGTGCTGCAATAGCAAAAAATTGTGCGCGATTTTGCCAAGATACATTTTGCCAGTCAACAAGGCGTAGATAAACCTCATTAACTAACGCAGTTGGCTGTAAGGTATGATCCTTACGCTCTTTCTTAAATCTATTAATCGCTAAATAACGCAGTTGATCATAAATCAATGGAAACAATTGTTCTAATGCTTTTTGATCACCTTGTCCCCAAGCACGTAATAATTCTGTGACATTTGTACTCATAATTAAAATCTGGAATTTTTAGAAAAAATTTTTCCGAAAAAATGGTCTTTTTTAAGTTTTATTTCCGCCTTGTTGGTTGAGAACACATTAAATTATATAGGAGATTTTGAAAATGAAAAGAAATTTAATTAATAAAAATTATGTAACAGGATTGATTAGCGTTATCTGCTTAGTTACTTTATTTTGTAGCAATACTTTTGCTACATCTGCCAACCATAATAACTTTAACAATATATTAGCTACAGAAGAAACAAGTAATCTAATTAGTATAGATATTAAAGATGTATATCTAAAAGATGTACTAAATTTTATTGGTGATAACTACAAAATTCAGTTTATTTTTAATGAGGAATTACCAAGCATTAAGCTTACAGTTAAAGCATCTGATGTGCCTTGGACAGAGGTTTTAGGAGCAGTTTTAGAAGCACATAATATTTCCTATCAACTTGTAGATAATAAATGCTATATATCTAAAAATACAACTTCAAAAATTACTAAAAAACTACCTATAAACAAAGGAAAAAATCAACGAAAACACTTTGGTGATCCAGGCTTCAAAAGTGAGCTAATTACTGTAGATATTAAGGATGTTACTTTAGACTCTATGTTACGCTTTGTTTCAGATAACTATAAATTTAACTTTAGCCTTCATCAATCAATTTCTAATGAAATAGTAACCGTTAAAGTTTCAGATCAAGCTTGGTCAGAAGTGTTAGAAAAAGTATTTAAAGAGCATAATCTAGGCTATAACCAAATTGGTAGCATGATTTATATTTTTCCATTAAACGAGAAAAAGAAGTAGGGCCACTAGCCCTACTTCTTTTAACTAGGCATATTTAACTAATTTTAAGCTGCACCGTTTTTCTTAAACCATTCTTGGAGACGTTTCCAACCCTCATCAGCTTGTTCTTTACGATAGCTTGGGCGATAGTCAGCATGAAAGCCGTGTGGAGTTTTAGGATAAAGAATAATTTCTGATGGCTTATTAGCTTTTTTCAAGGCTTCGCGCATTTTTTCAACGCTTTCTACAGGAATACCTTGGTCATCCTCGCCATATAAACCAAGCACAGGGGCTTTAAGGTCTGAAACAAAATCAATTGGGTTTTTAGGTTGTAACTCTGTGCCATTGCCAACTAAACGACCATACCAGGCTACACCTGCTTTTAGTTTTGGGCTATGAGCAGCATAAAGCCAAACTATACGACCGCCCCAGCAAAAGCCTGTAATACCTAATTTGCTAGTGTCACCATTGCCAGACTTTTCTGCCCAAGCAACCGTAGCATCTAGGTCAGACATAACTTGTTGATCTGGAACTTTAGAAACTACATTTGTAATTACATCTCGGATATTTTCTATTTTTGATACATCGCCTTGACGGGCATATAACTCAGGAGCAACCGCTAAATAACCAAGTTTAGCAAAACGGCGGCAGATATCTTTGATATGTTCATGAACACCAAAAATTTCTTGTACAACTAAAACCACAGGTGCAGACTTGGCTGTTTTTGGAATTGCTCGATAAGCTGGCATGTCTCCATCTTTAGTAGGGATTTTTACTTCACCAGCAATTAAACCCTCTGTATCAGTTGTAATAACAGTTTGGGCCGAAATAGGTTGGACGGCTAAAGCAAATCCTGCAACTAAAGTTGTTACCATAAATTCACGACGGTTAAACTCCCAGGTAGGAGCTAAACTTTTAATATCTTCTTGCATTTCTACTCCTTAAATTTTCAATTAATATAAATTACTAAATAACTTTCACAAAAGCTAAAATTAATTTTTGGATTTAACTGGGTACAACTCATTTTCCAGTAGATTTTTATCTCTAGGCTTTTCTATTTGTTTAGTGAGGTGATTTTTTGTTGGGTTATTTACTTTTGATAATCTGCCATTCTCTTGTAGTTGTTTATAAACCTCTTGCCAAGTAGGTAGATCGTTTGTTTGCTGTGTCCAACTTACTACAGAGGCTTCATTGCTCCATTTAATAAGCTTTGGCATTGCTTTAAGGTGCGCCCCAGAATTTCTATATTTCTTCATACTTTGTTCATCTTGCCACAAAGTCACAGTCCAAAAAGTAAGTTTACGTCCTATCATTAGCTTACCTTTTAGAAAACCTTCTGATCGTTTAATTTGGTTAGTAGCCCTAAAGTTATACAACATAAAAGGCAATAAATGTCGTATTGAGCTTAATCTTAACCTTGTTACAGATATAAAAGGCATATTTTCCCCAAAAATCATTAAATAATATTTTGATTTTGCTGTCTCGTCACAAACAAAACAAGGCAAAGTGGCAATAAGGATGCCTCGTCAAAACAAATAAACTTTGCTAAATTAACTGCCATTCTAAATTAAAACAAAATTTATTTTAATTACTTCTTAAGGAGAAAAAATGGTAACTCTTAGCGATGCAAGACGAGTAATTGCTGCCGCAGAAGCAAAAGCAGCCGAAATAGGCCAACCAATGAATATTGCCATAGCCGATAGCGGCGGTAATTTAGTAGCACATGTCCGAATGGACGGTGCATGGATTGGTAGCATTGATATTTCCATAAAAAAAGCTTACACATCCAAAGCATTTGATATTGCTACTAAAGATTTAGCTACTCATAGCCAATCAGGTAATCAATTCTTTGGTATTCATGCTTCTAATGATGGCCGCATAATGATATTTGCTGGCGGTATCCCGCTAAAACGAGATGGTAAAGTTGTTGGTGCTATTGGTGTTAGCGGTGGATCTGGCGAACAAGATCACACAGTAGCCGAAGCTGGCGCAAACGCTTTCTAAAACAACCAAAAGTTAAAAAAGCGAGCAGTTGAAACTAAATGCTCGCTTTTTCAATTATTTACAATCAAAAAATCAGACAGCAACAGAATTAGCTTGTCCCTTAAATCGCAAAAATCCCATCACTTGATCAATCAAACGCCAAGGCTCAGGTTTTGTCAAATCCGTTTGAATTACTAACCATCCATTAGGAACTTTATTTATAACAATTTCCGTTTCTGGCATATCAAACAGCCTAACTCTAAAAGACACATTTTCATTTTGGCCTTTTGGTATTCGTCTTAATGCTTCAGATATTTGTTTTACCCAATTTGTTGATTGAACTTGCTCATCTGTATCTGAATAGAAAATTACATTAGAGATCCCTGCACGTGATAAAGAAGTAATTAACGAATATGGAAGAGATAGCCCTTTTACTATAGGTAATTCAGGAACTTGTGAACTACTAGTTTTAGAGCTTTCTTGCATCAAGCTTTTACCTATTAATTCTGGTGCATTGTGTAGTGTCATCATTGTACGCATCCAAGCAGTTTCATTTAATCTAGCTTGTTTTCCAAGACATAAAAGCACTAAACCATCTTTTTGCGTGTCTAGCCTACCAACCCTTAACATTAATTCATTTTCAATTTCTACTGTAACCTGTAAAGCAGCAGATTCTTTTTTTAGCTGTAAGGTTTTGCCTATTTCTTTTGCTATAGTGTCTGCGGCATTCATTGTTGAAACGGCTGCGGCTACATAAAGTCTAGCGGCTGAACCATTTAATTGTTCCATTGCAATGGGTAAGGCTGTTTTCATTGACCCAACAGCAGAAATTACATCTCTTGACTCACAACCTAAACGGGCCAGTTGTGACTCAAAAACTTGTGCTAAAGATGACCATTTTTCACTATAATTTATTTTGTTAGGTAATGTAGGTATTTCAAAAAGGGCTTTTAACCTTTTGTTTTCTGCTTTTGACTCAGAAATATCTAGGCGTAACCATCTTTCTAACTCTTTTGTTTTATTTAATTCTTGTTCCAGTTTTTGACGCTCTTGACGCTCATTTTTTAGTAATTTGCTAGCATAAAACCAAAGGCTACTCATTGCTACACCTGCGCTAAGGGCTGCAACTGCTGATAGGCTATAAAGGTCTATTTCTACCATTATTTTTCCTCCAAATAATTTTTAATCTCTCAATATTTGCTTTGTCTTCCTCTATTTATATTAAAAGAGGCGATATTTTAGAGCCTATCCACTCTAAATCATGAAGTAGCAAACCTAAACGAGCATCACTACTACCTAGTAAAACCAACGTATAACCACTATCTAATATTGTTGCTACTATAAAGCCTAATTGTCCTTGAAGTGCGATATGGTTTAATGCTCCCCTGCCAAGATCGCCTGAAGTGCGGTCTGCAAGCTGGATAAGACCTCCAACTAAAGCTTGAATGGCAGCATCATTTGTTGCTTGGCTACCTGCACAAGCAAAAGTGCTACCCTCTGGGTCAAACAAAAATACACCATCAATGTTTGGAAGTTCATAACAAGCTTTTTCTAATAATTGTTGTGGACTTTCTTGAGTAAAATTTTTATCACTTCTTAGCATTTCATTTATGCTTTCAATTGTGGGTATAGACATTTTTTCTCCTTAATTATATTAATCTAAAAGCTTTAGCGACGTGTCATAACTATGTTTATAGTTCCTCGTGCGCGACCTGGAGTAAAAATAATAGTTACATATTGTATTCCTGATGGAAGGTTAAAAACAAAATCAAACTCTTCTATAGCTCTACTTTCACCTCTTGCAAAAGACTGAAACCGTCCTTCAAATTCTTTCACTTGAGTACAAGGAGCAACATCTTTGAAAAAATTTCTCATTAAAACTCTCTCTCTTGGCACTCCAGCTAAACGGCTTTCTGTGTCATTGTAGGAAAGCACTATCCCATCTCTATCAACTGTAACAACTCCGTAAGGAAGATTATTTAATTGTTCAACTGTTAGCTGTTTGACAAGTCCTACATCTATGTTTGGCAATCTACCTGTATCCATTTTTGCTGGAGCTATTGCGGTTTGACTTGTTTGATATGTGGCATTGAGTGCTTGCATAAGAGATAGTTTATTTTTAACAGGAGCTAAAGAAGGATTTTCTACTACTACAGGAATGTTATTTAATGGTTTTGCCAAAAAGGTTTTATTTTCTTCTGTTGTAACTGAAAAGTGTGGTTGAGTGCTATTTTCTGCGCTTGGTGGATTTATAAGATCCCATCTTCCAAGAGATGCTAAACATTCTTTAAGCCTTTGATTTTCTGCCATTAACCTTTGTATGTCATTCCACATATGCTTAAGTGATTGCTCTAGCATGTTTTGATCCATCGATGATGTTTCTGGTAATCCCATTCTTTAACACTCCCTTATTTTTTGTCATATGTTGTTAACAGGCTGCATAGTATAGGTTATTTTAATGTTTGTCAAGCATTTGTCTAAAATTTGTCTAAAAATAATTTAGATTATTTTTAGACAAAACCTATGTGCTATAAAAACAAAAAGCTCAACATCAATCAATGTTGAGCTTTTTAGTTATTGATAATAAATAGCTTAGACTAAAATTTTAAGCTACACCTGCAACAATTTTAACTACAATTTCTCTAGTTCTAGCGCGTTCGTCAAAATCAATTAAAACAATTTGCTGCCAAGTGCCTAAAACTAAATGTCCGTTTTCTATTGGCACAGTAAAACTTGTTCCAACTAGAGCAGATTTAATATGAGCCGCGCCGTTATTGTCGCCCCATCTTTCATGGTGTTTATAATTAGCGTTTTCCGGTGCTAGCGACTCAAAAACATCTATTAAATCTTCAATCACGCCGCTTTCATACTCAATTGTAGTAATAGCGGCGGTTGAGCCAGGAACAAAAACTAGTGCAATACCATCTTTTACACCAGATTGTTTCACTAGTGATGCTACTTTATCAGTAATATCAATAAAATCGTGATGACCTTTGGTTTTAACTTGAAAGCGCATAATTTAGAGTTTTCCCCAAATTCCTAATAAAGCTACTCCAACAGGCAATAACAGCCCATAAGCAATATAGAGATAAACTTGCTTGTTGGCAAAATTCATTGTATAGCCATAACCTACTAATTTTTCTACAAATAATGCTGGATCGTCTGGATTATAATAAAAAAGCCCGCCTGCATACCATTGTTTTGCATCGCTTTCACGTTGGACATAAGTTGTTCCTGCAATAGCTTTAAGTCTATCTTCTATCTTCATCATTTTATAAATGTTATAGGCACAAATAAGCAAAATAAACATATCTGAAACTACGACTAAACCTAAAATCCATTTTATAGAAAAACCTCCGCTTAAAATTCCAGACAAGATATTTAAGGAAAGCCCACCAAATAAAATGCTTTGTAGCAAGCGAATTTGATCCATCAAACTCATAGTCACCCGTAAACCCTCTTCTTTAGCTGCTAAATATTCTGCTGTATGTTCTGCTGGCAACATCATTTTAACTTGTGTCAGGCCATGTTTGATTAGCCAAAACATCCCTTGAAAATAAATCATCACTACGGGCAACGTAAAAACTGAAAAGAAATTCTTCTCAGCCCAACGATCTGGATCTCCTTTCCAATCCCAATGTACTGGAATACGATCAGGCAATAATGGGTAATAATAAATCAAAATTAACATGGGAATTACTATAGTTAACCCAATCACTACTTCTAAACCTATATTAGTATAATCACTTAAATGACGTACTTTTAGCGATGTTGCAAAACGTTGATTTTCTTCAACTACTTGAAAAGGTTTGACTTGACGGGCAAAAACTACATAAAAAATCATTGCGGCAACAACAAATATAGGTAGTCCTACAAGTCTTGCATAGGGCATGTCTGTACGATAAAACGATATTATTATCCCAATAACTTGTATTTGGATAAAGCTAAGTACTAACCAAACACAGTAGCGAGTATGTATTTTTCGCCCAACTGTTGAGTAGGTTTCTTCACTAACTTTAGTGCCAAAAAAAGCTTCTTCCTTACGCATAATTGGCATGTAAAGAAGAATACCCAACATAAATAGATCAAATAATCCCCAAAAAATCATTAGACTAGACATGTTATTCCCCTCCCTGAATTAACTGCCTTAATTCCTGTGTGACTATCTCTAAGATTTCCGTGCTAGATAGCCCTGCTAATACTAGTTGAGTTAGTGCTGCACGAAGCGGACGACGAAGTTCTTCTTGTTCATTACTGCTAACTTTTGTTGATGTTACTACTGCACCTGCACCATGTCGGACAGTGATAAAGCCTTCTCGTTGCAATTCTCGATAAGCAGTAGCAATAGTATTTAGATTTACTCCTAAATTAGCAGCAACTTGTCTTACAGGTGGTAACATCGCCCCTTTTGCTAGCTCGCCTCGCGCAATTAGTTCTTTAATTTCATCTGCTACTTGTTGATAAATTGGCCGCCGATCTTTTTCATCAATTGTTATAAACATATTTTTAGTACCAACTTCAAAAGTGTATAGTGTCACTATACACCATACACTAAATTAGTACAAGCAAAATTATAAATAAAAAAATAAAGCCCAGCGGTCTTGCTGGGCTAGTTGTAGCTATTGATTTTACTGTATTTAGCTTACTGTAAATATTTATCAAACCAACCAAAGACACGTTGCATAAAATCATATTGGTGGGCTTTTTCGCCTACACCATGACCTTCACGGGGATAAGTAACAAATTCCACTGGAACGCCTTTATATTTTAATGCTGTGTAAAGTTCTTGAGATTGACCAATAGGAACGCGGGTATCTTGTGCGCCATGAATAATTAAAGTAGCTGTATTAGCATTTTTGACATGAGCAATTGGAGAACGGTCAAAATAAATTTGGTAGTTGTCATACATAATTAAATCCCAGTGAACAGTAGAATTTTCTAAGAAAATTTCACAGGTTCCTGTCATACTATGCCAATTGCTAATGCCCATCCAAGCAATAGCAGCCTTAAAACGTTTGCTTCCAGCAGTAGCGGCCCAGGCTGAAGTATAACCACCATAACTACCACCACCTACACCAACGCGGTTTTGATCAACCATTCCTTGATTAACTAAATAATCTACTCCATCAACCATATCTTGAAATTCTTTGCCCATTAAATCGCGGTGATCAGCTTTAGAGAAATCTACACCACGTCCAATGCTACCACGATAATTTGGATAAAAAGTTATATAACCTTTACCTGCTAGAACTTGTCCCCAACGTGAGTAAGAACCAAACCAGCCATTTAGCTCCGCTGCTTCCGGGCCTCCATGAGGCTGCATAACTAATGGATAGCGTTTCCCTTTTTCAAAACCAACAGGTTTAACAATCACGCCTTCAATATCTAGGCCATCAACGCTACTTTTCCATTTAATAACTTCTTGCTCACCAAGTTTAAGACCTGCAAGTTGAGGATTAAAATTAGTAAGTTTATTTGCTTGTTTACTTGTTAGATCACTAATAAAAATTTCATTTGGGTGTTTTGGTGTGTTAGCAGCAATTACCCAGGTTTTTCCATCGTTAGTAAAGCTTGGATTTGAGCTAAAAGCAAGCTCTTGATTGTTAACAACTGTTTTTGTTTTTGCAGGTAAAGCAATTGTGGTCAATGTGCTAACTTGTCTTTCTGTAGCAGTAAAAACAACTGTGCTTGGAGCCAGCCAGCTTAAAGACGTAGCAGAACCAATAAAACCTGGAACTAAATTTTCTGCTGTTCCACCTTGAGAGGAAACAACAAAAACGCTACCAGCAAAAGGATCATTAAAAGAAACAGCCCCTAGCCAAGAAACCCATTTACCATCAGGTGACCAGCGAGGAGAAAGAAGTTTTCCTTCTGTTTTAACTAGTAATTTTGCATCTGCACCATCAACAGATTGAACTAATAATTTGCTTTTCATAAATTGATCATCAATTGTAGGTGTATCAGAAGCAGCTAAAATTAATTGGTTACCATCTGGGGCCCAGTCAAAGTCATGAACTGTCATATCTTTTTGGGTAACTAGCTTATGCTCGCCTGTTTTAGGATCTAATAAATAAAGTCGAGTATGTCTATAGTTTTTATCTGCAACTACCCAGTCTTTTCCCTCTTTTTCATTTTTAAGCTCATCTGCGCTTTTTGTATCAGTCATTAGAAAAGCTATTTTGCTGCCATCTGGCGACCATTTGAAATTACCTATTGAAGTAGTAGTTTTAGAAATTCTTTGAGCTTCGCCACCATCTAAAGAAATTTGATAAATTTGAGTTTGTGGAACTGTTCCACGTTGAGAAAGAAACGCAAAAGATTTGCCATCTTTTGCCCAATGAATTAGCCGATCACTTTTTTCATTATAAGTAAAGCGTGTTGGTTGACCGCCTTTTGGCATCATCCAAATTTCGCTAATTGCTGTTCCTGGGCCTTCTGCATCTGTTCTTGGACGGCTAACTTGAAAAGCAATATTTGAACCATCTGGAGAAATTTGTGCGTCAACTATAGTTCTGATAGTAAGAACCGTTTCAGGTGTAAAAACTTTGTCTTGTGCTAGTGCTGGAAAAATTGAGCAAAAAGCTAGCAACACAGAAAAAAACAAATAGAAAAACTTTCTTCTAGTCATAGTTTTATCCCATCTAAGTAAAATTTATTTTGATTTATTACAAGGACATGCTGGAATTTATTAATTAAACAGAATTTCAGATTATAGCATCAAGAAAAATCTAGGTAAATTTTGTTTCCAGCAAAAAAGGATATTTAGTTATCAAACTAAATATCCTTTCTACTTAATGATTTTTATTTAACTTCTAAAATTATATGTCTGATAGATCCCAATTGATTGCAGGCTTTCCAATAGATTCAAGCGTTTCATTAATTTTTGAAAAAACTTTGCTTCCAAAAAAGCCGCTTCTAGCTGAAAGTGGCGAAGGATGCGCACATTTAATTATTTTATGTTGGCTTGCGTTAATTAATTTTTCTTTCTTTTGTGCATATCCTCCCCATAAAACAAACACTACTGGATCTGTTTTATCATTAACTTTGCTAATTACAGCATCAGTAAATTTTTCCCAGCCTTTGTCTTTATGTGAATTAGGAGTATGAGCGCGAACCGTTAAAACAGCATTAATCATTAGCATTCCTTGTTTTGCCCAATCAATCAAATATCCATGGTTAGGAATGCGGAAATTAACATCTGTTTTTAGCTCTTTATACATATTAACTAATGATGGTGGAGGTTTAATCCCTGGACGAACTGAAAAACACAGGCCATGAGCTTGATTATCATCATGATAAGGGTCTTGACCTAGCAATAAAACATTTACTTTGTCATAGGGAGTAAGCTCAAAAGCAGAAAATACATCTTCTTCAGGTGGGAAAATAGTATGATTTTTTCTTTCTTCACTAACAAAACTATCAAGTTGTTGAAAATAAGGTTTATTAAATTCTTCTGTAAGAACACTTTGCCAAGAGGCAGGTAGATTAATTTTCATTAGTTTATTCAACTCCTATTTTTGGACAAATATCTTTTAATACACATTCTACACAATTAGGTTTTTTAGCTGTACAAACATATCGACCATGTAAAACCATTGCAGGGCCAAATTGTACCCATTCGCTTTGAGGGACTATTTTCATTAATGCACGTTCAATTGCTTCTGGGTTTCCTTCTTTGGTTAGTCCCATTCTAGGGCTAATTCTATGAACATGTGTATCAACAATAATTCCTGATGGGATTCTAAAAGCATTATTTAACACTACATTAGCCGTTTTACGAGCAACTCCTGGCAATGTAATTAGCTCCTGCATTGTACGAGGAACTTCACCTCCAAAATTTGTTAGCAAAGCTTGGCAGACGTTTTTAACTTGTTGGGCTTTTTTCTTAAAAAATCCTGTAGGTTTTAAGATTTCTTCAAGCTCGTTAATATCTGAATCAACAAAAGCTTGTACTGTTTGGTATTTTGGAAATAGCGTTTTAGTAACTTTATTTACTCTAACATCCGTACATTGAGCAGCTAAAATAGTTGCTATTAGTAGTTGTAAGGGAGTGTCCCAGTCTAGTTCATAGCGGGCATCAGGATAGTTTTTATTTAATATTTCAATAAGTTGGGTTATTTCCATAACAAAGTAATATCTTTCTTTTAGGATGGGCAATTATAGCGAAAAAACGGCGAAATATAAAGCTTGAATTCCTAATATTTAATAAATTTTTTCAGTGATAAGAAGCTTCTTTTAATAAAATAGCGTCTTGTGAATAGGCAAATAGGCGCATTTTTTCCCAAGCTATTGTATCCATTGTTTGAAGCGTGGGTAATTCTTTAGGTAGAGCTAAACCTATGGTTTCACGTCGTTCTAGCTTTAATTCCAAGCTTTTAACTAAAGGATTATTAGATTTGGCTGTGTTGATATCTAAAAACAAGTAAATTGAAGGAACAACAATTATAGTTCGGTTATCAATAAAACTCATAAAAGCAGAAACTTGATTAGGAAAAACTTCTAGCAACCGTTCATGAACTGCTTGTTCAGCCCAAAGCATAACAAAACCACCTAAGCGTTTACGCTCAATGGCTCTACAGCGAAACCGCACAGAGTCAACAATCCAAGGCCAATTATTAATATCTGTGTCTAAAACTTGTTTATATAGTTCAAGCAAAGGAAATGGTTTAGAAAAAATATAATCTAACCCATAAAAATTTCGGATTTCTTGTACTAGAGCAGCAATAAAATCCCCTTTACGATTAAGTGTAAAAACTAGCAACATAAATTTAAGTAGGCGTTGGTCTAAAACAGCAGGTAAGCGGCCTTCTTCTAGTTCTTGAACTAAAGCACGTTCAGCATCAAAAAGCCTTGCATAAGCTGGTTGAGAAATGCCCATCAATTCACGAACTTGACGAAAACCTTGTGCTAATATGTTATTTTTTGTGGCACTCAATTTTTATCCACTCCTTAAAAATGGCGAGCTAAATAATTATTTTTTATTATTCTAACGCATTTTACTCGTAAAATGTGCGCCTGTAAAAGAAGGGATATAAGGAAATTAGCAAGTTAAATCAATTTTTTCTATAAAATTTCCTCCCAAAATTAGTTACTTTACTTAGCTTTAAGCTTCTCCACAAGAAAATTGGCACTCATCTATTTCAGAAGAGCTATCAAACACTGGTAAAGACTTATGTTTAGCTTGTCCAACCCTCATTAACAAAGCTTGTCCAGCATTTTTTAAGTATTCTACGTCTAAATCTTCTAGTATATTAACTAGTGGTTCTGCAATTATGTTTAAGTGTTCTGTAATAAATTTTTCTGAGGCTTCAGCCGTGATTTTTGCTTCTTCCATAGCATCACAAGCAATTGCATAAGCTTCTTTTAAGCGTAAATAGCTTATAAAACCTACTTCCATTGCTATATGGTCAACAGTTTCATCAATTACAGGTTGAAAAGAAAAAGCTTTGTAGTAGCTAGTTAACTCTGAAATCATTCGCCCGGGTTCTGCCCAGTTATTATAGCTAATTTCCCGTGCTGGAGCAGGCCCGCCAGGGCCTAAAATTGAGTGATAAAGCCCTTCATTAGCTTCTATTTCTGCCGCTTGAACAGCAAGTTTTAGCTTTGGATCCTGAACTTCTTTGGCTAGATTACTTACTTGCTCTAGCCAATTACTTTTAGGACACTCAAAAAGTAGTCCTATCAATCGCCATTCGGCTGCTTGTTTTAATAATTCTCGCTCTTTAGTTTGCATTTTTACTTAAGTCTCCTTCTGCTTTCATTAAAAGCGGAATCCAACCTGAACGCATTTTTCTTGCGCCAACTTCACCCTTGCCACCTTCCCAAACAGCAAAAGCTATTTGAGATCGTTTGCTAGGAGATAATTCTTTTGGCAATTGTCTAAGAATTACTACTGACCATCCTTTAATTTTATCTTGGTAGATACCTTTTCCTTTTGCTCCTGTTGGGTTGGTGGCTGGAGAAAGCGAGCCTGGGCCCTCGGCTATTAATGCTTCTACAGCAGAATCTCTTGGGCCTTGTCGGTTATTACCTAAAGCACGAGCAGGAGCATAGCGTTTTGCCATTTCTGATTGTGCTGTAGGGTCTTTTTCTAGTGGTTTAGCTTCAAAAGGATAATGATCTACTGCTGCATTTGGGTAGAGTTCTTTGATAGAGTCCTTACGTCCATTGACTATAGCTTGCCAATCAGCACGCCAAAAAGTTATCTCTACTGATTTAGTAGCTTGTCCCATTTGCGGATCTGGCACATTAGCTTCTATTTTGCTAGGTATTTGAATAGCGCAACCATCTATAAATTTGGCTGGGCCGGGTAAATCATTTTTTACTTCATCTAACCAAGTTAAACGAAACGCTACTTCACTCCCATTTGAAACGGCTCTTACCTCTACTTCTGGTGTAGAAGCTTTTAAGAGCCGAGGTTCTACTAAATCTTGAAGTATAAGTTTAGCTATGTGGCGCGGAGCAGTTTTCCAAACAGCATCATTAGGATCTAGCGGAACATTTGTGCTAGGTATAATTACAACTTCTGGCGTTATTGGCCCTTCTCCACTACGACAACTTAGCACTACTAAAACCATTAACATCATTAAAATTGATAAATATCTTTTCGCGCTATTCATAAAATACGCTCCTGGTTTAAGAACCATTAAGGACAATTAACGCGTGCAACTCCATATTTAGCGTCATAAGCTCCACGAATTTGAACAAGTTCCCGCATTGGCACTTTAATTAGTTCTGTGCCTTTTTCATTCATCCCAATTGTCAAATCCCCAACACGCTTCCAACGAGGAACAATAAATTCAGTTGAACCAAAAAGAGCTAGAAGTCCGGCTAAGTCTGGGTCATTTGGAATATTGCGATATTGTTTAATTGCCTCGTCTACACCAGGGCCAAACATTTGTCTTAGAAAAGCTGGTGGGGTATGAATTGGCGGAATGTAATAAATATTTGGTTCTAGCCCAAATTGTGGAAATAGTGGTAGAGCAATTTTTCTAATATGTACCAGATAATCTAATGGATTTTCTGGCTTTGCATCTTCTGGTTTAGAAAGCCAGCCAGCTAAGCGAATTTTACCAATACAGTTAACAAAACATTGTGGTTGAATGCCTTCTTCAATTTTTGGAAAGCAAGCAATACATTTTTCTGATGTCCCTGTCATAGGGTTAAAAAATACTTTTTTATAAGGACATCCCTTTACACATTCTTGATAGCCTCGACAACGATCTTGATCAACTAGCACAATTCCATCTTCGGGACGTTTATAAATAGAACCTCTAGGACAAGAAGCTAAACAAGCTGGATAAGTGCAATGGTTACAAATACGTGCAAGGTAGTAAAACCAAGCCATAGTATGTGTTAACGATAAACTAGCACCGCCATCAACTTGCCCTGCACAATCATCTTCTCCAACATTTGGATAAGCATAATCTTCTTCTTGTGGTCGCCAACCTAACACCCGTTCCCCTTCTGGTGCTGCTTCAAAAACGGTTTGGCCTTGATAAACATTATTTTCCCATTTTTGCCCATCTAGCGAGTTAAGCAAATTAATATCCCAGGCTAATGGATAAAAACCATAAGGTTTGGTTTCTACATTATTCCAGAGCATATATTCTTGTCCTCGGCCAGATGTCCAAGTAGTTTTGCAGGCTAGCGTACAGGTTTGACAAGCAATACATTTGTTAATGTCAAAGACGGCTGCAAATTGTTTTTCTGGGCGGCTTTCTGGATACCAATAAGACATTTCCCGACCTAATTGCCAATTGTAAACGCGTGCCATAACTATTTCTCCTTATTGTTAATAAATTCTCCTGCTAAATATTTTTTCATTGCTTCGGACTCATAACGCGGGCGAATGCCTAAAGCTGCTGGCCGCCAGAGTTTTTGCCCATTAATTCCGCCTGCTTCGGCGCGAGTTATTTTTACTACTGCTTCACGTGGCGCGCCTGTTGGACAATGGACATCAGGCAAAAATCCTTTGCCAATTCCCTGTCCAAATAAACCTTTTCTTACAAGTGAGTCTGTCATCCAAGTAGGCTTTAACCAGCCTCTTGTAGCTGATTGATGAGAACCTGAGCGAAACATAGCTTGATAGTTAGTTGTAGGATTTTTTGCTAGTCCATCGGCACGCTCTTTTTGTCCCCTTTGTGAACCTGGCGTTGCTGCATACATATTAAACCACATACGAGTTACACCCCTTGGTGTGCCAGGGTAGTAACGAGCGCGACAAAGCAGCCTAGCAAAAGCATAATCTTTAGAGTTTTTTTGCCAGCCCCGGAATGGTCGATCTTCTGGGTCTGGGTCAATCCAAATATAATCACCATCTTCAACGCCAAGTTCGCGTGCATCTGCTGGATTAATATCTACATAGCCTTCTGTTACAAAAGGGCTACGCTTGTCACGTCGATATAAATCACCAAATGGGCCAAACAGCACTGCAACCATATCTGTATCTATTGGCGTAGTGTGTGATCCATGTCTATATTTTGGTGTGTGGAAAACAAACTTAAATCCATCTTTAGCTAATGGATGCTTGGTTTGCTTTGTCTCAGCCCAAGTTAAAACCACATTGCGCCCGCAACGAGTTTCACAAGATAGATCATCGCGTTTTACCCCATAACTTTCTGGGCCTGCTGCACGAATAGCCTCATGTTTTGGAGCAACAATTACATTAGGCTCATAAAAGGTTGAATCTACTGGCTCCCGATGTACTGGCAGATTTTCACCTGCTTCAATAAATTCATCTTCTTCTCGGTAAGATTCAAGTCTACCGCTTTTAGTGTACCAAGGCCGAGAATCTGTAATTTGCTCATAACCAACAACTTTTGGAGTCGTTCGGCTATTCATTATTGCTGGTATACCTTCTTTAGCTTTAGCAATTAAGTCTGCTATTTGATAGCCCTTAGTATTTGTTGAATTATCTAAAATTCTTTGTAAATAAACCGAGGTCTTGTTTTCTTTGACAAATTTCCAATAATCGTTAAAGCGATTATCTTTAGTTAGTTCTGCTAGTTTAGAAGCCACTAAAGCTAGCACATCAATATCTCCAATTGTGTTAAATGCTCTTTCTAGCGGAGTATCTGGAAATATTTGTAGGAATGGGTTAGTTACAGAAGCCGTCATGTCAGGGTGTTTAAGTTCTGCCCAACAATCTACACCAAAAACCACATCTGCCCACTCACAAGAAGTTGACCACCACCATTCTTGGACAGCAATCATTTCTATTCTTGGCAATACATTAACAACCGTGTTGTAATGCCATTTTACATTGCCCAAAATAGAATTAGCATTAGCAAACCAAAGTGATTTAGTAGGCGTTGGAATATGAGTTTTACCTGTTAAGAGCTTATTTCCTACTCTTAGAGGGTGATCTTCATGGTTATAATAATGAGCCGACTCAGCACGCCAATATTGTTTTACTTGTGCTGGTTTTGTTTCGTCTAGCTCAATATTAAATGGGTCTTCATTAATATATTGAGGTGAGCCATTAAAGAGCGATACCCGGTAATTTCCAGCATAAGAACCTACATTTCCAGCAATTTTTCCTACATTTCCAGTTAATGCAGCTAAAAGAAAAATATCTCGATCCTTGTTGTCATTGTTAAAAAATTGATTTGGCCCCATTCCAATTGCAAAAAGTGTTGTGCCGGGTTCTTTAGCAAAAAGACGTGCTAGAGATTCTACCGCAGCAGCCGGGGCCCAGGTTAGTTCTTCTGTTGTTTTAGGGTCAAAATGTGCAGCATATTCTTTTACTAAATCAAAAACTGGACGACAACGGACTTTTTTACCGTCAACTAAAGTTACTTCAATTGAACCTTCTAAGAGTGCTTCACCAACTTTAGATAGTTTTCCAACTTGGTCACGAGTAATTAATTTAGGGTTGTTGCTAGCTTGATCCCACCATACATAATCACCCCATTCATTACGCATTTTTTCAGAGATTAACATCTCGTTTTGTTGGCCGGCGGGAGGCTCTTTTTCTCCTTCCTTTAACACTCTAGTTTGGTTAGTTAAGGCACTAAGCCCTTGTCCAAAAACTTCTTCTGCACGCAGATATTTCAAACTATCCATTCTTACTAAAATAGGAAGGTCAGTCCATTGACGCACATATTCCAGGTCATAGAGCTTTTCTTTCATAATCACATTAGCAAAACCTAGAGCTAATGCTGGTGTAGTGCCAGGTCTTACAACTAACACATCATCGCCCTTTGTAGCAGTTGCCGAATATTCACAAGCAATTACTACAATTCTTGTGCCTTTCATTCGTGCTTCTGTTAACCAATGGGCATCAGGCATTTTTGTAGTAATCCAATTCATGCCCCAAACCACCAAGGTTTTAGCTTGTTCAACGGCGCAAAGGTCAAACTCTACCGTTTGTTGACCTGTCACCATTGGGTGACCTGGTGGTAAATCAGTATGCCAAGAATAATTGTCAAAACCTTTGCCACCTACGGCTTTATCTGGGCCAACTTTACGAATTGCAGAATCTAGCAAAGCCATAGAATTAGCCATGCGATACATACCAAAAACCCTTGTTATACCTAGCAAGGGCATTCCACCACGAAACTTTAAGACTTGAGTTCCTACGCCTTGTGTAGCTTCAATTGTGGCTTCATCATAATGTTGTGCTTTTAAGCGTTGTTTTCCTACTTCACCTGTGTAGTTTTCTGCAATATTTTTTAAGGCTGCTGCTACAATTTTGGCTGTCTCATCGTGTGAAAGTCTGACCCATTCATCACGAGCGCGTTGGAAATAGTCGCGTGGTGGAAGTCCATCTTCACCACGTGGAAAACCTGCTTCATACCATCGCTTAAAGCCTGCTCGCACCATACATTGATTAACCCGACGATCTCCATAAAAGCGACGTGTTAGAGCTAAACCTTTTTGGCAAACGCGAGGATCCCAACGATGGCTAGTTTTATTACCTGCTAGATCAGAGGCTTCACCATAACGCATAGTTGGCCCAATGCGAGTTACTACGCCTGAACGCACATAAGCATTTAAGATACAGTTATGAGTATCATTTGGAGCGCACAAGAAAGTAAATTTAGAGTCATGTTTCCATAAATCACGGTAAACTTTTTCCCAACCGCGATCAGGATAAGTAGCTAGTGGGTTGGTGATTTTTTCTAGCCCCCAAGCACCTGCACTTGAAGCGACTAAAGCACCAAAACCAGCAGCACTAACAGTTTTTAGAAAGTCCCGGCGAGAAATTTCTTTTTTCATAACCTATTTTCCTTTCCATGTGCGAATGTGCGTAACAATTGATTCAATTTCTTTCTGAGATAAAGCTGGGCTAACGGTTGATGGTTGTTCAAAGCTAGGCATTGATGTAGTCCGACGACCTTTGCTAATGGTTTGGACTAAAAATGTATCTGTAGCCGTATCAAGAAAAATTTTATTATTTAGTGCTGGCCCTTCTCCGCCTTGTCCATCTGCGCCATGACAACCAGAACAGCTTGCTTTATAAAGTTTTGCCCCTAGTTTTACATCACCATTGGCCCAACGTGGCGCAGTGGTTTCAGCAATAAAGTTTGTAGCTCCTAACTTGCGTAAATGTTCAACTACTGCTTTAATTTCGTCGGATTTTAACCCACTAGCACTTTCCCAAGCTGGCATCCGTCGTCCGGCTCGACCTTTGCTAATACTGGTGGTCAAAAACTCATCAGAAGCAACGGCTAGAAAGTCTGGATTAGCAACTGCTGGAAAAGCTTGTGTACCTGCATAGCGCATTCCTTCGCCTTTTTGACCATGACAACTAGCACAAAACGTGCCATAAATCGTTGCTCCATCTTTAGCAAATTCTCTTTCTCCAAATTTCACTACTTTTGAGTGATCTCTAGGGAAAAAATTGCTAGGCAGTTCTCGACGACGAAGCGAAAGCACATACATTGTTAGGAGTTCTATTTCATCCTCAGTTAGCCCCATTGCAGGCATTTGTGAACCAGCAACCAATGCAACAGGCGAGCGAAAATGTTCGGCTAACCAATTGGATAAAGTGCGACTACCTGAAACATTGCTAAAATCTAGCTGTCCAGGATCTCTATAACCGCTTAGGGAAAGGTCTGGCCCTGAATCACTACCAACACCGCTAACTTTATGACAACCTAAGCAACCTAAAGAATTAAACAATGCTTTAGCTTCTATAAGTCTAGGTGCGCCAACACGAGTAGCTAAAAAGCCATTAAGCCCTGCTAAATCTGTTTCATTAATTAAGCCAAATGAATTTTTCCACACTGGAGTTTCTGCTTGTTGGTGTTTTTGCGCATGTTTTTCATACCAACCAAAGTCATAACCTTTAATTCCAACGCGGGAAAGGTCTGGGCCTTCCATTCCTCCACCATCAGGGCGAATTGTTCCGCCTCGTCCATCTAAGCGGTGACAAGCTAAACAATCATAGCGTTCAAATAATGTTTTGCCATTGTTAAGAATTTCTTTGTTAGGTATAGCTAAAGGTGTATGACACGTTCCACAACCAGCATAGCTAAATTGTTTTGGCAACATAGGTTCAGGCCAAAAATGTACCGTTCCATGAGCGTCTTCTTTTGTTGTAGCTAGCCCTTGCCCAGAATGGCAAATAGTACAACCAAAGACAGTTGGGTCATGAACTACATTTTTATGTGTTACCAACGCTCCATGCCCAGTCATTGCTTGTTCCCCCGGTGCCATAGAGACATGACAACTAACGCAACGATCCGTAGCTTTAAGCTCTGGAACAACAATTTGACGCAAACGAACGTCTATTGCTTGACCATCAGCATGGGCAGACTTTTGGATTTGTTGCCAGTCTTTCCAAAAATTTTCTTTGCTAGCAGCAAAAATAAGCATTATTAATGCTGCAATACTTGACCAAAGAAGCAGATGTTTATTCTTGTCCATCGTTCTACCCCTCAGCTAAATTTCCAACATTAATGCTTCGGCCAATCTGCTGGCGACCAATAGAAAACCCAATTTGGCCCACGAAAATAAGTACCAATAATAGTTAAAACTAAAAATCCACATAAAAAGCAGGTAAATAAACCCAAAGCACCTGCACGAGTTGAGTTATAACGCTTTACTAAATACACAGAATAAAGCGCGTAAATTAAGGTTAAAATTGTTGCTGGATTAATCAGAGTGACTATTATTTGTGGCGCGCTTGGAAACCATTCTCGAATCCAACCAAACTTAATAGCAATTGTTTCAATTAGAATTGGGGCAGCGAGTCCAAAAATTGTTGACCATTTAACTAACAACCAACCTCCGGGCCCGCCAAACCATTCTCCAGTGCCAGTTTTTTCACGATCTAAAAAAGGAATTAGTCCAAGTCCAATCATTACAATAGTTGGAACACCTATTCCCCCCATAAAAGCAGAGAAAGACACTAACTCTTGTAAACCTAAAAAATACCAAGGAGCTTTAGCAGGATTTTCTGGGACGGCTGGATTAGCTAATTCTTTAAGCGGTGCATCAGAAATTAAGGCTAATGCGACACAAAGAAAAACTGTAAACATTAAGACTGCTATTTCAGCATAAAAAAGATGTGGCATTGATGGAACGGTGGCTTCTGGGCTACGGCCTACTTGCGGTGTGCGACCTTTAACAATTGCTGCTAGCTGATAAGTTTTTGTTGGAGCTTGGGTAAATACTGGATAAGAGTTTGTTGGCAGTTGCCCAAGCCGACTTTCAGCATCAAGTGGACGAGCCAAGCCGCCATCTTTACGAATCCGCCAAAAATGTATGCCCATTAGCATTCCTAGCATTAATGGCAAAATCATTACATGGAGCAAATAAAATCTTATTAACGCCTCTGGGCCAACGGTATCTGAGCCTAGCAGTAATAAGCGAATTAAGCCGCCTGGGTCAAAATATTGAGTTATACCTAAAGCATCGGTTAATTCTCTAGGTGATTGAGCAATGTTAGCTCCAATGGTAATTGCCCAATAAGCTAATTGATCCCAAGGCAACAAATACCCAGTAAAAGATAGTCCTAGAGTAATTGCTAGTAAACCAATACCCATAAGCCAATTAAATTCACGTGGCGCACGATAAGAAGCAGTATAAAAAGCCCTGGCCATATGTAAAATTACTGTTAACACCATTATATTTGCAGCCCAACGATGAATATTTCTAATAAATTGGCCTGTAGGTACAACAAAATGAATATCTTTAATTGATTGATAAGCAACATCTGGATAAGGCTTGTAATAAAACATCAACAACACACCTGTAACTAAAGTAATTAAAAAAGTGGCTGTTGTAGCAATTCCTAAGCCCATTGTGGTAGTCCATTTTAAGCTCCAAAGATGCGTCCTAACCGAATGGAGATGTAAGAACACATTGCCAAATACAAAAGTGGATCTAGTGCGATCTGTATTTGGAACACCACTTCTAAAAGTGGCATTTCGCAAGCGATCAGGAAGAGCGCGTAAATTATCCCAAAACTCAGTTAGTCCTGTTTTATTTGGTGTTGTACTCATAATGTCACCTAATAACCTTGCTTATGTTGCTTTTGTGCCTTTTTCAATTGTAGTTGATTCATCAACAACCCATTTATCACCATTGCGAGAGACTTTTAACCAAGGTAAAGCAGTTGGAGCAGGCCCTTTTGTAACAGTTCCATCTGCTTGAAATTTAGAGCCATGACAAGGACATTCAAAACCTTCTGGATTAGCTTTCACAACACAACCTAAATGAGTACAAACAGTAGAAACTGCATGAACTCCTTTTTCATCCTTAAATAAAGCTACTGCGCGTCCTGGTGGGATAAAAGCTTCACCTGGAGCAAGTGAGTCTGGCAAAACAACAGGAAATTGCTTGGTAGGTGATGACAAAACAGCGGTTTTTGGTAAACGCAACATTCCAAGTAAAGCAAAAAATAAGGTTGAAGCCGCTGCTGCTAAAGCCGACAAGCCAAGAAAGTCTCGGCGTGGAATTGGTTCAGGGTCTAAACGAGATTGTTTTGTTTCAAGATTTTTAGAACTACTTGTTGTCATTGCGACCTCCAAAGATTTGAAAAAGTTACTCGTTCCATCGTGATAGCGTCCGCCGGACATCGCATTGCACATAATGCACAACGAATGCAACGATCTTCATCTTTTAGAATTGCAGTATTTTCATTTAGGTCTGACTCGTTACCTAAACTTTCATCAATTGTAGATTGTAAGTCTGGGCTAAGGTCTAATTGTGATAGGGAGACTAATTTTAAGCATTGTGTAGGGCAAACATCAGCACAGCCACCACATAAAACACAACGATTTCCATCAAAAACAGGTGTTACACCACAATCTAAGCAACGCGACGCTTCACGCATGGCTTGTTGTTGGTTATAACCTATTTCAACTACGTTTTCTGGGTGTTTAAGTCGTTCTTCTGCTTCAATTACAGGAATTTCTGCACGGCGAATAGTTTCATATCCTGCTTCCCGTTGATAGCGTTCTTGAACAATATGTGCTGTTGTGGATTCTACGCTTAAGCTACGACCTGTGATGAATTGATAAATTGACCGAGCAGCCTTTTTGCCTGAAGCAACTGCTTCAATTAAAAGTCTTGTACCATGAGCTAGATCACCTGCAACAAAAACGCCGGGAGCAGTTGTAGCTAGTGTTTCTGGGTCGGCTTTGGGCCAGCCTGGGCGATTTTCCGCTACATCTGTGCCACCATCTTTTAAGAAACTTAAATTAGGGTATTGTCCTACAGCTAAAAGTACAGTATCACAAGAAATTGTTTGTTGTATCTTTTCATCAAAAATTGGGGCAAAACGTTTATTTTGATCATAAACCTGTAAACATCGCTTAAAAGTTACGCCTTTTACTTCTCCATTGTCACCGCGTTTAATTTCTAGCGGCCCCCAGCCGTTCATTCTAATGATGCCTTCTTCATCACCCTCTAGGATTTCTACGGTATCGGCAGGCATTTCTTCTAAGCTTTCTAAGGAAACTAGCCAAACTTGAGAAACAGTCATTAAGCGTTTTGCAGTGCGAGCCGTATCATAAGCAATCTGTCTAAGTACACTACGAGCAACATCATAAGCGACATTTCCACCACCAATAACAATCACATCTTGACCTAAATCTAAAGACTCGCCTAAAGAAACGGCTCTTAATAAATCTACGCCTCCATAAACTCTTGGGCCTGCTTCACCTGGTAAACTTAAGCCACGAGAGGACTTAGCACCAACAGCAATTAACACGGCTGCAAAATCCCGACGCAAGTCAGCAAAAGAAATATCTTTTCCTACTGTGGTATTGCAACGAATTTCAACGCCAAGAGCTTGAATTAAAGCTACTTCACGCGCAATTAACTCCCGGGGTAATCTATAGGCTGGTACACCTACAGCTAGCATTCCTGCTGCAACAGGTTCAATTTCAAAAACTACAGGACGAAAACCCATTAAAGCCAAGTCATGAGCAGCAGAAAGTCCAGCTGGGCCAGCACCAATAATTGCAATTTTCTCTTGATTAGCTTTTATTAGTTTCCCTGCAATGCTGGCTTGAAGAAACGCGCTCATTTCTTCAATATTGCCAGCTATTTTTGGGATGTAAGAACGGATATTTTCTAAAACTGTATCCGTAGGGTTAGTGTCTATTCCAGCTTGTTCACAAGCAAAACGTTTTAAGGCTCTAATAGCAACAGGACGATCCCAGGCTACAAAATTACCATCATCATCTAGGCGAGGAATCTGGCCCCGACGACAAGCTACTTCACAAGGTGCGCCACAAATTCGCCCACAAATTGAAGCAAAAGGATTTGGCCCACGAGCAATTAAATAAGCTTCCTCAAAACGACCTTCTGCAATGGCTCTAACATATCCGCGTGCATCTGTATGAACTGGACAAGCCATTTGACAGGAAATTAATTCTTGGTGGTATTTTTCTTGTGGAATTGCTACTTTTAGCGTTGTCATATTTACCTACCAAGTAAGACAATTACGCCCAGCCCTAAAGGACTGGGCTATTACAAAATGCCCTTACAGGGCATTAAGGTTCTAATACTTCTTTAGAGTCAATAAATTACAAAACAACTTTTATGTGTATTAAATTATACTAATAAAAGCTAAAACCATTAACCCTCTTAACTCTTATAATCATTTGGTTTATGTGAAAGGATATGAAAAATGAAATTATTGAAAGTGATTTTGATTTCCGCCCGCTAGAAATTGCACCTGTTTTAGCAAAGATTAAAAAACTTCAAACTAACCGTCTTTATCGTGATAAAACCGCTTTATTTTTTGCCGAAGGTGTTCGCAACTTTGTCCAAGCTGTTGATCAAGGTTTTTCTGTAGACACTTTGATTTATAGCGAAAAACTTTTAATCTCTCCAGTGGCAAGAAAACTTGTGCGACACCTAAAACGTGCTGCTGTTTCCTTTACTCGCCTTTCTCCAGAACAATTTAGAAGTATTTCACAAACTGAGCGTGCATCAGGTGTAGCAGCAATTTTTCGCCAACACACGCAAAAACTTGATGAAATAAAACCTGGTGGACATACTTGTTGGACTGTATTAAGTGAAATTCGCTCGCCAGGCAATTTAGGATCGCTTATTAGAACCTCTGCGGCTATTGGTGCTTCAGGCTTTATTTTGCTTGGTGATAGCATAGATCCATTTGATCCAAATGTTGTTAGGGCGACTATGGGAGCTATATTTAAGCAAAGTATTGCTAGAGCTTCACCTAGTGATTTACGTAACTGGATAAAATCTCATAACTTACAAGCCATAGGTGCTGCTCCAAATGGGTCTTTAAACTACAACCAAGTTTGTTACAACCACCCTACAATCTTAATGTTAGGAAATGAGCGTTCAGGCTTAACCAAAGATCAAGAATCAATGTGTCAAAAAATTGTCCGCATCCCAATGGCAGACGGCATGGACTCTCTAAACGTTGCCATAGCCGGTAGTTTGCTACTTTATGAAGTGTTTAGATCTGTTGAGTTACATTATTAAAGCCTAGTAGCCTGTAGAACGTTACGGGCTACTAATATAACTTAAGTATTATGTATAGCGAGCAAAAGCTTTATTTATTCTGCTTCTCGATATAGCCAAGAACTAAACAAAGCTCCTAGTTGTGTTTCTACTAATCCCCAAGTAATTCCAATTAAGGTTATTTTCCAGGAAAATAGCCCCATTGCACTATCCATAACTCCGCCATAAACAAAGATTAAAAACCAAACAACTAGTCCAGTAGTCAAAATAGTTTTATAGCTTTCCTTAAATCTTGGATAAATTGCTGCATAAAGTAGCACAGTTACAAAGCCTACAATAAAAGTTAGTCCTACGGCTTTAGCAATAAAATCTCCAGCAGGCGGAGCAAGGTTTAATGCTTTAGTTGCTTGCTCTACGTCTTTAGCTAATATAACTCCATTTAAGATAAATTCGCTAATATTCATAAAAAAGCCTATGGCTAGGCCAGCTAATGCAATTCTTTTCCAATTAATTGTTGACATTTTTCCTCCAAAATAAAATTTTATTTTTCTAAAGCTAGTTTTTTCATTAAAAAGCGTCGTTCTGGTTCAGAACAATTGCAGGCTAAAGCTTCTTGGTAGTAGCTTAAAGCTTTTTTGCTGTCTCCAAGTTGCTGCCATAAATATCCTAGTGTTGCAGGTAGTAAGTAATAATCTATTAATGCAGGATGTTGTTTAATTTCTTCAAGTTGTGCAATGGCTTTGTCGGCACCTTGCGATTTAGCAATTGCTACTACACGATTTAGCGCGACAATTGGTGAAGGATTTAGTTTAAGTAGTTGATCATAAAGTGTAACTATTTGTTGCCAATCAGTTAATTCATAACTAGTTACAGCAGCATGACAAGCAGCAATAGCCGCTTGTAAATGATACTCAGTGATTTCTTCACCGCTAGCACTTTGTTCTAAGCAAAGAAACCCTAGGCTAATTAGCTTTTTATCCCAAAGCAGCCGGTTTTGTTCGCTAAGTAAAAATAGCTCTCCTGCTTCGTCTTGTCTGGCTGGCAGTCGTGCAGATTGAAAAAACATTAGTGCCATCAAAGCATAACTTTTTGGTAAGTTAGTAGCCCGATGTTGGACTAGCATTTGTCCTAGTCGGATTGCTTCATCACAAAGATCTTTACGAACTAAATTTTCACCGCTATGAGCCGTATATCCTTCATTAAACATTAGATATAGCACTTCTAAGACAGAATCTAGCCGCTTGGACATTTCTTTTGTATCTGGTAGCTCAAATCTAATATTTTCTGCAATAATTCTCCGTTTTGCCCGAACTAGTCGTTGTGCAATTGTCGCCTCCTTAGTTAAAAAAGCGCGGGCAATTTCACTAACTCCAAAGCCTCCAATAGTTTTTAGGGTTAAAGCTATGCGGCTTTCCCTAGAAATACTAGGATGGCATGCCATAAAGATCATACTTAATTCATCGTCTAGTATTTCTATTGAAAGTTGAAAGTTATGTTTTTGATTTGCTATAGCTTCTTGAATAGCAAAGGCTTGTAGCAACTCATTAGATTTAGACTGAAATAAAGTTTCTCGTCTTAGTAAATCTAAGGCTCGATTTTTTGCTACCTGCACTAGCCAAGCAACTGGATTTTCTGGAATGCCACCAAATGACCATTGCTGTAAAGCTTTTAGAAGTGTGTCTTGTACAATTTCTTCTGCCAAATCCAAACGGCTAGTCCCAAATATTCTAGTTAAAGTGGAAACTAGCCGCCCGGATTGATGGCGGAAAATATGGTCTACAAGCTTTGCTACTTTTTTATCTGACTCATCTAATGGCAATGGCATTTAATTACCTATTAAGCAGTTGGAAATTCTTCTATTTCTCTAACTTCTATAGTTCCACCAAATTCTAAAGTTGGACAATCTCGGGCTAAATCTACAGCCTCTTGATAACTAGCAGCAGTAATTAGCCAATATCCTCCTATAACTTCTTTAGTTTCAGCATATGGGCCGTCAGTAACTACTTGACCTTCACCATAACCGCGTAAAACTCTGCCATCTCCATCACGCAGTTTATTTACATCTAGCAAACACCCTTGATTTTGTAGCTTTTCTGTCCAAGCATTATATTTGCTAATTATGGTTTGGATCATTTCTGGGGTAATTTCAAAATCTGCTGGAATCTCTGCTGGAGCAAGAGAAATTAACATAAATCGTGACATATAAACTCCTTAAAAAATGTAGTTGAAAAATATTATTTGTTGTTTCTACAAAGTTGACGAATGAAGATTATCAAAATCGACAGGGCAACAAAATTTTTTCCGAAAATTTTGCTGAATTATTTTTTATTCTAATATTGGAAGTTAAATGCTAAGAATAGCTTCTCGGATTTTAATAATTGAGTTATTCTAAACGGCTTATCAATTTTATGAGGAAAACTTTGTGAAAGAATTATTAGTCGAGGCAGAAAAAAAACTGCCTCAAATGATTGAAGATCTAAAAACTTTAGTAGAAATTGAGTCCCCTTCTGATGCTCCTGCGGCAGTTAATAATCTAGCCAAATACTTAAGCCAAAGACTTGAAAAACTAGGAGCAAAACCTGAGCAATTGCCCGTTGAAAATGGTGGAAATATTTTAGTTGCTCGTTATGGTGGCGAAGGTCAAGCCGTAATGTTGCTAGGTCATATGGATACAGTCTGGCCGCTTGGAACTCTAGCCCAACGTCCCGTAAGAATTCAAGGCGATAAGCTTTTTGGCCCTGGCAGTTTTGATATGAAAGCTGGGTTAGTTGTTGCGTTACATACACTTGAGCTATTACAAAGCTTAGATAAAAAGCCTAAACACCCAATTTTATTTTTCTTTAGCTCATTAGAAGAAACCGACTGCGAACCTTATCAACCTTTTTTAGAAAAACAGGCTCTTGCTTGTGATTATGTTTTAGATTTAGAACCTGCCTGGCCCGGTGGAGCAGTAAAAACCGAGCGCAAAGGCTGTGCTAATTATTTGTTAAATATTCGTGGTCGTGCTGCTCATGCTGGCGCAGATCCTAGAAAAGGAATTAGCGCGATTACAGAACTGGCTCATCAAATTCAAGTCTTAAACAGCTTAACTAACTATGACCAAGGAACTACGGTTAATGTAGGTGTAGTTCGTGGAGGAATTCGTCCTAATGTAGTTGCTGATCAAGCTGTAGCAGAAATTGATGTCCGTTTTTGTCGTTTAACTGATGGTCAAGCCATTGATGCGGCTATTAAAGCCCTCAAACCACATCTTGCAGGAGCAGAGCTAGAAATCACTGGTAAAATCGGTATGCCTCCGCTTGAACGTACAGAAAAAGTACTCTCTCTTTACCAAAAAGCTCAAAATATTGCTTTACAACTAGGTTTTGAATTAGGTGAAGTTTCTACAGGGGGAGTAAGTGAAGCTTGTATCACATCTGCTTTAGGAGTTGCAACGCTAGATGGACTAGGTGCCGATGGCGACGGCGCACATGCTGAATATGAACATGTCTTGCTGCCTTCAATGGCTAGTCGTACAGCTTTACTAGCAGGATTATTATTAGAATTGTGAAAACTGGTAAAGCTCGTAGCTATTTAGAATATTTATTTGTGCGTAGTGTCCTGGTCGCGCTAGCTACCTTGCCGCGTCCCATTCGCTTAAAAATAGCTTATTTTTTTGGTTATTTAGGCTATTTACTAGCTAAAAGATTACGTAAAACCGCACGTCGTAACTTAGAAATGGCATTGCCTGAGCTATCAACAACTGAACATGAAAAAATCATTCAAGGGATATTTAGAAATTTTGGTCGTCTACTAGCAGAATTTAGTTATTTTCCTAAATTTACCCGTGCAGAAATTGAAAACTTAGTTGTTTATGAGGGTTTAGAGCATTTTCAAAAAGGGATGGAAAAAGGACGCGGAGTATTATTTCTTACAGGACATGTTGGAGCTTGGGAGCTTTCCGCCTTTGCTCATGCGGTTTATGGGCATCCTCATAATATTTTAGTTAGACAAATTGATAACCCTTATATTGACAAACTTGTAGATTATTATCGAGGTTGCTCTGGAAATAAAGCTATTGATAAAAATAATTCTGTGCGGGCAATTCTTTCCGCCTTAAAACGAGGTGAAGCCGTAGGAATTTTAATTGATCTAAACACGGTTCGTAATCAAGGTGTTTTTTGTGATTTTTTTGGCATTCCTGCTTGTTCTACTACTGGGCTAGCCACCCTAGCACTACGCACCAAAGCAGCAGTAGTGCCAGGATTTTTACTTTGGGATGAAAAATTAGGCAAACATAAACTTCACTTTGAACCAGAAGTAGAGTTAATTGTTACTGGAGATCAAAAAGAAGATATTTATCAAAACACTGCTCAGTTTAATAAAGTAGTGGAAAAGATTGTCCGACTTTATCCTGATCAATGGATGTGGGTACATCGTCGCTGGAAAACCCGCCCAGAAGGTGAACCAAGCCTTTATTAATAAATTTTTAAGTAACTAATACTACAAGTAATTACCTTGTAGTTCGGTCGTAATCATCGGCTAAACGTACAATATCATCTTCGCCTACGTAAGAACCACACTGCACTTCAATAACAATAACTGGTTCTATACCAATATTTTTTATTCTGTGGATTGCTTCAACAGGAATAAAAGTTGTTTCTCCTGCTTGTAAAATAAACTCTTTTTCATTACAAGTAACTAAAGCTTTACCAGTAACAATTGTCCAATGTTCTGAACGAAAATGATGATATTGCAAACTAAGACGGCGGTTAGGTAAAACTGCAAATCGTTTAACTTTATAGTTTTCACCTTCTTCTAATACCGTAAAACTTCCCCAAGGTCTTTCTTCTGTAACAGAAGTTAAAGAATTATAACTAATAGTAGCTGCTGCCAATTTATTCCTCTTGCTCATCGAAATTATTTTTGAATTGAGTTTTACCATGATAATCAAATCTCCTTTGTTGCTTCAAGCTATTATTTACAGAATCTTTTTGCTCAAAGAACGAAAGCCATTTGAAAAACTTGCAAAAATTCTCCATATAATACTAAACAAGGAAAAATTTCTATACTAAGTAGTTTTTTGAGGTCTATTGCTGTGCTAAAATTGAGCAATCTGTTTTGATTGGAGAAACCTTCATGAGTGATGGCGCAAAAGTTTTAGTCAAAAAGCTCTCTTTTTGGGGCTTTTTAATGGTATTTTTAACTTGGTTAGCAAGACAAATTCTAGCCTATTTATTTGTGATTATTACCCCTTGGATAAATTGGCTGCTTGGTTGGGCAGTATTAATTGGAGCAATTGTATTGGGTGCAGGGCTTTTAGTAGGTGGCATTGCTGTTTATTTTGCTATTAGAGCTTGGAGAGGTAAACGAGAGGAAAAAAAGAAAGCTGATGAAAACAATTAAGCTTTACTTTTTAGCTAGTTTTGTTTGTGTAAGCCTACTTTTACAAAGTTGGCCTACACAAGCAAGTGATTTTCAAAGTAAAACCCGCCGTCAAACACCAAGAAAATCTAGAAAAAAGCCTGTTCCCCCCCCTGTTGATGTTGCTACAAGTACAGATGAACTTAATGAAGAAAAAACCAAAAAAGCTGTAAAAAATTGGGTTTTTCTTTGCGCTCCTTGTCATACCGTTCAAGCAACAGGCACGGAAAATGGCCCTCCACTACTTGGAGCAAAAGCAAAAAGAAAATTTACTCTAGTGCAGTTAAAAAAGATTTTTGCTAAACCAGAAGATCACGGACTTTCAGAAGCAATTCCAGCCTTTCGTAAATTAAACCAAGTAGAAAGAGAAGAGCTAGCAATTTGGTTTTCTAAGCTTACTAAACCAGAAGATATTGTAGTAACAACCGATTTACCTAATCCACCACCATTTATTTTTGTTCAAAATTGTGCTGGCTGTCACGCCCCAGACGCTACAGGTAATATTGGGCCAAATTTACATAATGTTATTAATCGACGAAATCGAGAAACTATCTTAAAACTAATAAATGATCCTACTAGTGTAGGGATTACTTCTAATATTATGCCAACCTTTTCTGAACTTTCCGAAGAAGAACAAATAGAAATTGTAGATTGGCTATGCAGTTTAGTAGTTAAGTAAAATAATTTGATATACATGGAATTTCCTTTGCAACTTATTGAAAATAAAGCAAAACCTATAATGCCCCATTGGGGCATCTAAAAATAGACCTCCCATTTATGGGTGGTCGTTAAATTTACTATTAAAAAGAAAATAATTTATTTTACTATACTTTATACTATCTTTATTTAATATTTTATTTATTTTATTTTAATTCTAACCAGTTTTTTCCTGTGTGTACTTCAGCAATTAAAGGTACATCTAAAGAATATACTTGCTCCATTTCTTTTTTTACTATTTCTTTAACTTTTTCTATTTCATTTTCTGGCACAGATAAAAGTAACTCATCATGAACTTGAAGCAGCATTTTAGCTTTTAAGTTTTCTGCTTTTAAGTGATTGTAAACATTAATCATAGCTAGTTTTACTAAGTCCGCTGCTGTTCCTTGAATAGGTGCATTGATAGCTTCTCGTTCTGCTCTAGCTTGAAGGTTGTGATTTTTATTATTTAGGTCAGTTAACCTGCGAATACGCCCAAATAAAGTCCTAACAATTCCGTTTTGCTCACGTCCTTGTTTAGGTATTTCTTCCATATAATGGCGTATACCTGTATAAGTAGCATAGTAATTTGCTATTGCCTCTTTTGCTTCACTTCGGCTAATGCCTACACGTTGAGCTAGCCCAAAAGCCCCAACCCCGTAAGCAATACCAAAATTAGTAGCTTTTGCTAGACGACGTTTGTTTTTTAGTTCTTCGTCTGTTTTAGCTCCAAAAACTTCTTTAGCCGTTTTAGTGTGAATATCTTCGCCATTCTTAAAGGCTTCAGTCATTTTTTCGTCTTTAGCAATATGAGCAAGTAACCTTAGCTCAATTTGAGAATAATCAGCCGAAAGTAAAACGTGTCCTTCCTCAGCTACAAAAGCTCGTCGAATTTTCCGACCAAGTTCAGAACGTATAGGAATATTTTGCAAATTAGGATTAATAGATGAAAGTCGTCCTGTAGCAGTACCTACTTGATTCATTGTAGTATGTATCCTGCCGGTTTTTGAATTAACTAATTTTGGTAGAGCATCTATATAAGTGTTTTTTAGCTTAGCTACTTCTCTATAATCAATAATCTTTTTAGGCAGTTCATAGTTATCAGCTAATTCTTCTAATACATCAGCACTTGTTGAAATTTTTCCTGTTTTAGTCTTTCGTGAGACCGCAATGTTAAGTTTTTCAAATATGTTAGCTAGTTGCGCTGGCGAATTAATATTAAATTCTTCTCCAGCTAATGAGAAAATTTCTTGGGAAAGCCTTTTTATTTCTTCCTCAAATTCTTTTGATAGTTCTTCTAATATTTGTAGGTCAAGCTTAATTCCTGTTTGCTCCATATCATAAATAATTTCTACCAGCGGTAGTTCAAACCTATGGTACAGATCTTCTAAACCCATTGTTTTTAATTTGTTATGCAAAGTTATAGTCAGACGATTTGTTAAATCTGCTTTATCAAATTGAGGGAAATTTTCTGGACTTATCCCTAAATATTCTAGTGCTAACTCAGCTAAACTATAGCGAATTTCTTCAGGATTAAGTAAATATGCTGCTAGCAAAGTATCTGCAACAACATTTTCTAGTTTAGTTTGACTTGATAAAGTGCTGTAAACTTGATTAAGTACAATTAAAGCGTGTTTACTATCATGGACTCTTTTTGCTAAAAAGCCATTTTCCCAAATATCTTTTAGAGCTAGCAAAGTTTCTTGGTAGTCTAAAGCCGTTTGACTAAAGTCAATTTTATAAGCGTTGGTTGGGGAAAGTGAAAAAGAAATCTTGTCAACTTTTTCATTATTTGCAGTCATTTCCAAAGAAAAAGCAAATTCATCACTTGCCCAAAGCTTATCTAAAAAGCTTTTTAGCTCCGTTGAGTTAGTAATTTGGTGATAATGCAAGTTTTCTATTACGCTGCTATTATTGTCTACGGTTGAAAACAAATTTTCAGGCTCAATAACAGCAAATTCCTGTGTTAAAGCTCTAAATTCTAGCTCTGAAAAAATCTCAAAAGCTGCTTTGTTATTAGGCTCTATTCTACGTAATTTTGCTAAATCAAATTCTACTGGAACATTTATGTCAATAGTTACTAATTGTCGAGCAAGTTTAGCCTTATCTGCTTGTGTAAGTAGTGCTTCCCTATAAGATTTACGTGAGACTTTATCAGCATTAGCAATCAAATTATCTAAAGAGTCAAATTCCGCCAATAGTCCGCTTGCTCCTTTTTCCCCAATACCAGGAACACCTGGAACATTATCTGAGCTATCGCCAACTAAACTTAGGTAATCTATGACTTGATCTGGACGTACACCTAGCCAATTTTTCACGCCTTCAGCATTGTTTAAGACATAGTTTCCTTTTTCTAATCTCATGATAGAAACATTTTCATTAACTAGCTGCCCCATGTCCTTATCACTAGTCAATATAACAACTTGCAGACCCGCGGCAGCACCTTTTACCGCAAAAGTCCCAATAATATCATCTGCTTCATAACCAGGTTTTTTAATAGCAGGAATATTTAAGGCTTCGCAAACCTTTGCTACATACTCAATTTGTGGAGGTAAATCATCAGGAATTGCGGCTCTTTGAGCTTTATAAGCAGGAAAAAGCTCATGCCTAAAAGTAGGCTCTATGGTGTCCCAACAAACCGCCCAATAATCTGGCTTATCTTCTTTCATTAGCTTACGTAGAAGCATTGTAAAGCCAAACACAGCATTAGTAGGAAGTCCTTTGCTATTAGCAAGTTGGCGAATAGCAAAAAAAGAACGATAAAGATGCGCCATTCCATCAATTAAAAAGAGTTTTGGTTTGCTCATTAGTCCCCCTAAAAAATAAACCTTTAGACTCTAGCTATATTCCTTTTTTCCATCAAGCTTTCTTAGAAATTAATTCTTTTTTGTCGTTCTCATTAGAAATTAGAATACCTATTAATTCTTAACATTGCCTATAATACTTCAATCATTTATTATTTTTCCTTGCTAAATTTACTAAGTTATTGAGGCTTAATATGTCATCTACAAAAAGCATTAAAGAAAACTACTATGCGAAAAGTGAAATTAACCAACGAGATAATAATGAGGATAGCTTTTTAGCGTTTCAATTTTCGCCTAGTGTCAACCAAACACCAATTACAGTTTTAGCAATTGCTGATGGAATGGGAGGTCATCAACACGGTGAACATATTAGCACTGAAGGATTACGTAGATTTAGCCGGGCTTTATTTGAAGCATTAGCAATAGAA
This sequence comes from uncultured Clostridia bacterium, assembly GCA_964492845.1. GTDB lineage: Bacteria > Acidobacteriota > Blastocatellia > Chloracidobacteriales > JADJPF01 > JADJPF01. Next base: position 38,174 of record CAZBMZ010000046.1, read on the forward strand.
AAATCATTAAATTCTGCTATAAGCCCTGTAATTTCAACAGAAAACATAGCGCAAGCCCTAGAAAGTGCCTTAGAGCAAACCAACGCTTATATAAACCGCATGGTGCAAACCAATAAATGGAATAAAGCAGGCTCAACTATAGTTGTTGCAGTTATTTATGATAAGTCTGCTGTAATTACTAACTTAGGTGATAGTCCGCTATATCATTTTCAACCAACAGCACAACAGCTTATAGAACTTACAGAAGACCATTCAATTGCAGGTATTTTGCTAAGAGCTAAAGAAATTTCTCCAGAAATGGCGCGGGTTCATTCTGGCCGCAGTCAACTACAATATTTTCTAGGTGCCGACAGATTGCCTAAGAAAATACCTATTGTAACCATTGATCTTGCTAAAAATGATATTTTGCTACTGTGTTCTGATGGGGTTAGCAACAAATTAGAACTAGAACAAATTGCTAACATTCTAAAAACAAAAGCTACATTAGCCAAAAAAGCTAATCTTTTGATAGCAGAAGCTCTTAAGGCAGAAGAAACCGACAACCAAACCTTAATTTTATGGCAATACCAAAGCAATAAACCAAAAAAAGCTGTAAAAGCTGTTAGAAAAAAATCCAAATGGGCTAAATGATAATATGCAAAATAAGCTTTAACCTTAAGCCAAACCCTGAAGCCAAGCCCTGAAGGACTTGTCTATTATCAAAAGCCGCTACGCGGCTTCGAGCCTATTTCATTGGTAATAAATGTTTTATGCCAACTAATAGCATCTGCCAGTAAACCTTCTCTTGAAGGTAGGTTATCAATAATTAATCATCTATATCAACAAATAATATGGGTGAAACCCTAAAAAATTTACCTAGTTGTTTTGCTTGTGCTAGGGTAATCTCCCGTTTGCTGTTAAGAATATCGGAAACTCTACCTTTAGAGCCAAGTATAGGCCATAAATCTTTGGCTTGTTTGTCTTGTTGCTCCATAAAAAACTTTAGCATTTCTACTGGTGTAACTTTGATGTTAACGACATGTTCTTTTTCATATTTTTCTATTAAAGTAATTAAAAGCTCAAACAAAGCTTCTTCTTCTTTTGTTAAGCATTCTTTGTGAAAAAGCTCATCAAAGCACTCTAAAGCCCTTTCATGTTCTTCATCACAAGTTATAACTGTAGGCAATACTCTATTTAGCAATTGTCCGTACTGTTCATAATTTATTGAAGCACTAGCAATCATTTTTCCATGCTCCTTTGTCATACTCGCTATGAGTAAGAATAAAGCGAATATAAACAACCTGATATTGATACTTAATCTTTACTATTAGCCTATATTTATTGCCGCCAATGTTAAAACAAGTGCAATCTCCTATTGCATCAGCATGAGGAAATTGTTCCTTCACGTCAGAAATATTTTGCCAGTTTGCTTGTTGAGCCGCTTTGTACCACTTATCAAGAGGCTCTTTTGAGTCTGGATATTTTGTTGCAAATTCTCTGATCGCTTTGTAGCTAATTACTCTCATCAAGTGTTCCCCAAAAAGCAATGTTCCCACATTGGGAACTAGAAAGCAAACTAATAAACTCTTGTTGTGCAATTCTGCTGTTCTGTGGTTATTTTTTTCTTTCAGGCTTTACTTTTTGAATTTTTATTGATAAACAATGTAGAAAGTCTGCGTTACTATTTCGTAGCTTAAAAATGAAGATTTTACTACATTATTAAATTAATATATAAAATGGAAAATATATGAAATGTTTGAATTGTAGAAAGTGTCAAATTACATTAACAACTGAAATATGTCCACAATGTAATGTATATATACCAGCATTAATGAGAGATATATTAAAGATAGACACTATATTACATAATAATAGTTATAAAATAGAGTATCCTCTAGGGCGTGGAGGCTTTGGAATAACTTATCAAGCATTGCATATAAACTTAGAAGAAAAAGTAGCAATCAAAGAATTTTATCCAGACTATGTTTTAAGAAATATTTCTAATAATGAATTAATGGTAGCAAAAACAAAAGAAGAAATATTTCAAAAAAATGTAGAAAAATTTAAAAGAGAAGGTAGAATTTTAGCTAAATTACGTAATCCAAACATAGTGCAAGTAAGAGATCTATTTGAAGCAAATAATACAATATATTTAGTAATGGAATTGTTAGAGGGTCATAGTTTACGAGATGAATTAGATGAACAAAACAAAGGATATTTTACTGTAGAAAGAGCAAAAAATATTGTAGAAAGTTTAGTAAATGCTTTAGATACAATACATCAAGCAGGAATTTATCATTTAGATATAAAACCAGATAATATAATGGTGACAAGTCAAGGAAGAATTGTATTAATAGATTTTGGATCAGCAAAACAAGCAGCAACAGGAACAAGCCGTAGCACAGGCAGTTTTACAGAAGATTATGCCCCGCCGGAAGTAATGAGTAGACGAGATAACGTAGGAGCAGAAAGCGACATTTTTGAGTTAGGGATGATGTTTTATGAATTGTTGACAGGAAAACGTCCTCCTAAGGCAGAAGACAGATTAAGACAACAATTCTTAGATGGAGAACCTCCTTGGAAAGCTGAAAGAGTGCCTTCACCTTGGAAAGAATTAATAGAACAAGCTGTAGAGTTAAAGAAAGAAAACCGTCCTAAGTCAGTAAAAGAATGGTGGAAGCAAGCAAATAATCAGGTAAAAGTTGATAACAAACAAAACCCCTTTGTTTTGGAAAGTAAATCACCACCTATTTCTTCTAAAGTAGAGGTTATTAGTAATCCAAAACCAATTTTACCTAAATCTGCGGATAAATTTGAATTTGAAACTGTAAAAGTAGATATTACAGGCAAAATAATAAAAAGAATAAAAGGAAAAGCTAATCAATGTATAGAAGATTTGGGCAATGGCATTAAGCTAGAAATGGTGGAAATTCCTGTTGATACTTTTTTAATGGGTTCCCCTAACTCAGAAACAAATAGAAATGATGATGAAGGCCCACAGCATCAAGTAAATTTAAAATCATTTTATTTAGGCAAATACCAAATAACTCAAGAGCAATTCCAAGTAATAACAGGGAAAAACCCTAGTAACTTTAAAGGAAGCAACAAACTACCTGTAGAACAAGTAACTTGGTATGACACAGTAGAATTTTGTAAACAACTATCTGCAAAAACAGGGAAAAATTACCGTTTACCAAGTGAAGCAGAATGGGAATATGCTTGTCGTGCTGGTACTACAACACCTTTTGCATTTGGACAAACCATAACACCAGACATAGTTAACTACAATGGTAACTATCCATATGGGCAAGCTATAAAAGGACAATATAGAGCAAAAACAACTCTTGTAGGAAGTCTAGGTATAGCAAATGCTTTTGGGCTTTATGATATGCATGGAAATTTATGGGAATGGTGTCAAGATGAGTGGCACAAAAGCTATAATGGCGCACCAATAGACGGTAATGCATGGGATGATAAACATGATAACAAGACTTATCATGTTTTGCGTGGCGGCTCGTGGACTAGTTTTTCTAACAAATGTCGTTCCGCTTTACGCCGCGCTTATGCGCCAATCAACAAATTTAACTTCCTTGGCTTCCGTGTTGTTCTGGACACACAAAATAAAGTAAATATACTAACACCTAAACCTGTAACATCTCCTGTAATAGAAATAATTAGTAACCCAAAACCAACATCTAAACCAATTGATAAATTTGAGTTTTATACTATAAAAGTAGATATTAAAGGAAACTTTATAGAAAGAAAAAAAGGACAAGCTAATCAATATATAGAAGATCTAGGAAATGGTATTAAGCTAGAAATGGTGGAAATCCCTGCTGGTACTTTTTTGATGGGAACTAGTGAAAAAGAAACAGAACAAGAGATCATTGAGATTAAAAGATATTGGAATGAAAAAGACGCTCGTAAATGGATAGCTTATCAAACACCTCAACATCAAGTAAATGCGCCTACATTTTGTATAGGAAAATATCCAGTAACCCAAAAACAATACCAAGCAATAATAGGTAACAATCCAAGTAGTTTTAAGGATGATAATTTACCTGTTGAGCAAATATCATGGCATGATGCTGTAGAATTTTGCAAAAAACTATCAGAAAAAATAGGAAAAAAATACCGCTTACCAAGTGAAGCAGAGTGGGAGTATGCCTGTCGTGCTGGTACTACAACACCGTTTGCATTTGGACAAACCATAACACCTCATATAGTAAATTATGATGGCAACTACCCTTATGGACAAGCACCTAAAGGAGAGCATCGGTCAAAAACAACTTCTGTAGGAAGCTTAGGCATTGCAAATGCTTTTGGAGTTTATGATATGCATGGAAATGTTTGGGAATGGTGTCAAGATATTTGGCATGATAACTACAAAAACGCACCAACAGATGGTAGCACATGGGAAGATGACTCTGGCAATAATGCTTATCGGATCTTGCGTGGTGGTTCTTGGTATGGCAATGCTAACGACTGTCGTTCTGCCAGCCGCGATTGGCTCGCGCCAGACAGCAGTTATGGCAACAATGGGTTCCGTGTTGTCTTGGACATACAAAATATAGTAAACAAATCAATACCTACACCTACAGCAACTCATGTGGTAGAAATAACTAGTAATCCAAAACCAACTTTACCTAAATCTACGGATAAATTTACATTTGAAACAGTAACAGTAGATATTAAAGGGGAAATAATAGATAGAAAAAAAGGGCAAGCTAATCAATACATAGAAGATCTAGGGAATGGAATTACACTTGAAATGGTGGAAATCCCTGCTGGTACTTTTTTGATGGGAACTAGTGAACAAGATAGAGAAAAAGTAATAGCCGAATATACAACGGATCTTCCTTGGAAATATAAGCAAAAAAGGGATGTAAAGATATGAAAATAAGAGAGTAAAAGGAA
>CAZBMZ010000047.1:0-34667 GCA_964492845.1 uncultured Clostridia bacterium
GTGCTTGTGGAAGGATTCCACCATTAGCTTCGGTTAATGCTGCTAACTTGATTTGGAAATCTTTTTCAGCGGCTTGCATTCTTTCAGGTGAAAGATAAGAAGCACAACGACGACCGCTTTCAATAAATGCTCTTTGGTTTACAAATTCTACACCGCCAATTAGGAATGGCACATTCTCAGTTGGATCTTCCATTTCACCGGTTGTAGGTTCGCTTCCCATACTTGGGCCTTGTGCATTTGGATTTGCTTGACTGTTATTTGCTAAAAAGATAGCTCCGGTTAAGATTACTGCCATTAAAATTGCCATTACTCTAAATTTTGTCATTTTGATTTCCCTTTCGATACTCTTGTTTTATTTTTTGATTTAATTTGATTTGTGCCTTTATCTATATCAAGACCCGTGCCACAAATTTTCTTATTTTAGAAGGAGCTTTAATTTTTTCTATTTTTAATATAAATATTTAAGGCTAGATTGATAGATTTCCTAGTAGTAAGTTGATTAGTTATGAGTTACAGAATTAAAGTTAATATATTGATTATAAAGATATTACCTCCTTCTTCTTTAACAAAAACTTAGCTTTTTCTTTTTTTATATTTCCAAAGAATTGAAAATATCTTAATAAAAAATTTATATCTATATTTTTTGAAATTTCATTTTGACTGGATATTTTTTTTACAGGTTAAAACTACTCTGTATACTTAATATATAAAATAATAGCTGCAAGTTGTAACTTATTCTATTTATTAGGCTTAGTGACTGTAAAATTTTATATTTACCCTGTCAAATTTCTTTACAGTTAAGTTGCTTTACGTTTATTTTACAAGTTTAGAAGATTATTAAAATGTTAGGGAATGTTAAGAGTTTTAGAAGTGGTAAATTTATTGGTAAGCCAGGAAATATTATTTGGTTATTAGCCATTAAAAAGGGATAATACTTAAGCAAAAATCTAATAATTAAAATAACAAAGTATTGTAACTATTTTTTTCTTGAACAGAATGGAAAAATATATCTATAAGTACAGTACAGGCTAAAATAAGAAGTTCATCTTCACTTTCATTAATTGTTATGCCATAAGTATCGGTTAGAGAGATCCAAGTTTTAGAAACTTTGGCAAGTTCTTTTTGAGTGTTAGTATTTGTAAAAGAGTATTCATAGGATGCAATGTTGCCTTCTAGTTTTATCTCTGTCTCATTTTCATCAGCCATTGTTATAAGAAAACCTTTATAAATCCATCCATCACGTTTATATATAGTGGCATAAGGGTTGCCATCGCGTTTTATATAGTAGTAATGGGAACTGCTTTCTTCTATAAGCAATAATTCTTTTCCTTCTAAGTCTTGAAATGAAAAACTGTCCCAAATAAACCCTTTGTTACACTTTACATAAAATTTGTTGTTACCTGCTTCATCTGTTATATAAAAATCGCTTAGTAAACCAAACCATTTTTGCTTCATTATATAAGGCATAAATTTTTCCAACCTTAAAAGTATGATAAATACTGTTTATAGACTTTAATTAGTTTGAGGGTAAATTGTTTTGAGTAAATAGAAAAAATCGTTAAAAGGTATAATTTTCCGATAAAGAGGTTTTTTTATCGCTTAAAGACACTTTTATTCAGTGTATATAAATTAAAGACAAAAACCCTTAACTTAAAAATCTTTAAGCTAAGGGTTACTAACTGTTGAGTAAGTGAAATTACAAATTACACGGTAATTAATTTCTAGTGTTAATTGGAGGGGGTGAATCTAATGTTATAGCAAATACGTTGGTATTAGTTAAAGATCCATTTATTAAAGCTCCACTAATCCATGAGAAAAGAGAATCTCCATTAGCATCCCTTATTCCTAAGACACCAAAAGAAAAATTAGAGTTAACAGATAATCTAGTTTTAGCTGAAAAACTTGCTCCACCATTTTGAGAGCGAGCAAAAAATATGTTTCTTATATCTCCACCTTCTTGCCAAGCGATATTTATATTGTTGTTTCTATCTACAACAATGGCAGGAGCTACACCAAAACTATCTGCTACAGTTACAGGTTCACTAAATGTTGCTCCCTGGTCTGAAGATTTAGTAAACATAATTTGTATTCCAGAGCTAAAAGCTACAAAAATATTGTTTTGTACATCGATAAAAGCTTTAGGGCTTGTAAAAAATCCTATTTCATTAGTTGCTATTACTTTAGGAGGGGCAAAATTTATACCATTAGTTGATTTAACTAGGTAAGTGGTAGCTGTGGAACCATCTGCATAGAAAAGATATACATTTCTTTGACTATCAAATAATAAACTTGTAGGTATTGCAAATTCACCAATATTAGAAACTTGTTGAGGTGCAGAAAAACTATTTCCTCCATCTATTGAGCGAGCTATTACCAAGCCTGTAGATAAACTACCTGTAAAATAGGTAATATAAATATTGTTGGTTGAGTCAATAGCAATTTTGGGGCTTTGATCTAGGCTAAAATTAGAAATTTGTTGAGGTATAGAAAAAGATAAACCATTGTTTGTAGATTTAGATAAGAAAATAAATCGTCCCGTTCTGGTTGTTCCTGACCAAACTACATAAATTGTCCCATTACTATCAACTGCTACATCAGGATCAAAAGAAGATAAAACTCGTTGTGAAACTAAAATAGGTCTTGAGAAAGATTGTCCATTATCTAAGGATTGTTGGTAAATTATAGAATTAGCATCAAAAGAAGGTAAATTTCTAGTATTATTACTATTGTCATAAACAAGGTGTAACATATTGTTAGACCCCATCTTAATGACGTGATTGCTTTTTTGATTCTGAGTTTGTGTTAATTGATTTATTTGCTGTGCATTTGTGTTTAAGGGTAATACCAAAGAAAAACATAGTGCAATAAGTATAAGTAATATTTTCATTTCTAGCTAATCTCCTAAAGTATATTGGTTAATTTAGTTTTATGTAAGCAAACTAAAGAGTGATTTGTTAAAAGCTTTTGGAGTTAATGATAGGTTATAGAAAAACATTACAAAAATTTTGCGGGAGTTTTGGAAGATTTAGAAGGTTTTAAGTTTTGTTCTAACCATTCCTTTAATTTTTAAGGAATGGTTAGTTTAATTTGATTAAAGCAGAGAAAAAATGTTTCTAAACACGTTTCCAAATCAACATCATACCATCACGAACTGTAAGACAAACATTTTCTACGGCTGGATCTTCGGTTACTTGCTTATTAAATTGATCAATAGCTAAAGTGTCTTTATCTTCGGGGTTTAGGACTCTTCCACTCCAAAGTACATTGTCAACTACAATTAATCCTCCGGGACGTAGTATTTTCATACAATTTTGATAATAAAGAGGATAATTAGCCTTATCAGCATCAATAAAAACCATATCTTGCATTTCAGAAATGCTTGCAATAGTGTCTAATGCAGGGCCCATCCTAACTTCAATCTTATGTCCATGAGGGCTTTTAGCAAAATAACTTTTAGCTATTGTTTCTGAATCGGGGCTAATTTCACAAGTGATTAACTTTCCATCTTCTGCTAAAGCCTCTGCCATCATTAAAGCACTATAGCCTGTAAACATTCCTATTTCTAAAATGTTTTTTGCCCCTGTTAAACGAACTAACATTTTTAGAAACTGTCCTTCAATACGTCCTACTTGCATTTGAGGAGAAGCCATTTTTTCATAGGTTTCTGCTCTTAAGTCAATAAATAAATCGCTTTCTGCTTTTGTATGATCATAGGCATATTGTTCAATGTTTTTTTCAATTAAGGGAATCATTTAGTATTTCTCCTAGATATTTTAATAAAATGGTTTCACAGAAACAAAAAGTATCTTAATTAATAAAACTTCCATTAATAATAGTAAATTTAGTAATAAATTTTATTAATTACAGCTATTTACTTAATGCTGCAAACTGATCATAAGCAATTTGAGACAAAATTGTTTCTGGTAAAGCATTCATTGTTTTGTAATGCGCAAGTATTTCAGCTAAACAATCTTGTAAAGATAAAGTTTTACTAGGTTGTGATTTTTTGGTTTTACATATCCCAATAATTATATGTGGCAATGGACAATTGTTTAATATTGATAGTTCAGAACTATCATTTATCTCTATTAATAATTTGTCACATACTGGTTTTAGTTGTATTAAAAGCTCTTTACTAAGAAATGTAGAATCTTTTGACCTTTGAGATTTTTTAACTATAGGACTAGTTATATATTCACCTGTATGGCTAACTATAGGTATAGGTGTATTGCTAGATATATCTATAGTTGTAGTATCAAATGAAGCTTTACTGCTAGTGGGCCAAAGACGTTGGCCTAATTGAAAAGCAAATTTTGTATCTTCATCAATACTTATGCCAGCTTTTGCTCGTTCATAAAAGACTTCTTCTGAAGAGATAAGCTTATAAACAGGGGGAATTTTTCCTTGATTAGCTTCTATTATTTCTAAAGATAATTTAACAATTAACTCATCTATGGCTTTACGAACAGTTACATGTGATTTGATATTGGTTTTTTCTAGCAGTTGCTTAGTTCCAATACGTATAACAGGGCGCGCTTTTTGCCTGACTAACTCTGTAAGTAATTTATAAATAACTTGTGCTGAAGCAGAGTGTGTTTCTTGTAGCTTATAAAAAAGATCTTCTGCTGAAAAAGATGGTTCCGTTTGATTTGTTGGAGTGCTATTTATTACTATGTCTGTATTAGCAGCTATAGGTTGACTAATATCGCTAGGTGTATGACTAAGTGTAGGTATAGCTATAGTAGAAGTTATATTATCAGCTAAAGAGATTGTTTTTTGTATTTCTAGAGAAGCCCCTTTTTTAGTATTTGCATTTTGACTTAAATCCTCAGTTACTACATTTAGAGGAATATTTATAGCTTCAACTGTAGTTTGATTTGTAGTACTAGCTATAGCTTCTTGTGTCAATATATTTACAGGATTGATAGTAGTACTAGTTTTAGATCCATCTGTAGCTACATTTGCTTGAGCCAATAAAATATTATTTGAATCTGTTATATGGCTAGCTGTAGTTTGATCTGTAGCACTAGTTGTAGTACTAGCAAATGAATCTAAATCCTCAATATTTTCAATTCCTTGTGCGCGAAGAGCTTCTAGGCGTTCGGCTGTTGGATGCTTTTCTAGCTTAAAAGCTAAAGTGCGTTTAGGTAGTGGTTTTTTGGACACGATTTATAACCTCTTTTGCTAAATTTTTATAAGCTAGTGTGGCACTAGAATTAGGAGCATACTCAATAAGAGTTTGTCTATAACCAGGGGCTTCTTGTACTCTTACTGTTGCAGGAATAAATGTTTCTAAAACTAAATCTGTAAAAGTTTCCTTTAATGATTCATCTACAGACTCAGTAATCTTTAGCCGACGATCATAAAAAGTACGTAGTACCCCTAGCAGTTTTAGCTCTTGGTTAAATTCCTGAATAGAACTAACAGTATCTTGCAAATCCTCTATTCCATCTAAACTTAGGTAATCGCACCTTACAGGCACTAGTAAATGTGTTGTAGCCATAAGACAAGCTTCTACAATATTACCTAAAGCAGGAGGGCAATCTATTACTACATGACTGTAATTACTGGTTTTTTTTAATGCCCGGCGAAGTGCTGCTAAAGATTTTGAGGAATTGATCCGCTCAATTTTTGCTGAAGAAATATGTCCTGGAAGTAAATCTAAATTCCCTCGTACTTTTTCATGAATAATTAAATTAGGATTAATAGCACTGTCTATTGTTTCATCAAAAAGATGATAAAACGATCCAGAAACCTCTCGCTTGTCCATAAGTGAGCTAGTTGCATTAGCTTGAGGATCAGCATCTATTAATAAAACATTTTGCCCTAGTGCTGCTAAAGAAGCACTTAAATTTACTGCGGTGGTAGTTTTACCAACACCACCTTTTTGATTAGCAACTGCAATGACTTTCATAAATTTATGTTTTAGCAATAAAATTAAAAAACTTGCTTGCTATTATATGAAGCATTATTAGGATAGCAAGCTATCTGATCAGATTAAGCTTAATTAAAAGATAAAATTTTCATTCTGTAACTCTAGTCTGATAACGTTATGACGAATAATAACAATGACAGTAGTAACAGTGATAATAATAGCAATGGCAATGATGGTGATATGTTGGATAAATCAAACACTTCTAAAGAAAATACAGTTAATAAAGCTACTAAAATACCAGAAGATTTTCGCCATTTAGTACACCAACAACGTGCTAGGGCGCAAGCTTTAATCGAAAGACGACGAAAACAAGCCTATCAGACTTTTATTACTGAAGAAGTAGAATCAGGCAAGCGGATTCCTATGCCAAAGGATTTTTGGAAAGCCGTTGAAGGTGAAATTTCATTTGATGAAATCTTAAAAGAGGACTTTAATTTTAATTTAGAAAAAGCTTCTATTTCTGATAGAGTAGCAGAAAAACAAAATCCAGCTACCTTACCTCTTTGGAATAAAGAAGAAAATGATTCAATAATAGAAGAAAAATTAGAAGTCAACCAAAAAGAAGCAGAAAATAATAAAGAAGAAAATGAAATTATCTATTTAGATCCTGATAATATAGGGCTAAGTTTTCGGGAAGCAGCACAACTAATTTTAAGCCGGGAAAAACGCATAATGACAGCACGTGAAATTGCTACGATTGCTATCAATGAAGGTTTAGTAAGCAGTGCTGGTAAGACTCCAGATGCTTCTATTGCAGGACAAATTTATACAGACACCCGACGTAATCCAGAAAAAACGCCTTTTGTGATAGTTGGGCCAAGGACTTATGCGCTAAAAGAATTTTGTGAGCAAGAAAATCTTTGGAAAAAGCCTATAAAAACGCAAGACCTTGAAAATAATGTAGTTATTACTGGTAATTTCTCTACTCCATCAAATGAATTAGCTGAATTAACAAAGTTAAATGAACAATTAGCAACAACTAGCCAAGCAACATTAGCTGATAAAATAGACTCTAACATTCTATCTAATGAAGATAATATAAAAACAACAGAACTTAATAATATAGAAGCAATTGATGAAATAATAAGTAAGGAAAATATATTAGATAGCAATATAGAGATAGAACAATTAAGTTTAGCAAATAATTTATTAATAGAAGTAATAGAAGAAGAAGCTAGCATAACATCAAAAGAAAACAAAAGAATGGGTTATAAACAGGCTGCTATTTATTTGTTGCAACAAATGCAGCGGCCTATGACAGCTAAAGAGATAGTTACTATTGCCATTGAACAAGGTTTGATAGATTCTAATAGTAAAAAACCGGACGCATCTTTAGCCGGACAAATTTACACAGAAATACAAAAATTAGGGGAGCAGTCTATTTTTAGAATGGTTGCACCTCGTACTTATGGCTTGGCGGAGTGGTATAAACATGAAAACTAAAATTTTTATCCTATTATTTAGTTTATTTTTTGTTTTATTTAATGACTTTTCGCTAACTAATATTAATGCTTATCAAAATAGTGATGAAGAAATAGTAATTAAATTAGATAAAAGGCTGCATTATAATAATTTAACTGATGCAAAAACAGAGTTAACCCCACAACTTTTAACACCGCCTGTTAATATTGGTACAAAAAAAGAGGAAGTTCACCGTAAATATGGTTTGCCTAAAGAAGTTTATGGGTTTGGTACAGAATTTTACCGTATTAAAAATGCTAACTTAACTATTTCTTATACTACAGACGATCAAGGTGAAGTAATAGTAGGCTCACTGGAATTTCGCCCTAACAAAGAAATAGTGTGGGCTAATTGGCTAAAGCCAGTTGTAAAACTTCCTAACCCCCCAGCCACTTTTGATAAAAAGAGCAAAACCCCAATTAGAATCACCACTCAAGTAAGAATTGATGACATAGGCAATAACAAAAGCTGGCAAATTACTCTAATTGGAAATCAAGTAGCAGTAACATATGTTAGCTGGAATTTAGTTTTATAATTTCAGGCAACCTTTTTAGGAGAAGTTGTGTCCAAGCATTTGTATCAATTTCATACCCTGTTCTCCTAGCTGGTATCTTCTAAGTAATGTCAGAGGCCAGCTAATTTTTTTTTGCATACAAAATTTATATAGATTATTCCAAAATTAAAATTACCTAATTTTTAGAAATTAATACGTAAACCAAATTGAAATTGGCGAGGAGTAAAAGCATTACGAAACCGATCAGGTGTAACAGCAAACCTGCTTCCTTGTTTAGGTGGTAGATTAAAATTACCTTGTTTATCAGCAGTAAATACTCTATCTATTTCGCTAATGTTTACACGATTAAAAATATTAAAAGCTTCAAAAAAAGTTTCTATACGAATACTTTCTTTAAAAGTAAAGTTCTTTGTTAAGCGTAAATCTAAATTGGCAAAACCTGGAGTGATGCCCATATTACGTCCTAAAAATGCTGGTCTATCGCCTGGCGGATTATCCCCATTTAAGTTAAGGTCTTGTCCAGCTAATAAGTTGTAAGGGCGACCTGATTCCAAATTAAGAATTGCAGAAATCTTGGTATTTTTTAACACAGGATTATTTTTATAATCCAAATCAAATAATCCAGAAAAAACAAACCGACTTCTAACATCTTGTAAAGAAAGACCTCGTTCATTACCGGGTTTAAGTGGGTCAACAGTTTCTTGTAAGTCAAATCTAATGTCTAAAAAATTATCAATAGCTTTGGAAAATGTATAATGGGCGATAAAATCTACACGTTTACTAAATCTCTGACGGACTGCTACAGTTAGGCCATTATAATAACTATCAAAAGCTGACTCTACCTCAAAAATATCTCCCTTGCTAGGATCAACTCGCCCAGTTAACTGATTAGCTAATAAATCATTAGTAGTACGTACTACTGGATTTATATTTCGTGGAGAACTAATTTTTAACCCCCTTACATAATTATAAGTCACAGATACTAAAGTAGTGTTTTTTAACATATAGTCAAAACCTACTGTTACTTGTTGGCTGTAATTATTACGTACTGAAGGAGCATAGTTAAATACAGTGCTTAGTTGAGGAATGAAATCTATTTCTTTAGGTAAAACATTACTTTCAGCAAATCTATGGTTTGGCAAAGAATAAGGAATAACAGAAAAAGGAAATGGCACAATAGGAATTTTTACTGATTGTTTTACAGATGTTAGCTCTACCAAAGCTGCAATTCCAAATAAAGGTGCGCCAAAAAATACTCCATAAGAGCCTCTTAAATTCAAGTTTTTCAAACTTTTAGGTTGGTAGGAAATAGCTATCCGAGGACTAAAATTACCATTATTTTTAGGAACAAATTTGGCTCTACTAAGATCATAGCGTAGCCCTATTTTTACCAAAAGATTTTCTTTTAATTTCACATCATCTTGAAAAAATAGTGAATATTGTTTTTGGTTGACTGACACCTTAGTATCACCAAAACCTTGTGCATATGCAAAAGGTAGAGGGAGGTCTTTTAATGGTAAGTTTTGCGGGAAACCGGGAAAAAATAAGGGAGCCTGAGCCGAAGCTATTTCTAGGAAAGCAAGTTGTTGAGGGGTTCTAATTGTTGGATCAAACGCTTCAAGCCCACTAAAAACAGGTAAATTAGCAAGACCTGTTAAAGCAGTAAAATCTAGCGGTAAAAATAATGCAAACCCTCCTGCTAAAATAGGAACCGTAGATTTATCATCTGGGTCAGCAGAATAAAAATCACCTCCAAATTTAATTTGATGTCTGCCTCGTGCTAAAGAAACATTATTAATAATCTGATAGATGGGTGTTTTGCGGGGTTGTGGTAGCAAGGTACTGCGACCAAATTGGACTAGTCCTTCTGGTGCAATTAATCTAATTTGTGGGCTATCTTCAATTGGTAGAATATTTTGACTACGTTGTCCATAAAGAAATCGTGTTTCATTAATTAAACTTCCTTGGCTATTGCTATAAGTATTACTAATAGCAATATTACTGTCTGTTAAGCGTTGAATACCTCCATTAGTTTCTCCAATTAAACCTCCAAAGGGTTCAAAAGCTCCATTATATGTACCAGAAAAATTATAGCGAATAAAAAGAAAATCATTTTTGTTAAGCTTTATATCTGCTCTTGTTAATAAAGATGAATTATTAAGGGCAAAAGCAACCGGGCCATTATTTAAGCCAAAACCCTGTTTTCTAGCTGCTTTTACAGTTTCATCTCTTAATGTTACAAATTGGCTTTGCTTAATACTAAGTCTTTCAAAAGAGTTAAAAAAGAAAATTTTATCTTTTTTAATCGGGCCGCTTAAAGTTGCTCCAAATTGATACTGTTCAAACTCAGGTTCAAAAGGTGCAAAAGCGTCTCTAGCACTAATTGCATCATTACGGTTTAGTAAAAAGATACTTCCCTTATATTGATTTGTCCCACCTTTAGTAACAATATTGACCACACCACCTAAAGCGCGGCCAAACTCAGCAGAAAAACTATCAGAAACTACTTGAAATTCTTGTATAGATTCTTGACTAAATGTTGAACGTACTGCCCCTGTTGCAGTTTCGTTATTATCTAAACCATCAATTGTAATGTTATTAAATCTTGCTGCTTGCCCATTAAAAGATAACCCTGATGTTGCTGCTACTCCTTGTGTTGGAACTCGATCTTTAACTGCACGTGGAGTAATTAAGCTAAAATCAAGAAAATTACGACGATTAATTGGGAGGTTTTGGATTTGTTCTTTACTTATATTACTGCTACTTTCTGTTTTAGACTCTTGTTTGAGGCTATCAGATGTAACTTCTATTATAGTTGTTGAATTAAACCCAATTTTAAGTGTGAAGTCTGAGACTATGTTTACGCCTAAGCCTAATTCAATAAACACAGATCGAGAACTAAACCCTTCTTTATCAACTGTTAAAATATAATTGCTAGGCGCAAGTTGAACCAATAAAAAAGACCCATCCTCATTAGCTATTGTTTCTCGACAAGTATTTGTTGCTACATTCTTGACATTAATACTGGCACCATCAATTACTGCTCCTTGTTCATCTTTTATTGTGCCTCTAATAGTGGCTGTAGTTGAACCACCTTGTGCCAAAGTTAAAATAGCGGTGCTAAAAAAACAACAAGAAAAAATTGTCGCAATCAACAGAAATTTGTATTTATTGTCCATAGCAAATACTATTTACTCCTTAAAAATATAGTTTGATTATTAACTGTGAAGAATATTTAGGGTTTTATATTTATTTATACTAACTAGCCATTTTACTAGTATCTAGCTTGTCATAAACCTAGCATTTATACTTTATTTATGATCTATAACCATTAAAATCAATAAGTTATAAAATCATACTTAGTACAAAAAAACTACGTTTAGAACTCTAAACACTTATTTATATCAAGACGAGAATTTGCACAAAAAATGTACAAAATAGGTGAGAATTTTTGCAGGTTTTCCGCTAGTGTTAAAACTTAGATTAGGATTACAGGGTTTCTAGTAGGGAAATATGCTATGCTTATTCTTTAGCACTAGTTTGTTTTAGTTGTTTTTTATCTATTTTTCCTCGGTCGTTTTTTGGCATATCCGCTACAAATTCAACTATTCTTGGGTATTTATAAGGGGCAATGGTTTGTTTAACAAATTCTTGTAACTCTTTAGCTAGCTCATCACTTGGTGAAAAGCCTGGACGTAAAACAATAAAAGCTTTGGATTTAATTAAATTTTGTTCGTCTGTAATGCCAATAACCGCACATTCTGCAACAGAAGTGTGTTGTAGCAAACAATTTTCTACTTCACCAGGAGAAACAAAAATTCCTCCTACTTTTAACATATCATCCGTCCGGCCACAGTACCAAAAATAACCTTCTTCATCACGGCGAAATTGATCGCTTGTCGTCATCCAATCACCTGCAAATGTTACTTTTGATTTTTCATGAGCTTGCCAATAACAAAGTGCTGCGCTATCGCCTTTAATTTGCAGTGTTCCCATTTCACCTGTTGCAACTTCTACACCATCAGCATTAATTATTCGTGCTTCATAGCCTGGAACTAACTTTCCTAAACTTCCAGCTTTTACATCTCCTGGATAATTAGAAATATAGATATGAAACATTTCTGCACTGCCAATGCCGTCCAAAATTTCTACTCCATAGGCTGAAGTCCAGCGATGATAAAGTTCTTCTGGCAATGCTTCACCTGCTGACAAACAGACTCGAACACTACTTAAATCATATTTTTTCTTAGCGTCTTCTACTTGCAACATTGCATTAATCATTGTTGGAACGCTAGTTAGAATTGTAGGACGATATTTTGTAATCATTTCAAACATTGTTTGTGCTGTAGAGCGTTCAGAAAAAATTGCTGCTGCTGCTCCAACGGCAAAAGGAAAAAGTAGGTTTGTACCTGTAGCATAGCCAAAGAAAAGCTTTGGCACTCCTAAAGTTATGTCTGTTTCTCTAATTTTTAACACCTGTTTTGCATAACATTCTGTGTTATAGGGTAAGTCATGATGAAAATGTACGGCTGCTTTTGGATGTCCTGTTGAACCAGAAGTAAAAAGCCAAATTGCAATGTCATCTTTAGAAGTAGGAGCAGTTTCTAGCTCTATAGATGCTTTTGGAACTAATTCATGGTAGCTTGGATGTGAATTAGCCGGCCAACCTACCACTAATAAATGTTTTAGATATCGTGATTTAGATAGTATTGGCTCAATCCGATCTAACGTACTAGCATCAACAATTGCTACTTTAGCTCTTGTATAATCTAAGTAATATTCATAGTCGCTAAATGGCAGTAATGGATTTACCATTGTAATTACTCCACCTATTTTAGCTATAGCAAACCAGCTAGTAACAAATTCTGGACAATCAGGAAGCACCATTAAAACCCGGTCTTCCATACCTATTCCTAAACTAAGTAAAACATTTCCTACTTGGTTAGTTTCATTAACTATCTGTTGGTAAGTGTAAGTTTGATTACGGTAGTAAAGGCATATTTTATCACCTCGGCCAGCTTCAATATTATGATCAAGAAAATAATTTGCCATATTAAATTTTTCTGGAAATTCTATTTTCATAATTACTTACACTTAATGCTAATGCTAAAAACTAACCTTAGCATTGTCCTCCTAAGTAAATTTTGTTGTGTTTAAGAAAATGGATAATATGACAAAGAAGGTGTAATAGCAAGAAAGCAAAGTGCTTAGTCTAAAAGCTATTCAAGAAGAAAAGGTTTACCAAATTAGATAATTTGGTAAACCTTAAATTAGTTAAAGGAATTTTTTACATCGCTAACTTTTATTAGCTTTATAACCTCGTTTAAAGCGAATAGCTCCAGCACTATTGTCTTTTAGTTGGATATTTACTTTACGATATCCACCATTTTCTATTGGGTTACTAGGGTAATATCCGACGATATAAACATAGCGTAATTCTTCTGCTATACGATGCCAAATATCTGGTAGTCCATTACGTCCACCAGCATAGTAAGTATCTCCACCAGTTTCACGAACTAAATCACGTAAAAACACTGTGTCAGGGTAACGACCAACTCCGCCACCACGTCTACCACCACCGCCACCACCTGGAAAAGTTGGAGGCATGCCTAAACCTGGGCTAGAGCCAAATGTACCAACATCTGAAGCAGGAAATTGTATAACGTAATTTAATGCACCACTTTCAAGCACCGCTTCAATTGTATTTCGCTCACTTTCATTGCTACCTGTATCTTCTCCATCTGTAAGCAAAATAATAGCTTTACGGCCTTCTTCAGATTTTATTTTTGTTGCTGCTAAATAGAGCGCATCGTAAAGACGTGTTCCACCACCAGCACGAGTTGTAACAATGCTATGGCGGATTTTGTTGCGATCAGCAGTAAACTCATTTAATACATTCACCCTACTGTTAAACTCAATTACCATAACTTCATCATTTTCACGTAGTTCACGGACAAAGTTTATAGCACTACGCTGAATAATTTCCATACTATCAGAAATACTTCCGCTAGTGTCCATTACAAGAGCGACCTTAAAAGGAACTTTTTCTGAAGAAAGTAAAGAAACTTCTTGAGCAATTCCATCTTCAAAAACTCTAAAATCTTCAGGTTTTAAGAATGGAATATAACGTCCATTTTTATCACTTACAACAGTAGGTATAGTAACTAAAGTAGCATCTATTTTTAGTGTTGCATCATCTTCGCTTAGTTCGCTAGGATCTGCTCTAATGACTTTTGGTTGAGGGGTGTTGTCTGTGCTATTTGTACTATTTTCTGTGTTATTTGTTGTAGATGTTGGATTATTTGTGCTTTCTGGTGCTGGTTTGGACTTAGGACGAACACGTCCAGATTGAGCAGAACTAATGTCTGCTAAACTGATAAAAAGCAATAAACTAACCAATAAAAAAGTTAAGCAGCGTTTCATTGTTTTGCTCCTACATTAAAAACTTTTATTTGCCAGCACGCTTTGGTTGTGCAACTTCTCCACTACCTGTATTTATACCTTCTTTTTTGGCGTAATATCCGCTACGTGTGCGCACCGCATGTTGGTCTTTATTCTCTGTTAGCTTTACTTGTAATTTGCGGAAAGTTCCATCCCGTTTGACGTTACTTGGATAATAACCAATAGAATATTGAGAGCGTAGATCTGTACCAATTTTTTGGGCAATAGGCTCAAGTTCTGATAAATCACGTGGATAATAAGCTTGTCCACCTGATTCAGTAGAAAGTTTGTTAATTAAATCAACAGCCTTTTTTCTTGGGGAACGCTTAAATAATCCACCATCTTCAGCTACTTCTTCAGGAAAACCAATAATATAAAGCTGAACATCAAATTCTCGTAATTTATCTACGGCTTGATCTACAGTATATGTACTGTCTCGCTCATCTCCATCAGAAATTACTACTAATGCTTTACGTCGGTTTCTACCTTGTTTAGCATATTCGCTGCAAACCGTGATTCCATCTAAAAGAGCCGTTCCACCACCAGCAACCATATTATCTAAAGCATCATTAGCATCTTCTAGCGAGGTAGTAAAATCTTCCAATAACTCAATATTTTGAGTGTCTTTCATATCTACAATAAAAACTTCGTCACCCGGCTTACTAAGCGCAAGTAATGTTTTAGCTGCTTTAATTACTGTGGCAAGCCTCTTACGCATTGATCCAGAAGTATCAATAACGATTCCATAGCTAATAGGGACTTGTTCTTGTGTAAAAAATTCTATTTTTTGTGGGATCTGGTCTTCAAAAATTTGAAATTTGTTTTGGGTAATGTCTTTTACAAATTTGTTATTTTTATCCAGTACAGTTACATCCAAAGTTACTAGGTCTGTATCAATAACAATTGTTCCACCATCATCTTGATCAACATCCCCACGATTGCGCTTATTTTTTTCTTTTTCTTCTGGTGGCGGTGGCGGTGGCGGAAGGTCTTGAGGATTTTGGGCAAAACTAATAGGGAGATTGATAATAGAAAGTGCTAGTAGAATAATTAATGAAATACTTAAGACTCGCTTTGTGTAACTCATAATAGCTTCTCTCAAAAAAAAATTTTAATCTAAATACTTTGCTAACTAATCTGGATCAGGGAAAAAATCTTTACCAAATAATGCTCCTAAAGCAATAATTCTTGCCTTACGTATTTGCTCATAGACTAAATTTGCTTCATCAGCATATTTTCCTGGCAGTTCATAACGTAGTGATTCTAAAACTGTTAAATCTCGTCGTAGAGAAAGATCTAAAATCTTAAACAACTTCTTTTTATCACCCTCTTTTTTTACTGAGGTATTGATATATTTAACTGTGTAATCTATTAAATCACCATAATTTCTAATTTCATCACTTGCTAGAGCAAAATTTTCTGCTTGAAAATTAACTTGTGCTTGTCCTAAACGTCCTACGCTTATCTTTATTAAAGCTTCTGTACGGTCTTTTTCTTTATTTTCCTTACTAATATTTTCGCGCTCTGTTGAGGAAAGGAATTCTGGTAAAGAACCAGGGCTTTGAGCAAAAACACTGCTAGCGCAAGTTACTAGAATTAGCATTAAGAAAATAACTTTATATTTATGCAAAAATGTAGTTAACCGCATAGTTGTTCACCTAATTTTCAAGATTTTAGCAGATGAGCGCAACAAGCGGAAATTTTAGATCAGCTACAAAAAGCCCTGGTGAGATGTTCTTAAAAAGAAACTCGATGTATCAAAAGAGAAGAATTTCCGCCCAAAATTTTTGCTTTAACTTAAGAAAAAACTTTTCCCAAAGCTGTATCAATAAAGCAATTATGCCATAGCTCTACCTTTGTGGAAAAGCCTTAAGTCAAATAAAACTCCTTATTGCGCACGAGAAGCATTTAAGGCACGTGTATGCGCCCAACTCTTAATATATTTGATTTGTTCAGTCATGGTTCTAGAAAGTGGAATAGTACGAGTAACGATACGTAATATGTGATTTTGTGACAATGGCTGGTTTTCATTAAAAGCTTCTACGGCTGCTGAAAGCACAGCTTGTTCAATCTCGGCACCATTCCAATCAGCAGTCGATTTAGCGAGTATTACTAGATCAAAACGACTAGTATCAACTCCTTTACGTTGTAAATGTACAGCAAAAATAGATTTACGTTCTTCTTCATCTGGTAAATCAAGGAAGAAAACTTGGTCAAAACGTCCCTTACGTATAAATTCTGCTGGCAGTAAGTCAATACGATTAGCTGTAGCAGCAACAAAGACTAAAGCATCTTTTTCTTGCATCCAGGTTAAAAAGGTAGCAAAAATACGTGAGGCCGGGCCTGAGGCACCTTCTTTTACTCCAATCATTCCCGACTCAATTTCATCTATCCAAAGTACAGCAGGGCTAATTGCTTCAATCGTGGCAATTGCTCTAGCAAAAGCTTGTTCAGGCGGCCCAAAACCACCAGAAAAGACATTTGACATATCTAGTCGAAATAGTGGTAAGTTCCACAAAGTAGAAACTACTTTAACAGCTAGACTTTTACCACAACCAGAAATTCCCATCATTAACAAGCCTTTTGGTACAGAAACCCCCATTTTTTCAGCGTCTTTATTAAAGATTTTAGAGCGTTTTGTTAACCATTCTTTTAACACACCATAACCGCCAACGTCCTCAACTCGAAAACGAGGAAAGACAAATTCTAACAACCCTTCTTTTTTGGTAATTTGTTCTTTTTCTGTCAAAACTTGTTCAATCATTGAGGGATTAAATTGTTGTTGACCAAAAAATAAGGCATTAAGAACGTGTTGAATTTCATTAATGGTCAAACCTTTTAAGCCAATAATCATATTATTACGAGCTTTTTCATCTGTAATTGGGCTTCTAAAATAGCGGTTTGTCATATAATCAAGTAGTGGCCCAATTTCATCGTCTCCTGGTAATGGCACTTCTATTAAGTGAACTTCTTTACTTAATTCTTCAGGAATATAAAAGGAGGTTCCTAATATCATAATAAATCTAGCTTTTTCTTTTAGTTGATAATAAGCATCTCTTAAACGACGAGCTAAAGCAGCATTATCTCTAAGGAAATTATGAAAATCTTTTAATAAGTAAAAACCTGGCTCACCTTCTTTAATAATAAAATCTAATGCCTTTGTTGGCTCAGTTGTAGCTGGTACAATGGACTTAGAATCTTTTAAGCCTTCTGAAACTGTCCAAGTATAAATAGGAACAGCCTGGGAAAAACTTTTGGCAATGCTTTGAACCATTTTTTCTACTCGGTCTTCTTCCCATGTGCGTAGGTAAATTATTGGATACTGAGCAACAATGGCTCGTTTAATACGATCTAGTGGTGAAAGGCGTACTCGATTTTGCATAATAAGTAATATCACTGAAAAAGTTTAGACTTAATTTTATGTAGAGGCTACCAATGGTAACTAAATCTAATAAATTTTTCAATTTTTCTTCTGCCAGAAAACAGACAATTTTTAGTTCTATTTGTTTGCTATCTGTGTTTATAATAGTTTCTTTGCTAAAACCTAACATAATAAGATTTTTATAATAAAAAATAAGGGTTTTAGACCTATAAAATCTACTTATAGAAAACTTTTACAAATTGCTTTCTAAATCCTAAAAAAAACGAGACTTAGTTTATGGTTAACCAAACGCATTTACAAATGTTGATTACTCCAGAGTGGAATAGCTGGCGTGATGCAAATAGAGTTAATACACCAGACCTTACAGGGGCTGATTTACGAAATTTAGACCTTACCAATAGGGATTTGTCTGGTGCTGACCTTACTAGAGCAAAATTTGATGGTAGCAACTTAACAGGGGCTATTTTCCGGCTATCAACCTTTATGGATACATCAATGCTAGGGGCCAATCTAACTAATGCTACTCTAGAAAGAGCTAATTTAACAGGTATAGATTTTCGTGATGCTAAACTAGAAAAAGCTAACTTAAAAAGTGCCATACTTAACCGAGCAACTTTAACCAAAGTTTCACTTCGTGGAGCAATGATGGAAAGTGCTAGATTTGAGGCTACTAACTTAGAAGGAGCCGACTTTACTGGTGCATTAATGAAAGACGCTTCTTTTAAGGGAACAGGACTTGCAGGTTCTATTTTTGAAACTACTAACTTAGAAAATGTAGTCTTGGATAATATGGAATTAAATAAAGTAAATATGCGTAATGCAGACCTTACAGGAGCTAGCTTAAAGTATACAAAGCTAAGAGATGCAGATTTACAATCAGCTAAACTCTGCCGTGCCAAGATGATAGGGACAGACTTTGCTGGGGCAAATTTACAACAAACAGACTTTGAAAGTGCAGAATTAATAGAAGTAAAATTTGATAATGTTAATTTACAAAGGTCTCGTTTTAATGGCGCACGGCTTGAAAAAGTAGCTTTTTCTTCGGCTAATATTAGAGATGCATGGTTTGAAAATACACGTTTTCAAAGTGTCAACCTACAAACTATGGATTTAAGAGTAGCAAAATTTCCTGGTGCCGAGTTTACCTCTTCAAACCTAAATGGCATAGATGTTCGCGCAATGGACTTGAAAGGAATAAAACTAAAAAACTGTAGCTTAATAGGAGCAAAATTTGCTGATGCTAATTTAGAAAGTGCGATTTTAGATAATTCTATTTTAAGTGGTGCTTCAATGCGTCAAGCAAATTTCTCTAAAGCTACCTTGGTGGGTGCAATTATAGAAAAGGCAGACCTTACAGGTATTAATTTAACAGCAGCAAATTTAAGTAAAGTTAGTTTTGTTAACTCAGATCTAAGATTTGCTAAATTAATGCGCTCTAATGTTACAGAAGCAAAATTTATGGATGCTAACATTGGAGGAATTAATATGACGGATGCCATTGCTAAAAAAGCTAACTTTTGGAAAGCAAAACCATCTAAAACCTCTAAAATCGTTTGTGATTTTTATTGGAGACCGCTGCTAATGATTTTTCGCTTAACTAGCAAAGAGTAAATCCTAATGTCCAAGTGTAAATAACTTGTTGATTTTAATTTGTATTACACTTGGACATTAGAAATCCCAAAACTTTTCTTATTAATTTCTTCCTGCTATTGTAATTCTTGGCGTATTGCTACTAGGGTGTCTATCTACAAGTAAAGTAGTTTCAAAAACATTTTCCAAAGCATTTTTTGTTAAAACTTCTGAAGGTATACCGTGAGAGAATATTTTCCCATCTTTCAAAAGCAAGATTTTATCAGCAAATTCTGATGCTAAATTTATCTCATGTGTTATCAATAAAACAGTTAAGCCTTCTTGACTAGTTAATTTACTTAAAAGTTTTAATGTAGCTACTTGATAGGCAATATCTAGATTTGCTGTTGGTTCATCTAAAAGCAATAGATTTGGCTTTTGTGCTAGCGCACGAGCTAAAAAAACTCTTTGACGTTCACCTCCAGAAAGCTCATTTAACTGTCTAGCTTTAAACTCTGTAATTGCAGTTAGTTCCATTACTTGATGGGCTGTCTTAAAATCTTGTTCTTGCTCAAAACCAACTCCACGACCATAAGCAAACCGACCTTGCAATATAAATTCAAAAACGCTTAGAGGAAATTCGACTCTAGTTTCTTGGGCAACATAGCCAACTTCTTTTGCAAGCTCTCGTCGGGAAATAGTTGTTAATAAACGATTTGTTAGAAATATTTTTCCACTACTAGGAGTTAGCAAACCTGCTAACATTTTCATTAGAGTAGATTTTCCAGATCCATTTGGGCCAAGTAGTACAACTAGTTCATTTTTTTTTATATCAATAGAGACATTATTGATAACTGACTTTTGATAGCTAAAATATAGGTTTTCTGCTTTTAACATAAGGCTTTAATCATATTTTAAGTAAGCAACTGTCGCTCCCCAACCACCGCCAGTTAAATTTCCATTGGTAAAGCTAGCGACATAAGGGCTATTACTTAAAACTTTCCTGACGATTTCTCTTTGGACTCCAATGCCTTTTCCATGAATTATCCGTACAATAGGAAATTTTAACTCATGACATTGATAAAGATATTCTTTTACTACAGCCTTAACTTCTTTAGGTGAAAATGTGTGTAAATCAATAGTATCTTCAATAGGTAGTTCAATAGGTTCTAAGGTTTCTAGATCGTCTGAATCGTCGTTGCTCATAAATATTAATAATTAGTTGGTTTTGTGTGAGGTGGTTTTAGTTCTTTAGTTGTATTTTCTGTAACACTTGGAGGTGTATAGGGATAAGCAGCATTAGAATTATAGTTTTGGGGAGGGGGTGCAATAGGGGATATAAGCGGTTGTTGTGTTGCGGTATTTAAGTTGTAACTTTGAAATAATGGTCGGCCCGGAGGTAATTGATAATCTGAATTTGTTGTTTGTGGATTAGGTAAAGTTGTTGTTTGAGAAGCTTGTAAATTGCTTTGGTCTACTACAACTACAGGTTTTTTAGCTGAGCCATAAATAAGTCTACGGTAGATTAAAATCATAATACCTAACACAATAACCAATGCTCCTAGAGGGGCTAAACCACTTAAAAAATGTATATTTAGGGCATCAGAAATTATTTCTAAAGCTATAGCCATAAACATCCCTGCTCCCATAGTTATAAGGCCAAGCTTTTTTAATTCATGATGAGTTTTTTCTACTACTAAAACCTGTTTAGCTAAAGGAGTTTCTAAAGGTAATAAATTTTGATTAGGTAATATTTGGGGTTGTTGTGGATTATTGGTTATTATTTGTTGAATTGCTAAAAGATTGATGCCACAAACATTACAAAAATTACGATCACCTAAAACTTCTCTACCACAACCTGGACAAAACATAATCATCCCCCTGTAGTTAATTTTGTTATCTATTTTGAATGAGATGTTTGATTGTAGCAAACGAAGAACTTATCTAACAAGTTTACAACAATATCCAAGAAAGATTTATTTGATGTAGTTTTAGTAAATTATTTATTATCCTATTTTGGGATAATAATACTGCTTATATATAATGGGCAAATGTCAAAATATACTTTAGCTATTGAACTAAGAGAATTACTTATCAAAATACGTCATACCAAAAATTTAACACAAATTGAGGTTGCAGAACGTCTAAACAAACCACAATCTTTTGTTTCCAAATATGAAAATGGTGAGCGTAGATTGGACATAATCGAATTTTTAGAAGTTTGTAAAGCTTTAGAAACAGATCCACAATCAGTTATTCAATTGCATAGTAAAAGAGGTATAGCAAAAGACAAATCTATCCTTAAAAAATGGGATATAACAGAAGAAGAGCTAACAGAATTAGTTGATCAAAATCCAAGTTTAAGAGGAATATTACTTGGCTATATTGCTGAAAAAAAATTTCAAGATGCTTTTTTAAATCATCCGCAAATTGAAGATATTCTTAAAGATGATGATCATAATCGCAAGAGAAAAGGAGATCGAAGAATACTCTATAAAGGACAAACTTTTTTGATTGAAGTTAAAAGTTTGCAGACAAATACAATAAAAAACTTAGGTGATGACAAATGGATAGGTAAAACTCAAGTGGATGCTAGTGATAGTAGAGAAGTTACTTTTCCTGATGGAAGTAAATTAAAAACAACTTGTTTACTTAGACACCAATTTGATTTGTTAGCTATAAATTGTTTTGCTTTTGGTGAGAAATGGCGATTTGCTTTTATTCTAAATTCTGATATTCCTTCTAATACATTCAAAAAGTATACTAAATATCAACAAAAACATTTATTACCCTCCCTTGTTTCTCTAGAATGGCCTTTGCAACCACCATTTACTTATGATCCATTTGATTTACTAGACAAGTTAATTAAGTAATAAAAATTAGTGAACTAAATTTATTTAGATCTTTGTTTATTTTTTGAAAGCTTTACAAAAACAAGAAAATAACTGTGATTTTTACGAGCATGTTTTTGCTTTTTTAAGCGTGAAATACTTGCTTTATTAGTGCGAACTATAACAAAAAGATCTTTAGTATAAAAACCAAGTTTTTCATAATAATTTATTATCTCAATATGAGTTAGCCATTGACGATTTGCAGAAACTTCATCTTGACATTTTACTATCATTATCCCATTGTCTTTTAATACTCGATAAGCTTCTTCACCAGCCTTAAAATAAAGATCTGTTACAGCCGCATGCCACTTTGGGCCATTTGTTTCTTCTTCCCCATTTGAATAATATTCTCTAAAGCTCGAAAAAGTCCCATTTCCTGCTTTATGATTTTTATTATTACGTAGTAACCCTTCCATATAAGGAGGGTCTAAAACTAAAACGTCAAAACTTTTTTCTTTATATGGCAATGCTCTACAATCAATGCCATTAGTAATATCACTTGGAATTAATTCATACTTAGATAAATTTATGTTTTTCCAAAAAATACCTTTACCATAAGTTACATCTGCAATTTTTGCTCCTTCTTGAACATGTAAATCAAGTATTTGAGGAAAAACATCTGCGTTTCCTGCTATATGTGCTGACATTACAATATCTGTTGTTGCAATGCCTCCTTGAACTCTTTTTTTTGAGCTACTCAAAGGTATATCTTTTTCTAATGAAGCAGTTTGATTTATCATATATGCAAAATATCCTATTTTAGAATATAAGTCAACTTACTAACTAGAATTTTATGAATAAATTACTTAGTAAAAATAATTGTTATTTTACTTCAATTAACATATTTGATTTACCTAGCTGTGTAGTGTTAATACTAATGTTTAGGAATTTTTTAATGACTTCAATATTAGTAGTAGTATGTAAAGAAAGACCAAAGGTAGTAAATGCTCCTTGTCCAGATAGGGCTAAAGGTATTAGCAATTGATCGGCTAGATATTCACCTACAGGAACATTAGCTGCTAGGTAATGTCTAACTTCCTTAACTGCTAGATCTGCAACGGCTTCCGCGCGTAGTCCTCTTTCGCCAAATGCAGCAAAAACTTCTGTTAAATGTTCGCTTTCTATTTCAATAAAAACAACATTACCCGGGCCATGAGAATTATCTATTACTTCTGTATGCAAAAAAGATTTATCCCAAGACATACGTTGTCCAATTAGACTTAATTCCCGTTTAGCAATATCTATAGGCAAAGAAGCCACTAAAGCACGAGCGCGACGAGTTAAAATTTCCCCTCTTTGATTAAGTTCAAACCCTATAAGTTTTTTTGTTGGCTGGATGTTTATCTTAAACTTTCCTCCGCCAGCAGGGTAAAAACCTGGACGTATTAATTCAGCAGTGACATTTACACCCATTCGATTTACTAGTGCAAGAAAAGTTTTTGCTAAAAAATCAAATGGCGGCGCGTTTGGGTTATGTGTACCACCTTCTAAAATTAGTTCTGATGGTTCATCCGCTAGTAATAATGCTGGTAAAATAGTTTGCAGTACTAACGTAGCACTGCCAGCCGTGCCAACAGCAAAAGAATAATTTCCTGCTACTACTTTTTTAGGAATAAAAGTAAGTTGTGTTGAGCCAATAGTATTTCCAACCACTTCAGCTTGTCCAATCTGAGCCGCAGCGTTAACAGCCGTTAAATGCTGGCGTAGTAGACCTGGAGTTTTACGACCTGCACGAATTTTTTCAATCCGAAATGCTGTACCGGTTACTAAAGATAATCCAAGAGAACTACGTAAGATTTGTCCTCCACCTTCACCAAAAGAACCATCAATAATTAACATAATTTTCTATCCTAAAATGCCCAACTACCATTAACAAAAATTCTTGTAAAATGTAGTAGTAAAATAACAAAAATACTACTTATTAAAACTATTGCTAAACGATTTTTAATTGTAGCTAGAGCAATAAAAATTGGAAATAGCGCGAAAGTAAAACGGGGTGCGCTAATTGTCCAGGTAAATGAAGAAAAAAATAACACATAAGTTAAAGCATAAATAGAATAATCCCAAGGCAATTTCCTATAAATTCCAATAATTATTACAACTAAAGCAAAAATAGTAAAAACTGCGCTCCAACCCAATGTCATCATAAAGAAGTCATCCCAGACACCACCAGTTAAATTTCCTAGCAAAATAGGCAAGCTAGATATAGCTTCCTTTAGTGGAATAGGTGGAAAGCTAGGTGTTTGGATTGAAGCAGGGTTACTTTCATGCTCACGAACAACAAAAAACGGACTTCCAAAATAATAAATATTTATTAGTAACTCAATCGCTAGCCCAAATGGAGGCAAAATAACCAAAAATAGCTGTTTGTATGACCAATTGCGCCTATTTTGCCAAATTACCCATAAATAAGCTGGCAAAATAGTTATGCCAATATATCTAGTTAAAATACTGGCTGCACCAAGTAAACCTGGTAAAAAAAAATGCTGTAGCCGTATTAAGCAAAAAGACGATAAAGTTAAAAATAAATATAACGATTCAGTATAAATTGAATTAGTAAAATAAGAGGTTGGATAAAGATTAAAAAATAGGACACTTAAAATAGCCATTTTTTGATTTTGAAAATCTCGTTTTACTAACCAATAAAGTAAATAAGAATTAGCAATTGCTAGTGTAAAGGAAATAAAGAAAGCTGCTGAATGAGGAGCTATAAAAAATAATTTAGAAACTATTCTAATTAGTAATGGATAAAATGGCGGAAAATGGCTAATAAAAGCCTGGGCTTGCTCATCTAGTCCTAGAGGTTTGTAGCCGCTAATAGCTATGGTTTTATACCAATAAGCATCCCAACGATCCCAAATACTAAGAAAATTTTGGTCAGGATTAGCTGCAAAATCAAAACATAAAAATCCCCAGCCAAATAAGCACACTTTAATCATAACTACTGTAAATAATAGAGATAAAACAATTGTTTCTTCTGCCCAAAGTGTGCTATTTGTACTGATTTTTTGCATTATTTATGTTTATTTTTAACCCTTTACACAAACTACTTGTTTAAGTGTATGAACAACTTCGACTAAATCAGATTGTGCTTCCATAACTGCATCAATATCTTTATAAGCTGCTGGAGTTTCATCAATTACGTCTTCATCCTTGCGGCATTCAATTCCAGCAGTCGCAGCAACATGATCAGCAATAGTAAATCTCTTTTTTGCTTCTGTTCGGGACATTGCCCGGCCTGCCCCGTGACTACAGGACATAAAACTTTCAGGATTACCTTTTCCACGTACAATATAAGATCTTGCGCCCATACTACCAGGGATAATACCCATATCTCCTAGTCTAGCTCTTACCGCGCCTTTACGAGTAACAAAGACATTTTCACCATAATGATTTTCAATAGCAACATAGTTATGGTGACAATTGATTGCTTCTAAACCTGTTTCAAAACTTGGTAATCCACCAACACTTCTTATAGCACTAATTACATTTTCCATCATCAACTTACGGTTCCACATAGCAAATTCTTGCGCCCAATGTACAGCCTCAACATAATCATTAAAATGCTCAGTTCCTTCAGGCAAATAAGCCAAATCTTGGTCAGGTAAATTAATAAACCAACGTCGCATATCTTCTTTAGCTAGTTCAATAAAGTAACTTCCAATCCGATTACCTACACCACGTGAACCGCTATGTAACATAAACCAAACTCGATCAAGCTCATCCAAACAAACTTCAATAAAATGATTCCCTGTACCTAAAGTACCTAAATGATTTAAGTGGTTTCCTCGGTCTAGTTTAGGATGTTTTGCTATAATTTTTTCATAACCTGTTTTTAAGTCTTGCCAAACCTTTTCATGATGCTTAGGTGTATTTGCCCAAGCTCCTCTATCATTTTTTCCACCATTATCAGTGCGACCATGAGGAACAGCCTTTTCAATAGCTGCTCGTATATGACTTAAGCTATCAGGCAGGTTATTAGCATTAAGTGTAGTTTGTATGGTAGACATACCGCATCCGATATCGACCCCCACAGCAGCAGGAATAATTGCTTTTTTGGTTGGGATTACGCTGCCAACAGTAGCACCTATACCAGCATGAACATCAGGCATTGCTGCAATCCACTTATGAATAAATGGCATAGAAGCAGCATTTAATAATTGTTTTTTAGCTGCGTCCTCTAGTGCTACGCCATCAATCCAAGCTTTAACTGGTGCGCTATGGTCTTCTTTTAATACCTGATATTTTTTTTCCATGATGGTAGTCTCCTTTAATAGCTTTAATAAAATAGTAATAAAAATAGGGCTGACAAATCTCCTGTTTAATATGACTTAAACAGGAGAAGCCAAGACTGTAGTCATTATTGGATGTAATGTAATCCTGGCAAGCATTCAGCCCTATTTTGTATGATGTTTTAAAAAGAACAGATAATAATAACCTAGCTATTTATTTTTAGGGAAGGGTTATAGCGACAAGGATTTAGAGAAACACCGTCCTTACCAAATTGCTTTGGCAGTGGACACGCAAAAAACATCTTTTTTAACAAAAGACATTTTGATGCTTCGCTCGCTGGATCACTCCAGTTTCGCTACCTTAGGGTCGTTAAAGCACGTGTAGTTCCTCAAGGCATTCGCTATAACTACACATTTATTTGATAAGTTTTTTTATTGTGACGACAAGAATTTGAGAAACGTTTTTTCGTCGCTCTAACCATTGAGCTACAGCTTCCATAAGGGGTTGGTGGAAGCTGGCAGGACTCGAACCCGCAACCTACGGCTTACAAGGCATGTAGTTCCTCAGGGCATTCGTCGCAAGTTTAATTTTTGTTGATAGCAACAAGAGTTTGAGAAACGCCATGCCTTTCGGCGCCAATGTAGTTCCTCTGGCATTTGCTATCTAAGAACTTGAAAAAATTTAATTTTTACTAAGAAATTTTAATTGGGCTAACAAGTTGTTAGTAAAGACTGGTTTTATAATGTAGTCCTTACCTGCATTTAGCCCAAAAGATTTTTATATTTCTACTTTTTCGATCACATTAACCCAATGCTCGCCTTGGCTTTGACCATTAGCAAACAAATTTATTACATCAAACACTTGGTCAGAAAAACCACCAACATTAAGAATATCTTCTCTATCAATTGCTTGAGTAGTTCCATAAGGTTGAATATCAATACAAACTAAGCGTGCTTTAGGATTATTTTGCTTAAACTTTTGCCATTCTTCCATTGTTGCACTACCACGACCACCTTTAGCATCTACCCAAGATTCATTGTCTGAAACAAATATCACTAAATCGCCTTTAGCTTTACGCTTGTTAAGCTCTGCTAAAGGTGCGCTGCAATTAGTACCACCACCACCAATAGCAGCAAGTTTAGTAGCATTAGTCATCACACTATCACGAACATTAAGTTGTAAATTTTTTACAACAGTTTGTTCAAAAGGTAAAACTTCAGCACTAGGGTTTTTACGTAACACAGTAGCAGCAACTAAAGCAGCAACATCAATACAACGAACCTTGCTAGTTGAACCTTTACGATAACCAGTTACAGCAGAAGACATTGAACCAGAAACGTCTGGACAAACATAAACTTTACCTTCAAATTTTGGCACATTAGCAGTAGCAACTTCCATAGCATCTTGTAAGGCTTCACGTACTATTTGAGGCACATCTGCACCAGTCATTAAATAAGCACTCATTAATTGATAAGGAAAAGCTTTTGCTTTAGCAATTAATTCTGGGTTACGTAGTCTATCAGCAATTAATTCACTTATACCGTCGGTTTTGTAAACTTCATGACGGGCAAAAGTATTTAAGTTCATTCTAGTCATTTGCCAAGAACCATTGCGAGCTATTTCTGTCCAATGCTCTTTGGTTAAATTTAACATAGTCAACATTTCAAAAGGTACATTAGGCATTTTACTAGATTTAGCTTGCTTAAATAATTCATATTCTTGAATTAATTCTGGCAATTTATTTTCGTCATATTGACGACCAATTATATAACCAAGGAAATTTTCTCTTTTTTCATCTTTTGGTTTAGGGTGTACCATTTTTATAATATCAGCAAATGAAGGACTTTGACCAACAGAAGCACGAAAAATAGATTCTTCATTGCGACTTTCAAACCATTCACGAACTAAGCGTTTTGGTAAAGTACCAAGAGATTTACGACCAACTACACCAGATCTAATAAGCTGTACAAAATTACGTAGCATTTTTCCATTGTCAATTACACGAGGAAAAGTTTTAGCTAATAAATTACGATCTTTTACTGATAAAATTGCAGTTAATAATGCTGGCATATCTTTCATAAAACCACGCTCACGACAATAAACAGCAGTACGAGCGATAAAATCAGCTTCAAGCTCTTGGCAAAGGGATAAAACTTTTTCTAATTGTTGTTCAGCACCAGCATAAAAGGTTTGGTTAAAACATCCAGTCATTGCATATTGAGCTAAAGCATGTTTAGGACTAAAAGAATAAGCAGTACCACCAGCTTCATTAACAGTATTAGTTTTTGGGATAAATTTTCCAATAACAGATTGAAATAAACTTTTGTTAGCCATAAATCCTCCTGCGGACAACGAATTCCGCCAATTAGAGACATTTGTTAAATTATTTATAAAATCTTATTGTTAGTTTTGTTTTATCTAACTTAATTTCTTGCTTTGATAATCTATATATCAACCTGCGTGCCATAAATCAAATTTTCTGTAAAATATCGCAATTTATTGATAATAAATAGTTTATTACAATACTTATTTGTTTTCTTGGCACACTTGACAAAGCTAATCAAATTGCTATTATCCAAAATTCTAATCTACTTATAATAATGTCTAAATTTTATGAAAAATAAAAATTATGTAGTAATGGGATTAATTGGAACTGCACTAGATAGCGGTACAGGCCCGGAACGTTGGGAAAAATGGCGGCCAACTGTTGCTTTATGCCGGCATGAAAACTTGCTAATACATCGCCTTGAGCTATTTTATCAAGCTAAATTTAGTAGCATTGTAGATGTTTTAGTAGAAGACATTAAAACTGTTTCCCCTGAAACTTCGGTTCGAGCAATTGAAATGGAGTTTGATGACCCTTGGGATTTTGAAGAAGTTTATTCAACTTTGCACGAATTTGCAGGTAAATATGAATTTAATCCAGAGGACGAGGAATATTTAATTCATATTACTACAGGCACACACGTAGCCCAAATTTGTATGTTTTTGTTGACAGAATCCCGACATTTTCCAGCAAAACTACTGCAAACCTCACCACCTAACCGGCATAAATCCGAGCCAGGCAAATATACAATTATTGACTTAGACCTTTCTAAATATGATGAAATTGCATCTCGTTTCCAGCAGGAAAAGCGCGAAGGCGTATCATTTTTGAAGTCTGGCATTGAAACTAAAAATAAGGAATTTAACCGGCTTATTGAAAGAATTGAACAAGTAGCAATTGCTTCTGAATCTCCGATTTTATTAATGGGGCCAACTGGCGCAGGTAAATCCCAGCTTGCACGGCGAATTTATGAATTAAAAAAAGCTCGTCATCGTGTTTCAGGCAAGTTTGTAGAAGTTAACTGTGCTACTTTGCGTGGCGATTCTGCAATGTCGGCACTTTTTGGACATATTAAGGGATCATACACTGGAGCAAATACTAATCGACCAGGTTTGCTCCGCACGGCTGATAAAGGATTACTATTTTTAGATGAAATTGGCGAACTAGGCTTAGATGAACAAGCTATGCTACTTAGAGCATTAGAAGAAAAAATGTTTCTTCCTTTAGGTTCTGATCAAGAAGTAAGTAGTGATTTTCAATTAATTGCTGGTACCAATAGAGAGCTAAATAGTTTTGTTACTGCTGGAAGGTTTAGAGAAGATTTGTTAGCTAGAATTAATTTATGGACGTTTCGCCTTCCAAGTTTGCGTGATCGAGTAGAAGACCTTGAGCCTAATCTTGATTATGAATTAGAAGCTTATACACGACGCACTGGAAACCGTGTCACAATTAGCAAAGAGGCTAGAGAAAAGTTTTTACGCTTTGCTACTTCCTCATCAGCAAAATGGAGTGGCAATTTTCGTGACTTAAATGCGGCTGTAACCCGTATGACAACGCTAGCTTTAGGCGGGCGTATTTCACTAGAAATTGTTGAAGAAGAAATTGAAAGACTTAATGCTACTTGGTATAACCCTAGCGAGCCAAATAAAGAAGAATTACTACTAGAGTCTTTACTAGGCAAAGAAGAACTTAATAAAATAGATCGATTTGATAAGTTACAACTTTTAGATGTCTTGTCCATTTGCCGAGCAGCGCGGACGCTTTCTGAAGCAGGCCGGGAGCTTTTTTCTAACTCAAGAGAACAGAAAAAAAATATTAATGATGCAGATCGCTTAAGAAAATATTTATCCCGCTTTAACCTACAATGGCAAGATATTAAAACAGCAGAGGAGTAAATTTTGTCAAACACTACTTATTATTACCTACTATTTCAGTACCTTTTGGAGGAGTAAATTTTTCTATAAGGTCTTTAACATTAAAATTTTTGTTTTTTTGTAAGTTACTTAACTTAATGGTAACAACATCACCACTAATTTCTACTAAATTTTCTTGCACAGGTAGCCATAAGTTATGAGAAACCCAAATATCTATAAATTGATAAGGAGTTGATTTTTTAGGAGTAAGATGTAATAAAGAAGTTTGTTCACCTTCTATTTTTTCTTCTCTAATAAATTTTACCTCGTAGTTTTCTTTAATGGCAGAGACAGAACCAAAAGTAATAGCAAAAGAGCCAAAAGATTGCGAATTTTTAACTCCTTTAAGGGGTGTTACTAGCATGTTTTTAATATTTGGTTGATAAAATTTGATTTCATCACGAGTAATAATTACAGTCTTTTTTACTGGGAGATTAATATCTATTCGTAGTTTCATACCTTCATTTTTACTAGGAGAATAATAAAGTATTCCTGTTTCTATAGGATCATCTATAATCATTCCTTTTATTTGAGTATTTTTCTTTTGTTGCCAAATGTTTGCTACTAATGAATTTAAGTCGCGTCCAACAACCTCCATTTTTTTTAATACATCCTCTGCCTTTGGATCCGTTCTTATTTCTAGTTTATTAGTAGGCTGGCTAGTTATTTTAGCTGAGGAATCTGCTACTAAGAAAAATACTATAAATAAACATATAGAAAAGGCTTGTTTTTTCATTGCAAGAAATATCTCCAATCAAAACATTATTTAGAATATTTAAGGAAAGTTAACACTAGAATGCTAAAGAGCTAAAAACTTGCATAAGAAAGGGAAGATTTACTGTTTTATAAAAGAGTTTAGATAGAAAAATATAAAATAATTTAATCAATAGCACGATAGTTATAATACTATTATTTTCTATAGTTAAGTTTAAGGTTTTTATAATTTATGCTAATTTAGCAAATTATGTCTGACACAAATAAAGAAAAAGATTCTCTAGCTCAAACGGTTGCACAAGGGACAATTTATATTACTGCTGCTAAGTTTTATTTTATTGTTTCTAGCTATGCGATTTATTTTGTCCTACCACGTTTAATAAGTGCTGAACTTTTTGGTATTTATGGATTTGTTATTAGTATTGTTTCTATTATTAATGTTGTGTTAGTAACAGGTACACAACAAACAGTTTCTAAATTTGTCTCTCAAGATTATCGACATGCTGACGTAGTTAAATATCAAGCCTTAAAGATACAAATATTTGTTGCTGGAATTGTGACGCTAATTTATTTTTTCTCTGCTCCACTACTTGCAAGGTCTTTTAACGACCCGGCTTTAACTCGACCCTTACAAATTTCTGCACTAATTCCTTTATTTTATAGTTTTTATGCTGTTTATGTAGGCTACTTAAACGGTCAAAAAAAATTCGTTCGTCAATCTATACTAGATATTACTTACTCAACATTAAAAGCGAGTGGAATTATTCTATTAGCTGTACTTACAACTAGTGTTGATGGGGCAATTTTAGGTTTTGGCATTGCAGTAATAATAGTTTTTCTACTTTCGCCTTTTGTTGCAGGAAAAGCAGTTAACCAACAAACAGAGCATAAACCTTCGGTTAGTGCCTTTCTAAGATTTCAATCTGAACTGCTAGGAGCAATTTTAGTAAGTAATTTATTACAAAGAGCCGATCTGATTTTAATTAAAAAATATATTTCGTCTGACAGTGTTACAGCTAGTCAAATGGCAGGCTATTACACGGCTTTAATGACCATAGCAGGAGTAACTTACCAAGCAATTGTTTCTGCTGCTTTTATAATTTTTCCAATAATTTCCCAAGCTAGCTTTGAACAGCAAACAGAAGCAATGAAAGGCTATATCCGTCAAACTACTAAGTATACTTTGATGTTGATGGCTTTAAGTGCGACCGTTTTTTCTGCTAATGCACCTGTAGTTTTAGAAATACTTTACCGCAAAGAATATGCTGTTGGTGCGCCTGCACTAGCTATTGCTGCTTATGGACTGCTGTTTTTTGGGCTAATTTATATTTTGACTACGATTATTTCTAGCAGTGGTAAACCTAGAGTTTCATTGCTAGTTGGAGGAGCAACTTTAATTGCTAGTGTGCTACTTAATATTTTCTTAATTCCTAAATATGGTTTAGTTGGAGCAGCCGCAGCAACAACTATTGCAATGTTTATAGGTGTAATTTTAGCTAGCAGCTATATTTATCATAGCTTTAAAGCATGTTTTGATATTAAATCAACTATTAGCACTGTCCTTGCTGCTGCTGCTATGTATCTGGTAGCAAGTGTTTTACCAACAAATATTATTAATGTTGCTACAGGTAAATTAGCAGTACTAATTAATTTTGCTTTTCAAGCAGGCATACAAACTACAGTTTATTTAGTAGTTTTAATTGTTGCTCGTGAGATTGGGCTTAAAGAAGTTAACTTAATCCGTAAAGTTATTAAAATTTGATAATTTGATTTTTGTATCAAATAAAAATCCCTGCTTAAAATTACTTAAGCAGGGATTTTTATTTGGCTAGAAAAGTTTTTAACGCATACCAGTTGGACTATTAAATTGTCCTAAGCCTGTACCGGGGCCACCAACTATTGTAGTAGTTCCACCCATAGCAGGTTTTCTTTGTATACGATTATTAAGCGTATCTCCAATAAATACATTACCAGTAATAGAAACTGTCACACCTTCAGCACCGTTAACCGTGCCGGGTGCAGTACCAGGTGCCATAAATACAGACCAAACACCACCAGTATTAACTTGAACACGTTTATTTCCTGTGTCAGCAACATAAACCGTTCCATTAGAGTCAACAAAAATGCCTCTAGGTTGATTCATCTTACCAATAGCAGTTCCAGCAGTAGCATTAGCAAATACTGTCCAACCTCCTGTCATTCCAGTAGTATTCATTTGAATACGGTTATTACCTGTATCTGAAATATAGACAGCACCATTTAAGTCAATAGCTACGCCGCGTGGTTGGAAGAATTGTCCTAACCTATTACCAGCAATAGCATTAGCAAAAATAGCTGTAACTGGTGTTGCGGTGCTAGCAGTATTAGTTACTAATACACGGTTGTTATTAGTATCAGCAATATATAACTTATCGTTTTGCTCGTCATAGGCTAGGCCACCAGGCTGATTTACAGCATTTGGAGCCGTGCCTGGCCCAACAATTACCGCCCAAGTCGTTCCGCCATCGGTTGAACGTTGAATGCGATTGTTTGCAGTATCAGCAACAAATATCTTCATATTGTCATTGCTAGCTGCAACTCCACGAGGAGCATTAAATTTGCCAGGTGTTGTACCTGGGCCAAATCCAACTGCCGCCCAAGTCATACCATCATCATCAGTTCGTTGAATACGGTTGTTATTTGTGTCAGCAGCATAAATAGATGTATTTTCTAGTGTAAATGCTGGTGCAGGATCACAAATTACAGCATTAACAGATACATTTAATGTGTAAGTTGTATTTAACCCGCCATTAGCATTAACTTCATGCACAGCTATTGTAAATTGCTGACCAGCGGGAACATTGAAAGAGTAAATGGAAGTAATTGCTGAAGCTCCAGCATCCGCTAAGTAATTTACACTAGGTGTAGCAGGAATAAATCCATTAGCATTATAACTTAGTGTAAATAAAGTAGTGCCAGGTTGAGTTAAAACAACTGTATAACATTGTGTAACCGCACTAGTATTTGTAAAACGATAGGAATCAAATCTTCTGACTACGGTTGCATCATTTAAGCCAGGGTTAGCTTTAGGTACTGCACAACTAGAAGCCACACCATTGCGTAATAAGCGTCCAGTTTGAGTTCCAGTAGCAGCAATATAATCAGGTGAAGCAGGTGGAGCAGTAGCATCTAAAATAGTGGTGACATTAGTAGTAGTTATTACGCTTCTACCAGTTGGAACGCTAAAGTTAAACATAACTGGGCTTGTTCCACCACCAAAGTTTACAGTCAAAGTAAATGCTAAGTTAA
>CAZBMZ010000048.1:0-28771 GCA_964492845.1 uncultured Clostridia bacterium
AGTAGTAGTTTGATTATCTCTAATTGCTGCATTTGGTGAAGCTGTTCCAGTGGCATTTAAACCATCTCGGCCACTATCAACAGAGCGCATTGCACTATCAATGTTATCTACAACACTTCTTAATGATGGTGCTACTGTTTGAGCTTGATTCATAGCTCTACTAGCACTAATACTAGATTCCATATTGCGAATGTTAGCAGAACTAGAGGTACCTGCACGTAATTGATCGCCTTGGAAAGCACTGTTTTCACTAACTGAAGGCTGTTGTGTTGAACGACTTGTTGAAGAATTATTTGTTGTTTGTTGTAGTTGATTTACTGAATTATCTCCACCTATACGCATTGACATACTAAAGAACTCCTTAATGCTGATTTTTTTAATAGAATTATTTGAATTTGTGATTAAGAATAAAGTGAGTGAATTATCATTCATTTTCTCAAATGAATCAACAAAATTTTACTAATTTTTCTAAAATATTTTTTTTAGAAAAACCAGCTATTAATAGTAATCAGTAACATCTGTTAAATCAATAAGTTACAAACTATCCTTTTATTTCTTTCCCTTTTGACTTTCTGCCCATTCTAAATTAGCTTTGGCTAATTGAAAATTAGGATCTAGTTCTAATGCTTTTTTTCCTGCTTCAATAGCTTTATCCCAATCTCGCAAATCATTGTAAGCTGAACAAAGATTATTATAAGCAACAGCACTTTTAGGATTAAGCTCTAAGGCTTTTTTACTCATTTTTATACTTTCATCACAAAGATGTGCTTGATAATAGTATAAACTTAGGGTTATATACTTATCATAGGTTGGAGCATCTATAGCGTCAGCAGTAATTTTACTTATATTTATTAATAAATCTTTTTTTGCTAGATCTGCTGTATCTATTTTAGTAGGTTCATCATTGGTTTGCGCTTTAGGAAGAGGAATTAATTTTTCTGCTTTAACTAAATTAAATATCACAGGATCATAAATTTTTTCTACTATATAGAATTTATAAAAAGTATAAATATTAGTTCCTAAAATTATAGCTGTAAGTCCAATAACAGCTAGTTTCTGTAATGCTTGTTGAGCGATATATTTATAAACTATTTCAACTAACATTAATGAAGAGAACAAGATATAAATAAATGTTAGATAAACTCCATACCTAATATTTTTAGGCAAAATAATATTACAAATCATAAAATAAATAAAAAATGCTAATAAAATATTAGTTGTTATGTTTTTATTTTCACCAAAAATATAATTTCCAACAAAAGCAAAAAATAAAATAGAAATTATTGGAGAAAATAAAAAATAATCTAAAAAATATTGATACCAAGGGCCAGCTAAATAATCTCCAAAATAGTTAGAAGAGTTTACATTTCTTGGTCTTAGAGTAAATTTAACTATACTACTAACAGCGTCCATACCTCCAAATGCAATAAAATAAAGACTAAATACAATAAAAGTTGGAACTAAAGCTGTTATTAAAATATCTTCTGGTTTGATATTAGAGTTTTGATCAAGAAATTTTAATAGTATTAATACTCCTACAAAAAAAGGAATAAACATAATATTAGTTTCTTTAGTTAAAACAGAAACTATTAAAGAAGATATAAATAGCCAATAATGCTTTTTATTTTTAGTATCAAGAAAATAAATAAAGAAAAATAGGCTGAGTGAGGAGAAAAGATAGTTGCTAGAATCAGATAAAGCTCTTGTAGCAAGCCCAGTAGTTAAAGGAAAAAAGGCAGCTATAGAGCTAACCATTAAAGCAATATTAATTTGCCAAAATCTTTTTACAAAGAAAAATAAGGCTATACATAAAAAAATATTTGCAGCTAAAGAATAGTAACTAAATGTTCTAATAGAATCATTTATACCTAAAAGCCAGGAACATATGTAAATATTTGCCATTCTAAGAGGCGTAGGACGGCCCTGGTTGTTAAGTTCCTTAATATATAAAGCTCCCATATTCTTAAAGCCTGAAAAACCTTCATCTTTTATTACTTTAGCTTGACGGTAATAAGTACCTTCATCAGCATTGCTATATTCTAGTTCTGCTGGAAAACTTTTCCAGGTAATAAAACTAGAAGCTATTAAAACTAAAATAAAAACTATATGAGCTAATTTAGTGTTATTTAAGGAAAGGAAACTATTAATTGTCTCAAGTGTCATTAAAAATCACTCCAAGTTAAACTTAAGAACTTAATCTTGTTTAAGCAGTAAGCCCTTTTCTTTCTAGTGGTTTATAAAGTAAAAATATTTTTTCATAAAAATAGCCTGTAAAAATAGCTATTTGTGATAATAAAATTAAAAGCGTTATTGGAAAAGCTTGTTTATAGCTAAATTTTTTGAATGGAAAAGCTAGCAAATTTATATAAAAGCTGCTTTTTCTTAGTGAAGAACTGTTTTGATAGCGTTGTTGGCAGATTTGATTAAATCTATAGGCCCCACGTCCATAAATAAATTGCTGTTTCCAATATGACTTAAAACTAGTCCTATTTTTATGATAAATAACAACTTTTTCAGCATAACAAAGCTTAAAACTTGCAGTTAACCAGTTTTTACAAAATTCTCTATCTTCACCTATCTCTAAATTAGTATCAAAACCTTTAACTAATAAAAAGTTATTTTTAGGAACTAATAAGTTATTTGATACAAGAAAGTTAGCATTTTCTGGATCTTTATTAAATTGACTATACAAATAGCTAATAATGGTTTCGCTTGCTGTTGCATAAATATTGTTTGGTAAAGCATTTTCAATAGCTCCACCAATTGCACAATCGGGTTTTTCTAAAACCATTCTATTTAATTCTTTTAACCAATCTTTACTAACAACACTATCATCATCAATAAATACTAAGTAATCACCTATTGCGCTATTTGCCCCTCTATTACGAGCCGAAGCAGGCCCGCTATTTGTTTGTTTAATTAAGGACAAATTAAATTTAGTTTGAAAAGATAAAATAACCTCATCAAGTGGTGTTTTGCTACCATCATCTACAACAACAACTTCAAAGTTATCACAAGGATAGTCTACTGTGGCAATACTTTCTAGACAGCTACTAAGCAAATCCAGACGATTATAAGTTGGAATAATTATTGAGAAAAAAATAAACTTATCCATTCTCATTTATTAATAGTTTAAACATAAGTCTTTATGACAAATCTCAATAGTAAAATAGCTGTTTGATAAAAGATAGTTTGTTGTGTACTATTAGCTTTCACTTGGTTGTAAACAACTAGTCTAGCTTCCTTCAAATTTTAATAACTTTTCACTAGGTAAGAAAGAGATATTTTTCGTGGCTACAGAAATAAAAGATTTAGAAAACTTGGCTAGTTTGCAAACTACAATCTTAGAACAAAATAGAAAACCTACCTTTATTATTGAACCTAAAAAAGTTAGTTTTGCTTACCTTTTAGAACTTTGGAGCTATAGAGAACTTTGTTATTTCTTTGTTTGGCGAGACTTAAAAGTTAGATACCGTCAAACCTTGTTAGGAGCATTTTGGGCAATACTTCAACCGCTAATTACCATGTTAATTCTAAGCTATGTGTTAGGAAAGTTAGCTAAAATCCCATCTAATAATGTTGCTTACCCAATATTTTTCTATAGTGGTCTTACGCTTTGGACTTTTTTTTCCAATTCTGTTACTAATGCCAGCACTAGTTTAACTATGGAAAGAAATTTAATTACTAAAGTTTACTTCCCTAGAATGTTACTTAGTATTTCCAAAGTATTAACTAATCTAGTAGATTTAGCTCTAACATCTATATTGCTAGTTATCTTAGCCATAATATTTAAGGTTCCTATAAGTTGGAAATTACTTTTAATTCCTCCTGTAATTATTTGTTTAATTGTCTTTACTAATAGCATGGGAATGTTACTAGCAGCATTAAATGTAATTTATCGTGATGTTCGTTATGCTCTACCATTTGTAATACAAGTACTTTTTTTTATTACTCCAATAATGTTTCCTTTAAGTCTAGTACCTCCTGAGCAACGTTGGTTAATTGCGCTAAACCCATTAGCAGCAATAATTGAGCTTTTTAGACTCTCATTATTTAATATCTATTTAGATATTAAGCTGTTGATTTATTGCATTGGGTCAACAACAATAACTTTTATTATTTCTTCTTATATCTTTATTAAATTAGAAAAAGTTTTTGCAGAAAAAATATAATTAGAATGCCTTCAATAATTAAAGCTTATAATTTAAGTAAACATTTTTATATTAATCATACCTGGGAACCTGATACCTTAAAGGAATTTCTTACTGGATTTATACGCAATCCTTTGAAGAAGCTAAAAAAGCCTTCTAAAGAAGAATTTTGGTCATTAAAAGATGTTAGTTTTGAGGTAATGCAAGGAGAAGTTTTTGGGATTGTTGGCCCAAATGGTTCTGGTAAATCTACTTTGCTTAAACTACTTTCTCGCATTATGGATCCAACTTCAGGAAGAGCAGAAATCTACGGACGTATTTCTAGCTTATTAGAAGTTGGAACAGGATTTCATCCAGACTTAACAGGAAGAGAAAATATTTATTTATGTGGTGCAATTTTAGGAATGTCTAAAAAAGAAATTACAGCTAAATTTGATACAATAATTGAATTTTCTGGGATCGAAAAATTTATAGATACTCCTGTAAAACACTACTCTAACGGTATGTATATTAGATTAGCCTTTTCTGTTGGAG
This sequence comes from uncultured Clostridia bacterium, assembly GCA_964492845.1. Taxonomy (GTDB): domain Bacteria; phylum Acidobacteriota; class Blastocatellia; order Chloracidobacteriales; family JADJPF01; genus JADJPF01. Next base: position 4,686 of record CAZBMZ010000048.1, read on the forward strand.
TACATTTAGATTCAGATATTTTAATCCTAGATGAAATTTTAGCTGTTGGTGATGATAGTTTTCAGAAAAAATTTACTAGACAAATAGAGCATATTGTTAAACAAGGAAAAACTATTTTAATAGTCTCACACTCAGACGAAATAATTATGCGTTTTTGTGATAAAGCTATGTTACTAGTTAATGGTCAAGTAAAAGGCATAGGCCCAACAGCACAAACCCTTGCACTTTACCATGACATGTGTAAATAAAATTTGCTTATGATAACTAGCAATGAACTACAACCAAGTATTTCTGTTATAGTGCCTGTTTATAATGGTGGAGAAGACTTTCATTCTTGCTTAAAACATCTTCTAGCTATTAAATCAGAAATTAAAGAAATTATTGTTGTAGCAGATGGAGATACAGATGGCTCCCGACAACTAGCAGAAAAACTTGGACTAAAAGTTATTGCTAATTCCCTGCCTCAAGGCCCGGCACAGGCCCGCAACCAAGGCGCAAGAATAGCAACAGGCAATGTTATTTTATTTATTGATGCAGATATTGATGTTTGCCCAGATATTATTTCTAAACTAGAGAAATGTTTTCAAGAAAACCCTGATCTTACAGCTATTTTTGGCTCTTATGATGATAAACCTGGAAAAACAAACTTTCTTTCTCAATATAAAAACCTACTTCATCATTTTACTCATCAAACGGCTAACAGTAGAGCTACAACTTTTTGGAGTGGCTGCGGAGCAATTAAACGAGATGTTTTTATGGAGTTTCAAGGCTTTAGTAAAATCTATAAAATGCCTTCAATTGAAGATATTGAACTAGGTTATCGTCTAACTAGTGCTGGTCATAAAATTTATTTAGATAAATCCCTACAAGTTAAACATCTTAAATGCTGGACGGCTATTTCATTAATTAAAACAGATTTTTTTCAGCGTGCCTTACCTTGGTCAAAATTAATTCTTACAGGCAAAGTTTTTATTAATGACTTAAACTTAAATTATTCTAGCCGACTTAGTGTAATGCTGGTTTTTATTTTATTAGCTAGCATTTTAAGCATATTACCAATTTTATTATTGAAGAGTTTTTACTTTCCTTTTTTACTAATAATTGTTTTAATTTGTGCTGTTGGATTAACTATGCTAAACATCTCAGTTTACAAATTTTTTCTTAATAAACGAGGACTTATTTTTACTTTGAAAGTTATTCCTTGGCATTGGCTTTATTATTTTTATAGCGGCATAGCTTTTATAATAGCTATCCTAGAAGTACGACTTTTGCCTTTAGTAAATAAAAAACAAAGTGAAGTAACAAATAATTAAAGTTTTATAAGCAATTTTTAATAACTTTTCTGCTAGGTTAAAAATTATGGATAATTTACATAAAAAAATAGTTAATGAAATCTTTACTGAAAAACGATTTTTTCTAATTGCTGGCCCTTGTGTAATTGAAAGTGAAGCTCATGCAATAAAGATGGCAAGAGAAATACAAAAAATTACCAGTCAACTAGATATTTGCTATGTGTTTAAAGCCTCTTATGATAAAGCTAATCGTACAGCTATAAACTCATTTCGTGGCTTAGGTTTAGAAGAAGGTTTAAGAATACTCTCTTTAATTCGTTCAGAATTTAACTTGCCAATCCTCACCGACATACACGAAATTGAGCAAGCAAAAGCCGCTGCCGAGGTGGTTGATATTTTGCAAATACCCGCTTTTCTTTGTCGTCAAACGGACTTGCTTATAGCTGCTGCCCAAACAGGAAAAATTGTAAATGTTAAAAAAGGGCAATTTCTGGCCCCTTGGGATATGAAAAATGTAGTAGAAAAACTTACCGCTTCAGGATGTCAAAACGCTATTCTAACCGAAAGAGGAGCTAGTTTTGGCTATAACAATTTAGTAGTAGATATGCGCGGCTTTCCAATTATGCGTGAATTTAATCGTCCAGTAGTTTTTGATGTTACACATTCGCTACAACGTCCCGGAGGACTAGGTAATGCAACAGGCGGAGATTCCAAGTTTATAGAAAATTTAGCTCGTGCCGGTGTTGCTTGTGGTGTGGATGGTGTATTTATGGAAGTGCATGATAATCCTGCTGTTGCCTTAAGTGATGGCCCTAATGCTTTACCTTTAGCTAGACTAGAACCTTTATTGGTTATGCTCAAAAAGATTGACGAATTGGTTAAAAAGCAACCAATATAAGGAATTAGAGAAAAATCAAAATAATTTTTCTTGCTTTCTCAGAGAATTAAAAAACTCAAAAGGTGTGATTTCATGCGAATGCTATTTTGGTCTGTCGTTTTAATCTTGTTTTTTGCTACCACAGTTCAAGCACAAGATTATGATATTCAACGCTTTGACATTAATGCTCAGCTTCAACCAGCTAATAATTCTGTACAAGTACAAGCTAAACTAACTGTTGTTAATATCACTACTCAAGGGCGTAGTGGCCCATTTATCACATTTAAGCTTAATAAAAGAGCTAAAGTTACAGGAATGCAAATAGATGGAACTACTGTAGAAGTACGACAAAAAAACGATGAACGCTTAACAGAACTTGCCAATGTTTCAGCAGATTTTCCTAAAGCCTTAGCACCAGCAGCCACAGCAAATATCACTATTAATTACACTTTAGAGATAAAAGAAAGCTCTCCAATAAATGCTATTATTCCAGGTAGCACTATTTTACTACCAGAAAGTTTTTGGGTGCCTTTTATTCATACTCCTTTTGCTATTACTTATGGAATTGATGTTGCTCCAGTAAATTTACAAGTTACAAGCGTTGAAAATGAACGACCCCAAGCAGACGGCCAACGCCAAGGCAGTAGTTTTACTTTTCAACAAAGCCTACCTGCTCAACCAATTTTACTTTCTGGTAATTATGACGACCCAATAGAAATTGCTAAAAATAATATCAAAGTAGAATTTGTTTATCCTCGTGGAATAAGTAGTAATGCTCGTAAACAAGCTGAAAGCTTAACTACAGAAATGGCTGAAGTTATTGATTTTTATAATCAATTTTTAGGCATCAACTTACCAAAACAATTTAGGGTAATTAGCTCTGATCAAATAGGCTCTTATGTAACTGGAACTACTTTTATTTTAGGTGAAGATTTTTTTCGTCGTGATGGATTAGATATAGAAACTATTGAGTTTGTAGCCCGCGCATTATTAAAAACTAAAATTGGCGGGGAAAGTGTCCCTCGTGGAAAGGGTTGGACTATTTTACAAGATGCTCTTCCAGTTTATTTAAGTGCTTTTTACTTTGGAAAACGCTATGGAACTGTTGGAGAACAAGAATTTTTTGCTCGCCGTGTCCGCGCCTATGCTCCAGTAGCAGCTAATAAAAGTGACGGTGCATTACTTTCGCTTTCTACTTTAGATAGTTCTTACACAACTAGTATACTAAATAAAGCTCCTTTAATGCTACGTATTATTGAACAGCAACTTGGCCGAGATAAAATGCTTGCCTTAATTAAAGACTTAATTAAAGAGCGTCAAATAAAATTTGAGGATTTCCGAAAAAATATTCTTAATGCCAACAAAGATTTAACTAAAGAATTAGAACTCTTTTTTGACCAATGGTTTGACAAAATCGTTGACCCAGATTTTATTATTGGTATTCCCTTAGCTAAAGAAGGTGGTTGGGTTTGTGCATTACGTAATTTAGGGAATGGCAATGTAACAGTAAAAGTTCTAGCTACTACAGAAAAAGGAGAAAAACTTTTTCAAACTGCTACTTTAACTTCTTTGGGCAGAGGAGAAGTCTTTTTTAAGACAGCAGAAAAACTTATTAAAGTAGAGGTTGATCCAGATAAACTTTATCCGCAAACTAATTATGATAATGATTCTCGTCCTCCTATAACTTCTGCAATCACATTATTTAGGGATGCCAACATAGCATTTAACAAAAAATCTTACTCAGAAGCAGAAGCAAAACTTAAAGAAGCCTTAGAACTAGAACCCAATAACCTTATCACTAGAACTTTGTTAGCTAGAAGTTTTCTAGGATCTAATAAACTTACTGAAGCTAAAGCAGAGATTGACAAAATTTTAGTTACTTCTGAACCACTACCAAACTATTCTGTTACCTGGGTAAATTACTTACAGGCAGAACTTGCACTAAGTCAAAAAAATACTAAAGATGCTATAGATTATTTTCGTCGTGCAATTGTAGTTAGCAAAGATAACTCATTTATTAGAAATAAGTTAATAGATCTAGAAGCTAGTGCTAGCCAATTACCTGCTACCGAAGAATCTATACGCTCCTTTATGGGTCAATTAGATAAAGCAATTAAAGATTCCTCTAGTCAAGCATTAGAGACTGTTTTAGTTAGAGCTAACTTAAACAAATTTGTTCGTGGGCTTGTTGGAAATAAACCTGATAGTTGGACAACGGAAATTGTTAGAACAGAAACTATTTCTAATGATAAAGTTGCTGTTGATGTAATTGTTACGGCTGTAGACATTAATAAACGCGAGCAAAGCGGCGAAGCCCTTTATATACTGCGTCGTAAAGGTACAAGTTGGATATTAAATAACGTTGAATTTTTTAATATTGAATAATTACTTAAGGGAGACTCTTTGATGAAGAAGTTATTTTTAGTGCTACTATTTTGTTTTAGCCTTCTACTAACAAATTTAGATACTACCTCAGCACAAGAAAATATTACTGTAGATCAAGTCCTAGACAACTATGTCAAGGCTCTTGGAGGAAAAGCAGCAATAGAAAAATTAACTTCTCGTATAGCAAAAGGTACTTATGAAATTTCTCCTGCTGGTATTAGCGCACCGTTAGAAATATATGCTAAGGCCCCTAATAAATTTATTTTGAAAATAAAGGCTTCTGAAAAAGAGGATATTCAAAGAGCTTTTAATGGAAAAGATGCTTGGGCAAAAGATTTACAAGTTGGACTGCGTGAAATTTCAGGTTCAGAGTTAGATTTATTAAGAACCAGGGCTGATTTTTATCGAGCTATCAACTTAAAAACTCTTTATCCTGACTTAAAAATAACTGGTAAAAAAATCATAGAAATAGAAGGAACAACTTCTAAAAAAGAAGTTTATATTTTAGAAGCAGCTAAGGAAAACACTCCTAAAGAAACGTTTTATTTTGATACTCAAACAGGATTACTTCTTCGTAGCGATATTGACACAGAAATTCCTAGAGCTATTGAAAGAGAAGAAACCAAAAACGGGTCAACTTATCCTGTTTATGAGCCAGAAAAAGCCAAAGTACCAATCCAAGTTTACTATGAGGATTATAAAGAAATTGATGGTATTAAGTTCCCTATGACAACACGTCAATCTATTTTACAAACAAATGTGATTATTCGCTTAAGTAAAGTAGAGCATAATAAGACAGTTGAAGACGATTTATTTATTCAACCTAAAAAATAAGTAGAAAATATTAATTTTTTGCAATACGAAATCCAATAGTTTCACTAGCCTTTTTAGCACCTTGTCGAAACGTGGTAACTAACTCATTTGCTTGGGACTTAAAATTGCCCCCTCGTACCACATAACAATTATCACAATCTGCTTTTGCAGTTGAGCCAGGGTAAGTAGTAAATTTACTAGATGTCCATTCGCTAACATTACCTGCTAAGCCAAGAACACCAAAAACACTTCTATCTTTAGCTAAAATAGCACTAGTAATTGGAGAACTAACACCTAAACTAGTTTCAGCAAACACAACAGAATTAGCTATTAGTTCATCACCCCAAGGATAAAGCTTATTTTCCACGCCTCGCGCAGCAAATTCCCATTCTTCTTCTGTTGGAAGTCGATAATTCTCACCTTTTGCTTGAGAAAGCCAATAACAGTAATATTGAGCATCTTCCCAAGTTATATTTACTACTGGCAAGTTTTCTGCTGATTTAGGAATATCTACTCCATTCCATTCTAAAGGTGATCTATAGTTAGTACCTAATACAAATGCTTGGTATTCTTTATTAGTAATCTCATTGCGGCTTAAAAAAAAATCTTTTACAGTTACCTCATGTGCTGGAGATTCTATAGCGTCTTTGCCATCACGTCCCATAGTAAAATTCCCGCCTGTAATCTTAATCATTTCTGGAACAATAATATCTTGTGAATTAGTAGTTTTTTGGTTATTAAAATACTTAAAAAACAAAAGGGCAGCTAAAAACAAAATTCCTGCAATTAGAGCCGACAAGAAAAATAAAACTAAGTTAGATTCTAGTAAATTTGTCTTTTTCTTAGTCTTTACTGCTTGCGGTTTTACTTCTTCAACTACTTGAACAGGGGGTGGCTCAACAACTTTTGGCCTTGTATCTAAGGGTTTAGTTTCAAAACTAGCTGGATTTTGTAGCCTTTGCAGATTAGCTTGGTTTTGTGAAGCTAAAAATTTCTCTTCAGCCAACGCCTTACGAGATTGAGGAACAGTATCATTACTACTACTGTTTTGTAAGATTGGTGATTGAATTGGGGGTTGAATATTTTTAGGTACACGTGATCGTGCTTCTCCTAGTTCACCACCAGACACTTCTGGTATCCCTTGATAGGATTGTGCAACAGGAAAACCACCTAATGCAGGTGATTTAGGCTTAGGTAAATTCCCTGTAAATCCTCTTGAAGTAACAGCTTGTTCAAATTCTTTAGCTAGTTCAGCAGCAGATTGTTGACGCGCACTAGGCTTTTTCTCCAAGGCTTTCATTACTACTCGATCAATATTTTCTGAAATCTCTGGATAAAGTGTCCTCATTGAACTAGGAACACTACCAATATGTTTTAGTGCCATTCCTACTGCTGTAGGATCATTAAAGGGTAAACTTCCTGTTAAAGCTTCATATAGCACTATTCCTAAAGCATAAACATCTGAACGATTATCAATTTCTGTGCCTTCACAAATTTCTGGGGACATATAGCTATGAGTACCTAGAACTAGCCCATGAGAGGTTAAAACGCCTTCTGTTCCCATAGATTTTAGTTTTGCCATACCAAAATCTAAAACTTTTACTAATTCTTCTCCACCACTTTCATAAATCATTATATTTTCTGGCTTTAGGTCACGGTGGATGATTTGATCACGATGCGCCGCTTCTAGTGCTGAACATACAGGACGAATAATTTTAAGTAAATCTTTGGCTGCAACTCTTTTTTGTCTTTGAAGTCTATCTCTAAAAGTTTCTCCCCTTAAGAACTCCATTGCTAAATAAACAATATCATCCTTAGTAATACCAAAGTCTAGTACACTAATAGCATTTGGGTGGTGTATTTTTGCGGCAGCATGCGCACCACGTCGAAACCTTTCTACAGCAGCCTGATCCGTTACTAAATAAGGGTGCATTATCTTAACTGCTACTGACACATCCATTTGAATATGTGTAGCTTGATACATTACACCTAATTCACCTTCTTTGATCTTAGTAATAATTCTATATTTATCATTAACTATTTTGCCAATATAGTTTTTAGTCTGTTTGCCTGCAATAGGAATGCCTTGAGTTTGCCTAGCTAAAAATGCTTGAGGATCAAAATTAGGGTAACTTCGTCCGGGTGTTGCCATACCAGCATTTTGCTCATCTAAAATGCGCATCCCATCCATTAATACTTCTGCCCAGGACTTAAAAATTGTTCGTTCAGAAGTAGTTACAGACGCATCTATACGAAATGCACCTTCTTCATATTTTAAGGCTTCATAAATTGCTTTTACTCCAGATAATTGCCCTAGTCGTGCATCATAGATTTCACCATCTTGAAAATAAAATATCGCGTCTCCAATAGGAAAACGTACTAGTAATCGGGCAACATTGCGACCTAGGCAATTTATTTGAATAATATCGGCCAAAGGCAGATCTTTTATATCCCCAACTAATGCCATATTTCTCTCTGATGATTATGTAGAATTCTATTTTAAGCGGGACTCAGTAATAGACTTATTAATTGGAAAGTAACAAAAATACATCTAAGTGTCAATCTACAGAAATTAAACACTTTCTTTATACATTTTTAAAAAACAATTTTGTTATTTCCATTCCCCCTGAAGTTGAAAAGCTGCCCAGTAAAATGGGCTTTTATACTCTTTCCATAGTTCTAATTGAGTATCTCGTAATGCTACACTAGGCGATTTACCATCTTTTAATATTTTTTGATAAAAGCTTTTCATCAATTTTGTATTAGCAACACTATCGCCATTCCATAAACTTACCATAACCCTAGAGGCTCCAGCATAAATAAACCCTCTAGTCAGTCCTGATAAGCCCTCAGCTTGAGCATTTTCACCTATATTAGTTTCACACGCACTTATAGTTACTAATTCTACAGGTAGTTTTAGGTTAAAGATTTTATGTGTCTGTAAAAATCCATCTTCTAGTTTGCCTTGCTCATTAACCAAAGAGAGTACAATTCCTGATAATTCTGGATGAGTGCTATTAGCTAGTCCATAAGTTGCAAAGTGTATAACTCGATAATCAGAAGCCTCTTTAGCCAATAAATTAGTTACTTTAGCATCAAAACCTAGAACTTGTTTGCTTTGCTCTGTTGGAACTAAAGAACTTATCTGTTTAACCTCATCATTTTTATCTATAAGCCTAGAAATATTTAGGTCTAATACTGGTAGACCTACTTCTTTAGCAGACTTTTTGACTAAAAGGCTAGTTGTTTCTAATTCTAATGCCCTATCATTATTGATTATTTTATTTGAAATACTTTTACTAGCTACTCTACTATCACTAGCTGAAAAAACAGGATCAGCAACTAACATAATTGCTTTAGTATTTTTATTGTCTTTAGCTTCTTTTCTAAGCATGTTTATTGTTGTAGCAGAAGGAAGAGAAACTATTTCGTGTTTTAGTATTAAAGGCTCATAAATATCTGTTTTATTAGGATCTGGTAAAGCATTAAAGGGAATATATTGCATTGCTCCGTCAGTAACTATAACTAGGCGTTTTTCTGCTAACTGATCTGCAATAGGAGATAAAAGCAGTTTACTTACTTCTATAGCTATTTTTGGATATTCATTTTCAGCTAGATCTAAACTTATTGGCCGTCCCCCAATGTTTTGTCCTCTAGCTAGCAAATTACGAGCAACTAGTAAGTCTCTTAAATACTTTACCTTAGACTCTATCTCACTGCGTTTAGGAAGAAAGAAACTCTTTACTTCCGTTTTTGAAATTAACCATAAATAACTATGATCACTGCCTAATTCATACTCTAGTAGTAAGGTATCTGTATCTAATTGCTGTTGAAGTTCAGCTAAACTAAAGGCTTTAGGTTGAGCAAACTCTGTATAATGAGGGTTTTGTTTTTGTAAAGCCATTTGACAAGCTTTTAGCTTATCATTAAGGACTTTTAGTTCATTTTCTGCTGCTGTAATTTCAGTAATAACACTTTCATCTACATTTAGCCTTATTAGCCTTTCGGTCTTATTGCTAATTAATTGTTTTAGCTCTCTTTCTTGAGAAATTAAGTCTCCATCTAAAGAATAGTTTGTTTTCATTAAATCCAGTAAACTATGAGCCTTTGCTTGTTCATTAATGGTTAATGCTGCAATGTCATTACCTGATTTTGGGTTTAACTGGTGCTGTTGCATTAGTAAATCAATGTAGAGTTTGTAGTAATCTGAAGTTGTTGTTGAATAAGAAATTTGTAGTTTTTGGTTAATCAAGTTGCTTTGTAAGGCTTCTACTAAGGAAATAGCTGTTGTAATGTTGCCCTGAGCAGTTTTTACATCTCCACGTCGAAATTGCAGTCTTGCTAAACGATAGCGAAATTGTGCTTCACGAAGCTGATCTTTTAGCTCTTGTGAAACATTAACTCCTTCTTTATAAGAGGCTAATGCTTTTTCCTCTTCATAGACAAATTCTAATGCTCGACCTAAATGATAAAAAATATTAGCTTCAAGATCTCGGTTTCCCCCACGTTGGTTTAATTTATAAGCTTCAGTAAAAAACCCTACTGCTTTATCTCCGTCTCCTAAATCTAAATGTGTTTGTCCAACAGCTATAGCCGTTACAACTGTACTTGCTAAATCATTATTAGCACGATGCAACCTTAAAACATCACTATAAATTTCTATTGCTTTGCTGCTGTCTCCATTATCCCGATATATATTAGCTAAATTATTTAGCACTTTTGCTTGACGCACCGGATCTTGTTTTTCTTGAGCTAAAGCTAGAGCTTGTTCAAAATAGCCTTCTGCTTTAATTAAATCTTTTTGTTTATAGCAAATTTGTCCTAAATTATTTAGGATTTCTATTTCCTGCTCTAAAGAGCGAGAAGAACGCAGGTTTTGACTCTTTTCCAATGCTTGTTGATAGTAATTTGTTGCTAATAAAAAATCCCCTACTTCACCATAAATAATTGCTAGAGCATTTAGTATGTTGATTTCAGCCTTTTTATCAGCAAAATCTCGAACACCTTGCAAAGCCTTTTTATAAAACTCTATTGAATCCTTAATCTCTGCTAAAGAATAATAACTAGTAGCTAACTCTTCTGTAATTTTAATAGACTCTTCTTTTTCTTCTAATTCCTGCCAAAGAGCTAATGCTTGTTTGTTATAGTCAATTGACTGTTTTCTTTCCCCTTGGCTATTGTGAAAGCGAGCTAAAAAGCTTAATGTTTGAGCAATAACTTCTCTGTTGCTAGTTTCTTTACCTAATACTAATGCTTGGTTATAATATTTTAATGCTTCTTCATCAGCACCCATTGAATAATAAACAAAACCTAAGTTTTTTAGTCCTCTAGCCTCACGAGATTTATCATTGTTGGCACGTCTAAAATCTAATTCTCTAGTAAAATACTTTAATGATTCTTGGTAGTTAGAGACAAAAAAATAGCTTTCTCCCAATTTTCTAAAAACATCTGCTTCAGCAATTTTATCGCCAGATTTTTCCCAGTACTTTAATGAAGCCAAATAACGCTCAACAGAAGCTTGAAAACCTACTTTTGTACCTACTTTTTGCAGTAAATTAGCTTGTGTTGTTAACTCTCTAGCCTTACATCTATTTTTATCTTTTAATAGTCCTCGGCGAAGTTCTGAGACTTGTATTTTATAAGTGTTTTCACTAGTTGTATTATCCAACGCATTAACTTCTAACTTATAATTTCCTGTAAGTTTAGCAATAATTTCTATTACTTCTCGTTGATTTTTATCTGTTTCTAAGCGAAAAACATTTTCCCCGCTAGGAGCAATTAAATTAACCTCTACAGCTAATTTTTCTGTTGCAACAAAAATCTGTAAATATTGCCCCGTTTTAAGATTAATTTGGTACTCATCTGACTCAAGCCCTTTAATTTGCTCTTGAATCTCTTTACCTACCATCTTAGATAGTTCTACATTAGGATTTTGTGCATAAGTTAAGTTACTTATCATTAGTATTAAAACAACCGTAATAAATTGAAGTGTAATACTTACAGATCTACTTCTAAAAGACATTATGTTAAACTCCTAGGATATTTTTTAGGTGTGAAAAGTAATTATAACAGTGAGAAAGATTTTAAGAAAAAAATTTAGGCTAGGATAAGTTAATTTTATCCTAGCCTAAGCTTTTGGTAATTTTGCTGCCAGATTAAAAGTTAACTTTCATTACCTTTAACTTTTACATTAACTTCTACATCTGGTATGTCTAACAATTCATCATCTTCTTCTAAGTCCATATCTGGATCATTTAAGGCTGGGTCTGTTTCCAAACGAACACGACGATAATGATCCATACCTGTACCGGCAGGAATTAAACGTCCCATAATCACGTTTTCCTTCAAACCTCTTAAATAATCAACACGTCCTGAAATAGAAGCTTCTGTCAACACCCTAGTAGTTTCTTGGAAAGATGCCGCAGAAATAAAGCTATCTGTAGATAAAGAAGCTTTAGTAATACCTAGTAGTAAGGGTTCTGCTACTGCTTCTTGTCCGCTTTCTTCCCTAACACGGCGGTTTTCATCCTCAAATCTAAAGCGATCTACTTGTTCTTCAAGTAAAAATTCGGTGTCTCCAACTTCACGTACTTTAACCCAACGTAACATTTGACGTACAATTACTTCAATATGTTTATCATTAATGTTAACACCTTGTAATCGATAAACTTCTTGGATTTCATTGACAAGATAGCGTTGTAAGGCTTCTGGCCCTTGTACAGCTAAAATATCATGTGGGTTAAGAGGCCCGTCAATCAAAGGTTCACCAGCTTTAACTCGATCATTTTCTTGAACATTGACATGAACACCGCGAGGGATAGAATATTCTTTTACTTCGCCATCATCGCCAACGATTTGAATTTTACGTTGGCCCTTTGTGACATTACCAAATTTAACGACACCGCTAATTTCTGTCATTACTGCGGTTTCTCTAGGTTTACGAGCTTCAAATAATTCTACTACCCTAGGTAAACCACCGGTAATGTCTTTAGCACGAGTAGTTTCACGAGGAATTTTAGCAATAACATCGCCTGGTTTTACTTCTTGCCCATCTTTAACCATTAAGTTAGCTCTAATAGGCATTTGGTAAATGCGTTGACCTTTGCCAGTTTCGTCACAGATTTCAATTCTTGGCTGTCTCTTTTCATCTGTTGAATCAACTACTATATAAGAAATATTACCTGTAATTTCATTGGTTTCTTCTTTAATAGTAATACCTTCGATTAAGTCTTTATACTGAGCAGTACCTTTAACTTCTGTTAAAATTGAGAAGGTAAAAGGATCCCAAGTTGCGAGGGTTTGGCCCTCTTCTACTCTACCACCATCAACTACATTTAACGCTGCACCATAAACAATTTGATAGCGACCGGCTTCGCGGTTACGTTCGTCAATTACAACAACCGTACCATTACGATTCATTGCCACTAAATGCCCATCTCGGTTATGAACAGTCTTTAAGTCAACAAACTTAACTGTACCAGATTTTCGTGCTTCGTGAGAAGATTGCGCAGTACTACCTGTAGCAACACCACCAATGTGGAAAGTACGCATTGTTAATTGTGTTCCAGGCTCACCAATTGATTGTGCTGCAATAACGCCTACAGCCTCGCCTTTTTCTACAACACGACCTGTAGCTAAGTTACGGCCATAACATTTAACACAAACACCACGACGAGCTTCACAAGTAAGCACTGAACGGATTTTTACCCGGTCAATTCCACCTGCATCTTGAATCTTGCTAGCTAAATCTTCATTCATTTCTTCGCCAGCAGGAACAATTATTTCATTAGTTACATAATCAATAACATCTTCTAAGGTTACCCGGCCAATAATACGATCTCTAAGTGGCTCAACTACTTCGCCGCCTTCAATAATTGGTTCTGCCCAAATACCTTTCCATGTACCACAATCTTGTTCAGAAACAATTACATCTTGAGCAACATCCACTAGACGACGTGTTAAATAACCTGAGTCTGCTGTTTTTAATGCTGTATCAGCCAAGCCCTTACGCGCACCGTGTGTTGAAATAAAGTATTGCAACACATTAAGCCCTTCACGGAAATTAGCTCGAATTGGAGTTTCAATAATTTCTCCAGATGGTTTAGCCATCAATCCCCGCATACCTGCAAGTTGGCGAATTTGTTGTGCTGAACCCCGCGCACCAGAATCAGCCATAACCATAATAGGATTAAGCTCTTTAGAATCCTTCTCGCGTTTACGCATTGAATCAAACATCTCTTTAGCAACTTTTTCTGTTGTTTCTGACCAAATTTGAACAATACGATTATAACGCTCACCGGTAGTAATAACACCATCCTGATATTGCTTCTCTACTTCAATAACCTCTCTTTCCGCCTGTTGCACCAATTGAACCTTAGATGCTGGTGTTACTAAATCATCAATACCTATAGAAATACCTGCTCTAGTTGCATAATAGAAACCTAGGGTTTTTAGTTCATCTAGCATTTTTACTGTTTCATTATGTCCATATCGTAGATAACAGTAATTAACTAGCTGTTGTAACCCTTTTTTCTTAAGTAGGCCATTGATATAAGGCATGCTCTTAGGTAAATGATCATTAAATATTACCCGTCCAACTGTTGTGCTAATAACACTATTAACATCAACAACTTCTGCACGAATGATATCTTGAGAATCTCTAGCATTCTCTAAATTCATTAACCTTCCTCGATAACGTAGGCGTATCGGAGTATGAGTAGAAACTACTCCTGCATCCAAAGCAAGTAAAACATCTTCAATAGAAGCAAAACTCTTATCTGCGCCAATAGCATCAGGTCTTTCTTTAGTCAAATAGTAACAACCTAACACAATGTCTTGAGTTGGAACTGCAATAGGTTGACCACTAGCAGGGCTAAGAATGTTGTTAGATGACAACATCAACACACTTGCTTCTATTTGTGCTTCTGGTGAAAGTGGAATATGTACTGCCATTTGATCACCGTCAAAGTCAGCATTAAAAGCTGTACATACTAATGGGTGTATTTTAATTGCCTTGCCTTCAACTAAAACAGGTTCAAAGGCTTGAATGCCCAAACGGTGAAGCGTTGGAGCGCGATTAAGTAATACTGGGTGATCTCTAATTACATCTTCTAGGATTTCCCAAACTACTAAATCTTGTTTTTCTACCATTTCCTTAGCTTGTTTAATGGTAGCAGCATGACCTTGTTTTTCTAATTGATTATAAATAAATGGCTTAAATAATTCTAAAGCCATTTTCTTTGGTAGTCCGCATTGATGTAACTTAAGACCTGGGCCAACAACAATTACCGAACGACCTGAATAATCTACCCGTTTACCTAAAAGGTTTTGACGAAAACGTCCTTGCTTACCTTTTAAGGTATCAGAAAGAGATTTTAGCGGACGATTATTTACACCTCGAAGTACACGTCCTCTACGTCCATTATCAAAAAGAGCGTCTACAGCTTCTTGCAACATTCTTTTTTCATTACGTACAATAACTTCAGGTGCTTTTAATTCCAGTAACTTTTTCAAACGGTTATTACGGTTAATTACACGTCGGTAAAGATCATTAAGGTCTGAAGTAGCAAAACGTCCGCCATCCAGTGGAACTAAAGGTCTTAACTCAGGTGGAATTACAGGAATAACATCCAATATCATCCACTCAGGTTTGTTTCCAGAACGACGAAAAGCATCTACTACTTTTAAGCGTTTGGAATGCTTAAGTTTCTTTTGCTGAGAGGTTTCTTCCTTCATTTTCTTACGTAATTCTTCAGAAAGACTATCTACCTCTACCTTTTGTAAAAGCTCTTTAATTGCTTCAGCACCCATTTTGGCAAGAAATTTATTATTGCCATGGTCTTTTACTAGTTGACGATATCGTTCATCTGAAAGTAGATCTCGCTCTTTTAGGTCTGCAATATCACCAGCATCAATAGTTATATAAGACTCAAAATAAAGGACTTTTTCTAAATCACGCAGTGGTATATCTAATAAATGACCAATTCTTGAAGGTAATCCCTTAAAAAACCATACGTGAGAGCAAGGACTAGCGAGTTCAATATGTCCTAAGCGTTCTCGCCTTACTTTTGCTTGTGTTACTTCCACACCACATTTATCACAGATTACTCCGCGATGTTTCATGCGCTTATATTTACCACATAAACATTCCCAATCTGTTACAGGGCCAAAGATTCGAGCGCAAAATAGTCCATCACGTTCTGGCTTAAAAGTACGATAGTTAATGGTTTCTGGCTTAGTAACCTCTCCACGAGACCAAGAGCGTATTTTTTGTGGAGAAGCAAGCGAAATACGAATTGCTTCAAAGTCAGGCGCCAAGTTTTGTTTTTCCTGTGTTCTAAACACTATTACACCTCCTGAGATAGGCAAGAATAATTACTTGTTATTCCTCACTAACGGTTCTCTTAATTAATTCCACATCTAAACAAAGCGATTGTAGTTCTCGAATCAAAACATTAAATGATTCTGGTAGCCCAGGATCAAAGTCAGACTCACCTTTTACAATTGCTTCATAGATTTTTGAACGGCCAGCAACGTCATCTGATTTTGCGGTTAATAACTCTTGTAGAATATGGGCTGCGCCATAAGCTTCTAATGCCCAAACTTCCATTTCTCCAAATCTTTGTCCACCAAACTGAGCTTTACCGCCTAAAGGTTGTTGAGTGATTAATGAATATGGCCCAATAGATCGAGCATGTATCTTATCATCAACTAAGTGGGAAAGTTTCATCATATAAATGTAACCAACCGTTACTTTTTGCTCAAATGGTTCGCCTGTCATACCATCATAAAGTGCTGTTTTTCCGCTTTCTGGAAGTTGAGCGCGGTGTAACATTTCTTTGATTTCTACTTCACTTGCACCATCAAAAACAGGTGTAGCAAAAAGTAGCCCTAAAACTTTTGCTGCCCAACCTAAGTGTGTTTCTAAGATTTGCCCTACATTCATCCGTGAAGGTACTCCTAATGGATTAAGCACAATTTCTACTGGAGTACCATCTGGTAAGTATGGCATATCTTCTTCTGGTAAGATTTGAGCAATAACACCTTTATTACCATGACGGCCTGCCATTTTGTCTCCAACTGACAGTTTGCGCTTCATAGCAATAAAGACTTTTACCATCTTTATTACACCTGGAGGTAATTCATCGCCTCTTTTAATCTTGTCTATTTTATCT
Source organism: uncultured Clostridia bacterium (assembly GCA_964492845.1). Taxonomy (GTDB): domain Bacteria; phylum Acidobacteriota; class Blastocatellia; order Chloracidobacteriales; family JADJPF01; genus JADJPF01. The sequence goes on from CAZBMZ010000048.1 coordinate 21,227, forward strand.
TTATAAAGCTCTTCCAAGATATCTATTTGGCGATTAGTACGGTGTTCTAGATCTTGTACATCTTTAGCAGCATCTATTTTAGGATTTTGCACTTCTACTTTACTAAATGCTTCTACTTCTACTGATTCTAGGACTTCTCTAGTTAATAAAGTATCTTTTTCTAGCAAAATTTTCTTGTTATAAACTAGATCTTTAGCTAACTTTTGTCCTTCTAATACTTCATAAATGCGCTTATTGCGTTCCTCATGTAAGATTCTAGTTTCATCATTTAGATTTTTACGTAGCTTAGATTCTTCTACATGTTCAATTGTAATACTACGTTTATCTTTTTCAGCACCTTTACGAGTAAAGACCTTAACATCTACAATTGTACCGTCGATGCCTGGAGGACAAGTCAAACTAGCATCTCTTACATCACCAGCTTTTTCACCAAAGATTGCTCTTAATAATTTTTCTTCTGCCGTTAATTGGGTTTCACCTTTTGGAGTAACTTTACCAACTAATATTGAGCCTGGTTTAACTTGCGCACCTATTCGGATAATTCCAGAATCATCTAAATCCCGTAACATACTTTCAGAAACATTTGGTATATCACGAGTTATTTCTTCTGGCCCAAGTTTAGTATCACGTGCTTCTATTTCTAATTCTTCAATGTGTATAGAAGTATAAGAATCTTCTCTAACTAACTTTTCTGACACCAAAATAGCATCTTCAAAGTTATAGCCGCGCCAAGGCATAAAGGAAACTAAAACATTTCGTCCTAGTGCTAGCTCTCCGCCATCTGTACAAGGCCCGTCAGCAATTACTTCGCCTTTATGGACATGTTGACCTACAAAAACAATAGGTTTTTGGTTAATACAAGTATTTTGGTTAGAACGCTTAAATTTAACTAACTGGTAAATATCGGCTGTAACTTCACGTGACAAACTGCCATCTTGTTGATGATCAACACGGATAATAATTCTTTCTGAGTCAACACTATCTACAATTCCATCACGTCTAGCTACAACTACAGCACCGCTATCTTGAGCAGTAACTTTTTCCATCCCTGTACCAACAAAAGGAGCTTCTGCCCTTAGTAATGGTACTGCTTGACGTTGCATGTTTGAACCCATCAAAGCACGGTTAGCGTCATCATTTTCTAAGAAAGGAATTAACGAAGCAGCAACGGAGACTAATTGTTTTGGAGAAACGTCTATATAGTCAATATCATCTCTGTGAGTAAGAGTAAAATCACCTGCTTTACGGGCAGCAACACGCTCAGAAACAATATTCATTCCTTCATCTAATTCAATATTAGCTTGTCCAATAGTATGCTCATCTTCTTCCCAAGCAGATAAATAAAATGGATATGTTTCATACTCTATTAATTTACCGTTGTTTGGAGCAATAGTTTTATTGTTTGCCTCAACATCAGTTTTAGAAACATGATCGCCTATTCGGAAATCAGAATCTCCACTATTAGTAATTCTTACATAATCAATTACTTGAGCATTTAATACTTTACGATAAGGAGACTCTATAAAACCAAATTGGTTAATTCGTGCATAACAGGAAAGAGAAGAAATTAATCCAATGTTTGGCCCTTCAGGGGTTTCAATAGGACAAATTCGGCCATAGTGAGTAGGGTGTACGTCCCGAACTTCAAACCCTGCCCGTTCACGTGAAAGACCACCTGGGCCAAGTGCTGAAAGTCTACGTTTATGGGTAATTTCAGAAAGTGGATTTGTTTGATCCATAAATTGAGAAAGTTGGCTAGAGCCAAAAAATTCTCTTACAGCCGCTGTAACAGGTTTAGCATTGATTAAATCCCTAGGCATAGCTGTTTGCATTTCTTGGTGAATGGACATTTTTTCTTTTATTGCTCTTTCCATTCTTACCAAACCAACGCGAAATTGATTTTCTAGCAGTTCCCCTACAGCGCGAACCCGACGATTACCTAAGTGATCTATATCATCAGCCTCGCCTATATTACGTTTAAGTTTTAGGACATAACGAATTACATCAAAAAAGTCTTTAGGTGAAAGGATTTGAGCGTCTAAGTCGCTATATTGCTCATAACCCATTTTAATGTTGAACTTTAGACGACCAACACGAGAAAAATCAAATTTTCGCTCATCAAAAAACATTCCATAAAATAAATTCCAAGCTGTTGCAATTGTTGGAGGATCGCCTGGTCTCATTTTACGGTAGATTTCAAGCAACGCATCTCTAGGTGTTTTTACAGTATCTTTTCTTAAAGTTTGGCTAATTACTCCACCAACTTCATCTCTTTCAGGAAAGAATATATCAAACTCGCCTATTCCAGATTCAATAACTCTAGCGCAATCCCGCGCATTTAACTCTTGATTGCTTTCAACAATAAATTCACCTGTTTCTGTGTTGATAATATCATCAACAACAAAAGCACCTTCTAAATCTAAAATATCTACAGGAATTTCCGTTACACTAGCTTTTTGCAAGTTTTCATAAGCAATAGCAGAAATCTTGCGGCCTGCTTTTATAATAGTTTCTCCAGTACTTGGATTTGTTATTGCTGTAGAAACTTTCATATCCAAAATAGCAGGAGAAACAGCTAACATTAGCCTACCTTCTCGGATATAAATTTTATTTGTTTCATAAAAAATCCTAAGAGTATCACCATCTGAATAACTAGAATGCTTTATTGTTTCCTCAATTTCATTGTCTGAAATTTCGTTCCTTCTCCACTTGTTGATTTCTAAAGATTGAATCAACCCTAATGCACGTAAAAAGATGGTGGCTAAAAACTTACGCTTACGGTCAATACGTACATAAAGTAGATTTTTAGCATCATACTCAAATTCTACCCAGGAACCGCGATAAGGAATTACTTTGGCTAAAAAAGCTGGGTTTTTCTCAAAAAATACACCTGGACTACGATGCAATTGGCTAACAATTACTCTTTCTGTTCCATTAATAATAAAAGTGCCATTGTCAGTCATCAAAGGAATATCGCCAAAATAAACTTCCTCTTCTTTTATATCTCTAATGGCTTTATAACCCATAGATTCGTCTTTATCCCAAACCGTTAAACGAATCTTTACTTTTAGAGGAACAGCATAGGTCATGCCTCTTTCTTGGCATTCTTGAACATCATATTTGTGTTTTAGTCCAATAGGTTCACCACAGTTATCACATAATTTAATTATGTTTTTATTAAAACTACCGCAACTACGACAAAGCACGTCCTCTGAAGAAAGGGGATTAACTCTAATTGTAGAACCACAACTACGACAATTAGAACGTAGGTGATAAAGACCTTCTTGACGTCCACATTTACATTTCCATTCCCCAATAGAGTAATCAACAAAATCTAATTGTGAAGTATCTCGAAAATCACTAATAGGAAATACTGAACGAAAAACTGCTTGTAGTCCTGCATTTTCGCGTTCTTCTGGAAGTAAATCCATTTGTAAAAATCTATTATAAGACTCTCGCTGAATTTCAATTAGATTCGGGATTCGTACTGTAGTATTAATTTTAGAAAAATCATGCCGGGAACGTCCCCTGGCACCATTTACTTGCATTTGAGATGACATATGCATTCCTTTCGTGAGGCATTAATTAGCCAAACGTATCTCAAAAAAGTTTATGCCAAATTTCTTTAGCTCAACTTCTTGAAAATGTTCCTTTGCAGTTAAGATTCTGAGATGCGAGAAGATATGTGTAGCTTGCACTTTATAGGTTTTTTTCTGTTTACCAAACGATAGATAAAACATTTCATTAAGTATAATAACTAGTATATTTAGACACAAAGGCGAAGAGCGCAACTAAATTTATTTAGTTAGGCTCTTCGCTTTGCTAGAAACGTTTTTTCGTAAAAGTTATTAAGAATATACAAAATTTGCCTGTGTAGCAGTTTTAATGTACTTAAAAATTTTAAGCTAAATAAGGAAAAAATTTTTACTAGCTAAAGTAACTTTTACTACATTAGAAAAGTTATTAGATTTTAGCCAGTGATTTACTACCACTGACTAAAATAAACTACTTAATCTCAACTGTTGCCCCAGCATCTGCTAGTTTCTTTTTAATAGCTTCTGCCTCATCTTTAGAAACAGCTTCTTTAACAGCTTTAGGAGCAGCTTCAACTAAATCTTTAGCTTCTTTTAAGCCTAAAGAGGTAATTTCACGTACTACTTTGATAACATTGATTTTATTTGCACCAATGCTAGCTAAAACTACATCAAATTCTGTCTTTTCTTCAACTACAGGAGCAGCCTCAACAGCAGCAGGAGCAACGGCAACAGCAGCAGCAGCGGCTGAAACACCAAAAGCTTCTTCCATCATTTTGACTAATTCAGCAGCTTCTAAAAGGGTTAAACTTTTAACTTGATCTAAAATTCCTTGCAATTTTTCTGACGCCATGAATAAAAATCCTCCTTGGAAACCGGTCAGGCAAATTTTTATTAGTTAAAGCCAGACTCGGATATAAATTAATTTAATTTTATTGAGATTCCTTTTGATCACGAATCTGGCCCATCACCACAGCCAAATTACGAGCTACTCCAGAAGTAGCACTAGCAATTCGCTGTGCTCCAGAGTTAATTAAAAACATAAGTTTTGAGAGTAATTGTTCTTTAGAAGGCATATTTACTAAAGCTTCTAAATCTTTAACATCAATAGCACGACCCTCTACAATACCAGCCTTAAAACTAAACTGGGAATAGTCTTTAGCAAACTTTGAAACAAGTTTTGCTAATGTAACAGGATCGTCAAAAACTGCTATTGCTGTTGGCCCGGTAAAGTTTTTATTTAGTGCATCCATTGCAGTTCCAACAGCTGCTTTTTGGGCTAAGGTGTTTTTAACAACTTTGTATTTAACATTGTTTTTACGCATTTCACTACGTAAAACTGTGTCGTTAGCTACAGTTAGTCCTTGGAAGTTCACCAAAAAAACATTATTAGCTTTATTAAAATCTGCTTTTAGAATATCTAATTCTTCTTGTTTACCTTTTTTATCCATTGAAAAATCTCCTAACTGTAACTATAAACCGCTACTATCAATTTTTATGCCTGGGCCCATTGTAGTACCAACATAAACACCTTTTACATATCGGCCTTTACTTGTTTGTGGTTTAGCCTTTACTACAGCATCTACTAAGACTTTAGCATTTTCATAGATTTTTTCTTCTACAAACGAAACTTTGCCTACAGGAACATGTATTACACCTGTTTTATCTACACGAAATTCTACTTTACCAGCTTTTGTTTCTGTAATAGCTTTAGTCACATCAAAAGTAACTGTTCCTGTTTTAGGATTTGGCATTAGCCCTCTAGGGCCAAGTATTTTTCCTAAAGTACCAACTACTTTCATTACATCTGGAGTAGCAATAACGGCATCAAAATCTAGCCAACCTTCTTTAATTTTGGCAACTAATTCTTCTCCGCCAACCACATCAGCACCTGCGTCTCTAGCTTCTTTTTGTTTATCCCCACTAGCAATAACACAGACTTTTTTTGACTTACCAAGGCCATGAGGAAGTACAACTGTTCCTCTTACCATTTGATCTGCTTTGCGAGGGTCAACCCCTAGAACCATAGTAACTTCAAGAGTCTCATCAAATTTTGCAAAAGCAATCTTTTTAGCTAAGGACAAACCTTCTGCTAAAGCATAAGCTTTTTGCACATCAATTTGAGTAAGAGCTTGTTTATACTTTTTTCCGTCTTTTGACATTTTACTCCTTAAAGTGAGGTAAATACGGTAATAGCTTTTTACCTCCCTCACCGACATTCATAAGCCACCTGGCTTACTACATTTAGTCTACTATCTCTAAACCTAAACTTTTTGCTGTACCTTCTATTGTTCGCATTGCAGAATTAACATCTGTACAGTTAAGGTCAGGTAATTTTGTTTCAGCAATTTCTTTTATTTGACTACGAGAAATTTGTCCTACTTTGTCACGATTTGGTTTTGCAGAACCTTTAGATAAACCAAGTGTTTTCTTAATTAGGTCTGCGGCTGGAGGTGTTTTTGTTATAAAAGTAAAAGATCGATCAGAGTAAATAGTGATTACAACAGGAATATTAATATCACCCATTTGAGCAGTTTTAGCATTAAATTGCTTACAAAACTCCATGATGTTTACACCATGCTGACCAAGAGCCGGGCCAATGGGAGGTGCTGGATTAGCTTTTCCTGATGGAACCTGCAATTTCACATAAGCGGTAATTTTTTTCATATTTTCCTCAAAATTTTTATAACTAAAAGTTATAAATCATCATAAAACTAAAGCTTAAGGCGATTTATCTTATATTATTCTTCTGTAAATGTATGTTTTTCTACTTGAAGAAAATCTAATTCTACTGGAGTAGCACGCCCAAAAATGGTAACCATAACTTTTAGAGTATTTTTATCTCCGTTTACTTCCTCAACAATTCCAGTAAAACTAGTAAATGGCCCGTCTATAATACGAACTGTTTCACCAGAACTAAAAGTAAATTTTGGTTTGGGTTTTTCTGCTGCTTCAGTAACATGATGAACTATTTGGTCTACTTCTTGTTCAGTAAGTGGTGTTGGTTTTTGTCCACCCACAAAACTTGTTACTTTAGGAGTGCTTTTGACTGTATGCCAGGCCTTATCTGACATTTCTCCTTTTTCATCACATTCTATTTCTACTAAAACATATCCTGGAAAAATCAGTCTTTTTGTCTCTACTTTTTTATTACCGCGCATTTCCACAACGGTTTCTTCTGGGACGAGAACCTGGGCTATCTCATCATCCATTGTGTAAGCCTTAATTCGGTTATCAAGGCTTTCTTTGACTTTTCTTTCAAATCCAGAATATGTATGAATAATAAACCATTTTTTTGGCATTATTTACCACTCTATCATTTTTACAATCGCTGTTTATCTTTTGCTTAGGATGGAAATGGCAGGTATTTTACCTTACGTTAAGAGATCTGTTAAAAATTTGAAGACTAAACTTATAATATAGTCTGATCCCCACAAGAAAAACCCAAAAAAGAACACAGCTATTAATACTATTACTGTAGTGTTATAAACTTCTTGACGTGACGGCCAAGAAACTTTTTTTAGTTCAGTTTGTACATCTGTATAAAACTGCTTAACTTGTTCCACTTTACCAGAAGGTTCTGGTTTTGGACTGGTGACTTCTGTCACTTCACTCATTGTTTAAATCCTCTTATAGTTTTACTATTTAAGTTTAGAAAAACCTAAATAGTAGCAGGGGTGGAGGGGATCGAACCCACAGCCTACGGTTTTGGAGACCGCCACTCTGCCAATTGAGCTACACCCCTAGTGATTCTTAAACTAAAGAGTTTATTTTGTCTCTTTATGTGCTGTATGTTTACGGCAAAAACGACAGAATTTAGAAAATTCTAAACGACCTGTAGTTTTCTTTTTGTTTTTGGTTGTAGTGTAGTTACGGTTTTTGCAATCACCACACTGTAAAATAATATTATCTCTTGGCATAAGTTTTTACCTACCTAAAATCTTCCACATTCAGCATAAAGAAAAACTACTCAATAATTTCAGAGATAGTACCAGCCCCAACAGTTCTACCA
>CAZBMZ010000049.1:0-27719 GCA_964492845.1 uncultured Clostridia bacterium
TGGCTCACTTTTCATGATCCAAAATGGCTACATTCTATGTGATTGTTGACACCATTTACTCTTACCAGCGATTTTATTGTTGATACCTTATAATGGGCCTGAAAACCAGAGCCACCGTACACAGTTTATAAACTGTATGGTTGAGTTTGTTGCTAAATCAAGTATATCCGTTTCTCTTGCTTATTATCCCCCTTACCATAGCAAATATAATCCCATAGAACGCTGTTTTGGCGTTTTGGAGAATCATTGGAATGGTTGGTTCTATTAAAAGTCCTAAGCCTGCTATGAAATCTTTAGAAACTAAATTTGTTAGTTTTCCTTGTCTTGAGCGTTGGTTTGTTGACATTCCTTATTTTTCTTTTTGATTCTGGGAGATTTTATTTTTTCTAAATCCCTTATCTATTGACTGTTGTTTAATAGATTAGTATTTTAACCTTGATCTAAAGTGACCGATTTTTTCGGAACCCAATGACTGGTTTTCCGAGCACCCTATCCACTTGCCTCGATTTAATGGGTGCTACCCTTTTTAGAAGGTTTAATTGACAATTTTCCTTTAATTCTTAGAAAGATTGTCCAAATTTAATGTGTAGCACACCGCGACGTTGTTTTAGAACTCCGCCATTTGGAGTAACAAAAGTTTGAGGATCAAGCAAATAACCATAATCAACACCTATTGGGCCTATTGGAGTATTAAACCTTAAACCTACACCTACAGTATTAGCCATTCTCTTAAAATCAATATCACGAACACGAGAAAAAACATTCCCCAAATCATAAAAAGGTACTAATTGTAACCGGTCAGTTAGAGGATAACGAAGTTCTAAATTAAACACTGCTAAGGCATTACCGCCTAAAGGTATTAATTGAGCAGGTGCATTGCCTACTTCAGAAATTGCTTGTGGGCCAGCAGTTTCAAATAAAAAGCCTCTTAATGTAGTAGAACCTCCACTGCGAAAACGTTCGCTAAAAGGTAGTAACGTATCAGAATCAGTAATAACGCCATCATCCCGGCGGGAACGAATTTGGAAAGGTGCAGCTAGTCCAATTCGAGAAGAAAACGCTAGAATAGAACTATTTAAGAACTTTACAGGAGAATTTTCTAAAGTATTAAAATACTGGTAACTAGTGTTAATTTTATTAAATGATTCATTTCCTCCAAGTATACGAGTAGCTAAAGAATAGTCTATGCTAAATAAATTTCCACGAGTTGGATTAATTGGATTATCCCGCGTGTCATAGGATGCACCTGTTGTAAGAATTGCTAAACGAGTAATACGAGAAGTTTCTGTAAATGCACTAAATTGAGCATCTTCTAAATTAATTAACTTAGCTAATTCAAAGTTATAGCGGACTCGAAAAGATAATTTATCTGTAAAACGTCGCTCAGCTTGAACAAAGCTAGCAAAACGACTTAAACCTATATTAGTATTTTCGTTTAGTCCTACTTGATCAACATTGCTAATTTGTTGACTAGAGCCTCCTAAAGGCGAAACTCGGTTATAAAGTAAAGAAGCCGTAGTAGCCCAACGACTACCAAATGGGCGTAAATCCGTAAATTGCAGTTGGACGCGCTGTTCCCGTTTACTTAAACGCAGTCGTATCGCGCTAGTAGTCACTTTATTAAAAAAGTCTGTATTGCTTAATTCTATTGAACCTCGTGGGCCATCATCAGTAGAAAAACCAAAACCATAGATTAAAAGTAGTGGTTTTGCTTCAGTTAATTTTAGTAAAACACGTCTTAAAGAAGGCTCAGACGCTAGAGGTTCTAAAGTAATCTGAATTTCTCGGAAGTTTCCAGTAGCGTAAAGGTCTTTTCTTAGCTTTTGAAGTTTTTTATTAGTAATTAAATCGCCTGGTTTTAAGTCAATAAATCTACGAATAGGCCCTTCATTAGCCCTTAATGTACCCTGAATAATAACTTCTGCAACTTTGGCTGGCTCACCTTCATTAACTTGATAAATTAAACGAATATCATTATTTGATAGTTGTTCTAGTTCAACTTCAACAGTTGTATCTAAATAGCCACGTTGAGCATAGTAGTCTTGAAGTTCTCTAGCTACTTCACGTGGGCGATTAGGGGTAAAAGGCTCACCTACTCTTAAAGAAATAGATTGGCCTAGTTCAGCTTTTTCAAAAGCTGCCGTCCCTTGTAAAAGAATTTCGCCAATACGGTTTAAGGATCCTTCTTCAGCAGTAAAATTAATGTCTATGCCTCGTCCATCTTCTTCTATTTTATAGTTATAAGAAACTCGTGCTTGACGATAACCTAAATCAATTAATTGTTGTCGGATAAATTCGCTATCTTGGCGAAGTCGTTCATTACTAGTAACACCATAAGCTAGGCCGCCTATTAAAGGTAAACTCTTAAAAATAGGTACTTTACCAAAAAAGTTTTTTTCCTTAGTTTGTAGCTGACCAATGACAGAGCCAGAATCAATTAAATTTGTACCAGATAAAGTAATTTTGCGGATTTCATAACGTTCCCCAGGTACTATTTCATATTTAACTTTAAGACCTGGCCCTTGGCAATCTACTGGATCACAGCTAGTGTTAACTTTAGCAAAAAAGTAGCCTTGTTCTTGTAAATAGTTAGTTAAGTTTTCCTGTCCAGCTTTTGCTAGAGGAACGCTAAATGGTTGACGTTGAATGGGTAATAAATCTTGTAAAGTATCATCACTTATTTTTATTCCTTCAGGTTTATCAACTATTACTTCTGCTGTTGCTATCAGCAAAGGCTTAAAGCTAATTATTCCTAAATTAGTAGTTTTTTCTACTTGTCCTTTTCCCCCAAGACTAAAACGTTCACGTCCACGAATTTCAAAAGACAAATCACTATCACTAGTATTTCCTCTAGTAGAATTACCTCCTTGTGTAAAAGAAAATAGAGAAGAAAACCTATTTGATAAGTTATATTCTAAAATTATGGCTTGGTCATTACTGCTAGCAAGACTTGTTGAATAAGTAAAAGAAAGTTTAGGAATAATTTGTCTACCTAAAGTTAAACGTGCTGAAGGGTTTTCATTAGCTCGAATAATTGGGTCAATTTGAAATTGGTTTAACCCTAATAATTGCTCTGCTTTACGTCCAAAAGGCTTAGAAATAAATTCTTGAGCTAGCAGATTTGCACCAGTATTAAGACCTGTAGTAGCTAGGTCTTGTTGTTCTCCACCTGTTGCATCTGGTCGGCCTGTAGTAATTAAAGTTAGGATTTCCGTTCGGGTTAAAGTTGGTTCAGATTCTAGCTCTAAATCTATTTGATCAATTGGGCCACTAAACCGAATAAAAACGCGATAAGTGTTAACTTCGCCTTCTGCCAATAAATTTACATTTGGAAGTAAAACCCCGCCTGGCAAATCCAAAATTCCTTCAGTTATATCATATCTTTCTTTACGAAAAGTTACTGATCCGCCTTCTAAATTAATTCTTCCAACTAAATTAGGGTTATCTAGTTTGCCAGTTAAACTTAAAGTAGCTGAAGCAACTGTATTTATTTGAGGATTTTGCACCACAATAGAACTATCTGCGTCGATGTTAATACTTAAACGAGGTGAGAATAAGCTTTTAGCTCCTATTCCTTCATCAGCACTATTAATTTTGGTGTTAAAAGTGTTAGTGTCAAAAGGTTTTAAGTAAGAGGCTTCCAAAACTCTAATATCACCTTTTATTAATTGGTCTTTTGGTGTACCGCTGAGGGCTAAATCTCCGCCAACAGTTAAAGCAGCACCTTGGTAAATTAAATTTACATTGTCAATAACTAGATCTGCTTGAAATTTATTTGCTTGAAAAGCTGCTAAATCAACTCGTCCTTTTGCACTAACTTGACCATCATTAGCTTTAATGGAAAAATTATCTAACAATATTCGTTCGCTACCAAAAACAACTAATCCATTTCCGCTAGTAAATTGAATAGGTAAATCGTCCCGTGATAAACCTATTTTATTTAACATCATTTGTCCAATAAGCTGGGGTTTTTCTGGTGTACCTGTTAATTTAGCATCTAAAAGAATTGATCCATTTAATAAGGTATCTGGCACTAAACTATTGAAATCTTTTAAGTTAATAGTTCCTTTTGCAGTAAAGTCCAAATTGTTTTTATCCATCAAAGCTAGTTGTCCGGCAATATTAAAATCTGAGTTACCGCTAAAAATTCTAAGTCGGTCTAAACATAATTTCCCTGCTTCAAAATCAATATTTGTTGGTGTTTCAATATTAAGCATTTGCTCAGCAAGCTTAAAACTAGCATTGCTAAGATTTAATCCCCCTTCAAAGTTAGCTAAATTAAATTCATTTTTATCATTAAGTACTTTACCTCTAAGGCTTAATTTACCTGTTATATTGCTATGAATTGCATCATTTTTTGCAGCTTGAGGTTGAATAGCAGCTAAAAGCAAAGCAACATCTAATTTATTTAACTCGCTCTCTATTTCTAATGGATAGCCTGTTTCATTAAGTGTAAGTGATATAAAGATTTTTTGAGGTTGACTAGCAATTAAATAGGAAGTAATTTCAGAACGAATACGACCTTGATTATCAGACCAAGCTTGTATGGAAAGACGACCTAACTGAGTATCTACAGTTCTTAAGTTATCGGACTCAGCCTGTAAGTCTAATTTTAATTGGCTTAGATTTTTAGTATTGCCATTTAATGAAACTATAGCATTAACTTTTCCCTGTAAAGGGTTCTCAATATTTAGTTTAGATAAATCTAGCTGAGAAGTTTGGCTTACTAGTTGAAAGTCATTAGTTTGCAGATTTACGGAGCCTTGAGTATTAATTACACCTGCTGAGAGTTTTAAAGATAAGTTATTAATTTTAGCAATTTGGTTAGCTAAGTTAATTTGAATGTCAACGGATTCTGTTGGCTGAGTGGCTAGACGGCTATTTTTTAAGTTTAACTCAGCAATCCCTGAAGGTTTCTCAGCTAGTTGGCTAAGTTCAACTCTGCCATTAATTTGACCTGCAAATAGTTCTTGGGTTGTGTTAGGTTGATAAAATTGCACATAGAAATTTGCAAAGTTTGCTTTTACTTGACCGCTGTTTTTGTCATTAACTTTTTGTTGAAAATCAAGCTGCATAGAGCCGCCTTGACTATCAAAAAGTTTATCAATAACAAAACTAATTTCATCAGGATTTAATTTTAGTTTCCCGTTTAAATCCTTAAATTTATTTTCCTGAAATCCTAATCGTGCAATCTTAATATCAGACTCAATATTTAATTTATCTAATTGTCCATTAATTTGACCTATAGTTTGTAAATCACCTGTTAAATTTGGTTTAAGGTCTAAAAGAGTTTGGTCAAGCAGTTTTAAGTTTTTAGCTAAATCAAGTAATTCTTCACTTCTTTTTGTATCAATTTTATATTCAGCTTTTAATAAATTATTTTGTGGTGAAAATTCCACTTGAGCAGTTAAATTGATTTCTCCTAATTTTGCTATTAAAGGTTTAATTGTTAAATTTCCTTGGTTGGCTAATACTTGTAGATTTGCAGTTAAAGGTAATTGATTTAGATCTTTAGAAGCTTGCCCTTCAGCAATAGCTTTAAGTTCACCTGTTACTTTTAAGAAATTTGTTCCGGGCCAACTTAAATTTGCATCACCAGAAATTAGCCCATTAACAGGAAGTCCTTGACCTTCTTTACCTAATTTAACTAGTTCAACAGTATCAATTTGTCGGAATTTTGTTTGTAGAGTCGATTTGTCATTGTTAATTAAAGCTAGTTCTAGCTCTATGTCTGCCTCTCCACCTAATAATTTAGTTTTTAGATTTGATAAAGTAGCCTTTTCATTGTTAAGTCCAAGTTTTCCAGTAGTTTGACCGATTTCTATCTTTTCAGCTTGACCATTAGCTAAAAATAAATCTGAAGTTATTTGATATTTATCATTTTGGACAGTTGCAACAGTGTTATTGAGTTTAATACCACTAAGTCTTGCTTTATCAACACTTAGATTACTTACATTAGTTTGTCTAACCTTAGTTGTAATTTGGTCTTGAACAATATTTAAGTCTACTTCTGTTAATTTAATATCTCTTAATTGGCCTTTAGGAATTGCTAATGAGCCTACTAATAATTGAGGCAGGTTAAGAGAAATGTTGTTAGGTAAAAGCTTGACGATTACACTTGGAACTATGACTGAATTAGCTATAAGCGGATTAGAATTAACAGTTTGTGTTTTTATTTGACCTGTTTTTAACTCAAGTTCTGGTGCTGTAACAAGCTCTATATTATCTATTGTTACCCCTATAAGCTTGGTTTTTGGCACTAGAATTTCGCTAGCTGTAAGTTGACCTGTTAAACGGCTAACATCACTATTTCCAGCAAGTTGACCATCAAATTTACCTGCTAGTTCGAGATTAGGAATTTTTAAGGATTTTGTTTCTAAAGCTATGTTTATTTGATGCTGTAATTTTTTCCAATTATCTAGTTGACCATTTAATTTTAAGCTACCTAATCCAGTAATAATTTCACTTGGAGCAAGCCTTAAACCTTTTTCGTCTACTTCAGCCTTAAAGTTAATAGATTCAATGTTAGTGTTGTAATCTTGATAGACAGCACTTCCACCTTTTATTGATAAAGCCAAGTCAGTTTGACTAACTCCTTTTAATTTAGCAGTTAAGTCTAAAGATTTTAACTCAATAGATAAATTATTAGTTGGATCTTTTAAGCTAATATCACTATTAGTTATAGTTGCAATTAATTTTGAATAATCAAGTTCAATAGCACTTGGTTCATTACTGCTTGGAGGTGTTTTTAAGTCACTAAAATTAGAACTGCCATCGCTTTTTAGCTCTACAAATAGATTTACTCCTGATAAATCCAGAGTTTCCAGCACAACTTTACGCTTTAATTGAAGCGCGTAAGGGTCAATAACTTTAGCAACTAGGTTAACTTGGTCAACTTCAACAAGCAATTGGTCTGTTTTCCCATTAAATATCTTGATTTTTTTTAGATTTGCTTGACCTTCTCTTAAACTAAAACCAAAGCCTCCGATTTCTGCTCGCAGTCCATAAAGCGGTGCGTTAGCTTGGATTTGGGCAATAACAAATCGATTAAAATTATCGCTACGAACATATAAACCAATTCCAACAACTAATAAAGCTATCCCTATTAATAAAAAGGTTGAAATAATGACTAGCTTTTTGCGCCAACTTTGCTGGAAGAATAACCTAATTATCTTAACCATTACTATAAGTTCACTATTTAGAATTACTAACAGATTTTGATTAGATTTCTTGCAATTATGTAACAAAGCTTTTAGCTACACAACCTTTAGCCGTCATTTACCCAGCAATTTTTATTTTAGAAGAAAGAGGCTAAAAAATTAAAAACATCTATTGTGTCAAAGATTTTGACTATGCTAATATATTTTCCTTTATAACTCATTGAAAAATAAGTGATTAATACTAAAACTTACAAAAATGACACAAATAGAAGACAAAGACCGATTAGATCAAGATAGCCCTTGGAAAGAAATACTAGACAAGTATTTTAAAGAATTTATGGAGTTTTTCTTTCCACAAATAGCCCAAGAAATAGATTGGTCAAGAGGTTATGAAACTCTAGACAAAGAATTACAAAAAGTTGTTAGAGATTCAAAAAGCAAACGTGGATATGTAGATAAATTAACTAAAGTATGGCTTAAGAATAATATAGAAATGTGGGTATTATTACATACAGAAGCACAAGGCCAATGGGAAGATAAATTTAACGAAAGGATGTATATTTATCAATACAGATTATTTGATAAATATAAAAAGAAAGTAGCAACATTTGTAATCTTTTTAGATGAAAATCCTGATTGGAAACCAAGTGAATTTAATTATGAGCTTTTAGGCTCAAAACTAAGTTGGAAGTTTTCCACAGTAAAATTGCTAAATTACAAAGAAAAATGGCAAGAGTTAGAGCAAAATCATAACCCTTTTTCTATAATAGTTATGGCTCATCTCAAATTAATGGAGGCAAAATCAAATGACCAAGAAAAATATAAAGCTAAGTGGTATTTGATAAGAAAACTTTATGAACGTGGTTATGAAAAAAAAGATGTATTAGAACTATTTCGCTTTTTAGATTGGTTAATTGTTTTACCTGAAGACTTAAATAATCAATTAGACAACGAGTTAGAAGAATATGAAAGGAGTATTTCCATGCCTTATATTACTCATATTGAACGTCGTGGTATTGAACAAGGCTTACAACAAGGCTTACAACAAGGCTTACAACAAGGCTTACAACAAGGCTTACAACAAGAAATGAACATGGTTTTAAAACTAATAAACAAAAAAATAGGTCAAGTTGATGAATCTATAAAAAATAAAATCAAAGAGCTTGATTTTGTAGAATTAGAAAATCTAGGAGAAGCACTTTTTGATTTTAATTCAGAAGAAGATCTTAAAAATTGGTTAGATAAAAAGTAAAATTTCTATTCATTCAAACATTCCATAAATGCTTTAGCTTCTGTATGTTGTGAGTTAAGAAATTCTTTTTTTGTGCTAAATTCTACTAATTTGCCATCAACCATTAACCCAATTTTATCAGCTAGCTTAAAAGCTTCTTGGATGTCATGAGTAACTAAAATAGCAGTTTTATTTAAGCGTTGTTGCCAGCTAGCAAATTCATTTTGTAATTGGTTTTTAATAATTGGGTCTAATGCTCCAAAAGGTTCATCTAGTAAAATAATTGGTGGGTCAAGTGCTAAAGCCCTGGCAACACCGATGCGTTGCCGTTGTCCGCCAGAAAGTTGATGAGGGTAGCGGTTAGCAAATTCTTGGTAAGATAAACCTATTAACTCCATTAATTCTTGAACACGGTTTTTAATGTCAGCTTTTGACCAAGCAGCTAGTTCTAGTAGCAAAGAAATATTTTTTTCTACTGTGTAGTGTGGAAAAAGTCCTCCTTCTTGAATAACATAGCCAATTTGACGACGCAGTTTTGTTATATCCCACTGATTAATATTTTTTCCTAAAATAAAAACTTCGCCACAGCTAGCTTTTCTTAATTGATTAATTAATTTAAGTGTAGTTGTTTTACCTGAGCCACTTTGTCCTAGTAAAACTAAAGTTTCTCCAATAGCTACTTTTAAGCTTAAGTCTTTGACTAGCCATTGATTATCATTAATACAATAACCAACATCAATTAATTCTATTGCTATAGATTTGTCCATATTTGTTTTGATTTATTAGAGAAAAAACCTAAAAGGATTTGAGAAATTTGTAAGAATCTTTTATTCTTTTTGCTCTCTACCTACTGCTACTTAGCAATCTGGAGCAAAAAAATTATATGGCAAAAGATGATAAAAGCAAATCCCGTGGCTTATTTTGGTTAGGAATAGGCTTATTGGCTGGTGTTGGGTTAGGTGGTGCTTATGCCTGGCGTAAAACTGCGGCACGTTATAAACCTCAAACAACAGGAGGTTTTAAGCTAGCTGGGTTAAATTCCTTAGTAGAAGTTTGGCGTGATATGTGGGGAGTACCGCATATTTACGCACAAAATGAGCATGATTTATTTTATGCACAAGGTTTTGTTCAAGCTCAAGACCGTTTTTGGCAAATGGAACTTCACCGACGAATTGGACTAGGACAAACAGCCGCGATTTTTGGCCGTAAAACTCTAGAAATTGACCGCTTTATTCATCGTGTTGGCATTAACCGTGCTGCTAGCGTTGACCTTACAGCATTAGACAAAGAATCTGCAAGTTTATTAGAAGCTTACAGTGCTGGAGTTAATGCTTTTCTTCAAGAAAATAAATTGCCTATTGAATTTTCTTTTTTGCGTCACAAGCCAGAACCTTGGCGACCTCTTGACACCCTGGCTTGGATAAAAACTTTTGCTTGGTCACTTTCTTCAAACTATGACTTAGAGCTTACCCGCGCCAAGATATTAAAACGTTTAGGTGTTAGGTTAGCTAGTAAGCTGGAACCTATTTACCCTAAAGGACATCCTCTTATTACTCCACCTGGTGCAGACTATCAAGGTGTAGCAGAAAAAATAGTTAATAGTTACGCAGAAAATTTGCTAATGCCAATGTTAAGTGAAGGTGGCGGATCTAATAATTGGGTAATTAGTGGTAGTCGGACTGCTAACGGTAAACCACTACTAGCAAATGATCCTCATCTACCTTTGCAAATACCTGGTTTATGGTATGAAATGCACCTAGATTGCCCAACACTTAAAGCAATTGGGGCAACTTTACCTGGTGCGCCAACTATTGCAATTGGACATAATAACCATATTGCTTGGGGTGCAACTGCGGCAATGACTGATTTACAAGACTTATTTATAGAAAAATTCTTGCCCGACCAACCAAATCATTATTTACGCTCAGGACTATGGCGAGAGGCTGAAACTATCAAAATAGACATTGCAATTAAAGATGAACTTAACCATCAAGAAGAAATTTTAGTTACTCAGCACGGCCCAGTAATTTCAGATTTGCCTATTCATAGCTCTAAAAAAGAAGAATTTAACTACAAACTTTCGCTTAAATGGACAGGTTATCAGCCTAGCAATCTGTTAGGTAGCTTTTTAGCTCTTAATCGTGCAAAAAATTGGGATGAATTCCGCGCTTCTTTCCAAAATTGGACAGCACCAGGATTTAATATGGTTTATGCTGACACCCAAGGAAATATTGGTTATCAATTAATTGCTTGTCCTCCTATTAGAAAGCATCCTAGTGCAGGAACGCTTCCAATACCAGGTTGGGAAAGTGAAAATGATTGGCAAGGTATAGTTGATTATCAAGAAATGCCTTCAATGTATAACCCTCCAGAAGGTTTAATCATTACAGCTAATAATAAAATTGTAGGTGATGATTACCCTTATCACTTAAGTAGTGACTTTGTTTCTGGTTATCGTGCTGAACGTATCAGAGAACTACTAATAGATAACCACCAAGTAACGGTTGAAGACTGCCGACAAATACAAGGTGATTTTACTACTATTGCTGGTAGAAAATTTGCTAAGTTACTGCTAGAAAATATTCAGATAGAAGATCTTAGCCCAATAGCATCAAAAGCAATCCTTGAATTTTATGATTGGCAAGGAGAAGCAACAACAGAAAGCACTGCTCAAAGTCTTTATCAGACTACCCTTCATAACTTACTAGAAAGGGTTTTAGGCGGATTATTAGCTGAAGATTTACGCGCTTATTTAGGTTACGCAGAATCAGGGAGTTTATCAAAACTTAATTCTTTTGTAGGTCGATTTCTCCCTATTTTATTAAAAATGATTGAAGAAGATGATCAGACTTTGTTAGTTGAGCTAGCTAAACCTCAAAAATGGTCAGAACTTCTACAAGCAAGTTTTGAAGAAGCAGTAGCACAACTAGCTAAACGCTTTGGTAATAATCCTAAAGCTTGGACTTGGAAAAAGCTTCATATAGTTAGATTTGAGCATCCTTTTGGAACAGCAAACCGCGCACTTCGTCCGCTTTTTAATCGTGGCCCTTATGCAATTGGGGGTGATGTAGAAACTCCAGCACAAATGGCTTTTCCTCCTCTAGCTAATGCTCAAGGGGGTTTTGAAGTAACTGGTTGGGCAGTGTCCTATCGTCAAATTGTTGACCTTGGCAATTTAGAAAATTCTTGGATGTGTCATACTACTGGACAATCCGGCTCACCTTTTAGCCCACATTATGATGATATGATAAAAATGTGGTTAAAAACTGAACTTCACCCAATGTTATTTGATAAAGAAAAAGTCTTAGAATTTTCTCAAGATAAACTATTATTATTACCAACTGAAAATAACCAAGCAAAATTAGCAAAAAAATCTGGTGTTTAATTTAGGAGCAAAAATTTATGGAATGGGTAAAGGCTGATGAAGCCGTTTCTGCTATTAAATCTTTCAATAGAGTTTTTATTCATGGAGCAGTAGCCACACCACAAATACTAGTAAATGCGCTAGTAGCAAGAGCAAATGAACTACGAGGTGTTGAAATTGTTCATTTGCACACAGAAGGAGACGCTGCTTATATAAAACACAAAGAAAGTTTTCACACTAACGCGCTTTTTGTAGGTGGAAATGTTCGTGCAGCAGTAGCAACTGGTGAAGCTGATTATATCCCTGTTTTTCTTAGTGAGGTTCCAGGACTATTTCGCAAAAAAATCCTGCCGCTAGATGTTGCCCTAGTCCAAGTTTCACCGCCCGACCGTCACGGTTATTGTTCGCTTGGTGTTTCAGTTGATGTAGCTCGTGCAGCGGTTCAAACAGCTACAACAGTAATTGCTCAAGTTAATTCTAATATGCCACGAACGCATGGCGATGGGTTAATACATATTAGCCAACTTCGCTATGCTATAGCAGTTGATGAGGAAATCCCAGAACTAGCACAACATCATTTAACAGAAACCGAACTCACAATTGGCAAAAATTGTGCAGAACTTATTGAAGACGGCGCGACTTTGCAAACAGGAATTGGAGCAATTCCAGATGCCGTTTTGTCAGCACTTAGTAACCATAAAGATATTGGTATTCACACAGAAATGTTTTCTGATGGTGTGATTAACTTGGTTGAACGTGGTGTTATTACAGGCTCACGTAAACGTGTACATCCAGGTAAAATTATTAGTGGTTTTGTAATGGGAACTCGCCGTCTTTATGACTTTATTGATGATAATCCTCTAGTTTCTATGCTAGATATTGAATATATTAATGATACTGCTGTAATTCGTCGTAATCCTAAAGTTACAGCAATTAATAGTGCAATTGAAGTTGATATTACGGGCCAGGTTTGTGCAGATTCCATTGGAACAAGACTTTATTCTGGTGTTGGTGGACAAATGGATTTTATCCGAGGTGCTTCACTTTCTGAAGGTGGTAAACCAATAATTGCCTTGCCATCAACAACACAAAAAGGAGAATCTCGTATTGTTCCTTTCTTAAAAGAAGGTGCTGGAGTAGTTACCACTAGAGCGCATATGCACTATGTAGTAACTGAATATGGAGTTGCTTATCTTTATGGCAAAAATTTACGTGAACGTGCTAGGGCTTTAATAAATGTTGCTCATCCAAACCACCGAGAAGAACTAGAAAAACAAGCACTTGCTCGTTTTAAGACATTACCTAAATAAAAACTTTCTCCCTTAAGTAAAATTTATGAGTACACACAAAGTATTACTTTATACACTTAGAGATAATGAAATTGAAGAGTATGAAAAGCTAGTTAGGCAAGCTTCACTACCAATAGATTTAATAGTTTGCCGTTCCAAAGAAGAAGCAAAAAAAGCTATTGTAGATGCAGAAATCGTTTTTGGTGTACATTTGCCAGCAGAAATTTATGCTTTAGCCAAAAACTTAAAATGGATCCAATCAATGTGGGCAGGAGTAGAAAATTTGTTACCTGCTGCCATACCTTCAAATGTAATAATTACTAAGCCTTGGGGAGTTTTTGGACAATATATTTGTGAGTATGTTTTTGGTTATATTCTAGCCAGCAAAATTAAATTACGTGAGCATTTAGCTGCACAACTTGAGCAAAAATGGGAGCGTCATCAATTAGAACCAATTACAGGAAATTGTTTAGGTATTGCAGGGGTTGGAGATATTGGAGCAGAAATAGCTAGAATCGGCAAAAGTTTTGGTATGCAAACCTGGGGGCTAAATAGCGATGGTCGCCCACATCAATTTATTGATGAGATGTTTTCACCTGATGAATTAAAGCTATTTGTTGCAGGTGTAGATTTTCTGGTGTTAATTCTTCCTGCAACAAAACAGACTTTAGAAATGTTTGGACACGAAGTTTTCCAGCATATGAAACCTAATGCATGGTTAATTAATGTTGGTCGCGGAGCATTAATTAATGATGCTGCTTTGATAGAAGCACTAAAACATAATCGCATTGCTGGTGCGGTTTTAGATGTTTTTCATCAAGAACCTTTGTCACTTTCACACCCATTTTGGAAACTACCTAATTGTATAATTACCCCTCATGTTGGAGGCCCAAGTCTACCAAGTGATATTACTAAATGTTTTGTAAATAATTTTCATCTTTACTGGGCAGGTAAACCGCTAATTGGACAAATCAATCAAGAAAAAGGCTACTAATTTGATATTAAAGAAATATCCAATTGTATTTTGTAGGTCTTTTTTATACTATTGATTTTGGATGGTTTACAGTCTGTTTCATAAGTTAAACCATTTGTTATTAATATTAGTTTTACCTAACAATTTCTTTTTCTCCTGAAAGGATTTCAATAATGAATGGTCAATCTATTCACCCCTCTTTTCGTCTTAATCAATATTTAGTAAGAAAAAAGATTTTTTCTTTTTTAGGTAGTGCTTTTCATATCTTTGACTCTAGTGGACAAGTAATGTTTTACTCTAAACAAAAAGCTTTTAAGCTAAAAGAAGATATTCGTATCTACACTGGTGAAGATATGACTACAGAGCTTATAACTATAAAAGCTAGACAAATGCTAGATTTTTCTGCAACTTATGATGTTTATGACACCATTAATAATCAAAAAGTAGGAGCATTAAAACGCCAAGGTTTTGCTTCTTTAGTTCGTGATAAATGGACAATTCTTAATGCTAATGATCAAGAGATAGGAATAATTGAAGAAGAAAATTTACTACTTGGTTTAGTTAGAAGATTTGTAACTAATTTAATTCCACAAACTTACAAAGGAACAATAAACAATGCTTTAGTTTGTGAATTTAAGCAAAACTTTAATCCTTTTGTAATTAAAATTACCCTAGATTTTTCTCCTGATACAAATGGCTGGTTAGATCGTCGTCTTGGAATTGCAGCATCAATTCTGCTTTGTGCAATTGAAGGTAAACAAGCTTAGGTTAACAATAAGTAGCTATAAGCTTAAAACATAAGTCTTTAAGCTTATAGCTACTTATGTTTTATTTTTCTATTAATGAAATTTTCCAGTTATCATAATCATCTTTGGAAAATCGAAAATCTGCTTCTTTATCAAAAACTACTTTTTCATTAGCTCTATTACCTATAAATTCTCTTTGAAAAGTGCCTTTTATTTGTACTTTAATGGGCCAATATTTTTCTTGTTCATTAAAATTACCTCGTTGTTTTATCTCGATGCTTTCAATTTCAATATTAGTAGCTTTCATAGTGTTAGAAACAATATTTCCTATTATGCCTTCTACTTTTGTTCCAACTACCCAAGCAGTAGGAAAATCTTTCTTTAACTCAGAGGTAACTAATAGTTTGGTTTCTTCATTTGTAGGCCCCGAACTACAAGCTATTTGCATCAAGGCTAAGAAAAAAACTAACACAATCATTTTTATTTTAATCATAAATATTTATAACTCCTAAGAATAAAAAGTTAATAACAACGTTGTTATTTAATACAGCTATTTAATTGATTAGCCATAACTTCGGCTGATTGAAACCTTGATAGAGGATCCTTATATAAAGCCTGCATAATCACAGAAATAAGCTCTTTTGGAGTATCCTGGCGCAAAAGAGCAATAGGTTTAGGTTCAGATTTTGTAATAGCTTCAATAATTTGAAAATAAGTTGAACCGTCAAAAGGCAGTACTCCTGTAGTTATTTCATAAAGTACAATCCCTAGCGAGAAAATATCTGAACGAGGGTCTATTTTTTCAGTTCCGCTAGCCTGTTCTGGTGACATATAAGTAACAGTACCCATTAAAATCCCTGGCTCTGTAATATTGCTAATGGAATTAGAAAATCTTGGGTCAGAATTATTTTGTTCTATATTTCTTACTTCGCTAAAAATACCTGGTTTAGCTAGTCCAAAATCTAGCATTTTTACCTGTCCACGATCATTAAGCAAAATATTAGAAGATTTAACATCCCGGTGAATTATTCCAAAAGAATGAGCTTCAGCTAAAGCTAGAGCAGATTGAGAACCAATGCTAGCAACTTCCTTAAAAGAAAAAGGTTTTATACGTAAACATTCAGTCAAGGTTTTACCATGAACATATTCCATAACCATATAAGGAATATCTTCTATTTCTCCAATTTCATAAACAGTTGCAATATTTGGGTGATTAAGCATTGATGCTGTTTGAGCTTCACGTAAAAAGCGGCGGCGGATGGCTTCATCGCTTGCATAACGACTTTTTAAGAGTTTTATAGCAACAGGGCGTTTTAAGGTTTGGTCACGAGCAAGCAAAACCTCTCCCATTCCACCTTTACCTAAAGTGCGCAAAATTTCAAAATGTCCTATTTGGCCCTTTTGTTTTATTTTTTCTAAAAGGTCTTTTCCGATGTTTTTATTAATTAAACCTCTTACTTTACGAAGATCTCCTTGGGTAATAGCTGGGTCAGTTGGTGGAATAACTTCATCGCTAGCAAAATATTCATCACTAAAATATTTTCCTGGAGGTGTTTCTGAAAATTTTCCTATATTATTGCTAGATAATTGGTTAGGTGTAAAACGAGCTATAGCTGTAGCAAAAACGCGTGAAAACAACCTTGAACTATTTCCTTCATCAATAAAATAGCCTGCTCGCCGAAGTTCTTCAAAAACATGTTCACGAGCTTTAGACCTAGGCTGATTTTCAATAAAACAATTAATTACTTCTCGCTCTGCCTCTCCTATATGTTCCCAAATATAGCGAAAATGTGTTCCTGCTTCATCAAGAAAACTTGTCTCTAATTGTTGTGGGTCTACCAAATTACCATTTTCTAAAATGTGGTCAAAATAAGTAGAACAAGCTATTTGAAGGAAAAAAGGAAAGTACCCAGCTAAAGAAAAAATATCTTTGCTAAAAGTTTCTAAAGCTATTCCAGCAGCTTTAGAAGGCTCACGAATTAGTGACATAGCTTCTTCTGAAGTAAATGGACGTAAATAAATATTAGTAAAAATATTAAAAAATGGTGAATCTGCAATTTGGTCAGTATGGCATAAAACCTGTAATTCTTTAGCTGATGAAGTAACATAAGCTAAGTCATAATTATTAGCAGCAGAGCGAAGAAAAGAGAAAAAGTCTAAGTTAAATACTTTATTTGCTGTAATTGCATCAAATTCATCAAAAAGCACAATTAATTTGTTTCGCCTTCTATGTAAATCAGCAAAGACCCGACGAACAGAGTCAAAATCTGTGTTAGGAGTAATAATTGTTTCATTAGTAGCTTCACCTAATAAAGCTAAAAAGTCAGCAAAAAAGCTTTCAATACTGTTATATCGTTTTTGCTGTAAATCCATAAAAACAAAAATATGGCTAGTAGAACTGTCTAATAATTGATTTCTAGTTTCTAGAGCATAGATATAATTTAGAAGTGAAGATTTACCTATTCTACGTTCACCAACAATTGAAACTGATTGAGGACGTGAAGCACCTATGCGAGAAAAAATCCTGGTGATTTCCTTACGCCGCCCATAAAACTGGGTTGTATCTCGGATTGCTACTCTATTTAAGTATGGGTTTTTCATATTATTATATCTTTATTTATCAACTAATTAATTGCTAATAGCTAATCTAATTTATTAGATTTTATAATTTCTTCTATTTCCTCATAATGTTGACTAAGATTAACTTTAGCCCACCAATCAGCTTCTCTATCAATAAAGTTAGCGACTAAACATTTGCCATTAAAAGCTTGTTCCTCATCTAGGCTTTCCACACCATAGCAAATATAATTTTCTTGAATTTCAAGAAAATTTTCTGATGTCATAGTATGAGAAGTCCAACGTTTCGTTTTTTCCATAATTTTATAAAGTTCGTACCTCACGAACAACACGCCAAATGCTATGACTTTTCTTAATCCAAAGCCGAAGTAGGTCTATACGAAAATAAAAAGCCTCATCTCCTATTTTCTTAAGTACATCAACCCTAGCTAATTCTTCTAAAGTTAAACGAATTGTATCAGATGAAAGTCTAACAGGATAATTTTCTTTTTGAATAGCTTGAGTAATTTTACTAGCTGTAGCTGAATCATTATCAAATGTTAAAACTTCTGCAAGTAAAGACATCACTAACTTTTCATCATCGCTAAAGCCATCCCAAAAATAAATCATTTGAGGCAAAGGATTATCTACAATTTCATCAATAACTTGGCTAAGGTCAGATTTTAATAAATAATTTCGTTTTGCTTCATTTAGATAATCAACTATTGATTGGCAAATATATTGTGTATAAAAAGGTTGACCTGAAGTTAGCCGATAAATAGCATCTTGAACACCACGACCAAAAACTATTTTATCTTTTACAGGTTCAGAAATTAAGCGTTTACTATCACGCTCACTTAAGAAAGTAACCTTACGGAATAAAGAATGTCGTAAAAATTCCCGCCAATATTTTCTTTCCCTTTCCTCTAGCCGTCGTGAGCCAGTAAAGACAAAAGAAAGCCTGTCATGATTATCAATTAAGCTAGCAAAAAAAGTAAAAATTTCTTTACTTAATTTCTTATCTTCTACCTTGGTTTCTAATAGCTCATATTCATCCATTAACAAAATTAAACGTCGCTCACCTATTTCTAAAAGAATTTTATCTAAAAAATCTAAAAATAAGTGATAAGCATTTTTAGTTGGGTCTGAAAAGCGAAAATTATGTATTTCTTTAGTGCTAAAGTTCTGCTCTAAAAAGCTAGGGTCATCAGCTTGGGCTACAGCTTCGCCAATAAGTCTAGCAATACGGCCAAAAAATTCATGTTCATTTGAAACAACCATCTCTTGTAAATCAATAAAAACAGGTATAAAGCTTTCTCCTAGTCGGCCATTTAAGATTTGATAAAGAATAGAACTTTTTCCAGCGCGTCTTTCACCACATAAAACCAAGACTATTCCACCTTGTGCCGCGCCTTCTAGCTTAATTTTCAAATAGTTAAAATCGTCTTCTCGTCCAAAAAACATAGCTGGACTACGTATTGGATTTCCAACAATATAAGGGTTAGGTTCAATAGGGACAAAACTTGATAAACTTGCTGGTAGCACATATTCACGGTTTTGATGTTGTCGAATTAAAAATATTGCACCTGAAGCAAAAGAAAAAGTTAATCCTATTAATATATAAAACCAACTTTTTTTCCAAAATGGGAGGTCAATACGAATAGTTACTTTAACTGGTGAAGCATTAGTACCATAGAGATCTCTATTAATAGCAAAAACTTCAAAAGTATGTTCTCCAGCAGGTAAATCATTAAATAAGGCTTCATTAACAGATTGTTTTGCCACTAAACGATAATCTTTAGCTTGATTGTTAATAATTATTCTATAAATAAAAGAAATTTCGCCTAATGAGCTAGTGCCAATCAACCGGAATTTGATGTTATGCTGACCTGAAGCAATATCATTATTAGTTACTGTAGCACCGTTAACTTCAACCTGACATTCAACATTAGGAATAGCTGAGCTAGGTAGATGTCTAGTTAGTCCTAAATCACTTGCAAACCAAATAGCACCAGTGTTGTCTTGAGTAATAACACGTATTTTATTTCCAACCAGTCCATGTTGTTCACTAGTATAAGTATTAATTAAAGGAGGAATAGAAATATTAGTAGGGCTAAAAAATTTTTTTACCTTGCCATCAGATAGACCAAGCCAAAACATTTTGTCTCGATCCATAAAAATACATTGTACATCTTCGTTAAGACTTAAAAATTGCCCTAAAGGAACAATTTTTTGCTCTTTAAATACTTCTATACCTTTGGCAGTTGCAAACCATAAAATATCTGGCCCCGGGCCTTCAGTAATCCAACGTACATCAATACTTTCTAAAGAATCGCTTTGTCCAATTACAGTTAAATCGTAAGTTGTTGGATCATAACGATATACACCACGATCAGTAGCAAACCAAAGCATTCTATTACTCTGTTGAAAAATTTGTCGTACTTCCGCAGTAATCTTTAATGGTTCAGGAACAACAACAGCAGGATAAACTTTTTCTGCTAATTCGGTGTCAAAATGTGAAACTCCATTTTTAGTAGCTACCCATAGGGTGTTATCTTGAACATCTTCACATAGATAACGAATATCACTACTAGCTAAGCCTTGTTCTATACCTAAACGAGTCCATTTAGTAGCTTGTTTACGGTATAAACCATTAGAAGTTGCAACCCATAACACTCCATTTTTTTGCTGTAAAATATGGTAAACCGTAACATTGTTAGGAATTTCGCTAATCCGCTTAAAACTAACACCATTAAAATAAATTAGTCCTGAACCACTACCTACCCATAAAGCCCCTATTTGGTTAATATCCGGTAATAAGCAATAAATATTATTTTCTAGTAAACCTCGGCTAGTATTAAAGCTAACAAAACTATAAAAATCTTGTTTTACTACCCCGTTTTCTGTTCCAAACCAAAGGTTTCCTTCTTGATCTGAAAGCAAAGCATTTACTTTGTCTGTTGTTAATTGATCATCTACTTCATCTCGTTGTAAGTCATAGACATAGACTTCTTTATCAATAGTGCTAATCCATAAATTACCTACGCGGTCTTCTACTATAGATTTAAGTGGTTGCGTGAGTTGAGCCTTTTCTATAGTCAAAAAACTTTCGCCTGATAATTTTTTTAATCCTATAGAAGTTAAAAACCAAATAGTAAAACGGCTATCAATTAAAATAGCTTGGGTGGCTAAATCCATAACATTACCATCAATTAGTAATGGTTTTACTTTACCTTGTTCAATTTTTACTACTCCATTATCAGTCGCAACCCAGACAATATCCGTTTTTTTATCAATAGTTATACTATTAATTTTGTCATTTGGTAAACCATCTTTAACAGTATATTCACTAATAGAATTATTAAAGTATTTCATTAAACCTTGCTCAGTAGCAAACCATAAAGCACCTATACGATCTTCTACAATTGCATTAACAACACGTCCATTTAAGATAGTTGTTGGCTCAATTTTATTACTTGAAGGAAGCTTTTTTCTTAAACCTTTAGTTGAAGCAATCCATAAAATTCCATTACGATCTTGAAAAATAGTCCTTATATCTTCACTAGCTAAAGGAGATAACTGTAATTCTTGGTTATCGGACACTCGTATTTGTTCGCTATTTAGCTTAAATATTCCTTGAGCAGTACCTAGCCAAATAACTCCTGTTAAACGGTCTTGCCAAATGGTTTGGACTATATTGGAAGGCAGAAGTGGAGTTGTAAAACGTTCTTTTATTTTGTCGCCAATTGGAATAGCTGAAGCTCTAGGCAAAATTACAGTGCGTAAAATCGTTCTGTTATCCGACGCAACATAAACACTTTCATCTATAATAATTTCAAATCCAGGCATTAAGACCGTTAATTGATAGATTCCTGTTTGAAGACGACCAAAATAATAATCACCTTTTGGAGATTCAATAGCACGTTTTAATGTTCCATCTTGACTTTTTAAGGTGACAGTAGCATCAGACAATCTTTCTTGTAAATTATCTAAAACTAAGACATGTAAAGAGCTTGGGACTAGCTTAAATATATAAGAAAAAGACTCTTCTTTATTGACTGGAACAATTTCTGTTTGGGTACGAAATCCATCTAAGCTAACGGTAACGCTATATTGTCCAACTTTAGGAAGATTAACTGTAAAAGCACCTTCAGAATTAGTTAACAAAGTTTGAACCGTTGCACCATCTAAAGAAATATAAACCGTTGCACCTGTTTGAGGTTGTTCATTTTCATTAACAACCTTGCCTTGTAAAATTGTTCCTGTTTGAAAAAGGGCTAGTTTATTAGCATTAACAGGTAAGATATTAAATAGAAAATTAGTTAAAGAAAAAAAGAATGTTATAAACAAAAATAGCTTTAATAAACTTTTAAGTTTAGTTTGTAAAGAGTTATTATTAAAAGGTTTAATAAACAGCATGTTTTATATTATTTTCTAAAAAGTTAGTTTTGTTTTTCCAAAAAAGACCATAAAAAGATTTTGGATAAACTAAAGGTTTATTTCTAACATATTTATACCATTTATCTTGCCACTCCATAACTAAATCATTTGCATTTTTACTATTTTCTAACATCTCTTTTTCTACTTGGTTACGAGTTTGCAGAAATTCATCACGTTTTTCATTATTAAATAAAAAATACCTATGAATATATTCATGTTTTTGCCATAGTGTTAGTACTAGCCAATCTTTTTCTAAAGTTAAAACTCCAAAATCTTTTGTGTAATCAAAGTTTACTGGCTTAAAAACAGATAAACAAGGTGCAGATGTACCAGTAAAAAAATACTGCTGACTAGTAATATTAGCTACTAAAGAACCACAGGTTTGACCACGACGAACATAACCACAGGCATGCATACAAACATCTTTGTTGTTACGCTGAAAACGGCTATTACCTGTTTGAGAATGGGTACGTAACCCATTAAATAAATCGTTAATGCTAGTATTAGTTTGATTTAGCAAGTTTGACAAAGTGCAATAACTCGTATTTAAGCGCGCTTTAGAACCGCTAAAATAGGTTAAAAACCAACTACTAAAGGTTTTAGCAAAATTAAATTCTCCTGTTTTATATAAACCTTGTTTTTTAGCAAAATCCTGTAACCCTTTAGATTGACGGTCAAAATCACATTCAATAGTAATACAATTAGAAATAGCAGCAAAATTATCTACTTTTTTTGCTACCCAATGTCGGTTAGCCGTTTCCAACACCCAAGCATCTTTGCTATCAGCAATTATAAAACTATTATCATAAGAAAAACTTTTGTCTTGATAGCCACAAATACCCCCTTGACCATATTTTTCTAAATGCTCAGTAATAACAAATAACGCTTCTTCTACGGTGGCAGCACGTTCTAGGGCAAGTCTAACCAAATCCATTCCTATTAATCCATTTGTTTTGTCATGAACTTTAGTAAATAAAGCTTGGTTGCCAATCACAAGCCCTTGGTCATTAACTCCCATTTCGGCTCCCCAAGTCCAAAAAGGCTTGCTTAAAATAACCCCAAATCGCCTTTTGGTTTCAGGGATGGTTAAATAAGTTGTTCTTAAATTAGGAGTTGTGCTATTTTCTATTGCTGGAATACGTACAACTAATTGCATTTCTGTTGGTTCACGATCACTATTTTTAGCAAAAAAAGTAACGTTATTTTTTCTAATTATTTGAGTATCACACATAAATTATTACTATAGCTGTAGGTATAAATGTAGCTATAAATATTATACTTAGAATTACTTTTCTACCTTTTATAGTATAAAAAAATAGAAGTTTGTTAAAGCTATTAAAATCATAAAAAAACTATAGCACCAAATTCTAGTGATAGAACATGGTGCTATAGTAAAAAGCATTTTATTTATTAAAATTTATTTTTTCCACTCAATAGGAAATAGCTTACCTGCTTTTTCTGCGGAAATTTCTATTCCTAATAAATCAGCAGCTTTAACAAAAACAGGATCACAAGAATTAGCTATGTCTTTGGCTGTTGGCAGTATAGTTTCATCTGGTGTTACTCCAATATGTTCTAAACTCTTACCATCCGCCATTATTAAGTCAGCATCCGTAATGCTAGCACCATAAAAAACTACTACATCCATTCCTAATTGAAAATTCTTGCTTCTACTTCTCATAACAGAACCTGAACTTAAATCACCAATTACTTTTCCTCTTTTTTCTATTTGTAGAACTTTAGCAAAAACCTCTGCGGCTGACCCAGAATCAGAATCAATTAAAACAACAATATCTCCCTTAAAAATGTTTTTTCCTCTGGTTTTAGCAACTATTGGTTTGGTTTCTTTACGGCGTTGTATAGTTCCAACTTTAATATCATGGTCAAAACAATGTCCTATAAGTCTTAGTAACATTACTTCATATCCACCTGGATTTCCCCTTAAATCTAAGATTAAAGACTTACTTTTCTTTATTTTATTCATCATGTCGTCAACTTGTTCTTCGCCCATATTAAATTCTGGCATTTTCCAAATAAAAACTTCTTTGTCATCATAATAAATATGCCGGTTTAAGTAGCGTTCATTTTCGCCTTGACGAATTAAATCATAAACATCGCTACCTTCATCATCAGCAAGGTCTACCCTTTGTTTATTTTGGGTTATTTTAGCCATTACTTCTAAATCTCGTGCCTTTCCTTCAAGGTCAAGTAGGCTTAATTTTAGTCCTGCTTGAGGTCGTAAAGTGTTAAAAAGATATCTAATCTTCCACATAGTTTGTCTAGTAACTGGATAGCCATTAATAGCTTGGATTTGATCGCCTGCTTTTAGCCCTTTTGTTTCAGCATCGCTTCCGGGACGCACAGAGTTAACAAAACATTTATCTCCTACAACTAACATTTTCCAGCCATAATCTACTTCTACGCTTCTACTAGGTGGGATAAAAAAAGTGTGGGAATCATTAAAATCTAGTAGGACTTGGGCAACAATTCCAACAATTTGCCCAAAAGAAGTAGCTTGTTTTACTTTTTCTTCTGCTTCCTTAAATCTAACATCTAAATTGATATTGTGAAAATTCGGGTCATAGTAGTTTTTCTTAATCTCATCTTTAAGAACTTTTAGCATTGTTACGCCACGTTCTTTATCATATGGGCCAAGTTGTTGAGCATTAACAACTTGAAAGAGTCCTAAAGTTAATAAAACAGCAAAACATAAATTTAACCACTTAGCAGAAAACTTTTTAGACATAAGCTAGCTTCTCCTTGTAAATTATTCTTATTTATTTAGTGTTTTGGGGTTAAAACACCAAGTTTCTATTTACACATAAATGCTAAAACATCATAAAATCCGTCAAACTTTTTCCAACTTTTCCAAGCTTTTTCCTAAAATAAGAATTCTTTAGAATTAAGTTTTAATACTGTTATTAATGTATTTTATTAATAGTTTTAAGCTAGCTAAAATAAGTTAATTTATTAGGACGGGATAATACTATAACGCTGGTAAAATAGCTATAGAATAAATTTAAAATTTTTATTTATTTTAAAGAAGTGAGAAAATTTTGTTAATGTAGGTAGTAAGATATAAACTATTGTTTTAGATATAGTTGCAAGAGGTTAGTTAAACTAATTTAGTAGAAACTTTACTTTAACTTATTGTTTTCTTTAGAAGTTTACCTTAGTTCTTCTTTATTAACTTTATCAATATCATTGCCTATAGTGAAATAGCTCATTGCCCCAAGTAAACTAATTAATATATTTATTGCTAACCATAAAAAAGCGACTAAAGCAGCAGCACTTTTAGCAAAATCTTTGTCTATTCCTTCAGCCGTATAAACATTGGTAAGTAAATAAACAAAAGCTACTTCTCTAGTTCCAAGACCGCCTGGAGAAATTGGAAGCGCGCTAATAAGTAAAACTATAGGAACGACAACAAATACAGTACTAGCAGACACATTAGCCCCAACAGACAAAGAAAGCTGTTGAACAGCTAAAATAGCAAAACATTGAGAGATTACAGAAAGCAGTAGCGAACTACCAAAAGTATAGTAATTTTTTACAAAATCCTTTGTTAACTGGCTTAATTCTCTAATTTTAGCAGGCCAATGTTCTTTTTTATATTTCTCTAAAATGGTGTGATATTTTTCTAGAAGCTTTGCGACTAACTCAGAAAAAAACAGTGTTACTACTCCACCACTAATAAAGGCTAGCAAAATCCCCCAGGTTGCAAGCTTTAAGTTTCTATTAAAATCATCTGATGGAAGCGAAAGTGCAGCTAAAGAAGCCATAAATAACATAACCAACAACCCAACATATCTATCTAAAATTACAGATAATAAGGATTCATGCTTTTTTTGACCTTGTTTAGCTAAATAAAAGGCTTTAACGACATCCCCACCCATTGAAGGAAGCAAATTATTACAAAACATCCCTAAAAAATGCAGCTTAAAAAAATATGGAAATACAATATTAATACCTAAAGAACCTGATAAAATTTGCCAACGCTTGATCCCAAAAATTTGAGCTATAAAGACAAAGGTAAATGCTATAAGTAAGTAATAGCGATTTGCCAATAGTATTTTATTAAGGGCTTCCTTAGAATCTAATCCTGTCCAATGAATAACAAAAACTAATAACCCTAGTCCAAACAAAAACTTAGCAGCTTTAATAATGTTTTCTCGCATCTTCTTATTGTCTTGATTCCTGCCTTCTTCTACAAAACTGGCTGTCATTATAAAACTCTCCTGTCTTACTAAACAATAAAACTAAGCTCAAATCAAACAATTAGCTTTTAGGTGGTAGCCCAGTAGAAGCCATTTTAGCTAAGCCTTCAAGCCAAAGTTGATGATAGTGATATAATCCTCTTCTTAAAAAAAGCCTAAATATTCCAGGAATAATTCCTTGTTGGGTTTCCTCAGTAATTACAAGACATTTATTATCTATAGGTTTAAGAATCCAGCTATGATAGCCTGAAGAGCCAAATCTTGCTCCACTCCAAGCTAAATATTTCGTTGGGTGAACCTCTCGGCCATTTATGGCCGAGCTTCTGGGTCGGCTACACTGTCTAACGACAGGGTTTGTAGCTCGCCTTAGCAGTTCGCGCTTATGTCTGCTACAAATAAAGCAACAGGATTGCGGGCAGCCTCAGAAACGGTTGGTTTGTGAGGTCTAACTCTCCCTCTACGCGCACTCCCCCGTGTTCCTACGGGTGGTGACTCAGAACTCACGCTCTGAGATTTAGCAAACTCTAAAACTTTCTCAATACCACGTTTAGCAATAATGTGAGCCGCATTTAGGTCGGCATTCTCAGTATATTTACAAACAATACAAACAAACTCTGATTGAGATATTCTATTGTTTTTGTGAATGTGGCCGCATTTGGCACATTCCTGAGAGCTATATTGCGCTGGTATTTTTATTAGTAACTTATTCACTCTTAATGCTTTATATGAAAGAAATGTGGCTATTAATCCCCAGCAACTTGCTAGTATTGCTGCATTTAGTCCTGCTTTTGCAGCAGCACCATTTGGCAAGAAAGTTTTACCATCACTTGCTAACTTAGGCTCAACACTTGCTGTCATATTTTTTACTTTAAGGTCTTCTATTACAAATAGCTCACTATTACTATTTACTAAACTATGGGTAGTTTTATGAGCAAAATCACGCCGTATGTTTGCCATTTTTTGATGAATATTTGCTATTTTCTGACGTGTTTTTTCTCTACGCTTTGAACCTAAAGTTTGACGAGATAATTTTGTTTGGTAAAACTCTAATCTAGCTTGGCATTTAGCTAAACCCTTTGTTTGTTCAGGACTAAAATTAAAAGCTTGTCCATTAGATGATTGTATTGGTATTACTACTCCTCTATCCAATCCATTTACAATATTATTGAGAGTATTTTTATCTAGTTTAGAAAACTCCTCTATTAATTCTTTTGTAGTATGAAGCTTTAATCCATCTTCATAGTTAAAAGAAACATAATAATTTCCATTTTTCTTAGAAATAGTGATGGAGTTTGGAGTTAAAAATTCTCTATGAGGACTAAAGGATAAATACCCTATGTTATTGGTTTTGGTTCCTATAAATAGTTGATAAGTTTTTTCCTTAGTTTCTTGATTAAGAATTACTTCTAGTTGGAAAAGTTCTCTGGTTAACCAAATACTATCTCGACGACCTTTTTTCTTTTTAGTTGGCCGTCCACCTAAGCCTTGAAAGAATCGTTGATAAGCTTCATACCAATTAACCGCACTATTACGTAGTATTTGAGATGGACAATCTGCTAACCAAGGTGTTAACTCACTCTTAAACTGTGAGTAAGTTTGATCTACTGGTGTTTTTTCTCCTGTTAAAGAAAGGCTGTGTTTTAGGAATGTTCGGTAGTATTGATCCTCGTCACATTTTGCATTGTAGATAAATCGAGCGCACCCCATCCATTGTGATAACACTCTCTTTTGTTCTTCTGTTGG
>CAZBMZ010000050.1:0-27534 GCA_964492845.1 uncultured Clostridia bacterium
TATAGCTAACTAATTAATATATAGTAATTATTAATTAGTCTAGTTAATTAATTAATCAGCTAACCAGCTAACTAATTAACCAATTAACCAATTAACCAATTGATTTAGCTTATACAACTTAAGTCAATCAAACAGATTAACGAAAAATAAAGGAGATCTTATGAAAAAGATTTATTTCTTAATGGTGTTTTTTGCAACTTGCTTTTGCGTACTAATGAGTAATGTAAGTAATAATAGTGTAAATGCTAATGCTAAATGTGAAGTGAGTTTTCACTTTGATGGACTTCAAGCTATTGCTTTTGGAGATAGTAACCGTGTTAGCGATGGGATTTTGGACGTTCATCATCATAGTCCTAATATCGAAATTAAAGAAATTAAAGCTGGTAAAGAAACAATCATTCATACCATCAAAGCTAATGAACTGAAAGGTAGAATATTAAATGTTGGCATACCTAACAACCAACAGCATCCGACAAGATATTATTCACCTGATATGAGCAAGGATAGTCAAGACTTTAGATGGTGTTTGGATATCGAAAATGATTTATTTCAAAAGCAGCTTTATTTTAAGGATAACTTTTTTGCTAAAATTCACTTCAACATAGGAACATTTTATGCAGAAAGATTAACAGATGATAAATATCAATTTGTTGCAGAAAGTAAAATACATAATTTTAAGCGAGAGATAGCGGCGCCAAGTGCTAAAGTATTGTTAAATAAACACCAAAGTCTATTTGTAAATGGATTAGCTAAAGAAATTAATTTGCCTTATAAAGAATATGTAAACTACCAAATTAGTATTACTAATTTACCAACAAAAGATATGATGAATATGGATCATTTTGCTTTCTATTATGATTTAATCAAAACAGACGTTCCAAAATATATGCCTGTACTGGTAAAAAAAGCAGCTTATTTACCACGACCACTTATGTGTGAAGCTATTATCTTGGGCAAATCAAAAATAAACAATTAGTTACATTTTTTAGGTAAAAAAGAAAGTAAACAATTAGTTTTTTCATTTTTATCCAAAGCTAATTTTTTATGCTTATTAGCGATGGCAATATATTTTTGAGCTTCAGCAAGATTACCTGTTTTTTGTGTTGCTATCGCTAAAGCTTCATTTAGTTGAGCTACTTCTAAATAGCTATCAACTCCCAATTGTTCAATAGCTGTTAAACTTTCCTTATATAAACTAATAGCTTCTGAGTAGTTTTCTGACAAGAAGTTAGCTTTTGCTTCATAACCAACAACAATAGATAAAGCATCCAAACGAGAATGATTTTCTTTAATTTGGTTCAACGCTTGATGTGACTCCAAATAAGCTTCTTTAGCTAAAGAAAAATCTTGCTTTTCTGCTAAGGTAACGCCTAGAAATGCCCAAGATGTTGCAACTAAGTATGGATTATTGATTTTTTGAGCATGAGAAATAGCTTGTTGTAAGTAGGTGTCAGATAAAGTATGAAAACCTAACTTAAAAGCAGCAATTCCAGCTATTTGATTTAAACTAATAAATAACTCATTGTTTTCTTGTGTTTGACTTAAAAGTTTTTTAGCAATCTCTAAAGCTTTTTTGTCTTCATTATTTGCCTGGTAAATAGCAGCTAAGGAGCTTCCACAGCTAGCAATGATTTGGTTAGATTGTACTTTTTCCCCAATATTCAAGGCTTCTTTAAAAGTTTCTTCTGTTTTAACAAAATCACTACTTAAACTTAGGTGCTTACCTTTCCAAAGCAAAAACTGGCCCACCAATAGTTTATAGTTGTGTTTTTTAGTAAAGCTAATAGCTTCATTAAAAAGTAAATTTGCTTTTGTATGCTGATAGTTTTTGACCATACACCTAAACAAAAAATTTTTTACTTTGTAAGATTCTGGCAAGTTACCAATTAATAAAAAATTATTAGCTAATGCTTGAGATTTTTCCATTCGTTGCTGATAGTTATCACCTTTTGGCATACTTTCTAGGATTGTAAATTCTTTTCGGTAATCAACTAGTTTTGAAATGGCTAAATCTGGCACACTTTGGTAATAGCCAACTAAATCAACACCATAATTGTCTTCATAAAATAATTGTATATCTTTAGCAATAGATTCGGCCTTAACTAAATGCTCTTTATTTTTTGTAGATAAAAACTCATCAATAGCAGTATCAAGTTGTTGGTAGCGATTAGTTTCAGACGTTTTAGTTAAGTTAATAGGTAAATCAGAACTTAAGCTATTTGATGAAGTTTCATTAATGGCAAGACTATTTGTTTTAGAAAAAGGTAAATAGCTTTGTAATGCAGGGTATCTAACACTAAGACTTAAAACTATCAGAGATCCCAAAGCAAGAAATACCCCTATAGCTACTGTCATAACAGCATAAGAATATGGGCGGTTTTGATAAGAAAGCTTACTAGATGGATTAATTTTCCCATCTTTATAAGCTTCAGTATTTTCATTGTTCTTAAAATGAACATTAAATTCTTTCACTATTTCTTTAACATCACTAAGAACCTGTTTTCTAACGCCTTGAATAAAATAATAAAATAGTGGATCAGATAAATATCTTAATAATAAGGTCTTTTCATCAGCAGAAAGAGGATGCTTAAATTGTAATATTTCTTTTACATAAGCCAGGTTCATCTTACAGTCAGCACAGTGGCTTAGATGGACTTCTAGCTTACTCTTATGTTTCTCAGGCAGTTCCCCTTTAACATACATAACAAACAAAGGGACATTTTCTGTTGCACAAATTGGTGTTAAGTCTTCCCTATTATTTAATTTCATTTAGTAGCTATTCCTATTTATTGTCTTATTTTTTTATTGTTAATACGTCCTAAACCATTAGTAATATCTTACTAGCCTTTTAATTAAAAGTGGTTAAATTAATGAATCTTTAATGTTTTGATATTTTATATTTTATTGATAAGAATTTTGGCTAAACAGAAATTGCTAATATAGCATAGAAATAATACTCTTGCTAATACTATTAACTTCCTAGTCCTAGTAAAGAAAACTAGATACGTTATAATACTAGTAAACAGTTGTATTCCAAAGAAGTTGTTTTTAGAAAAAAGAGTGATAAAATGCAAAAAAGAAATAGAAAATAAT
Source organism: uncultured Clostridia bacterium (assembly GCA_964492845.1). Classification (GTDB taxonomy): domain Bacteria; phylum Acidobacteriota; class Blastocatellia; order Chloracidobacteriales; family JADJPF01; genus JADJPF01. The sequence continues at coordinate 3,094 of CAZBMZ010000050.1, forward strand.
AGGAAAAAGAAAATGGCAGCAATATAAGTGAAATGTCCAAAGGGATAGCCCTCCACTTAATTGGGGCAGGATGAAATAGCAAGGAAAAACATAGATTTTGGTTAATTAATAATAAAGTTTGAACGAAGAATCAATAACTTATAGCCAGTAATTTTCTTAAATTATCCTCAATTTTGTGCTTTTTATCACGGCCCCGATTTAATGGAAAGCTACCAAAAATCTTGTTTTTTGCACTCGTATTAAACGTTTAGTTAGAAAAACTATTTGCTTTTCTAAAACCATTTTTTTCATGATTTAGTTATTGGCTTATTTATCAATCGTCTTGAGTTTCCTTTTTGATTTTCTAGCTCTTCCAACTCTTTTGGAACGCGACCAAATATTAGAAGGTTGTTCCTTATAGAAGTTTAAATAATTGGTTTTCGTTCATAGCTATTATCTAACTAAAGTAATATTAATAGAATTAATATTACTTTGAAGAATTTAATGCCCGTTGCAACAACTTAGCAAGAAAACTATTATAGTCTTCATCTGCCAAAGGAATATCTAAAACTTTATCCAACAACTCTTTTAGCTTGCCAACTAAAACTTGTTCATGAGTTGGATGTTCTTTGATATTAGGATAAGCACCTACACGACATTGGCTTTTTTCGCCTGTTCTCATCCATAATTTGTGTATTAATAAGCTTCTATCATCCATCTTTGTATCTTTGAGATCCCTTTGTACTAATATAACTTCTCTATGTTTTATTATTGTTTCTGCTATTGTATTTAATTCCTCTAGACTTATTTTCAACATTGGTTTTCGCTGTTCCACTAGAATCTTCCTTTTTTCTAAACTCTTTATTTATCAATAAGATATAAAACTTTTTTACCATTTATCACACAAATTCCAATACATTATTATAATGATAAGTTATAAAATTATTTTGATTTATAGTAATAGAAAAATCTTTACCTTCTTTCAGTACGTAAAAATCTTATATCTGCTCCATTTAATGGCACTGGCTCTAATACTATTGCCCTAGCTATTGCTTTATGCAAGCTTAATATTTTTTCCATTATTGGTAACTTTATTCTACATTCAACACAATAATATAGCTCTACATTCTCTAAGTATATATTATTTAATCCATTTTCTTCATACTTATAACTGCTTTCTATTATGATTTCCATTTTAATATAGGTAGAACCTTCATTATTTCTAGACATTTAGCCCCTTTTTGGTCATCCCTATTTTTATCCCCATTTTTGTTAAAAATTTGGGATTAAAATAAGTAGAATACGCAAAAAGGAGAGTTAAGGATAAAAACTAATACAGAGGTTAATTATTAGAATGATAAGTAGTTATTTGACGGTATTTAGCGCACCCGAAGGGACTCGAACCCCTAACCCCTAGATCCGAAGTCTAGTGCTCTATCCAATTGAGCTACGGGTGCAAATGTTGATTTTGAGTCGCCAAATAATAACCCATAGAAAAAAATTTTTCAAACCGCTAAAGCTAAACTAGAAACCAAAAATTTAATTAGTCTTTGTAAATTTTTCTAACTGTTGGGCAATAGTTGACGACAATGGTCATAGACAGCTAAACTTTTCCTACATTTTGTTTACATAAAAAGTTAGAACGTTTGGAGGACAGCTTTGAGAAAACTTTTTCTATTTGTTTATCTCTTAACTATTCTTTTGTTTCCTTTATCAATTTCTGCTCAACAAAATAATCTTTCCATAATACCTACACGTGATAAATTACTTAATGATTTGCCAATAGTTGTTTTGCCTCGTCCTAGCAGTGGTGGTGTAGTTTTACATGTAGTTATAAAAAGTGGAGCAACATTTGATTTAGTTAATAAAGCAGGTTTAGCCGATCTGACATCACAAATGATTGTTCGTGGTACAGAAGATTTTAAGACATTAGAACAATTACAAGAAGAACTTGAATTTATTGGTGTTAGATTAGAGATAAATACTTATTGGGACTCTACAGAAATTCGCATACTTGGTAGTAGTAGCAAATTAGAATCAATGATTAAACTGCTTAATCAAATTCTCACTAAACCAACTTTTCCTAAAGATGAAGTAGAAAAATTAAAAGCAGAACGCTTAAAAGAACTAGAAAACAATCCTGTAATTAGTTTAGAAGAAACTTTTTATCATAGCCTTTATGGTAAACATCCTTATGGACATAATATTATTGGTACTAAAGAAAGTATTAATAATATAAATCGTGGAGATATTTTAGAGTTTTTTAACCGTTTTTATTTGGCTAATAATTCTGTTTTAATTGTAACTGGCGAAGTTAGTTTAGACCGTCTTTTAGCAGAGTTAAGAAAAGGTTTAGGAGGATGGAAAAAAGGAAACCCGCCTCCTTATACATTCGCTCCTCCAGCAAATCAAACAGGCTTAAATATTCACTTAAAAGAAAAAGCTAATACAAACCCAGAAATTATATTAGGGTATTTTTCTAGTAAGCGAACTGATCCAGATTATTTAGCAACACAATTACTAGTTAATATTCTTAATCAACGTTTAGCAAAAAATTCTAATTGGAAAGCAACGGCTAATTTAGTTTCTCGTAAGCTAACAGGAACTTTTTTAGTTTCGACTCAAGCCACTAGCAATAATTCAACAGAAATCATTAGTAGTCTTATTGAAGAGATCAAAAAGTTAAACACTCTTGATACAGAAGAAATACAAGCAGCTAAGGAAAAGTTACAAACAGAATTTTATGCTAACACTAATACCAATACCGAAATAGCAGCTAAATGGGCTGAGCTAGAAAATTATAACTTTGGTTCTAACTATGTAAAAGACTTACCGTTAATACTATCACGTATTTCTAATGAAAGATTGCAACAAGTTGCTAATCAATACCTTACAACAGATAACTTACTAGTTACTGTTACAGGAAAAGTTAGCGAACTTGAGCCTAACTTAAAAAAATTAGGTAAAGTAGAAATTATTGGTCAAACACCAAGCAGTAATGAAACCAGCGAAAAGAAATAATACTTTATGTCTAAAGATATTACTTCAATGCAGGGGGATGAAAAGGCTAAACAAGTCCGGTCATTATTTAATAATATTGCCCCTCACTATGATTTGCTTAATCATTTATGCTCGATAAACATTGATAAGCGTTGGCGAAGGTTTACAGTTGAAAAGTTAGCTGATGTTTTAGTCCAACCTAATGCTAATGCTTTAGATGTTTGTTGTGGTACAGCAGATTTATCCATTGAGCTAGCAAAAAAAGTCTCTACCATTGGAGTAGACTTTTCCCATCCAATGTTGGTAATTGGTAATCAAAAAGTAAAAAACTATCCTATTATTTTGCTAGAAGGCGATGCTATGAAACTGCCTTTTACAGACAATAGTTTTAACGCGCTTACCTGTGCATTTGGGCTACGTAATTTATCTGATACATTTTTAGGATTATCTGAATTTTATCGTTTATTAAAGCCTGGTGGACGAGTAGCAATTTTAGAGCTTTCCCATCCAGTTGTACCAATATTTAGAGAAGTTTTTTTATTTTATTTTAACCGGCTTTTACCCTTGATAGGTGGGTTAATTTCTGGTTCTTTAACAGCTTACAGTTATTTACCTGCTTCTGTAGCAAAGTTTCCTGACCAAAAGCGTTTAGCTAAAATGATGGAAGAAGTAGGTTATAAAAATGTACATTATTTTAATCTCACAGGTGGCACAGCAGCTTTACATCTAGGTGATAAACCTTAATCTTAACAAATCAAAATTAGTCTTAAATACCTGCGTTAAACGCTGTTAAAAATAGTTATATAGGGATTAAAATGCCAAAAGCATTCCATCACCTTAAGGAGCAAACACATGAAACAATCAGCAATAGAATTTTTCACCTCCCGTTTTAATATAAATTCATCTGAAATAGGGCAATTACTAACTACAGCACTTTCTAAAGGTGGAGATTATGCTGATCTTTATTTTGAATATCGCATTAGTAATTCTGTGATGCTTGATGAGCAACTAGTTAAATCTGCTTCTAAATCAATTTCTCAAGGTGTTGGAGTACGTGTTAATGCTGGAGAAAAAACAGGTTATGCTTATACTGATGAAATTAGTTTAGAAAGCATCAAGCGTGCAGCATTAACAGCAGCTTATATTGCTCAAAATGCTAAAGAACAAACCCTATCTATAAATGTTACTGCTGTAGGAAATAATCATAATCTTTATCCAGTAATTGAACCTTTAGCAGAAATTTCTGCTAGCCATAAAATTGAGTTAGTAAAAGAAGTTGACCACCTAGCCCGCAATTTTGATAAGCGTATCAGAGAAGTACAAGCAATGTTTGCAGATGAATATAAAATTGTAATGATTGCAACATCTGAAGGTGTTTTAGCAGGTGATATTCAACCTCTTTCACGTTTTGGGGTGTCTTGTATTGCTGATGAGGACGGCAATTTACAAATGGGACGTGCTGGCGGTGGTGGTCGTGCAGGAATGGAACTTTTTCAAACAGAATTAACACCTAAAAAGCTAGCTGAAGAGGCAGCGCGTCAAGCAATAGTTAACCTAGAGGCAGTTGATGCGCCGGCTGGAGCAATGGAAGTAGTTTTAGGCCCAGGATGGCCAGGAATTTTATTGCATGAAGCTGTGGGACATGGTTTAGAAGCTGATTTTAACCGTAAAAAAACTTCTGCTTTTGCTGATTTACTAGGTCAACGTGTAGCATCAGAGCTTTGCACAATTGTTGATGATGGAACAATACCTAATCGCCGAGGGTCATTAAATATTGATGATGAAGGAAATCCTACAACTAACACAGTTTTAATTGAAAAAGGCATTCTAAAAGGCTTTATTAATGACAAGTTAAATGCTCGTTTGTTAGGAGTTCCCTATACTGGCAATGGACGACGTGAAAGCTATCAGCATATTCCTATGCCTCGAATGACTAACACCTTTATGTTAGCTGGTACAGAATCAACAGAAGATATTATTCGCAGTGTAAAACGTGGTATTTATGCAGTTCAATTTGGCGGCGGTCAAGTAGATATTACTAATGGTAAATTTGTTTTTTCAACTTCAGAAGCATATCTAATTGAAGATGGAAAAATTACTGCACCTGTTAAAGGAGCAACCTTAATTGGTAATGGCCCTGATGCTTTAACTAAAGTAACTGCTGTAGGTAATGATATGGAATTAGATCATGGAATTGGTACTTGTGGAAAAGATGGTCAAAGCGTCCCTGTTGGTGTCGGACTTCCAACAATAAAAATTTCTGAAATGACTGTTGGCGGCACAAAAAGCTAATTATAAATACCTAAATACCTGATTTGGAGCAACTATGAAAAACACTAAGGATTTTGCAGTATCACTAGTAAAAGCAGCAATGAATAAAGGTGCTAGTGCAGCAGAAGTAATGATTGTAGAAGGTTCAGAATTTTCTGTTGGTGTTAGGTTAGGTGAAATTGAAAAGCTAAAAGACGCTGCTAGCCAACATTTAGGCTTAAGAGTGCTTTGGGAAGGTCGCCAAGCTGCGTTGGCTACTTCGGATTTTTCCAGTGAGGCGTTAGATCGTTTAGTTTTAGAAGCTGTTGAACTAGCTCAAATGACATCTGTTGATGATCAGCTTTGTTTACCAGATGAAGGAGATTACGCAAAAGATTGGCCTGATTTAGCTTTATATGACTCAGAACTTGCCACACTCGCAACAGATAGAAAAATTGATCTAGCTTTAGCAGTAGAAGCAGCAGCTAAAAACACAGATCCTAGAATTGTTAACTTTGATGGAGGCGGTTTTGATGCCGCTTGTCGTGGAGTAATTATGGCTAATTCGGCTGGATTTGTTGGAAGCTATCAAGCTACAGCTTGTTCTTTAGCCATTGTTCCAATTGCATCAGAAAATGGAGCTATGCAACAAGATTACTGGTATGACAATAAACGTAAATTTAGCCAATTAGAAAGCCCTGAATCTATTGGTAGACAAGCTGCTAATAGAGCGTTGCGCAAGTTAGGTGGACGTAAAGTTAAAACTCAACAAGTGCCAGTAATTTTTGATCAACGAGTTGCATCAAGTTTGCTAGGTGATATTTTTCAAGCAATTTCTGGTGATTCAATTATGCGTAAGTCGTCTTTTTTAGTTGGCAAGTTAGAAGAAAAAATAGCTAGTGATTTGCTAACAATAGTAGATGACGGACGCATTGCAGGCGCGTTAGGTTCGCGTCCATTTGATAGCGACGGACTACCAACACAACGCACGGAAGTAGTTAAAAATGGTCAACTAAATAGCTATTTACTTAATACTTACACAGCTAAAAAACTAGGCTTAAAGTCTACAGCCAATGCTTCAAGGGGCTTAAGTGGGCCGCCTACAGTGACTTGTAATAATTTCTTTATTGCAGCCGGAAAAAGTTCTCCAAAAGAAATAATTTCTTCGGTAAAAACAGGATTTTTTGTAACCGATTTGATGGGTTTCGGTGTCAATATAGTTACGGGCGATTACTCGCGCGGTGCGTCTGGCATCTGGATCGAAAACGGCGAGCTAACCTTTCCAGTTGAAGAAGTTACAATTGCTGGTAACTTAAAAGAAATGTTAAAGCAAATAGAAATGGTAGGCAGTGATTTAGATTTCCGTGATCGTATCTCAGCACCAACGCTCAAAATAGAAAAAATGACTATTAGTGGAGAGTAAAAAACTATGTTTGAGCAAGATTTAGGCAAACCAAAAGAAAAAGATAGTAAAAGTGTAGTAATTATTTCTTTAGTATTGGTAGTTTTATTATCTGTAGGTGGAATATTAGTTTATCGTTCGTTTGCAAATACCCCAAAAACACCTCCAACACCAGAACTAGCAGGAGCCTTAAGAACAGGTAACCCAGATTATGATGAGTATATTAAACAGGTAGTAATTACTAATCAGGAGCAGTTTTATTCTGCTAATGCTTTGGGTGGTAATGTAATCACGGCTAAAGGTAGAGTACAAAATCTTGGTAATAGAATGATTAAAGGTTTAGAAATACGACTTGTTGCTTATGATATGGAATATAAACCCTTAGCCCAACGAATATTTATACCAGTTCCAAAAGAAAGGTCTGAAATATTAGCTAATGGAACTTTGCCTATTACTTTTTCAATAGGTAATGCGCCACAAGAAAGTATGGTTAGAGAAATTAAACTAGAAGTTACAGGATTAATTTTTTAGCTATTATTTTCAGCTAGCAAATAAATAAGCCTCACTAAATAGTTTATTTAGTGAGGCTTATTAGAGTTTAACAGGTTAAACTTATCTAATTATTTCATCTTTAGCAATCCGACCATCTCTAATAGATAAAACTCGATGAGCATGAGTAGCAACATCTGGTTCATGAGTAACTAAAATAATAGTATTGCCTGCCTGATGAAGACGTTCAAATAGACCCATAATTTCTCGGCTAGTAGCTGAATCCAGGTTTCCTGTTGGTTCATCAGCTAAAATAATAGATGGGTTGTTAACTAATGCTCTTGCAATAGCAACTCTTTGACGTTGACCACCAGAGAGTTCATTAGGTTTATGCGTCATGCGATGGGCTAAATCTACTTGTTCTAAAGCTTTTTTGGCTTTAGCAATTCGTTCTCCGCTTGATATCCCACTGTAAATCAAAGGTAATTCTACATTATGAAGTGCTGTAGCACGGGGTAGTAAGTTAAAGGTTTGAAAAACAAATCCTATTTCTTTATTACGAATATGTGCAAGTTCGTCATCATCCATCTTAGAAACTAGTTTGCTATTAAGCCAATATTGGCCTTGAGTAGGAGTATCTAAACATCCTATCAAGTTCATTAGAGTAGATTTACCAGAACCTGAAGGGCCAATAATTGCCACATATTCATTACGTTTTATTTCAAAACTAACACCAGCTAGAGCGTGAATTTCTTCATCACCCATTATGTAGGACTTCCACAAATTTTCTGTACGTATCAAGGTTTCTTTAGCACTATTTTGTTGAAGTTGTTGGGTAATATCTATTTTTGGTTCAGCTACCATAGTAGTCGACATAATTACTTCTCGTCTTTCTCCTTATTGGCTTTGTTTGCAGACTCTTGTTTAATTTCAGTACCAGATTTTAAGTTTCGTAACTCACGAAATGGCCCGGTAACAATTTTATCAGATTCAGTCAATCCTTCAATTACTTCTATATCTGTATCACCAGTAATGCCTGTTTTAACAACAACAAATTCTGCTTTGTTGTTTTTTACTACATAAACACCTTGAACTTCTTCACGTTTCTTAGCTTGTTCTGGTTCCACTTTTTGTGCTTCATTGGCTGCTGGTTTTTCTTGTGCCTTCTTCTCTTCAGCCAAATCTTTGATTACTAAAGCTTGTAGTGGAATGGCTAAAACACTGCTTCGTGTATCTGTGGTAACAGTAGCAGTAGCAGACATACCTGGGCGCAGTCTGTTAAGTGTTTCTAAGCTGGCTTTTAATTTTATTACAACCTTAAAATCTTTTGCTTCTTGGGAAGTGCTAGTTTGTGCAATAGTTTGACCTGAACGAGTAACAGCACTATGGCCTATCTCCGTTACTTCTCCATCAATTTCAGTTTCGCCTAAAGCATCAACTTTTACTTTAGCAGGTTGGCCTGTTCTAACATTAGCAATGTCAGTTTCATCAACTTTTACTTCAACGTTGACATCTGCCATATCTGCAATCATTACCAAAGGAGAGCTATTAAAGCTAGCTAAAACAAACTCACCTTCTTTGACTGGTAAACTAGAAACAACCCCATTAATAGGGGAATTTCTAATAGTTTTTGATAATTGGTCTTGAGCAGTAAACAATTGAGCTTTAGTTGCACCAATACGCTCAACAGTTGATTTATATGTACTTTCTGAACGGTTTATTGCTGCTTCAGCATTTTTTAAGCTATCTTCTAATTGCTTAATTCTAGCTTTTTGGCTGTCTATGGCTGCAATAGCTACATCTCTACGAGCTTTAGCAGTGTCAAATTGAGCTTTAGAAAAAACGCCAGCCTCAACCATATCAACAGATCTTTGATATTCAGCTTCAGCTAAAATTAAATCTGCTTGAGCGCGTTTAAGATCAGCTTCAGCACCTAAAATAGCATTTTTTGCACTGTTAACATTATTTTCTGCTGCTCGCCATTCAATTTCTGCTGATCTAGCATTTTGTTCTTCTGATCTTAGAATAGCTTCTTGGCTAGCTGCTTGATTAGCCTGTATTGTAGGGTCAACTTTTAAGAGGGGTTGATTAGCTTTAACTACATCGCCTTCTTTAACATAAATATTTGTAACTCGGCCTGCAACTTCTGCGGTTAAATTATAAAATTTAACTGGACGTACTTCTCCAGAAGCAGTCACTTTAGATTCGAGGAGATCTCGTTTTTTTACAGGGGAAATTTGAACTTCGGTAACAGCTTTATTGCTAGACATTACGCTAGCTGTAATTACTGCACCAGCAATTATTACTACTAATAAAAAAACGCCTATTTTCTTTTTTCTACTAAATGCCATGATAGTTCTTGACCGCCTCCTTCGACGGGTTTAAGCTATTTTTTGTTATTTACTAGTTGCTTTTCCATCATAACCCAACTACTTACTTTTGGACAATTAGTGCTTATGAAAAATAAAATTTGATAGAAAAACTTGCTAGATGGATAGGATTTTTGCTCTCCAGCCCTTACGACTCAATTTTAATATAGGTTCCAAGATCTTTCCTTGATCAAAAACTAAATTCGCCTTTATTTGATTTTTTCTTTTGCCAAATAAACTATTTCAAATAAAATAGTCAACTCTAAACTTATTACAACCTATATTTATATTAAAAATTTTATTCTAAAAATTTAGAGGTATTTTTTATGCCAATAGAAAGACGAAGAATACAAGCAGAATATCGTGCAGGTAAACGATTTTTAGCTATGTTTATGGAAAAATATCCTTTATTAGGTCGAATTGCTTATCTATCTAAAGGTGAAGTAAAAAAAATTTATGTTAAAACCCTTTTTGTTGATTCTACAGCAGAAAAGGAAGTGCTTGATTTTGCTGGACTTGTAGGAGGATTAATTTCTCAACAAGAAGGTATAGAAGTCTTACTTACTGCTGAAGATCCCATCACGGCTTCAGAAATTACAACAGATGAGGAAATGAAAGCTATACAACAAAAAATTAGCGATTTTGTTCAAGTTTTATCTAAACTTCGACTATTTAGCGATGAAACTGCTCAAAAACAAAAAGAGCAATATTTAGCTAGACTAAAAGCTTATTATGATGCACAGCTTAAATACTTACTAAAACCTAGCTCATAAAATTTACATGTTTATTTGGCTTATTTAATTCTAAAGTTCTATTAATCTAGCTCTTTACACATTTATTTTGATGTTTATATTAACACTATTTTAGCCAATTATTTATAATTTGATTTGATTTTCCATAGTGTTTTCATATAAATTTGATAGCTATTATAAAATAATAAAATATACTGCAAATAAACAACCAACATTTCGTTATCTCTGCCTACAAATCTTTTTGTTGTCAGGTAAAATTATATGTCTCAAAAACTAATTTTGCTCCTAAGTCTGTTAGTATTTTTATTTATACTTTCTCCTCAAACAACTTTTGCCCAGTCTAGTTCACCAACAAGCAGTTCAGTAGTCGGAATAATAAGTGATCCAACTGGAGCAGTAATAGTTGGTGCTAGCGTTACACTACGCAACACTAGCACTAATTTAGAACGTACTACTCAGGTCAATGACCAGGGTTTCTACTCATTAACACAATTACCCCCAGGCGAATACCAAGTTATTGCTAATGCTAGTGGGTTTAGCACATCAACAAATGAAAAGCTTATTTTAAGCCTTGGGACTACTGCTTTATTAGATATAAGATTAAGTGTTTTTAGTGAAAATGATATAATTGAAGTAATAGATTCTACCTTAATTAATCAGGGAAAAACTGAAAGTAGCACTAATGTTGATCGTCAGACAATTGCAGATCTACCTATAAATAGACGAGATTTTTTAGAATTTGCGCTTACTTCGGCCCGTGTTACAAAAGATGCAAACCGTAGCCAAGGTGTATTAACAACTTCTGGTTTGTCAATCAATGGACAAAACCCACGTTCTAATAACTTAACAATTGATGGCTTGTCTAACAATGATTTTGCTAGTGGTGGAAGATTATCCCCTTTTAGCCAGGAAGCTGTACAAGAATTTCAAGTCATCACTAATAGTTTTTCTGCTGAGATTGGGCGAACTCTAGCAGGTACAGTTAATATTGTTACAAAAGGTGGAAGTAATGAATTAAAAGGGAATTTATTTTCACTTTATCGAAGTGATGACCTTAGCGCGCGAAATGCTTTTTCTGCTACAAACCCAGAATTTAGACAATATCAATTTGGCTCAACTCTTGGTGGTGCGATAAAAGAAAATAAGGCTTTCTTTTTTGCTTCATTTGAACGATTGTCAATAAAACAAAACAATATTATTACTATTTCTGACGAAACCTTAGCCTCAATCAAACGACAAGGATTTTCTCAAAATAATGGAGCGATTCCCTTTTCAATTGCTAATACAGGGTTACTTTTTCGTTCTGATTTTTTAATTTCTAATAATGATACCCTATGGATACGTTATAACGGCAACACTTCTTATAATGGAGCATTGGAGCAATTTGGCGGGCTAGCGGGTGATACTTTTGGTGGACAATTTAGAGCCGATGATAATTCAATTGCACTAAACAATACTTATTTTAGTAGCAATGGTTTAGTTAATGAAACTAGGTTTATTTTTTCCCGCTTAAACCGTAAAACTACCCCTATAGGCACACAACCCCAAGTTCAACTTGTTGCCCCTGAAGGAACTATAAACATAGGTCAAAATATAGTCTTACCTCAACAAACTCGGCAAAGATTATATCAAATAGTAAATAACACTAGTGTTAACTATAAAAATCAAAATATAAAATTTGGTGTAGATTTAATTTACATTCAATCGCTTCCGGGAACTTTTATTCAACAATTTGTTAATGGAACCTATAATTTTACCCCTCTAAACTTTAGTGAAATTACAGGAATTGCTGGACTACCAGATTTTACAGGCTTAGAAGCTTTTGATCCTAATTTACGTAGTGCTGAACAAAGAGCTTTTCTTAACTTTATTGCTAGCAATCCAAATAATCTTTTTCCAGGTCTACCACCAGGACTACCTCTAGCAGATTTACCTATACCAAGATTTTTCGCTCAAGGGTTTGGCAATGGTCAAGTTTCATTAACAGCAACTTCTTTTGGAGCATTTTTACAAGACGATATAAAAATTAATCCTAACCTACTGATTAAATTGGGGTTACGTTATGATATAAATAGAGTTATCAATATTCCTAATAATAATGGTAATTTTAGTCCAAGAATCTCTTTTTCCTACACACCTAGTAAAATAAATAACTTAAATATTAGTGGTAATTACGGTTTATTTTTTGGTGTACCAATTGGAGCAATTAGCGGTGTGCTAGATGGTTTTAAGAAGGGTTTTCGCTCATTAACATTATTCTTACCTACTACTGCTTTACCTTTAACATTGCCAGACAAAAGATTTCCTATTAGTAATGATTTGCCCGCAGGAGTTCCTTTTATTCCTCAACTATCTTTTCGCTCACAAATTGACAAGAACTTTTTAAATAGCTATAGCCAGCAAGCAAACTTAAACATTAGTTATTTATTAAGGAAAAATACTCAATTAAGTGGAGAATATACTTTTGTTCGTGGGCTTAGGCTTATTTCAATGAGGGATGTTAATCCTATAGTTCGTCCAATGCGGCTTGATCCTGTTGGTAGTTTTATAAGAGGTAGAGTAGATCCAACTCAAGGAACACTTCTTGATATAGAATCGGCTTATGATAGTTATTATCATGCTTTAACTTTATCTATAAAACGTAGGCTTCAAAATAGAGCAGCCTTGCTAGCTAGCTACACTTATTCTAAATCTATTGATAACTCTAGTGACTTTAGCATTGTTATAGCTGAAGTAGGCAATCCATTAAAACCAGGAGATGAAAGAGGGCTTTCATTACAAGATATTAGAAATAGAGTTGTTTTTTCTGGTATTTTTGATATTGGGTACAATAAAAACTTTTTATTAAAAGATTTGCAATTATCTAGTATTATTACCCTAGAATCAGGTCGTCCTTATAATTTGCTAGCAGGTGCAGATTTAGACTTAAGCGGTGATGCAAACCCTGCGGATCGTCCAAATGCTATAGGTCGAAATGTTGGTATTTTACCGGGATTTGCTAATATAGACCTTAGACTTATTAAAAGTATAAAATTTCAAGAAAAATACAATGCTCAACTTATTTTTGAAGTATTTAATTTATTTAATCGAGTAAATATTAGTGATATAAATCGCACTTTTCCACCTGATAAAAATGGGAATTTTAACTTACCTGCTCAGGAAAATGGACGCTTTATTGTCCCTGCTGAACGCTTTCGAGGTGCTTTTGCTCCTCGTCAACTACAAATTGGCTTAAAACTTTCTTTTTAATATTATGTTTACTAATGCAGACTTTGATAACTTATACAAAATGCTAGATTTAGCTATGGTGACAGAAGATTGCGGTGTTAAATGCGGCAAGTTCTGTTGTGTTGGTCAGTCGGGTAATATGGAGGGAGCTTTTCGCTATCTTTTACCAGCAGAAGTAGATTACTTAGTTGCTAATAACTTTCATCAGTACAATGATTTAGAAGATTTTATTTTTGTAATTCGTTATGTTAGCAAAGACCCTAATGTCTGTGGCTGTGAAAAAGTTAGGGATTATCGCCCTTTTTGTTGTCGAATGTTTCCTTTTAGGCCAGTAATTGATGAAAAACTTTGTCAAGTTACTGCAATAACAAAAACCTCTAATTCCTACTTTACCCCTTGTTGGATAACAGAAGTTTTACCCAAGTGGCAACAAGCAGCAATTAAAGCTTGGAATTATGTCTTATCAGATAGAGATAACTTAATATTTTATACTCAGTGCTATTTCTCATTAAAAAAAGGTGAAAGCTTTTCTGGCTCATTTTTAGAGGCAATGACAGTAGATGAAGAGTTCAGGGAACAAGTTTTTAATATTCCTAATTTATCAGACGAAATTTTATGGGAAAATACAAACAAATTTTTTCAATATATTTTGTAATACTTTGTAATAGACTAATGTTTTGATAATTAATCGCCTTAGCCTAGGAAAAAGTCTTAGCCAAAAAAACATTTTTGTATTACCATTCTATTTGCCCCAATCACGTCAAAAAATTTAAAAGTGTTTCGAGGTTTTAAGCAAGTGACGGGTTGCCAACAATATTAAGTAGTAAATTTTAATATTGTAGTTAAAAAGGCAATTATTGGGGCACCAAATTCTCGTAAAATTCTTGCTGACCTCAAAACTTGTTTTGTAGTTAGAAACAAGGAGGCAATATGTTAGTGATTGAGAAAAATTACCTAGAAACTTATGCAGAAAAAGCACGCCAATTAGAAAAGCAAATCCAACAAACTACTACAACCACAAAACTTAGTGAACTTGCCCATGAAATAGCTACTTATCATAGAATTTTATCCGCTTATTTAATGTCAAACAATCAACCTGATAAAGAAGTTCTTGGGGAATTACTACAAAAATTTAGTCAAATTGAAACAGAAGTTTTAATTAAGTTTTATGGACGTGTTAGTCCTAGCCCTACTAATAAAGTGTTATAAGCGTTAATACTAGGTCATTTTTAAGAAATATTTCTAAAACCAGTTTACTAGCAAAAGAGCTAGCAGACTGGTTTTAGTTTTTTCTACGGGATTTTATTTAGCAAAATTTTTAGTTAACTAATAGAATTTGCCTAAATCTAATCTAGTGAGGAAAACAAAGTGGATCTACATTTAAGAATTTTAGAACTTAGCCTAGATGCAAAGACTTGGATTGAATATATTTTGCAGCAAACTCATGAATCTATGCAAAATGATGGCACAGCAGAAATGACAGATGTCGCTAGTGGAGTTCAACGCTTAAGCGAAAAAGTAGAAGAAATGAAAAAAATCCTTGTGGAATATATGCCCCAACCCGTTGTTGTTGGAAATAGACAATATACCAGCCTACAAGATGCCCAACAAGCTTTTCAACGAGATGATGGTTACCCTAGCGAAACTCTATTAGGCAAATATTATGCAGTTGGTACTAACCAAAGTGGTTATGATATACAATTTCTTACCCGTGATCTTTATGAACGAACACAAAGAGACCAAAAAGATTTGGAAATTATAGAACTACAAAAATAGCTAATTTTCTAAACTACTTCTGATCTTACGCAGAGATGTAATAAGTTACATAAATATGAAAGCCTTATTGCGGTTTTAAGAGTTGTTTCATATCTGAAATATAGCTATATTGTAGCTACAATAGTTACAAAAAAATAAGGAATATATTATGTCAACGGTAAATATAAGGGATCTTAAAACAAACTTAAGCTCTCATCTAAATAAAGTAAGGGCTGGAGAAGAAATAGTTATTTTGGATCGTAGTACTCCTGTTGCAAAAATAATCCCTTTTAATCCAGTAATTGAACCAACAGGGGAAGAAATGCAATTAGTTGCTGCTGGTATATTACGTTTACCCACAGAAGTTTTACTAGATAGTTTTTGGGATGAGCCTAAAACTAGTGAAGTATCCGCAGAAATGCTAATCCAAGCAATCAAGAGTGATAGAGATGAAGACTAGTCCTGCTTTTTGGGATAGTAGTGCAATAGTACTGCTTTGTTGTCAACAAGCTAATAGCCCTAAAGCCCGTCTTTACGCTAGAGACTTCCCTCGTCTAGTGGTTTGGTGGGTTAGTAATATTGAAGTTACTTCTGCTTTAGCAAGGTTAAGGCGAGAAAACTTAATTTCTCAAGATATTTTAGACCTATCTTTATCTAAACTAGCTTTGTTGCAAAACTCTTGGGTAGAAGTCTTGCCTGTAGAACAAGTAAGAGATTTAGCTCAAAGCTTACTCACTCAACACTCTTTACGTGCTGCTGATAGCTTACAACTAGCTGCTGCTTTAGTTTGGTGCAAGCTTAAACCTAAAAATCGTCCTTTTATTTGTTTTGATGACAGGCTATCAAGCATTGCTCTTTCTTTGGGATTTGACACGTACACTTAATTACAAATTTAATTATTCCTGATATAAATAGTACTACTCAAGCTTTAACCTTTTAACAAAAATTTGGTAAGGTTGAGTAAGGGTTGCCATTTCAATAAATTAAAGGTTTATTTAAGCATTAAAATCCCAAGAAAACCCTTGTGGCATTTCTGGCATAGGTTCTTCTTCTAGCGTTGGATAAGGTAGTATTTTGTTATCTTTATTATTTTTATCAACAACAAACTTTAATACTGTACGAAGCACACCAACGTGTTGAGTTTCTACAGGTAAAATAGTAATAATCAAATTTTGGCCTTCAGGAGTGCGAAGTTTATTCTTAAAGGCATCAAAATAAACTTTTGATGCAATTAGCTCAAGTGCCATCCCATAACGAACAGCTTCAGACTCTTTCTTTAAGATTTGCGCTGGTATAGGAAATGTACCTAGTCCTTTATAATTAATAACTTCACCACCTAATGCTTTTACAGCTTTAATCAAAGCTTCTCTATGAGCTAAATGGTCATCAGAAAACTGTGCAGTTACATCTAAAAGAGCTTTATTAACAAGAATTTTTTCTTTCTTTAAGCCTAAATAAGTATTTACAGCCCTTTGTTCTAGTTGAATTGCCATATTAGCAATAGCTATGTCATTAGCTTTTGGGTCAACCTTTCCTGTAGCCCCAGATTCAGCCTTAGCTTTACCTTTGCCTTTTTGAGGCATATTAGCAACCATGGCTAAAGTAGGGTTTAGTGCCGCACCAAGTGCATTAATTATTCCAACAGTTCCTGTCATTGCTGCCATTTTGAGCAGATCTCTACGAGCTATTTCAACCAAATTAATCTTATTTTGCATTTGTTAAACTCCAGTAAGTTGAAGTCTGAAACTTTGACATTGCTTCTTTTAAGTAGGCTGGCGATATCATTATATATTATCGTGTTGTGTGCAAGCAGATTTTTTCATTATTTTGGAGATTCTACTTATTAACTCCTTGCACACAAAGAGCTAAAAATAGATAATGTCATCTATCATAACTTAAAATCCCCAAACAAGCTTTTTAAGGAGCATTTTCATGAGTAAGAATGATGGTGTTGATCTTGAGAAAAGAAGTTTTATTCATAAATTAACTGGTGCTGGGGCTTTAACAATGTTAGCTCAAGTGCTTGGCCCGGCAGCTAACCCTAATCTAGCTGCAATTGCAGCACAAAGACCTTCTAAAGGTGGAGATATAGCTTTTCTTAATGAAGCAATTTTACTAGAGCAAAAAGCTATAAATACATATCAAGCTGCACTACAAGCAGATTTAATTAAAACACCTGCTTTAGTTGATGCTGCCTTTGCTTTTGTTATTGATCACCAATACCATCGAGAAACTATTTCACGCTTTGTTAGAGGGACTCTTAAAGCCACTCCTCCTATAACGGACGATAAAAAAATAGGTACTTTTCCTGTACCAGAAGCTATCTTAAAAGGTAAAGAAGCGGACGTTTTGCGCTACGCACTAACTTTAGAAGTTATTGCTTCTAAAACATATCTAGATTTTCTTAGCGGTAAACTAAATACACCTGATGCTAAAGGACTTATAGCTTCTATTCTAGCCGTAGAAACCCAACATGTTGCTATTACACGTACTGCTTTAATGTTGGTACTTAAGGACAAAGGATTAGCAGAAGACAAACAATTAGTACCTTTTCCATTTTTTAATGAACAACCCACTCCAGCAGTACCAGCTTAATTGTTAACAATAAAAAACCACCATTAAAGTAATAACCTTAGTGGTGGTTTTGCTGTCTTTAATAAAAACCCCCGCCTTTTCATTTATACCAAAAATTCTTACAACTCCATTATTAGCAGTTTGTTAAGCTTAGTTTTGGCGCAAAAGTTCTAAACTTTTGTTATTATCTAACTGCCTTTATTTTTACTTGTGTCTAAGTTTCTAATAAATCATAGGTAGAAAAAACAATGTATAACCATCAAGACTTATTAAAAGAACTAAATGAAAACTTATCGTTAAATAAAAAATTAAGTATTATTCATAGTGTCTTAAAGCAAAAACTAGAATTCATAGACCGAATAGCAGTTGCACTTTATGACACTAAAACAGACTTATTAAAAACTTTTATTTATAGTAGCAGTGAAGAACATCCCTTGACTTTTTATGAAGCCAAACTATCAGAAACCGCCTCATTAAAAGAAATTGTTAACATTAAACGGCCTAGAGTAGTTAATGATTTAGCTATTTTTGACCGTAACAAAGCTAAACATTCACAAAAAATTCTTGCTTCTGGTTATGGTTCTAGCTACACATTACCAATGTACTTAAATGGTACGTTTTGGGGATTTGTTTTTTTTAATTCTTACCAAAAAAACTACTTTTCTGATGAAATTCTTTTTGACCTGGATATAATTGGACATCTAATTTCTAGTATTACCACTAATGAATTAAGAACAGTTAAAACAATGCTTGCTGCACTAAAAACAGCTAATGATATGGTGCATTATCGTGATCCTGAGACTGGTGGACACTTAAATAGAATGGCAAGATTTTCCCGTCTTATTGCTCAAGATTTAGCTAAAAATGGTATTTATAAAATTACTGATGAATTTATTGAATGGATTTACGCATTTTCACCTATGCATGATGTTGGCAAAATAGGTATTCCTGATAATGTTTTATTAAAACCAGGAAAGCTTAATACAGAAGAATTTGAAATTATGAAAACTCATACTCTTAAAGGTCAAGCTATCATTAATTCCATGATTGAAAATTTCAATTTAGAATCTTTTGATGGTATTGATATATTACGTAATATTGCATCTTGCCATCATGAAACAATGGACGGACAAGGTTATCCTTTTGGACTAAAAAATGGAGAAATTCCTTTAGAGGCGAGAATAATTGCTGTTGCAGATATTTTTGACGCGCTAACTAGCAAAAGACCTTATAAACTCGCTTGGTCTAATGAAGATGCTTTTTCTCTGTTAGAAAGACTAGCTAAAGATAAGTTGGATCAAAATTGTGTTTCCGCATTAATGAGCAATCAAGATAAAATTTTAGAAATACAAGCTAAATTTCAAGATACAGAATAAGCTAAAGTTTTTGGAGTAATAAAATATGTCAGAACAAGAAATTATAGCTAATTTACTTACAGAACAAGATGCCAATTTGGTTAAAAAACTAATTGCATTACTACCAATAGCTTTAGTTTATAAAGAAGAAAACTTATTTTTTCCAAATCAAGCTACCTTAAAATTGTTGGGTTATGAAAGCACAGAAACTATTACTTTAACTGATTGGCAAGAAAAAATTTGTGCTAGAAAAGATGTAGAAAACAGTGATTCCCAAACTTTAGTATTAATTAAAAAAGATAACTCTCATTGTTTTGCTTCTTTAACAATATACAAACAAGCTAATTTTGAAATTTGGCTGTTGCAAGACATTAGCTATTACTTAAGGATAGAGCAAACAGCAAAAGACAGTGAAATTCAAATGTCTAGCATTGTTGATTCTGCTATGGATGGAATAATTAGCGTGGATAGAGAGCAAAATATTTTAGTTTTTAATAAAGCAGCGGAAGATATTTTTGGTTATAAAGCAGAAGAAGTACTTGGTAAATCTCTAAATTCACTAATTCCACTTCGTTTTCATCAAACACACCATAAACATATACATAAATTTGAAAAAACAGGTGTAAGTACCCGAAGAATGGGACATTTAGGAACAATTACTGGACTAAGAGCTAGTGGAGAAGAATTTCCTATGGAAGCCTCTATTTCTCAAGTAAAAATACAAGGTCAAATGATACATACTGTTATCTTACGTGATATAACAGAACGCTTACGATTAGAAGAAGAACTAAAACAAGCCCAAGAAGAAAAATTAGCTCGTAAACAAGAACAATTACTGGAATCTTATAAAAAGGCAGATCAAATTTTCTCTGCTTTAGTAGAAATACTACCAAACACAATTTTAGATGGTAAATACCGATTAGAAACTAAAATTGGAAAAGGTGGTTATGGTGTTGTTTATCGAGCCACCCATTTAGCATTAAATCGTGTGGTAGCTGTAAAAATTTTTCGTCCTATAGCCGCTAATGAGAGTCAAGAAAATCTAAGCCGTTTTCGCTTAGAAGGCATTTCAACTTGTAGAGTTAATCATATCAACGCTGTTTCTATCTTAGATTCTGGTGTTTCTTTAGAAGGAATTGTCTATTTAGTCATGGAGCTTTTGGAAGGTCATTCATTGGCTACAGAGCTAGAAAAATCTAGAACTTTGTCTGTAAAACGCTGTCTAGAAATTTTAATCCCTACTTGCAATGTTTTAGCCGAAGCTCATCGTGCAGGAGTAATTCACCGAGATATAAAGCCAGACAATATTTTTTTACATAAAAGCGGTGATACAGAAATAGTCAAGGTTGTAGATTTTGGTATTGCTAAGTTTTTAGATCAATCTTCTGGAATGATAGATTTGCAAAATCTAACTGTACAAGGGATTATTCTAGGCACTCCAATATATATGGCTCCAGAAAGATTAAGTAATTCAATTTATGATGGTCGTTCTGATGTTTATAGCCTTGGAATTATGTTCTATCAAATGCTATGTGGACATCCACCTTTTGAAATAGGATTAGGAGGAATTTTTTCTGTTGCAATTTCACATATTAGTGAAAAACCTCAAATGTTAAGAAATATAGATCCTAATATTCCTCTAGTAATAGAAGACATAGTAATGAGAACTTTAAGCAAAGAAGCCGTCTATCGCCCAAGTGCAGAAGAGCTATTGCAAGAATTACAAAAGCTTTTACAAACACTTTCAGAAAAAGAACTAAATCATAACTATAATCTTAAAAATAAATTACGTATTAGTTCTACTACTAATGAAACCCTAGTTATCTAATTTTAGTTTATGAAAAATATATATTTATTAGTTGCATTAGTTATTTTCTTGGGCATTACGCTAGCTAGTGTTTTAGCTTCAATCAATGATGAACTAAGAAACCCATTAGATTTTAATTCTGTTGAATATGTAAAGTCTGATACTTGTATTCGTTGTCATCCAACACGTTATCAATCTTGGCAAAAAACCTATCACCGAACAATGACCCAAACTTCTAGCTCTAAAAGTGTTTTAGGTGACTTTAGCGATGTTACTTATAATTACAATGGAATAAATTCTAGATTCTATCAAAAAGATAATAAATATTTTATCTATACTATTAATGACAATGGTAGTTATCAATCATTTGAAATAGTGCGAACAGTTGGTTCGCGGCGCATTCAGCAATATATTACTAAAATAGGTGATCGTCATATCCGCTTACCTCTAGCATGGAATATTGAAGAAAAGCGTTGGTTTCACTTAAACGGTGGATTTCTTGACCCTGATGGAACAGATTTTAATAAACATCTTTCGCTTTGGGATGCTAACTGTATTTTTTGTCATAATGTTAAGCCTAATCCCGGCTATGATTTACAACAACAAACATTTAGTTCTAAAGTAGCAGAACAAGGTATTGCTTGCGAAACTTGTCACGGGCCAGCCAAAGAACATATCTTGCGTAACAGTAACCCTTTAAGACGCTATCTTTTATATTATTCTAGTCATTCAGACCAAACTATTGTTTCCCCTATAAAACTACCTAAAGAAGCTCAATTACAGGTTTGTGGCCGCTGTCATGGTCAAAGACAGCCTAACCCAACAGAGAGAATTAAAGAATTTATGACCACTGGAGATCCTTTTATTCCAAGTCATAACTTAAATAATTTTACTAAACCTCTTTGGATTGATAGTAAGTTGCCAGGTATTGATCTATCTCTAAGATTTTGGGCTGATGGTACACCAAGATTAACAGCATATGAATATCAAGGAATTTTACAATCTGTTGATTATCAAAAAGGAAATTTAACCTGTCTTTCTTGTCATAATATGCACGGTGGCGATCCAAAAGGGATGATTAACCCAGAAATGCGGACTAATAAAGCTTGCTTACAGTGTCATGAAAAATTCCAAAGCGACATTTCTGGACATACTAAACACTTGGCAGATAGTTCTGGTAGTAATTGCTATAACTGTCATATGCCAAAAATGACTTATGGTATTTTGCAAGTCCATCGCTCTCACAGAATCCAAAAACCTGATCCTAGTCGTGCTTGGAAATATAAAATGCCTGAAGCTTGTACACTTTGCCATAATAATCAAAATGTAATTTGGGCAGCTAAAGAATTTAATAAAAAATATTCTAAATCAGAAATTATTGATTTACCTACAGATGCCCAATTTGAAATAGCAGAAAACATTCGTGCTTTATTTGCTGGGGATGTGGTTCAACGAACTGTAGCATTATCAGCACTTTCTAGAGATGATCTTTATATTAAAAATCCTAAAGCCCAACTTTGGACAATACCTTTTTTCTTATTGGTAATGGAACAAGACCGCTATCCAGCAATTAGACATTTTGCCTATCGTAGCCTAAAAACTGTCATAGAAAGATTAAATCCTGCAATGACAGAGCTAATTAAACCAACCATAGCTATATTTGACCCACAATCTAGTTTAGAGTCCCGCCAAAAAATAATTAATGAGTGGCGCGACTGGTGGAACAGGTTAGATAAAAAGTTTTATCCTCATCCAGGCCCATCAGTACCACTAGATGAAAAATTTCAAATTATTTCTTCTAAAATTGACTATTTATTAGCTAACCAACCTCAAGGAGAAATTTCCATTGGCGAATAAAGCTTCTAATTCAACAACTCCAGCAAATATTAAAGAAAAAAATAATGAAATTAGTGAAACCTCTAAAACGGATGTCAAATCTGAAGAAACTATAAATAATATTAAAGACTTAGGCAAAAGACATAGGCGTTATGGATGGACAGCCCTTTTCTTATTTTTAAGTTTTGGTTCTTTGTTAGAGGGTTTGTTAGGCTTTAAGTCTATAGGCTTATTAATGGATCCTTTACGTAGAGAACTTTGGTCACTAGCACATTTTCATGGTGCAATGTTGGCTATTATTAACTTAGTTTATTCACAATGGGCAAACAACATTGCTGCTAGTCAACAAAATATTGCTTCATGGTCATTGATTTTTGGAAGTATATTGTTGCCACTAGGCTTTTTTTTAGGTGGGATAGCACATTTAGAAGCTGACCCTAGTTTAGGCATATTTCTAGTTCCTATTGGAACATTAATGTTACTTTACACTATATTTTTACAAGTTATTGCTAGCTGGAAAAAATAGGGTTGTAACTAAAAAAATAATGACCCTGCATTTTGTAAAATACAGGGTCATAGAGAGGGTGTAGAAAGAACTTTTTAGTTAACGCCTACTGCTGTCCAAGATTCTCTAACTTTTTGAACTTCTGTAGAGTTAGCACCATAAAGGTCAGTAGCAGCATTAATAGTAGCTTGACGTGCTTGAGCAAATGTTGTGTTAGGAGTCATATACATACTTAATGCACGGTAGAAGATCTTAAGACCTTTTTCCATACCAATACCATTTGCTACGCTAATGCCAGATGTACGATTAGTTCCGCCTTGTACTAATAAGTAGAATGCGTTGTTAGCAATACCTGATGAACCGTGAACTTCAGTTTGTCTTGGATAATCACGATAATTATCAATACTATAATCATCTCTTGATGGGTCATCCATATAACGTAGAGCATCGCCAGGTGTGCCAGGGGTGAAAGCATCTTCACCTACTGACCAATTCCATTGACCGCCTGTTTGTTGAGCAGCATACCATTCAACACCAGTACCAAAAATGTCAGACATTGCTTCATTTAAGCCACCTGATTCAGCATTATAAATTAAGCCTGCTGTACGTTCTGTTAAACCGTGTGTAATTTCATGACCAGCAATATCAAGTGTGGTAAGTGGTGTAAAGGTTGAACCATCGCCATCTCCATAGTTCATAGTTGAACCATCCCAATAAGCATTATTGTAATTAGTTCTAATATGAACATTAGAAATTAATGCTTCACCACGTCCATCAATAGAGTTACGACCTAAGACATTTTGATAGAAATCCCAAGTCATGCGAGAACCATAATGCGCATCAACTGCGGATCTTTGACGTGTAGAATCCCCTGCTTCACCCCAAACATTGTTATTATCATTAATGTTTACTGCTCCAGAACCAGAAGTTCTATTTTGTGCGTCTAAAGTACGTGAACCACCACGAGAAGCATCCCTCATTGAAAATGTACCATCTGCATTACGAGTGGTAGTCATTGGGACATTATTACCCCTATAAAGTGTTGAACCTCTTCCATCACCTGTTGGTGTTGGGGTCGGTGTTGGGGTCGGTGTTGGGGTCGGGGTGGCGTTGGGGTCGGCGTTGGGGTCGGGGTCGGGG
>CAZBMZ010000051.1:0-27231 GCA_964492845.1 uncultured Clostridia bacterium
CTTTGCTATTAACCTACTTATTTTTCAATATTTATGCTCACTGCGTAAGATCAGCCTGAGTAACCACATAGAAGTCTTGGCTCCGACCAAAAGAAGCCATCGCACTTCAGTGCGTGTGGAGTGTCACAATGAAAAATTTGCAAGTTTTAGCCGTTAGCTTTTGTTAGCCATTTATTGCCCAAATTTTTAACTTGCAAACACGCTGGTTGTTAGTGCTTGCCACCTGTTTTTCGCCTCGTTAAAATGAAAGTTTTGCAATAGGCAAAATTTTTATTCTGTAAGGATTACTTGTGTTAGAAAAAATAATAGTTCGCGGCGCACGGCAACATAACCTAAAAAATATTAGTGTAGAAATTCCTCGTAATAAATTAACTGTAATCACAGGTTTAAGCGGTTCTGGTAAGTCCTCACTAGCCTTTGACACTATTTATGCTGAAGGTCAACGTCGCTATGTTGATTCACTTTCGGCTTATGCTCGTCAATTTTTAGAGCAACTAGAAAAGCCTGATGTTGATAGCATAGAAGGTCTTAGTCCAGCTATTTCTATTGAGCAAAAAACTACTAGCCGTAGCCCGCGTTCTACCGTTGGAACTGTGACAGAAATTTATGATTATCTACGCTTGCTGTTTTCTTCCATTGGTCAACCTGCTTGTTATCAATGCGGTCAGCAAATTACTCGTCAATCTGTAGAGCAAATAATTGCTAGTTTGCTAGAACTACCTGAAGGCGAACGAGTAATGATTTTGGCTCCACTAGTTCGCGGTCGCAAAGGTGAATTTAAGAAAGAAATAGAAAAATTGCTTAAGGATGGCTTCTTACGCGCTCGTATTGATGGGGAAATGCGCTCGCTAGACGATGATATCCGCTTAGATAAACGTCGTAATCATACTATTGAAGTTGTAGTAGATCGTTTAATGATCAAATCCGGTATACAAAAGCGACTAGCTGATTCTGTTACTTTAGCAGCAAAATTAACTGATGGAATTGTACTTGTTTCTATTGTTGATGGGACAGAAAAACTTTACTCGGAAAAAATGACTTGTGTAAACTGTGGCTTAAGTTTACCTACTTTTGAGCCTCGATCTTTTTCTTTTAATAGCCCTTATGGTGCTTGTCGAACTTGTAACGGCATTGGTATCCAAATGCAAGTTAATCCCTTACGTTTAGTAGTGGATGATGCTAAACCTTTGGCAGAATTAGACTTTGTTCCAGATGATGAACAAACAAATAGCCAACTAAAAGAAGCCTTAATCACTATTGCAGAAAAATTTGATATTTCCAAAGAAAAAACCTTTGCCGATTTACCAGAAAAGGCCAAAGAAGCTTTTTTATCTGGAACAAAAGATAAGTTAACTTTTGAATATAGCGGCTATACATATAGTGCTGCTTGGGGTGGGGCTGTTAGTTTGCTAAAACGTCGTTATGAGGATGCTAAAAGCGACAAAACACGAACAGCCCTAGAAGGATTAATTTTTCCTAACCCTTGTGCGGCTTGTGAAGGTAAACGCCTTCGTCCAGAGTCTTTAGCTGTAAGAATCGCTAATTCTACAATTTCTGACTATGTGGAAATGCCAATATCCGAAGCAGTAACAGCTTTTGAAGAAATCAAATTAACTAAACGAGAAGAAAAAATAGCTGGGCCAATACTTAAAGAAATTCAAAACCGACTCCAATTTCTAAGACGTGTTGGACTAGGTTATTTATCTTTAGATCGCGCTGCAACAACGCTTTCTGGTGGCGAAGGTCAGCGAATCCGCCTAGCAACTCAAATAGGTTCACAACTAAGAGGTGTTCTTTACGTTTTAGATGAGCCTAGTATTGGCCTCCATCCCCGCGATAATCAGCAACTGCTTGAAACCTTGTTTCGCCTGCGTGATTTAGGTAACACGGTTTTAGTTGTAGAACATGACGAAGAAACTATTCGCCGTGCTGATCATGTTGTAGACCTTGGCCCGGGTGCCGGCACACACGGTGGAACTATTGTTGCTGCTGGCACTCCAGCAAATTTAGCCCAAGAAGAAAATTCCTTAACAGGTAAATATATTTCTGGAAAATTAAAAATTCCTGTCCCAAAACAACGTCGTCTGCCTAATGGAAAAAGCTTACGTATTTTAGGAGCTTCCGCAAATAACTTAAAAAAACTAGATGTAAATTTCCCATTAGGGTTATTTACTGTTGTTACTGGGGTTTCTGGTTCTGGTAAATCTACTTTGGTTGGCGATATTCTTTATCGTGGTCTAGCGCGTAATTTATATAAAAGTTTAGCTGAACCTGGCGAACATATTTCTATGGAAGGAATTGATCATATTGATAAAGTTATAGAAATCGATCAATCCCCAATTGGGCGAACACCTCGTTCAAATCCCGCAACTTATACGGGGCTATTTACACCTATTCGAGAGTTTTACGCTTCACTTCCTGAATCTAAAGAGCGAGGCTATAAAGCAGGTCGTTTTTCCTTTAACGTCAAGGGCGGACGTTGCGAAACCTGTCAAGGTGATGGATTAAAATGTATTGAAATGAATTTCTTGCCAGATGTTTATGTGCTTTGTGATGTTTGTCAAGGTGCGCGTTATAACCGAGAAACCCTAGCTGTGCGTTATAAAGGGCTTTCTATTGCTGAAATGTTAGACAAAACGGTTGAAGAAGCCTTGGAAATTTTATCTACCATTCCTCAAATTAAACAAAAATTACAAACACTTTTTGAAGTTGGCTTAGGTTATATTAAGCTAGGTCAATCAGCTACTACGCTTTCCGGTGGTGAAGCACAAAGAATTAAGCTTGCAAAAGAACTAAGTCGGCGTGCAACAGGTCGAACAGTTTATATTTTAGACGAACCTACTACAGGGCTACATTTTGAAGATGTCCGTAAGCTTTTGGACGTACTGCAACGACTAGTAGAATTAGGTAACACAGTAATAATAATTGAACACCATTTAGACATAATCAAAACAGCAGATTGGGTTATAGATTTAGGGCCAGAAGGCGGTTCACAAGGTGGAAGGATTGTTGCCGAAGGCGCGCCAGAAGATATTGCCCGCATCCGACGTTCTTTTACAGGACAAGCATTAAAAACCTTACCAGAATTTGCCCATATAACTAGCGGGACAGGTAGTTATAAAAAGCTCTCTGGAGCTTATACAGCTTACAATACCAATAATAGCAATAGTGGTAATAGCGGTAATAACAACGGCAATATTTTGTAACAACAGTAATGTTACCTTTTTATTTCTGCTGAAATAGTAAAAATTATTGGTTCGCCTAATTTTTTTGCAATACGGCATATAGTTTGCGGCAATGGATCATCTTCTTCTAACGCTCCATTATTGTCAGTACTAGCTAGTTTTTCAATTTTAGTTATTGCTTTGCCAGCTTCATCAGTTGATTCAAATTTCCAAAATGGTGCTTTAAATTTTTCATATTTTGCAAAAATCTTTGGACTAATCTTTCTAGGTTCATCACTTTCTAACAATGGCATTTCTGTTTCTGGTAAGCGATTAGGAGTTATTAATATATAGTAAATTTCCTTGGCCTTCACTTTATTTATTTCTGTAGTTTCTTCTATTTCAAAATGTTCCCCAACATTTGGAATAAAAATAAGCTTACCAGCAATAGTTTTATCAGCTTTATCTTTATCCTGTACCCTAGGAAAAATTAAATATGGAGTGCTTAAAGTCCCATCTTTATAGCCTTCTCGGTTAAATATATAAACAAAACCGCTAATAGGAACATCTAGACTAAATCTAAAACCATCACCATTACTAAATTGTGTATCAGAATTTATTCTCCTAGGCGTTACTTTTATAGTTTCTTTTTTTTCTATAACCTTTTTATCTTTTTTTATTTTAGTTATTCTCTCTATATTTTCAACTATTTCAGTATTATCTTCTAAACTAGATTCTTTTAACATCCAAATAGTATAACCAACATCTACTGTTTCACTACCTGCTTTATTAATATTCTCAGAATTAACCAAATTGTATTTAGGAATAGCCTTTTTGCGGGATATTTTTCGACGAATTTGAGCTATATTGCTAGGTGCTTCCTTGGTCAACACTCGGTAAGCGTCCCGTTCATTATCTTGATCACCCACTTTTTGAGCATCAATTATTTTGGGGGTTACAAACTCCAAACCAAGTAATAGCGTAAAAAAAATAAACAAAATTTTTCTTCGTTTCATAATTTTTTCCAAAACTAAATGCAAAACCAAATGAAGATAAATTTAACGCTTACCATCTAAATTAGCCCATTCACCTGATTGGATAAAACTTGCCCAGAAGTATGGATGTTGGTAGTTTGCAGATTTAAGAAACTTAATTTGAACCTGTCTTAAAGCCTCTGCTCGCCCTTGGTCATTCTGAAGATTCTTATAATATTCCACCATTAAGTCTTTAGTGCCAGCATCGCTAACAGCCCATAAACTTAGAATTTGACTTTCGCTGCCTGCTAAAACTAAAGCACGTCGTAGGCCATAAACCCCATCCCCAGTTTTAACCTCACCAACTCCTGTGTCACAAGCTGATAAAACTACTAGTTTGGTTCCCCATAGATTTAAGTTAGTTGTCTTAAGTGCTGTAAATATTCCTTTTTCGTTTTGATGAGTGTTAGCACCTGCTAGAGCTATTCCAGAAAGCAGCAAAGGATTATCTACTTTTATATCAACACTTGGTTCTTTGGTGTCAATTGGCTGCGTTTTAACAATTTTGGTAATTCGCGTTTGTTCTGAATTATCAAACACAGTATTTTGTAAAAAGAAGCCATGAGTAGCAATATGTAATATTAAAGGAGCTACAACTTTATTTAAGGCTTCTTCTGTTGCCTGTTTTTGCAATAACAAATCAGCATCGGGAAAAAGTTCTTTTATTGCTTTGGCTTCTAGTTGAGTCCCTTCTAATGGGTTAAAAATAAGTCTTGCAAAAATTGTGCGGCTCGTTTTGGCAATTTTCTTATTGGAGGTAGGGCCAAAATCTGGATTTCCTATGATTACAGGAAGTTGCTTACTATCTATCTTAAACTCCAATCTAAGTAAATCTCTACCGCTTGTTAAGTAAGAAATAGAGTAATTTTCTACCAAATACTTTCCGTTTTCATCAACAAGTGCTGCAAATGGTATTAAGTTTAGTTTTCCATCTGGAGCTAGCAATAGCCTTTTACCTTTTTCTGTTAACTTTCTAACAGGCTGCATCACTACTTCATCTAATTTTCTTGCAAGGGGTTTGATTTCTTTGTTAATACTAGCTTTTTTGTTACGTAGTTTTAACCTTAGTTGCTCGATAAGCCGATCAATAATTTCCGCTTCACCTAATTCAACCCAAGTAGGTTCCCCTTGATTATTAAGCAGGTAAGCTACATAGTGTTTTTTTCCATAAGTATTAGTTTTTGCGTTATAAGAATTATAAGAAGCAAACTCAATTAAGGTAGAGTCTTGAGGTATAGCTTGTTGAACTGCTTGGAGTGTAATAGGTTTAATTTGTATACCAAATTCAAAGCTCTTTTTACTTATTTTAAATTCTATTTCATCTATTTCATTTTGAAGAGACTTTAATTTTTTTTGATAATCTTCGGCTGTGGTTTTTCCTAACCCTTGGGTGATCAAATTAGAACAAAGCGTTTTCTTTTGTTTAAGTTCATCTAAAAGTGCTATATCTTCCGGCTTTGAGCGTTTATACAATGCTTCTACATTTTGATTTATTGCATCAATGGAGCGTCCCTTTCTACGCAATATTTCGGTTAGTGCTAACTGACAAGCAGTTGTATTATTTGGCAACAACTGAGCATGAAGAGAGAGATTAAGATTTATGCCATCAGAATATTTTTGTACATAAAGCTGTTTTTGTCGTTCTGAACCTATAAATAAATTCCTTATTAATTCTTTTTCCCTAGCATCATTTGCTTGTTTAGCATATTTTAGTGCATTTTCATAATCCTCTTTAGCTATAGAAAGAACCGCAAAATTACTAATAGTGCTTATGGTATCAGGGTGATTTTCTCCAAGGGTTTTCTTGCGAATCTCTAATGCTTGTAAATAGCAATTTTCTGTTTTTTCATAGTCTCCCTTAAGATGATAGTTAGATCCTAAATTATTAATAATGTTAGCAATAAATGGATGATTTTCTCCAAGAAATTTTTTACGAATCTCTAATGCCTTTAGATAGAAAGTTTCTGCCTTTTCATACTCTTTTTTGTTTTTGTATATAAGTGCTAAACTGGCTAAAGAAGTAGCCGTTACAGCATGATTTTCTCCAAATATTTTCTTGCGTATTTCTAATGCTTGAGCAAATAACATTTCACTTTTATCATAATCTTGCTTGCTGTAATAAAGGAAACCAAGCTCAATTATGGAAGTAGCTGTATCAGGATGATTCTCTCCAAGTATTTTCTTACGCATTTCTAATGCTTGAATAAGTAAATCTTCAGCCTTAGAAAAATCTCCTTTACTTTTATAAAGATTTGCTAATCCCATTAAAGAAGTAGCTACCGCAGGATGATTTTCTCCAAAAACTTTTTTACGTATTTCTAAAGAGTCTGTGTAAAGTATTTCTGTTTGTGCATAATTTCCTTGAAGAAAAAACACTTCTGCAAGGTTATCTATAACTGTAGCAGTATCAGAATGATTTTCCCCTAAAACCTTCTTTTTTATCTCTAAAGCTTGATTATATAAAGATTCTGCTTTTGCATAATCTGCTTTACTTTTGTATAAAAAAGCTAAATTATTGATTGCGGCTGTAGTAAGAGGATGGCTATCCTCAAGTATTTTCTTACGTATGTTTAAAGATTGATTTAACAAAGGTTCTGCTTTTGTATAATCCACTTGGTCTATGTATACGCCAGCAAGGTTATTTAGTGCAATTGTAGTGTCAAAATCTTCTTCTCCAAGAGTTTTGCGAAATATTTCTAAAGCCTGAATATAAAGAGGTTCTGCTTTTGCATAATTACCCTTGATCTTATATAGAAGTGCTAGGTTGTTGATAGAACTGGCCGTATTTGGGTGGTTTTCACCAAGAAACTTTTTACGAATCTCTAGTGCTTCAACAAATAAGGATTCTGCTTTTGTATAATCGGCTTTTATAAAATAAATTTCACCTAAACTATTAATAGCAATAGCTTTAGATAGTATTTCGTCAGCTATATCTAATTTCTTAATAGCTTCCTGAAGTTTATCTATTGCAAGCTGTGCATTTTTAGGATCTACTCTTAATAAATCTCCTTCGGCTAAAGCTTGTAGACCAGCTATTCTATCTATATCTCCTGGCACAGAAGGACGTTTTACTACTATTTTAACTTTATATTTTCCCGTTTTAGCAGCTTTGTCTAAAGAGTGTACTTCTAAAGAATAATTACCTATTTGTTTACTAACTAGATAAAGAGGTTCTAGCCCAATTACACCACTAGAAGTATTTGCTTGATAAACTTTCTCACCTTTTGGATCAAACAAAGCAAGGTTAACATCAATACCTTTTTGCTCAACTAAAACTTGTAAATAATGGTTAACTTCTAGTTTTATTGTATAAGTATCCGTTTCACCTGCTAATAAATCTTGTTCAATCTCTTTATTTAGCTCAAGCTCCCCTTTGTTATGGGCATTAGAATTATTTTGGTCAATTCTAAAAGCGATTTTACTAGAATTAGTTATAGCAAAACCATCAGAAAGAAACATACTTAATAAGATTACTGCTACTAACAACTTTTGTTTAGAAAACAAACCAAGCAATTTTTTGCGGAAAAAAGTTGTTTGGCTAGCAGAAAAATTGTCTCTTGATATAGTAATCATATTCAATATAAGTTTTTCAGGCAATATGACGTAATTATTTGTATAAGCTAATATACTTAGCAGTAACTTTATCCCTAAGCATCATACCTAAGCTAAAATCATATTATGAGTATTTAGTAATATTATTTTACATACAAAATAATTTTACAACAGAAAAATAGGATAGTGATAAAAACGTAAGGCTAAGGAATAATTTATTTTGGCTGCAACCCCTTTTAATACTTGGGTTTTAGGCAATACTGAATAAACCTTCAGCATTACATTTTACGCTCTACCTTAATAATGTCTATCGATATTCTAGTTCTATTACTAAGATTATAATCTTTTCGCTAGACAAAGCTTGCATTTGTTTAGTTAGTTTGTTTTCCTCAATTTTAGTAACTAAATATTTAGCTAATATTCTCTCAATAAATTTTGCTTGATTGTGATCTTCTATTACTCCTAGGTTTTTTTCACTTGGTAATAGTCTTAGAGATTCAAATTCTGATAACTGTTGTTTTGAATAAATTAACCAAAATTTTTCTATTCCTTTTGACCCACCAATTTCTATACTAGGTTCAGATTCTTTAGGAAACTTAGCTACTTGCTTAATTTCTAAATAGTTATTTTCCTTTAGAATTGGAAATAAGATAGTGTATCTAGGTAATTTTTCTGCCAGTAGTTTAGGAGATTCATTTAATAAGTAAATATAGCCTGCTTGCTCAACTTCTATATTAAAACGAACTTGATCTTTATCATGTAAAATTACTTTTTCTCCAACAACAAGAGTTGGTTTTTGATGTTTTCCTTCTCTAAACTCTTGTAACTCTAAGTTATAGCTAACTTTATTTGAAGTTAATAATATTGGAGTTAGTTCTGGGGTCTGCAAAATTGACTTATTAGACACTGACCAAAATTTAATAAATAAAGATCCAAACAAAATAGCAATAATTGTGCTTGATATTAGTATTAATTTTGGTTTTCTTGCTTTTCCAATAGATTCTTTTAGTGTAACTGGATTATCTGCGCTTGGATTAGCGGTTAAAACTAGCTCTTGTTTATTAGTAGGTAAATTTAATAGATTACAATTTTTGATAACTCTTTCTAATAGGTTGTTTAGCTCTTCACAACTAGCAGGTCTATCACTACGCTCTTTAGCCATCATTTTAGCAACAAGCTGACTAAATTCTATGGGAACTGTTGGCAAAAATTCATGCAAAAATTTAGGTGTTTCAACTGCATGTTGGTAAGCTAATGTCTCTAAAGATGGCCCGGTAAAGGGTTTTTGTCCTGCTACAAGTTCATAAAAAATCACTCCTAAACTATAAATATCTGCCCTTGCATCAATGTTAGAAGGAGATTTCCATTGCTCAGGAGACATATAATAAGGAGTACCTAAGACTTGGTTATTAGTAAAGGTAGAAAGTTCTTCATTACTGGACTTTTGAGAAATTTTAGCAATTCCAAGGTCTAAAAGTTTAACTACAGTTTTATCAGCAGTTTTGCTAATCATTATATTACCTGGTTTTATATCTCTATGAATAACACCTTTTTTATGAGCTTCGGCTAATGCTGAAATAATAGGAGTAAGAAGTTTACAAGTTTCTAAAACTGAAATCTTTTCCTTCTTTATTAACTCATCCTTAAGTGTTTGTCCTTCGATATATTCCATTACCAAATACATCATTTTATCTTCGCTCTCTCTTAAATCATAAAGAGCAACAGCATTAGGATGTTCAATCAAAGATGCAGCTTTTCCTTCACGTAAAAAAAGTTTTTTATAAGTTGGATCTTGGCTAAGTTCTTTAGAAATTAGTTTAATCGCTACTAGGCGATTAAGTAGCGTATGTTTAGCACGGTATACATCTCCCATGCCACCCTGACCAATTAAAGTTTCTATGAGGTATAGCCCATCTAAAATGGTTCCTATTAGATTTTGGTGTTTAGTATTTTCTACAGGGTGAGAAGACATTGCTAGTGTAATATTTTCAGTATTTTGATCTAAGCCAATTAAATTATTAGAGTTTGCTAGGGCTGGAGATTCTAAAAAATCTTCTGCTTTTCGGTGTATTGTTAATAAAGACAAAACTTCTTCTTTAAGCTCTGTATCTGCATTACAAACTTGTTCTAAAAAAGTTATTTGCTCTTGGTTGGGTAGTTCCAAGGCTTCTTCCATTATTTTTTTTACTTGCTGCCATCGTTCAGGCGACATTTTTAATAATTAGCTAGATATTTTACTTAATTCTCGTAACAACCAGGCTTTAGCTGTTGTCCATTCACGCTTTATTGTAGCAGGTGAAATACTCATTACTTCAGCAGTTTCTTCAATAGTAAGTCCTCCAAAATATCTTAATTCAATAATTTTGCTTTGTTGAGGATCCATTATTTCTAAAGCTTTTAAGGCATCATCTAAGGCAACAAGATCTATTTCCTGATTTGAACCAACTACATCTTTAACTTCTTCTAAAGATAGTTTTTGCCTGCCTCCTCTTTTAGAGGATAGTTGACTACGAGCATTTTCAACTAAAATATTGCGCATTAGCTGTGAAGCAACAGAAAAAAAATGAGCGCGATTTTTCCAAGTAACATTTTTCCAGCTTACTAGACGCATATAAGCTTCATTTACTAGTGCTGTAGCTTGTAAAGTATTATTAAAACGCTCTTTTTGCATTCGGCTAGCAGCTAAACGGCGAAGCTCTGAATAAACTATAGGCATTAATTCTTCTAAAGCCTTTTCATTTCCATTATTCCAATCAAGTAAAAGGTTTGTTATATCATTTTGGGGCATTGAATTTAGATCACCTATTTTATTTAGAAAGTGCTAGACGAAAGCCTAAGTCATTTCGTCTAGTATCTAAAATTCTAGTACTTCGGCTAGCTAAACGGCAATCTATATTATTAGTAGTCCAAGATCCTCCCCGTATTACTTTTAGAAAATCGTCTTCTGACACTTGCCAAACACTTTCATTTTGAGGTGCATCCTTATAGTTTTCATGCCAAGAATCCTGACACCATTCCCAAACATTTCCATGCACATCTAAAAGGCCAAATTCATTAGCATATTTGTAATTTCCAACATTTGTAGTTTGTTGACCATTGTAGTTTGCAAAATCTAAATTCATTGCTTCACCAAAAACAAAAGCTTCGTTTGTTCCGGCTCTTGCAGCATATTCCCATTCTGCTTCAGTAGGTAATCGATAATTCTTTCCTGTTTTTTTGGAAAGCCTAGCGCAAAACTCTTGACACTCTTGCCAAGAAACATTTTCTATAGGTAAGTTTTCACCCTCAAATTCTGATGGGATTGGGTTAAGTTCAATATTAACTTTTGGAAGTAGTGCAACTGCCTGCCATTGTTTTTGTGTAATTTCAAACTTACTTATAAAAAACGCTTTTATCTTTACTTGATGTACTGGTTGCGTAATTTCACTATAGTTTTCATAACCTACGCTCTCCCCCATACTAAACTCACCAGCAGGAATAGATAACATAGTTACTTTATCTCCTAGACCTATAACAAAAGATCCTATCTCCTTAGTTTTTGTTTCTATAATTTCTCCTTCTTTATTAACCTTGGCAGTTGTAAATTTATCCTTACTTTCTAATAACGTGTTTGGAACCAACGGCTTATAAGCAATAGGCTCTAAAATATCTTTAGTTTTATTAATAATTAACGTGTTTACAAAAAATAACCCTGCTGTTATTAAAATTATCGCTATGGTACTTATTGTAATAATACTTACAAACGTTTTGTTATTGGTTTCTCTTGTATTAGAGATTTTATTTGTATAAAGCTTGCCTATAACTTCTTCTGTAATTGGCAAAGTTAGAGGTAAATTTTTGTTAACTTGCTGATTTAATTGTTGTTTTTCTAATGCCCGCTGTAATTTAGAAATAAATTCTTGGCAACTTGTTGGCCTTTTATTACGATCCTTAGCCATTGCTTGAGCAACAACTTGGCTAAATAACTCTGGAACGCTTTCCATAATTTCATTCAAGGGCTTAGGCATTTCATTTGCGTGTTGATAGATCAAGCTCTCCAAAGTCGTAGCCTCAAAAGGTCTTTTGCCTGCAATAATTTGGTAGAAAATTATCGCTAAACTATAAATATCAGCACGTCCATCTATATCACTTCGCTTTTCCCATTGTTCAGGAGACATATAGTAAGGTGTGCCTAATACAAAGTGCATAGCAGTTATGCTAAGTTCAGAAGTAGCAGCTTGTTGTGTAATTTTCGCTATACCAAGATCTAAAAGTTTTGTAGTGCTAAAATCATCATTGTACCCAACCATTATATTACTAGGTTTTAAGTCTCTATGTACTATACCTGCAAGATGTGCTGTATCAAGCGCGCTAGCAATAGGAGCAAGTAATTTACAAGCTTCTTTTGGAGAAAATATTTTTCCTGTTTTAAGTACTTGGTCTAATGGTTGACCTTGAACATACTCTAAAACTAAATAAATAAGCCCATCGCTACTTTCACGCAAATCATAAACATTAACTGAATTAGGATGTATAAATTTAGTAGCTATACGACCCTCACGGATAAATAACTGTTTATAAACATTATCATCCATAATTTTTGGAGACATAATTTTTATAGCTACTTTACGTTGCAATAAAGTGTGGTTAGCTTGATAGACTATGCCCATACCACCTACACCCAATAAATCTTCTATTTTGTATTGTTCATCTAAAGTCTTTCCTATAAGCAATTTAACATCAGAATTAACCAATTCTTTAATATTAAAGCTAGAAGAATCCTTAGCAAGTTTTTCATCTTTGTATGAAAGTGTTTTAATATTTCCTCTATCCGCTTTATCTAAAAAATTCTTGCTTATATACAAGTTAGTAACATCTTTTATAGCTGGATCTTCTAGAAAATTACCTGCTTTATAATGAAAAGCTATTAATGATTCCACTTCTTGCCTAAGAGTTTCATCCTGTGCAAAAGCTTGCTCAAGAAAGTTAGGACGCTCTTTTGCTGATAATTCTAGAGCTTGGTTTACTATCGCTTTAACTTTTTGCCATTGTTCTGCTTTCATTTTTTAGACTCCAAAAGTAAAACCCTGCTCAATAATATTTAGAACTATTAAGCAGGGAAGAAATTATTGTACATTTAACTTAATCGTAGTTTTAACTTACTTGATTAATCTGCCAAAAACCTGAAAGCCATCAAAATAACCATATCCATAGTAAATACTTTCAACGATCTTAAGCTTTACATAACGAGCTTTAACTGGAGTAAAACTAAACTCTTGATAAGGACTCTTTAAGATCCTAGTGTTTTGTAAGTTCATCTTACCAATAGACCTAAAACCACTTGTAGCAGAATCATTAGAAACAAAAATTTCTATTGTTTTTGCATTAGTATCGGCTGCTCCACCTATCCACCAAGTTACTTTTTCTATTAATACTGATTGACCATTCTTAAATCCCATTACCACTTCTTCCCCTTTATAAAATGGAATTTTCTTTAACTCTTTTTCATTTACAGGATTATTTACATTTGCTAATTCCATTCTTGGGGCTGTTATTATGTCTCCTCCATTGTGAGAGTCCGCTAGGTTAATTAATTGTCCTTGAGAAGCGGTATAAGTTACTTTTTGTGTTGGTTCTGTAGGTTTATTTTGGTCACATTGAGCATAAACGTTGTTGTTCGTTAGTAGATTTAACATAAACATAACTGCTAATAAAATTGTTGTATAAGCCATAGTCTTTTTCATAATTTTCTCCTGATGTTTTATTTAATTTGTGTTTAATTGCTTTTCACTTTATCAGGCGAAAAAACTTTTTGATTTGGCTCAAAGAAAATAAAAATTTTTCCTGATTTTTTGATCTTTTGCAGGTTGTTTGAAATTAAAGTTCTAGTCCAATAGCTTGAAACATTGCTTCAGCTTTTATTAGTGATTCTTGGTATTCTGCCTTTGGGTCAGAATCAGCAACAATTCCACCTCCAACATTAAGATAACCCCAATTATTTTGTATAAATAGAGTGCGAATAGCCACGCTTAAATCTAAATTCCCATCATAGCCAACCCAACCTATTGCGCCCATTGATAGCCCTCGTTTTAACGGCTCAATTTTAGATAAAATCTCCATTGCTCTGATTTTGGGCGCGCCTGTAATTGAACCACAAGGAAAAGTTGCTCTTAGTATCTCACTAAACTTTATGTTTTCTTTTAATCGTCCGCTAACTTTAGAAACTAGATGAAATACCGTTGGCAAGGCTTGAAGCGACAAAACATTGCTTGCATCAATTGTCCCTAGCTCTGAAATTCTGCCTAAGTCATTACGTAGCAAATCAACAATCATAATATTTTCTGCAATATCTTTTTCACTGCTTTGTAGCTCATCTGCTAGTTCTTTATCCGACGCAAAATCTTTGCCACGAGGACGAGTTCCTTTAATTGGATAAGCAGCAATATTTTTCCCTTGCAGATGAAGAAATCTTTCTGGTGAAGCACTTACTACGGCCCAATCAGGCGTTTTTAGATAAGCACTAAAAGGGACGGGAAAATATTTTCTTAGGCGAAGAAAAATTTCTTGTGCAGAAAAGTTATTTAGCTCGATTTGAAATTGTTGAGTTAAGTTAGCTTGGTAAATATCTCCTTCGGCAATATAGCTTTTTATTTTTTCAACCGCCTGCAAATAAGTAGTTTTGTTAAAAGTTGAGTGATAATTTAATTTTTTAAGCTCAATATTTAAGTTAGAAAAATTTATTCCTGAAAAACTGTTGGCAAAGCTTTCTAACTGTTTTTGTGCTGCTTTTAAC
The DNA here is from genome assembly GCA_964492845.1 of uncultured Clostridia bacterium. Classification (GTDB taxonomy): domain Bacteria; phylum Acidobacteriota; class Blastocatellia; order Chloracidobacteriales; family JADJPF01; genus JADJPF01. Next base: position 14,523 of record CAZBMZ010000051.1, read on the forward strand.
CGCATTTGGCATTGATCAGAATTTTGACCATAAATAATTAAGGTAGCTTCATTAGTTAAATAATCATAAACAATCAACACTGTATAAAAGCATAAGAAAATATCTGGCGGATAATGGCTAGATGATGGCATAGTTGGCAATTTTTCAAAATATTGATTTAGATCATAAGAAAAAAAGCCTATGGCCCCGCCGTTAGCTAAAGGTAGATCAACGTTTATAAGTTCTTGTGGCCGTCGCTCATCAAGTAATTCATCCAACACATCCAAAGCATTACCATTGATGATATTTTCACCACTTCGAGAAATTAAATAAGCTTGTTGGTTAGTAATTTGAAAGCAACTTTCAGGATTATACCCAGCAATTAGAAAGCGGCCTGAATAAAGCCCATAGTCTTGATATTTACAGCTATCTAGGATAGTTGGATAGAAAGTATCAGGAAGTTTAAGAATAAAAGCTAAAATTTGTTCGGCAGTTAAATTTAGCCGACAATGGACAACACTTGCAGCCATAAATTTATAGTCTTATTAAATCTCTTGCAGCAGGAATTGATTCATAAGGTTCTGCCGTTTGAACAGCATTAAGCACAGCATTTGCTACCACATCCGCCGCTAAAGATCCTAAAGTAAGCAAATCTACTGCATGAGAATAATCACTTGTAGAGAGAGCAAAAATTGTATCCCCATCAAAAGGCGTATGAACTGGGTTAATAGTGCGTGCTAGTCCATCATGTGCCATTTCTGCTAGTTTTGTAGCTTCTGTTTTAGTTAAACGAGCATTAGTAGCAACTACGCCTAATGTAGTATTTTGTCCAGCAAAAATATTTGGCCGTCGTCCATCTCTTATAGCTGACATAATATCCATTAAAGTATCTCGGCTATCAGAAAGCGCGCCCGCCACGCGCCAACCTGTTTCTGGATCAATAATGTCACCTGCGGCATTTACTACTACTAGAGCAGCTACTACTAAGTTACCTAACTTAATGCTAGCTGTACCTAATCCACCACGTGTAGCACGTTCAAACCCAAAGACTTTTCCTACTGTAGCACCAGCACCGGCCCCTACATTGCCCACGGCAAAAGGCCCTCTTGCAGCTAATTTTGCTGCCTCATAGCCATCTGAGGCCGTAGGATAAATAGGACTATCACCTAAATTAAGATCAAAAATTACTGCTGCTGGTACAATTGGCACTTTTGCAACTTTGACATCAAACCCAATATTTTTTTCTGCTAAAAATTGCATTACTCCCGTAGCAGAATCTAGCCCAAAAGCACTTCCACCGCTAAGTGTAATAGCATGAACCATTTGAATTGTGCCAGTTGGTTTAAGTAAATCTGTTTCTCTTGTTCCAGGCGCACCACCCCTTACATCTACTCCAGCAATAGCACCTCTTTCTACTAAAATTGCTGTGCAACCTGTAGGTCGTAGTAGACTAGTAAAATGTCCTACTTTAATTCCTGTAATGTCAGTAAGATAGCCACCCATAGCGACAATTTACCATTGACTTAAGCAGAAAAGAAGAAGATTTTACGACATATTTTTATTTACATTTTTTTGTTAGGCTGTTAAAACTTTTGTCAACATTAAAATTCAAACCTTAAAATAAAACTTAATAACATTTATGACAGAAAAATTATTTCCTTTAGCTAATAGTATTTGGCCCAGAAGCGGCGGCGATCGAGGTAATCGCGCCCATGTTAATGTAGCAGGCCCTAGTTTAGGCAAAATTGTTAAAAAAATTGCTCTACCTTATGATGGTGTTTCTATTAATAACCTAATTCGCGGTGTAGTGGTTGCCCAAGATGGAACTTTAAGAGCAATAAATAATGGCTCTCTTACAGCTTTAACCCTAGACGGTGAAATCCTCTGGTCTGTTGCCTTAGCTCAATACAATGAAGTTGCAGATCACGACGACGATGATGATGATTATGATGACGATGATGACGACGATGACAATGACGACGATGACGATGACGATGACGATGACGATGATGATGACGATGACGATGATGATGACGATGACGATGATGATGATAACGATTATGCAGAACAAGACTTTGAAGACGCTCATGTCTCCAAAATACTAAGAAAACATACAGAAAATGACGACTTAATTGATGATCGGTATGTTTTCCACTCAATCCCAATTGCATTAGCTAATGGCTGTACTCTGGTTGTTTTACGTAATGCAATGGTAATGTTTGACCAAAAAGGACAACTAGTTTATCAAATAGATATGCCTGGGCTATCGCCCGATGATTCTGGTATATCGCCTAATATTACTTACTCTGATGAGTTGATCTTAACCTCTACACAAGGCGCAGCTTATCTTTTTGGCTTTGAAACCGTCCAAGAATTGGGTGTATTTGGTTATGATATTCGTCCAGTAGCAATGTTTGATGACAACACTTTTTTAATTTCTGGCTATTCTCAACTAGGAATTTGCCGAGTCTCCCTAGAAGGTAAAATAATCTGGGACACAGGGTTAAAAGATGCTGATTTGCTGCCTGTAGTTAATTCACGCCAATTTTCCGCCCTAGGTTCATTTAATGAAGAATTTTCTGCTATTTATACCCCTAGAGGCGAGCTTCATGGTCGCTATAACCGCCCAGCAATTTTTGCCGAATACTTAAATGGTGAATGGATTGCATTTTCTGAAAGCCATATTGCACGGCTTCAATCCAATGGCAAAGTTATTTGGGAACACGAGATTGATGCTGTTGGAATGCTGCTTCGTCATCAACCAATCGTAGATAAAGACGGAATAATTTATCTGGTAGACAATGAATTTTTAATGTCTTTTAACTCTGAAGGAAAACGCTTACTTAAATTAAAAGTAGGTGGCAGTGTCGGCCCATTAAGCTTTGTTAAAGAAGGAATGATTGGCTATGTTAAAGACGATAAATTGATATTACTAGAGTAATATATCGTTCATGCCCAGCAACCCAGCCCTAAAGGGCTGGCCTATTATCACAAGCCCCGCTGGGGCTTATAAGATATAAAAACCTTTAATGCCACTTCGTGGCATCTGCTAATAGACTAGTCCTTCAGCAGTCCAGCCCTAAAGGGCTGGCCTATTATCACAAGCCCCGCTAGGGCTTATAAGATATAAAAGCCTTTAATGCCACTTAGTGGCATCTGCTAATAGACTAGTCCTTCAGCAGCCCAGCCCTAAAGGGCTGGCCTATTATCACAAGCCCCGCTGGGGCTTATAAGATATAAAAACCTTTAATGCCACTTCGTGGCATCTGCTAATAGACTAGTCCTTCAGGGCTAGTCTACTCTTAACACAACTTTAATTAGTTAATCCCCGATAAGATGTGCAAAACTAAAATATCTCTAAATATTACTCGCTAGTTTGTAGAAGGGGGCAAGTTATGATTAAAAGTGTTGGAAGCGATTCTGCAAAATCAACATCCAGTTCAAATAATTCTTATACAATTAAGCCAGGAGACACTATGTCTGACATAGCTAAACGTCAAGGTGTCGGCCTAAATGATCTAATTAAAGCTAATCCACAAGTAAAAAATCCTAATCTAATTTACGCAGGACAAGAATTAAACATGCCTTCTGCAAGTCCTCGCGGAAGTTTTGATGGCTTAAGAGTAGCAAAAGCCTCTAATCCTGATGAGCGTCCACCAGAAGTTTCTAGACTATTAAAAGAAGGTAGCCGAGGGCCTGCTGTAAGCCAACTTCAAGAAGCCTTAAAGGATAAAGGCTTTAACCCTGGTCAAGTAGATGGGGTTTTTGGGCCACGAACAGAAGCAGCCTTAAAATCCTTCCAGCAAAGTCGGGGAATTTCTGCTGATGGTATTTATGGGCCTCAAAGCCGTGCAGCTTTTTCTCGCGGGCCAGTTAATCAAGATGGTGTTCGTGGTAATAACAGACCTGACAGACCAGATAACACACCTAAAGCACCCGCTAGCAACGGTAATGGCAGAGTTACTTATAATGGCAAGGAAGTTTCTGATCCTGTGCTACGTAACAAATTAGAGCAAGTAGCAGACTTTTTTGGGAAAAATATTTCTGTTACTAGCGGAGATCGTGATTTTGTACCCAAAGGCGGTAGCCGTACCAGTCTACATTTAGCACATCGAGCAGTAGATTTACATGTTAATGGAGTATCTGACGCAGAAGTTTTTTCACGCCTAAAATCTAGCGGTATTCTAAATGGTGGTTATGAAGTAATTTGGCATGGTTCAAATACTGCAACAGGCGGCCCACATATTCATATTGGCCGTTATGGTGGCGGACGCGCAAGTCAATTTAAGGTGGAAGGCGTTCCAGGACGTGCTGCACCAGGACAATATAGAGTAGTTTAACTAAAAAGTAAGGGTCACCCTTTAAGAGTGACCCTTACTTTTAAACTCGTCCAAAGAATTTCATCACTCCAAAGGCAATTTTTTCAAACAATCCTTTTTTCTCTTTAGTAATACCATCTCGTTTTAAGCGTTTTAGCTCTTCTGATGTATATCCAGCAATATTAGTTAAAACATCTTCGGTATGTTCCCCTAAACGCGGTGGAGGAAGTTTCATTCTAACAGCAGTTTCAGAAAACTTAAATGGTGAGCCAACTTGTTTTAATGGCCCTTCAACAGGATGATCTAGTTCAAAAATCATAGCTCTATGAGATGATTGCGGGTTAGAAAGTGCATCTGCAATATTATGAACTGGTTCACAGCAAACATCCTTGTCTGCAAAAAACTTTAGCCATTCATCACGAGTACGACTTAAAAATAAGCTTCGTACTTCTGTGTAAAGCCTTTCCCGGTCTTTACCTTCGGCAAATTGTCTATCAATAAAATCCTTACGTCCAATAGCTTCACAGAAATTTTTCCAGAATTTTGGCTCTAACGCGCCTAGAGAAAGGAATTTCCCATCTTTAGTTTTATAAACATTATAAAAAGGATAATGTCCTGTTAGTTGTGAATGTGTTCCTACTTCAACTTCTTTGCCAGCAAAAAAGTTTGCTGCCATAACAGGTAACATAGAAAGTGCTGCATCCATCATAGCAATATCAATATATTGGCCCTTGCCAGTTTTTTCTCGTGAAAGAAGTGCTGCTAGTATTGCGACTGCCGCCATTAGTCCGCCGCCTAAATCCCCAATTTGCACAGATGGAATTATTGGAACACCTTTAGCATCAACAGTTAAGCCTAAAACCCCACCTAAAGCAATATAGTTAATGTCATGGCCGGAACGCTGCGACATTGGCCCACTTTGCCCATAACCAGTAATTGAACAATAAACAATTTTAGGATTTATTTGACTAACTTCTTTATAACCAATACCTAAGCGATCTACAACACCCGGACGAAAGCCTTCTAAAACAACATCTGATTTAGCAACCAGTTTCATAAAAGCGTCTACTCCGCGAGGCTCTTTTAGGTTGATTGTCACGCTTTTTTTATTGCGATTAACAGTTAAAAACAACGCCCCTTCTTCTTTTAAGCGTGGAGGTACTAGACGAGCAGGATCACCATAATTTGGTTCTTCAATTTTTAAGATTTCTGCTCCCATATCGCCTAATAACATACTGCAATAAGGGCCTGGTAGTAGCCTGGATAAATCTAATACACGTATTCCTTCTAGTGGTGCAGCCATTAAATATTCCCCTTAGATTATTTTATGGATTAAAGATTTTATAAACTGTTTAATTTACTTGTCGGGAAAGTCTGCGCAGTAGCAATGGGTTATCAAAAACAGCCGTTGCACCATAAACAACAGACTCACGAGGATTTTTTGCTGTTTTTACTGTTAAGTGCATTTCATTAGCAATCCGTTCAGCAAATTTAGCAAGCAGTGATCCCCCTCCAGTTAGAGTAATCCCTTGACTATGAATATCTCCTGCAACTTCAGGCGATAAGTCTTCTAAAAAGCTTCTAATTGCATTAACTATTTCTTTTAATATAGGCTCTATTGCTCCGTGAATTTCATTAGGTGTAATTGTCATCATTCCAGGAACGGAATGAACAATGCTTTGTCCACGAATTTTTGTATTTTCTAAGGCTGAAGTATTAAGTTTAGAAATAGGTAAAGCACAACCCAATTCCATTTTTACCCGTTCTGCGGTACGGCTTCCAATCATTAAATTATGATAGCGTTTTATATGTTCTAATATAGCGGTGTCCATATCTGAACCACCCCGGCGAATGGAGCGAGACGCTACTAAATGAGAACGTGTTACAGCAGCAATTTCTGTTGTACCTCCGCCAATATCAACTATCATGCTGGCACGTTCATTGTTAGAAAAAATTTCTGCTCCTAAAGCAGCTAAATATCCTTTATCAATTAAATAAATTTTATTTGCTCCTGCTGCTTGTACAGCTTGATATAGCGCATAACGCTCAACGCTAGTAATATCACTAGGAACACCTAAAACCACACGACGAGAAAAGGCAGATCTTCCGCCACGAGCTTTACGAATATAAAGAGCAAGCATTTTTGCTGCTAGGTCAAAGTCTGTGATTACTCCATCTTCCATAGGAGGAAATATTTCTACCTGCTCTGGAGATTGACCTAAAATCTCCAATGCTTCATTACCAACAGCAGCAACTTCTCCATCATTACGATCAATTGCTACAACAGAAGGTTCATTTATTACAATACCGCGACCACGAACAGCAACAAAAGTATGAACCGTGCCTAAATCAATAGCTAAATCCTCTGTTATCAGCCCGCTAAAAGAAAATTTCATAATATATTTTTGTTAAGAACAAAATAAAATAACTTTTTCTATTAATTGCTTATTTTTGTTTTAATTAATCCGGTCGTTAAGTTCCTAAGAAGATAATATTTTCCTTAATTATTTACAATAGTTGTTTGTTTTCTCCACGCTTAAAGGGCTTAAGGAGCTAGTCTATCTATATAAACCGGCAAAATTATAAAAAAAGCTAGAATTTTTTGTTGACACTAATTAGGGGCAATGTTAAATTACCGCTTCCGTTTGAAACAAATAATAATTTTCTTTGGAGTCGTAGTTCAGTTTGGTCAGAACGCCGGCCTGTCACGTCGGAGGTCGCGGGTTCGAGCCCCGTCGGCTCCGTTTCTAAAAGCCACTTGCAACCCAAGTGGCTTTTGTTATTTTTATATCTAAGTAATTTTATGACACCGTTTTCTCATTTAGATGAGCAAGGCAATGCTCAAATGGTAGATGTTACCAATAAAACCCATAGTAAGCGTCATGCTATTGCTAGTGGGTTAGTAAAAATGTCTCCTGAAACAGTTGCAGCTATTCGCGCTCATCAACTCCCTAAAGGTGATCCATTTGAAACAGCCCGTATTGCTGGCATTTTAGCAGCTAAACAAACAGCTACTTTAATTCCTCTTTGTCATCCGCTGCCAATTAGTCATGCTGATGTTAATTTAACATTAACTGATGAAGGCATCCGTATTTTGGCAAGTGTTTCTATTGCAGCCGCTACAGGTGTAGAAATGGAAGCTCTAACGGCTGTAAGTATTGCAGCATTAACTATTTATGATATGTGCAAAGCTATAGATAAAAGCATCGTTATTACAAATATTCAATTAGAAAGTAAAAAAGGCGGGAAATCTGGTGATTGGAAGCGAAGTTAAAAATTACTCTTTTTTATTGCTTATTAGCTCTAATTGATAATTAAACTCTGCTCCATAAAGTAGAGCAAAAGCTGTTAGAAACATCCAAATTAATAAAACAATTACTGCTCCTAAACTTCCATAAACTTGATTATAAGATCCAAAACGTTGAACATAATAATTAAATAGCAATGTTGCAATTAACCAAAGCATTGTTGCTAGTATCGCGCCTGGCAGTACAAGCCTCCACTTTTGCTTACGTTCAGTTCCTACACGATAAATTAGCACAGCCATAGAAACTACTGTTATTAAAACTATTATCCAACGTGTCCAACTCCAAATATAATCCCATATATAATCAAAACCATATCGCTTTATTAAAAAAAGTTCTACTTGTTCTCCAAAAAGTGTAATTATTGTAGATATAAAAAGTGGAACACCTGTAACAAATACCAAAAAAATAGACATTAATTGTTGTTTCCAAAAACTTCTTTGAGATTTAATTTTATAAATTTTATTAAAAGCAGATTGTATTGTACCCATTATTCCAGAAGCACCCCAAATAGCCCCTAGTAAAGAAAACCAAAACAGCTTAGAACTAGAATCTAGTGTCATGCTTTGAATATAGTTTTCTACAATTTTATAGCTTTCTGTAGGCATCATTCTGTTAAGTGTAGTAAGTATTTCTGTGATACTACGAGTAGCATTTCCCCAAATAAAAAAAAGGGTTATAAGTGCAACTAACATTGGAAAAAAAGACAGGATAAAAGAATAGGCGGCTTCTTTTGCTAAAGCAAAACAATCATCATCATTTGATTTAATAGCAGCTTGTTTAAGAGCATTTAATATTTGTTTTAGCCAAACAAAAAACTCTTTCCCTGCTGATAGAGATATGTCTTTTGGAACATTAACTATTTGAACAGGGGGATTAGGTGTTTTTTGCGTTTTTTGTATTTTTTTATTTTTACCCTTTTTACTACTCAATTTTCTGTTGATAAAAATAAGGCTATTTATTCGTCATCTTCAACAGGTTCAGGTATCTTAATGCGTGGTAGCTTGCTAGTTTGCATTCCACGTCTTCCTTCGCCTGGGAAGAAAATTGAAAGGATTTCAACACTTCTCCAAATAGGTTCATCTGTTGTAGGTTGTGCTAAACCTTCTCCTAAAAACTTTGTGGTTACTACAGTAATATTATCTTCTCCACCTCGTAAGTTAGCAAGTTCTACCATATCACGACAAGCTATATCTAAATCTTCAGCTAATAAAATATCCCTTAATTCATTATCTTCAATCTTGTTTGACAAACCATCAGAGCAAAGCAACAAACAATCACCTTGTTTTAATTCTAATTTGGTTAATGCTACTTGTATGCTAGGCTCCACTCCTAGAGCCTGTAAAATAATATTTCGATTTGGTGCTGTAGCGGCTTGCTCTTTAGTTAATCGTCCAAGATCTATTAACATTTGTACTGCTGATTGATCTTTGGTAATTTGCTCAAATTGATTTGCCCTAAGTAGATAAGCTCGACTATCTCCAACTTGAGCAATATAAGCAGTGTTACCACAAACTAATGAAGCTGTTAGAGTTGTCCCCATCCCACGATAGTCTATATTCATTTGGCTTTCTTCCCAAAGACGAAAATTAGACTTTTCTACACACATTTTTAGTAAATCCGTTACAGGAAGATGTGAACGTACTCCATTATTTACAGCTTTTGTTAGTTCTGCAACTAAAGTGTCTAAACCAAGATAACTAGCAATATCTCCCGCAGCAGCCCCACCCATACCATCAGCTACTGCCAACAAACTTCCTTCTGAACCTAAACTTTGATTAATTATCTCTTTTGTTCCAGAAACAAAACGGCGGGAAGAAAAATCTGCTAGTATTGACCCTGTGGAAAGATCCGCAACAATAAAAGAATCTTGATTTTGCGATCTAATAACACCTGTATCACTAATACCAAAAATTTTTAGTTGAATATTATCTTGTTCAGTCAAAAGACATCACTCCAAAAATAATAGATTTTTAAGCTTAAACTTTTTGATTAGTTTGAAAGAAAAACTATTTTAACCTTATTTGTAACTTAAGCAAATACGAAAATAATATCTGTACAAAAGTCTTTACATTTAATTAAAAAATTAAAGTAACCTACTTACAAACATGTTAGCCTTTCTAGTGTTTGTTCTTTACTAGTCATAAATTTCTTTTTCCATACTTCAGCAAAATAATAATTATCTAGTTACAAAATATTTTTATAGCTTATTTTCTTCATTTTAATGTTAGCTTAAAAATAGGTATATCTGCATATGTAACCCATTACTGTAAAATCCATATTACTTGTATGTCAACTATACTAAACCATATTACTTGTATAGAGATTAAATTTTTAAGAGTAAAACTTTTCATTTTCACAAAAAATATCTTACAATGTCGCCCAACTAAAGATAAACTTAAAAAGTTTATCTTTAAGTAATAAACACTAGCATATATCAACTAAAAATCTTTTTGTTCTGCTTAAATGGCCAGGTAGGGAAAATTTAAGAAGGTTAGAGGATTGTTATTCTGCATTTAATAAACAAAAAGCTTTTCTTTCCTAAAATTTACCGCAAACTATCTGCTTATTTGCAGATAAGATTTTCTTCTTTACTAATAACTAAAACAATAGCTATTAGGTGCCTACAAATAAATAGTATTACCAGTATTTACCTATGCTATCAATAATTATCACACATGATTAATATTGATAGTTTTGTTCTTAAATAGTTTTCATAATCAAACCTATCTTAAAAAATAGGTATTCGTTAGTTGTACAACTTATTTTGTCTCTAGCAAAAAAGCTTAGAGCAGATTTCTGTAACATTTATGGAGAAGAAGATATGTCAAATTTTATTCAATATATAGTAAAAAAAGGGGATACACTATCTAAGATAGCCCAAAATGCAACAGGTGGAAAAGTTTCTTGGCAAAAAATCTTTCAAGCCAATCGTGATGTCCTAAGTAATCCTAATAGAATTTATCCAGGTCAAGCACTAAGAATTCCTACCCTAGGAAAAGCATCTGAGGTTAGTTCTTCAGCAAAAGACTCTGGTGCAGCAGGTAGTTATTCACAATACACAGTAAAAAGAGGGGATAGCTTATCAAAAATAGCTAAAAATGTAACAGGTGGAAAACTTTCATGGCAACAAATCTACCATGCAAACCGAGATGTAATTAGAAACCCAAATGCAATTACTCCTGGACAAGTTTTACGTATCCCAGCAAATGGTTCAACAGTAAAACAAGTCTGTGAACAAGCAAAAGATGGTGATTTTATTTCTTATACTGTAGTAAAAGGAGATACTTTATCAAGTATTGCTCTAAAAGTTACTAAAGGTAAAGTACCTTGGCAAGAAATTTTTAAGGCTAATCGAAACATCATCAAAAATCCAAATCTTATTCACCCAGGGCAAGTTCTACGTGTTCCAACAGGTGGAAATAAAGCACCCTCTGAACGTTCAACCTCTCTTGAACAAGGCATTATTGTAAATAAAGAAACAGGTAAAGAAATTAAAATTGGTGGAACATTACCAGATCCTAAAGATCCAAGTTCTCCAAATTATTCGCCTAGATTTTCTCCTTCTGACCTTCCTCCAGGTGTAGATTTACGTAAATTTATGACCAAGGTAGAAGATCAAAGCCAAACTAGTAGTTGTGTTGCAAATGCTGTAGTAGGTGCATTTGAATATTTACTTAATCGCACATTTGGCAAATCTCCTGATCTTAGCCGTCTCTTTATTTACTTTAATGCTAGAGATATGGACGGCAAAGCAGATAAAGACGAAGGTTCAAAACTCGCTTATGCAGTTAGAGTAGTGCAAAAACAAGGCGTTTGCGTAGAACCAACCTGGCCTTTTGATGTTAAAAGAGTCTTGGCGCGTCCTAACGAAAAAGCATACAAAGAAGCTAACACCTTTGTAGTCAAACATGGCAAACGTGTAGATCTATCTAATCTTCACCATGTAAAAAGTGCTTTAGCCGAAGGCTATGCACTCCCATTTATAGTAATTATCTTTGAATCTTTCCAAAAAGTAGGCCCCAAAGGTCGTGTTCCTGTACCAGATCCAGACAACGAAAAATCTTTAGGCGGCCATGCAATGTTGCTTGTTGGCTACTCAGAAAAAGACAGAGTGTTTATTGTTCGTAATTCCTGGGGTGAAAAATGGGGAGACAAAGGTTATTGCTATATTCCTTATGAGTATTTTGCTGATTCTAGCGGCAAAGCAACCCGTTTTATTGGAGATACTTGGTTAGTTGCTGGTATACAAGAAGCTAATAAATCACCTCATCAAGACAAGAAACCCATTAAACCTAGTAAAAAAGACAAAAAGAAAAATAAAAAAGGCTCACCTCAAAAAAGTCATATTTCTCCTGCCTGGGGAGTCTTGGCGGTTCCCGCTGTTATTCCTGTTGTTGATTATGCTGTAGATGTTTGGTGTGAAAACAATAACTCATTATTTAACTATACAGAATGGGATATAAATGAAGGTCTAAACCTTTATGATGTTAGCTATTATCAGACAGAATACTCCTTCTATCCCTCACAACTTTCATCTTACACAGAAAATTTTGCCTTTTATACAAACACCTCTGAATTTTACCAAGAGTGCAATAGCTATTGGGAAACATGGGAAGAATCAGCCCGTGAACTAGAAAGTGAATGGGAATATGAAACATTTTTGAGTGAAGAAGAAGAATATGCACTAGAAGAATCCGAATTTGAAGAAGAATTAGAATGGTATGAAGAAGATTGGGATGACGATGATTTTGATGATGATGACGATTACTTAGATGATGACGATGACGATTATGAAGATGATACGGATTACGATGATGACGATGATGATTTAGATTGGGATGACGACGATGATGATCTATTTGAATTTGTAGATGATGATGACGCTGATGATGATGATGATGACGATGACGATGACGATGACGATGACGATGATGATGATGATGATGACGATGATGATGATGATGATGATGATGATGATGATGATGACGATGATGACGATGATGATGATGACGATGATGACGATGACGATGATGATGATGATGACGCTGACGATGACGATGATGATGATGATGATGACGATGATGATGATGATGACGATGATGA
>CAZBMZ010000052.1:0-25101 GCA_964492845.1 uncultured Clostridia bacterium
AAGTATGGTTTTTTTCTACTATTTATACAAAATAGCTCTTAAGCCTTGACCTTAATGGATTTTTAGATAATCTAAAACAATCTAAAAACTATATTCCATTGGTACAAAATCATGAAAATTCTAAGTTTCCTCTTAATTTTTACTTGTTTTTTTTTAACAACTCCTGTTTTACCAGCCAAAAAGGTTGAATCGGCTGATATCATTTTAAAGAATGGTAATATTTACACAGTTAATGATCGTCAACCAAAAGCCGAATTCATAGCCATTAAAGGGAATAAAATCATTTTTGTTGGTGAAAATTCCCAAATAGCGAAATATGAATCTAAAACAACAAAAGTTATTGATTTGAAAGGAAATACAGTTGTTCCAGGTTTTACAGACTCCCATTGTCATCTTAGGGAAATAGGAATTAGAGAACTTACCCTTAATTTAGAAGGGACTACTAGCTTAAGTGATTTTTTAGCCAAAGTTAAAGCTAGAGTTGAGCAAGTTAAACCAGGTGAATGGGTTACGGGTTTAGGTTGGATTGAGACATTCTGGCAACCTGCTGTATTTCCTACCAGGTATGATTTAGATAAAATTTCTCCTAATAATCCAGTTTATTTAGAACGTGCCGATGGGCATGGTGCTGTAGTTAATAGTTTGGCATTAAAAATTGCTGGAATTAATAAAGATACAGCTAACCCTTTTGGCGGAGAAATTCTTAAAGATAAAGAAACTAAAGAACCTGTAGGAATGATTCTCGATAAAGCTCATGACCTAGTAATTAAACACATCCCAGCCTTAACACCAGAATATATAGAAAAGGCTGTTTTAGTAGGTGTTAAACGTAGTCTTGAACTTGGCTGGTGTCAGCTTCATGATGCAGGTGGAACTTATGCCGAAGTTGAGTTATTTAAACGACTTTATAAAGAAGGAAAAATAAAGCTTCGTATCCATAAAGCCATTCACGGCCCAAGCCCTGATGCTGAACGCCTAATGAAAGAAGGCGCGACGGCTGGAAGTTTTGATGGCCTATTTAATTTTCGCACTATAAAAGTTGTGTTTGATGGCGCACTTGGTTCAAGAGGTGCAGCACTACTTGCCCCTTATTCTGACTTTGACACTAGCGGCTTTTTAATTCATAAAGAAGAAGTGTTATTCCCTATGTTAGTAGAAGCTTTAAAGTCAGGTATTCAAGTACAAACACATGCAATAGGAGATCGTGCAAATAGAACAATCCTAGACCTTTATGAAAAAGCTTTTGCTACTGTGCCAGCCAAAGAAAGAAAGTTATCCGACCCTCGTTGGAGAATAGAACATGCTCAAGTGCTTAATTCATCAGACCTTAGCCGATTTGCTAAACTTGGCATAATTGCTTCTATGCAACCATCTCATGCAATTAGTGACCTGCATTTTGCTCCTAAAAGGTTAGGACAAGAAAGATTATCTGGAGCATATGCTTGGCAAGATTTATTGAAAACAGGGGTAATAATTGCTGCTGGTTCTGATGCCCCTGTAGAGCGTGGCGAGCCAATGATTGAATTTTATGCTTCTGTAGCTCGTAAAGACCAAAAAGGTTTTAGTGGTGAAGGTTGGCACCCTGAACAAAAAGTTTCACGTCAACAAGCATTAAAAATGTTAACCATTTGGCCTGCACAAGCTGCTTTTGAAGAAAAAATTAAAGGTTCTATTGAAGTTGGAAAACTAGCTGATCTAACAATTTTATCTGCTGACATTATGACCATTGCTGAACCGGAAATTCTTAAAACTAAATGCCTTATGACTATGGTTAATGGCGAAATTCTTTTTGATAGCCTTAAGTAAAGTTTTTAGATTAAAAAGGCTGCAATTAAAAAAATTGCAGCCTAACGAATTACTATTGTTTCATTATTTGAAATAAGTTTATAAGTAATTCCTCGCCAAGTTATTTGATTTCTCCCAAGTGACATTACTAAGTTATAACCAAAAATTAGCGCGACTAGTGGAGAGAAAAAATAATAGCTCAATAAATTTTGAGAAATGCTTTCTTCATAGTCTGTTAAAACTAGCTTTATAGCTTTTATTCTTAAAATGCTTTTCCAAATACCTAAAAAATAAATAATAAATACAAGTAAAAGTGGTAATAAATTAAAATCTCTTACCAACAAAGCTATTCCTAATATTACCCCTATAAAAAAGACTATATTAAACATACTATTGGAAATAAATAATAACCACCAAAGAGGCTTTGAATAAACTTTTGTAATAATAATTTGGCGGGTAGTAAATTCTAGTAACTCCGAAAAACTACAACCTCCTAGAGAAGCAACTAAACAACTAGGAACAAATTTTATAGCTAGTTTTGAAGCTTTAACTGCTTGTGTCAGACCGTAATCATCGCTAACAGTTCCCTGCCAATATTTTTCCACATCAATTTGATAAAAAGTTGTTCGCAAAATTGCCATTGAGCCGCCCCAAGCAAAATTATTTTGATGGTCACCTAGACTAGTAGCTATTGAGCCATTCCAAATAGAGCGTAGCAAAGAAGCTAGTCTTTTATCTGTAGGAACAAACCAACGATAACCAGTTGTAGCAGCAATTTTTTTATCTACTAGAGGAGCAATCAAAGCCATTAACCAATGTTTAGGCAAACAAACATCTGAATCTACAAAAGCAAATGCTTCTACATTTTCATCAAGTGAATTAATAGCGGCTTTAAGGTTATGTACTTTCTGTCCGCATTTATCACTTGTTCCAGCAATTACATAGTTTGTTTTAATTTGGGGATATAGAGCTTGCCATTTATTAATCTCTACAAGGACTGGGTCTAAAGAACTTTCTACAACAAATGTAATTTGATAATTAGGATAATCCTGCTCAAACAAAGACTTAAAATATTGGGCCATTAAAACATCTAAGCCTTTACAAGGAGCAATAATAGCAACACGAGGTGTAAAATCTTTTTTATAACTAAATTTTTGGAAATAACTTAAATAACTAAAGCCCTGTTTTAATGAAATTAAACTTTGAATAATTAACAAGATGGCAAATATATAAAATAAAGTCATATTTTAAGTTATTGTTTACTAAAACGTTAAAGGCCGCCTTTGCAGACGGCCTTTTAAACTTTGGCGAGAATAAATTTTTACTTTGCAGCAAAAACTTTTTAGAAACCACCCATACCAGCACCAGGATTTGGCATAGCAGGAGCTTTGTCGTCTTCAGGAATTTCAGAAACTAAAGCTTCTGTGGTTAACATTAAACCTGCGATAGAAGAAGCATTTTGTAATGCTGTACGAGAAACTTTGGTTGGGTCAATAACGCCAGCAGCAACAAGATCTTCATAAACTTCTGTTTGTGCATTAAATCCAATAGCAACATTTGCTTCTGCTTTGATGTGTTCAATAATGACAGCACCTTCACGGCCAGCATTATTAACAATTTGGCGTAGTGGCTCTTCTAAAGCACGACGAATAATAGCAACGCCTGTTTGCTCATCTTGATCTTCTAAACGGAAATGTTCTAAAGCTTTTTGAGCGCGAACAAAAGTTACTCCACCGCCTGGAACAATACCTTCTTCAACAGCAGCGCGAGTAGCATGCATTGCATCTTCTACACGAGCTTTCTTTTCTTTTAATTCGGTTTCAGTAGCTGCACCAACTTTGATTACTGCTACGCCACCAACTAATTTAGCTAATCTTTCTTGTAATTTTTCACGATCATAATCAGAAGTTGTATTTTCTATTTGATTGCGAATTACATTGACACGAGCTTGGATATCAGCAGCTTTACCAGCACCTTCAACAATGGTTGTATTGTCTTTATCAACGGTAACTTTCTTAGCATGACCTAAATCTTCAAGTTTAACACTTTCTAATTTAATACCTAAATCTTCGCTAATTACTCTACCACCAGTTAATACAGCAATATCTTCTAACATTGCTTTACGACGATCACCAAAACCAGGAGCTTTTACAGCACAAACTTGTAAAGTTCCACGAAGTTTGTTTACTACTAAAGTAGCTAAAGCTTCACCTTCAACATCTTCAGCAACGATTAATAGAGGTCGGCCTTGACGAGCTACTTGTTCTAAAAGTGGGAGTAAATCTTTCATTGAAGAAATTTTCTTTTCACTTAAAAGCAAGAAAGCGTTTTCAAGTACAGATTCCATACGGTCTGGGTCTGTTACAAAGTAAGGGGAAAGATAACCGCGATCAAACTGCATACCTTCAACAACTTCTAAAACTGTGTCTAAGGATTTTGATTCTTCTACTGTGATAACACCGTCTTTTCCAACTTTGTCCATTGCTTCAGCAATAATTTTGCCAATTTTAACATCGCCATTAGCAGAAATTGTGCCTACTTGAGCAACTGCATCACCGCTAACAGGTTTAGACATTTTTTCGATTTCTTTTATTACAGCTTCAACAGCTTTTTCAATTCCGCGCTTAAGTGCCATTGGATTAGCACCAGCAGCAACAGATTTTACACCTTCTCTAAAAATTGCTTGAGCAAGTACGGTTGCGGTAGTAGTACCATCACCGGCAACATCAGAAGTCTTAGAAGCAACTTCGCGTACCATTTGCGCTCCCATATTTTCTAGTGGGTCTTTTAAGTCGATTTCTTTTGCTACGGTGACACCGTCTTTAGTAATTGTAGGAGCACCAAATTTCTTTTCTATTACAACATTGCGTCCTTTTGGACCTAAAGTAACTTTAACTGCATCGGCGAGTTTGTTAACGCCACGTAAAATTGCTTGTCTTGAGTCTTCACCATGAATGATTTGCTTTGCCATGGATAATACTTTCTCCTTAAGATTTTTTAAATTTTTAGAATTAATTGTTTATTTAGTAGTTTTTAAGATTAACTCTTACGCGCCTTGAGTCTTGCTAACACCTTCAACTATGCCTAAAACTTCATCTTCACGCATAATTAGGTATTCTTGGCCGTCTAGTTTTACTTCTGAACCAGAATATTTACCAAATAGGACGCGATCACCTGCTTTTACTGCCATTTCAACTTTTGTACCGTTGTCTAAAACTTTGCCTTGACCAACAGCAATTACTTCACCCTCTTGAGGTTTTTCTTTTGCTGTGTCTGGAATAATAATTCCACCTCGAACTTGTTCTTTTTCTTCAACACGTTTAACTAAAATGCGATCATGTAAGGGTCTTAAAGTCATTCCCATAATTAACTTTACTTACTCCTTTGTTAAGATTAATTTGAATTAAATTAGAAATCTATTGCTAAAATTTATTTATATAATTAGCACTCAATCCAACTGAGTGCTAATTATATAAATCGAACTCCTTTTGTCAATAGGCAACTAGCGATTTTTAGAAAAATTTTTCCGACCAATTTATAAATTAAACTTTGCTCAATGGTTTAAAAAACTTATAGCCTAGCAATTAATCACTAGGCTATTTTTGAGTCATCATATTTTAATTAAGAATACTTTTTAGTTCCTAACCAAATCTTTTTATAATTCTAATCATCTGTTCTGCTATATTCGCTAACAGCCCAAAGTAGTAAAGATAGGGCTTGTGCTGCTGCTGCAACATAGGTTAAGGCTGCTGCTGTTAAGACTTTTTTTACAGGAATTAATTCATGGCTAGATAAAAATCCGTTTTTTGATAAAACAGCAACTGCCCTGCTAGAAGCGTCAAATTCAACAGGTAAAGTAATTAAAGTAAAAAGAAACGCTGCACTAAATAGCACAATGCCTGCTATCATTAAAGCTTTACCAATAAAAATAAAATTAGCCAAAATCAACCCAAAAATAAAAATAAAGTAGGCAAAATTAGTACCAAAACTTGCTACAGGAACTAATGCACTACGCACATACATAGGTAAATAGCCTTGATTGTGTTGCAATGCATGTCCTGCTTCGTGTGCTGCAATACCAATTGCAGCTAAAGAACTACCATTATAGTTATCTGGTGAAAGACGCAAGGCTTTTTCTAATGGATGATAATGGTCGCTTAACCAACCTTCGGTTACTTCTACTTTTACATCATAAATTCCATTTTGATGTAAAATCGTCTTTGCCACTTCAGCACCTGTCATACCTGAGTAACTTTCAATTTTAGAAGCTTTTGAATAAGCTCGTTTTACCCAAATTTGAGCAATAATGGCTAAAAGCAATGCTGGTAATGCAAAAATAAAGTAGGTCAACATATTTTTCTTCTCCTAAGAAAGCTTATTTTTTAATTTTTCTGCCTTTTTAGATGTAAATTAAAAATTTTGGTTGTGGACGATTTTCAAACTTAGTGGACATTCGCTTGTGATTTAATTTTATAAGCTACAAAGGAAACATTTTATTAGTAAAATTTCCCAGGATTTTCCAAAAATTTTCCCAAGATAATCAATTTAGAGACTTAGATAATCTTAGAAAAGCTGCTTAGAAAAGTTTATATCCTATTAATAATCAACTAGTTACACTTATTTTATTAAAGTAAATATAAAGAAAATAATAAGCTTTGGCATAGTCGTTGCTCTTAAAAACAACAAACTGAGAGATTCTCAGATCTTTGAATTTAATTTTGTTTTATAGAAAGGAAGGAAGCTTATGGAAAAGTCAAGTTTATTTCTTAAATCCTTTCTTGCTTTTGTTATTTGTATTTGCTTTTCTCAAATTGCGTTTTCCCAAGATAGCAAAACAGATGTCAAAAACCCTATAAAGTTTTATGGCATTCCAATTGATGTTACGCCTTCCAATCTCAAAGCCGATACAACAAATGATTTAGTAGACCCACAAAAACCACCTCAAGTTATTCCAAAATATGAAATGCGCCTTAGTGCAAAGGAAAAACTTAATTATGGTTTGAATAAAGCGTTTCTTGCACCTGGTAGATATATTTTTCCAGCACTAAATACAATTCGCCAACAAACCCGTGAACCTTTTCCAGGTAAAGATACAGAAGACAAAGTAGTTGATGGATTTTCTCGTTTTGCAATTAATTATGGTAACAGTAGCAGCAGAGCTTTATTAGTTTCAGGTGTTTATCCAATTATTTTTAAGCAAAACCCTCATTATCAACCATCTAAAGACCGAAGTTTTGGCAAACGTCTTTTACATGCTGCAAGCCGAGTCTTTGTTACTAATGGAGATAATGGAGAACTCCAATTTAACTACTCCAGAACGCTTGGCAACTTTTCAGCAGTTGCATTGTCTAATCTATGGGAACGCAACACTCCAGAAAGCAATAGAGTTGGTGTTGACCCAACTTTTAGGCGGTTTAGAAATAGAATTACTTTTGATGTTATAAATTTCGTTGTTATTAAGGAGTTTGGGCCAGACCTTAAAAAGTTCTTTTTAAGACGATAACAAACTATTAGCTTTTGCTACAAACTCATTAATAGAAAGTGAAGGAAAGGTCATGAACAGATCGCTGTTAGGTAAACATATAATTAAACCCCATTGGAAGACTTTATCTGTTGCCCTAGTTGCGGTAATCATTGCAGGTATAGCACAACTGCTTGAACCTTGGCCTATAAAAATTGTAATAGACTATGTAATAGGCGTAAAACCCTTACCAAATTGGATAAACAACTATGTTGTTGCCTTTTTTGGAAGCGAAAAACTAGATATCTTAAACTTCGCCCTTGTTGCTGCTCTTTTAGTAGCAATATTGGGCGGAGTTATGACTTATGTTGAAAAGTCTTTAACAATAAATGCTGGTCAATGGGTGATGCTAGATCTTAGACAAAAAGTCTATGATCACCTGCAAAAACTTTCTCTTTCATATTTTGACCGTGCAAAAACAGGGGATCTTCTTAGCAGAGTAACAAGCGACATTGATGCAATACAAAGTTTTGTATCTACAGCTTTTCTTGGAATGATTATTAACGTGTTTATGATGTTAGGAATGGTTGGGGTAATGTTTTATATTAACTGGCAATTCACTCTAATTGCTCTTTCAATAACCCCACTTCTTTTCTTCCAAGTTTATCGTCTTACACGTAGTATCAAAAAAGCAACCCGTGAGGTTAGGAAAAAAGAAGGTGATGTTGTTTCTTTAATACAAGAAGTCCTTTCTTCAATTCGCATTGTTAAAGCATTTACTAAAGAAAACTACGAGGTAGAAAGATTAAAAAAAGAAACTGAAGAAAGCATTCGCCTAACACTTCTTGCACGTAGCCTAAAAGCAAGACTTTCGCCTATTGTAGATGTGCTTACTGCATTTGGAACCTGTATTGTACTTTGGTATGGAGCGCGTTTAGTTCTTAGTAATCAGTTTTCAGCAGGTGATTTAATAGTTTTTCTGCTTTATTTACGCATGATGTACAAGCCTATGAAAGATCTTTCTAAAATGATTGATACAACTTCAAAAGCACAAATTGGGCTTGAGCGCATCACTGAGATAATGAAAACTGAAAACCAAGTCCCAGAACTTCCAAATGCAATGGTTGTTGAAAGATTAAGAGGTGAAATAAGTTTTAATGATGTTCATTTTAGTTATGATCAAAATCAGCTTAATCTAAAAGGAATAAATTTTAATATTAAACCTGGGCAATTTGTTGCATTTGTTGGGCCTACAGGTAGTGGAAAATCCACAATTACAAGTTTGATACCACGTTTTTATGATGCACTATGTGGAAAAGTGCTTGTTGATGGAAAAGATGTACGTAGCTATACAATTGATTCCTTACGTCAACAAGTAAGTTTTGTGTTGCAAGATCCTTATCTTTTCCGCGCAACAATATGGGAAAACATTGCTTATGGGAAAGCAAATGCAAATTGTGAAGAAATTCGCCGTGCAGCAAAACTTGCTAATGCTACTGAATTTATAGAAAAACTGCCAAAAGGTTTTGATACTCTAATAGGTGAGCGTGGAGTCACTCTATCTTTTGGTCAACGTCAACGAATTGCAATAGCTCGTGCCATTATAAGAGATGCTCCAATATTGATTCTTGACGAGCCGACATCAGGGCTTGATGCAGCTTCAGAACAACTTGTTTTAGAAGCCTTAGAACGTCTTATGGAAGGTAGAACAACTATTGTTATTGCACATCGGCTTTCTACCATTAAACATGCTGATAATATTTTTGTTATAAAACAAGGTGAAATAGTCGAGTCTGGAACACATGACGAACTTCTAGCCCAAAATAAACTATATGCTCAACTCTATGAAATACAAAACAAAGAAACAGAAATAGAAAAAACCTATAGCACTATCTATTCTTCTAGCAGTAAGGAAAAAGAGGTGACATATGTTTAACAATGATTTTTTAAAAAAAATTCTTTCTTTTATGCTTTTAATATTTATGTTGGTAAGCACTTTATTTGCACAACCAACTTACAGTTTTGCAAATAATAAAGAGCTTAAAAAAACTAAACCTACGATTGATGCACTATGGAAAGAGCCAAAAAATATTTCATCCTTAGACCTTTATTTGGGCGAAGGTGGAATTGAAAATATCCCTGTAGGCCCTTTTAAGTATCTAAAAAAAGATACCAGTGGCACACAGGAAAAATTTACTGTTGAAGATGCTAAAGGAATAAAATGGAAAGCAAAAATCGGCGAGGAAGCACAACCGGAAACTGTTGCTGTCCGCTTGTTGTGGGCAGCAGGCTATTACACTGACCTAACATATTATTTATCTAAAATTCAGGTTGAAAACTACCCTACAGAAAACCCTAAAAAACGTGTGTCTAAAACCATTTATGGCGCAAGAATGGAACTTGTCAGAAAAGATAAACGCTTAGACCGTTGGAAATGGCATGATAATCCTTTTGTTGGTACTAAAGAATTTGATGGCTTAAAAGTAATGATGATCTTGATTAATAACTGGGATCTTAAACAAGTTAACAACACCGTCTTAAAAAGTGATGGACAATTAAAATATTATGTAAGTGACTTAGGTGCTTCCTTTGGAAAAGCTGGTGTTGAAATGTTTGGTCGTTCAAAAAATAATATTAAGGATTTTAGCCGTAGCAAGTTTATTGAAAATGTAGATAAACAAGGCGTAGATTTTGCATTTAATATACGTCCATTGTTTTTCTTTATTTTGCACCCTTTTTATTATTTTGAACGAACTAAAGCAGGAAACATTGCTAAAAATGTTCCTATTGAGTCAGTTAAATGGATAGGTGGCCTACTTTCCAAACTTTCTGATAAACAACTTATGGAAGCTTTCCGTTCTGCCAATTATAAGCCAGAGGAGGCCAAAAAATTTGTTTCTGTTTTGCGAAATAAAATAAATCACCTAACTAAACTTTAATTTTTATTTTATTATTCCACTATCAACTAAATTTCCCATGTCGCTAATTGTTTGAAAAGATATGCCTTTATCATTAATCTCCACTAACATAAAATGCCATCCAACATAACTAGCTGCTGTAAGAGGGCTTTTTGTCTCTATTCCATAAAGTTTTGCTCCACCACCACCCGTTACAAAATGTTGGATCCCATTTTGTGGCTTGACTCGCTCATAGATATGTTCATGTCCTGTAAATGCAGCTTTAACATTATATTTAACTAGCAATGGCTCAAGTATTTTTCTTAGTTTTTCATCTGAACCATGTCGAGAACCTGAAGAGTAAATTGGAAAATGAAATAAGGCTATTTTCCATAACGCACTACTATTTTTAAGTGCATTTTCAAACCATGCTAATTGCTGATTATCTATGCTAGTTGCATCAAGCATAAAAAATTCTACTAGTCCTTGGCCTCTTTTTATTGTATAGAAGCCTTTTCCACCCATATTAAACATAGAGTAGTTGATTTGATCATATCGACCATCAATAACATCATGGTTTCCTAAAGTAGCAAAAAACTTTATATCATCCCTAAGTAAATTATCGTAAGTTTGTTCAAAATATTCAGGATAATGTTTTTTCTTACCTGTTCTATAAATGTTATCTCCAACCGTTAACACAAAGTCTATAGGTTTATTTTTATGAGCTAGAAACATTTGTTTAGCAACTCTTAACTGTTCATCGCTACCACATCCCCAGTCACCCAGGACAATAAAGCGAAAATCATTTTTAATAGGACTTGCACTAATTAATGAAGAGCTAATGGAAGGGCTAATTAATGTGCTAAGTGCTACTGCTCCAATAGATTTAAGTATTTCTCTTCTTGAGAAAATAAGCGGACGAGTATCTTCTTTTTTAATCACAAATATACCTCGATTAAAAATATGAAATTTTAAGTTTATTAGTTTAGTGGAATTTTGGCTCTCAATAGCTTAGACACTCTCTAGCTTGGATGCTACCAAACCATTAATTAGTTACTCAAGTCAGCTAAAATTTTTCCTGTTTTTGCAAGTTTTTGCAGCCTTTTACAATTTATTTTTGCCAAAACAAAACTTTCTAAATCACTAGTAATTTATAGGCTTAGATAATTTTCTAAACTACTAGATTTATATATATAATTTTTAGCCTATAAGATAAACAGGCCAAAACTACTGCTAAAATTAACATCCTTTGTTTTCTAAGACTTAAATTTTTCTGCTAAAAATTCCTGCTGTTTTGACTATTTTGGCACAGCGGGTGCTATTAGAAAAGGCGCAAGTCAAACAGACAAGCAACAATAAAAAGCAGTAAATTAAATCAATACAACATTTTATCAGAAATAATTTTAGGAGAAAAGTCATGCGACCAACCCAACACACAGCAGAAAGGATAAGCAGTTTACTAGTTGAACAACTTAATAATCTGCCGTGTTTTTCATCCGGTGTTGATGGGCGCAGCCTAAAATCTGAAGCCAAATCCTTTAGAGTAGAAATGTTAGGAACGGTCGCCAGTAAAGATAGACAAAATAGACAAACTGGTCATAAGAAAAACGATTATCTTACTGTAAATACATTAGATAGCATTAGTTTTACAGCAAATATAGTAAATACATTAGGTTATTTTTACAATTATACAAAATTATAAACTAGCGGGAGCGGGGTCTCTCGCTCCTGAAAATCCTGAAATCAGTTAAATATATAGATTTTAGAACATTCTTGGAGCGGGTTACCCTGTAGCAAAAAAGCAGCAGGGTAATCCGCTTTTGGTTTTTGAAAAAAATTACGCAGAAGTATCCATGTGGCAAGGTAAGCGGTCTGTAAAACCGTTCTTCTTAGTGAAGTTTGAAGGTTCAACTCCTTTCTTCTGCATCTTGAAAAGTTCCTTGATAGTTTTAAGTGTCTGGAGGTGTCGCCTAATGGTATGGCAGCAGTCTACTAAACTGTCGAGCAATGAACTCGTATAGGTTCGACTCCTATCACCTCCGTCTGTTAAGTTCGTTTTTTGACAACTAAATATTTCCCTTAATTAATTAAAGTTTACTTGTTTTTTCTAAACTTTGGAGATGTCGCCTAATTGGTATGGCAACGGCCTGCTAAACCGTTAAGTGAAAGCTTATGTAGGTTCAACTCCTATCATCTCCGTCATTAAACTTTGGAGAGTTCGCCTAACTGGTATGGCAGCAGTCTAGAAAACTGCCGCGCTGATAACGCTTGAGAGTTCGACTCTCTCACTCTCCGTTAGAAATTTTTAGAAAATAATGGGTCTGTAGCTCAGTAGGATTTAGAGCGTAGGTTTCCGAAGCCTAAGGTCATAGGTTCAAATCCTATCAGACTCACCAATTTTATGACTAATCCTTTTGCGGAAGTGGTGTAACTTGGCAAACGCGCTAGACTTAGAATCTAGTTTCTGTGGGTTCAAATCCCACCTTCCGTATCCCAACCCGTAGCTCAGTTGGATAAGAGCTTGAGTTTCCTAAACTCACTGTCACAGGTTCAAGTCCTGTCGGGTTGACCTTAAGTAAGTTGACTAGTTGGATCCGTAGCTCAATCGGTAGAGCAACTGGCTTTTAACCAGTGGGTCACAGGTTCGATTCCTGTCGGATTCATTTTGGACTCGTAGCTCAGTTGGCAGAGCATACGCCTCTTAAGCGTGAGGTCGCAGGTTCGATGCCTGCCGGGTCTACTCGAAAAGTTTAGGTTTTTAAGTCTTTGGATCCGTAGCTCAGTTGGTCAGAGCATACGCCTCATAAGCGTCAGGTCACAGGTTCAAGCCCTGTCGGATCTATTTTTGCGGATGTGATGCAACTTGGTAGACATGCAATGTTGAGAGCGTTGTTTTTGAAGGTTCAAATCCTTTCATCCGCATTTTTGTTACTTTTGCGGAAGTGGCGTAACTGGCAAACGCACAGGCTTCAAAACCCTGCTTTTATAAGGGTTCAAATCCCTTCTTCCGTATTATTGCGAGTGTAGTTCAGTGGCTAGAATACGAGTTTGCCATACTTGAGACGTGAGTTCAATTCTCATCGCTCGCATTTTGCACGCGTAGCCAAGACGGTTAAGGCGTAGGTCTGCAAAACCTATCATCGTCGGTTCGATTCCGACCGTGTGCTTTTGCTAAATAGCTCTTAAAACAACTATTTAGCAAGTTGTTTGACAATTTAATTTTTTCTCTCACTCAAAAAATTTTCTTTTGCTGGAATGGTGTAACTTGGCAAACGCGGCGGACTTAAAATCCGTTTTGTGAGGGTTCAAATCCCTCTTCCAGTATCTTTAACTAAATGAGGTGTTAGGCAAGCGGTTAAGCCACCAGTCTTTCAAGCTGGTAATCACGGGTTCAAATCCCGTACACCCCATCACTTTATTGGAGCCGTGGTGTAGTTGGCTAGCATGTTGGATTGTCAATCCAAAGGTCGCGGGTTCAAGTCCCGTCGGTTCCGTATGGGCTAGAAGCTCAAATTGGCATGAGTACCGGCCTTTTAAGCCGGGAGTTGCAGGTTCAAATCCTGTCTAGCTCATTAAATTTTTGCAGGATGGAGTAAGAGTTGCTCATGGGGTTCATATTCCCATTATCTAGGTGCAAGTCCTAGTCCTGCGATCTAAACTCAATGTTTACAATATTTTGCGGTGTAGCCGAATTGGTAAAGGCACTTGGCTCTGAACCAAGATTATGTGGGTTCGACTCCTACCGCCGCAGTTAGTAAAACTTGGATCTGTAGCTCAATCGGATTAGAGCATACGCTTGATAAGCGTGAGGTTAATGGTTCAATTCCATTCAGATCCATCAAATTTGGGGCATTAGGCAAGCTGGCTTAAGCCGTCACATCCTCAACGTGAAAATCATGGGTTCAAATCCCATATGCCCTGTTTTGGAACCGTAGCTCAGAAGGATCAGAGCATGAGTCTTCTAAACTCATTGTCGCAGGTTCAAGTCCTGCCGGTTTCGTTTAATTTTTTAACTTTTCGGGGTGTAGCTCAGTCTGTGAAGAGCGCACGCTTTGGGCGCGTGAGGCCAAAGGTTCAAATCCTTTTACCCCGATCACATTTTTCTTGTCAGCAAAAAACGGGGTGTAGCTCAGTTTGTGAAGAGCGCACGCTTGGGGTGCGTGAGGTCGCTGGTTCAAATCCAGTCATCCCGATTGGTAGTAGTTATGGCTGAATAGCTCAGTAGGTAGTAGCAAACGTCTCATAAGCGTTCGGTCGGCGGTTCAATTCCGCCTTCAGCCATCAAAATTTTATTTCAATGCGAAGTGGTGTAATTGGCAGCACACTTGATTTTGGCTCAAGGGAACTAGGTTCGAGTCCTAGCTTCGCAGTTGTTACGAAGTAGCTCAACTGGTAGAGCGTTCGCCTGTTAAGCGAATGGTTTGCGGGTTCGACCCCCGCCTTCGTAGTCTTCAAATTCTGTAATTTCCTGGGTCGGTGATGTTAAGGGGAGCATACTGGTTTTGCACGCCAGGTGTCTGAGTTCAAGTCTCAGTCGATCCATTTTGGTCGGGTAGCTCAGTTGGTAGTAGCAACGGATTGAAAATCCGTGTGTCGGTGGTTCAATTCCACTCCTGACCATCAATTGCCGGTGTAGCTCAGTTGGAAGAGCATTTGCATGGTAAGCAAAAGGTCACAGGTTCGATTCCTGTCATCGGCACTTAGATTTAATTAAATTTACTAGCCGGCGTAGCTCAAGCGTTAGAGCAATCGCCTTGTAAGCGATAGGTTCTGAGTTAAAGTCTCAGCGTCGGCACCAGATTCTAAATTTATGTGGGTGTAACTCATTAAGGCAGAGTGTCAGTCTTCCAAACTGAATGTAGCGAGTTCGATTCTCGTCGCCCACTTCACACAAAAAACACTTAGTCGGGTAGCTCAGCGGGAGAGCATCGGTCTTACAAACCGAGGGTCGTCGGTTCAAACCCGACTCCGACTATTAAACTAAAGAGGACAAATATATGTTCTGGGTATTAATTTGGCTTTATTTAGCAGGAGCAAACTGGTTAGAACACTTATCCCTTATATTTGCAGGTCTACTATTAGGTATTTGGCTAGTAGAAATTATAGATAGCTCAATTAACGGGATGTGGCTCAGACTGGTAGAGCGCACGGTTCGGGGCCGTGAGGTCAAAGGTTCAAATCCTTTCATCTCGACTAAATAAAAACATTCAAATTTATGGCGATTGTAGCTTAAGCGGCAGAGCGTTCGGTTGTGGCCCGAATGGAGAGGGTTCAAGTCCCTTCTTTCGCCTTAGAAAAAAGTTTTTTCCGGGCCGGTAGCTCAGAAGAATTAGAGCAGTTGATTACGAATCAACAGGTCGTGGGTTTAAGTCCTACCCGGCTCATTAAATTTTGCGGAGGGTAATCTTATGTTGATAATGCGTCGAGTCCTTTTGTTGAACGCTTCCTATGAGGCATTAGGCGTTATAAGTATGCCTCGAGCAGTTCGCTTAGTTTGGAAAAACTCTGCTGAAGTTGTAGAGCTTGACGGAGACAGTAAACTACGTTCTCCCAGTTTTAGCTTTGCTGCTCCTTCAGTAGTTCGGCTAAAAAATTATATAGATGTACGTGTGCGTCAACGTCGTTCTGCTAGCAAGCGTCTTGCTATCTTGATGCGTGACCGTTTCCGTTGCCAATACTGTGGCCTTAAGGTTACACATTTTGAGTTGACTTTGGATCATATCATCCCACGCGCTAGAGGTGGAACAACTGACCCAGAAAACCTTTGTGCAGCTTGTTTTCCTTGTAACCAACGCAAAGGCGACCGTACACCAGACGAAGCAAGAATGCCTCTTTTAGCTCATCCTAGTGCATTTTACTACGGACTAGAAAAGGCTGCTCTACGCAGTGCTATAGAAGGTCGTCCAGAGTGGCGCAAGTACCTTTGTTTACCTGAGCTAGAGACTAACATTGCCTAATATTTAGTTGGGTTAGGCGACTAACCCAACATTTTCGCAAAACTTAGAAAAGGAGGAAGTAAAATGCTCCATGTACGTTTTGAAGGTCGCTCTTATGATTTGCGTCCTGAGCAAATTCAGCTAACTAATAAGATGAGCGATCAAGAAATCAAACAGCAAGTAGCAAGACATTTTAATATTCCAGCTAATCGCTTTAATCAGTATGTAGTAGACCGTACACAAAATGGTGACTTCATTATCAGACCTGAAGCGGTTTATGGATAAGTATTAACCTTGCTTTGCATCCCTATGATAAAAGCATACACACTATTTAAGGATATGCCGGGCATTAGCTCATTGTGGGTTCGACTCCCTCTAAAAGCACCTTAGCTTTTATGGCGAAATGGCAGACGCAGCATAATTTGTGCTAAAAGCTTTTATGACTTGTGCAAAGCAAGTAAATAAAAGATTAAGTTATTTATAAAGTTTTGTTCTGCACCCTAACCGGTGAAGCTTACACACTACTGACTATTAATCAGAAGGTTATAGGTTCAAATCCTATCGGCTCCATCTAAAACTCTTATGGGGGCCGTAGCTCAATGGTAGAGCAACTCGTGAAAGATAGCTTTCTCAACTTGTGCAGAACAAAAAACCCTTTTAAGAAAGAAAAATATTTAGATTTTATCGAGATTTCTTGCTTCATGTCCTGATAGATAAAGCTTACAAACACGTCTGTATTGGAAACAGAATATGGTGAAACGAACAGCTTTTTCAACTTATATGAAGCAATAAATTATTCATTATCAGTAACATACGGGCAAGCATAATTTCTGCGTGACCTTACACTTAAAGCTTACATACTACAAACTAACTATAAATTAGTTATAACTTAGGTTCGATTCCTAAAACCCGCCCCAAAAACTTATGGCGGGTAGATGGCAAAAAATAGCTTTGACAACTTACACGACAATATTATGACTGGCCGTATATTACTGAAATAAAACAAGTTTTGCTGTCTTGTATCCCAACAGGAAAAACTTACATACTCGCTCAATGGTAGAGCAGCAGCATCATAAGCTGTGTATTGTGGGTTCGATTCCCACGTATACCAAAACAGTTTTTGCAACTTATACAAGACAGCAAATTCCCAAGTTATCAAAAATTCTAAGGCTATTTGATGGGCTTTAAGAATTTTTCACAAGTTTTCTATTTTGTGTCCTAACAATCAAAGCGTACATACAAAATAGCTCATTTGGTAGAGCGACAGTCTTCAACACTGTAGGTGGCGGGTTCAACTCCTGCTTTTGTAGCCAATTCTAAAACAGCTTTTATAACTTACACAAAATAGAAAAACCTATTCTCTTTATTTTTTACAAGGAGGTGATCCAATGCGTGCTTTTGAGCGTGATCTTAGACTAGAAATGTTAAACAGTTTGCTAACTACTCCACATCGGCAATTAGAACAAGTAGCAGCACTACATAAAGATTTTATTGAACTTGACCCAATTTTTTATGGTCACTTAGCTGTTTGGTATCAAGCTAATGGCGATGTACGCGACCATAAAGAGGTTTTTGTAGCTAATTTGCTTTCTAGCTCATTAACTGAACATCGGGATGCAGGTTTTATGTTGCTACAACAATTTCCACCTTATGAGGTTTCCCGTATTGTGGACTTTATGAAAAAGCAATCTGGTAAGCTGCCACGTTCAACTAGAACTGCTGTTCGGGGATATTTGCAAGAGCGCGAGAAAAACACTGTGTTTTTTGACCGTGCTGCAACTAGAGCGCGTAAGGCAATGAAACACCTCTATGCTAGCTTGCATATAAGACCTAGTGAGCGTGCAGACGCAATTTTGTTTAAGGACAATCCACCTGCTGACAGCATCGCTTTTATGATCAAGAAATTAGCAAAAGCTAACAGCGCAGCAGAACAAGCCCAATTAATTGTTGAGCAAAATATTCCTTATACAATTGCAGTTGGTGCAATTAAACAAATTACTCCAGCCGTGTTTGTTGCTTTAGTAAATGCAATGACACCTCAAGAGGTAATCAACAACCTTAACTCTTTAAAATCTCGTGGTGCTTTTGAGCATAAGGATGTTAAGGCGTTAATTGATGAAAAGTTGTCAAAGGCAACTAAATCTAATCGTGTATCTGCTTTTAAGGCTGTAAAGGCTGCTGAAGTAACACAGCTAGACCAAGAAACAGTTGCTCAGCTAGAGGATATTGTTAACCAACAAGTTGCAAAACGTGGTCAGATTACTAAGTCTACAGGTTTGCTAGTAGACAAAAGTAGCAGTATGACTACAGCAATTGAAGCTGGTAAACAGATTGCTGCTTTAGTTTCTGGTATCAGTCAAGGAAGTTTGTTTGTTTATGCTTTTGACACTTTGGCTTATCCAATTGTAGCCGAAGGTAAAGAGCTAACTCACTGGGACAAGGCTTTCCAGCACATTTACCCAACTGGTAGCACAAGCATTGGCGCACCTGTTGAGACAATGCGACTAAGAAAGCAAGTTGTTGAGCAGTTTATTATTGTAACTGACGAGGGTGAGAACACAGCACCTTACTTTATGGATACTTACAAGCGTTACTGCGAAGAGCTAAAAGTAATGCCTAATGTAATCATTGTAAAATTAGGTAACCCTAGCGATTACCTAGAGACTCAATTACAGCAAAACAGAGTAGCTTTTGACACTTTGACTTTTAAGGGTGACTACTACTCTTTACCAAACATCGTGCCACTTTTAGCACGACCTTCTCGGTTAGAATTGTTAATGGAGATTCTAGCAATGCCATTGCCTACTAGAGTTAACAAACAACCTACTCGACAACTACAGATAGCATAAGATTCTGGGAGTATCGCTTATCTTGCTAGACTCTGCCACCATAGCCAATCAACCTTGTCGCCAAGATAGCAGAAACTCCCAGTAGTTTTCTGGGAGGAAGTCATGAAAACAACATTAAACACTGCATTAAATCAAGTAGATATTTGTTTTGCAATTGATACAACTGGAAGTATGTCTAGTTTTATTCAAGCAGCTAAACAACATTTGCTAAATATGATTAACACATTAGGAGCAATTAACGGCCTAGACTGGCAAGTTGGGTTAGTTGAATATCGTGACCATCCTCCACAAGATAGATCATTTGTGGTTAAAACCTATGCTTTGACTAAGGATTTAGCCAAAATGCAAAAGTCTATTCAAGCCTTAAAAGCTGATGGTGGTGGTGACCAGGCAGAAGCAGTTTACGACGGTTTAGCCGCAGCTTGTAAGCAAATGTCTTGGCGTGATCATAGTTGTAGATTTGTTATTTTAGTTGGTGATGCTCCTCCACACGGTTTCCAGCTAGAAGAAAAAAACGAACTTAATGTAATTAATAAAATAAAAAATCCTGCTGATAGTTGGCCTGAACTTTGTCCTTGTGGTTTAACAGGCAAGAACGTTGCAGCACTTGCAGAAGAAAAACGCATTACACTTTATGCAATTTCTATGACCAACTGTAAATTTACTGTAGGAGCTTTTACAGAAGTTGCTAATGGTACAGGTGGACATTGCAGTCAATCTAGCAAAGTTGATGAAGTGTTAAAACAAATTAATAGTCTGTTGGACAGCGAATTTCAAAACATCTTGTTTGATAAGCTAGTTTTAGAACAAGTGGACAAGATAAAAGAAATTAATGTCCAAGAGATAGCTGACAGCTTGGCTTCTCCACGACTACAAGTAGTTTCTGCAATTGGTCGGTTGGGTAGACGTGGATTTTTAGACAAATATGCTGTTAAGAAAGATGAAAAGCCAATAGAACTCTTTGCGGATCACAAAGAGCCAGTCTTTTTGCTTACATCATTAGTAAACTCATTTTTTAACTGGAGCAAATAATGATTAATGTAAAGAAATTAATACTCCAGCTTAAGGAGCAGGAGCAAGAATTGTGTAAAACACAGTTTCTTGCTCCTTGCGTTTTAGGGGGTAAAGTACAAACTAGAGTAGCTGGACTAGTTTATAAATTTACTGCTCGTCCAATGGATTTTACTGGCTGGGCAATTTTTCAGCCAATAAATGAAAGCGTTGCTGAAGTTGTAGAAGAAGCTAGCTTGCCAATGATTAGTGAGTATTTGCAGCTTTTTAAGCTTTTTCGTGTACGTCTTGCTTACCAGCTACAATCTCAAACTTGGCTTGCTTATCCAGTTAACGAAGCTGATATGTTTCAAAGATTAAAAGTTGTTAAACCTATAGCAATCAATCTAGTTACAGATGCAACTCAATTTGAGCAAGTGCTAGCGCGTTTTAGTGGTGGGACTTTTTGGTTTGAAGATACTGACCGAAATTCAGATCCAATAATAGCTGAAGAAATGCGTGAAGCTTTACGTAAAAAAACAGCTACCAAAGATTTGCAATTTGCTAATCTAACACCAGAAATGCGAACAGCTTACAGCTTAACTTTTAATTTAGTTATAGAAAAAGAAAAACAAGCAGAAAGAATTAGGTTAATATCCGAGCAAAATAATGATGAAGTACGGCTGCAAAGAGCATTAAAATTAGGTGGTGAAGCTTCATTAAAGCATTTTCGGGATCGTGGAGATTATTGGTTAATAGATTGGACAACAAAGGATGGTCAACACAATACTTCTGCAATCTCTAAACAAGATTTAACTGTAATTAGCTCTGGTATTTGTTTAAGTGGTCGTGACCGTGATTTTGATTTGCAATCACTTGTTAAAGTTATGGAACAAAGGGATTAAGCCTAATATTTTAGTTGGTAGTATTTGAAATTAGCCCAGTGATTTATCGCTGGGCTAATTGTGTTATACTAGCAATTCTCGCCTAAAACAGTTTGTTATAGGATTATAAATCTATGTCGCTTGACTCAGTTAATACTAATAAAAATACTAATTATTCTAAATTTTGGCCGCTAATTTATTTTGTAACACTTTTACTTTATATGCGCAATTTTAGAGCCGTTATAACGGATTTTGGAATCTTCCCTAGAGCAGTTGATTCCTTTTACATGGCACGTCGCATTGCATATTTAGTAAACCATAATTTTTCATCCCCAAATATAGATTATTATGTAAACTTCCCTATAGGTTGTCCTGTACATCTCCCTTTTGGATTTGCGGCTATTAACGCGCTAC
Organism: uncultured Clostridia bacterium; assembly: GCA_964492845.1. GTDB lineage: Bacteria > Acidobacteriota > Blastocatellia > Chloracidobacteriales > JADJPF01 > JADJPF01. The sequence goes on from CAZBMZ010000052.1 coordinate 21,217, forward strand.
TTATAAAAATAATTACTTTGGGTCAAGCTAATGAAGAATGGATAATAGCAATAGCTTGCTTAACAACTCCTTTATTTGCAGCATTTATTCCTTGTCTTGCTTATTTTATTGGTATTAACCTTGGACAAAAAAGCATGGGATTGTGGGCGGCTGTTATCCTAGCATTACTGCCTATGGAATATTACTTTTTAGGTGTAATTGATCATCATGTTTTTGAAACATTTTTTATAGCTTTATATTTATTTTTTTACTTAAAAGCTAGCAAAAATTTAGATGATAATTTAGCTTTAGCAAAACGAAATTCTTTTTATGCAGGCACTAGTATTGCTCTAGGTATCTTATTTACCAATGCTTTACCAGTTTTAATTGGATTTCATTGCTTTATTTTATTAGTACAACTATTAAATAAATGGAAAGACGAAGCGGCTAGATTTCACTTACTTTTAATTCAAATATTTGTTTTTATTGCTCCATTATTTTTTCTTTTACCATTTGTTATTACACACATTGCTGATCCCGGAGAAATTAACCCAAGTTTAGGACTTTGCTGGTTAGCCTCTTTTATGCTTTATTTGGTTACTTTAGCATTCTTACCTCGTGGTAAAATAGTAAGCCTTCCAGCTATTCCAACAAAATTAATAGCTATTTCTCTTAGTATATCTTTCATAGGGCTTATTTTTTTAGAATGGAAAAGCATTGGAGCTTTTTTAATTAGTGGGATATCAGGCTTTATTCTTAAGGCTGATCCTATGATAGCAATGATTAAAGAAGATACTCCGTTATGGAAATTACCTTTGCTAGGAATAATTGGAGCATATTCTGGATTTGTTTTAGTTTGGCCTATGGCAATAGTTTTAGTAATAAAAAAGGGATGGAAAGAGTCTATTGGCTTTTTGGCTCTTGGAGCTATGGTTTTAGCTACATCGAGCTTGGCAATACTACATATTAGATTTGCTACTTTGTTTATTTTTCCTTTTTCTTTGACTATAGGTTTTCTTATTGAAGAAATTTTTAATAAATTTGTTTTAGACTCACAAGTAAATAAAGCAAAACAAATTATTAAACAGGTAGCTTTTGCAGGTGTTATTTTACTGATGTTATACCCTTATTTAGCACAAATAAGCTTTAATTCAACAATTGTATTGCCACAAGGAAATAATGGATTTGTAAACTTTTATCCTAGCTTAATTTGGTTAGATAAAAATACTCCTAAAACTAGTGCTACTGGAAATGAAAAAACAGATTATGGAGTTGTTGTTTCTTGGGATCATGGCAATTGGTTAATGGTTGTTGGAAAAAGACCTGTTGTAGGCGCACCTCTTGGGCATATGAAATTAGCAAGAGAAGGAATTAGAGAAGGTTCATTAATTTTTGTTAGCTCGCCGGAAGAATCCATAAAACTCATAGAAAAGCGAAAAGTTCGCTATGTTGTTATAACACCTCAAAACCTTGAGCAAACTAAGGTAACAGCCTTACCATTAGATAGAAATAACGAAGAAATAGCTAAAATTCAAAACCTAAATACAGAAAATAGTTTATTTACCAAATTACTCAATGACGGGGTTCCTGATGGTCAAGCAGCTTTAAGACATTTTAGGTTAGTACATGAGGCAGAAGCAAAATATCCTAATTTAGATCGACCTTATGTAATGATTTATGAATATGTTAAAGGAGCAGAAATTAAAGGCCAAAGTAAACCTAATTCTATTGTTAAAGTTTTTGCTAGATTAGAAACAAAGTCTAAAAGAAGAATAACTTATACTGACTTTACACAAACAGATAACGAAGGTAATTTTACTATAATCTTACCTTATGGAGTTGGTGAGCAAAAATATTCAGAAGTAAAAGCCGTTAGTCCATATAAAATTCAGACTGAAGAAAAAACTCTTGATTTTTCTGTAACTGAAACTGATGTTTTAGAAGGTAAAAAATTCTTATTAGATGAGTCCCCAAAATAAAAAATGGGTAGTGCGTACTACCCATACTGTTATTGTTATTATAATAATAATTGTGTAATATGGCCGATAAACACTATTTATTAAGTAAAAATTTAAGTGTTTGTTAAGGTCAGATTTTACAATATTTTAGTCAATTTTGGCCGTTTATTGATTCAGTATAATTTAGTAAAAACTAATGAAAGATAGAGGGCAAATATGAGAATTTCTTTTGATTCAAACGCAAATACTCAGCTTGTAACGGAAATGTTTAATAAGTTAGCCAATGATGATCAGTTTCGTCAAGAATTTGCTTCAAATCCACAGGCTACTTTGCAGCAATATGGTGTTGTTTTGGAGACTGGAGTATCTGTAACTGTTCCTCCTAAAGATAAAATAAATGACTTTCTTAACAGCCTACAAACTAGTCCACTTTCAACAACTCCTGATGGTATGGTGAAACTTAATACAACCTTAAAAGATAATTTAATCTTTTTCGGTTAATTCGCTCCTCTTTTTAGTATTTTTTGTTATTTTTGAAAGGCTTTTATATTAACCATATTTAATATAAAAGCCTTTTTACTAGCAGATTAAGAGTAAAATTTTTACAAAACCTTCCCATTTATAATTTTTCTAAACAATATAAGTTAAATAACTGAGGTAACATGCGAGTTCGTAGAAGTTCTTTTGTTTTTTTCTATGCAGAAGAAAGTGTAATTCCTGATTTAGCTGCTTTTTTGCAAGGACAGCTTTCAGCAAAAAAATCTACAACTATTTGGGCATTATCTGCTATTTATGGAAAACCTTGTGCTATTGAAAAAAATGCTCTGGAAATTTTTCTAAGTTTTAGTAGTTCAGAATGGACAAACGTTGAAGATTTGGAAATATCTGACATATTAAAATTAGCATCTATTGGCCTACTTCTTATTGATGATGAATCTGAAATTTACAAAGAATATCTTCGTAGAGAGGAAAAGCTTTATAAAGAACAATGGAATGTTTATGCAGCAATTTATCACTTCCTTAATAAATGGAAAGATTTTCATTCAGATAGAAATATCCCAGCAGATTTACAAGAACTTTCAAAAAGAAAATTTCTCTCACCAAAAATACTTTCTAAATTTGTAAGCGAATATGGCAACCCTCCAGAACACTTTCATAAATTAAAAGATATTCAAATCAAAGGTACACAATCACTTCCTTTAAAAAAAGATTTTGTTGATAACGATCCTTTTTTACAACTCCTTAAAAGCCGCCGTACTTGCCGAGAGTTTGATGAACAAGTATCAATACCTCAAGAAATATTCTCAAAGTTGCTTTATACGGTTTTTGGTTGTCAGGCAAAAGCTCATGTTTATAAAGATATATGGGGAATAAAACGAACAAGCCCTTCTGGAGGAGGGCTTCATCCAATAGAAGCTTATGTATTGGTAATAAACATAGAAGGAATTGCTCCTGGAATTTATCACTATGATACAGAAGAACATAAGTTAAATGCTATTGAATATAAATCTATGGCAGAAGCTAGGGAACTAGCTAATGAATTTACGGCTGGACAATCTTATCCTCGTTTGTCTTCAGCCCTTTGTATAATGACTGCAAGATTTTATCGTAATTACTGGAAATATAGGCGACATCCCAAAGCATATCCCGTTCTTTATATGGATTGTGCGCATTTAAGCCAAACATTTTATTTGGCATGTTCTTACTTTAAGCTTGGTTCTTTTGTTACAGGAGCAATTAATACAGTGAATATAGAAGAACACTTAAAGCTAGATCCTTATTCAGAAAGCCCCCTTCTTATATGTGGCTGTGGTGGCAGTCTGGAAGATTCTATAGGTTTAGATCCAGTATATACGCAAGTTACTCCGCCAAACTTAAATGATTAGGATTAAAGTAAGTGGGTATGTAAAAGTTTTCTGATATAATGAAGATATGATAAAATAAAGGC
>CAZBMZ010000053.1:0-24709 GCA_964492845.1 uncultured Clostridia bacterium
TGTTAAAAATCCTGATGGTAAAATTTCTGTTGGCGTTATGTTTACTAAAAATAAGCCTATGGACGGCAAATAGAAGTTGTGTTGGTATGTTTGGGAACGCTGGCATTTTGACAGCGTTCCTATCACTTAATAATTTTTCTTGTGATTGAAGTTATAAACTAATGAAAAATATTTATGATTGATACTGTAGTAGGGAATACACATTATGATTGGCTAGTTTTTCCCTGCCTTGAAGGAAATCTAACTCTATAACAAAAGTTAATCCAACTACTTGACCACCTAATTTTTCAACTAAATCAACTACTGCTTTAGCCGTTCCACCAGTTGCTAATAAGTCATCAGCAATTAAAACTCTGTGACCCTGGCCTACAGCATCACGATGTATTTCTAAAGTATCAGTACCATATTCTAATTCATAACTAATTGATTCTGTAGAAGCAGGTAATTTTCTTGGTTTACGTACAGGAACAAAGCCTGCACCAATATGATAGGCAAGTGCTGGAGCAAAAATAAAACCTCGTGCCTCAATTCCAACTACAGTGTCTATTTTTTCTCCTGCAAGTGCTTCACTCATTCGGTTAATAACTGTTTTTAAGCCCTTAGCATTTTTCAGCAAAGTAGTAATATCATAAAACAAGATTCCTGGTTTAGGAAAATCGGGTACTTCTCGAATCAATTTTTTTAGTTCTTCCATTTGCGTTAACCGCCTCCCATCCAACATTTATCAATAAATTCTAAATGTAAATTACATACACCGCCTTGACTAGTAGTAATAGCTTTAACACAACTCAAGACAATAAAATCTTCTCTCATCATAGAAACTCGAACTTTGCTACCAATTTGTGCTTCTGTTGCAGCCATTACACAGGCCCCACCACGACTAATATTAGTAACTAAGCCTGGTTCTTGCCTAATTATACTACTGTTAACGTCTAAAAAATCAATCATAACATCTATAGGGATATTATGACGTGCATCTCTTCGACCAGGACGCTCCCAAGCACTATTATTTGTGTTAGAAGGTTTTGCTACTTCATTGATTCCTGTAGATTTGTTTGTGGTTGAAGGAGTTACATTAGTAGGGTTATTTGCACTTACTTGTGTTGTGGGAGCAGGTTTGTAGGCTCCAGTAGTTCTTTTTATTTCTGTATTAAAAAATTCTGCACTTTGATAATTTTCATATCCTGAAGGAGGGTTTTTACCTATAAAAGATAGTCCAACCTCACAACCGCCTTCTGTTAACATATGAACTCGTTGAACTTGTGCATAAATTTGATAAACATCTTTAGCTAAATCATAAAGACGCAACCGCCGAGGCATTTGCATACTTAAAAATAATATTGTTCCACGTGGCACAATTGCTTCTAAAACTAAACAAAGTCCAAAGGCAGAAGCGTCTTGTGTTTGACAGAGTTCCCGGAACTTTTCTCCATCAATAGTACGCCCAATGACTTGAACAGGCATAGAAACTTTTAAACGAGGACGGGAACGTTTTTCTTGCATAGGATTAACTATTATCAATGCCCAAAAATTAATTTCTCTTAGTTATTAGTATTCAATACGAAAACCTTGAAAGCGTCCTGTATTTTCTAAAATCTTTTCCTCTATTTGAATCACTTCTGCATGATAGGGCCCAATGGCTAACTCTTTCTTAAAACTTTCCATTGCCTCTCGCTGACCTTCAGCTACAATTTCTACTTGTCCAGAAGCTAAATTACGCACATACCCAGATATCTGATATTGATTAGCCGCACGCATTGCAAAATAGCGGTATCCAACTCCTTGAACTTTGCCAGTAATAAGAAAATAACGGGCTAAATGCATAAGTATCATCAAGTAATTGATTTTAAGCTATAAGCTTGTAATATAAAATAATAATGAAGCCGGGCCAAGTCGGGGCAAGTGGATTTGAACCACCGCTCTCACGGTCCCGAACCGTGCGCTTTTCCAGGCTAAGCTACGCCCCGAATAAATTGTGATTGATAAAATTAGAAGTCGCTTTCTTCCAAAGTATATGGCAAGGATTTTTTCTGTCAAGCCACTTCTGATTGATAAACCTTTCTGTTTTGATTAGTTAATGGTTACTTTTCAGAAAATAAAATATCTAAAAACACCTCTTAGAAAAGTAGAAACACTAGTAGCAGATTTTTCTAATCTTAGAAATTGCCTAGCATTTATCTATCCTGCTAAACTATCTTTATAAATAAGCTAAAGTAGGTATTTTTTATGACAAATGAAGAATTAGACAAGGCTATACAGTTTATTTTGCAGCAACAAGCTAAAGCAGCAAGTGAAGTCGCCGAACTTCAAAAACAACAAGCTGAATTTGAAAAACAACAAGCTAACCTTCAAAAACAACAAGCTGATCAAGATATAAGAATAAAAAATAGAATAGAGTTTCTTTTAGAACAACAAGCTAAACATGAAGTAGAATTAAAGCAGTTAAAAGATAATATTCAAGATCTAACAAGTGTTGTAACTAGTTTAGCAATGCAAGCAGAAGCAGATCGCCAAATCATGCAAAACTCAATAAATTCCATTAATAACAACATTATTGAAATGAAAGAACAAGCCCATCAAGACCGCCAAGAAATGCGATTTGCTGTTTCTTCTATTAACAATACTGTTGATAACTTAGCTGCTCAAGCACACCAAGACCGCCAAGAAATGCAAACTGCTGTTTCTTCTATTAACAATGCTATTGATAACTTAGCTGCTCAAGCACACCAAGACCGCCAAGAAATGGGAACTGCTGTTTCTTCTATTAACAATGCTATTGATAACTTAGCTGCTCAAGCACACCAAGACCGCCAAGAAATGCGATTTGCTGTTGATAAGTTAGTTGATATAGTTGGAGGTATTCATATTAGGGTTAGCCACTTAGAAGAAAAAAATTAGTTAATTTAACAAAATAAAAACCTGCTAATTTGACTTAGCAGGTCAAGATACAACGGAATATGATCTAAAAATTGGGAATTTTAATTATTATGCTTTATGGCACTTACGTAATTTTAAGTAAAATTTATTAGCAGCAAAACATTTATTTTCCAAACAATTTTTACTAACAATCTACCCACATAGCTTTCAAACACTTATTTGTTATTAAAATACAAGCTTATAATTGCCAATTTTTAAGTTTCTTCTCCTGCAAAGCTAGACAGAGAATCTAGCAGTAGTTATTTATTGTATTTTGGCAAAGCTTAACAACATTTAAGCGGTTTTCTAAGTTTTATGAATATTAGAGAGCAAATAAAAATCTCTGAATTTTGTAAAAATATTTTTGCTGCTAATAAATTTTAGGTATTTATTTACCTAAGAATTATAACTATGAGGGCGTAGACATCTTGCAAGAATCTTTATCTACTACTGGCATTATTCCTAAACCATAAGATTTTGCCGTTAAGCTACGCTCCTCAAACCCAGTTAACTCTTTTGCATAAATTAAAGATACTTTGTGCTAATTAATAAGCTACATTATTAGGAAAATTTTGCATAAAATAAGCAAAAATCTACAAATGGTTTTTTTTATCGCTAAATAGCTTATTTTATCGCCAAAATAATCTTATCCATCTGTTAAGTGAGTTGCAGATAGCTAATTATTAGGGGATAATTAGCTAATTTCTTATCTCTATTTTTATCTTATAACCGCTTACTAGTCTTATGGTTAACTTTAGTAACAAAACTTTAACTAAATGTAATGCTTTGGTGTTTTTACTAGCAGGTTTTTGTATTAATTTATTTTCTGTTCATCTAGCTTATAGCCAACAAGCAAGTGTCAAATTTACAAATTACCAAATAGACCAAGGTTTATCCCACAACGTTGTTTCAACCATTAATCAAGATAAACAGGGTTTTATGTGGTTTGGTACAGAGGATGGCCTTAACAAATTTGATGGTTACGGCTTTACAATTTACCGCCCTGACAGAAAAGATCCTTATTCTTTACCTAGTGGTGAAATTCTAGAAATTTATGTAGATAGAGAAGAAAATCTTTGGGTAGCAACATCTGAAGGATTAACAAAGTATAATCCAAAAACTGACAATTTTACGGTTTATAAACATAACCCCAATAATATTAATAGTTTGTCTCATAACCGCATAGATACAATCTATCAAGATAAAGTTGGAATATACTGGATTGGAACATCTAAAGGCTTAAATAGATATGATGCAAAGGCTAATAAGTTTACAGCTTATCTTTATGATGAAAAACTTCCAACAAGTATAAGTAATGATATTGTTACAGCCATTTGCGAAGATAAAGAAGGAAATCTTTGGGTTGGAACAGAAGAAGGATTGAATAAACTTGACCCTAAAACTAATAGTTTTACTCGTTACCTTAATGATCCAAAACAAGCTGGAAGCCTTAGTGCAAGTGGTATTTTATCGCTTTATTTAGATAATTCTGGAAGTCTTTGGATTGGAACTTACGGAGGAGGACTTAATAAATTTGACCCCGCTACAAATACTTTTACTACTTACTTAAACGAACTTAATTCATCTGGTTCAACTGATGGCAACGATGTTTATTCAATTTGTGAAGATATTTGGGGTAAGCTTTGGATTGCTACTACTACTTTAGGGCTTTTTAGATTTGATCCTAAAACTACTAATTTTACTTTGTTTACAGACGATAAACTTTCTGGTGCTAATTTAAGTAGTGATGAAATTTGGTCAGTTTTTCAAGATAGAGAAGGAATACTTTGGGCCGGCACAAATAATGGTGTAAACAAAGCCGACTTAAACCGTCAAAAATTTACCACTATTTTTAAGGATCCAAGATTTCCTAATAGTTTAAGTCATAACACTATATATGCTTTTTGTGAAGATTCAAAAGGCAACTTATGGGTTGGAACTGGTGGAGGAGGCTTAAACCGCTATGATGCTAAAACTAAAACCTTTAAGCATTATACCCACGATAAAAATTCTAGCTCTAGCTTAAGTCATAATACTGTTTATTCAATTTATGAAGACAACAACAAAACATTATGGATAGGAACACATGACGGAACTTTACATCAATACGATCCTAAAACGGACGGCTTTAAGAGAAAAACTTTAGGTGATAATGGCTTAGGCCCAATTTGTCAATCAAGTTCTGGAATTTTTTGGATTGGTTCAATGAAAGGGCTAATTAAATATGATCCTAAAACAGAACAAATTAAAACTTACTTAAATGATCCTAAAAACCCTAATAGTTTAAGTAGAAATGCTATTTTTTCTATGCTTATAGATAGCCATAACAATATTTGGATAGGTACACAAGGAGGAGGGTTAAATAAATTTGATCCTAAAACAGAAAATTTCACACTTTACAAATATGATCCTAAAAACTTTTCTAATAACACTGTAAACGCTAATACCATAATGGCAATTTATGAAGACAAACAAAAGAGGCTTTGGATAGCAACTTATGGTGGAGGGTTAAATTGTTTTGATCTTAAAAGCAATAGTTTTAAGTATTACAAAAAAGAGCAAGGTTTAGCAGATAATGCTATATTAGGACTACTAGAAGATAGTCAAGGGAACTTTTGGTTAGGTACTAGCAGTCGAGGAATTATTAAATTTAATCCTATAAAAGAAACTTTTGCTAATTATGGCCCAAGCGATGGGTTACAAGGTTACAGCTATAATTCTGGAGCATATTACAAAAGTAAAAGTGGGGAGATGTTTTTTGGTGGAGTGGATGGTTTTTCTCGCTTTTTTCCTGAACAAATAGAAAGCACTAAGTATGTTCCAACAATCGTTATTACCAATTTTAAGATTTTTGATAAGCCTTCCCCAAAAGCTGCTCTTTTGTTAGCCCAAAACTTAGAATCAAATGAAGTTTTTGAACTTTCTCATAAAGAAAATTACTTTTCTTTTGAATTTTCAGCTTTAAGCTATTCTGACCCAGAAAACAATTCTTATGCCTATAAACTTGGAGGATTTAACGAAACTTGGAGACTCGCGGACAATGGAAGAAATTATATTAGCTACACTAACTTAGAACCAGGAGACTACATTTTCCAAGTAAAGGGAGCAAATAGCGAAGGCATTTGGAATGAACAAGGGGTTTCAGTAAAAGTAAGAATTGTTGCTCCACCTTGGCAACGTTGGTGGGCCTACTGTCTTTATTTTGGGACTTTTTCACTAATATGTTTTACCGCAATTAGAGCTAGAAATAAACGGCTAAAAATAAAACAAGAACTACTCGAAAACCAACTACGCGCAAATGCCGCAGAAATAGCTAATCAAGCTAAAAGTGCTTTTTTAGCAAATATGAGCCACGAACTACGCACACCATTAAATGCTATCCTAGGCTTTACCCAAATAATTTTACGTAAACATCCTTTTGAAAAACAAGAAAATGAATACTTAAAAACTATTTTGCGTAGTGGTGAACACTTACTATCTTTAATTAACGACGTTTTATCTATCTCTAAAATTGAATCTGGCAAGGTTGAACTTCAAAAAACAACTTTTAATCTTTATAACTTACTTGGTGATATTACCAGTATTTTTACATCTCACTCTACAGGAAAAGGTTTGGTGTTTGAAAGTAAAATTCCTGCTAATTTGCCTCAACAAGTTCAAGGAGATGAAAAGAAACTTAAACAAGTATTAATTAATCTATTAGGTAATGCGGTTAAGTTTACTAGCACAGGTAAAGTAACACTACAAGTTAGCTATAATGAGCCAAGAATACTTTTCCAAGTTGAAGATACTGGGACAGGTATTTCTAAAGAAGAAATAGACAAATTATTTGGAGCTTTTGTCCAAACCTCTAGCGGTCAACAATCTAAAGAAGGCACAGGTCTTGGACTATTTATTAGCCGAAACCTTGTGCAATTGATGGGCGCAGATATAACTGTAGCTAGCGAAGAAGGAAAAGGAAGCGTTTTTGCTTTTGATATTGAACTCCCTCAAATAAACAAAGCTGCTCAAATAGAAGAATCTGAAGAAGATAACATAATAGGTTTAGCTGAAGGTGAGGCCAAACATCGAATTTTAGTAGTTGATGATCGTATAGAAAACCGCACAGTTCTAAGCACTTTGTTAGCTTCTCTTGGTTTTGAAGTCCGCCAAGCTACTAATGGTCAAGAAGCTATTGAAATTTGGCAATCCTGGCATCCAAAACTAATTTGGATGGATATTAGAATGAAAGTTTTAGATGGTTATAGTGCAACAAGAAAAATTAGAGAACTAGAAAATAACTCAAAAGCAACCGTAATAATTGCTATGACCGCTAGTGCTTTTGAACAAGACCATGCAGGTATCTATAATGCAGGTTGTGATGATATTGTTACTAAACCCTATTTAGAAAAAACTATTTTCCAAAAATTAAAACAACATCTTGGAGTAAAGTTTTCCTACAAAGTTTTGGACAATAAAATAGAACAAAAATCTAGTAAAGAAATAAGCTCTTTTGAAATAACTGCATTGCTAGAAAGTGTTCCTACAAAACTGCTAAACCGTCTGCATAAAGCAGCACTTCAAGGTAGATTAACCTTAGCAGAACAGATAATTGAAGAAATAGGAAAAGATAATAAAGACTTAAAAAATCCTTTGCAAAAAATGCTTAAAAATTATCAAGTAGAAGCCCTTTTACAAACAATAGAAAGCGTTACAAATAAAGTTAGTAAATAAAGATCTTTCGCTAAAAGGTTTATTTTATCGCTCAATAGACAACCCAGATTAATAAGCATTCGACACCCTAAGCTTAAGTGTCCTAAAATCAGGGGCAAAGAGCCTTATCGTAGGGAAAATAAGATGCCAACTACATTTGCTTATCAAACCCAAAAAAAGAGCCTTGATTTTATGCCATTAAATCTTGAGAGTTATAAAGGGGAAGTCTTAATTGTTGATGATGAGCCAAACAATTTAGAAGTCCTATCAAAAATGTTGACAGCACAAAACTATGATGTGCGAGTAGCCAATAGCGGCCAACACGCGCTTGCATCTGTAAAAGCTGCACCTCCTGATATTGTGCTTTTAGACATTAACATGCCCCTAGTCAATGGTTATGAGGTTTGCCGTCAGCTAAAAAGTAATCCTAATAGCCAAAAAATTCCTGTAATTTTTATTAGTGCTAATAGCGATATGATAGACAAAATCAAAGCTTTTGGCGTTGGCGGGGTGGATTATGTGACTAAACCTTTTCAAGTGGAAGAAGTTATTGTACGTGTTGAAAACCAATTAAAAATTTCTCGAATGGCTAGACAACTTTACTTAGAACTTTTACTTTATCAACTTAATCCACATTTTTTATTTAATTCTTTGATGTCTATTCGAGCTTTAATTTCTACAGATGGCAAAGCGGCTGAAAGTATGCTTACACAATTAGCAGATTATTTACGCTATTTACTGCTAAATAGAAAAAAATCAATAGTTTCCGTTGAAGAAGAAATCCAAGCCACCCTAAATTATTTAGCTATTGAACAAACTCGCTTTAAGGATACATTAATAGTTAAAACTAGTTTTGAAAAGGCAGCTAATAACTACACAATGCCAGCCTTTTTGCTACAACCACTTGTAGAAAATGCTATTAAGTATGGAATGGTAACCAGTAAGTTACCGCTTGAAATAGAGTTATCTGTAAAAATAAAAGATGATACGCTTATTTTTGATGTAGTTAATAGCGGTTATTGGCTAACAAAAGACGATGATGATATCCCTCAAAGTGCTAGTTTAGGTGTAGGATTAGATAATGTAAAACAACGCTTAAAGGAATATTACTTTGATAATCACACTATTAATATTAGTGAGCAAAAAGGTTATGTCTATATAACAATAGAAATACCTATTTAACCCTAGAAGAAAGGCGTAAATAAAACAAATGAAGCAAATGCGTGTAGTATTGGTAGATGATGAAGAATTAGCACGTCAAGACCTACAACATCAACTTGCTCATTTCCAACAAATCCAAATTGTAGGCCAAGCAAATAGCGTCGAAATGGCTGTAGAAGTAATTAATACAACCGACCCTGATTTGGTATTTTTAGATATACAAATGCCAAAAGAGTCTGGCTTTAAGTTATTTGAAAAAATGGAGATAGACTTTTCTGTTATTTTTGTCACTGCTTTTGATAATTTTGCTATTCGCGCTTTTGAGGTAAATGCCTTAGATTATTTGCTTAAGCCTGTTAGTTTACCTCGGTTAAGTCAAGCTCTTGCCAGGTTAGAAAAATCGTCTAAAAATGAGTCTAAACCTACTCAACCATTAGATTACAATGATTTTATTTTTATTAAAGGTCAAGGTCGGACAGGCTTTGTAAAAATAAATTCTATTATTTATATTTCTGCAACTGGCGATTATACAGAAGTTTACACAACCAAAGGCGAAAAAAAATTAGTCCTAAAATCCTTACGTGAATGGGAAGAACATCTACCTACTCAACAATTCTTGCGTATTCACAGGTCAATTTTAATAAATATTGAATATATTGAAAGAGTAGAACCTTGGTTTAGAAGTAGCTACCAAATTTATCTACGCAATATAACAACTCCGTTAACCACTAGCCGTAAATATTCTTCTGAATTAAGAAAAAAATTCTTCTAAGATTTAATGTTTTTTAGGTTGATTATAGTAGTCTATTAACCTATTACTTTCAATAACTACCAAAGTTTTTATCTATGTTAAAGAGCAATAATAGTTATCTGTACTTGCTAGATACTCTTTTATTATGTTATTAAAGAAAAACTTAGAAAAACTTAAAAAAACTTTGCGCTAACAACAGTTAGTATCCATTGTAGGAGAGATAATATTGTTTTATGCCTAAAGTAGAAGAAATGATCAAAGATATCTCTCTGCCAATACCACTTCCTGAAGGGGCTTTTATCCTTTTTGGTAAACAACGCCGCATACCTGATTTTGACTTAATCATTAAGCAATTACCTTTAGAAGTTAGAGAACAATTAGATCCCAATGCCACTGCATCTAGTGGCGGTACAGGTGCTTATTTACTCCCTTTAGTAGAAGGAAATTTCTTAAAAATGAGGGTAGAAAATTACCAGATTGTAGAATTGGCAGTAGTAGAATATTAACTAATTTGTGTTACTAGCAAGCTAGCAAACATCTTGCCATCATTTATTAGCTTATGCTATAAAGGCAGGTTTTGCAGTAAAATTTTAGCTTGTTTATTTTGGAGAAAGATCCATGAATTTTGTACAAAAATTTCAATTGATGGACGCTGTTGCTATTAACCGCGCCCTCTCACGTATAGCTTCAGAAATAGTTGAACGTAATCGCGGCACAGAAAAATTATTAATCGTAGGTATTCGCCGTCGAGGTGTACCACTAGCCGAAAGAATTGCTAATAAAATTGCTGAACTTGAAGGTGTTCGTCCTCCCGTTGGCACATTAGATATAACACTTTACAGAGACGATCTTTCCACAGTAGATGTTAAACCAGTTGTTCAAGATACTGATATTCCAGGTGGAGTAGAAGAACAAACCATAATTTTAGTTGATGATGTACTTTATACAGGTCGAACAATCCGAGCAGCACTTGATGAACTGATGGATTTTGGCCGTCCTCGCCGAGTACAACTAGCCGTTTTAGTAGATCGTGGTTATCGTGAACTACCAATTCATGCTGATTATGTAGGCGAGAAAGTTGCTACCAAACAAGCAGAAATTGTTAAAGTTATGTTGGAAGGATTTGACGAAATAGAACAAGTTATTGTCGTCGAACCTGCACCAGAAGCTTAAGGATTGTTTGTGGCTTTTAATCGAAAAGATTTGCTAGCAATTAGAGATCTCTCTGTAGAAGAGATTAATACAATTCTTGATACGGCAGCAGCTTTTAAGGAAATTTCCCGCCGTCCAATAAAAAAAGTCCCGACTCTTAGAGGTCGTACAGTCATCAATCTTTTTTTTGAACCATCTACACGTACCCGAACTAGCTTTGAAATTGCTGCCAAACGTCTTTCTGCTGATGCAATTAACATATCTGCTTCTAGTAGCAGTTTATCAAAAGGCGAAACTCTTATTGATACAGCTAGAAACTTAGAAGCTATGGTGCCAGACGTAATTGTTATCCGTCATTCATCAGCAGGCGTTCCCCAACAACTTGCCCGCATTTGTCGCACCTCGGTTATTAATGCTGGAGATGGAGCGCATGAACACCCTACACAAGCCCTACTTGATGCTTTAACCATTCGTGAACATAAACAAAAAATCGAAGGCTTAGAAGTAGCAATCATTGGTGATATAGCTCATAGTCGGGTTGCTCGTTCTAATGTACATCTTCTAACTAAATTAGGTGCTAATGTTCGTGTAGCTGGCCCCGCAACCTTGATTCCACCGTATTTTGACCGTTTAGCAGAAAATTCCTTTGGCAAAATTACAACCACGACTTCTATTGACAAAGCTTTAGAAGGTGCTGATGTAGTTTTAATGCTAAGAATACAACTTGAGCGAGAAGCTTCAGCCTATTTTCCTTCCCTACGAGAATATGCTTACTTTTATGGATTAACAGCTAAACGGCTAGAAATGGCTAAAAAAGATGTAATAGTCATCCATCCGGGCCCGGTTAATCGTGGAATTGAAGTAGCGTCAGATGTAATTGACGGGCCCTATTCGCTTGTTTATGAACAAGTTACTAATGGTGTTGCTATTCGTATGGCTGTGCTTTATTTAGTAATGGGTGGGAATGTGACAGATGCTCAACAGGAAGTTTTAGGAGCAAAATAGTTTATGCGTTTATTAATTAAAAATGGCCTAGTAATAGATCCTAGTCGTCATCTTGAAGAAATATCTGATGTATTAATTGAAGATGATCAAATTGCCGGAGTTTTCCCTAATATTGAAATAGTAGATGCTCAAATTTTTGATGCTACAGGTTTGGTGGTTGCGCCAGGTTTTATAGATCTTCACACTCATTTACGCGAACCCGGACGCGAAGATAAAGAAACAATTGAAACAGGTGCTAAAGCCGCTGCTGCTGGGGGGTTTACCTCGATTTGTTGTATGCCTAACACGCAACCAATAAATGATAATGCTACAGTAACACACTATATTTTAGAGCGAGCAAAAAAGCTTAACCTTGTAAATGTTTTTCCTATTGGAGCAATAACTAAACAATCCCAAGGTCAACAATTAGCTGAAATTGGCGAAATGTACGAAGCCGGAATTGTAGCTATTTCTGATGATGGTCGTCCGGTATCAAATTCTTTGGTGATGCGTCGAGCAATGGAATATGCTAAAAATTTTGGCCTACCTGTAGTTGATCATTGTGAAAATAAAGACCTTGCTGCTAGTGGGGTAATGAATGAAGGTTATTATTCTACGCTACTTGGCTTAAAAGGAATGTCTCATTTAGCTGAAGAATCAGACGTTCAGCGAGATTTAATGCTAGCTGAAGAAACCGGAGCGCATATCCATATTGCTCATTTAAGTACAGCAGGCTCTGTAGCTTTAGTAAAACAAGGTAAGCAAAAAGGAATTAAAGTCACTTGTGAAGTTACTCCACATCACTTTAGCTTAACAGACAGCGCGGTAGAAGGCTTTGACACTAATACAAAAATGAATCCTCCACTACGTACAAATCAAGATGTAGAAGCCTTAATTCAAGGCATTATTGATGGGACAGTAGATGTAATTGCTACAGATCATGCACCTCATCATGCAGATGAAAAAGCTTTAGAATATGACCGCGCACCTTTTGGGATTGTTGGACTTGAAACAGCCGTAAGTTTATCATTAGACAAGCTTTACCATACTGGCAAAATCTCCCTTATGCGACTTGTAGAGCTACTTTCTACCGTGCCGGCTAGAGTTTTTAATCTAGCTCGTGGGACGCTAGCAGTTGGTTCACCTGCTGATATAACTATTTTTGATCCAACACTTAACACAACTGTTAACCCTGGATTATTTCGCTCAAAAAGTCGTAATAGTCCCTTTGCCGGCTGGCAACTAAAAGGAGCCGTGATTGCAACTATTGTAAGTGGTAAAATTATCTATCATCGCCAACAAGATTAATTTAAGTTAGAGGTTTATAAATGAAACGTTTTTATCTACCAATATTTGCTTTATTTTTCTTATTTTTAGTTAACTTACCTGTTTCTGCTCAAATTTCTTTAAGTAATCAAGCTAAAGCTATTTTTTCTGGTCAAGTTGTAGATGCTCGTAGCGGGCAACCTATTGTAGAGGCTTTAGTTACTGTTCGCACTCAATATCAAGACTATAAAACCAAAACAGATAATGCAGGAAATTTTGTTTTTGAAGTAGATGATAAAGAAGGACTAAAAAACTTTTTATTTCTAGTTAGCCATTCTGATTATAGAGAAAAAGATTTTGCTGGAGTGCTAAGAAATAGCTTTACAGATGGAAAAGCAAAAATTTCCCTTCAAGGCTCAGGAAATACATCTCAAGCAATGGTTAAATTTAAGAAAAGCGAACTTGGTTTAACTTGTGGACGTGATGATAGGTTTGCAACCAAAGACGGACGTTTAATTTCTGCGCGGCTAGATTGCCTTTCCAATGAACGTGTTTTGCTGCTAGAACTTAATCGAGGCGATCATTTTACACTAAGAACTAATGCTGATGTACAAATGGAAGTAAAAGAAAACAACACAAAAATAGAATGCTCAAAAACAGAAAACCTTGAAATTAACATTAAAGCATTAATGTTTAAGCGTTAACCTTGAATTTTGGCTAAAACCAAACTTAAGTTAAATCTTATGATTGAATCCGTAGAGTTTAAGAATTACAAAGCATTACAAGATACAAAACTACCTCTTAGCCCATTTACCCTTATCATCGGGCCAAACGGTAGCGGGAAAACAACCGCGCTTAAAGCCATTAAATTAGCAGCAACCTGCGCAAGCATGAAGTATTCAAGAGTTGTTAGCTTTGGACATGAAAAAGATATTGAAGGTGTGAAAGTAAAAATCAATTGGTTAAAACCACTTCCGATAGAAGTTGTATGGACAGATGATTTGCAACCAAGCGTTTATCCCCCTTTAAGTGACACTTCTTCAGAAAGTACGTCTGGAAAGATAATGAAGGGAATATATGAAACATATTTAAATAAACTAGGCCAAATGCAAATTTACTCTTTCAATGCAAACTACATTTCTTCCCAAGTAGAACTAATCCCAAATAGCCAGTTGTCAGATAATGGAGGAAATCTTGTAGGAGTACTTGATCAACTACGTGATAAAGAACCAGAAAAATTTGAATTATTAAATCAAGAAGTTAATAGATTATTGCCAGAATATGACCGAATATTGTTTGATACTCCAAACTCAGGTCAAAGATCTTTCTTGCTAAGAACAACTCGCGGAAAACATAAAGTCCAAGCACAAGACTTATCAACCGGTACTTTATTTGCCTTAGCTATTTTGACACTAGCTTATATACCTGATCACCCTCCTTTAATATGTATTGAAGAACCTGATCATGGCATTCATCCTAGATTATTAAGAGATTTACAAGACGCTTTATACAGGCTTTCTTACCCTGAAAGCGTTGGAGAAAAGCGCGATCCAATACAAATTATTTGCACTACTCATTCCCCATATTTCTTAGATCTATTTAGAGATCATCCAGAGGAAGTAGTTATTGCTAGTAAAAAAGATGGCTTTGTTACTTTTGAACGCTTATCGGAACGCTTTGATATTGAAGACATCCTACAAGAAGCTCCCTTAAGTGATATTTGGTATAGCGGAGTTTTAGGAGGAGTTCCTATAAAGTAATGAAAGTTGCTCTACTCAGCGAATCAGAAGTTGATGAAGCATTTACCAAAATAATTATTGGTGCAATTTTGGGAGAAGAAATAGAAAAAGTAGAGTACTCATTGCGCTTTCGAGGTTGGCATGGAGTGTTGCAACTTATCCCGACTACAATAAAAAGTTTATATTACCAAACAGACGCAGAAGCTCTTGCTGTTGTGGTTGATTCAGACGAAACAGTTATTCACAATCAATCACATGAAACAAACTTCACAGCTAACACACTAGCAGAAACAGCTAATTGTCGTTTGTGCCAAATTAAGAAAGTGATTGAGCAAACACAACAAAAAATCTCCGTTCGTAAAGAAAGACCAATGATTAAAATAGCTGTTGGTTTGGCTGTTCCAGCTATTGAAGCCTGGTATCAATGCGGAATAGATGCACAAGCAAGTGAAGCTGCATGGCTTGTAGCTTCAAAAGAAAAAAGATATTCACACATCAAACAACAATTGAAAAAAGCGGTTTATAAAGTTGATAGACCCCCTATTCCTTTAATGACTTCATACGCAGTTGAAGCAGCAAATAGATTAGCAACCGATTTATCAGACATAGAAACATTATTTCCTGGCGGATTTGGCTCATTTGCTCAAGACATAAGAGGTTGGAGAAACAGTTAAAACTATGAAATTAGAAGGTTTAGTAAAAGGTAAATCTATAAAAACACTGCTCTCTAAATTGAACCGTCACTTTGGCGAAGATGCTTTAGAAATAGCTGATCTTTGGCAGGCGGATATGTCTTCAATTGTTCTATCTAACGCTAAAAAGCCAGGAAAAGTAATCTACATTGGTACTTTTGGGATGCTTAAAGACTTTTATTACTTAGAATTAGAGCTACCATCAAGAGAAACTGCTATTCCCTATAATCCTAATGGAAAATACAATAGGGTAAGCTATGAAAGATTACTTGAAATACTAAAAGATCATTTGGAATTGTAATGGCTAAAGAATTATGCTTAAGCAAAACCCGCATTATCAAGCTATTTTAGATTTTTATGGTGATAGAAAAGCAAAACGTTCTAACGTTGCTTATATCAACCATATAAATGAAGGTTTGACTATTTTAGATAAAATTAATGCCTGCATTTCGGCTAAAGAAGCTTTTTGTTTACATCCAATTGTCCAAATAGATGAAGATTTAGCTAAAGCCTTTCAAAAAGATAGTGTACTTTATCGCTATCCAGTGGATTTATATGCACTTAGCCTAGCAATGGAATATCGTTGGATTGCCAATGGATATCTTTCTAGTCGAATTATTAACGACTTATCAGAAGTTAAGCTAAGCCCGCTTCCAGCCGTTCAAGAAATGCTTGTAGCCGACAAAGTGCAAAACTGCAAAGACTTTGAGCTTTACCACAAAAACACACACCCAAGAGCTAAACAATTAACAAATTATTTTCAAAATTGGCTAGAAATTCTAAATATTTCAGAACAAGAATATAAATCTCTAGTAAGTATTATTAACTAAAAAATTCTAAAGACTAATTATAACGAATCCCTCCTACTAACCTTGTAATAAACTCTAATATATTAAATAATGTACATATTGAATAAGTACAGAAGGAAATATTTATGCCAAGAGTAGCAATAGAAGAAAATCAACGAATGTCTTTAAGAGTGCATCCAGAGGACAAAGCATTGCTGTTGCGTGCAGTAGCTTATGAGCATACAGATCTAACTGATTTTGTATTGCACCATGCGGTAAAAGCAGCAAAAGAAGTGATTGCTCAAGCCGAAACAATAAAACTTTCCGAGCGTGATTCTTTACGCGTGCTTGACGCGCTAGAAAATCCTCCTGCTCCTAAGTCTAAGTTGTTAGAGGCAGCTAAGAATTTACCAAAATAACATGGCAGTCGCAAACTGGCACGAAGAATCCATTAGCAAGAAACATAACAGAGATGCTTTTGATTGTGGGGATAAAGACCTTAACGAATTTCTGCGTCGCTATGCTCGTCAGTCTCATGAGCAAGGTGGAGCTAAAACATTCCTAGCAATTGCCAACGATGACGCAAAGATTTTAGGCTTTTATAGCTTAAGTCCAGCCTCTGTTGAATATGCACGAACGCCAACCATTATCAAAAAAGGATTAGCTAGATACGATGTACCTGTTTTTCGCCTAGGACGATTAGCCGTAGATCTTAGTATGCAAGGAAAGGGATTAGGAGGACAGCTTCTTTTAGCTGCTGCTAGACGTTCTTTACGTGCTAGTGAAGAGGTTGGAGGCGTTGCACTTTTAATAGATGCCAAGAATGAATCTGTTGCAAGATGGTATGCAAGTTATGGTGCTTTACCTCTTTTAGATAGCCCTACATCTTTATTACTTCCATTAACAACAGTTAAAATGGTACTTGAAAAAACTAAAAAAGGCTCTGATTTTTGAAGCTTAAAAACTTGTATCTTAGGAATTTTTCCTTGGTTGTTAATTTTCCTGTGGGATTTTGTGTTGTTTGTAGGATCTTCCCATTATTTTGTAAGAGCCTTTTTAACACTTCTTAGCTGTTTTAGTGGGCTGTCTGTTTCTATTGAGCAACCTGGGGTAATTATTAAATTTCGCGTTCCAAGCTCTTGGATAGTTTCTTTTATTTCTTTTTTAATTGCTGCAATAGTAGTATGACTAAAGAGCTTTTCATTAATTCCACCTAACAAACAGCCTTTATATTGCTCGCGTGCTTGGCTTAAAGAAGGTTTAGCATAATAATGTGACCAGTTTATTGCTTGGATTGGATAATCCAGTAGTTCATTAAAATAAATTTGATCCCCATGAATATGTAAGATATTAAACTTAGTTTTTGTTTTTATACGCTCCAAGATCATTAAATCAAAAGGACGTGCAAAGCGTTCATATTCTTGATAAGTCATTACATTAGGATTTGCACCTGAAAGAGAAAGAAAGATTCCCGCTGCACCTGTGCTAACTGCTTTTTCAGCATAATTAGCCAAAGAAAGAGCAATTTTTTTCATTATTTCCAAAAGTAGCTCAGGATGATTATTTTTTAGCTTAATTAGAGTTTCTTTATCAGATAGCTTACGTGCAATTGTCCAGGGGCTAAAAATAGTCTCAACAAAATAAGCTTTGTTAGCTAATTCTTGACCTATTATGCTAAGAGCCTTTAATTGTTTGCCAAAACCACCTTCATCACCTGAAAAAACCTTTAATTTTTTCCAATCAGAAGCTTCAAAAAATTCTCCTTGGTTATCAGACGCGGAATAAGAATAATCATTCATAACCTTAAGAAAATCAAGGTCATAGGCTTGAAAAAATTCTAGATGAGTTTGTGCAAGTCGTTTTGCTTTAGCGTGTTGTAAGCCAAAGTGATACCAAAAGCTAAAAGGTGGACGGTCAACACTCTCACCTTTTAAAGCAGCATTAAGCCTAGCGATTTTATTCATAATATTAATTTATGTTGCGCTTTGGTTACGCCAAATAACTGTATAACGCCAAAGCAAGTGGAATTTTAAATAACTACCCTTTAGATGGGCATTGCTCATAGCTTTGACTTCGCGTTTTGATAAGTAATATTCATCTTTGCCGTGTTCGGCCCAGGCTTTTCTTAACTGCCAACTTACCTGTGGTTTTCCTGTGCGAAAATATCTAGAAGCTAAACTAACAGGAACTCTCACTAAATTAGTTAGTTTTTCAAGTCTACCCTCTGATCTTAAAATATCATGAAGGATTAAAATCCCATTAGGTGCAAGAAGTTGTTTTACTTTTTTAAGAACTTGCTCATTTGGTAGGTGATGTAAAGTAGCAATCATAACAATACAATCAAAAGAATTAAGAGCTAAATCTAAATCTAAAAAATCTCCAACTTTGTAATCTATGTTTGTATGTTTTGATGAGCGAGATTGAGCGACACGCACCATTTCTTTTGATAGGTCTATGGCTGTAACCTGTTTAGCCCTATTAGCTAACAGCCGGGTAAAAGTTCCTGTCCCACAACCAACTTCCATAGCATGGTTACATTGGCTTGGTACAAATTTAAGAACAAAATCATCATAGGGGGCTATTTGCTCACCTTCTTCTTCTAACAAAATAGCAATATGATCAAAGTCCTCTTGAATTTTTTCTGTCTTTACCATTTTCTTAAGAAGTACAACTACATGTTTAGCTCTACGTTGTTGCGTTTACATAATTCTCTAAATCCTACTTTATCAACAGCTTTAATATAAGCATCTTCAGGAGTAACAAGGCCATTTTTAACATGGTCAAATAATGCTTCATTAAGTGTAACCATGCCTAGATTACGAGAGGTTTGCATCACAGAAGGAATTTGGAAGGTTTTTCCCTCACGAATTAAGTTAGAGATAGCTGGAGTAACAAGCAACACTTCTAGCGCAGCAATACGCCCACCACCTTTTTTCTTAAGTAAGGTTTGAGCTACAACGCCTTTAAGAGACTCTGAAAGCATTGTTCGGATTTGAGATTGTCGATCTGTAGGAAATTGGTCAATAATACGGTCAATTGTAGAAGGAGCAGTAGTAGTGTGTAATGTACCAAAAACTAAGTGTCCTGTTTCAGCCGTTTCAATAGCAATAGCAATTGTTTCTAAATCCCGCATTTCACCAACTAGAATAATGTCTGGATCTTCGCGTAGTGCTGCCCGCAAAGCATCTTTAAACGAATCTGTATGATTATGAACTTCTCGTTGATTGACCAAACAACCCTTATTTTCATGTACAAATTCTATTGGGTCTTCAATTGTGATGACATGATCTCTGCGATGTCGATTAAGAAAATCCATCATAGCTGCTAGTGTAGTAGATTTACCGCTACCCGTTGGCCCTGTAACTACTACTAAACCTTTACTTAAAAAGCAAAGATCTAAAATCTGTTTAGAAAGTTTTAAGTCTTCCGCTGTCAAGATTTTTGTAGGAATAACACGAAAGACCCCACCTCTACCTTTACGATCCATAAAAATATTAGACCGAAACCGCCCTAAATCCTTAATTTCATAAGCAAAGTCTGTATCATGACGACGCTCAAACTCCTGTTTATTACGCTCAGGCATAATTTCAAGCAAAATACGGTCTGTATCCTCTGCTCTTAACACCCCTAAGCCCTCAATAGCTTTCATTTCTCCGTCATGGCGTACCATTGGAGGCATCCCTACACAAATATGTAAGTCTGAAGCCTTCATTCGCACCATTTCTTCAAATAACTTATCAATTTCTGCTGCTTGCCCTGCTTTTATCTTTGCTTGTGCTGCTTGAGCAGACCCTTGTTGATTTGTAGCTGGCAAAGTTTGTGCCATTTGATGACTAGCCCCTCCCATTGCCATAGCAGATTGAGGAGCAGAAGATCCTTGACGAAAAGTTTGCGCAGCTACAGGTTGTGTTGAATTATGTTGTGCTGGCTGTGGTTGAGGAGGATATTGTTGTGTTGGTTGTGAGGTTTGATAAGCAGCCGTAGGAGCATTAGCTTGAGGTGAGTTATTCCAGCCGGCTGGACGTTGTGCTGCTACAGGTTGTGTTGCAACAGCAGGCGAAGTATTTGCAACTGGCGCAGCAGTTCCACGAACTATAACATTAAAACCTAGGCTAGATTTCTTAATAGAAACTTGAAACATTCCTGAAGCACTACGATGAGAAAATTCTGTTCCAGGTTTTTCTATTAATTCATTTCTTGCAGACGGCGTTAAAATAGGAGAAATAATTTGAACAATATCTTTATGTTGAATAGCATTTGCGCTGATTTCTCTTACTCCTGATGGAGTAGCAAAATAGGGTTTTTGTCCTGCTTCTAAATGCAGTTCTGTAGCTCCAAAATCCTTAAACTTATTTAATAGCTGTTCTATTTGTTCCATATTATCCCTCATAAGTCCGTAAAGTTTTTATTTTTTCCAGTAGCTAACTTCTTAAGTATTTTTCTTTTTACGCCCACCTCTTTTAGCTTTAACAACAACAATAGGAACATTAGTAGGTGGTAAAGCAGAAAGTTCTTTGATACTAGTAATATATCTTTTATTAATTATGTGGTGTTTTTCTCCCTCTTGAAGAGCAAAAAAAGCTGTTGTCAAATTAAAAAAGTCTAGTACCCTAGCCTTATTTGGTGGAAGGTCTAAAACAACATTTCCTCTTAAATTCATATATGGATTGCATTTTAGCTCTATTTCTTCAATCCAAAGATTTGCATTTAAGATATCTGTTCCTTCATCTTGATCTAACTTTATATCTACAGTTACTGACACTACTACATCTTTATTAATAATTTCTATTTGGTTAGATTCTTCTAAGAGAAAAGGAAAGAATTTTTGTGTTTCATTTAAGCTATCTAAAACAGAACTATGGCCTAGTTTAGAACTAGACAAAATCGAAAGAAATAATTTACCTCTTAAACGGCGATTATCAGATAGCAAAATCTCTGCTGGTGCTTCAAATTTAGGAATTTGAAAAGAACTGCCAAAGTCTGAAGGTCTCATATTATTCTACTTCGCGCCTTAGTCTAAACTACTAAACAATCAAGTTAAGTAATAAAGCACTGCCCTTTCTTACTAAAGTATAGTCCTAATTAAAATTAAAAATTATTATTATTTACCTATTATATTTTAGGTATAAAGTATTAACTCTCAAAAACTTGGGCAAGAAGATGTTTTGATATGCTAAATAATAGCTACTTATATTACAACCTTTTTTTTTACCATTGCTATAACTAAAATTATCTACACAAAAATTTTTTAATTTACCCGCTAGACTTGACTTAGCAGATTAAGTCTCTTATTCTTACTTCTTTTCCAAAAGCAGCCAAAGCAACTAATAAATTTTAAGGAGTAAGCCATGAAAAGAACCTACCAACCTAATAACCGTCGTCGCGCTAAAAAACACGGTTTCCGTGCGCGTATGAGCAGTAAAGGCGGTCGTTTAGTCTTAGCAAGACGCCGTGCTAAAGGACGTAAGCGTTTAAGCCCTTCTCATTACTAAAAATTTGCTCGCGCTACGCTTGCCATGTGTAGGCGTAGCGGTGGATTTATGCTCTTTTTCTAAAATCTTGTAACTGCTTATGTCACCCACACCTAAAATATCCGCCCGTTTTCATAAAAGTGAAAAACTTAGAACATCTCGTGAGTTTAAGCGGGTTTATGATAAAGGTAGGCGTTATAATAGCCCTTTATTTACTTTATTTGTGCTAAAAAATAATGAAACTTTATCGCGTTTTGGCGTAACTGTTACTAAAAAGATTGGTAATGCAGTAGAAAGAAACAGATGCAAGAGAATTTTAAGAGAGATATTCCGACAAAACAAACCTCAGTTAATGCAATCTTGCGACCTAGTGTTCAATGTCAAAAAAGCAATGCTCCAAACTCCTTTTCAACAAATAATGCAGGAATACTTACGACTGTTAAACTTTTTGCCAAAACCCCAAGCCTTTTAGCTATCTCTGCTATTAAAATATACCAAAAATTTATTTCCCCAATGTTTCCTCCTGCTTGTCGTTTCTTTCCAACTTGTTCACAATATAGTGCAGATGCTATAGCACAATATGGAATAATTAAAGGGATTTACTTGGGTATTCGTCGTTTGCTACGCTGTCATCCATTCCATCCAGGGGGTTATGATCCGGTGAAGTAACTAGCAGGGCAGATTTCTTTTATGTCAACATTCTATGTTTTGCCTTAAGTTATTTTTTATTTTCGTAAATGCTTATAAGACTTTCTCACAACTTTAAGCATTTAGAGGTACACAGACAAAATTTTATGGAAAAACGCTTTATTTCTTTTATAGTAATCTCATTTTTAATTTTAGTAGGTTGGCAGTTTGCAGTTTCTTATTTTTATCCAGAAGCTATTACAAAAGAACAAGTTAGCACAAGTCCTACACCAAATCCTGATGCTAGCCTAACCCCTTCAACAGAAGCTAGCCCAACACCTACAACTAATATAGATAGCAATAATCCTGATGCTAATGTAGGAGTTCCTTTACCTGAAGTAGAAACAGTTGCTCCAAGAAAAATAACTATTAAAACTCCCTTTTGGAACGCTATTTTTGATAATAAAGGTGGTGTTTTAACATCTCTAAACTTACATCATTTTTACGGTCGAGAAATAACCGATAGTGAGTATAAAAGCTTAGAACTAGTTTCTCAAACAACTAGAGAAAAATTTGGCGCACCACTTCGTTTAGAAGTAGAAGATAAAACCCTTACTAAAGTCTTAAATGAATCTTTCTATAGTGTTAATGAAGAAAGCGAAATCATTGAGCTAAAAGCCGATGAATCAAAAGAAATTGTCTTTAGTCTTAAAACTCGTTCTGGTATAGAAGTAGAAAAACGCTTAAAAATAACAGGCGGAAAATACCTCTTTGATTTTCAAGCCAAAGTTCTTAAAGATTCAAACCCAATGCCAGCACAACTAATAATTGGGCCTAATTTTGGGGATCAATCTGTTAAGAAATTCGACCCTTATGTAAATACCCCACCACAAATATTAGTAGTCCAAAACGGAAAAACTAACTTTCTTGCTGGTACAGATATAACAGGTGAAAACAAAGAACGAGCAACACAAGCTTTTTCTGGAAATATTGATTGGGTAGCCAGTATTGACCATTATTTTGCTATTGCTGTTGTCCCAGCAGAAAAAGCCCCTAGTAGCACTATTGAAAATATTACAATTAAGGAAAATGAGACGGAAAAACATTTACTTTCTGTTTCCTTACCTCTGGCAAATGACAAACCTTATTTAGTTTTTGTTGGGCCAAAAGATAGCGATTTACTTGCAACTCTTAGTAAGGACTTGTTTAAAAGCAAACATGACCTAGAAGTAATGCTTAACTATGGAATGTTTTCTTTTATTGTAAGACCTTTTATTCCTGTACTTGATTTTTCAATAAAAGCTATTTACAGCGTTACTTATAATTATGGATGGGGAATTATTGCTATAACACTACTAATTAATTTAGTTTTCTTCCCCTTAAAATGGAAAAGCACTGTTGCTATGGAGAAGGCTAAAAAACTCCAACCTAGACAAAAAGAAATTCAAGAAAAACTTAAAAAACTTAAGTCCGATGATCCTCGCGCACAAGAACTTCAAAAAGAAATGATGGCACTATTTAAGGAAGGTAACCCATTAGCAGGTTGTTTACCTTTACTTCTACAACTTCCTATCTTTTGGGCAATTTATATTTATTTGTCAATGTCTATTAATGTTAGACAATCACCTTTTATTTTCTGGGTTAAAGATTTGTCTATTGCTGACCCAACTTATATATTACCAATAATTATGACTGTTGCTTCAATGGCGGCTACAGCAATAATGCCTAATCCAGCACCTACGGATGACCCAGCACAAAAAATGCAACGCGTTATGATGACTTATATAATGCCAATAGTATTTTTTGTCCTTTTCTTTGCTAGCGCGCCTAGTGGTCTAGTTTTATACTGGATGTTTAACAGTATTTTTGGTGTCGCTTTACAATTATTTATTAATAAATTAATATCCGGCTCTCAAGTTGCACCTGCTGCGGCAAAGGCTAAATAAAAAGCGTTAAATTAGGAGAACTCTAGCAATGTCAGAAGAAAAAATAGCTAAAAATCTTACTGAATTTATGAACCGAATTATAGTGCTTTCTCAACTTAATTTATCCGTCTCTGTAGACACAAATCCTAGTTCTATAAATTTGGAATTTTCTGGCGAGGATGTATCTTTTTTGCTTGGACATAATGGAGAGCTACTTAACGCGCTAGAATATCTTGCTAATAAAAACTACGGTCGTTTTTTAGATGAAGATACTAGAATTGTTTTTGACTCCGCGGACTTTCGCAATATGCGAGAAAAAGAATTACGTCTAATGGCAAAACATGCAGCGGAACGAGTCCGACTAACTAAAAAATCTTTTACCTTTGAACCTATGTCACCTAATGAACGTCGCATTGTTCATCTAGCTTTATCAGAGTTTCCAGACTTACATACAGAAAGCCAAGGCGAAGGGGATGACCGAAAAGTAACTATTTATTTATCTTAAATTTTATTTCTAGCCAAGCCCTTTAGCCAAGCCCTAAAGG
>CAZBMZ010000054.1:0-22985 GCA_964492845.1 uncultured Clostridia bacterium
TAAATCGAGCGCACCCCATCCATTGTGATAACACTCTCTTTTGTTCTTCTGTTGGGTGTGCAGCAAACTTGACTCCACAAAGTGACATAGTTTTATCTGTTTCCTTTGATCTAGTTAAGCTATCTTACTAGATTTTATCTTATTTTTCTACTATTATTTGTTTATTTTTTGGTAATATTTTAGTTCTATGCTCGCTTAACTCGGCCATCAATGGCCGAGACTGCGCTCGCAAAGAGGGTTCAAATTCTACTATGCTTGTACGAACACGTATTCCAAAAGTTGTCCAGCTAAACATAGTTCCTAGTTTAAGATCAAGACTATTTTCTGACTCAATCACTACATTTTTTGAGTTAACATACCATTTAGGCCAAAGTGGAGCGCGAACTAACCAGGCCCAAACAACTTCTACTGCTGCATCAATTTTGAGTTCATTATATGAATAAACTGGAGATTGTTCCGGCTTATATTTATCAGGCCAATTTGTTATAGAATTTTTCATTTATAATCTACCTTGAACGTGGATGAAACTTTTCATAAATAGATTTAATTCTTTCATTTGCAACATAGTTAATATCTGCTGCTTTTGCTTTTTCTTCTTGTTCTAACATTTCTATAGAAGTGTTATCTGCCCCGTGTTCAAGAAGATGTGTAGCAAAAGTATGACGTAACATATGAGGAGTAATATGACCTAAGCCAGCTTTTTCTCCATAGCTAACAATTATTCGCCAAAACTGCTGTCTAGTCATTTCGTCGCCATAATTATTAATAAAAAGCAAATCAGAATATTTTTCTCTTAAAAGCCTTTGTCTAGCAACTAAATATTTTGTCAAAATTTCAACTACTTTGTTGTCTAAAACAATATCCCGTGCCTTATTGCTTCTTCCTAAATAAGTTAAGGTGTTATTTGTTAAATTAATATCTGTTAATTTAATTAAAATTAATTCAGAAACTCTAATTCCTGTCACATAAAGTAGATTTAACATTGCTAAATCCCTAAGTCCATCATCAGCAAGTGGATCCGCAATAGCAAAAAGTTTATCTATTTCATCTTTATTAAGAAACTTTGGCATAGTTTGCCAAGCTTTAGGCAACGTTAAATTAATTGTTGGGTTATGATGTAAGTAATTTTTATTTGTCAAAAATTGATAAAACAAACTTAATAAATTCAAAATATCAGTAGCTTTGCTAGCACTCTTCTTTTGTATATGTTTTAAATAATGAGTTATTTCTTTTTTATCTAAAGTTAACAAAGATTTATTTTTTGTTTGGGCAAATTCTTCTAGGCTAGTTAAATCCGTTTGGTAGTCATCAAGCTTTTGAGTAGATAAATTTTGTTCTTTAGCTAAAAATTCTAAAAACTCTTTTACAATATTTGCTGGAATTAATGTCATAATTTTATTTTCTCCTAAAATGTTTCACGTAAAACATCTAAACTTTTACTTTAATAAATATAGTTGAATTATTCTGTAACATAATAGTTATAGTTAAAATCTAACTTTAGGGTAGCCTATCTTGATTTAAGAAATATGTTTAATTAGACTTATGCCGCTAATTAGGCTGGTCATATTAAGCTTAGTTATCAGACTATAGTTTATTTTGCCGTTATTTTCAATTAATTTGAATGGATTTCTTATTATTATGCCTGTTAAAGTAGAAAATTTTTCCACCATCAAAGCCCCTACAAATTTAGAAGTATTGATTAATCAAGTATTTGATACTGTTCCTAAGGAACACACCCGAGGAATTAGCAAAGTAGTAATTGTTGATGAAATAAAAGATCCAAGACTTGCAGCAATTACAAAAGATCCTCAGCCTGTGTTATATCATCCAAAAACACCTGCTAATCAAGCATTTATTGAAATAGCAATGAGCTTTTTTCTTTCACAAAAAGAAAATTTTATTAAACGTCTAGCAGCTAAGTTAAATTTTAAGGCCAATATAGCAGGAGCTTTACTAGCAATTATTGGGCAGCACTATCATATTTCCTATGCTTATGGAGTTAAAAAAGGAAAAATGACTCAATTTGAACCACAAGTTAGAGCTTATGTAGAAAAACATTTTGTCACCTGGCGGGATAATAATGCTGGTTATCGTACAAAACTCTTTAAGCCTTTTGAGCCATATAT
Organism: uncultured Clostridia bacterium; assembly: GCA_964492845.1. GTDB lineage: Bacteria > Acidobacteriota > Blastocatellia > Chloracidobacteriales > JADJPF01 > JADJPF01. The sequence goes on from CAZBMZ010000054.1 coordinate 2,127, forward strand.
TAAACGACTAGATAAATGGATTAAGAAAAAAGTATTAGATAACCAAAAAGCTCAAGGAAAAAAGCTAGCAAAAAAATAGTGTTTAGATTTGGAAAAATTTCTTTATAACTTGGTAGAGTAGTAAAAACTATTTTTAAAAGACAAAAGTAAAAGCTAATAACTTAGATTGTATTAGCTTTTGCTTCTAGAAATTAAAAATTACCATCCCCAGGATCCTGGCCCGCCCTTAAATGGCCCAACTATATCAGACGTAATCCATCCACCATAAAAGTTACCTGGTTGAGGTGTGACTAATTCTTGATCAACATAACAAGCATCCATTGGATGAGCATAAAAAGCTAAATGATCTTTAATAATTTCAAACCTGTTTGTAGGTTTCGGATAGCTCCAAGCAACTTTCTCTAGTCTTTTACCATTTACCTCTAAAGAGTAATAAATTGCTTCTCCCTTCCATTCACAAAAACTAGTTCCTGAAGCAATAACTAAGTGCTGCATTAAAATATCTATTTGAGGTATGTAATAAACTGGTGGATGGCTAGTTTCTAAAACACGTTTAGCATTACTGCTTTTAACAATAGTAACTTTATTAAAAATAATTTTTATTTCTTTTTTGGTTACTTCAACCCTGGGAGGTCTTGGATAATCCCAAACAGATTCTTGTCCTGGTTTTGGTTCAACTTTGTGATACATATTTATTCATCTGTTTGGGAAAGCTCAGAATCCACTTGGGCTTTTAATTGTTCTAAAGCTGTAATTATTGCTCTTTGAACTTCTACTAGCTCAACTTGAGTACGACGAAATTTGACTTCTAAAGTAAATTCCTTGCCTGTAGGTTGAAATCGATAATTAAAAGGTTTAGGACGACCCTTTTGAGTAGTTTTAGTAGCTTTGCGGACTTGATCTCTAGTTAAGCCTTGTCGTTGAATCTTTTGAATTAATTCTTTCATTGATTCAATATCTGGTTGCCTAACTACTTGTAATAACATAGCTTTAGAAGTAATGTCGGCTAGCCGACATAGTTCTTTAATCTCTGCTGGCATAGCAACTAAAGATAAAGATTCTGTAACAGAAGTTCGAGACTTACCTATTTTTTGAGCAATTTCCTCATGTGTATAACCAAACCGGTCAGCTAGAGCTTGAAATCCTTCTGCTTCTTCAAATGGAGTTAAATCTTTTCGTTGTAGGTTTTCAATTAAAGCTATCTCTGCTACGGCCCTGTCATCTACATCCATTTCAATACAGGGTAGTTCTTTTAGCCCAGCCGCCATACTAGCCCTATAACGACGTTCTCCAGAAATAATCATAAAACGTCCTCCAACTTGAGAAGGACGAACTAGAATCGGCTCTAAGACTCCTTTTTCTTTAATAGAAGCTATAAGGTCTTCTAAATTTCCAATATCAATACGAGGTTGTTTTGGGTTGGTTTCTAATCGGTCAATAGGAATCATTCGACCAACAGGCGCGCCACTACGGGCAGCAAGTTCTTCAACATAATGTACATCATGCCGCATTTTTAAGGTTGCGGGCAGCCCTCTTTTTGTTGTCATTTATTTATAATCTCCAGATTTGTCCTATTTGCTTTTTGCTACAGCTATGGAAAAACCTACACGTTCTAGTATTTCCTCACAAAGACTTTTGTATTCTATTGCTCCACTAGACTGTGGGGCAAATGAAAAAATCGGTTCCTTGTAAGCTGGACTTTCTTCTAAACGAACAGATTTTGTTATTACAGTCTTAAATACTTTATCTCCAAATACTTGGCAAATTTGGTCATGAATATCTTTTGCTAAAGTAGTCCGTTTATCATGCAAAGTTATTACAACTCCAAGCATTTGTAGATTAGGATTAGGTCGTGCTTTGATCTTCTCCATTGTTTCTAATAAATCATCTGTTCCTTCTAAAGCAAAATAAGAAGATTGTATAGGAATGACTAAATGCGTAGAAGCAACTAAGGCATTAACAGTAATCAATCCTAAAGTTGGTGGGGTATCAATAATAATAAAATCATATCTACTTTTTACATTTTCTAATTTATCCTTTAAGCGAAAAGGGGCATCAAATTCACCTACTAGTTTACTTTCAATTTTAGCTAAACTAATTCGTGCTGGCATTACATCTAATCCAGGTATTTTACTTTGAACAATTACATCATCAGCAGGAGTGTTTTCTATTAAAAAATCATAAATAGAAGCTCCAAATTGGTCAAAATCTAAATAAGTTAAAGTGCTATTAGCTTGTGGGTCAAGATCTAAAAGCATTACCCGTTTACCTTGATTAGCAAGTCCAGCAGCAACATTAATTGATGTTGTAGTTTTGCCAATTCCACCTTTTTGATTTGCGATGGTTAAAATTATCGTTTGTGTTGACATATAAATTCCATTACTTAGCAGTTTGTTTTAGTTTAATAAAAATTAAACTTGGCTACATTTTATATTTATTCATATCGCTATCATCTATTTCATCAGGCCATTCAACTTCTTCTTCCTCTTTCTCTAGTTCATCTTCAATATCAGATAAAGAAGTTTTTTCTGAAACTGTATTGCGAGAATTTTTTATTACCTCTTCATTAACATAAATAGGACAATCACTACGTAGTGCTAAAGCAATAGCATCAGAAGGCCGAGAATCTAAAAATACAGTGCTTTCTCCTGACATTAGTTCAATCACTGCATAAAAAACATTATCTACCAAACTAGTAATAACTATTCGCTGAACACGTGCGCCCATTTGTTCAATAACATTTTTTAGCAAGTCATGAGTCATTGGTCTTTGAGGAGCAATTTTTTCTATTTCTAAAGCAATTGCATTAGCTTCATAAGCACCAACCCAGATCGGCAACAAAGTATCGCTATTTATATCTTTTAATATAACTATTGGAGTATTTGCCGAAGGGTCAATCATCAGACCGCGTATTTTCATTTCTATTTCCATAATTGTTCCTCTAATGCAACTTAAATTAAGCTATCCAATCACCAATCAAGCTATTAGGAGTAGTTGCTGAAACACGCACTTTTACTAGTTTTCCAATTAACTCTATTGGAGCAATAAAATTTACTACCTTGTTACAAGAACTATGTCCAGTTAATTGACTTTCACCACGAGCAGCTTTTCTTTCTACTAAAACTTCTAGTTCGCGTCCAATATAGCGTTGAAATCTTTGTTTTTGAATTGCTGCTTGTACAGATTGAAGTTCTAATAATCTTTCTGTTTTTACGGTTTCAGGCACGTTATCTTTACGTTTTGCTGCGTGTGTATTGGGTCTAGGAGAATACTTAAACATATATAGCCCATCATACTCAACTTCCCTTACTAAAGAAAGAGTTTCTTGAAAATCCATATCCGTTTCTCCCGGATAACCTACAATCATATCCCCAGTTATAGAAATATCTCGTTTAGCTTGTTTTATAGCTTGAATTTTTTCTAAATACTCTTCTCTATTGTACTCACGACGCATTAATTTTAAGACTCGGCTAGAACCAGATTGAGCCGGTAAATGTACCCAAGGACAAAGATTCTCGTACTCATCCATTATATCTACAATCTGTTTATTAAAATCTCGTGGATGTGAAGTAGTATATTTAACACGTGGCGCGCTAGATCTTTTTGCTACTAGTTCCAGTAAAGAAACAAAAGGAGATCTTTCCAAATTGACTATGCTTTCATCTTCAACACCTAAAAAGCTTCCTCGATAAGAATTAACATTTTGTCCAAGTAGTTGTATTTCTTTATAACCTCTAGCAACTAAACCTTGAACTTCTGCAAGTATTCTTTCTGCTGGCCTAGAACGTTCCCGACCACGTGTAAAAGGAACTATACAAAAGCTACAAAAATTATCACAACCTTCAATAATAGTTACAAAAGCCATATGTTCAGTTTTATGTTCTGATGGACTAATTTCTAAAAAATCAGGCTCTTTGGTTTGACGAATATCTATTGCACGATTAAACCCATTATCAATTTGGGCAATTAATTCTGGCAACTTATCAATAGAATGTGTGCCAATAACTAATTTTACATCTGGAGACTTCTTAAAAATCTTTTCTGCCTCAGCTTGTGCAACACAACCCATTACACCAATCAAAGGTTTTTTACTCGCTTTTACTTCTGATTTTTCGGCTTGCTTGGCTTTAATTTTTCTAAGTTCCCCTACCCGGCTATAAACTTTTTGCTGTGGTTTTTCTCTAACCATACAAGTATTTAGAAGCATTAGATCTGCTTCTGTAGGACTCTCAACTTGTTTATAACCCATATGAGATAACACAGCAGCAGCTTTTTCTGTGTCATGAACATTCATTTGACAACCATAAGTTTCAATATAAAACTGTCGAAAATTACTTTTACTGCTTAAATTTTGCTCTAAATTACTAGTAGTTAAAGCCGCTTCTGCTGTCTTTTGTCGGCGACTAGTTAACTGATAAAGTTTTGTTTCCATAGTCAATAACACTCTTTCTATCAATAATTTCCAAGGAATGTCGGCATGCCGACAAAATCCCTTTTTATCTTTTTATCAACCTTTTACAAGTAGTTCATTAGCATGTTGACGGGTAAGGTCTGTAATTTGTGAGCCGCCTATCATTCTAGCTAATTCTTCGACTCTGCCAACTTGGTCTAATTTTTCCACACTAACTTCTGTACGTCCAGCGATAACTCGCTTTTCTACAGAATAATGGATATCGGCAAAACGGGCAATCTGTGCTTGGTGGGTAACGCATAAAACTTGATTTGTAGTAGCTAGTCGTTTTAATCTTTGCCCTACAGCTTCAGCTACCCTTCCTCCAATTCCTACATCAACTTCATCAAAAACTAAAGTCCTAGGATATTCAGTTGGAGCAATTATAGTTTTAAGTGCTAACATTAAACGAGAAATTTCACCTCCAGAAGCAATCTTTACAAGCGGTCGAAATTCTTCTCCAACATTAGTAGAAACTAACATTTCTACATTATCAATTCCTCTTTCTGTGGGTCGTAAGTCATTTCCTAAAAATCCCATTTGAAATTGTGTTCTTTCCATTGCTAAATATTTTAGTTCCTCCATAACGGCTGTCTCTAAATTTTTAGCAACTTTACGACGACGTTTGCTTAAATCCTTAGCCATGTCCCAATAACTTGTTTGAGCTTCAGCAATAGCTTTTGCTAATTGCTGTTCTTGTATTTCTGAAGTATGAAGGCGCAAAAGTTTTTCTCTCATTTCTTCAGCACTGCTAAGAATTGCTTCAATAGAGTTTCCATATTTACGTTTTAGTTTATCAATTTCTATTAACCTATCTTCTACTTCTTTTAATCTTTCAGGAGAAAAATTTACTCGGTCAATATAGTCACGTAAAAAATAAGCTAAGTCTTCTAAACCATAGCGAGCAGTTTGGACAGAATCAGTATATTGCCCAAAACGAGGATCTAAACTAGCAAGCTCATCCATTTTTCTAGCAAGACTTGCTAGTTGAGATAAAATAGCTGCTTCACTTTCATAGAGCATTTCATAGCATTGAACAGAACTAGCAGTTAATTTTTCCCCATTTACTAAAAGCCGTCGTTCATCTTGAAGATGTTGGTCTTCACCTATTTCTAAGTTCGCTCGCTCAATTTCTGATGACTGAAATTCAAGCATATCAAGCATTCTTAGTCTTTCGGCTTCACTATGTCTTAGTTCTGCAAGTTCTTTTTCTAAAGATTGCCAATAGCGGTATTTACTACGAATTTGTTCACAGTCTTTTTCTAGCCCTGCAAACACATCTAGCAAATCTAAATGTGATTCTGCATAAAGCAAAGTTTGTTGTTCATTTTGTCCATGAATATCAACTAAGTAAGGTCTAAGTTCTCGTAAAAATGCAACTGTAGTTAATTGGTCATTTACAAAAGCCCGACTACGCCCACTAGCCGTTAGTTCTCTACGAATAACTATTTCTTTACTATCTATTTCAATTCCTGCTGACTCAACAGCTTGAAAAAACTCCTTATGAGCAACAACTTGAAAAACACCTTCTACATGAGCTTTTTGCTGTCCTGAACGAATCATTTCTGCTGAAGTCCTACCACCCAATAATAAACCTAGTGCATCAACAATTATTGATTTACCTGAACCAGTTTCACCAGTTAGTAAATTCAATCCATTACCAAATTCAACTTGTAATTTTGTTACTACTGCTAAGTTAGAAATATTCAATGATTTCAACATAGAATAATTAGTACACCTTTTTATAAAAGTTTAAGAAATTTAAGGCATCTATTTTTTGATTTTATTTTACCTATAATATTATCATAACTGCCAGAAAAAAGCGGTAACTTATTAAGCGGATTAATGATACAAAAATTAAGGTATGATATACACTAAGCTGTTTTGCTTTTGTTTAGAGTATATGGATGCAAAATATTTTTTAATTTACTTAGCTAAATTAAAAATATTTTCAAGAATTTTGAGATCTCTTTTTATTTAGGTCTTTTAACCTATCAATAAAACTCTTTTTATAACCTTGTTCGTAAATCCGAACTAATAATGCTTGATAGTAACATTTTCTGAACAACTAAATTTTATTTAGAAAACACCATAAGATTAACTAAACTCTCTTTTTAGTTAACCTTATCTCTAAATTTTCCAAATTTAAGTATTGGCACAAAATTTGTATATGCCAATACTTGAAAAAATTTGTTTTTCCTCCTGCTAATTTTTCAGTGCAAGGTTTGAAAGTCGCTATCAATAGTTTAAGTTGGGTGAAATCACTCAACTTAAACTATTATTATTAAAAGATTAATAAATAGTTATTTAAAAGTGTAAAGTTTTAATAGTAAAAAATTTTATATAGCAAACCTTAAAATGGTTATTAATACTCTTAAAAAATGTGTTTCCCTAACTTTTTAATTAGGTATTTATAAACGGTCTTAATCCCTTGCTAGTGCTAAATAAAGTAGGTATTATGCTCTGTTTATATCCTGGACAACTAATCTTAGGAGGTTTTCCTAGTTTGCAGCACTATTTATTGCTCTTTTTAGCTTGGCAAATTGAAGTTGGCACTAATCAAAATTTACTAGATTTAATTTGGCGTTCTAGTTTTTTAGCTAAACTGGTGTTAATTGCGTTACTAGGCTTTTCCATTTTATCTTGGGCAATTATTGTTACTAAATGGTTGGCTTTCTCTCGTGCAGAAAAACAAACTCTTTCTTTCCTTGATATGTTTCGCCGTAGCAATCGATTGTCTGATGTACACACATCTTGCCAAAAATATAAAGAAAGCCCTCTAGCAGGTGTTTTTCTTGCAGCTTATCAGGAAATAGATAAACAAGTACAAAAAGAGCCAGCAAATTCTCTTAAAAGCCTGACAGCCGTTGGACGCTCATTACAACGTGCTTGCATTAGTGAAACAAACAGATTAGAAAAAGGTGTAGCCTGGCTTGCTTCTACCGCAAGTGCTTCCCCATTTATTGGACTCTTTGGAACTGTGGTCGGAATTATTATTGCTTTTGAAGGTTTAAGTACTTCAACACAAACATCTATTCAAGCCGTTGCTCCCGGCATTGCTGAAGCTTTAATTGCAACTGCTGCCGGTATTGCTGCTGCCGTGCCTGCTGCACTAGCTTATAACCATTTCCTAAATAAAATTAAAATTTTAACTTCTGAGATGGACGACTTTTCGCTTGAGTTATTAAATTTAGTTGAAAGAAATTTTTCTTAAAATCTTTAGGTTTTAGTTTATGGCATTTACTAATAATCGTGGTCGAACTCAAACATCTTTATCAGAGATTAATGTCACTCCATTAGTTGATGTGATGCTTGTTTTACTAGTTATCTTTATGGTGACTGCGCCTATTTTACAAACAGGAATCCAAGTAAATTTGCCAAAAACAGCTAATACAACTAAAGCAGAAACACCAAAAAACAAATCTGTTATTGTTAGCATTGATAAAGATGGAAATATTTTCTTAGGTAGTGATACAAAAAAGGCTCTAAATATCAAAACAGGTGAATTTGCAGCACAACTTCAAGAAGCATTAGCTAAATCTCAGGAAAAAAAGGTTTATGTACGTGGTGATGGCGATACACCTTATAGAGTAATTGCTTATGTGCTAACAGAATGTAAAAAACTGGAGGCACAAGTTAGTTTAGTAACAGAGCCAGAAACTAAAAAAACTTAAAGTAAAAGCTTAATTTATTACAGTCAATTAGAAGTAAAAATGGAACTTAGTAATGCACATAAAGAAAGACAAATTCAACCACAACGCTTTATAGTTGCGGCCATTTTTGCACTAGCAGCCCATTTATTACTTTTTGGACTGGTTTTCTTTTGGATTGGCAAAATTCCTGATGTGCTAATTATTGCTGCTGGTGCTGGTGAAGATGGTGAATCAGGTGGTGCGGTTCAAGTAGGAATTGCTAATGCTTCAGAGCTATTTGGATTTGATAGAAAAAAAGAAACGGTTTCAAGTTTATCTGAAGATGTTACCAATAAAGATAAATTTAACAATGAGATAGTAAAACATGAAGAAAAGCCGGATGAAAATCCAGAAGAAGTTTTAGAAACTAAACAAAAACCTGATCCAGAAGCTAAAAAAACTAATTTGCCTGTACAAGAAAAGCCCAATAGGGTTTGGTCTAAAACTGTACAAAAGGCTAACACTACAGAAACAGTAGCAAATATTGGAACAACAGCAGGTTCAGCTAAACCAGCAATTCGCGGTGGTATTGGAGTTGGAGACAGCTTAAATAGTGGTTTAGGGACAGGTTTGCCAGGTGGGTCAGAATATGGCCGTAGAATTCAAAATATTCTTAGCCGTAACTTTACACCTCCAACTATTCCAGTTAATGGAACGGCTAACGTCATTGTTTATATAAAGATAAGCAGAGATGGTAAAGTAACTTCTGTGGTAGGTGGTAGAGTGCCAAAAAGTTATTTCAAACGGCTAAGTCCTTATGAGCAATTGAATTACGCGGCAGAACGTGCAGTTATTGCTACAGCTACTCAGGGCTTGCCACCTTTTCCAGGTAATTTTTTAATTGGCACACAAGAAGCTATAGCTGAGATTTGGTTTCAATATCCTTAATTTTCAATGATTTATCACTTGTTATTTTAACTAATAAAGTTAAAGAAATACTTAACCTTAGCTCAACAGTTTTAACTAACTGAAAGGTAACGACTTATGAAGTACAAGCTCACTTTCCTGTTTATTTTAACCTTTTTATTTACTACTTTTGCACCTCCAGGAAAGATTCAAGCACAAGAGGGGCAAGCTACAACAGGGCAAAATTTAAAGGATAAACTCACTGGAATTGTGGTTAATCCTGGTGGAGTTCAACGACTTGGAGTTGCAGATTTTCTTTTAGGTTTAGGAGCAAAAGACACTGACACTACCACCTTTAACGAAGTGTTATTAAATGACTTAAAGTTTGCAGGAGTAATTGATATTGTAGGCAAAAGCTTATATCCCAAAAAAGGCTTGGCTACCCCTACAGAATTTAAGCCTGAAGAATGGGCAGCCGACCCTGTAAGACTTGATTATTTAGCTTTTGGTAGAGTTACAGGAGAGCAAATAGAAGCTTATCTTTTTGATGTAAAAACCAAAGATGGATTAATTAATAAAACTTATCGTGGTGACTCTATCCGCCAAGTTGCTCATCAATTTGCAGACGATATCATAAAAAAATTGTTTAACATTGATGGAATTGCAAATTCCAAAATTGCTTATACAACTGGCAAAGATATTATGATTATGGACTATGATGGGTTTGGTCAACGTGCGCTAGTTCGTGATGGAAGCTATGCAATTTTACCAAGTTTATCGCCTGATGGTAGCCGAGTTGCTTATGTTTCCTATAAAACTGGTCAACCTACAATTCAAGTTCATTCAGCTAAAGACGGGTTACCATTTGGTTTTGCTTCGTTTCCTCGTGGAACAATTAGTTCCCCTCAATATTCATCAGATGGTAGCCGCATTGCTTTTGCATCAAGTAAAGATAGCGACACGATGGAAATTTATGTTGCTAATTCAGATGGAAACCGTGCGCGTCGATTAACGGATAATCGAGGAATAATTGACACATCTCCACGTTGGAATCCTAAAACCAACAAACAATTAGCCTTTATCTCTGACCGAACTGGTACACCTCAAGTTTATATAATGGACGATGATGGAACTAATGTTCAACGTGTTCTAAATGATGGTGGACAAGCTGATTCCCCTGCTTGGTCTCCTGATGGTCAGTTTATTGCTTATACTTGGCGCCCTTCTGGTGCTGGCCGTTCAGATGTTTTTATTATGGACGTTGCAACTAGACAAATTTTGCAATTAACTCGTGGAAATGGCAGTAATGAGGCTCCTGCCTGGGCCCCGGATAGTCGCCATATTGTCTTCCAATCCAACCGAAACGGACGTTGGGAAATATTTATTATGAATATAGATGGAAGCAGCGAAATTCAAGTTTCTAAAGGTGGCGGACGTTCTCCATCTTGGTCAAGATAAATTTAGATTAACTTATTTTTTAGAATAGTTTAGAAAGGAGCAGTGATGAAAGAGATAGTGAAAAAACTACTGGTATTAAGTTCTGTAATAGTTTGGGCAATAATAGCTGCGGCTTGTGCAAAACCCCCTAAAGCAGAATTAACCGTTTCTAAAAACCAAATTAAACAAGGTGAGTCTGTTTCTGTAAATTGGAAAACAGAAAATGCCAAAGAAATTTTACTAAATGGTAAAGCTGTTGCAAAAACTGGAACAGAAGTCTATACACCTAATGAAACAACAACTTACGAAATATTAGGTAAAAGTGGAAAGAAAGAAGCTAAAGATAGTAAAAGTGTACAAGTTGAAGTCTTACCGGCTGGCCCTACAATTACCTTATCTGCTGAACCAGGCGCAATTGGCGTTGGAGATCAAGCAACTATTCGTTGGTCATCTCAACGTGCTGATCGTGTAGAAATTCCGGGTCTTGGATCTTTTGGCCCATCTGGAGAAACTAAAGTCTCGCCAGTTTCATCAACTACTTACACAGCAACAGCTAAAGGCCCGGGTGGGGATGCTTCTGCAAGTGCGCGTGTAACTGTAACTGATACTAAATCTGGTGGTGAGACAGGCACATCAACATTAAAGCCTGAAGTAGCTGCTAAAGATAGATTTGATAAAACTGTAAAGAGCATCTTTTTTGATTTTGACAAATCTGATTTAACAGATACAGCCAAAAATACATTAGATGGCAACTCTAGATTTTTAACTCAGTCAGAAAATAGCACTATAGTTTTTCGTGTTGAAGGAAATTGTGATCCTCGTGGTTCGGAAGAATATAACTTAGCACTTGGGGACAAACGCGCTAACGCAGCTAAGACTTATCTAATTGGTAAAGGTGTTGACCCTTCACGAATGGAAGTAATTAGTAATGGTAAGCGTTATGCTGCTGGCAGTTCTGAAGGTGATCCAAGCGTTAGACCTTCTTGGGCATATGATAGACGAGCAGAATTTATTTACTTACGTGGTGGCGGCACATTAAGACCTCTACCACCTGCACCACCAGCAGACAATAAATAAATTTTTTGCTAATAACTTAACTAGGGGAATTTGACTTAATAAGTCAAATTCCTAATCATTATTTTATAATAAAACAGTCCTTAAGACTGTTTGTTTTGTTTTTGGAGTTTTGGAGAAAATTTTATGCGTAAGCTTTTACCTATTGCCCTGCTTTTGATATTAACCCTTGCAGTTACAACAAAAAACTCATTAGAAGCTAAAGATAAAGATGAGCTAATACAGCTAAAAGCAGAATTAATAGTGCTGCAAAAACAAGTGCGTGATTTGCAAGAGTCTACAGATAAAAATACTGGTCAAGTTTCTGCTTTACTTACACAAGTTGTAGATAATGTGTCACTTGCACGCCGTGATATTGGACAAACACGAGATATTGTAGACCGTAGCCTTAGCGACATTAATGCAACTGCTAGTGGCGGCACACAACAAATTAATCAATTTGCTGAAAAAATTAATGCTGTTAATGTCAGACTAGAGCGTTTAGAAAAACAAATTAAGAATGTAGAAAATATCTTTAGTCCAACTAGCATTATTAAAAATTGTGATGAAGGCGAACAACAATATAAGCAAGCTTATGCCGACTATTTACGTGGTAACTATGCGTTAGCTATTGACCAATTTCGCAACTATGTAACTTGTTTTTCTGGAACAGATGCAGCCGGACAAGCACAATATTTAATTGCTGATTCTTACTATAAGCAAGTAGATTTTAAGGCTGCAATCCCTGAACTAGAAAAACTTATTGTTGAGTATCCTGCTAACAATAAACTTGCTACTGCTCGTTATAAAAGAGCCGATTGTTTGTTAAAAACAGACCGACGTAAAGAAGCAGAAGAAGAACTAAGACTTATTGTTCAAAATTACCCAAGTAGTGCAGAAGCCCGTCAAGCTGAACAAGTCTTAGCAGCATTACCACCAGAGGAAAAACCCGTGACAAAACCAACTAGACCAAGACGCTAAAGCTTTGTGTTTCAATAGCCTAGAGATTATTTTCTAGGCTATTGTTTAACTTATTTGTTAGGAAAAATTTTTTGATGAAAAAATATTTTTATTTATTGGTAATTTTCCTATTAATTCAAACTTCCTTGTCTTGTAATCAAGATCTTCCAAACCCAACAAATAGAACAAATACAGAAGCTATTTCTAGTAATTCTTTAGTAAAAGAAATAAAATCTCCTGCAAAAATAAATAGCAGTTCACCAGAGTTAACAAAAAGCTTTGACAGTAAAATATTAATTAACTGGTTGGAAAAGATTGATGATAAAGAACATGCACTTTATTTTGCTACTTTGGAAAATAATTCTTGGTCACAAGCTAATTTAGTAGCTAAAAGTAATAATTGGTTTGTAAACTGGGCTGATTTTCCTTCTGTTATAAAACTTCCTGACAATTCATTAGCTGCTCATTGGTTGACTAAAAGTAGTGATAGTACCTATGCTTATGACATTAACATTGCACGCTCTTTTGATGATGGTAAAACTTGGAGTAATCCAATTTTACCGCACACAGACGGCACAAAAACCGAACATGGTTTTGTCTCGCTCTTTGCCTGGGAAAATGACAAGTTAGGAGCTATTTGGCTAGATGGTCGTAAAACCAAAGCAGAAAGTCATGAGGAAGAAAACTTAGCTAATGAAATGACTTTACGTTTTGCTGCAATTGATAAAACAGGAAAACTCTCTGAGGAAACATCTTTAGATGAGCGTGTTTGCGATTGTTGCCCAACTTCTGTTGCAATCACCTCTCAAGGGGCAATTGCAGTTTATCGAGATCGTTCAAAAGAAGAATTTAGAGATATTTCTTTAGTTCGTTATCAAAATGGCAAATGGACAGAACCAAAAATACTTTATCCAGATAACTGGCAAATTAATGGTTGTCCAGTAAATGGCCCTGTTGTTGTAGCCAAAGAAAAACAAGTAGCGGTAGCTTGGTTTAGCGGTGTTGATAGTAAATCAAAAGTGAAATTAATTTTTTCTAACACGGCTGGAGAAACTTTTAATGCTCCTATAACAATTGCTGAAGGTGATGTAATTGGTCGAGTTGATTTAGTTATGTTAACTGATGATTCTGTTTTGGTTACTTGGCTTGCAGGAACAGAAGAAAAAGGTAGCTTAAATATTATTCGTACTTGGCCCGATGGCAAACAAAGCAAAGTTTTAGAAATAGCACAAACAAGTATTTCAAGAAAAAGTGGTATTCCTAAGTTAGTTTACATTAATGATCAAGCAATCATTGCTTGGACTGATCCAGGTATTTCTACTATTCGTACAGTAAGCTTAAATATAGATAACTTAAAGTAATGCTTCATTTAACTATAAAAAAGTACAAATTTACTTTTATTAGAAAATAGTTCTTGACACTTACATTAAGTTTTCGCTATTATTTCGCTATACTTATTTTTTTATTAAATTTTTTTATTTAAGTAAAAATCTATTTATTTCTATATTTTATGAAAATATTTATATTTTCCAAAACTAAAATTTACTAATTATTGAAAAAACTAAGGAGCTAATATGTCTTTTAACAAAATAATAGTTGTTGGAAATTTGGGTCGTGACCCTGAACTCAAATACACTCCTCAAGGCCAACAAGTTTGTGAATTCTCTGTTGCTACAAGCGAAAAGCGCAAAGATAACATTGGAGAAATGAAAGAAGAAACCACTTGGTTTAAGGTCACATTTTGGGGTAAACAAGCAGAAGTAGCTAGTCAATATTTATCTAAAGGAAAACAAGTTTATATTGAAGGTCGCCTTCGCGCCCGTGAATGGACAGACAAAGAAGGACGTACAAGAACTAGCTTAGAAATTTTTGGCACAGACCTTAGATTATTAGGAAACCGCAATGAAGATGCGTCAGCTAGTGCAATGGCAGCCCCTAAAACAGCATCCCACTCTAGTAGTAACAAAGCAGCTAGTAGTCATCAAGCACCTGATTATGATGATAATGTATCAGAAGATGATATCCCATTCTAAACGGATTAGTTGTCAATAACTTCCTAACCCATTTTGGTAATTTAGGTAATTCTAGGAAAATTCTTAGAATTACCTATTTGTATATTTTAAGTTTAATAAATTTTTAGTCCCACCCATACATTGGTTGAAGCGATTTGACAAAAATACCTTAGCACAGCTAACTTTACAAAAATCTACAAGTTAAAATTAGTGCCTTATCTGGAGACAAATCATGTTAAGTGTTGAGTTTGTACGTAACAACTTGGAAACCGTTAAAAATTCTCTAGCTTCTCGTAATAGCAACCTATCATTAGAACCATTTGAAGAGTTAGATAAAAACCGTCGTGCTTCCATTACAGAACGTGACCAATTAAAAGCTAAATGCAACCGTCTAAGTGAAGAAATTGGTGCTTTAATGAAAGCAAAACAAAAGGAAGAAGCAGCACCAAAACAACAAGAAGTTGCTACGGCTAAAATAAGAATTAAAGAACTAGAAGAAATTATTAGTAACAGTGAAACCAAACTAGCAGAAATGTTGCTAACTATTCCTAATCTTCCTCATGAGTCTGTGCCTATTGGCAAAGATGAAAGTGCCAATGTAGAAATCAGACGTTTTGGACAGCCACGAGAATTTGATTTTCCTGTTAAAGATCATATTGATTTAGGTATTAATTTAGGTATTTTAGACTTAGAACGTGCTAGTAAAATTTCTGGAGCGCGTTTTTCTATTTTACGTGGCTTAGGAGCAAGACTAGAACGGGCATTAATTAATTTTATGCTTGATATTCATACCAAAGAACATGGCTATCAAGAAGTTCTACCACCTTTTATTGTTAACAGCGCAACCTTACAAGGCACCGGACAATTACCTAAATTTGCAGATGATCTTTTTAAGTTAGAGCGAAGTGATTATTGGTTAATTCCTACAGCAGAAGTACCATTAACTAATATTTATAGAGATGAAATTTTAGAAGCTGAAAGCCTACCTATCAGCTTAACAGCCTACACACCTTGTTTTCGTTCTGAGGCAGGTAGTTATGGGCGAGATGTTCGCGGACTTATTCGTCAACATCAATTTGATAAAGTTGAACTAGTAAAAATTTCCCATCCTGACCAATCTTATCAAGACTTAGAAACATTAACAGCTAATGCTGAAACCATTTTACAAAGATTAGAGCTTCCCTATAGAGTAGTTTTACTATCTAGTGGTGATATGGGATTTTCTTCTGCAAAAACTTATGATTTAGAAGTTTGGCTTCCTAGTCAAAATACTTATCGAGAAATTTCTTCTTGTTCTAATTGCGATGCTTTTCAAGCTAGACGCGCTCAAATTCGTTTCCGTCGTGCTTCGGGAGCTAAGCCAGAGCCAGTTCACACATTAAATGGTTCAGGTATTGCAGTTGGACGAACTTGGTTAGCAATTTTGGAAAACTATCAAGAAGCTGATGGAAGTATTACAATTCCTAAAGCTCTTCGTCCTTATTTAGATGGTTTAGAAAAAATTCAACTATAATAAATCAATTATTTACTTGGGGTTAACACCCTCAAATTCTTGGGGTTAACACCCAAATTCTTGGAATTAATATCCCAAATTCTTGGGGTTAACACCCCAAGCTAAAGTTTGTGCCGTCCCTGCCGGGACTTTAAGAATTTTTGAGTCGCATTAGCGACGATACAAACTTTAGCTTGGCACGTGAGTGCCAAGAAATATGCACGTGAGTACCAAGAAATAGACATGTTAATGACAAGAAAATAAAATCAAAATAAAATCATGACTTATTATTTATCAGACTCATATAACCTTGAAGATATAAATGTTGCTTCTACATTTGATGAACTTTCTTTTTGGTCGGCTCAATTTGGCATATTGCTGTTTAACAATTTAACAATAGAGAGAAATATCAAGATTTTAGACTTAGCTTGTGGTAATGGATTCCCTCTTTTTGAGCTTGCTCAAAGGTTTGGAAGTAGTTGTCAGGTCGTTGGAGTAGATATTTGGTCAGCCGGACTAGAACGAGCAAGACAAAAACAAAATACTTTACAATTATCAAATGTAACAATCTTAGAAGCTAATGCAGAAAATTTGCCTTTTTCAAACGAAGAATTTAATTTAATTACTATAAATTTAGGAATTAACAATTTTTCCAATGTAAGCAAAGTATTATCAGAATGTTACCGAGTCTTAAAACCCAATGGAAAAATTGCTCTAACAACTAATGTAATAGGTCATTTTCAAGAGTTTTATCAGGTTTTTAGAGAAGTGTTAGAAAAATTTGGTGATCAATCTTATTTAGAAAATCTAAAAACTAATGAAACTCATCGAGGTTCAAAAGAGCTATTTAGCCAACTACTTGAATCAGTAGGCTTTATAATAAATCGCACTGTTGAAGATAAATTTATTATCAGATACAGTAACGCCAATGCTTTATTTAATCATTCTTTAGTTAAAGTAGGATTTTTAAGTGGTTGGAAATCTATTATTAAAGTTGAAGATAGAGAAAAAATATTTAGTCAATTAGAAAAAGAATTAGATAAATTAGCTATCAAGTTTAGTGAATTAAAAATGTCTACACCAATGCTTTATTTAGAAGCAAAAAAACTAGAAAAATAATAAACAATGAAAGTTACAGAAATTAGAAATAAATTACAAACATTGGCAAATAAAGAAGATGCTAAATTTGCACAAAAATTTTTTAAGACCGCACCTGGTCAATATGGGGCTGGAGATATTTTTCTTGGGATTCGGGTTCCACAGTTAAGACAACTGGCTAAAGAATATAAAAATATTGAGCTTGTAGAAATAGTAGAATTACTAAAATCAAGCTTTCATGAAGAACGAGCATTAGCATTATTTATTTTGGTATTAATTTTTCAAAAAGCTAATGAAACACTTCAACAAGAAATCTATAACTTATACTTAAATCACACTAGTTTTATAAATAACTGGGATTTAGTAGATGTTTCAGCTTCACATATTGTAGGAAAATATTTAACAAATAAAGATAAAGACATACTTTACCAACTAGCTAAGTCAAATAGCCTTTGGGAACGTAGAATTTCAATAATTGCTACATATTATTTTATTAAAAATAATGACTTTACAGACACATTAAAAATTTCTGAAATACTACTTAAAGATAAAGAAGACTTAATCCATAAAGCTGTAGGTTGGATGTTACGCGAAGTAGGAAAGAAAAACTTAAAAGCTGAGGAAGATTTTTTAGCTATTCATTATAAAATTATGCCTAGAACAATGCTTCGCTATGCAATAGAAAAATTTCCTGAAAATATACGTCAACAATACTTAAAAAACCTTTTGCCTTAAAATCAAATATCTTTCTAAAAACTATCAAAATTATGAATAAAGAACAATTTTTAAATACTATTGAAAAATCAATAAAAAGCCAAGAACCTGGCTTATATTTAAGTGAATTAGAAGTAGATTCTTTGACAGAAATTAAACAATTAACCCACTTAAAAGAGCTATTCCTAAATGGTAAATATTATTGGGATTGGAATAAAAAAACAGGCTATGAAAATAATTTAAGTATTTTCCCAAGTGAAATTGGACTATTGACTAACCTTACCAAACTATCTATATCAGGATTTCCTATTAAAGAATTGCCACAAGAAATTTCTAATTTAGTTAACCTTACAGAACTATATATTGATAATACTTCTATAAGTACTTTACCAAATGAGATTAGTAGTTTAGTTAATTTAGAAAAGCTAGATATTTCATATTGTGAACACTTTACAAACTTTCCAGACACTTTATGTAATTTAACTAATTTGGTTGATTTACAAGCACCTAGTAACGCACTAGAACAACTGCCTTTAGAAATTGGAAATTTAACTAATTTAGTTTACTTAAACCTAAGCAATAATCATAATTTAGCTAAATTGCCTGCAAGTATCAAAAAGCTAGTTAATTTAGAGCATGTAAATTTAAGTGATACTGGACTAACAAAATTAACCTTTAAGTCTAGCAAATGGCCTAGGATAGTAAATTTAGAGATTTCCAAGGCTAAAAAGACAAGAAACACCCAGACAAACAAGAATTTATAAAAATTTATTATGAATTTAACCGAGTTAATATCTATTTACAAAGATGAAAGATTCGTTTTATTCGCTTTAGCAACTTGGTTAATAGGTGCAATAGGCTTTATTTTATTTGCTGCACCACTAACTTATATTGCTTGGAAACAGCCTAAATGGGCAGAAAAATATCGTATACAATCCCGCCAAGGTACAACAAAATTTATATTGCCATCAATAAAATACTCATTATTAAATAGCACATTAGCCTTGATTGGAGTAATTCTTACTTGGCCCTTATTAAAATATTCTGCTATTCATATTGGAACAATACCTAAATGGTATATAGTAGTAGGACAAGTAATATTTTTTGTCTACTTAGATGATTTTATTTATTATTGGTTTCATCGGGCAATGCACTCAAAACATCTTTATCACTCTGTTCACTCTCTACATCATCGCATCATTGTCCCTTGGGCAATTTCCGCCCATTATATGCACCCAATAGAGTTTTTAATTACAGTAGGTAATGTATTACTAGGGCCAATACTTCTAGGTTCTCATGTGGTTACAATTTGGATTTGGGTTTTGTTTCGTCAATGGATAGCAGCAGAAGGTCATTGTGGATATGACTTTCCTTGGAATCCCTCCAGGCTTTTTCCCTTTTATGAAGGAAGTAGCTATCATGATTTTCATCATGCAAAATTCCAAGGAAATTACTCTGGTTTTACTGGTTATTTAGATAGAATTTTTGGTACTAGGTCACCAAATTATCAAGAGCATCTAGAGAAAAACTTAAAAAGGTAGATTTATGAAACGAGAAAACTTTTCTACTCAAACAAAATGGGAACCGCTTGTTGGATATTCTCGTGCTGTACGCATTGGTAACCAAGTCTGGGTTTCTGGCACAACTGCAACTGATGAAAATGGTGAACTTGTTGGAATTGGTGATGCTTATTTACAAGGCATTCAAACCTTAAAAAATATTGAAAAAGCCCTTAATCGTGCTGGTGCAAGCTTAAAAGATGTAGTAAGAACACGCATTTATGTAACTAATATTGCAGCAGATTGGGAAAATGTTGGACGTGCGCATGGAGAATTTTTTAGAGATATTCGTCCTGCAACATCAATGATTGAAATTAGCAAATTAATAATGCCTGAAATGCTTGTGGAAATTGAGGCTGAAGCTTTTATTAATGAGGATAAATAAACTTTCTTAAAAATTCTTATGAACAATTGCCAGTTTACTATTAGTCCTTCAGAATTTTCTAGTCAAGGCTTAAAATGTCGTGCTGACTTATATTTACCTCTAGGAATAGAAAAACCTTCTATTGTAATAATGGCACATGGTTTTGGTGCAGAAAGAAACTTTGTTTTGCCAAACTTTGCCGAACATTTTGCTAAAAATGGATTAGCTGTTTATTTATTTGATTATCGCTGTTTTGGTGATAGTGATGGAATTCCTAGAAATTATGTTAATCCTTATCATCATCTACAAGACTGGCAAGCAGCTTTAACACATGTCAAAACACTAACTAATGTTAACAATAAAAAAATCGCTCTTTGGGGAAGTTCTTATAGTGGCGGTCATGTGATAGTTACTGCTGCAAAAAATCCCGACGTTAAAGCAATTGTTTCTCAAGTTCCTCATGTAAATTCATTAGCAACAGCAAAGCTTTTAGGGATAAGTTATTTAATTAAAGCTACCTGGCATGGTTTACTAGATTTATTTTCTATGCTCCTAGGCCGTGATCCACATTATGTAAAAATATATAGTTCTCCATCAGAATTTGCAGTATTAAATACAATAGATTCTATAAAATATGGTGAAATAGTTTCAAAGAATTCTACTTGGCAAAATCGTTGTCCAGCACGAATAATGTTAATTTTTGCTACTTATAATCCTACAAAGTTTGCCTCAAAAGTTAATTGTCCTGCATTAGTAATGCTAGCAGAAAAAGACTCTCTTATCCCTGCTAATGCTGTAGCAAAAACAGTAAATAAAATGCCCAACGCAACTTTAATTAAATATCCTTTTGGGCATTTTGATATTTATCAAGGAGAAGAATTTTTAGATGCAGTTAATAAACAATGCTATTTTTTGTTGCAATATCTAAAATAACAGCTAATCAATCCAAAAAAATTAGGTGCAGTTAATTTTGCACCTAATTTTTTAATATTATATATAGGTATAACTGTAGGTATAGATGTAGCAATAAATAACTACAAAACCACAGAAGCATTATCAACTACAGTAGTATATTGTGCTATAGCTTTCATAACAAAAAGTTTTCCTACCTTCTAGTAAAGGTAACACCAACAGAAATTTTACCATCAGGATTTCTAACAATAAGACGAACGCTGTCACCCT
>CAZBMZ010000055.1:0-12951 GCA_964492845.1 uncultured Clostridia bacterium
ATTTAGCCAAGCCCTAAAGGACTTGTCTATTATCAAAAGCCCCGCTGGGGCTTAAAGAAAATTGGAGATGCTAAACCTTCAATGCCACGTAGCCTTTTAGACAAGCCATTTAGCCAAGCCCTAAAGGACTTGTCTATTATCAAAAGCCCCGCTGGGGCTTAAAGAAAATTGGAGATGCTAAACCTTCAATGCCACGTAGCCTTTTAGACAAGCCATTTAGCCAAGCCCTAAAGGACTTGTCTATTATCAAAAGCCCCGCTGGGGCTTAAAGAAAATTGGAGATGCTAAACCTTCAATGCCACGTAGCCTTTTAGACAAGCCATTTAGCCAAGCCCTAAAGGACTTGTCTATTATCAAAAGCCCCGCTGGGGCTTAAGAGATTGGAGATGCTAAACCTTGAATGCCACGTAGCCATTTAGCCAAGCCCTAAAGGACTTGTCTATTATCAAAAGCCCCGCTGGGGCTTAAGAGATTGGAAATGTTAAACCTTCAATGCCACGTAGTGGCATATGAAAATAGACTAGCCCTTTAGGGCTAGGGTTAATAAAAATGATTAAAAAAGTCTTTATTATTGGTATTTTCTCTTTTTTAATTTTTAGTCTTTCTTCATTTGCCTTTGCTCATGGAGGGGATGATCATGCAGATGAGGCTGGAGATATTCCTGTAGCACAAACAGGACAACTTAATAGCAAACTAGCTAAAACTAGTAACGCAGAAATCCTAGTTAAATATCCTACTCCTACAATCCAAACAGAAACTTTAATTAGAATTTTTATAACAGATTTAACAACTAATGAACCTATTAGTAATGCTCAGGTAAAACTAAATTTTAATTTTTTAGATAATCTTCTACAACAAACTAGCAAAATATCTTATGGAACAGTTTATGCAGACACTGCTAATTTTGAGATAGTTGCAGCAACTACAAACACTCCAGGAATTTATCAAACAAAAGTAACTTTTCCTCAAGCAGGTAACTATGGGTTAAAAATGCGTATTGTTGGCAGCAATATTGATGCTAACACTACTATTTCAGGCATTGTTGCACTAGAAAAGCAAGTTGTTGCTAGCTCAATTAATTGGCAACAGATTATTTTTATTGGTAGTGCTACAGTGGGGCTTATATTTCTTATGTGGTTTTTTTATCGAAAAATAGCTTTAGTTAGACAACTTCAAACTAAGGCTTAAGAATAAATTTTATTTATGAAGAAGAATTTTTATTATTTTATCTTTGGTATTTTATTAATAATGTTGAGTTTAACAATTACCAAAGCACAAGAAAAACCTAGTCAAACAAATCCAGAAAATGAGTTTTTGCAAAAAATAGACCTTACACAATTTCCAACACCTATTTATCAACAATATATTGGAAATGGAGTTACATTAGATTGGCTAATTGACCAAGCTCTAACAAATAATCGAAATCTGCTAGCAGCACGACAAAACCGAGATATTTTAGCTGCTAAACGCTTGCAAGCAGGCTTAAGACCTAATCCACAAATTAGCGTACAATTTGCTAGTGATCAACTTGCTAGCCGTACAGGTGAATATGACTTAGACGCTACTTTTTCCCAGCCTTTTGAACGTGGAGGTAAACGTCAAAAACGTGTTCAAGTTGTAGAGTTGGAACTTGCTCAAGCAGAAAAAGAAATTGCTTTCCAAGAACAAACTTTGCGTTCAGAAATTTACAGCCAATATATAAACACTCTTACTACAGCTAAAACCTTAGAATTATTAGAAAAACTAGTTGCTCTTACTCAAGAAAATCTTCGATTAGTAACTGTAAAATTTGAACAAGGCGACGCGGCTAAATTAGATTTACAATTAACACAAGTAGAGCTAAATCGTTGGAAAAGTGTTCTACTACAAACAGATTTACAAGTTAAAGCTAACTTATTGCAACTTAAAACTTTAGCTGGCCTAGAAATTAGCATACCATTAAAACTAACAGAATTTTTTCCTGCTCAAATAGCTAGTCAACTAAATTTACTAGACCTGCAAAATCAAGCCTTAGCTAATCGTCTAGATTTACAAGCAGCACGTGTTAAAGAAGAGCTTTCACAAGCACAAATTGATTTAGCAACAGCTAATGCTAAACCTGATATAAATCTTTTTGCTACTTATTCAGAAGAGCGAGAAGTTGAAGATATGATAGTAGCTAGATCGTCTAATGTTAATAGAAAAATTGGTGTTGGTATTACCATTCCTTTAGCAATAAATAATCGTAACCAAGGAACAATTGCCCAATTTGCTGCTACTAAAACACAAACTCGCTACCAACGTGAGTTACTAGAACAGCAAATTAAACAAGAAGTTGCACTAGCTCTTAATCGTTTAGAAGGCTCTAAAGAAACATTAAAGCTATTTGAGATAGATATTTTACCTAAAGCGCAGGATAACTTAAAAATTATCTCAGTTGCTTATCAGCTAGGCGAGCAAGAGCTTTTAGCTGTTATTGCTGAGCAACGTCGTCTAATAGATTTTCAACAACAATTTATTCAAATAAATAAGGAATATTACTTGTCTTTAGTTGCTTTAGAAAAAGCAATTGGAGGAAAAATAAACTAACTTGGTATTTCCCAAGTTTGGAGGTTGTCATTTCAATGAATAAAAAAGCAAAATTATTTTTAACATTTTTCTTGAGCCTACTTTTATTGGCTTGTAGTCAAAGTACAGAAACCCCGGAAAAAGATAAACCCCCTGTAGAAAAGAAAAAACAAGTTTATTTTAATGTTAGTTTGGCTACCGAACCCGGAGAGGTAAAACCAAAAGAAAAAGCTAAACTTATTTTTTCTATTCAAGATAGCTCTACTAAAGATATTTCTATCAACGATTTAGAAATAGTTCATGAAAAACCTATCCATTTAATTGTTACTAGTGAAGATCTTTCCTTCTTTAATCATATTCATCCACAACCAACCGGCGATGGAAGCATTTATGAAGTAGAAACAGAATTTCCTTTTGCTGGTAAATATCGCTTTTATATGGACTATAGCCCTAAAACGGTAGGTCATCGTCTAGCCCGTCTAGAACTTAATGTTTCTGGCACTCCACAAGTAGCCGTCCCATTAGTCGTAGATAAAACTGATAGCCAAATAGTTGACGGTGTTAAAGTTACAATCAAGCCTGAAAAAGCTTTTCAAACTAATGACGCGCTAAATTTAGTTTTTTTATTAGAAGATGCTAAAACAGGTAAACCACTAACAGATATTGAGCCTTATTTAGGTGCATTTGCTCATTTTAATATTATTAATCAAGACCATACAGAAAATTTACATGCTCATCCACTTAAAGAGGCTGAAAGCAAAGATGCCCGTGGTGGGCCAGAAGTTAGCACCCGTACTATTTTTCCTAAAGCAGGTCTTTATAAAATTTGGACTCAATTTCAGCGTAATGGTAAAGTTATTGTTGCACCTTTTATTATTAATGTTGCAGAAGGTAAATCCTTAGAAACTGTTGTGGCAACAACTGATTCTGGAGTACAAAAATTAAAAGTTACTGTTAGTGAAAATGGCTATGAGCCTTCTAATTTAGAGCTTAAATCAGGCATTCCAACACAAATAGCTTTTTATCGTGTAGATGAAAAAAATTGTGGTAATGAAATTTTATTTACTGAACTAGGGATTCGTAAAGATCTACCACTTAACAAAGAAGTAATAGTAGAATTTACTCCTGATAAAACCTTAAATTATGAATTTACCTGCGGCATGGGAATGCTTAAAGGTAAAGTTGTAGTTAAATAAAAATAATATATTAGGCAACTTCTAATTGTTTTAGTAAGAAAAAAAAGGTTAAAGTAGTAATTAGTAAGCCTGTGATTAATTTAACTTTTTGAGCTAATAAACTTTAGAAAAAGTAGAGGGTTATCTAATGAGTATGGCAGAAGAGAAAAGAAAAAACTTACCAACAGAAACAAAACTTGTTGCTGTTGAAGATACCAACAAAAATGCTTTTACTAGCAGTGATTTATCAGGTGGGAATTTAGACAAAGTTCGAGAAATATTATTTGGCTCACAAATGCGCAATCATGAAAAAAGATTAGCTCGTTTGGAAGAGAAAGTAGTAAAAGAAACAACAGACTTAAAAGATGAAATGAGAAAACGTTTTGATAACCTAGAAACCTATATTAAAAGGGAACTGGAGTCTTTAGCTGATCGCTTAAAAGTTGAAGAAAGAGAACGCTCAGATAACACTAAAGAGCTTTCTAGAGAAATAAAAGATTCTTCTCGAATGCTAGAGAAAAAAGTTACTCAATTAGATGATAACCTAATTAAAAGCCAACGTGAGCTTAATCAACAAATTACAGATAAATCCAAGCAACTCTCTGATGAGATCCGAAATAAATATGAGGAACTCTTAACCTTAATTAGCCGTGAAACTGAAGAACTGCGTCTTGATAAAACTGACCGTACTACTTTAGCTACTCTATTTACTGAAGTAGCAATGCGTTTAAATAATGAATTTAAGATTCCAGGGGGAGAATAACCCCTTGCTTGAGCTAACATGTCTTTAGATCAAGACTTAGGCCAAACCAACGAGTTAGTCAATTCTGAAAAACCTACAGTAAATGCTGAAAGTGATGCTCAAAACCAAACAGAGTTATTGAGTGAGCTTCGGCATTTACTATTTGCTCCTGAACAAGAAGAACTTTCCAAAATAAAAAAACACCTAAACGACCCTGAACAACAAGCCCAAAGTGTTAGTAAGGTTTTACCTAGAGCTTTTGCTTTAAGCCTAAAGCAAGATGAGCGATTAGCCGAAGCCTTACAACCTACCATTGAAACTGCTATTAAAGTATCAGTAAAAAAAGACCCACGAACGCTTGTAGACGCGCTATTTCCTGTTATGGGGCCTGCAATTCGTAAAGCAATAGCTCAAACTCTAAGTACAATGCTACAGAGCTTAAATCAAACCCTGGAAAATAGTTTTTCTGTTCAAGGCTTAAAATGGCGATTAGAAGCTTTTCGCACTGGAAGAACTTTTGCTGAAATAGTTTTACTAAACACTTTACTTTATCGTGTAGAACAAGTTTTTTTAATTCATAAAGAAACAGGTCTTTTACTTCAACATATGGTTTCCCCAATACTTTTAGCTAAAGGTGCAGAAATTCAAGATGCAGATATGGTTTCTGGAATGTTTAGCGCGATTCAAGATTTTGTTAGGGATTCTTTTCAAGTTGGACAAAATGAGTCTTTACAAGAATTGCAAATGGGTGATTTAACGGTTTGGATTGAACAAGGGCCACAAGCCTTGCTAGCAGGCGTTTTAAGAGGAAATGCACCTAAAGAATTAAGAGCAACTTTTCAGGAAGCTTTAGAAAAAATTCATCTAGAACAATCCATAGCATTAAGTGAATTTCAAGGCGATGCCAGCATATTTGAAAATGTTCGACCATTTTTAGAAGATTGTTTCCAGTCCCAATATGAAGCTAAAAAGGATGAAAAGAAACTTTCACCTACTCTTTTAGCGACAGTTGGAGTCATCAGCACTTTGCTAGTAATTTGGTTTAGCCTCTGGCTTTGGCATTATTGGCACTGGCAAACATACTTAGATAAACTTAATAGCGAACCTGGCATAGTAATTACTCAAATTGGTAAACAGGGAGGAAAATATTTTGTTGCAGGGCTTGTTGATCCTTTAGCCACAAATCCAGAAGAACTTCGTAAACAAGCGGGTTTAAGTGAAAATAAAGTAATAACACGCTGGGAAGCTTATCAGGCTATGCAGCCTAAGTTTATTTTGGCTAGAGCTAGAGATATATTACAAACACCAGAAAGTGTAACTTTAAGACTTGAAAACAATGTTTTAATTGCAAGCGGTAAAGCATCAAATCAATGGATTGTGGATGCAAAAAGATGGTCAAGGGTAATTGCTGGAGTTAATTCTTTTAAGGAAGATAATTTAATTACTCAAGAAACTGAAGAATTAGAACAAGTTAAAGCAGAAATAGAAAAACAATATTTTTTATTTGTTAATGGCAAAACACAGTTTATTGATGGAGAAGAAAAAAAACTTTCCCAACTTGTTACAACTCTAAAAAAACTTATTTCTTTAGCTGAGTCAATGAATAAGGGGTTAGAAATAAGAATAATTGGACAAACTGATGAGGTTGGGACTGAAGACTTAAACTTACCTTTAAGCAAAGAGCGTGCAAATAAAATGGTAAATCTACTGACAGCGCAAAATATTGACTCTAAATATTTTAATGCGGTCGGAATTGGTGTCGCAGATACTTTGACAAATGCTGCTAACTCACAGCAAAATAGTGAAGTTAATCGCCGTGTATCTTTTCAAATATCTATTATAAATACTAAGTAAAAATTAGTAGATAAGGTTTAATTAATGATTCAGAAAAAAATATGTATGTTGGGAGCTTTTGCTACAGGAAAAACTAGCTTAGTTGCTCGTTTTGTAAAAAGTATTTTTTCAGAAAAATATCATACAACTGTAGGTGTAAAAATAGACAAAAAAGTCCTTAAAGTTGGTAGCGAAGATGTAATGCTAATGCTTTGGGATTTAGCTGGAGAAGATGAGTTTAACAAAGTCCAAATGTCCTATTTACGCGGTTCAGCCGGATATATTTTAGTAGTTGATGGAACTAGACGTTCTACTCTGGATAAAGCTTTTTCTCTACAAAAAAATGTTGAAGAAGCTATTGGAAAAGTCCCTTTTATTTTAGTCCTAAACAAAGCTGATTTAGTAGAAGATTGGGAAATTGACCAAACAACAATTACTGAGCTAACCGACCAGGGTTTAGTTATAATTAAGGGTAGTGCTAAAACTGGTGAAGGAGTAGAAGAACTATTTCTTTCATTAGCAGAAAAAATGGTGGGGGTCTGATGTTGATAGTCCCAACAGAATTACTAGATTACCTAAGCCAGTTAGTAGAACAAGAACGCTCTTTAGCTTATCTAAAAGCTGATAAACAGGGTTGTGTTGTAGAGCTAGGAGGTAACTGGACAGCTTATGGAATTATGGATTTAGCCATAGGTGATTTAGTTGCTGAAAAACTAGGCTTTCTTTGTGGGTTGCTACCACTTCAAGAAGAAAAAATAATCCTACCCCAAATAAAATTAGAATCAGAACTTTCTGCCGATTTACATATTTTTCCGTCAGATAATGCTGATTGGGTGATGTTGCTAAGTGTTGCAGAAGAAGAACGTAAGCAACAAATAATGCAGCAGAAAATTAATGACCTAAGCCTACTTAGGGATAAACAAGCAAAAATGCTTGGGATGATGCTTGGTAGTGAAGCAGAAAATATTACCCAGGAAGTCAGACTTTTTGGTCAAAATGATTTACATAAGGAAGTTTCTATTCTGTTTATTGACTTGCGAGATTTTACTAAATACAGTGAAAATGCCCCTTCAGACGAGGTTTTTAAGGTACTGAATTTATATTTACGAACTATTATTTTACCAATTATTGATGAAGCAGGGATCTTAGACAAAGTTATTGGTGATGGAGTAATGGCGATTTTTGGTGTATTACCTTCAACTGCTATTTCAGCAAGACAGGCTTTAAGAGCCTCGCTTAGAGCTTTACAAGCAATAAGTGAATTAAATTTATATCGTGAAAAAGAAAAACTTCCCAATTTTGAAATTGGCATTGGCATTGCTTCTGGTGCAATTTCTTTAGGTATAATTAATGGCAAAGAACAAAAATTTCTAGCTGCACTTGGTCAACCTGTAAAGTTAGCAGCTAATTTAGAACGTCAAGCAGAAGCTAAGGAAATTTTAGTAGATGAAATAACATTTCAAAGGCTAGCAGAACTACAAACAAAATTTTCCCAAAAAAATTTAGTAATAAATAACCAACCAATTTCTGCTTTTTCTTGGATTTACCATAACAATGATAGCAAAGCTTGGTAGTCAAGAGGATATAGTAACTATGGAAGAACTATTGGTAGCTCTAAATGTTGTTGCACTAGAACGACTTGACACTGGACTATTTAAGTTACTTGGTAACTTGCCTGATTGGTTTCCAGATATTTATCCAAATGTTATTTCTCCATTAAAAGAAGTAAAATTAACTGAGGTTTCTCCTTTTTTAGATAACTTTTTGATAGATGCAGAAGACTTTTGGCAGCATTCTGAATCTGGACACTTAAAATCTGGTCTTTGGATTGAAACTAATAATGTAGGCAAAGAATATTACTTAGAAGCTGTAGCACTTTTTTTAGAAAAAGGACAAAAAAAGGTTTTACTAATTGAATTTTCTCGCATTTCTTATGAAGAAAAACATTATTTAATTCAAACAGGTAGAGAAATCAACTTAAAGTATTATCAGCTTTCTAAAGAAATTCAGAAAAAAGAAATTTTACTCCATTGCATTATACATGACCTAAATACCCCTCTAAATAGTATGAAAGGGGCGTTATCATTAATTTCCTTAGAAGAACTTAGCAATGAAGCAAAGGAACTAGTAACCATTGGGCTAAGTCAAGCTGATAGACAAGCAAAATTAATTAGAGAAGTTTTAGATGTATTTGCTGCTGAAGTTGCATCATTAAATAATTTTTCAAGTGTTGCTAGTAAAGCACCTAATTTACTAGTTTGTTTACAAGAAGTTACAGAAAGCCTTCAACCTGCTTTTGCCTTAAAACAAGTAACCTTGCAAATTTCTCCAAGTATTCAAAATAAAGAAAGTTATTTAGTTGTAGGTGAATATTCACGACTTGCAAGAATATTTTCTAATTTACTAGAAAATGCCTTACGTTATAGCCCTAAGAATTCTACAGTAATAGTAAGCTTAGAATTAGAAGATGATTTTGTTAGTGTTAATGTTGATGATCAAGGAGTAGGTATTGCTCCAGATATGGTAGGTCATCTTTTTCAAAAGTTTTATCAAATAGGTAAATATAGAGGAAAAATAGGCTTAGGGCTTTATTTTTGTCGAATGATGATTGAACAATGGGGCGGAACAATAGACTATTTGCCGCTTAGTCAAGGAGGATCAAGATTTTGGTTTAAGTTACCTAAACCAACTTCGGAAAATTGATGATAGGAAAATTCTTAAAGAAATCATTATTAGCCATTGGATTATGTTTTTTTGCTGCTATTGTTATACTTGCACAAAACCCAGCAGACCCTGAAACACTAGAAAAAATCCTGGTTGCTTTATCTAGTCGAGCAGATAGTTTTGAAAAATCCTTGCCAGATTTTATTGTTACCGAAACTATCTTGCAGGAAAGTTACCAAAAACCTTCAGGAAAACTTTTAGAAAGCAGTGAAATTGTTTCTCGTTTGACAGGTCGCCAACTTGAGTTAACAAAAAAAGGTCGTACTCAGCTAGATTTCCAAGAATACCGACAAGTTCAATCAATTAATGGTAAAACTGTTAAGTCTGATAAATTTAAGCCTCGTGGCCCTCAAGTTGATGGGGTATTTAGCTCTATTTTAGTCTCTCATTTTGCTTCCCGTGACCAAAAAGATTTTAGCTTTGACCTAGATTCTAATTTTCATAATTTAAGAGGTCGAAACACTTATTTACTTAAATTTACTAGCAAAATAGTTAATCAGCAATATTACTTTTTTGAAGGTAAACGTCTTGCCTCTGAACAAGTTGGACAAGCCTGGATAGACACAGAAACTTTAGTCCCTTTAAGAATTGAATACCAAGAAAAAAAACTACCTAAAGGCTTAGAATCTCTTTCCTATGCTGTAGATTATGCTTATGTAACTCTAGGCGAAGATAGCTTTTTACTTCCCTTAGAAGCTTCTAGTGAATTTGTTGAGAAAAAATTTACCAACCGAGTAAATCAAAAATATAGTGATTATAAGAAATTCTCTACGGATGTAAAACTTGAGTAATAACCCTAGTTTATTAAATAAACCTTTAGTCTTTGGTCTATTTTTAGGTTTAAGTGCGCACTTAATTTGGGGGAGTTATCCTGTAATTGCTAAAAAATTGCTTTTAGTACTACCTCCATTTGCTTTAGTTGCAGTTGGTTATACTGGCGTTTTACTTTTAATGTCTCCGGTTTTAGTCAAACATTCTTGGACACAGTCGCTAAAAAATCGTAGTGCCTGGCTATTAATGTTCGTTGGTGCAGTGCGAATGGTGACAAATATTCTTTCTATCCAAGCTACACGCGCTTCTTATGTACAATTAATTAATTTACTTACTCCATTTGTTGTTGCAATAGTTGGACGGGCATTTTTTCGAGAAGCCATACCACCCTTTACTTTTTCAGCTTTAACTGTTTCTAGTTTAGGCTCTATTTTAGTAATTCTTAGAGAACCTTCTTTAAGTATTTTCCAGGACGAATGGAAGCTAAACGACACTATTGGCATTAGTTTAGCGATGTTTTCCAATATATTTTTAGCTTTTTATGTTTTGCTAACACGTTATGAGCAAACTAGCCATAAAATAAGCTCAGTAGTGCTTTTTGCACAACAAAGCGTAGTTTTAATGCTTACGGGTTTTATTGCTAGCTTTTTTTTACAAGAAAATTGGTATAGCTGGTTAAGAATGTCTTGGGAAATGTGGGGGCTTTTTATTGCTTTACTGGTAATTAACTTAATTGCTGGTAACTTAATCCAAATCAATAGTTTACGTTTACTTGGAGCAGCACTTTTTACTAGTTTAATGGGAGCAAGGCTTGTAGCCGCATTGGTTTTAAGTGCAATTTTACTAAGTGAGCCATTAAAATCAGGTTGGCAAGCTTTGGGAGCTTTTTTAGTTATAGTAGCTGTAATGGTTTATATGTTGTTGCAAACAGAAGTAGTTAAGAAAAAGCTCTTAACTACTTCACTAGACAAATAATTAGAAATTTTTTGGTGCTTTTTTATTTTCTTTAGATTTTTTCTTAAGCCCGTCAAAATCTGGAATTCCAAAATTGCCTTGAAGCTTTTTCAGTTTTTCTAAACTAATTGAGCCAATAATATTTATAACTACAAATTCATCTTCTTCAGCAGCAATAATAGCTAATCCTGAAATATTCCCTCCTTGGTTCATTGTATAAACCTGGGCAAATTCTTTGCCATTATTATTTGTACTATCAAATAATTTTGACCAGAGAGGCTCTCTTAATTGGCTTTTGATGACATCAAATTCTGAAAGTGAATATTCACCAGGTTTATTAAATTCCAGAACCTTAATATATACTCCCTTTAAATCTTTAATTAGTTCTTCAAGTTCAGCCTTTTTAGCTGGATCTTTAATGTCTAGAAAACTTGCAGCACTTTTAAGCATATTTTGATCTAATGAAATATTTACTACTTCTTCGGCTTTTGCATCCAAATGATTTAAGCTATCAAGCTGTAATCTGCCGTCCTGGGCTTTGGCTGTAGTAACTAACAGAGCAATAAAACAAATTAATTTGATTAAGGTTAAAGAGATTTTTGTTCCTTTTTTCATATATTTTCCTTATTAATTAAAATTTTTTCTTTTAGAAATTTTTGTCTGAATTTTTTTTAATTCAGCATTAGTTATGCTAAGAGCAAAAATAACTTGCTCTGCTGATTTTTTACCGTCAATCGCTGGTGCTGCCGTTAACTTTATTGGCTCAGTTTTATCGCTAGAAGAAAGCTTTTGGTTACTTTGATTTATAACAATTTGCAG
Organism: uncultured Clostridia bacterium; assembly: GCA_964492845.1. GTDB lineage: Bacteria > Acidobacteriota > Blastocatellia > Chloracidobacteriales > JADJPF01 > JADJPF01. The sequence continues at coordinate 11,566 of CAZBMZ010000055.1, forward strand.
TAAACCAACGCTTAGAGCTAATACTAAGCAGGCTGCTATCAACATTTTTATTGGAAAAAGCTGAAGGGTTACTTTGTTAGGATAATTAAGTGGTTTTTCCTTATATTTAAGGCTTCCTAGAGCTTTTTCTAATTCTTCAATTTCTGGATCAGGTTTTCCTGATTTATTCCAAAGATAGTCACTCATTTTTATCCCTTTCTTCTAACTTGCTACGAAGTAATTTCATTCCTCGATGTAAATTAACCCTTACTGAATCAGGCGTTAAACCTGTTTGCTCGGCAATTTCAGGCCCTGTCATCCCTTCCACCAAACGTAAAACTAGAGGTTCACGATAACAATCAGGTAGACTATGAATTACAGCTAATATAGCTGTAGCTTCTAGTTTTGATGTATTTGTAGAAATAGGTTTTTGAGCTAACTCAAGAACTTTTTTACTTTGTCGGTTGTAATCAATTGCACGATTACGAGCTATGGTTGCTAACCAATCTCCAAAAGCTTGATTAACCCGTAGATTTGCTAGTTGATTAAGCGCAGTTAGAAAAACATCTTGAACTAGGTCGTCTGCTACATTTGTTGGAGCATTAGCAAGCACAATGCCATGCACCATACGGGCAAAACGTCGATAAAGCTCGCCAAATGCCAAACGATTACCTAAACGCGCATCACTAACCAAATCAGAAAGCGAAGGTTCCAAAGTTAGCGGGTCTTCGTTGTTTCTTGGGGCTATTTCAATAACTTGCTCTAGCATTAATTCAAAACCTTTTCTTTTTGGTCTTTAAAAGAATTTTAACTAAGAGACGTTAGAACAAAGAAAAGTGTTAACAAGAAAATTGAAAAACCCGGCAAAAAATAATATTTAGATAATTTATTTATTAATCCACTCTGAAATATTAGGTAATTGCCATAGCAAAATACCATCTAGCAGTAGTAGTAAAAACCCTTGAATTGCTACACCTAATCCGGCCCCAACCAGACTAGCAGAATTAACTTTTGACCATCGACCAATGATTATTAAGGTAATACCTACAGCTACATAACCAACATCTAAACCCTCATTTAGCCAAAGAAATTCCCTAAGCTTGATTGCAGCAACTATGTCTGGTCGAGAGTTGTCACGTAACCCAAAAAGCACAATTACACCATCAATAACACCCCAAACAATAAATTGTAGGCTAAAATGTTGTGCTGCTAGGTTTTGTCTTTTTGCTAGTAAAATTACAATGCCAAGAATAACACTAAATAACGCCCAAACACCTAGCCTAATCAAATGTTGATGTAAAAAAGTAAATGTTTGCTCAGAAAGTAAAGTGTTTTGTAGTAGCATAAGCTATTAAAAATACAAAAATATAGAATTTTCTAGCCCTGTTAAGGGCTATTAATAATAGC
>CAZBMZ010000055.1:13051-21725 GCA_964492845.1 uncultured Clostridia bacterium
TAAAAATACAAAAATATAGAATTTTCTAGCCCTGTTAAGGGCTATTAATAATAGCCCAGTCTTTTAAGGCTGGGCTAAAAATACAAAAATATAGAATTTTCTAGCCCTGTTAAGGGCTATTAATAATAGCTCAGTCTTTTAAGGCTGGGCTAAGTTTAATTTTATCAAAAAGTTATAGAAACAAGGTATTTTTTAACGCGGAAAAAAATTGTTAGTCAAACTTGCTACAGAAGTTAAAATCTTTTATATTTGCTGGCGATTTGCGGATGTGGCGGAATGGCAGACGCGCAGCGCTCAGGACGCTGTCAACTTCGGTTGGTGGAGGTTCAAATCCTCTCATCCGCATAAAATTTTCCTCTTCGCTACTAACTTTTATCTATGCTAAACTAAACCACTTATTTTAGATTAAAACAAAAGTTAATACCCTAGTTTATACCAATATAATCAATAATTTAAGGAGTTTTTAATGTTAAAACTTTTTAATGCTTCTTTGTTAATCTTACTATTATCTACTTTAGTATTAGCTGATTCTTTATATGGGACAGTAACATATAAAAATAAAAATAAATCCACTGAGCAAAAAAACACTGATAAAAAAGCTTTAGTTATTAATACTAGTTGGGATTATGGCAGGACTGCGCAAATAGACGAAAAAGGCAATTACAAAATAGATTTTCAAACAAAAGTAGGTGAGAAGGTTTCTGTTTTTGTTAATGGCAACAAATACACAGAAATTGAGATTAAAGGCGATACAAAATTAGATATTGTTGTTATCCAATAAACTTTGGGAACATTTATCTTATATTCCCAAAGTTATTAGATATGCTTGGTTATTGATTAATAAAGCGCATTGACATTTCAGGGTATCTTAAACCTGCCGCGCTATTTGCTGGGAGTATTTCATTTATTTTTGCTAAATCGCTTTCAGTTAATTCTATGCTTGATGCAGCAGCATTTTCCTCTAAGTATTTACGTCTTTTTGTTCCAGGAATAGGAATAATGTCTTTTCCTTGAGCAAGTACCCAGGCTAAAGCAAGTTGTGAGGCGTTGCAGCCTTTTTCTTTAGCAAGTTGCTCGACATGTTTTACTAAATCTAAATTTTTCTGGAAGTTATCACCTTGAAAACGTGGGGAAAGTCTGCGGTAATCATCAGCGGCTAAATCATCAAACTTTTTAATTTCACCACTTAAAAAACCTCTCCCCAAAGGGCTATAAGCTACAAACCCTATCCCTAGCTCCCGACAAGTTGCCAAAATTCCATCTTCTGGCTCACGTGTCCATAAAGAATACTCTGTTTGTAGTGCTGAAATTGGATGAACCTTACAAGCACGACGCAAAGTTTCTGGGCCGGCTTCAGAGAGTCCTAAATATTTTACTTTTCCTTCTTTAACTAGCTCTGACATAGTTCCAACCGTGTCTTCAATTGGGGTTTCTGGGTCAACTCTATGTTGGTAGTAAAGGTCTATTACTTCTACACCTAAGCGGCGCAAGCTATTTTCACAAGCTGAACGGACATATTTAGGTTTTCCGCTAACACCAAGAAAAGATTTATCCTCGCCTCTTACAATACCAAACTTAGTGGCTATAACTACTTTATCTCGGCAATATTTAACGGCTTCACCCAATAATTCTTCATTAACAAATGGGCCATACATATCAGCCGTGTCAAAGAAATTAATTCCTAATTCTAAAGCGCGGGCAATTGTAGCTAAAGATTCTGACTTATCAGAAGCTCCATAAAATTCAGACATTCCCATACAACCTAAGCCAATGGCTGAAACCATTAAGCCTTGGTTGCCTAGTTTGCGTTGCTCCATGTTTTTCTCCTTAAATTGTGGTTTGTACTAAGGGAAAAATTATACTCTGCTACTAGCAAATACAAATAAGCTATTGCTGATGTGACGATAAACTAAATCAAGGGAGATTCTTTTTTACTTAATTTAGTCCAATGGATGCTTTTTTGCCAAAGATTAGCAGCTAACTCTAAATCATAAGAAGCATCCGATGAAGCTGCTTCTTGCCATCTTGTATGTGAAGGAAAATATTTACCTGAAATCGTATCTAACTTAGTATCTGTTACCAGATTTGCTAATGCTTTACCTGACTTCCATATTGGGTTAATTGTAGGAAACATTGGAGATAAAACAGTTGCAAAGGCTGGTAAAATCCAGTCCCAAATTAACCTTAAGGGTGTTGGATAGTCTCTAGCTAGCCCTGAACCTGGTACAAGACCCGGATCATAACCATTGATTGTTAGTAAATTTTTGTTAGTTAAAAGGTTAGCTTTTTCTATTTTTCTAATTAACTCATACATAAATAACAAATTACATAGTTTGCTATTTACATAAGCAAGTTGCCCATTATATTTATTTTTGTCTGAACCACCAGCACTAGCTAAACTGTCTAGGTCAGCAAAGGAAGGTACTGGCATAGCTGTCTTGCGTGCAGGATCATGTACTCCAGAAGCAACTATAACAATTCTAGTTGGGCCATTGGAAATTAAGTGTTTTATAAGTAGATTAGTTAATAGAAAATGACCTAGATGGTTAACAGCAAATGTTATTTCATAGCCATCAGGAGAAAGTTTAAGAGTTTTATCTTGTTGCAGTGCTGCATTACAAACCAAAGCATTAAATATAATGTTTTTTTTGATTATTTCTTTAGCAAAATCTCTAACAGACTTAAATGAGCCTAAATCTAGCTCCAAAGCACTTATAGCTTTATTGCCTGTTTGTTGGATTATTGTTTCAACAGCCTTTTTTGAAGCTTGTTGGTTTCGACTAGCAATAAAAACTTGGCAGTCTTGTCTAGCTAGCTCTAATGCACATTCATAACCTATACCAGAATTTCCACCTGTTATTAATACACTTTTCTTAGCCATTATATATAGAATTTCCTTAAATTTTGCTTCTATTTATAAAGCATTTCCAGATTTTATAAATAATAAACGTAGTGCTAACGCAATAATTAGCCCAATGGATGCAATAACATCTGCAACTATTACTTTTTGGATACCTACACCGTAATTTCCTGTAAATAGAGCAACAACAATAAATGACAGCATACTTACTAATCCAAAAGTAATACCCCAAATTTGTAATTCTGGCTTAAATGCTGAATAAATAATAAACCCACCAAGAAAACCAAATAAAATAGCTCTATGCTTTAATAATATAAGAACATCATTACTAATAGAGTCTATTTTATATAAATTAAATAAAATTTCACTAGAAAGAATACCTACTATTGGATAAAAATTTATTAGCCCCACAATTACAATAATTCCAATAATAAGTTTTTCCATATATTTATATAAATCTACACTTAAAGAATCAAATTTTATTCACAGATAACTTATTTAAGCATAAGTTACTTATTGTTGAGGAGCCGCATTAACCGTGCTACTAGGACTAATTAAAATGGTTTCTTGTTCACCAGCTAAAATAATGCCTTTAAGCATATCATTTTGGTTTTGTTTAGTTGTCATTAATTGACTAAGAGTAGCTTTATTTTTAAGTAAACCTTTGCGTGCATTAGATTTAGCTACTAATTTATCACCTTTCCAAATACTTACTTCTTGCTTTTCTTCATCAAATGTTACTTCATATTTACCTTTTTTTACTTCTGTTCCATTTACTACCACATCTTTACTAATGTCTACTTTTTTACCTTTGCCTTCAGCATAAACTAATCCATTAAAAAATACTACACTTGCTACTAATACCATTACTAAATTAAATACTTTTTTCATATTAACCCCTTATTGTCACTTTTTTATTTGATTTTTTGCAGAGTGATTAACGCCTGCAAGTTAGTTAACACCGTTAACGTGACATTAAAATATTAGTTCAGAGAAGTTGATAAAAGTTTGCAATTATTTCCAGGATTTTTAATAAATAGCTAAGTTATTCTAAACATTAAGCTTTTAACTAATGCTAGTTTTTTGGCATTCTTAAATCTGAAGCTCCAACGGGGTGACATAACTGTAGCTTAGGGCATCAACCCTAAGTATAATAATGAGGCATTCCCAAAAGCCCCAACGGGGCGAAAGAGTTTTTAATTCTAAGATTAAGATTTAGCTAATTTACTTAAGTTACAATGGATTTAATAGAAATTAACTGGGGAAAAACTTTTTTATACAATCTAATACATCAACAGGTTTATAAGGTTTAACAATATAATCATTTATACCTAAATTAAGCAAGGTTTTCTTAGAATTTTGGGAGCTAACCGCAGTAAACATAATAATTATAGGTAATGGGCAAATAGAGGCTTTTACCTGACGTATAAGCTCTATACCATCCATTTTGGGCATCATCCAATCAGTTAATAAAACATCAAAATGATGTGTTTTTAGGAGTGCTAAAGCATCTTCTCCATTAGTTGTTATGGAAACTTTAATACCTTGTTTAACAAAAAAAATCTCTAGGATTCTGGCACTCATTACATCATCTTCAGCAATAATAATTCTCATAAAATTTTGAAAAACCTGATTTTTAATTTCTAACAAGATGAGTAATAAGAAATTATAACCATTGGACTTAATTTTAGCTAAAATTTTACCCATTTTTTTGCATAAATATAAATCAAGGGTTGGCACCAAGAGTTATTTAAGCTAAAAATCAAATGGTAAAATATCTTAAAATAACATCTTAAACCCTATCAATTTTATGTCACCAGCAGAAACAAAAAACACTCTATCTGTGCAAGAAAAAATCTCTCTTGGAGAGGCCGCACTACGTCGTAATGCTGACCAGGAAGCAAGCCGACATTTTTTAGAAATTCTTGACGCTGATTTGCCAACAGAACAAGAATGTATTGTTCGCTGTATGTTGTCCAAGTGCTTGGAAAACATGAATCAATACCGCGAAGCATTAAAAGTACTAAATAAATATGAGCAAACCGGCGCAAAAGAGGATCTTTCTATACAAGTTAGAGGAAATGTAAACTTAAGACTTGGTTGGGTTTATAGCTGGCTAGGTGATCATCCTAGAGCAATAGCATTACTAAATCAAGCCTTAAAAGAGTTTAAGGATATAGGTTTTGAATCCGGCGTTGGAGAAGCCTATCATGCCCTAGGTCGTACTTATATTGTTGAAATAGAAGAATATAAAATTGCTCGTGATCACTTGTTAGAAGCTATTGATTATCAACGTCGGGCCGGTGACACTCACGCGCTTGCACAAACATACTTAAGACTTGGACTAATAGATTATCAAGAAGGTCAATTAACAACTGCTAAAGAAAATTTCTTAGGGGCAATTAACCTAGCTGAAAGCTCTACAGATCATATACTTCAAGGAGCTTTACAGATAAATTTAGCTGCTGTTTACTTTGATCAATGTGAAATAGAAGCCGCTACAAAATCTTATGAACTAGCCATTGAGCATTTAGAAAAGGTTGGACATAAAAGACTTTTAGGAGTTGCTTATAGTAACCTAGGGAAAAACCTAATTAGACTAGGAAACTGGAAAGAAGCCCAAGAAATATTAACTCGTGGATTAAACCTTTCTAAAGAAGCTAAAAACCGACGTGATGAGGCCATAGCCTTACAAACCCTGGGTTATTTGCATTACTTTCAAGAAAAATATGATTTAGCAGAACAAGAGCTAAATTTATCCATAGATTTACTGATGCAAATAAAAACAAAAACTCCTTTAGCTGAATCGTTTCGCTACCTAGCCTTAGTTTTACTGGCTAAAGCCAAACATAACGAAGCTTTTGATTATGCTAAACGTGCCTTGCAATTAACTTTTAATTCCAAAGTAACTAAACATGCGGCTATTTCCTATCTTGTGCTAGCAGAAATGCACCTAGAAAAAAAAGAATATCGAACAGCAGAAGACTTTCTTAAAATGGCACGGGCAAAGCTAGAAAAACAAACAGACTTAGAGCTTTCAGGCTATTCTCAACGTCTTTTAGGGCGTACTCGCGCTGCAATGGGAGATTTAAGCGGCGCACGTTACGCCGTTGATCAAAGCATTTCTTGTTTTAATACTACTAGGTCAGTCTATCAAACCGCACTTTCACAGCTTGAATTAGCAAGGATTTTGTATAAACTTGGCGATATTGTTCTAGCTGAAACCAACCTACTAGCAGCAAAAAATGTTTTTATCGAGTTAGGCGTAACAAAATTACAAGAAAGATCCGCAAAACTATTTAGCGAACTTCCTCGCCAAGGCGTAGTTGCAGCAGAAAAGACGCTTGCACCAGTTAATTTTGATAGCTTTTTAATAGAAAGATTGATGGAAGCAACCCATCAACGCGAATTATTGCTTAGGGAATTAACTGCAATTGCTCGTGATTTAATGGCTGCTAGTACTGTAGTAATTTTTGAAATAACAGAAACAACAGATTTTAATCCAATTATTAGCCAAGGTAATCCTTTAAGTAATATCGCTAGAATCTATGACAAAATCCGTTTACAACTTAATGGCAGCCGTGCCTTAGCACCAGAACATATAATCAAAGAGTTTTCAGACCGTGAGCAAAAATTACTTCTTTATGTTGTTGCAGCACAAGCACCTAATGAGCGTAGACTAAGCCAACTTAATTCCATTGTACGACTTGCAGAACAAAGTTTAGAGGTAAATACATTAAGAGAACGTATTAAAACTACTAAAGACTTTGATCCTACGTCATTGCGCTGTCTTAGCTCGATGTCTGGCTTCCTAGTTGCTAGCCCAGCTATGAAATCTGTGCTATCTCATATACATAAAATTCGCTCCAACAATGTTACTGTCTTAATTACTGGTGAATCTGGCACAGGTAAAGAATTAATTGCCCGCGCTGTGCATTTAGAAAGCGAGCGACGAGATAGAGATTTTGTCCCTTTTAACTGTGCCGCTGTAGCAAAAGACATAGTGGAAAGTCGGCTTTTTGGTCATCGCAAAGGTGCTTTTACTGGTGCAACTAGCGACCAACGCGGCGTAGTTCGTGCAGCAGAAGGCGGGACATTATTTTTAGATGAAATCGGTGAACTACCCCTAGATATTCAACCTAAGTTACTTAGATTTTTGCAAGAAGGCGAAGTCCATGCCCTAGGCGATGATCGACCAGCAAAGGTTAATGTCCGGGTTTTAGCCGCTACCAACCGAGATTTAGAAAAACAAGTTAGCCTAGGGTTATTTCGGGAAGACCTTTTTCATCGTCTCAACGTAATCCGCATACAAATCCCACCACTTAGAGAGCGACGAGAAGAAATCTTACCTTTAGCAGAAAGTTTCTTAAAAACTTTTGCTGAAAGAATGGACAAATCTGTCAAATTTTCTGAAGAAGTAGCCGATAAATTACTTAACTATAATTGGCCGGGTAATATAAGACAGCTTCAAAATGAAATTGAAAGAATCGTTGCTTATGCCGATGACAAACACATTGCAGTTTTAGAAGACCTTTCGCCAGAAATAGTTAATTTTCAAAAAGAAATAATAGCTCGTCCTGAATGGGTGATGTTAGGGAAAACAGGAGCAATCACTATTCCTAGGAATACTACCTTAGCAGAAGCTATTGACGAAGTAGAAAGACAAATTTTAACCGAAACTCTTAAGCGTAATGAAAACAACATTTCTCGTACCGCCAGAGAATTAGGTTTAACTCGTCGAGGCTTACATCTTAAGTGTGGACGCTTAGGCATTGATCTGTAATCAATGTAAAAAAACAGAACTAATGCTTTTATATTACATAAGGTAATTAGCGTTGTATTTTTATGCATTACAGAGAAAAAATATTAAAGAATGGTGTGTCTACAGATGTTGTAGATAAAGAAGTTAAGCTATATTTTAGGGAGGTGCAACATCTTGTTAGGAAAATCGAGGTTAGCCCAAATCGATAAGTCGTTTATTTTCCTTGACAAGCAAGAAATCATATGTTTTAATCTTAGCGTTTTCACGTCGTACAATTCCTAATAAGCTAATAGACTAGCCCAAAGCGGGGTTTTAAGCCTGTATTCATCAGCACTTGAACCCCCGGGAGTAAGAATTACTGACGTGGCGCGCTGCGGATTAAGACTCAATAATAGCTAACATGGATAGATTAGTCAAGCATTCTTTCGTAAGAATTACTGACGTGGCGCGCTGCGGATTAAGACGGAGAATAGCTATGGCTGTAACTACAATTAATCAACCTAGTAAGAATTACTGACGTGGCGCGCTGCGGATTAAGACGAATTTGTATGTAAGTTTATCTTAGCTACAGTAAGAGTTAACGGGTAAGAATTACTGACGTGGCGCGCTGCGGATTAAGACGCAACCTTTAATTCCCATTCAAAGCTTGGCAATTGATTGTAACGTAAGAATTACTGACGTGGCGCGCTGCGGATTAAGACTAAATGGCTCAGGTTCAAATAAAACCTCATAGTTTCCTGTAAGAATTACTGACGTGGCGCGCTGCGGATTAAGACTGATCCGGTACGGCACTAGGCGGTATGCCATAGTTATCTGTAAGAATTACTGACGTGGCGCGCTGCGGATTAAGACTCTAAGTAATTCACTTGTTTGGCTACTTGCAACAAAGCAAGTGTAAGAATTACTGACGTGGCGCGCTGCGGATTAAGACTCGTTTATACTTGCGGCCTCTGATAATGTCGGCTCTATCAAGAGAGTAAGAATTACTGACGTGGCGGAGGGTATTCAGCAAAACAAGCTGAATAATTGAGAATAAAGAAGATAGGTATGTA
>CAZBMZ010000056.1:0-21136 GCA_964492845.1 uncultured Clostridia bacterium
CAACTAATAGTTCTACTTCTCCTAGAACTGGTACTATTACTGTTGCTGGTCAAACTTTTACTGTCAATCAAGCTGCGGCTGCTGGTTGTACATTTACAATAAATCCAACAAGTGCTTCATTTACAACAAGAGGTGGCTCAGCAACCATAATTGTAACAGCCTCTAATTCAACTTGTGCTAGAACTGCTACTAGCAATGCTACATTTATTACCGTTACATCTGGTGCTAGTGGTACTGGCAATGGCATAGTAGCCTACAGAGTTGCAGCTAATGTTGGCCCAGCAAGAACTGGTACTATTACGGTTGGTGGTCAAACCTTTACTGTTAATCAAGCAGGTACTGGCGGCGGCGGTGGCGGTGGCTGTACATTTACATTAAACCCAACAAATGCTTCATTTACTTCAACAGGTGGAACAGGAAATATAACAGTAACAGCAAGTAGTTCAAGTTGCGCTAGAACAGCTACTAGCAATGCTGCATTTATTACTGTTACTTCTGGTGCTAGTGGTACTGGCAGCGGTACAGTTAGCTACACTGTTGCAACCAACAGTTCTACTTCATCTAGAACAGGAACAATGACTGTTGCTGGTCAAACCTTTACTATTACTCAAGCTGGTACTGGTGGCGGCGGCGGTGGTGCTTGTACATTTACAATAAACCCAACAAGTGCTTCACTTACATCAAGAGGCGGTGCTGGAAGTATAACAGTAACAGCAAGTAGTTCAACTTGTGCTAGAACTGCTGTAAGTAATGCTGCATTTATTACTATTACATCTGGTGCTAATGGTACTGGCAATGGCATAGTTACTTATTCAGTTTCTCCTAATCTTGCTTCTCAAAGAACAGGAACAATTACTGTAGGTGGACAAACCTTTACTATTACTCAAGCGGGTAGGTTTTAGATAAAGTTAAAATCTATCGGTAAAAGAAGTTCTAAAAAAGAAGCTAGCAACTGCTAGCTTCTTTTTATTTAATCTTAAAATCCTTAAATTACTTTTTTAAGTGAACCAGACCTTAAACTATCAAAATAGTGAAATAATGAAAGTAACGGATGATAGATTAGCATTCTTGGCCCGGAAAACTTCATTACTTGCTTAATTTTTTCTTTCATAACATTACTAAAACAGTGGATCTCACATTTAGCACAAGAAGGTTTTTTATCTTTATGTGGACAACGTGTAATGCGATAAGAGGCATAATCATAAATTTGTTTACATTCGGAGCAAGAAGTAATATTACTACTATGTTTTTCTTTACAATATATTTCAATCATTGCTTTAACAGTTTTATTTTCTCTTTCTAGTCGTCCTTCTAGTAAAAGCATTTTTTGTTCTCCTAACAATAAAATTTTTATTAGCATTAAACAAATTTTGTACCAAAAGCTATTTACTAGAAATTAAAATAGTTAAGGCTAACAGATGGTTTGCAAGATATGCAAAACTACTCCTTATTTTTTAGATTTTGTGTAATTTTTATTTCTTAACTAATAAAAAATGGGGATAAACAAATTTATCCCCAAAATAATTTCTAAACGAAATGAAAAATTTTTATTGTCCAAGCATTTGGCTAAATACTTGTATTACATTAAATAAACTACTAATAGAAAAGCTTTCATTTTCAGAAAAACGAATCGCATTAAGCAAAAAGACCATCGGCACAAACACATGCGCAATCATAATGTAAAACCAAGCTTTTTTAGAATATTTAGGATTGCCTACTAAAGAACCTAGCGTTCCCCAATAAAAAACACAAAATATTGTTGGTATTAATACTGGTAAGCCAACTATTCTACCAAAAAGGCTTCCTATCATCCAGGGTAGATAAACCATAAATAGATAGAAGATCAAAAAGTAGAAATTACCTAGTAACCAAAGTAGTATTTTTCCAACTACAGGCATTTGCAACATTGCTGGCATAGAACCAATTGCAAGACCACATAGGACAGCCAATGGATTAGTTGGCTTTTTATTATCGCTATCAAGTGCCATAATTTGCTCCTTGTTGTTTAATATATTAAAAGTTTGGCCGATTGGATAAAACTTGCCTTAATTTATAGGGAAGTTAGCAGCTTTTTTCCTTTTTGCCAATAGCCTTAACGATACAAAATTAATTTTTAACTTAACTTTATTAATTTATTTTCTGTGGTGATAAATAAAAATGCACAAAGCAAAGCAAGAAGCCGTAAAACAATGGACAAATGACCCTTGTGGGATGTTGGCAGCTAAAGGTCTAAGTGTTGGAACTAGCGAATTTTATCAGCAAATTGACCATAATCGTTATCAAGAATATGCTCCATGGATGAAACAAGCTATTGAATTTGAAAAATTTAACGGCAAAAGTGTTTTAGAAATAGGTTTTGGTATGGGAACAGACCTTTTTAGCTTTGCCTCTGCTGGAGCAAAAGTTTATGGGGTTGACCTTTCTCCACAACATCTAGAAATTGCTCGTAGCCGCTTTGCTCTCTATAATTTACCAGCAAATTTACAGCTTGCCGACACTGAATCTTTACCTTTTGAAGACAATACTTTTGATGTAGTTTATTCATTTGGCGTTATTCACCATACACCAGATACAGAAAAAGCTGTAAGTGAAATCCACCGCGTACTTAAACCCAGTGGACAAGCTATTTTAGCCGTCTATCATAAAACTTCTGTGTTTCATCTTTGCGTAATTGCTGGATATTTGCTCCATAGAAGATTTTTAAAAGAATCCTACCAAGATACACTTTCTCGTATTGAATACCGAGAAAATAGTGATGCTCGACCTTTAGTAAAACTTTATTCCCGCAAAGATTTTCAAAATTTACTAAAACAATTTTCTCAAGTACAAATCGATTGTTTTCATTTAGATAAAACCCATTTTAGCTTTTTACAAAATCTTGTTCCTGATAGCTTGATCAAAAAATGGGAAAATAAATATGGTTGGTATTTATTAGCTAAAAGCTGGAAATAGATTAAGGCTATTTCTTCTTAAAAGCTTTAATTTTATTAGCTAAAGTTTCAACATTTTCATCTTTTAACCAATTATGTCTTTCTTGAGAATAATTTCCCCAACCAGATTCATATTGGTTAAGAAATCGTAGTGTTCCTACTTGTCCTAGTTCACGTATTAACACTTCTATTCCTATTTGTCTGATTTCTGCTAAAGTTTTTCTTTCAGAACTCATTTATATAATTACCTCCGTCAACCATGTTAAAGGATCTTTTATTTTTACAAACAAGTTATCTTTGTTTTTGAGTCCCTGTTTTAATAATTTATCATCTGTAGTAAGAAATATATTTACTTTTGCTTTTTCTGCACAAGCTATGTGTAATGAATCAATTGCCTTAAACCCCATTTTTTCTAATTCTTGACCACGAACAATTTCTTTTTTTCCAAAGTTAACTTTTTCCTTAATACTTTTTACTAAGAATTTAACTTTATCTTGTCTGTCCAAATTAGGGGTTTGTTCAATTTCATAGTCTATTATGTCACTACCAACTAGTATCCAGTCACCATTTTCAACATGGTTTAGAATTAATATAACAGCCTCTGCTTCCAATCTTATCCTATCTTGAGATTGATCATCAAATGGCCTATTAAAACAACACACATCTAAGTATATTCTTATCATGATATATTCTCATTTGTCAGCAAGTTACTTAAAATACCTAAATACTATTAACTACTTATTATCTTTAGGGCTTCTAGCCAAACGCTTGGCACAGCATCGCTTGGCATTCTCCAATCTCCACGTGGTGAAAGACTAACGGATCCAACTTTGGGCCCGTCGGGTAAACAGCTACGCTTAAATTGTTGTCCAAAAAAGCGTTGGTAAAAGCTTTCTAGCCATTTTAGTAAATCTTCTGATTTATATTTTTCTCCAAAAGCAATTTTAGCTAAAAAATGTATTTTGCTGGCTGGATAGCCATTTCTTAAAGTATGGAAAATAAAAAAGTCTATTAATTCATAAGGGCCAATGATTTCTTCGGTTTTTTGTACAATTTTATCGCTAGCATCTGGCGGCAACAGTTCTGGGCTAATTGGTGTGTCTAAAATATCGTGTAAAATTGCTTGTGTCGGCTTATCCATTTTGCTGTCAGCTACCCATTTTACTAAGTGACGAACTAGAGTTTTAGGAATACCTCCATTAACTCCATACATACTCATATGATCACCATTATAAGTACACCAACCTAATGCAAGCTCTGATAAATCACCTGTGCCTATTACAAACCCTAAATCCATTAAAATTAAAGTTCGCATTCGAGCTTGAGCATTTTCATAAGTAAGATTATGAGTATTTGGATCATGCCCAATATCCTTAAAGTGCTGCATCACGCTATCAACAATAGAAATTTCTCTTAGACTAACTCCCAGCGATTCACAAAGTCGAACAGCATTTGACTTTGTGCGTCCAGTAGTTCCAAAGCCAGGCATTGTTACTGCTAAAATTTGCTTTCGTGAAATACCAAGTAAGTCAAAAGCTCCTATCATTACAAGTAGGGCTAAAGTAGAGTCCAACCCGCCGCTAATGCCAATTACAGCTTGTTTTAAGCCAAAATTATGCTGTAAATGTTCTAGACGTTTGGCAAGACCTGCTACTTGAATATTAAAAATTACCTGACATCGATGATCTCTTTGAGCATCATCGCCTGGCACAAAAGGATGTGGGTCAACATGTCGTTTAAGCTTAGTGTTTGTAAAATCTAGCGGTTCGCTATTAAAATAAATTGCTCGAAAAGCTTCTAATTCATCAGGAATAGTTTCCCCAAAGCTATTAGTCATCTCTCTTTCTCTAATTAATCGCTCTAAGTCTATGTCAGCAATGGTCAAATAGCTATCACGTCGGAAAAGTTCCGACTCAGCAAGCATTGAACCATTTTCTGCAATCATACAATGCCCACCAAAAACCACATCTGTTGTTGATTCATGCGCTCCACAACTAGTATAAATATAAGCGCAAATTCCCCGCCCAGATTGTTGTACAACTAAAGGTTTGCGATATTCGGCTTTTCCTATAATGTCATTGCTAGCAGAAAGATTACCAATTACCGTAGCACCGTTTAAGACCATATGTGACGAAGGCGGGATAGGCATCCAAAGATCTTCGCAAATCTCTATTCCCACTACAAAATTAGGGTTGTTAGTTGATTTAAATAGCAAATCTGCACCAAAAGGAATTTTTTCTCCTGCCAGGTAAAGTTCTGGATTAATTACACGTCTAGCCGATGCAAACCAACGAGGTTCATAAAATTCTTTATAACCAGGAATTCGTACTTTAGGAACTACACCTAAAATTTTTCCTTTATGTAATACAGCAGCACAATTAAAAAGCTGGTTATCGGTTGAAATTGGCAAGCCTACAGAAATTAACATTGATAGCTCTTTAGTAGTTGAAGCCATTTCTATTAAAGCTTCCCTAGCTGCTTGCAAGAGTTCTCGCTGGAAAAATAAATCCCCACAAGTGTAACCAGTAATTGCTAGTTCTGGAAAAACTAACATTTGCACCTTTTCTGTTGCCGCTTTTTCACACATCTTTAACATTTCCGCTAAATTGTATCTAACATCTGCAACTTTCATTTTTGGTGTAGCACAAGCAACACGAACAAAACCATAACTAGACATAGAAAAATCACTCCTTAATTGGCAAAGCTAAATAACCAAGCTAATATGCAAAAAGAGTTTACCTATTTTTAATTATTTTTTGGAGTCTTATTTATGGATAGTGGGAGTTTTAATCAAGCTTGTAGTTACTTAAAAGTGCAAGAAATGGTGCAAGTTCGTCTTATTACAGGCCGCGAGCTTGTTGGCTTTTTGCTACGTTATAGTAAAGCTACTAGTCTTGATGGGAGTTTAGAACTAGAAACTCGTCAAGGTATTATTCAACTGCTTTCAAGTTCTATTGAAAGTATCGATCTAGCAAATAACCAACAAGCTTAAATTTTATTTAATTCTATTTTGTCTTAACTCTTTTGTTGTATGTTCAATGACGCTAGGAGGTGTATAAACATTAAAATTAAGATCTTTTTCTCCTGATGGTAGTTCTTTTGCTTTAGGCTCATTACTACTTTGGCTTTCAGCTAAAAGCAATTCGGTCATTGCTAAATTAGTGTTTTTAGAACGCAGTTTTATCCTTCCATAACTAACAATCATAATTCCTATAAGTAAAAATAGTGTGCCAAAAATTGACAAATCCTTTAGTAATCTGCCTACATCATCATTAAAATATTTTTTAATAATAAATCCCACAATAAAAATAGTTAAAGAATATAAAAGTCCTAAACCAATGAATATTAAACCTTTACTTAAAAAACTATTCCATTCTTTTTCTAATACAAACGATTGTTTTAGATTTTCCAAATTATCTGTACTTAAATTTTTTGCAAGATACACTGTTTTTTTTACAACACCTATATTAGTTCCACATCCATTACAAAAATTTCTTTGTTCAATACATTCTATTCCACAATTTGGACAATACATAATATTACCTCTTTATTCTTAATACTAAATTTATAGAAATAGAAATAAGTAAAAACCAGCAACTATACGGCTTATATAAAAAATTTGTTCGCTTAGTTGTCAAACATATTCTTATATCTTGCTAATTAGTAGTTATTTATAGTAATTTACTTAAATTTAGTAAGTTTTTCTATAGTTTTATTTTTCTTATTATAATTATATGATTAAAAGTAACTTAGCCCGACAAATTATTTTAGTTTTAGCAGCATTTGTTTTTATTTTGGTCGCTGTAGCAGCACTTGTTATACCTCATAAAATGGCTAGCCAAATGGGTTATACTCTAGCTAATATCAATGGATTAAATGAATTTCGTGCTATTTATGTTGGTGTTTGGCTTGCTACAGCTATTTTACTAATTGTAGCAGCTAAAAATATTAAAAATGCTCTTTTATCAGACCTTGGAGCAATTTTAATTTTAGGTCAAACCTTTGGACGATTAATAAGTATAATTTTAGATGGGGTGCCAGGAAATGAAGTTTTACCAGTGTTTTTCTTAGAGTTTATTGGAGGTTTATTACTTTTAATTATTCGTCCAAAGAATTAGCAAAATGGGATTTGTTAGTCCCATAAGCGCACAAAAAAAGGAATTATTTATTTTTAGTCAAAAAATAAAATTTCTCTAACCTCAATATTTTTAATCAGATTTGGACAACCATTAGTTATGATTAGTTATGGCACAGTGTTTGATAAAGTAAATAGCATAACTAGTTGCTCAATATTAAGTAACCGCGCCTGTTTAAGACGGCGCATTTTTTTTGTCTACTAGTCTGTGTTTATTGGTTTGTTTAGGGCTAGAAGTAACTTCATACATTTGGGCTGTAGGATGAGCCGCCTTAGCTGCTTCAATACTTTCATATTGACCAATAATGTTAGCTGTTGGTACATTACCTCCTTTTAGCATTAATCCATCAGCACCACAAGGATAAGAATAAACCCACCATTGCCGCCCTGATGGGGAGTTAGGCATCCACTCAATTCTTAACATATGCTGCATAAAAATCTCCTTTCTACACAGAAAGAATCTCTTTAATAATGAAGTTTGCACTTAAAAAGGTTATTGATAATGACATAAGTTTTCTTGACAAACTAGTAAAATTTTATATTAAGTTGTAAAAATATTAAGCCCAACACAATCTTGTTGGGCTTAATACAAAAACTTCAAA
Organism: uncultured Clostridia bacterium; assembly: GCA_964492845.1. Lineage (GTDB taxonomy): Bacteria > Acidobacteriota > Blastocatellia > Chloracidobacteriales > JADJPF01 > JADJPF01. The sequence goes on from CAZBMZ010000056.1 coordinate 7,668, forward strand.
AGTTAACTATAAAAGTCTAAAAGTTAAAAGTCACACTATTAGAAACTACTCCATTAACAACAACTACCACTGTATTTTGACCTTTTTTAAGACTTAATTTCTTCTTATTTCCTTTTAGTTCAATTCTAGTATCTGTTTGGCTTCTAATATTTCTGCTTACATCAACATCATTTACTCTAACTATTGCACCTGAAGTTTGGAATCCCATACCTGAAATAGTTAAAACAGGTTTAGCAAATGTTGCATTAGTGATGTTTACACCTCCTGCAATTACTACTTGAAAACTAATTTGGTCAACTAGTCCACCTGAATTGATAGCGCGTAATGTTACTGTGCCGCTTTGAGCATTCATAAGTGGAGCAATACGAATCATTCCATTACCATTGCCATTATCCGTTAAAGCAACATAGCCAGGAGCAGAAACTATTGAAAGCATTACACCTGCTGGGTCTACATCCATTGTTGTAACTGCTAAATTTACTACATCGCCAGCTTTAACCATTTGGTCAGTAATAGGAGTAATTTTTGGAGGTCTAAGCATTTGTACTACACTTAGCTTAACAACTTGACTACGTACTATTTGACCCGCTACACCATTAATTGTGACATTAAAATCACCTAATGTAGCACTTGCACTTGCATTAATGGTTAAAGTTGAGTTACCACCAGCATTTACGCTGTTACTTGAAAACATTACACTTAAGCCACTATTAGCAGGTTCTACATTTGCATTAAGAGAAATAGTATCTGTAAACTCATTAATTGCTTGCGTATTGACAGTAAAGCTAGTTGCAGCACCTAACGGGACAGATTGAACATTAGGTCTAACAGCTAAAGCAAAATCGCCTGCTGGTTTTGGCGTTACTACAAGCCTGATCATTTCCTGACGGACTATTGTTCCAGATTGACCACTAACAGCAATATTAAAGGTTCCTGTAGTAGCTGTATTTGAAACATTAACTCCTATGGTAGCAGTTTGACCTGTGCTTATGCTGGTTGGCCCTAAAATAAGACTAATACCACTATTAGCAGGTACAACAGAAGTACTTAAGGTAACAGAACCATTAAAATTATTTAGAGGATTAAAACCAACTCTAAAAGTAGCAGAACCCCCAACTTGAATATTTTGTGATGCAGGGCTAACTGTTAAGGAAAAATCTGCTGCACTTGGCCCACCAAGAGAAACTTTCATTGCTCTAATCGCATTGTTAAAAGTATCTAAAACAAATAAATTTCCATCATCATCTAAAGCTAACCCATGTGGACTACTTAATCTTGCTTGTGTAGCATTACCACCATCACCACTAAAACCTGTAACTCCAGTTCCAGCTATTGTAGTAATTATGCCTGTTTGCGCGTCAACTCGCCGAATTCGGTCATTTTCTGTGTCAGCAATAAATAAATTACCACTATCATCAACTATAATACTCTTCGGTAAATTTAAGCTTGCCATAGCAGCCGGCCCTCCATCACCACTAAAGCCAGCTTGACCATTTCCTGCTACTGTAGTAATTACACCATTTCTATCTATTTTACGCACCCTATTTGCATCATTATCCACTACAAATAAATTTCCATTACCATCCATTGCTAAAGATCTAGGGAAAGTCAATTGAGCCATTCCAGCTTGTCCACCATCACCAGCCGCTCCAGCCATTCCCGTCCCAGCTATTGTAGTAATAAATCCTGTTGAGAAATCAAGTTTACGAATCCGGCGATTATCTGAATCAGCAATTAGTAAATTGCCATCATTATCTATAACTAATCCATGAGGAGAATTTAACCGTGCCTTGGTAGCATCAGCACCATCCCCGCCAAAACCAGCCATTCCAGTCCCAGCTATGATTGTACTATTACCTGTAGCCAAATCTACTTGACGGATTACGTTATTACTAGTATCAGCAATATATAACGTATCTTCATCTAGGGCAATTCCTCGAGGAAATTTTAATTTAACATTCAAAGCTTCATCAACTAAAGCTCTGATTTCATCATCCATTGAACCATCATCGTCACCACCACCATCATCATCACCATCATCATCACCGCCGCCATCATCGTCGTCACCACCGCCATCATCGTCATCACCATCGTCATCATCGTCATCATCGTCACCATCGTCATCATCGTCACCACCGCCATCATCGTCATCATCGTCATCATCGCCGTCGTCATCGCCATCGTCATCGTCTCCTGAGTCATCATCATCATTATCACCATCATCTTCATCAAATTCATTTCCAAAATCATCATCTTCTTCTTCAGGATCTATATCATCATCTCCAGCAAGTGTATCAGCAAGCCCTTTATTTATATCTAGTAACACAACCCGATTATTAAAAGTATCAGCAACATAAATAACTCCATTGCTATCTATTGTCATTGCTTCTGGATAATCAAACCGTGTGTCAGCAATAGAACCTCTTGGTGTAAAACTACTAGTACCATTACCTGCAACTGTTAAAATTACTCCGCTGGAAGAAACTTGGCGAACTCGGTTATTTCCTGTATCTGCAATGAACAAAGCACCTAAACCATTGACAGCAATAGCTTTAGGAACATTTAAAGTAGCATTTGTAGCCGGCCCTCCATCACCACCAAAAGCAAATAATCCACTACCAGCAACCGTAGTTATTACACCTGTTCTAGCATCTACTCTGCGAATCCGACTATTACCACTATCAGCAATAAAAATATTTCCTGAAATATCTACAGTAAAATCTTCTGCCGAATTTATTTGAGCGTTGGTAGCTGGCCCTCCATCACCGCTAAAGCCTTTTGTTCCAGTACCTACAACCGTACTAATGTTTCTACTAGCAGCATCAATTCTACGAATCCGGTTATTAGCCGACCCAAGAATAAAAATGTTGTTAGCCGAATCTACTGTTATAACTTCTACTGCTCCAATTGCAGCAGCAGAAGCTAAACCTCCATCCCCTGTAACATTTCCGCTTCCAGTACCAGCAATTGTTGAAATCATCCCTGTTTGTGCATCAACCCTACGGACTCGATTATTACCTGTGTCAGCAATTAAAATATTGCCTACACTATCAATCACCACCCCTTGAGGAAACCTAAGTGATGCTGCTGTAGCTAAAGCGTTATCTCCACTAAAACCATTTACTCCATTACCAGCAACTGTAGAAATTACTCCAGTAATAGCATCAATTCTACGAATCCGGCTATTACCAAAATCAGCAATAAAAATATTTCCTGATGAATCAACTGCAATACTTTTAGGTAGGTTTAGACTCGCGGCTAAGGCTGATCCTCCATCACCGCTAAAACCTCTAACACCATTACCAGCAATAGTAGTAATTACCCCAGAGCTATCTATAGAACGAATACGATGATTAGATGAGTCAATAACTAAGGTGTTACCCATCCCATCAATTACTATACCTTCTGGACGATTTAAGCTAGCTTCTAAAGCATTACCTCCATCACCTAAAAACGGGATACCACCAGCAAAAGTAGTAATGTTCCCGTTTGGCAGTCCGTCAAATGGATCTGAGAAAACTCTAAAAGGTCTTTGAATTACTCCGCCACGAGTACGAATTGAAAGCGTCCTGATTCCAGGAGCATCTTGACTAGGAACGGTAAAGCGAAGTCTAGTTGAACTTTCTATTGTTGCATTAACAACTTTGTCCCCTAAAATTACATCGCTTTCAGGAGCAAAGTTTTTACCTGTAACTATGATTTCCGTCCCACCTCCTAAACGGTCACTATCTTGTGTCATATTAATAATTTGAGGTGCGCCAATAGTAATAACTTTTACTGCTTCTGAATTGTCCTTAGCATTTGAATCTAAAACAAAGGTTTGTGTCCCTTGAACTACCACACTAGCAGCTTGACCAAAACTTACTCCAGGTTGAGCAAGTGAAACCATTTGACGTTGATTTGGATTATCAGTAATTAATTTTGCTCCCGATTTATCAACTACATAAATATTCCCAACTCCATCAACGCTTATTGAAGTAGGTTCATTAAATTCAAATTCATTATCTACAAGCGGTTCAATTTCTTGTGTAGCCGTTTGCGCAATTGGCCCAACAGTCCTTACTTTACCATCTAAAGAAACCGACCTAATTCGCCCATTACCTGTATCTGCTACCAGTAAAACAGGTTGCTGTGAACCAAAAAAACTAGTATTGCTGGCTTGAACGCTAATAGCTGTAGGACGGCTAAATAACGCTTCTCGACCCTGACCATCAGCCTTTCCTGACATTCCTGGTTGACCGGCTAAAAGTCGTACTTCTTTTTTATCAAAATTTGCTACATAAATAGCATTATTACCTGTATCAACTATATAAACATTGCCCCCAGCATCAATTGCAATACCTTGAGGTGCATTAAAAGCAGCTTGGTCAAATGAAGTTACATCATCATTATTAATTCCTTGGCTACCATTTCCTAATACCGTTACTACTTGATCAGTAAAACCTATTTTACGAATGCTATGATTTAATGTGTCAGCAACATAGGTTCCACCTTCTGGGCGATTATCTACAGCAATTGCTGTTGGGCCTGCAAAAAGTGATTGTGTACGTTCGCCATCTGTTCTTCCACGATTTCCCATCCGACCAGCAAAAACTTGTGCTGGTGCATTAGCATTATTTTTTTTATAAATAACATTAGCTACAGGATCACTTAAGTATATTGAACCTTGAGCATCTACTTTGGTATCACCTGGTACTTTTATAGCACTACTATTGTTTACTCTAGCTACTATGACAAAAGTTGATACACTTTGACTGCCCATTCTTGCTGTAATTGTTGCATAGCCTCGCTGCAAACCTGATACCATGCCTGTTTGAACATCTACATTAGCAATATCTGGGCTATCAGAACTAAAAGTAGCTCCTGTTACGCTCTGCCCATTGCTTGTTAATAACCTTAGCTGTATCTGCCTACCTTCATTTAACACCGGATTAGGATCTTGATCCGGGCCAACTAATACTAAAGAACTAGTTTGAAATGGCATGGCAGGAAAAAACAAAAAATGTCCCTTGTGACCAGACATAAATGCCTTATAAGAAAACACTACTGGAATTAATAATAAAACTGTAAATATGACTGAAATTCGTAAAAACTTTTTTCTCATAGCACCACCCTTTTTAATTTTGTGCAATTGATTAGCTTTTTATGGTTTGTTAACAATTTGTAAGCAATAAAAACAAAGTATCTGTTAGGAAAACTTAAACTGCAAGTTTTAATTATCCATCTACAAATTTTTTTTTATTGCTAAATTATTAATTATATTATTAAAATCTATTACCCCTACCTTTTTCTTATATTTAGATAACCTTATATAATTATATTTTTCTGTAAAGTAAAAATTTTTTAAGTGATTTTACAAAATAAAAAATAACCTTTTATGCTAGACTTTAGGCAAATTAACAGACTTTCTAACTTTGTTTTATTTGGTTAACTCGTAATTTTAATATATTAACAACAATATATTAGGTAATATTATGGCAGCATATCTTCATCTAGCTTATCTTTTTGCTACAGTATTTGGTGTAGGTGTAATGGCTTTAGATCTATTAGGAGTATTTGTTCATAGTACAGATGGAGCAACTGATTCAGCCGGTGACAGTACAACTCATGTTGATGATGCTTCTGTTGATGCCAATCACGCAGAAGCTGATCACTCATCTGATCATAGCTCGGCAAATACTAACCACTTGCCTATTTTATCTATTTTAAGATACTTAAGAATGTTTGTTTATTTCTGTGCTGGTTTTGGCCCTTTGGGTCTAATAGCTGAATTTACTGGCTCTACCTTGTTAGCAACTCTGGCTTGGTCACTCTTAGGAGGTATTACTAGCACCGCCCTTGGATTATTTATGTTTAGACTTCAAAGAAAAGACCTAGATTCTACTGTTAAAACAGAAGATCTTTTTCTAGGTCAAGCCCAAGTAATAGTCCCTATTACTGATGGAAATATGGGTAAAGTACGCATTCATATTGGTCAATCTGTTGCTGAAAGATATGCCTTAGCAGAAAATTCTTTAGAATCATTTCATAAAGATGCTATCGTAGAAGTTATAAGAGTAACAGACGAATGCGTTTATGTTCGTCCTGCCACAACTGATCATCTCGTAAGTAAAATAGCCAAACCAAAGCCGACTCCACAATTACAAAAATAAAGTTGGCTTTCTTTAAGCTAACTAAGGTTAGCTTATTAATTAAAAACTAGACTTATTAAACAACTTAGGAGGAACAATGGATTTAGTCTTGATGCTAAAATCAGACTTAGGAAACGCCTTACCCTTTTTAATGCTATTTCAATTAGACCTTTTCTTTGTCTTTGGTGCAGGTTTTGCAGTAGTTTTATTTTTTACTGTAGTAAGCCTCCTACAGTCTGTTATCAGAGTTTGCCCACCTAATCAAGTCCTAGTAGTCACTGGTGCTAAAACCCTTATCAATGGTAAAGAATACGGATTTCGTATACAAAAAGGTGGCTGGACTTATGTCGTCCCTTATCTACAAAGTGCGCAAACTTTAGACCTAAGTATTTTACCTATAAATGTAAAAATTGAAGGGGTTAATTCTGCTAATGGTATTACTGTAGGTGCAGATGCTACAGCCTGTGTTTGTGTTGATGACAAAGATGAAATTTTACTTTATTCAGCAGTAGAAAGATTAATGGGTAAATCTCGTCGAGAAATTCAAGAACAAATACAACAAACAATGGTAGGTAATTTTCGAGGCGCGCTTAATAAAACTACACCTTTACAAGCAATTGGTATGGAAGAAGACCGTACAGATGAAAGTAGCTCTAGTAGTATGTTGGTTCGCTCTTCTCCAGGTGCTTTAGTTGTACAAGATGGTGAACGCGCACACTTTCGCCACGAATTACTAAAAGATAGTAGCCAAGATTTAAGCACTTTTGGAATGAGAGTAGTTTCTGTTTCACTACAAAAAATTTGGGATACATCTAATTATATTGCTAATCTTGCTAGTAAAACTTTATCTCAAAAACGACAAGAGGTAGAAATCCAAGAAGCACGCCTCCATGCTAGAGCCGAACAAGCCGAATCAGATTCCTCAAGACGGCAAATGATTGCAATCAGTCAAGCAAATGAAAAAATTCTTGCCACCCAACAACAACTAGAAGTTTTTCGCCGTGAATGCGATGCTTCAATAGAAAGAACTAGACTAGAAGCTGACAGTGCTATTGCTTTAGCAATGAGCGAAGGCGAAAGAAAGGTTCAAGAAGCAATGATTGAACTACAACAATTAAAAAATATCTCTCAAGTTACTTTAGAAGCAGAAGCTAGAAAACGTGTTGCAGAAATTCGCGCCGAGGGTGAAAGCGAAGCTATTCGTATTTTCCAAGGACTGCAAAATGATTTATTAAAACAAAAAGTAAATCTAATTGCTCAAAATGGCGATTCTGCTAAAACAGCAATTTTTGTCCAACAACATTTAGCCCAACTTTTTGAAGCATATCAAGAACACGTTCAAGGTATGGGTGTAGATAACTTAGTTATGATGGATCCAGAAAAAGGATTTAATGGCGTAGTTAATCGCGGGCCAGAGGCACTAGTAGATTTCCTAAAGCATTTTGAAGCTGGTTTTGGAATTAGTGTACGTGATCTCTTAGCTCTTACTAACAAAACAACTACGGATTCAAAATAAGGAGGCTTTATGGGTGGATTTTTTATCGCTTTAATAGGTTTAGTTGCTATCTCTTTACTTGCACAAGTAATTACTAAAATGAAAATTGTAGGAGCTAATGAGTTAGCAGTCATCGCTGGCAAAGGTCAAGACGGCCTTTCAACTATTCGCGGTGGTCGGGTCTTTGTACTACCTTTAATTAATAGCTTTTACAAAATGGATTTAAGACCCCAAACTACTACTGTAACAGTAGAATCAGCAATTGCAGAAGGAATTGTACCTCTAACGGTTGTGGCAACTGTAAGTTTTACAGTTGCTTCTTCCCCTATGGGTATTCAAAATGCTATTCGTAGAATCTTAAATATGACTCATCAATGGGAAGAACTCCGCTATATTGCTAACTCCATTATTGAAGGACATTTACGAGACTCTATTGCCACAATGACCCCAGAACAAGTAATGACAGATAAAGATATTCTAGTCCAAAATATGATTCGTGTTTGTAAAACGGATCTTGAAGGTATTGGACTAGAAATTACTGCTATGAACATTGCAGACGTTGAAGATCATCGCTTAGATGGAGTTACTGAACCTGAACTTTATATTGCACTTCTTAAAAGAATCCAAGCCGCTAATGCTGAAACACAAGCCCGTGAAGCTCAAGCCCTTAGTACCGCAGCATCTAAAGAAGCTAGCGAAGGTCAACGTGCTGAAACTACGGTACGTAAGTTAAATAATGAAAAAGAGGCTTTAGCAACACAAATTAGAGTAAATATTGCAGCCGAAAAACAACGCTCTGCTATTGGTGTTGAACAAGCTAGCCGTAATGCAGAAGCAAAAGTAGCTGGTATCAAAGCTCAAATTGAAGCTGAAAAACGCAAGGTCGAAATGTTACAAGCTAAATTCCGGGCCGAAATGATTATCCCAATTCAAGCTGAAAAAGAAAAAACTATCCTCTCTGCTAAAACTAGAGCAGCAACGTTTCAAGGTCGCGCTCAAGCAGAACTGGATCAACTTAAAAATACTATAGAAATACTACAACAAGGCGGCGAATCAGCTAAACAAACATATGTGATTGAAAATTTTGAAAAGTTTATGAAACCCTTTGCACAAACTTTGTCGCTCTTCCCAGTTAAACAAAGTACAGTTATCTCTGGTGCTAGCCAGTCTCATTCTCCTATATCAGCAATTCATCCTCACCCAATTGAACAAGAAAAAGCTCGATTACTTCAACAAGCTTTTTTCCAAGATATACCTAAAGCAACTAATCCTGCTAAAGTAAATCTATCTACATCAGTAGCTAAGTCTAAACCCAATCATAGCAATTTAACTGTTGCTGAGGATTTAGATTTAGATATAACTTAACTTCTAATTGATATTGCTTAAGCCTAAAATATCGTTATAGGTTTAATTATTAAGCTACCTATAACGATATTTCTATTTTTAGCTAAAATGTATTGAGCTAAAAAACATTTTCTTATAAATACAAAGTAATTTTGCTCAATATAATTTACTTTATCCTAAAATTTAAATCACAAGTAAGTGCTAGACTTGACATAGCCTAGATCTATGGCTATCTTGTTTGTACTAATAGAAATCTATGTCAAACTCTATTATCAATTCTAAAATCAAAACTTTCCTATAAATCTAAACTGGTAACTCTTTTCGTAGTTAGCAGTAATAGTGCTTTTTTTAAAAGTAAAGTATTTTGGGAGGAATAAATGAACCCCATTTTTGATATTAATAAATTTGTTGAAAAGTCTGGCCCGCTAAATTTAAGCGGCATTGAATGGTCAAAAGCTAAAGATTACCCTCTTACCGAATCAGAAATAAGATGTATTACCTATATGTTAGATGTAGAAAGTTATACTATCGCTTATTTACGAGATTTAGTTAATAGTAGTGCAATTAAACAAGATAAAGATATGGCAGAATTTATCCCCTGTTGGGCATATGAAGAAGGTTTTCATAGTCGCGCATTACAAAAATTTTTTGATGCAGCAGGCATTAAACTTGATCCTAACTATACTCCAAGTTATCAACGCCCAGAACGCTTATTTGAAACTCTAAAAGATATTGGAGCCGCTGTTATTTCCCGTATTCTTCCTGATTTTACTACTGTTTATTTAACTTGGGGAGCAATTCAAGAACTAACTACTCTAAGTGGTTATAGAAATGTTGCCCGTAAAAGTCAAAATAAGGTGCTAATAGATGTTCTAGAACGCATTATGCGCGATGAAGCAAGACATTTTGGTTTTTACTACAATAAAGCAATGCTACGCTTAAAAGAATCTCCCAAAGCCCAAAAATTAACATCCTTAATGGTAAAAAACTTTTGGCTTCCTGTTGGAGCAGGTATTAAAAGTGATGACGATGTTGCGTTTATTATTGCTTATGCTTTTGGAGATGAGCCAGGCCAAAAAACAGTCCGTCATATTGATACAACTATTGCTCGCTTGCCTGGTCTAGATTGGTTTAATCGAATGGAACTTTATGCAAAACAAAGTTGCCAACGATATCTAGATCAAGCTCCTTGGCAAGTACAACCTGCCACTTAATATTTATATTTTACTTTTATGAAAAATGAACCTTTATTGCCCCACAAAATAGGTATCTATGTTTCTAACGATCAAACTGCTGTTGATATTGGAGATGTACTAAAAATTTCTCATACAAATGGCTTATATTTTGCTGAAATAATTGCAATTGAAACAGGTGATGCAGGAGAAGCTTTGATCTTTCAATATATTAAAGCCTCTCCTGAATTTGAATCTGCTCCCACTTTTACCTTAAAACAACCTTTTTCTGAAGAAGAATAATTATTTAGCAATTTTTGACTAGGCTAATATCCTATGTTTCTACGTGTATTTATTTTTCTGATCTTTTTAAGTCTTTTAGCTAGCTCTTTTGTCTTAGCTCAAGGCGAAATTATTCATAGCGATGCAGAAAAATATTTGGAATTTTTAAGAGAAGAACAAGCAGAACTAGATTTTCAGCTAAAACATAAAGAAATCTCTCGTCAAACCTATAAACGATCTTCAACACGTATTAGCATACTTAAAGAACTGATAACTGAGTATGGTCAAGATAGCGAACAATACAAAATGCCTGAATACCACATTGCTATAGAAAAAGACCTAGAACTTTTTATTCTTGATGGTCAAAAAAAACTAAAAAATGCTAAACCTAATCAAATTATTGATAAAAATTGGCGTTTTGTTAAAACTATTACTAGAGGCGAAACTTTCTATATATTAGAAAGACTTAATAATAATCCTTAAATTTGAGATAAAACATGAAAGTATTTATTTCTTTTTGCTTAGTGCTTTTTTCACTGTTTTTTATCAAAATTTCAACTGCTCAAAACCCTGTTCAAAATCCTACTATAATAGCTAGTTCTACAAATAACTTAAAACCCTATAAATTAGCTTCTGTTCAAGAATTAATGGAAGAACTTTGTAGCGTCCCGCTTGATAATAGCCAACGGGAAGATTTTATGGCTAAACTCTTTATACAAGCAGGTGCAAAAGAAACCGAAATCCAACGCCAAGCCATAGATATTTCCGAAAATCCAATACATAACATTTATTTAGTTAAACCAGGCCAAACTAAAGATGTTATTGTTATTGGCGCACATCTAGATCATGTTGCTGTTGGTCAAGGTGTTATAGATGATTGGTCTGGAGTTTGTGCTGTTACTAATATTTATCAGGCTATAAAAGATATTCCCACCCAACACACTATTGTATTTATTGGCTTTACAAGCGAGGAAAGAGGTCTTCTTGGCTCAAAAGCTTATGTTCGCTCCCTTTCAGAAAAAACCAAAGCACTACATAAATACATGATAAATTTAGAATGCTTGGGTCTTTCAGAATCCTTAATTTGGGTCAATGGCTCAGATAAAGAATTAGTAGATATAGCTCATAGTGTTGCCCAAAAAGAAAGCTTACCGCTAGAAAATCATACCCTTCAAGGTGTTGGGGCTGATTCTAATTCATTTCGTGCCGCTAATATTCCTGCTATTACAATTGATGGCTTACCTACTAGCAAATTTAATTATATTCATTCAGAAAATGATAAGTGTGAAAACGTAAACCAAAATTTTTACTATAATTCTTATCGCTTAGCAGTAAACTATTTATTAGAATTAGACAAAATAACACATCAGCCTAAAAATAATGAATAATCAAAAAATTATAATCGAAGATTTATTAGCTTTAACCCTAGCAATAAAAAACCAATTAGAGTTTTATCAAGAAATTGGTGTAACTGATATTATTCCTAGTAACTATTTACTATCAGACTTTTCTAGTGTAATTAACCATTCCAAAGATTCTTTAGAGTTAACTGATATGGCTAAAAAAAACATGTCTTCATCAACCGACCAGCTATCACTATTTGAAACGGATGCTCCAAAACCTAAAATAAGTACGTTGCCCATAAAACCATCCGTAAATCGTTCTTTAGGCAAGGCTACATTAGTTGAAATTCGCGCAGAAGTTGGTCATTGTTGTGGTTTATGTCCTCAAGCTACCCAAATAGTATTTGGCGAAGGCAACCCGCAAGCAGAACTAATGTTTATTGGTGAAGCACCCGGAGCCGAAGAGGATGCAACCGGTCGGCCATTTGTTGGAGCAGCAGGAAAATTATTAGAGAAAATTATTTCTGCCATAGGATTTAAGCGTGAGGATGTCTATATAACCAATGTTGTTAAATGTCGTCCACCTAACAACCGTAAACCTACAAGTGATGAAATGTCGGCTTGTGAGCCTTTTTTATTTAATGAAATAGAACTTGTTAAACCTAAACTTATTGTTACTCTAGGAGCAACTCCTCTTACTTGTTTATTGGATATAAAAGAAGGTATTACCAAAATACGAGGTCAATTTTATGATTTCCAAGGTATTCCAGTAATGCCAACCTTTCACCCTGCTTTTCTCTTACGTGTTCCTGAAAAAAAACGTGAAGTTTGGGAAGATATGAAACAAGTTATGAATAAATTAAAGGAAATAAAAAAAACACAAGTATAGATTAAAAATGATTTATATAAAGGAATATAGATTGAAGAAAGTTGAAGAAAATAAGAAATAGATGAAGAAAGCAAAAAAGGAGAGATTTAAAAAGGTAAAATCCGGCGACTACCTACTTTCCCACCTCCCTGCGAAGGCAGTATGATCGGCTCCAGAGGGCTTAACTTCCGTGTTCGGGATGGGAACGGGTGTGGCCCCTCCGATAGGGTCACCGGAAACTCTTTTACAATAACTAAGCCGTTAGTCATTGTAGCTAACTTCTATAAGCTTTTTTCTCTTTATTTAACAAAAAGCTTAACATTAGCAATATACTTTTATTTACTTGTAAATATCTTTTTAACTCTCTTGTTTCTTTGATTTTGAATAAGCAAAAATTTCTTTAGGTATTTTTTAGCGTCTTTTTTAATTGACTTTTCCAAAAGCAACTTCATTGCTCTACAACACTTAACTTACTTTTTGTATTGCCTTTTTGATTAATCAAAAGACAACCAATAGCAAAAGTAGTGGTCAAGCCGATGGGTCATTAGTACTGGTCAGCTTAGTATGTCACCACACTTACACTCCCAGCCTATCTACGTGGTAGTCTTCCACGAGCCTCTTGGGGAAACCTCATCTCCGGACGAGCTTCACACTTAGATGCATTCAGCGTTTATCTCTACCTAGCTTAGCTACCCTGCGACTACCGTTGGCACGATAACAGGTACACCAGTGGCTAGTCCAACCCGGTCCTCTCGTACTAAGGTCAGCATCCGTCAAGTTTCCTACGCCCACACCAGATAGGGACCGAACTGTCTCGCGACGTTCTAAACCCAG
>CAZBMZ010000057.1:0-20965 GCA_964492845.1 uncultured Clostridia bacterium
CTTTGCTATTAACCTACTTATTTTTCAATATTTATGCTCACTGCGTAAGATCAGACCAGGTTATTTTAAGGAAATATGTCAACCTGAATATTTGCTAAAACCTGAAGGAAATTTAACTCCACAAATTAAAGCGGTTCGTGTAGAGCGTCCCCAAGTTATTTCTGGTTGGGATTTCGAGCATAACGCACCAAAAGCTACACGACGTTTAGCACCTGCTGGAACAGTATTTTTCTTAAAATTTGATGACAAGACGACAAATGAAAAAGACCTAGAAAACTGGATTGATAAAATCTGGTTAAACGCAATTAGCGATGATGAACAGAGCCGCCGAGATAGCTTTGGTTTAGCTGTGCTAGGCAGTTGGTCAGGAAAAAACGAAGTAATGGAGGTGAAATAATGAGAGTAGCACCTAAAGCCCCAAGTAAAATTGAAAAGCTTGACAAACCAGAAAGTATTACTCAAGTATGCAAATATGAATTAATTACACCTTTGTTTGGCGGTGGAGTAAAAGCTGGCGAAGCTGACCAAATAACAACAATACGCGGTTCTAGCATTCGTGGGCAGTTGCGTTTTTGGTGGCGTGCTTGTCGTGGTGGAGCATTTGCAAATTTAGAACAAATGAAAAAAGCAGAAGACGCAATTTGGGGAACCGCTAGCAAAGATAAAAAAGGTGAAAAGCCGGCTTCAAAAGTACAAGTTTTTGTTGAAGTTCAAAAACATGGGAAAGCTGTTAAACCTTTTGAGTTAAGCCAACAAAATGTTCAAGGAAGAATAAAACTTCGTATAGATCTAAGAGAAAATATTGCTCCTTCTTATGCTGCATTTCCATTAAGACCTCAAAAACTTCATCAAAACATGCAACTTAAAGAAATTCTCAATGATATTTCTTTTACGTTAAATATTACTTATCCAAAAACATTACAATCAGACATAGAAGCTGCTCTTTGGGCATGGGAAACTTTTGGCGGCATTGGAGCAAGGACTAGACGAGGATTTGGAGCTATTTCATTAGTTTCAATTGATCAAAAGCCTGTAACTTTACCAGCAATTAATAACTTTGAAAGCTTTATTAACCAACAACTTAAAAAACATGTTGTTGATGTTGTAAAATGGCCTTTAGATTTACCACATCTAAGCAAAAACTTAGTTTACAAGTCTACTTCAAAACCCAATTTCACTACAGCTAATCTTGTTTGGAGTCATCTAATAAGAACTCTAAGAGATTTCCGCCAAGAACGTAACCCTGGCTCAAGACCTAATCGCCCAGGCCGCAGCCGTTGGCCCGAGCCTGATTATATAAGGGGTTTAACAGGACAGCATACAAGCTCGCATTCTCCAACAAATAAATTAAATAAATTTCCTCGTGCAGCATTTGGTTTACCAATAATTTTCCAATTTAACCCAGATGATTATAATCGTAATAATCCTTATGACCCAAATTTTGATCCAAGAACAACAATGCTTACTTTATCTGGAAATAGCATTGAATCTGACAGATTAGCAAGCCCGCTTATCTTACGGCCAATTAAATGTAGCAATGGCTATGTAGGTTTAGCCGCCATTTTAGAAGGAACTCAGCGTCTTTTAGATAACGCTCAAGTCAAATTAAAAACAAATGAATCTACTGGAACACCACAACAAAAAAATGAAGACTGGCCTAACCTTGCAGTTAAATTAAATGCAACTGAAGCTAGTCAAATACTTAAATCAGACAACAAAACTAAACTTTTAGATAACGAAACTGATGTTCTTAAAGCTTTTCTAAATAAGCTATAAATTTAACTATTTCAAAAGATTTTTAATTAAGGAGAAATTTTTATGGATGCTCGTTTAGCTTTTGTGCATGCACTATCGCCTTTGCACGCTGGTACAGGCCAAGGAATTGGTGTAATTGATTTGCCTATTGCTAGGGAAAAAGCTACTGGAATACCTTTTTTGCCTGGTTCATCTGTAAAAGGTAGTTTGCGAGATATTTGCACAGATGAAAAACAACAAAAAAGTATTTTTGGTACTGGAAATGAAAAAGATTCTCAAACTATGGAGCATGCTGGATCAGTGCAATTTTCTGATCAACGCTTGTTACTATTGCCTATTCGCAGCCTTGTAGGGACGTTTGCTTGGGTGACTTCGCCTTATATTCTACAAAGATTTGTCCGTGATGCTAAGGTAGTGGGCATTTCTATAACAAATAAAATTCCAAGCCCTAAAACTGAGCAAATTTGTTTAACAACATCTAGCTGCTTAAAATATTCCAACACTCCCAAGGTATATTTAGAAGATTTAGATCTAACTTTTAGTAACAACAATAATGACACTGTAGAAACTAGTAGTTGGGCTAATTGGCTAGCACTAAAAATTTTTGCTGATTCTCCAGAATGGCAAGATATGCTTAAAGCACGTTTTTGTATTGTTTCAGACGATTTATTAAGCTTTCTACTAGAAACTGCTACAGAGGTTTCAGCCAGAATTGTTATAAATGATGATTCAAAAACAGCAGATAATCTTTGGTATGAAGAAACTTTGCCAACAGAAACAATTTTGTCTGGGCTAGTCATTGCCAACCCTACTAAAAAAGCAGAAATAACTACAAACAAAGTCTTTGAAGCCATTACAGCAATAACTAACAAAACTGTGCAATTTGGCGGTAAAGCAACCGTAGGTCATGGTCTATGCTCAGTCAAATTAGTAACCCAGTAAGTTAGGAGGAAAAAACTATGCCAACACGAAATCAAAAATATGCAAGTAGTGCTTATGAAAAAGTCAGCAGCAATATACCAAATGATCAAAAAAGTAAATACAAAACAATGACAGACAAACTTCCTGTGTTAATCCATAGTGCTGGTCTAGCTCAAGCTTTAGCTTTCGTTGATGCTAAAGCAGCTAAAGAAGAAGCTTGGAAATTGTTGCTAAACCACTTAGCAACAACTATAGAAATGGATAAAAATAAATTGCTAGAAAGAAGCCGCATAGCCGAATTAGCTGAATATATGAAATTAACTAGAGATGTGTTAGCTGCCTTATCTTGGTATAAACGTTTTGCACAAGCTTTATTAAACTAAACACAAATAACTAAAACAAACTAGAGGAAATAGTTATGAGTAGTCGCCGAAATGTCCTTGTTAATTTAGATAAATCAATAGCTACCCATGCAGGTCTTTGGCTAGATAAATTTCTAACAACTCAACAAGAATCAATAAATGCCAATGAGCAACCAAAAACAAAGTTAGTTGATGAAGTAGAAAAGATTTCTCAACCAGAAATTTACAAGAAATTTTATCATCGTTGGAAACAAACTTTAGAGCAAATTTCATATGTGCAAATGGGTGAAGCTAAGGTTCTAGGTCGTATGGCTGTTGGACTTGGAACAGAAAGCGTTTTAGAAACTTCCATAAAGCTACATCATACTTATGGCGTGCCTTATATTCCTGCTAGTGCATTAAAAGGTGTAGCGGCTAGTTATGCTAAAAATTATTTGCAAGGTTGGGAAAAAACTTCTCCTAATTATGTAACTGTGTTTGGCACTTCCACAGATGAGAAGAATAATATTGAAGAAGCAGCAGGTTTTGTTACATTTTATGACGCACTTTATATTCCTGACACAGGATTTAACAAACAAGCTTTACACGCTGATGTAATAACAGTACACCACCAAGATTATTATCAAGATAAAAACATTGCACCAGCAGATTGGGACAGTACAACGCCTATTTCATTTCTTACCGCTACAGGAAATTATTTAATTGCATTATCAGGGCCAGAAGATTGGGTAAAACTAACTTTTGATATATTAGTAGAAGCATTAAAAGAACTAGGTGTTGGGGCAAAAACATCTAGCGGTTATGGTCGAATGGAATTAAAAAAACTTAAAGTAAATAAACCTCAAGAAGATAGTACAGTAACAGCAATTAATGCTCTAACAAACACTAATTTTCCCGGACAATATAATAATTATGTTAAGCAATGGGAAACACTTACAGACACAAATCGCAAGTTAAAAATTGCTGAAGCTTTAATAAAAAAAGCTAATGAAGTCAATAAAAAGAAGTACGAGCCTCAAACTTGGTATCAAGACTTAAAAAACTACTGTAATAAGTAAAGATAAAATTTAATAGGTGAAGATATGAAAACTGTAATTACAACAACAGGAACATCCCTTTTAACTAATGCTGTTCGGGATCTGAAAAAATCTAAAGAAACATTAACAGATGAAGAATTAAGACACCGATTTCAACAAGTAGGAGAAGAAAAAGCTTCTGCTGAAACTAATTCTTTATCAAAAATTGCTTCTTCTGACAGCGAAATTATACTTTTGTATACTGCTACTCTTGATGGTAGCCGTTGTGCTAAGACAATAGAGCAATACTTACATAGCAAAAATCAAGCTGTTTCTTCTAAAGAACTACCTTTAGAATACAATGAACAACAATTTGAAAGTCATGGGTTACGCCAGTTAGTCAATATATTAATAGAAGAAATAAATAAGGCTCAAAGAGCAGGAAAAGAAGTAGTAATTAATGCTACAGGAGGTTTTAAGGCTGAAATTGCTTATACAACAATGGTTGGTATGATTTTCCAAGTACCCGTAAAATACATTTATGAAGGATTTCAAAATCCAATTACCTTTCCATCTTTGCCAGTTACCTGGAACGTTGATGTACTTTTAGAATATATGCCTTTTTTTGAATGGATTGATAGCGACTGCCGGAAAACTACAGAAGTTGAACAGAGATTAAAATCAATTCCTGAAACTGACAAGCCTAGAATTCAACAATTACTTTCTGTTCCAGATTCAGAAAATTACATTTTTCTTTCGCCTGCTGGTCAAATTTTATGGAATCACGTCAAAAAACAAAAAGAAGTTGTAATAAATGATCCACCAGCCTCAAATGTTCCTACTGAAGAAAAAATTTCAAATTCCTTAAGAAAATCTGCCCATCATTTCCCAAGTGATACTCTAAGATTTGCCCAAAAATTAGCAGAAATAACAGCAGTAGAAGAAATCATTGGTGGGCATTTTGAAAATACAACTATGAAACGAGTAAAAAAATGTGGTGAAGATGGAATTATTCGTGTTCTTTGGGCAGATAATGAAAAAGCAGCTAACCTTAATATTCGCACTACTGCACGCGGTCAAGCTCAAACTATACAACTTTGTGACCGATACATTCGGCCATTGTTGGAAGACTGAACTATCTATTTTCTGTTTTTTATTTTGTTTGTTCTACTCTTTACTAGAACATTACACATATTTATGTTTAACAAACTTTCCACTTATAATTTTATGTAATTCGACTAAATTCTAGGCGTTTTTTTGCTAATTCTAATAACTTTTTCTCTACTCTATAATTAACGGTTCCCTCTGGGAAAGTGCCGTCAATGGCTCTTTCACCTGCTTTTGTGCTTGTTAAAAGTTCTATGCCTTGGTCAATATTTTCTACTGGATAAATATAAAATTGATTATTTCTTACAGCTTCTATTACCTCTTTTTTTAGCATTAAATCTTTAACATTAGAGGATGGAATTAAAACTCCTTGGTTGCCAGTTAATCCTCGTTGGTTACATATATCAAAAAATCCTTCTATTTTTTCATTTACTCCGCCTATGGCTTGTACTTGACCACGTTGATTAATTGAACCTGTAACGGCTAAAGATTGTTTGATTGGTAACTCGGCTAAGGCTGATAGCAAAGCATAAAGCTCTGCTGATGAAGCACTATCACCATCTACTAAATTGTAAGATTGCTCAAAAACAAGGCTAGCTTTTAATGATAGAGGCTTATCAACCGCGTAACGAGAGCCTAAAAACCCGGCTAATATTAATACTCCTTTGGAATGAATCGGGCCGCTTAATTCAACTTCTCGTTCAATATCAATAAATTCACCTTTCCCTAAACGAACAGAAGTTGTAATACGTGTTGGATAACCAAAAGAAAAATTGCCTACTTGCACAACACAAAGACCATTGATTTGACCTACTTTTTCCCCTTGAGTGTCTATTAAAAGTAAACCTTGGCTAATTTGTTCTTGTAAAATTTCTTGAAATTGATTAACTCGTTGTATTTGTTTTTCTATGGCTTGTTCTACATCACTAACATTAATAATTTTATTACCAAATTCTTTTGCCCAATAATCAGACTCTCTCATTAGATCTAAAATAGTTTTCATATGAGTAGATAATTTTTCTGAATTGCCAACTATACGCGAACTTTGTTCTATTATTCTTGCGACGGCTTGGCGATTAAAGGGTAATAAATTTTCTTTTTGACCCAAATTAGCAATCATTTTGGCATAAAGAAGTTGTGTTTGCTCACTGCGGCTCATAGTTTCGCTAAAATCTACTGCTACTTTGAATAATTCTTTGAATTCTGGATCTAATTGATAAAGTAAGTGGTAAAGTTCTCTTTCGCCTAATAATACAACTTTAATTTTTAGTGTAATAGGTTCTGGAGTTAAAGAAACTGTGCTAATTAAACTTACTATTTGTTCTAATGATTCTATTTTAAGTGTATTAGAAAACAAAGCTCGTTTTAGACCTTCCCATGCATAGGGTTGCGATAAAACTTTGTCTGCGTCTAGTATTAAATAGCCTCCATTAGCTTTTTCTAATGCTCCAGCTTTTATTAAACTAAAATCTGTTACTAGTGATCCCAAATGGGTTTTATGTTCAATATGCCCAAATAAATTATGGTAGGTAGGGTTATTTTCATAAATAACTGGCGCACCTAGGTTTTGACTATGTTCTACTAGCAAATTTATTTGATAACGAGCTAGTAATGATAAATTTTTATATTGTGAGGCTCTTGTTTTAACAGAGAAAGTTTTTTTTGAAGGTTTACCATTGCTTAGAAAAACACCTGAATTATCAATCATATCTTTTTGCATTGCTGATAAATAATCAACAATAGCAGGAAAACCTATATATTTTTTCTTAAGTTCATCAACTAAATTTCCTACAGCTAATGAAATAATTGCTTTATTAAGCTCTTTTATCTTTTTTCTTGTCTCTTTTTGCCATTGTAGTTCTTTATGGGTTAGATTTATAAATTCTTCGGTAAAGACTTTTATTTTTTCTTCAATTTCTTCACGCTCACTTTCTGAAAGCTTTTCATATTCTTCTGGAGTAATTACTTGACCTTTTTTAGTTGGAACACAAACTACTCCCTCTGGGGTTTGCATTAATGTAATAGATTTGGCTTTAGCACGTTTTTGTAAAGCTTGAAAGGCTTTGTCTTGTTGTGATTTGAGTTTTTTCTTGATAGAGGATTTACGGCTACGATACTCATCACTCTTAAGTGCAGCTAGTACATCAGCATACAACTCTTCTATTAATTGGACTATATCTTTATGTAGCTCTAATCCTTTGCCTGGAGGCAATGTCAAAAGTTTAGGGTGAGTTGGTCTTTCAAAATTATTTACATAACATAAATCATAAGGGGTTATTTCTTGGCTTGCTTTTTGTTTAAGAAAATGTCTTATCACAGATTGTTTAGCTATAGCTGAAGAACCCAAAGCGAAAAGGTGATAACCCTCTTGTTTAATATTTATCCCAAACTTTATTGCTTCTATTGCTCTAGTTTGACCAATAATTTCCATTAATTCTTCTAATTCATCACTAGTATTAAAAGGAAAAATTGCTGGATCACAATGTTGATATAACTGCTCTGGTTTTAAGGGATTTACACTCATCAAGTCTCCATAAAATAGAATTGAAAATAAAGTTCTAATCTTTAGCAAAAGTTGGTTTGGAAGTTATCACAAAATCAACTCATAAAAAATTTACTTTGGCTTTAAGTTGAAAACTTGGCATAGAAATTGAGTACGACATATGAATAGATGACATTAATGGTTGTTAAAAGCTAGTTTGGGGATTTTGGCACAAAGGAGCCGTAAAAAGCATTAAAAAATTAAACTTTTATTTTATTAGGTGGGCAAATGATTACAAACACGTTACTTGAAAAAAACATTACTATAGGGAATCAAGGCTCTTTTTCTAAAGAAGTAATATTTTCTGCCCACAATTTATCAAAAGTTTATCAGATGGGTGAAGTAAAGGTTTACGCATTAAATTCAATAGATTTTGAGCTTTTTCAAGGAGAATTTGTTGTTTTACTTGGCCCGTCAGGAAGTGGTAAATCCACTTTATTAAATATTTTAGGTGGTTTAGACACTCCTACTAATGGAGAAGTAATTTTTCGTGATCACAATTTAGTAACAGCAAATGAAGGTGAATTAACGCGGTTTCGTCGAGAACATATTGGCTTTGTTTTTCAATTTTACAACCTTATTCCTAGTTTAACAGCTTTAGAAAATGTTCAGTTAGTAACAGAAATATCACAACATCCAATGCAAGCAAAAGAAGCTCTTAAATTAGTTGGTTTAGGAGATAGATTAAACCATTTTCCAGCGCAAATGTCTGGAGGTGAGCAACAAAGAGTAGCTATTGCAAGAGCGATAGCTAAACAACCTGATGTGCTGCTTTGTGATGAGCCAACTGGAGCATTAGATTTTAAGACAGGAAAGTTAGTTTTAGAGGTACTAGAGCAGGTTAATCAACAGCTAGGCACTACAATAGCAGTTATAACCCATAACGCGGCTATTGCAGCAATGGCTGATAGAGTAATTAGATTAGGAAGCGGCAAAATTGTAGATATTAGCTATAACCAAAAGAAAGCTAGACCCGCAGACCTAGAATGGTAGGCTTTTATGAGCATGCTAAATCGCAAATTAATTCGTGATTTATTACATATGCGAGGTCAAATAATTGCAATTACTTTAGTTGCTGCTTGTGGAATTGCTGCTTTTATTTGTCTAAGAAATATTTATCAATCGCTATTAGTTACACAAGACACTTATTATTCTAGTTATCGTTTTGCTAATGTTTTTGTACAAGTAAAACGCGCTCCAGACTTTATTAAATCATCAATAGAGCAAATACCGGGTGTAGCTAATGTTCAAACACGCATTGTTGCTGAAGTAACGCTTGACGTTCCTGGGTTGAATGAACCAGGTTCAGCCAGATTAATTTCAATTCCAGAAAAACAAGTGCCTATTTTGAATGATTTACATTTAGTAGCTGGACGTTGGATTAGCCCTAATAATCGTAATGAAGTAATTATTAGTGTTGCTTTTGCAGAAAAAAACCAATTTAAGCCAGGTAACTCAATTAGTGCAATTATCAATGGTCGATGGACAAAATTAAATATTGTTGGTTTAGCACTTTCTCCAGAATTTATTTATGAAATTCGTGGGGGAGAAATGTTTCCTGATAGCCGTCGTTTTGCAGTTATTTGGATGAGTGATCAAGCTTTAGGTGCGGCTTTTAATATGCAGGGAGCATTTAATGATGTTGTTTTATCTTTATCTCCTCAAGCTAATGAAACAGCAGTAATTGAAAAATTAGATTTATTATTAGAAACCTATGGTAGTTTAGGTGCATATGGTCGTGAAGACCAAAGATCACATCATTTTGTTTCAAATGAAATTGCAGAACTTAAAGTTAATGGAACTCTAACACCAGCACTATTCTTAGCTGTTTCAGCCTTTCTAATACATTTGGTTTTATCACGACTAGTTGCAATACAACGTGAACAAATTGCAGTATTAAAAGCCTTTGGTTATAACAACATAAGTTTAGTTATTCACTACTTAAAATTAAGTTTATTAGCAGTTTCTTTTGGAGTTATTTTAGGTGCGGGACTAGGTTGGTATTTTGGTTATAAACTTACTGAGCTTTATGCAGAATTCTTTCACTTCCCTGTTTTGCAATATAAATTTGACTTAGCAGTTTTTGCTAGTGCTGTTGGTATTAGCTTTCTTTCAACTACAATTGGAACAATCAGTGCAGTAAAAAAAGTTATTAATCTTTCACCAGCAGAAGCAATGTCAGCAGAGGCCCCAGCGCAGTTTCGTCCGGGTTGGCTAGCAAAATTAGGTTTAGAAAATCTATTACCACTTTCTACAAGAATTATAATTCGTAACCTTGAACGAAACCCTTTCAAAGCCTTACTAACCGTATTTGGAATAGCAATGTCTGTGTCATTATTAGTTGTAGGTTTTTATTTTCATGACGCAATCACTCAAATTATTTATATTCAATTTGATAAAACACAGCGGGAAGATGCTAATGTAGTGTTCTTTGAACCTAGGTCAATTACAGCAGCTTATAATTTAGCTAGTTTATCAGGAGTAATGAGAGTTGAACCTTATCGCACAGTAGCAGTACGTTTATGTTTTGGTCAAAAAACGCGACGAGTAGCATTATTAGGACTAGATCCTAACAATCAGCTACACCAAATTACAGAGACTAATAATAATGTTGTTGAGATACCTCTTAATGGAATAGTAATAAATAAAAAGCTAGCAGAGATTTTGCAAGTAAAAATAAATGATGTACTAACATTTGAAACTTTGGTTGGGAAAAAGCTAACACGCAATGTTACTGTTGTTGCTGTTGCTGATGAAGTATTAGGACTATCAGTTTATATAAACAGGCATAGCTTAAATCAGTTGTTAAATGAAGGTGAAATAATTAATGGCGCACGCTTAATAATAGATGGAAAAGAAAAAAAACAACTTTATGCAAAACTTAAAAATATTCCAACAGTAAGTAGTGTTATGGTGCCAGAAGTTGTGCTAAATAATTTTAATGACACACTTGCGCGAACAATGGGCATTTCTACCACAATTATTATTTCGTTTGCTTGTATTATAGTTTTAGGAATGGTTTATAACAGTGCAAGAATTGCTTTATCTGAAAGAGGCCGAGAACTAGCTAGTTTAAGAGTGCTAGGTTTTACAACTTCGGAAATAGGAACAATGTTGTTAGGCGAACAATGGCTATTAGCATTTATAGCTATTCCTGTAGGTTATTTAATAGGTTATTTTTTCTGTTATTTAATTGTGACAGCAATAGATACTGAAATGATAAGGCTACCTTTGATCATTAGTCGCTATAATTTAGCAGTAAGTTTTATTATCACAATTTGTGCAGCATTAGTTTCAAGCATAATAGTCCAAAGGCGGTTGCACCAACTTGATTTAATTGAAGTATTAAAAACTAGGGAGTAAACGCCATGAAAAAGCTACTTAAACATTTATTTTCAATTTTATTTATATTAGCAATAGGAGTTTTTATTTTTTTTGCACTACAAACCCAGCCACTAAAAGTAGAAACCGCGTTGCTAACTCGTGGCCCAATGCAAGTAGTTGTTACGGCTGAAGGTAAAACACGAGTTCAAGATAAGTTTTTAGTTACAGCACCAGTTTCAGGCAAACTTTCACGGATAAAACTTCGTCGTGGTGATCAAGTTTTACTTAATGACATAATAGCTAAAATAGACCCAACTCCTAGTATTCCTTTAGATTCACGTCAATTAGCCGAAGCAAAAGCTCGTTTGTCTAAAGCAGAGGAATTAAAAAAAGAAGCTGACACAACCATTAAACGACTAACTGTTAATTATGAACAAGCAGAGCGTGAATTTAATCGCTCTAAAACTTTGGTAGAAAATGGGATTATATCCCGTCAAGACTTTGAACGTCTTGAAAACAAAAAACAAATGTGTTTTCAAGAGTTAACAGAAGCTAAATATCGAGCATATGCTGCTAGTTCGGAAGTTGAAATGGCTAAAGCTATGTTACTAAAAGTCTCAGAAACTAATTCCAACTCTAACACTGAAAGTGTAAATATTAAATCTCCTATTAAAGGGCAAGTTTTACAAGTAGTAGAAGAAAATGAGCGTGTAATTAGTGCAGGAACTCCATTAATAGAAATTAGCAGCCAAAAACTAGAAATTGTGATTGATGTACTTTCAACAGATGCGGTAAAAATCAAATGTGGAGCAGCAGTAATAATTGAAGGTTGGGGAGGCAAACCCCCATTAAAAGCTAAAGTTAGGTTAATTGAACCTTCCGCTTTTACAAAAATTTCTGCCCTAGGTGTTGAAGAACAACGAGTAAATGTAATTGCTGATCTATTAGAAATACCAGATTTTTTAGGAGATGGTTATAGAGTAGAAGCTAAAATTGTAATTTGGGAAAAGAAAAATGTCTTAAAACTACCAATAAGTGCTTTATTTAGAAAACATAAAGATTGGTATGTATTTGTAGTAGAAAACAAACTAACAAAATTATGTGCTGTAAAAATTGATCATATTACAGATTCTGAAGCTGAAGTTATTTCTGGTCTTAAACAAAACCAATTAGTTATAACTCATCCTTCAAACCAAGTTATTGAAGGAACACTTGTAACAACTTATTCAAGTAAATAATAGAAAAATATAAGCTTATTCAGAAATTAGTTTTAAGTTTATATGTATTATTCACAGATGAGAGTTGTTGTTAATCCTGTCTATTAGTCGTTGGTTTCCTAGTCAAACTTTATGTTTTACCACACTCTAAACTGTGGCAGAACCTCTAATAAAATTTCCCTTCAATAGATTAAGCTTGCCACCTCAAAATCAATCAGAAAGGTAAATAACAAATGATGAAATTACTAGGTCTACTAGTATTGCTACTATTTTTTTGCGGTCAAGCGACTGCACAAGACTTAAACAAGGTTTTTCATAACAAAACAACTGCATTTGCTGTTTATGATTTACAGAAAAACTCTTATCAACGCCATAATGAAACCCGTTGTAATGAAAGATTTTCTCCCTTTTCTACTTTTAAGATTCCTAATTCATTAATAGGATTAGAAACCAATGTAGTCACAAATGTAGATTTAACAACTACTTGGGACGAGGAAAAATATCCTAGAAAAAACAATTTTTCTTCAGAATGGAACCGAGATCATAGTTTGCGTTCTGCTTTTAAGCACTCTGTACTTTGGTATTACCGAGAATTAGCTAAAAAAATTGGCCCAGAAAAAATGGCTAATTATTTAACTAAAATTAATTATGGAAATCATGATATTTCTGGTGGGATTGACCAATTTTGGTTAAACAGCAGCCTACAAATATCTATTAATGAACAAATAACATTTCTTACAGCATTATATAAAAATCAATTGCCTTTTTCCTCAAACACAGTAAAAAACTTAAAAGAAATTATGTTATTAGAAGAAACTGCTGACTATAAAATTTATGCTAAAACTGGGACAGGATTTTTAGCTGAAAATAATGTTTTATGTTGGTTAGTTGGCTTTGTTGAAACAAAAGGAAATACTTACGTTTTTGCTATTAATCTTTCTGATAGTAAAATAGTGCCTCCCAAAGCACGAGTAGAATTGACTAAAAAAGCATTGCAAGAATTAGGAATTTTATCAAAATAGTTTAGAAAGGTTAAATTTCTTAAAGGTCAGGTAAGTAATTTATTTGGCCTTTTAATTTTATTTTGTGTTTAAGGCAGCATAGAGTTTGCTTCAAGGTCAATCAATACATTAAGAAATTCTTCGCCTAACTCTTTTGCTGTTGGGCGTAAATTTGGGTCTTTCTCAAGTGTTCTCATCACTAAAACTTCTATAGAGTCTGGAACACCTCGATTAAGTAATTTAATTGATGGAGGTATTTCATTTAAATGCTGTGAAAGAACACCAAAAGAACTACCTATACTAGATGAAAAGGGTCGTCTGCCGCCTAACATTTCATAAAGCATAACACCTAAGCTATAAACATCTGCTTTTCCATCATAGTCAGCATTTTGGATTCTCTCAGGTGCCATATAATTAGGAGTTCCTATAAAACCTTCTACAGCCGTTAAATCACTAAATTTTAAGCTTGGTGTTTCTTTAATTAACTTTGCTATGCCAAAATCTATTACTTTAATTACTTCTCCTAAACTAGTTTGGTGTAAAAACACATTATCAGGCTTTATATCTCGATGAATTATACCTTCAGAATGTGCTTTAGAAAGCACTTCACAAATAGGAAGTAAAATTTCAGCACAGCGACGTAAAGAAATTACTGTTTTTTCACTTAATTCTTTAGCTAATGTATGACCCGTAAGTAGTTCCATTACAATGTAGGCTATACCTTGTGAAGAAATGCCAGAATCAAAAACATTTACAGCATTAGGATGATTAACTCTACAAATGGAAATAGCTTCTCTTTGAAAACGTTCAAATTCACTAACAGAATCATTGCCTAAACTTGGCCTAAAGACTTTTACTGCAACTGCACGTTTCATAGGAATATGAGTAGCGCGATAAACAGCACCAAATCCGCCTGAGCCAATTTTTTCTTCTAGTTTATATTTGTCATCTAATATGGTACCTGGCAAAGCTTGTGCTAAAACTGTAAATATATGATTTGCTTTTCTATAAGACTCAATCAATTCTTGATTTTTTTCGGCCAATTCTTGATTTTTCTTAGCTAATTCTTCAATATTTTTTTGCAATTCTTGTTGAAGACGAAATATTTTTAATTGGTTTTCAACACGTGCTATAACTTCTTTAGTTTGAAAAGGTTTAGTTATGTAATCAACTCCGCCGACTTCAAAAGCTTTAACCTTGTCTAACACTTCATCCAAAGCACTAATGAATATAACAGGGATAGCAGAACTTTTTGGACTCGCTTTTAATAAAGTGCAAAGTTCATAACCATCCATTTCTGGCATATTTATATCAAGCAATATTAAATCTGGGGAAAGAGTCTCAACTATTTTTAATGCTCGGCGGCCATTATTTGCCACACTAACTTGATAATTTTCTATAGAAAGCAGCCCTGATAACAAACTTAGGTTATTTGGCAAATCATCTACTACTAAAATAGTTCCTTTAGAAGTTTTACTTATTTCACTTAAATCTATATTTGTTGTATTGATTTCATTGTAATTAGAAGTTTTAGTACTTTGATCTTTTGTAGTTTCTGTCAAACTTGTTAAGTTGGAAGAAAGCAAACCTATGGCATTGTCCATTTTACTTTCTTTTGTTTCTTCAAACATCTTTATAAAAGACTCTACATCTGCACGTAAACTGTTATCACCTGCACAAACTCTGTCAAGATATGAGGCTACTAAATAAGAATCTTTTTCTAAAGCTATATCAAGAATTGACTTAATTTGTTGCCAACGTTTTGGATCCATCCTTAATTCCTAACAGTTAGTTTGTGTGTCTTTCAGAAAGAATACTATCAATTTCATCAAATTGGTAGTTTTTAAGCAAAGTTTCTAGCTCATCAAATAATTCTGGGTCTAAGTTACGCTCTTGGTTAATTAACGCTTTAGCATCTTCTACAAAACCTTTTGCTAGTATAGATTGAAAATTATCTAGCCATTCTGTAGGCAATTTAAGCAGTCTTTCTTTAATTGATACTTTTTCTTTGCTAGCTTTTAACTCTTCATAAATATAAGTTACTTTTAAGTGTTCCGCTAATTTATTAAAAAGCTCACTTTCTCGGAAAGGTTTATTTATAAAATCATTACATCCGGCTGAAAACATTGTGTCTCTAGTTTGTTCAAATACATTAGCAGATAGCGCAATAATAGGTGTAGAAAGTAAATTTTTAGTCTTTTCTCTATCACGAATCAACTTAGTTGTTTCTACTCCGTTTAGTTCAGGCATTCGGATATCCATAAAAATTAGATGGAATTTATTATTTTGCCATTTATCAAAAGCTTGTTTTCCATTATCAGCCACATCAACTTGAAAATTAACTGATTTTAGTAGTTGAGAAAGCAAAAATTGATGTTCTATGTTGTTATCTACAACAAGAATATTAAATTTACGGCTATCATCGGCTAGTTTTAAGACTTTGCGCTCATCCATTAAATTTTCATCTTCTGGAGATGGAGTAATTTCAATAGTAAAAGAAAATGTCGTGCCTTTACCAACATTGCTATTAATATTTATATCTCCACCCATTAACTTAACTAAACTACGGCTAATAGCTAGTCCAAGACCAGTGCTTCCAGTTATTTTACTTGCTGTTTCAGTTTGAAAAAAAGGTAAAAACATTGAATCTATGTCTTGTTCTTCTATTCCAACTCCTGTATCAGAAACTATAAATTTAGCTTGTCCATTAACCCAATCGGCTAAAAGACTTACACTGCCTTGATCAGTAAATTTAATAGCATTGGAAAGTAAATTTATCAGCACTTGTTGTAATTTATTCTCATCACCAAAAACATATGCTGGAAATGCCTCAGATATATCAAATTCTAGTGCTATAGCTTTTGCCTCAGCCCTTAACTTAAACATATTGTAAATACTATTAAGCAATTCTTTGGTATTAAAAGGGCGTTTACTTAAAGTTAGTTTTCCAGACTCAATTTTTGCTAAGGAAAGTACATCATTTATTAAGTTAAGCAAATGTTCCCCGCTACGCATTATGGTGTGAAGAGTTTCATGATGTTCTTGCTTAAGATGTTTATCTCTACCCATTAATTGAGCAAATCCAATAATAGTATTAAGCGGGCTACGTAGTTCATGGCTTAAATTTGACAAAAAAGCTGTTTTAGCTTCGCTAGTTTTACGTAGTTCATTTTCTATAAGATCACCATGCTCTGCTGTAGTTTCAAGGATAATTTCAAGATCCATATTTTTTTTTGAGACTATTTCTAGGATTGATTGGAGTGCTGCTTCTGCGCGGTGACGTTCTTGGATCTCGCTATGAAGTTGGTCTTCGACTGCATCCCCATGTTCAATGGTCATTTCTAATTGAATCTGGAGATCTTGGTTAGTTTTTCGTAGCAGTGCTAATTCTTTATTTAATATTTCTATTTGCTCTAATAGCTTAAGGTCTTGACCTGTAGGGTTGTCAAATGTACTCATAAAATTTAGATAAATTCTAGCGTCATACTAGGCATTAAGCGTTTTAAGTTTTTTAGTGATTTTGTTTGCCATAAAATTTTCTCTGACCCTTGTATAGTTAGTTTAGCATCCCCTAGGTCACGAATTTTTAATACAAACATAGAAAACATACTAATACCAGAACTATTAAGAAATTGCAAATCCGTAAGATTCATAGATATTTGCTTTTGTTTATCAAACACATTAACACATAAATCTAGTATTTCTTTGTAAGCATCCACCCCTTCTAATCTTAGAAAACCGCCAAAAAAGATAGTAGCCAAGTTTTCATCATAGCGAACACAATAATCTGCTGTCTTAATCTCCATAGCTGTTTTACACCTCTAACTGAATGGTAATTGTTAGTTTAACTACATCTGCTGGATTAAGCAATTTTTGAAATTTCCAGCCTGGTTTTGCTCCATAATCATTAATTATTGTAAGTAGCCCAATTCCTGAACTATTCCCTTCTGAGCTTGCTTTCATTAACTGTTTAGTAAACATTTCATCTGTGTCAGAGCTAAGTAGTTCTTTAATATAAGCTTTATAGTTTTCTGATGATTCTAAACTAATGTGATTTGTTACCATAAAAATTATTTTTTCATTATACATATACAGTGCAATACTTACTGGTAAGTTAGTATTAACCAAACTATATTTCATTGCATTTTCTAAAAGCTCATTAGCAATAAAACTAACAGAACTTTTTATTGTTTCCTGTTTACCTATTTTAGAATCAGGAATTTCATCACCAGGAAAGAAAGTAGCAAAGTAATCTCCTAAAAAATCAGCAGATATTCCATTATTTCGCCATCGGCTATTACGAGGGATAGAGCTAGGCGAAAAGTTTATAATTAAATATTCTTGAGAATCTGTATCTTGGTTGTAATAATCTCCAAAAATCTCTATATCTATTACTTCCATAATATTTCCATCTTTCTTAAAAATAATTAAGCTTTTTTACGCTTTATAACTAACAAAGTTATATCATCATACACCTTTTGTTTGCCAACATGTTGTTTTAAGTTTTCAATTATTTGGCTACATATTTGATTTGCTGATAAATGAGAGTTTTCTTTTATTACTTGAAATAAACGACTTAAACCATACATTTCGTTTTGCTGATTTACGGCTTCTATTACGCCATCTGTATAAAGTACAGCTATTTCTTCTGGATTTAGCTTAATGTCTGTTTGTGCTATATAAGCTTTAATGTCTGATTCTATACCAAGAGGAAAACCTAGCTCAAATGTGTCTATTTGTTCTATTTCGCCATTATTACGTAAAATTACCAGGTCTTCATGTTGTCCGCTAAGTCGTAGCATCCCTTCTTCATATTCAAGCAAAGCTAGCGTCATGTTTTTATGGCTTTTCATGCGCCTAGTATTATCATAAATTACTTTATTTACTGAATTTAAGAATTTAATAGGGTCTTTTTCATCATTAGCTAGCAGGGTACGAATTGCTGTTTGTGCCATTATCATAACTACCCCGCTTTCTAAACCATGTCCAGTAACGTCACCTATACCCATTCTAATTTTATTGCCTTGTTTAACAACGTCATAATAATCCCCTCCAACCTCATCAGCCGGTTCCATAAACCCTGCAATATCTAAGTCTGCTAGTTGGAGTAGTTCCTGCTCTTTAGGTAAAATCATCTGTTGCAACTGTCTTGTTACATCTAACTCAGCACTCATTCTTAAATTATCAGCTTTAAGACGGTCATTAAGTTCTAAAATTTGCTTATTAGCTACTTCTAATTCCCCTGTTCGCTCCTGTACACGAATTTCTAGCGTTTGATTAGTATGCTCTAAAGCTTCAAAAGATTCTTTTAATTGAAAGACCATATCGTTAAAAGCTTTTGACAGGATTCCTAACTCATTATTAGCTTTGATATTAACTTGGATATTTAAGTTTCCATCACTAATTTGTGCAGCAGCCATTGTTAAACGCTGAAAAGGCGAAACAATTCTTTTAGAAAAAAGAAAGCCTAATATAATAACTACTACAATTATTACCACTAAGCTAATTGTCATTGTTAATATCATATTATAAATAGGCTGGTAGGCTTCCGCCGTCGGTAGTTCAACCACTACTAGCCAGGATACACTTCTAACAGGAGCAATTGCCCCTAAAACCTCCACACCTTTAAGCCCTTTATAAACATTTAAGGACTTAGCTTGTAGCATAGAGCGTTCTTTAATAAATGCTAGATTTGAAACATCTTCTAAATTAAATACACTGCTACTACTGCCACGCTTAGCAATTAATTTGTTTCGTTCATCTACAACATAGGCATAACCTGTTTTTCCTACATCAGTTTGAGAAACAATAAAATTAAGGAATTTAAGATTAACTTTTGCTAAAAGCACTCCATCAACTTTATCTTCTAAATTATGAATTGGTACAGCAAAAGTAGTAACTAGCTGATTAACATCTTTATCAAAACTAACATATTCAACATATTCTTCATGTTTCTTAAAAGTGCGTAAAAATAAAGGAGTTTCAGCAAAAGAAGTTGGCGTAGGTGTGCCATAAGGCGAAACCTTGGCTAAAACCTGCCCTTGGCTATCAAGTATTGCCACCATTTCATATGCTGCATTATGGCGTGTCAAGGCTTCTAGTAAATTTTGCTTTTCATCTTGTGGAAGGTTGGTTAAACCCCGTACACGTGCTAAAAAACTAAGTTTTCTTTGTAAATCATCTATGTATGAATCTATTGTTTCGGCTGCAACTCGGCCATGCTCTTTTTGTAATCTGTTGGTTTCTTTTAGGAGAACTTGAAAACTATAATAAATTAAAAATCCTCCTGTTATTAATATACTAAGCACAACCGAAAGTGCTAACCCATATCTAAGTTGTGTTGCAATAGAAAATTCATACCAGGCAAGCTTATTAGTATTTAATTTTTGATGTTTAGATAAAGAATCTTTTTCCATTTGCTAGATAATTATCCTAATAAAAATCCCTAGGCATAAAAATTTATAGGGTTGTCTTAAAATATTAATAAAAAGTGGCATAATATCACAGTTTTTTTATCATGTTGTTGATATGTTTTCTGTGTTGTATGCTTTTGTCACAAACTATTTAATCAAGGTTTAGGTTATGGATATGTCTGATTTTAGAAAAGGATTTACCATTTTAGTTCTATTTTTTTTTATTGCTACACTCATCAATTTGTTAGGCTGTAACATAGATACTGAAGAGGCTAAAGACGCTAAAACTTACTCAGATTTTAGAGTTGCAATTTTATTAGCTGGTTCCATTGATGATCATTCCTGGAATCAAGCAGGTTATGAAGCAATAAAACTAGTAGAAGAAAAACTTAAAGCTAATGTTTCTTACACAGAAAATGTTACTGCTGAAACTGCTGTTACAGAAGCAAGAAAATATGCAGCACAAGGTTATGATTTTGTTATTTTACATGGAGGAGAATATGTTGAACCTGCCCAAGTTGTAGCCAAAGAATTTCCCCGCACTAAATTTGCTGTTAATGGTTTTTACTCTGGTAATAACAGTAATTTAGGCGCAATTACTTTTCGTTTTGGAGAAATGGGTTATTTAACAGGCTTAATAGCTGGAATGAAGACTAAAACCAAACATGTGGCTTATATGGTTGGAGATGATTTCCCTCAATATGTAGAAGAAGCCGTATTTTTTGAAAAAGCTGCAAAATCTATTGACCCAAATATTAAAGTAAGCATTAAGTATTTACACACATGGATTGATCCAAATAAAGCAACTCAAACAGCCTTAGACCTTGTGAGTCAAGGTGTTGATATTATTTCAATAAATACCGATCATCCTGGCGTTACAGCAATAAAAGAGATAGTCAAATATCCTCAAGTATTAATTATAGGACGTGATCAAGATCAACATGATGTTGCTCCAGGAAAAGTAATTACTAGTGTAATTAATGATAGTTCTAATCTAATATTAAGAGCCGCAACCCTAGTTCAGCAGGGCAGATGGGAAGGCAAACAATATAAATTTGGTTTAAGAGAAGACATATTTAATTTTGCTCCTTTCCGAAATCATCTTACATCTGAACAGATAGAAAAATTTAATAATACTTCTGAAGAAATACGCTCAGGCAAATTAGACACTTCTAGTTTTACTAATTCTGTTAGCCAAAATTAAAATAAGCGGCCATTTGACTTTTAGCCGCTTATTTTCAAACTTTATAAGAAATTTTTAGCTTAAACTCGATGATCAAGTTTTTAAGCAGCCAGAGGGACAGAAG
>CAZBMZ010000058.1:0-20156 GCA_964492845.1 uncultured Clostridia bacterium
TTACTGCCATTAAAATTGCCATTACTCTAAATTTTGTCATTTTGATTTCCCTTTCTAATATGCTTGTTTTATTTTTTGATTTAATTTGATTTGTGCCTTTATCTATATCAACATCCGTGCCACAAATTTTTTATAAAACTAGTAATATAACTGAAAAATTATTACTTAATGAATATATTAGTGCAATAGATAAGTATTGCCTAATCAATGGGTTAGCATTATAAATAGCAGTTGAAATGCTAAAATTGTTTTATTTTTGGTTTATTTCTTAACTACTTCTTAATAACTTTCTAATAGAAGTTTAATAACTTATTTAATAACTTATTTAGCGGGTTAAAAGCTCTTTTATTTGTTATTCTCTAGGTCGTATAGTAAGTATACACTTTGTGAATTAATATTAGTTAAATATTGTATTTATTAATAGTTATAGCAATGTAAAGTTTATATTTGTCATGTCAAATAGCTTGACAGGTTTGTTTACTAGTAACTAAATTTGTATTTACTTTTTGTTGTAATTATTTATTTAGTTATTTTTAGAACAATTTTTCCTGCATTTAAGTTATCTTCCAAATATTGATGTGCTTGATTGACTTCTTGCCAAGGAAAAATTTGGTCAATCACAGGAGTTAATTGATTGTTAACAAAGCGAGTTAAAGCAAATTGAAAAAAATCTTGAGTAAGTCTAATTTTATATTCTAAAGAACGATTTCTTAGGGTTGTACCTATAATTTGCAACCGTCGTTTTAGTATTTCAGCTAGGTTAACTTTTTCAACTAGTGATCCACTCATTGAGGCAATAATTATTAACCTACCATCTAAAGCTAAAGAGGTGATGTTACTTTGCCAATAATTAACACCAATGCAATCTAAGATAATATCTACTCCTTTATTTTCAGTTAGTTGATATATTTTTTCTAAAAAAGATTCCTTTCTATAGTTAATAGCTAATTCAGCACCTAGCGATTGGCAAAGCTGTTGTTTTTTTTCTGTTCCAACTGTTACAAAGGCTCTAGCTCCAAATTCACGGACTATTTGAATTGCTGCACTGCCAACGCCGCTTGCACCAGCATGAATTAAAACTTTTTCTTGTGCTTTCAAATTTCCTAACCAACATAAAGCTTGATAAGCAGTTAAAAAAGCTTCAGGAATTGCAGCAGCTTGCTCAAAAGAAAGATTTTCA
Source organism: uncultured Clostridia bacterium (assembly GCA_964492845.1). Lineage (GTDB taxonomy): Bacteria > Acidobacteriota > Blastocatellia > Chloracidobacteriales > JADJPF01 > JADJPF01. Next base: position 1,181 of record CAZBMZ010000058.1, read on the forward strand.
GGTATTGGCATTGCTAATTTAGCTGAAACATTTACATATTCAGCATAACCTCCGCCTGATAACAATGCAAAAACTCGATCTCCAATTTTATAATCCGTTACTTCATTTCCTACTTCTACAATAGTTCCAGCCATTTCAAGCCCTAATATTGGAGATGCTCCAGGTGGAGGAGGATATAGCCCTTTTTTCTGTAGCAAATCGGCTCGATTTAAGGCTGTAGCTTGAACTTGGACTAAAATTTCATCAGATTTAATTGTAGGTTTAATTACCTCATCAATGTATAATTCTTTAGTAATTTCATTAATCACTATTGCTTTCATTTTTGTTTCTCCTATTAAAAGCGAATAAAAAGAATTTTTCTTGAGCTTTTTCTTTCCTTTTTAGTGCGTTATTTATTGAAGTGAAAAATATAACTTGAACACTTAAACTTAGGTTAGGAGATTTTTCAATGATTGGTAGCAAAAATGTAACCCAATTATTAATTGATTGGAATGGGGGAGATAAAACGGCATTAGAAAAACTGCTGCCTATGATCTACCAGGAGTTACATTTACTTGCTTCACGTTATTTACGTCGTGAACGTCCTAACCATACTATTCAAGCTACTGCATTAGTTAATGAAGCGTATTTACGCCTTATAGATCAAAAACAAGTTCAATGGCAAAATCGCGCTCATTTTTTTGCTATTGCTGCACAAATGATGCGACGGATTTTAATTAATTATGCTCGTGATCAACATGCTGCAAAACGTGGAGGATATTCTATAAAAGTAAGTCTTAATGAAGCTATTGGACTGGCAAATCCACAAGATTTAGACTTAATGGCTTTAGATGAAGCTTTAGACAAACTGGCTTTAACAGATTCACGCAAAAGCCGTTTAATTGAGCTATGGTTTTTTGCTGGGCTAACCCTAGAGGAAACTGCGGAAGTATTAGATATTTCCCTAGCAACAGCAAAACGAGATTGGACATTAGCTAGAGCTTGGCTATATCGCGCGATTAAAAAAGGGGAAGACAATGGAAAAATGGCAAAAAATTGAAGAAATCTTTCATACAGCAATTGCCCAACCTACACAGGAAAGGCTGAATTACTTAAATCAAGTTTGTGCTGAAGACCCTACCCTACGCCAAGAAGTAGAATCACTACTTGCTTTTTCTGAAGAAGCTCAAGATATTGGTTTTCTAAAAGATGCACCTGTTCTAAATAATAGTCTTTGGTCGCTAGAGTCCTTAATTGGTCAAATAATTGATAGCAAATACCGAATAGAAAAACAGCTTGGTCAAGGCGGAATGGGAGCAGTTTATTTAGCTACTCATTTAGGCACAGGCCGCGCCGTAGCAATTAAAATTATTGCTCCTCAATATATGGGTTATAGCGAGTTTGTAGAACGCTTTAAGCGCGAGGCTGAAGCTACTGGTCGGCTCCGACATCCTAATGTTGTTAATGTAACTGACTTTGGTTTTGCTCAACTAGCTAATGATAAATTAGCTTATTTAGTAATGGAATACCTTAGCGGCTCTACATTAGGCCAATTCCTAAAAACAAATAAAAAACTATCTTTAGATTTAATAGTTGATATTGTTGAACAAATTTGTTTAGCTATAGAAGCAGCACATGAAAGCGGAATAATTCACCGAGACTTAAAGCCTGATAATGTTTGGTTAGAGCCTAATGGACGTGGTGGCTATAACGTAAAAGTGCTAGATTTTGGCCTAGCTAAACTTAGAGATTTACCTAGTTTTCAAAATACCCAACTATCTTTACTAGAACGACTTGAGATTATAGAAAAATATCCTAGTTCAATAAAATCTTTAATATCTACTATTAATCGTGCTGCTAGTAGCGAAGACCAAAGCACACTTTATCAACTTACCCCTAATACTAATATTACTAACGCAGGCAATATGCCTAATCCAGCAACACAGGGAAATATTGATCCTAAAACCGTTCCTGTTTGGCTAACTCGTGTTGGTATGGTGCTAGGAACACCGCTTTATATGTCGCCTGAGCAATGCCATGGAAAATCTTTAGATGTTAAGTCAGACGTTTACAGCATCGGTATCATCACTTATCAAATGCTTACAGGAGAAGTTCCTTTTAACGGGGATCTTCATCAATTAATTGATAAACATACTAATATGCCTCCACCAGCAGTTAATAGAAAAGATATTCCCTTGCCAGTAGTTGACTGTGTAATGATGGCATTATCTAAAAATCCAGCAGATAGACCTAAGAGCGCGACAGCCTTTGCAACTGCACTTAAAGCCAATGCTCAAGGAGAAGTTGCTATAATTCGCCAAGCTATTTCGCTCTATAGCAATAGTTTTATAAAGTTTTTAACTATTTCTTTAATTAGTTTTTTACCTTTTATTTTAACAATACTTACAGGATGTCTATTTTTGGTATTACCTTTTTGGAAATGGCTCCCAATAGATCCAGTATTTTTATTTCTTACTATGGTTGGTTTTTCTATCCCAACAGTATTTTTTATTAATTTGATGACAGGTGGACTAGTGACACCTACTGTAGTACAAATGCTTGATAATAATGTTTTGCCAATAAGCTCGCTTTTTATATTTTTAAGAAAAAGACTTTTTGATTTGGCAATCCCATTAACTAAACTACTAGCAATCCCATTAGCTTTTATTACTGTAGGAGTGATTATTAATTTAGCAGACAAGTTTAATATACAAGGGATATTTTTAATCTTATTTTTATCAGCAGTTTGCTTTTCAATATATTGGGAAATTAGAATTTTTTCTCAATACGCTTTTTATTCACCAATAATAGCTATAGAAAATTTACCAACTAAAGAAGCTATTGAACGCTCAAAAGTACTATTTAATCAAATTAAAAATAGCAAAACTGTAATCAATACATTCTTACTTGTGACTTTGATGGATTTAACAGTTCTCTGCACAACTTTAATTTGGGCATTATATAAAATCCTTAGTAATAAGCCGGATAGCTTAGAATTTTTTATGTCCATTGCAGCGGGAACTATGGGATTTTATGCAACAGCTTTGGTGACATCTATAATTGCTCCAATACTTTGCATTTATTATTCACTATTTTACTTAAAAGCTCGTCAATCTCGTGGAGAAACATTTGAAGAAATAGTCAAACAATACAAAAGCGCGTTACAAAGCTAAATAGTTGATTTTTAAGGGCATAGCCTAGATAAATCTGCTTTCCTAATAGAATCAATGGTTGAGCTTATTTCTACAATCCAAATTTCTCGGTCGCTAAAGTGTTTAATTAACTGGCAATCTTTTTCTGGGCTTAAACTTCTAGCCCAAACGACTTTTGCTTTGTCAATGTCCGCTTCATTATAAATCCATTCTTCGTGAATATTGTGTTGACGGTATTTAACAATAATTAAAGATTTTTTTTCTTCTTTGCTTAATTCTAAAATTAAATTTTCACGAGCAAACGCCCAATGAGATCTTTCATAACGGGCAATTCCATTTGGGTCGTAATTAAGCACTGTGGATGGGTTTATGCCAATTAAAATTAAATAAAAAATTAAAGAAATATAGTAAATAAGTACTGACCAAACTAGGCTTTTTCCTATTACTTTACCATGCCAAGACCATCTATAAACATAACGCATCCCTTGAATTATAAGAAAATATAACAAACAAACCCCAGGTGCTGCATAATGTGGCAATACTACAAAGGCTATTTGCAAAATCCCTAAAAGCAAAATTAAAAGACTTAGCAAAGCAAAGCGAGTCCATTTATTTTTTACTAAAAAGAATAAAAAAAGTAAGAAAAAACCTATTGCATAATCTAAAAAAAACTTTGTTAAAAAAATGGCTTTATATACTGATAATCTAAGAAAATTATATGGTGGATCAAAATTAGAATTAAAATGTTTTGAAAACCAAGTAGTATGGACTAGCTCAAATTCCTTGTTGTTATACTCTATTACCTTATTTCTAGGTTTTAACCATATAAAAAGAGGATAGTTATTATAAGTTGATTCATAAAGCTGATGTGGCATAAGCCAAGCTTTACCTGTAATTACCCAATTGTAATATCCCATTGATATTACTACTATGATCATTGAAAGTGTTATTGGCAAAAAGACTTGTTTAAGCAACAAACTAGCTGGAAAAGATTTTTTCTTAATTAGCCAAACTGCTAAACATACTATGGCACATAAACTAATTATAAAACCTTCATAAGGACGGCTATTAGCAAGTATTGCTAAACCTAGAGCGAAAAATAACGAACTGCTAATGGTTGGTTTTTTAATAATTCTACGTAACGCCCCAAAAACTAATGCACCTCCAAGAACTGCAACAGCACCACCCCAAAAACTTTGAGTCCAATAGCTAAAAATACCTAGCTTAAGCATAAATAGCAAAGTACCAAACAAGGCCCAACGAGGCGGCAACCAGGCTTGTAACATCCAACACAAAGCCATAACAGCTAACGACATAGAAAGCCATACACCAACAATTGGATATCCTGTTAATTTTTGCCCAATAGCTAAAGCTATACCTTGACCAGGTGGAAATTTAGAAGTGCGCGTAGGCTCTTTAGTAATATGAAAAGCTTCAAAGTGTATCCACATAGGGTGGACAGGATTTGTAAGTCTACCTTGGCAAAAAGTATCACTAAGCAGTAAATAGCCAAACTCATCATTTACAGTAGGAATAGGCCAGTAAAAACTCTTAGCAACAGCTAAGTTACTTAAAAATGTTATTACCCCAATAGCTAAAATAACCAGGTATTTTTTTAGTGCTATTTTATGAAATAGTGTTTCTAAATTCTTAAAGTGTTTTTTATTAAATGGTAGTATAAATGCTAATGAAAATAAGACTAAAAGTATTATTAATGTTGAGCTATCTTCTTGTATCAATTTGGTTTTAAGTCTCCTAAAAATATGCCATTTATAATATCATAGCTTGTAAATATGATCCTAATCTTGCACCAAGAAAGATGTCTATGTTTTTTCTAAGTAAACCGTCTATAGAAATAATTAATAAATTTATTTTTTCACAAAAAGATAAAAACTATACTTACAAAGACCTTGAAGCTACACGCAATCAACCTCCAACAGATTATGTAATAGACCGTAATCGCATTAAATTAGGTACAGGAAAAACAGCTTTTGAAAAAGCAAAAAAAGCTTTACAGAATTGGAAAATGTATGATTTTCCTTGGGTAGAAATTTGCTGGGATAATACACCTATAGAAACAGATCAGGTAGTTGCTGTGCTAGCTAATACTTTAGGTTTTTGGTCATTAAATGCTTGTAGGATTGTTTATACTTTGGAAGAATTTGGAGAAGTAGATAAATTTGGTTTTGCTTACGGCACTTTACCAGCGCATGCTGAATCAGGTGAAGAACGATTTTCTATTGAGTGGGATCATACAACCAATAATGTTTACTATGATTTACTAGCTTTTTCCCGTCCTAACTATTTTATTGTTAAACTTGGTTATCCAGTTTGTCGAATGTTTCAAAAAAAGTTTGCCAAGGATTCAAAACAAGCAATGCTAAAAGCTGTAAATACTTAAAATTAAAGCTCTTGTTTAAGTATATTCTTAGGCTTTTTTATTTTGAAAATAATTTATACATTGAATCAATTGATTCTGGGCCATAAGCTACTACTCCAACAGGAATTTGATAGTTAATTGCTTCAATTATTCTACCAGCCCAAACAGGACTAAACCCGCCACATAATTCTATTAATTGAATTCCTTCATTAACCATTTGTTTGGCAACCTCTATTGCTTCCTCTGGAGATTTTACACCAACAACTTTCATTTTGAATTTATCTGTCCCTTGGTATTGTTCAAAATTATCTCCTGTTACAATAAAGCCAAATCTCTCAAGTGCCATTGTTGCTAATTTCCTTTATAGTTAAAAATTCTATTAATTTTTGAATTTTTGAAGCTAACTATATTTTGCTTTACTCGCAACTATTTTCTCCGATTGTTTCCAGCTTATACTTATAAAGCTTATCTATTTTCTGGAAAAGCATTTGAGGAAATAGCTAAACAATACTAAAGTACCATTAAGCAAATAAAATAAAAGTAAATTTTATTAAGAAAATAGGATTAGTTATAATGAAACAATTTCCATTTTTATCAACTCAACAATGGCTTAAAGTTTTACAAGTTTCAATAAGTCTAATGATGACAGCACATGGATGTATTAGAATTTATGCAGGTACAGTAGATGATTTTGGAGGGTTTCTTAGTAGCAAAGGTTTTCCTCTAGGCGTTGCGCTAGCCTGGGGCATAACGGTTTTTGAAATTCTAGGAGGGCCAACCCTGGCACTTAATTATTTCAAAAAGTGGATATGTGCCGCCTTTATCATACAACTATTTATGGGTATTATATTAGTACATGCTGCTAGGGGATGGTTTGTAGTTGGTTATAGTGTTGGAGGCATGGAATATAGCGTATTGCTTATTTTGTGCTTTTTATTGGTAGCTTCTACAGAAAAATAAATTTGATAATTTCATAAATAGTTTTTATCCAAATATTTAGGTTAATCATAGATTTAGCAGACAAAGGTTTCTTATTGGTTTTTAGAGAAGTAAAATAAAAAGTTTCTATAACTCTAATTTTTAACTCTCTTTATATAGAAGCTTTATGACAAAACAAATATCTAAGCCTGAAATAATGAGTCCTGCTGGTTATTGGCCTCAACTTCAAGCAGCAATTGAAGCTGGAGCCGATGCAGTTTATTTTGGGTTAAAACATTTTAGTGCTAGGGCAAAGGTTGGTTTTTCATTAGAAGAATTGCCTGAAGTAATGCAAAAACTCCATCTACGCGGTGTTAAGGGCTATGTTACTTTTAATACATTAATTTTTGACCACGAATTAAAAGAAGCAACAAAAACCATTGCTGCAATTGCTGAGTCAAATGTAGATTCAATTATTGTTCAAGATCTTGGTATTGCTAAACTTGCTCACCAAATTGCACCAGAATTAGAGCTACACGGTAGCACACAAATGAGCATTACCAATGCAGCAGGAGTTGAGCTAGCACAAAGCTTTGGAGTTAGCCGCATAGTCCTTGCACGGGAATTATCTTTAGCCGAAGTTCAAGAAATCCGCAATCAAACCGACTGTGAGCTAGAAATTTTTGTTCATGGGGCGTTATGTGTTTCTTATTCAGGTCAATGTTTTTCTTCTGAAGCTTGGGGGGGACGTAGTGCTAATAGGGGACAATGTGCGCAAGCTTGTCGTCTGCCTTATGAAATGATCCTGGATGGTCAAGTTAAACCTTTAGGAGATGCTCGCTATTTGCTTTCACCCGGCGATTTATACACACTTCACCAAATCCCAGAAATTATTAAAGTTGGAATCTCAGCATTAAAAATTGAAGGTCGCTACAAAGATGAAAATTATGTAGCTTTAACTACTCAAGCTTACCGTAAAGCAGTAGACGAAGCTTACCAAAATTTACCATCAAGTTTGACTAAAAAAACACAGTTACAGCTAGAGCAAGTTTATTCACGCGGACTTGGGCCATATTTTATTTCTGGTACTAATCATCAAACTGTAGTCAATGGTCGCTCGCCACGTCATCGAGGTGTATTTGTTGGAAAAGTAATAAAAGTTCTGTCTGATAAAGTAATTATCAAAACAGAAAAAACACTTGAGCATGCACCATTAAAAGCAGGGGATGGGCTAGTTTTTGATGCTGCCAATTGGTCAAGTCCTCAAGAAATGGAAGAAGGCGGACGAGTTTATCAAGTAATAGCTCTAAAAAATGGACAAACAGAGCTAAGTTTTGGTAAGAATACGGTTAATTTTACTCGCATTCGTGTAGGCGACTTGGTTTGGCGAACAGATGACCCAGAAATAGAAAAAATAGCTAAACCTTTTACCCAAGCTAAAACGGCTATTACAAAACAGCCCTTAAATGTTGTTGTTAAAGCTTCCATAGGCGAGTATCTAGAAATTACTTGGCAACTTGTAAATAAACCAAATATTCAAGTTACAGTAACATCCTCTGAAATTTTAGCCCAAGCTGAAAACTATGAGTTAACCAAAGAATTTCTTAGCGAACAATTATCAAGATTAGGTAATACAACTTATCAATTAGCTGAACTTAAGCTAGATAAAGTTGGCAATCCATTTATTCCAAGCTCTTTATTAAATGATTTGCGTCGTCAAGCTGTAGCCAAACTAATAGAACTTCAAGGACAGAAAAAATCTTTTGCTACTCTTGATCCAGTTGCAACACTAGAAAAAGTTTCCAAGCAAATAAAACCAACATCTTTAGCCAAAGAAACCAGCACTTTTTTACATTTGTTGGTTCGTACCCCTGAACAGTTAGACGCTGCTATTAAACTACAACCAGCTACTATAACCTTAGATTACTTAGATTTATATGGACTGCGCCCAGCCATAGAAAAAGTCCAAACAAGCAATATTACTGTAAGAGTTGCTAGCCCAAGGGTTTTTAAGCCAGGGGAAGAAAAAATCCTAGACTTTTTACTTAAGCTAGATTGTGAAATTCTAGTTCGTGCTGCTGGTCTACTTCAAAATTTACAAGGAAAATCGCATCCAAAGTTAATAGGAGACTTTAGCTTAAATGCTGCTAATTTAGTTTCTGCCGATATTTTATTAAATTTAGGGCTAACTCGACTTACACCAACACATGATCTTAATGGCGAACAAATTGCACAATTAGCAAAAGGTGTTGGAGGTGAAAAGATAGAAGTTGTTGCCTACCAGCATTTACCGGTTTTTCATACTGAACATTGCGTTTTTTGTCGGTTTCTTTCTAACGGTACAAGTTACAAAGATTGTGGCAAGCCTTGCGAGACTCACCAAATTGGATTAAAAGACTTAAGCGGACGTATTCATCCTGTTATGGCTGATGTAGGTTGTCGCAATACGGTTTTTGGTGCTGAAGCACAAGAGGCTAGTTTACATCTAGATAAATGGCTAAAAGTAGGAATTAAGCATTTTCGCTTAGAATTTGTTCATGAAAAAGCTAGCGAAGTGAAACAAATTACTAGCGTTTTTCAAGATACCTTAATAGGGAAAATTTCTTCACAGGAACTAAATAAAAAATTACAAAAAATCACTTCTGGTAAAATTACACAAGGTAGTTTATTTATTGCTAATGGCTATCGTAGTTTGCCATTGTTATAAAAAAGTAACCTAGTATCTTAACTCCTGTGTATTTACAGTAATAGTAAAGCCGTATCCATTTTCTTATCAGGTTTTACTAGTAGTAGTATACTATACTACTACTAGTAATTTTTAACACACTTATTTAGCTAGCTTTGTCTTCTAAATGCCTTACTCTAACATTAGTATCCTTGATGTTATCTACCAGTTTACCAACAATATTAATCATTGTTTGACGATCCTTTTCAGCTTGATTTTCTAGTCTAATAACGTTGGCCCTCATTTCAGCACGATCTTTTTCAGCTTGATTTTCCAGTCTAATAACGTTGGCCCTCATTTCGGCCCGATCCTTTTCAGCTTGATTTTCCAATCTGGTGATACTTACTCTTATTTCGACACGATCTTTTTCAGCTTGATCTTCCAATCTGACAATGCTAGCCCTAATTTCTTCACGGTCTTTATCAGCTTGATTTTTCATTTCTGCAATATTGCTGTTAATAGAAACAACGGCATTAGCTACAGCACCAACGGCATTATTGATAGAATTGATAGAATTATTTGTAATTTGTCTATCCGCTTCCACCTGCATTGCTAAACTAGTAACAATACCTGTTAAGGTTTTAAGATCTTGCTGTATTAATTCTTGTTTAGTATCAAACTTAGCTTGATGCTCTAGCATAAACTCTATTGTTTTCTTCATTTCTTCGCTAGTCATTTAAGTACGCCTCTATTTTAGTTTTGCGGTTTGCTTAGTTTAGCAATTTCCTAGCTTTCCTGGCAATTTCTTAAACTACCTGTATCTTTTCCATTGCATTTTTACCATTTTAATAGTACATACTAACAGTTTGCCCTATGAAATTTAAGACAATACATTTCCGTTAAGTAATTTTTTGTGGGAGAAAATTATAATGAAACCAATTAACACTATAAGAAAAATATCTGGAGTTTTAGCACTAATTTTGTTTTTGCAAGCACTAGTATTTGCAGGCATAGGTGGAAAAGAAGCAGCTTATATTGGTGGTACTGTACCTGGTTTTAATGGTGAGAAAGATCCTGTTGTTGGGGAATTAGATACTTCTAATAATGATCAAATACGTTTCTTGCCTAAAGATAACAAACATAAATCAAAAGAATTTTCTATTTCATACCAAAAATTTATAGATATTGAGTATGGTCAAAAGGCTGGCAGGCGTGTTGGTGCTGCTACAGCAGGACTTGTTTTATTAGGCCCTATTGGTTTAATAGGATTACTTTCCAAAAAGCGTAAACACTATGTAACTATTGGTTATAAAGATGCTGAAGACAAAGACCAAGTAGCTGTTATTGAAGTAGGAAAAGATATTATTCGTACCACTTTATCTATTATTGAAACTCGTTCTGGTAAAAAGATAGAGTTCCAAGATAAAGAAGCCGAAAAAGCTGGTAAAGGAAACTAGGCAAGAATTATATTTCTTTATTTCCTTCATCCTTTAAAAATAAAATTTCCCTATCAATCCTAAAATCTACAACTTTTAAGTTTTTCATAGTTACCATATTTTTGTAGATTTTAGGAGCAATAGCTAAAATTTTTTATTTTTCTGTATTTGTTTTCTTATTTAGTGGTTATTTGGTTATACCAATTTTCACAATTTTTATCTGTTTTTCCTCTTTTTCACTAATTCCTAAAACTTATTTTTGTTTGTGAAATGTAAGTTAAAAGACTATGTCGCTCTTTTAGAGATTAAAATTAAGATTTAAGATACCTGATTACTTAGTTTACAGAGACTCTAGCTTAAACTTAGCTCCATTACTTCGCTTGGAGCAGGTCTAACAGCTAAAACCTTGGCTTTAACGCCGGTTGGAGGAGCTAGAGCTAATCCCATACGTTTAGCACGAAAATCTTGTCCTGCTATAAGTTCTAAATCTACTCTAGGTAAAATACTTGCTAAAATAACCTTCATTTCAAATTGAGCAAAAGCCATCCCAATGCAACGACGATTCCCACCGCCAAAAGGAAACCAGCTATATGGATGTTGTTGATGAGGTTCAGTTAAAAATCGTTCTGGCCGAAATTCAAGCGGTTGAGGATAAAGCGATTCAAGATGATGAACAATAATATTACAAGGTGCTAGTGTGACTCCAACAGGTATTTCATAGCCTTTTAATTCAATTGGTTCAATAACTTTGCGGGCAACAATTGGAAAAAGATTATTAACCCGCATACTTTCTTTTATAGTAGCATCTAGGTAAGTAAGCTTTGGCACCAGGTCGGCTGTTACTGGCCCACCGCCGGTAACTAGCTGAATTTCTTCTCTTAGTTTTTTTACTACATGAGGATTTTTAAGTAAGGGAATAAATATCCATGTTAAAGATAGTGCAGTGGTTTCATGTCCAGCAAATAATAGGGTAAGACACTCATCACGGATCTCTTTGTCTGTCATCGAGTTACCTTGTTCATCTGTCGAAAGTAACATCATATCTAAAACATCTGTAGGCTCTTTATGAGGATTAGCACGACGATTAGTAATTTCTTGGTAAACAAGCTTGTCTAGCTTATTGCGCCACTCTAAGAATTTTCCCCAGGGACTCCATTTGCCTAAATTAAGCCGTAGAAATGGAATAAAAGTAAGAAGCGTTGGAATATGAAGAATTCCCCGAACCATTTCAACAATTTCTGGAGTACGTCGGGCTATTTCTTCCCCAAAAACACTTTTGACTATTACCTTAAGTGTAATTTCTTGCATTTCTTGGCGCATCATTATTGTATGACCTTCTTTCCAACGGTCTACCATATTGTGTGCAGAAGTGCGCATTAAATCGGCAAACATTCGCATCTTTTCGCCATGAAAGGGGGGAGTTAATAATTTGCGGTGTCTAGCATGTTCTGGGCCATCTAAAAGCAGAAGCGAATGTTGCCCTACAAATGGCTCTAAAAACAGTACGGTTTCACCTGTATTAACTTTTTTTGAATGTTTGGAAAAAATATCTTTAATTACATCTAAGTCAGAAATAAAAACAAATTCTCCAGCTAGTACACGCAAGCGGAAAATATCTCCATATTGCTTATGACATTCTGTTAGAAGGTCATAAGGTGTTTTAATCATTCGGTATGTTGCTAATGGTATGGGAAGGTTAACTAATGGTGGTAACACTGTATTTTTCTCCTTTTATTAAAAATTTTAAGGAGGGGACGAAGTAGAAAATTACTTTCTACTTCAGTTTTATTATTATTTGTAAGATAGCTTTTTCTGACAACGATAATCACATAAAGTTTTATGTACTTGAAGCGGTTTTACCCCAAAAACCTTAGAAAGAGTTGTATGTAAGGCTTTTTCTGGAGGAGTGTTTTGAGATAAATATTGCTGATAAGCTTCTATAAGCTGTTGTTGTTGTTCTAAGGGTAATTCAGGCACCTTAGTTAACTTAGTATTATCATGTAATTGATCTAACCAGCGAAAAACTTGTTGATGCGAAGCAAATTTTAACTTTTCGGAAATAACTTTGGGTAAGTCAGAAAATTTATGATTATTTTCACTAGTAATAATATTCCAGTATTCTTTTTCAATTAAAAATAGCTGTTCGCGGCTAAGTTGTCCCATAATTTGGTTTGACCATTCTCTAACAGCCAAAATAACTTCTTGATGTGGCAAAGAAAGCTGATTAGCAATATGGTTGCGGCGACCTTCTACGGGACGAATATTTTCATTAATTAGTTTTAAGTAAAGTTCTAAAACCCTTTCTCTATCTTCTTCAGATAAAGAGCAATGTTCTTGACTAGCTTTTTCTTGCTTACGTAGTTGTGTGATGGTATCTGCTACTAATTTAGGTTTAACCCAAAGTTCTTGAGATATTTGAGAGTGTAATTTTTTTGGTGAATCAATTGTAGTTTTATGTTGGTGATAAGCGGCAATAATTTTTTCTCTTAATTCATCAGTTAAAATTCCTGTTTTAGGCTGTCTTGCTAAGCGTGGTTTAGATTTAGATTTAACAAATTTTTTTTGGACAGGAAAAGACTGTTTATTTGTAGATACAGATGTAGAGCTAGGTTTAACAAAAGGTTTATTCTTTGTAAAGTTGGTAGCAGGAAAAGCATTAGGTTTATTTATGGGTCTTGGTGCTTCAACTGGGGCAGCAGCCTTTTTTTTAGCACATTTTGGGCAATAAGGAGCCTTTCGATCTTCGGCAAAAAATGTGGTATTACAACTGTTGCAACTGCGCCGAAATTTCATTCCTGGGGACATATTTAGCTAACCTCTAGTTAAGTTTTTGAGTGTCAAAGGCTGATCTTAGCAAGTTGTCTTTTATGAATCTAGCTATCTTTGGACTACTAGTTTATCTTCTAGTTGTTTAATCAATGTTTAATCAATGTTTAATTAAACAAATTAAAGAATTAATGCACTATGGATTTAATTATTTCTAGTGCCTTTTCACAATCTACCGAACTAACATCATAATGGGTTAGCATTCGCATTTGTTTTTCATTAATTCCATTTGCTAAAACGCCTTTTTCTTTTAACTGAGTTGAAAATTGAGAAGTATTTAGCCCAGTTTTACTAATATCAAAAACCAAAATATTAGATTGAACGCTTTCTGGGTCAATAGAAATTTTGCTAATAGATGATAAGCCTTTAGCTAATAATTGTGCATTTTTGTGGTCTTCATCTAATCTTTTTGGCATTTCTGTAAGTGCAATTAATCCAGCAGCAGCCAACACGCCTACTTGACGCATTCCTCCACCAAGAAGTTTACGCAGTACGCGAGCTTGTTCAATAAATTTTCTTGTCCCAACAATCATTGAGCCAACAGGCGCGCCTAAACCTTTAGACAAACAAAACATTACAGAATCAAAATGACGTGTTAAATCTGCTACAGATTCTCCTAAAACACTTGCTGCATTAAAAACCCTTGCTCCATCCAAATGGACAGCAATATTTCTTTCATGAGCTTGTAAACAAATGTCTGCCATTTGTTTTTTTGACATTACAACCCCACCAGCCATGTTATGAGTATTTTCTAAGCAAATTAGTCCAGTTTGCGAACAATAATAAATCGGTGGACGAATAGCATCAGCTATTTCTGACCAATTCATTATCCCGCTTTGTGTGGGAATTGCCCTAGGTAGTACACCAGCCACCATTGCCATAGAAGAAACTTCATAATTAAGAATATGGCTGCGAGCTTCTAAAATAACTTCCTGTCCCGGTTGTGTATGTAATTTAACGCAAATTAAATTTCCCATACTTCCTGTAGGTACAAAAAGGGCTGCTTCTCTTTCAAAAATTTCTGCTGCACATTTTTCTAGGTAATTTACTGTTGGATCTTCTAAGTAAACATCATCACCTACTTCAGCCTTACTCATTGCTTCCCGCATTTTTGCAGTTGGCTTAGTAACCGTGTCACTACGTAAATCAATTACAGACATTTATAATTCTCCTCAAAAATTTAAACAAACTAAACAAATAGCTGAAAAACTTCATTAGAATAAAGTATTCCCCTAGGTGTTAGCCGTAGATAACCATCTTTTATTTCTAATAAACTATTTTCTATCATTTCTTTAAAGCTGTCTTGATAATTTGCCATTACATCAAATTGATAAAACTTGTGAAACTCTAGCAAATTTACACCTTTTATTAAACGTAACCTAAGCATTAATGCTTCACGAACTCTTTCTTCTGCGTTTAATGCTATCTTTTCTGCCATAGCTTGACCAGTACTATTAATATTATTTATGTAAGTATTAGTTGATTGGACATTAAAATAGCGTTCTTGGCTGTGATAGGAATGTGCGCTTACACCTAAGCCATAATATGGAGCATCTAGCCAATATTTTGTATTATGTCGGGAGTAGAGCAGAGAATCATTTTTTTGCTTTGCAAAATTTGAAATTTCATAATGTGAATAACCATTAGAAGTCAAAGTATCAACCAAGGTTTCATACATTTCTGCTGCTAAATCTTCATCAGGCATAGCAAGCCTACCTGACTTAATTTGAGCCGAAAGCGTAGTTCCAGCCTTTATTTCTAATAAATAAATAGATAAATGCTCAGGTTCTAAACTTATAGCCTCAGATAAGTTATATTGCCACTGCTCAAGACTTTGATTAGGTAAACCTGCTATTAAATCTAAGCTAATATTGTTAAATCCTGCTTGACGTAGCTGTTTAATCGCTTGACTTGCTTGACTTGCAGAATGATCCCGTCCAATTTCCTTTAATTGTTTATCAATAAATGATTGTATTCCAACACTAACACGATTAATTCCAATTTTTTGATAGGTTTGTAAGTGATCTAAGTTAATATCAGCAGGGTTTACTTCTATGGTAATTTCTGGTTTTGAAGAAACGGTAAAATATTGATAACAATGCTCTAAAAGCTTAGTAATCCAGCTAGGAGAAATTATTGAAGGTGTTCCACCACCAAAATAAATAGTGTCAATTTGACGCTCTTTGTCAGACAGACGACTAGAAAGAGATTTTATTTCTAAAATTAGTGCATTTAAGTAACGTTCCGCTAGAAGATCCTCATAACTACCTGTAATAAAACTACAGTAAGTACATTTAGAATGACAAAATGGAATATGTAAATAAAGCCCAGCCATTGAGGACATAAATTAACCTATCACTTTAGGCACCTTAAAATGTCCATCTTCACCATCAGGAGCATTTGCTAGAGCCAAACTTTGCCCTAAAGATGGCACCAAATTATCATCACGCATTGAATAAATATTATCACCAGAAAGCCCACTATGTGACATAGGTTCAACGCCTGTTGTATCAAGCTTGTTAAGTTGTTCTATATAATCAACTATTGATGAAAGTTGACCAGTAAAACAGTCTTTTTCTTCTTCAGTTAATGCTAAATTAGCTAATGTAGCAATTTTCTCTACATCTTGTTTTGTAATAGACATTATTTAATATTCTCCCAAGGTTTTGTTAACTAGTTTGAGGCTTAATTTCTATTTGACGTTGATTAGTTGTTGGGCAATGGATGTTTATTTGATAACTTCCCGCTACAGGAAATTTGCCTAGTTTCTCTCCCCATTCAATTACTACTATTGCATTTTGTGATAGTAATTCATCTAATCCAATTCCCATTGCAGCATCTATGCCATCAGGCAGACGATAAAGGTCTAAATGAATTAGCTGCATTCGTCCAAAATGCTCATTAACTAAGGTAAACGTCGGGCTGTTAACATCCTTTGGATCTATATCTAAGCCAGCCGCTAGACCTTTAGTAAATACAGTTTTTCCTGCTCCTAGATCACCCGTTAAAAGAAAAACTACAGGTTTTTCTAAAGACTCACCAATTTCATAGCCAAGTTCAAAAGTTTCTTCAGCCGATTGGGTGAGAAATGTTCCGCTTTTCAAACTCACCTCCTAAAGAAATTATTGCCTGAGCTAAATTTTTAGTTATATCTGAAGCTATTAAACTTCGTTGTCCCAAACTTTGAGCCGCTAAATCTCCAGATAACCCATGTAAATAAACACCAGCAATTGTTGACATTAAAGCTTGATTTGGGGCTTGAGCTAGAAGTCCAGCAATAATACCAGTTAAAACATCACCAGATCCCGCCGTTGCCATTCCTGCATTACCTGTAGGATTAATATATACCTCTCCATCAGGTGCAGCAATCAGGCTATGCTCGCCTTTTAATACCACTATTATTTGTTGTTCTTTAGCAAATTTACGTACTAAATTAATTCGGTCTAAGCTAATTTCATTGGTACTTAAACTTAATAGCCTTGCCATTTCACCAGGATGAGGAGTAATAACAATAGGTTTTTGCTGAGAGCCTGTTAAATCTTTGGGCCAAGGTGCAAGCGAATTTAACCCATCAGCATCAATTACTAATGGGCAAGGTCTTTGTAAAACTAAGTTATAAAGTAGTTTGCGAGAATCTTCGCTAACTCCAAGACCTGGGCCTATAGCAATTAGCTGCTTTTTATCGGCTAACTCTAAAATTTTAGTCAAACTTTGCTCAGAAATTAATCCTTGAGAATTTTCTGCAATAGATTCTGTCATAATTTCTAGCGCAATATTGCTAGATAAAGCTTGTTGGCAAGACTCAGGTACAACCAAAGTAACTAGCCCTGCTCCAGCACGTAAGACTGCTTCAGCCGTAAGACCAGCAGCACCAACTTTGCCACGTCCGCCAGCAATTACCAAAACATGCCCAAGACTATTCTTAAATACTCCATTGCTACGATGGCTATTGATAAGAAAATTAGTTATTTCTTTTTCTTCTATTAAATTAAGCTGTGAGCCACAATTGTTTATCAGGCTGTCTGGTGAGCCAATCGGCACTACAATTAGTTCCCCATTATAGTATTTTGCAGGTGGTAAAATATTAGCTATTTTTGGAGCAGACATAGTTACTGTTAAACAAGCTTTTAGGCTTGGCCCAATAATATTTTCCTTGTCCGCACTTAGTCCAGAAGGTATATCAATTGCAACAATTGGCTTTTTGGTTTGATTAAGCTTTTCTACTAGTGATTGAAAGATTCCTGTTAAAGGTCGTGATGCTCCTGTGCCAAAAAGAGCGTCTATATATATGTCACAAGATGAGTTAAAACTATTTTCAAGCTCTTCAAGAGTAAAAATTTCCTTGTAAGATAATTTAGGATTTTCTACAGTAGCTAATTGCTTTATAGCATTAAAGTTGATGTAAGCATCTCCTTTGGTTTCTTCTAGTTTACCAAAAAGAAAAAGCTCAACGCTTGCTCCTTGTAACCATAAATGTCTTGCTACTACAGCCCCATCTCCACCATTATTTCCCCGTCCACAAAAGACTTTTACTTGTTTTTGAGAAATAGGACTAAATTTATTAGCTATTGTCGCTACTGCCCCAACACCAGCCGTTTCCATTAAAGTTAAGCCTAAAACGCCAAACTGCTCTGTAGTAAGGCGATCAACTTGTTGCATTTGTGATGCTGTTAAAACCTTCATAATGGTGAAGATAATAAAAGATCAATAAGTAGCTGTCAAAATTAGCTTGCATTTTACTTGTTTTCAATTAATAAAAGTTGTTAATGAAAAGCTGTAAGTTATTATAAACAAAACAATTCAACCATAGTAAGCTAAAATGTAAATAAGTATTTTAGCTTATCCAAAAACCACATACCTACTTAAGAGTTATATAAACCATTAGGTTTTAACAGAAGTTAATTGGGAAAAAGACTTTTCAAATTGTAGCAAGTTAAAGTAGTATTCCGATTTCCCTTAAAAGCGTATCTAACTATTCTGAACTAAACCCAGGAAAATGTTGGAAAAATCTGCTCGACAAAGAAAAGCTTTTATTGTAGCATTCGGATTTCGCTCAAAAGCTTAAAGTTGTTTGATACTTTCCTTTTGCCGGTGTAGCTCAGTTGGTAGAGCATCTGATTTGTAATCAGAGGGTCGCGGGTTCAAGTCCCTTCACCGGCTTTAATCTATAAAATTAGTTGCAGGGGTGGCCGAGCGGTTAATGGCACCAGACTGTAAATCTGGCACGCTACGCGTTACGAAGGTTCGAATCCTTCCCCCTGCATTTGTTCGGCTCTTTAAAAATTAAAGTTTTATGCGGGTGTAGCTCAGTCGGTAGAGCATCAGCCTTCCAAGCTGAGGGTCGCGGGTTCAAGTCTCGTCGCCCGCTTTATATAAAATTTTACTTTTAGTAAATTTTTATAGTAGTAAAATTTAGGTATCTTCACCTTATGCCCACATAGCTCAGTAGGTAGAGCGCGTCCTTGGTAAGGACGAGGTCACCAGTTCAAATCTGGTTGTGGGCTTTAAGTTTATTTCATCATCATTAAAAATTAAAATATCTTAATATAAGAGGAATACTTAACAATGGCAAAAGAGAAATTTGATCGAAGTAAACCGCACGTAAACGTAGGAACAATAG
>CAZBMZ010000059.1:0-19422 GCA_964492845.1 uncultured Clostridia bacterium
GAACGGGGATTGAGGGCAATAACAGGCTTAATATTATTAGCCTTAAGATACTGATGTGACTAAGACTAACTAATTGAAAATAGAGTAGTTAAATTCTTACGCCCTTTCAGAGCTTTAAGGTTAAAATATCTAACTACTTAAGTTATAGTGTAATAAGTTGTTAGTGAAATAATTCTGCTTGTTTTTCCTCAAAGGCTCTTGTTTTAACTAAGTTAGAGCTAATATCCCTTATTTCTTCCTGTGATAACTCGCCTGCTATTAGCCAAAGAGTATTTTCTTTTGTGCTAATTGCCCCAACTTTTAATGAACCAGAGGTTTCCAAATAAAGTTGTTCTGGATTGATTTGAGTTTTGGTTTCCTTAAATTTATCTATAGAATTTGCTAAGCCATAATAAACAGAGACAGGACGTTCTCCTTTAAGATACATTAAATGTAAAAAAGAGGTCTGATAAACTTCACAAGGATGTAAATCTGAAAACTTTATTCCTAAAGTATCTAGTTCTGGTAGTTTAGTATTAAACTGTTTAGAAAGTTCTACTTTAGAATGCCCTTTGTGTAGTCCAATATTAGAAAGTTCAATAGCACTACAAAATTGATGATTACGCGCAGCACCAAGCAATAAAGGCCCTGTTGCTGTTGCATAATAGGTAAGGGAAAAAACACTTAGTAAGGCAATTACAATGCTAGCAGCTAAAGACAAAACAATTTTCTTTATCCAAATTGATCTATTAGTGGGTTTTTGGATTGAAACTACATTATTTGTAGGTTGTTTTGTTTGAGCAATTGTTAAAGTTATTTGCTCTTTGATACGATCATTAATAGCATTTGCTCTTGTTGCCAAAGTCAGGTCGCTTTCATTTGCTTGTTGGATGGCAGTTTTTAGCAGAGAAGAAATTTTTGTTAGCTGAGTTAATTCTTTATCACAGCTAGGACAATTTTCTAAATGAGTTGCTACAATTATTGTAGTAGCTGTATCTAGTTGATCTTCTAAGTAAGCAGATAATAAATTATTTATTTTGTGGCAGTTTATATCAACCATACTATTCCCTTTAATAAATCAAAAGTATTAAGTTTTTATGCTGTAGCAATATCTTCTTTTGTATCTGGACAAAGTAATTTTTTAACCATTTGACGCGCTCGATGAAGCCTTGACATCACTGTTCCCATAGGCACATTTAACATTGTTGCTGTTTCTTTATAAGAAAATTCCTCTACTAGAACTAACAAAATAATGTCTCGGTATTCTGCTGGTAGGCGATAAACGGCTGCTAAAGCTCCTTGCTCATCCATATCTGGTTTAGGTTCAAAACGTAAAATATTTGAAATAGCAGGTTCATCAACAGAAAAATGCTCTGCATTGTTTGCCAAGGACTCTCGGCGACGATGAATTAAATTAATCATAATGCGAAAAAGCCAGGCCCGGCAGTTGCTTCCTAGTTCAAATGTATGCCAATATTTCCAAGCTCTTAATAAGGTTTCCTGCACAATGTCATCGGCTTCTGTCGAACTACCACACATGCGAACAGCACTACGTAGTAAGGTTTTGGTATGAACCAAAGCTAGATTTTCAAACTGTTTTAATTGCTCTTCTGTTAGTAATAAAGAAGATTCATCCATAAATTTTTAGTATCTAAATTTATTTTTATATTTACCAAATTGGCTAACTATTCTGTGTTAATGTGTTTATTACGTTAAATAATGTGAAGAGTAATTTTATTCCAAAAGACTGGAAAAAGTTTTTCGCTTAACAAGGGTGTTTTGGGTTATTATTCCCATCTATTTAAAAATTTACTCAATAATCTTTTTCCAAGAAATAAAGATAGTCTCAATATTTCATAATTTTATAAGTGGGGGCTTTTTTGACTTTATGGTAAGAAAATCAACTCAAGCAAAAAAAGTAGCAGTAGAATACACTAATTATTTAGAATCTCTTGGTTGGTTTGCAGGCTTTCCTCCAGAAGCAAAGGAAATGACATTAAAAAATGTAGAAAAAGATCAAAATTCCCGCCCAGATCTTTATTTGCTTGGCCTAATTGTAGATTTAGAATCTGCTAACTACGAAGGAGTACATAGGGAGATAGTCTTAGAATTATCAAGAAGTTCTTTTGGCTTATTTAAGCCAGAATCAGTAGCAGAAAAATGGGTAGACCTACCAGATGGAACTCTAATAGAAGTATCAATTGCTATTGGTGGTAAAGAATATGCGCATGAATGGATGGCTAGAGGTCACTATATTGATGAAAATTTTGATTATCTAGTTAGGGAAGTAATAGAAAGAGTTAATCCAAAATTAACTTTGGGGACTATTTGGCTAAATGAGCAACAAATACTTTATTTAGTTTGTAATAAAGAGGCTTACTTAAAAGGCTTAAATCAAGGATTATTCTTATCTAGTTATCAAGACACAAATTTTTCTGGTGAAGCACTAACAAATTTACTTAATCGGTTTCAAAATAAAAAGTCTCTTTTGCGATTGCAGGCAGGGCTACTTTTGCGATTATGGTTTGATTTTGGTTGGTTTGATTTTGAATGTGCCAAAGCTTTTCAATCTGCCCTTAAAGACAGAAATAAAGCAATTAAAACTCTAGCAACCTCATTTATTGAAAAATACGGTCAAGCAATAGAAGATAACCAGCAAGGCCAAACTACTGGAAATAAACGAGTTAGATTTATGCCTGAAGATGGATATTCACGTTTTAAGGATTCTAAAATCCTAAAACTACGAATGCAAACCGCAAAAGAATACCTAAGCCAATTAGAATCTGTAGGTTGGTTTGAAGCTTTACCAAAAGCAATTAAAGAAATTACTGAAGAAGAAATTATTGACGACGACTACAACCGTCCAGATCTTTGCTTGCCAGGGGTTTATCAGTACTTAGATTGTGTTGAAGGCCCAGGTACATATAAAGTTTTGGTGGAAGAATTAGTAAAAACATATGAAAGAGTCTTTTTACCAGATAAAATTGACGAAAAATGGACTAAATCAAAGCAAGTTACTTTAACAATTAAAGTTAAAGGAAATAAATATTCTCGTAGCTGGAAACAAGAAGATGAGCTTATAGATAATAATTTTGAAGAATTGCTTAAAGAAGCTATTGAAAATACAAACCCAAAGTTAACTTTAGGTGTGATTTGGCCAGGTGATGATAGTAAACTCTATATAATTTGTAATAAATCAGCTTATCAAAAAGCACTGGATAAAGGTTTAATGCTTAGTCTTAGCAATGATAAACTAGAGTTAAGCACTAGTGCGATAGAAAACCTAAAAAACATTTTTAGCAATTCCAAGTCTTTACTGCGTTTATTTGCTGCTGAACTGCTAACACTTTGGCTACAAAATAATAATTATCAAGATGACGACCTAGATGATTTTAGAGATGCTTTTACTGATGTAGATGAAAATATTAGAAGAGTTGCTAGAAAACTAGTAACTAGATTTGGCAAAGTTTATACACTTTAAAAATTCTTTTTAGTTTGTTATCTGACATAAAGAATTTGTTTTTATGACAAGGAAAAAGTTTAAGGCTCCTCGCTCTCGTCGGGAAGTTACTTCCGAAAGGGCTTTTTATGAAAAACTTTTTACTGAAGACTATCCGCGACTTGAGCAGTTAGATTTACTTAATTTAATTCGTGGAGGTGAAGATAGTTATTTAGAACTAAAAGTTAGACTTACCAACAGTGAAAAAATAGTTTTAGAAATTGTAGCTTTAGCTAACTCTGGCGGCGGAGCAATAATTTTTGGTGTTAATGATAATCGTTATATTGAAGGTTTAGACGACCCAGAAGAAGTTGAAGAAGAACTTAGAACTATTTGCCGCACTCAAATTATTCCGCAAGTTTGGCCCTACATTGATAAAGTTGCTTTTGATAAAGGCAAACGAATAATAGTCCTAGAATTAAATGATAAACGCGCTCCACATTATGCTTTTGACCATCGTTATTACTTAAGAGAAGGTGCTACTATTCGTGAAGCACGTGCTGAAGAAGTCACACAGCTTTTTGCTCGCTTTAAGCCTATGGCTTATGAATCTATACCACTTTTTAATGCTCAAATTGAACATATAGACGAGGCTTTTCTTTGGTCTTATGTTCGTGAACTACAAGGAGAGCTTTTTAATAAAAGTGGTAATTATCCAACGGCTCAAGTAATGCGCGATATGCAACTAGCCATAGAACATGCTGATAAGGTAATACCTACAGTGGCAGGAATATTGCTTTTTGGCTATAGCAATCAATTAACACAGGTTTTCCCTCGTAGTGGAGTACAGTTGCAAAGATTTTCTGGCAATAGTGCAAATGATCCAGTAATAGAAAAGGTTATGTTTAGCGGAAATTTAGCTTCACTCTATGAAAGAAGCCAAAGTTTTATTAACCGTTATGTAGATTTATGGGACACAACTAATTTACGTAAACATAAGAATAGCGATCCAATAGAAGGGCGTGCTAACTATAACAAAAGTGTTGTTTTAGAAGCTTTAACAAATGCTTTAATTCATCGTGATTATTGTGTACGGGAACAATCTATTAAAATAAATATTTATAATAATCGTATAGAAATTACTAATCCTTGTATTACTAGCGGGTTAATACGCAAGGGTTTGGAGATTTATGGAACAGCAAATATAAGTAATTTTCGACTTAAGTCAGTTTTTAAGTCGTCAGCTTATGGAATGAAGACCTTTTCTGGAGGGCTTCCTGCAATGCGGTTGCTAGCCTATCGTAGCAGCGGACGCGAGCCAAAAATAAACATTATTCAAGAAGAATTTAGAATCGAGTTATTTGGCTGTCAATAGCAGGTAGTAGTACCAGGTTACTACTACCTGCTATTAAGTTATCTTAAAATTACTAGTGCTTCTGGTTTTGTATCAGGAATTGTTACATTAGCTGGTATATTACCGTTACTACCAATAGCAATATTTCTATAAACTAACAATACATCATTAGCTTTTTCAGCAACATAAAGGTCACGACCATCATAAATAATATCTACAGGGTTACCTAATTTAGTTGCATCACCTTGAATAGTTCGAGCAGGTCTAACCGTCCCATTGGCTTTAGAAGCTCGTCTGATAACAAAAAGCTTACCATCGCTATTGCTTTTTGCATCACCAACATCAGAAAGTAGCAATAAATCCTTACCAGGAACATAAACAATGCCATGTAAGTTTACGCTACCTTCAGGTTTAATTGTGCGATCTAAATTAGTGTCAAACCCTGAAGAATAGAAGCTATTGTAGACGGCTACTTCACCATTAACTAATGCAGCATAAAGTGTGTCTGATGCTTCATCATATTCAACATCCCAAGGTTTAGCTGAAGTGGTAATTGTTGCTAGGGGAGCAACATCACCAGATGCTTCAGAACTAAATACTAATACTGTACCATTACCATTTTCAGCAACAAAAAGCAGTCCATGTTCATCATCAATATCAAGACCTTTAGGATTTTTTAGGGTTGTATTATCGCCTTTGATTTCTCGATCACGTTTTGCATCAAACTCAACACTATTTTTGTCAGAACGTTGTCCAAAACGAGCAAAAACACGAACACTTGGGCCATTGCTTCCATCACCACATTGATAAAGATTGCCTCGGCTATCAAGTGCAATACCTTCATTATTACCCACCATAACTTTACCTAGGTTAGAATCCAAAGTATTATTAAAGACCCCAACTTCACCTGCATTATCTTTACCATTTCGTGAAACTAGAACTTTGGAAGAAGATAGTAGACAAGAAGAGCCAGCACTTGAAGCTTTACGGGATTTAGTTTGTGCATAAGTTTCATTACTTACTAGAGTTAACGAACCTAAAACAAAGACTAGTAGTAGGCAAAAAGTATATTTAAGATAAACTTTCATGGATTTTTCCTTCTTTTATAAAATTTTTTAATAGAGATCAAACGAAATTTTGTCAAGGAGTTGACTTTTGGCGGCTCAATTTTAGCAAAACTATAGGCTTATGAGCAAAAACATCTTGGCAAGAATTAAGATAAGATATTTAGATACAATTAGTTAAGATACCGTATTTAAAGCTTAAAAATTAAAATCTATTAATTTTCTTAGGTTAAAATAAAAAATATAGAGTAATCTATTAGTTGATTACTCTATAAAATTAATAATCTATTAACTTTATATTAACTATTAGGTGTAGCAGTTTCCCCCGGCAATAAGCCTTTAATGTCACGTACTACCTGTTGAACTACCTTTTCATCAGCAACAGCCATCATAATAAACTCATAGCCGTTATGTATGCAGATCAAACCATTAGAAAAAAGCCAAACAGTTTCTAAAACAGGGTTGCCACCTAGAAGAATATCAATAGGAAAACCAACAATGCGATCTGGGGAAAGGATTTCTGCCCAAATTGCTACACCAGCCGCAATATTAAAAGTTCCTAAAAGCGGTGCGCCAACATATTTAGTTACATCTCGTTGAAATTCAACACGTTGGCGTTCTGCTTCAGATAAATGACCAGATTTAATTAAATTTTCTTGCGAAGAAAGATAATCCAGATATTTTTCTGATAATTTACGTGTGCCATAAGCTAGCAAAGCTGACCGGAAAAACCAATGACCTTTTTGACCAAGTAGGATCACATTAAATTTAGGGAACTGACTGCCTACACCAGCCCCTAAGACCAAGGAAAAGCCTGTTAATGCAGCTTTGCCAGGGTTTTCTTTTGCCCATTTAATTGCTGAATTTACTGTATCCATAATAGAGCCTGCTGCACGGTTAGCAGATTGAGCAAAACTATAAGCATCCTTAGTGTGTTGGTAATAATCCTTGGCTTTTTCTTGGTAATCCTTAGCTTTTTCCCAAGCTTTTTCTCCATATTCCTTAGCTGTTTCTTTAGCTTTTCCCCCATATTCACCAGCTACAGAACTAGCTTTTTCTCCTAAATCACTAGCAACTTCACGGATTTTTTCGCCATACTCTTTAGCTCTATCACCTGCTTTTTCTTTTAACTCATCGGCAATAGAGCTAGCTTTTTGACCCAGATCGCTAGCCACAGAACTAGCCTTTTCTGTACCAGTTTTAAGTGCTTCTTCAGCCGTGCCAGTGCCAGATTTAACAACCTCACTAGCAACTTCTGCCCCATCTCGTAAAGTACTTTCTGCACTTTCACGAGCTTGTTTAAGGTTATCTTTTAGATTTTCTGTAATTTTATGTTCTTGATCTAAGCGTTCAATTTCTTTCTGTGCAGCTTGTGCAGTATTAGAAACGGCATCATAACTAGCACGAGCAACGTTTTCTACTGTCTCAACACTGTTACGCATAGCATCAGTAGCACCTTTTAAACTGTCGTCAATGCGATCTTTAATTTTATATTTTTCTTCTAACTCTTTAGCTTTTTCCTGTGCTTTACGTCGCCATTCCTCAAACTTATCTGTATAACCCATTATTGCCTGCTAAATGGGACTTGTCAGTATTTTAACAAGTTATGATTATTATTAAAATTATAAGACTTTTTCCTCTATCCAAATAACCAATATAACGGTTATTATATACAGGTAGGTTTTGAGAAACTAGCCGCTTTTCGGTAACACTTTTACAGGAAATTACAGATTGCATTTATAGAAAAGGCTTGAAAGGTTGCTTTAGCGTGTGATATATATTCACGTCACCTAAGAAAAAGTTTTTCAACATAAAATTTTTCAAAAATAATCAAGTTAGCCCAAAGCTAACCAAAATTTAGCAAATAATTTTCTTTCATAAGTTGAGCCAAGTTGTTTGCCATTTCAATCTTGAGGTTAAATTAGAATGTCTAATTCTGTGGTAATGTATGAGGCAGAGTATCAACAAATTAAATCCGTCATTGCAAAACTTTGTGATGATGCCAACGCCAAGATGGTTTTCCTCGTAGATAAAAATGGTCAACAAATAGCTTCTCATGGAGAAATAGGCAATATTGATACTACTTCTCTGGCTTCTTTAACAGCCGGTAATGTTGCTGCTACAGATGGGTTAGCTAGGTTGATTGGAGAAAAAGAATTTCCTGTACTTTCACACGAAGGTGAGAAAGACAATATACATATCTCTATTGTTGCCCAACGAGTTATTTTAGTGGTAATCTTTGATGAACGCTCTAGTTTAGGACTAGTGCGTTTACGTGTAAAAAGAGCCTCTAATGAATTAACAGATGTATTTGAGTCTATTGTACGTAAAGTTGAGCAACAAAAAGAGCAGGGTGTAGAACTAGATTCGCCATTTGCTGAAATTACGGATGAAGATATTGATAATCTTTTCCGTGAATAATCTTAAGGCGGCTCTGTCATAATAACAATAAACCATAAACTAATCTTTAAGTAAGGGTTTCTAAACTTGACATTCATAAACTACGCTTCTCGGGAAATTAATTGTAAAATCGTCTATTATGGCCCTGGTCTAGGTGGCAAAACTACCAATTTGCAGTATATCTATGATACTACTGCACCACAGGCTAAAGGTAAACTTATCAGTTTGGCAACTGAAACTGATCGTACACTCTTTTTTGACTTCCTCCCATTAGAACTAGGAACAGTACGAGGATTTAAGACTCGTTTCCATCTCTATACTGTACCTGGACAAGTCTTCTATGATGCTTCTCGTAAGTTAATCCTAAAAGGGGTTGATGGAGTGGTTTTTGTGGCTGATAGTCAAATGGAACGTATGGACGCTAATATTGAATCTCTTTGGAACTTAGAAAATAACCTTAAGGCCCAGGGATATGATTTAATGAAAATACCTTATGTGCTTCAACTTAATAAACGTGATTTACCTAATGTAATATCAATGGATGAGTTGAAGCGTGAGCTAATGCGCAAAGGCGAACCAGTTTTTGAGGCAGTAGCTTATAAAGGGGTAGGCGTTTTTGATACACTAAAAGCTGTTGCTAAACAAGTGCTAGTGGAATTAAAGAAAGGTAGTGGCTAAAATAGCTGCTACTTTTGGGAAAAAGGACTTCTGGGGCAGTGGGTTTTTGCTCCAAAATACTCTTTTCTCCCCAAAAAGTTTTTATTTACTAACTAAAAATAACTACTTTGTTCACTTACCAAAATAGTAGACTGCCTTAGTTTTATATTGCCATTTATTTATGGCAATAACTCTTCTTTTTTATACACTCTACAATAACTTTATTCTCTAATTCTTTAAAAAGTATAAATAAATCTAAAATTTTCTTAAATATAATTTAGCTAGTAAACTCTACTATAATTTTATCCATCCATCCTTCCATCACCCCAAAAAGTTTTAATGGTTTATTATTGGGTAATCTAGTAAAAACTTTTCGATAAGTAGGAAAACTTAGTCCATTAAATTCTTTATGTTCAAAACAATAATGCGCACCTTTTGTAAAAGAACCAAATATTTCTGCTGTATAGTCTAAGCGTTGTTGCAGACCAGATTCATCAAAATAGAAAATTTGCTGTTTTGAATGTGTAGGAATATCATCAGGAAAATTAACTAAGAGTTTATGCCAGGTTTTACCATTTTTTTCTTGCCAAATGCCTATTTCTTGATGGCTAAAACCTGGCCAAAGAAATAAATAAGGTGTCATTAGATAATTCCAAAACGCATAACCGAAAAAATATAAAACATGTAAGTCATTCCAAATTATAGGTAGGCGGGTTTTACCATTAAAAAGCTGGCTAAAGGTTTGTTTTGCTTTAATATTTTGTTCTAAATCTTCTATCTGTACATATTCGTTAGTAAATATTCCTTTCATTCCTATTTTAGGAAAAGGAGTTATTTCTGTATATACTTTTTTACAATTTATTTTTACCGTTAAGTTACGAATTACAGGAGACTTAAAGCGAGTAGCCAAAATATTACCTTTAATGCGAAGGTTGGCAGTTATATGAGAAACATTTTCCCATATAACTTTCCCTCTATGTGCATTAATAGCTTTTTCTAGTAACATAAGTAATCTTCTATTAGCTAAATTATTGATGAACCTTGATATTATCTAGCAATAACTACTTTAACACAAGCTTTTGACCAAGCCTCTATTGCTTCTTCCCAGGAAGCAACAATGGATGTGATTTTTTCTGGATAAAGCTGTCCTTTTTCTATTAGATCAATAACTTTAGGAATATAAACACGGGCATCAGTTCGACCTGTCTTAAAAGTTATTCCTTTGTCATACATATCCAATAAAGGTATTGGAGTTGTATCTGTGTAATAGATTCCTACACTAGTACAAATGCCTCCAGCAGTTGTAGACCTTAAAGCACAAGCCAAACCTTTAGCATTAGCACTAGCATCTACAGTAATATCATACTCTCCTAGCCGCCTAGGAATTTTTTCTGCAATTATTTTTGCACCAAGTGATTCTGCTAAAGCTAATCTATCAGGTGCATCATCAATGTAATTAACTTGCTTAGCTTCTAAAGCTACAGCAATTGCTACTGCATAAAGTCCGATGCTCCAAGCTCCTCCGCCAACAATTAAGACACTTTTATCTTTAGACTCTTCTAAATAGGGGCCTACTGTACGCCATGCATCAGGTAAATTGTCACTAACACTTGCTAGAGCTATAGGATCAAGATTTTTGTTTATTCCAACAAGCATATGTTGGGCAAAAGGAACACGTACTAGGTCTGATAAGGCTCCTCCCCATTCACCACCTAAAGCCCCTAGTCCATACATAGAACGATGAGGAACACTTTTGCAATTAGAAGTTAGATGACGATTGCATAAAACACAACTTCCGCAAGAAATTTGAAAAGGAACAATAACCCGCTGTCCAACAGAAAAGTTAGTTACTTCTGAGCCAAGAGCAATAATTTCTCCAACAAATTCATGTCCAACTGGAAATGGGCCAATAAAAGGTGCTTTGCCATGAATAATAGCAAAGTCTAGATCACAACGAGCTACAGCCAATGGCCTTACTAAAGCATCCTTCTCGCTTTCTAGTTTAGGTTCTGCAACATCTAGCCAATCTAGTTTGCCTGGTTCGATAAAATTTAATTGTTTCATATTCCATTACTCCTTATTTTGTGTTTTTATTAAGACAACTTTAGAAAAAATTTGTGACAAAAATTTTCAAATTTATAAATTTTAAGATTTGTTTGGTTTTGCTTATCCAAAAACTACTAGTAAAAAGTTAGCTAAATAGTAAATAATCTTGATTTGCTCTAAATGAATTGCTAAATCCAACTTATATCAAATAAACAATGTAATTAATTAGGTTAAAAATATATGTTAAATAAAATTAATTTTTCTTTAGTAACACTAGTAGTTTTTCTATTAATAAGTTTTTTTCCAAGCTTAAGCTTTGCCCAACAAACGGAAAATAACCTTAAAGCTTTGATTGTTACTGCTCATCCTGATGATGAAAGTATTTTTGCAGTAACAATTTATAAAATTACTCATGACTTAAAAGGAAAAGTTGATATTGCTATTGTTACTAATGGAGAAGGTGGTTATAAATACTCTACTTTAGCAGAAGAAATTTATGGTGTAGAGCTTACAGAAGAAAAAATAGGACGAGAATATTTACCTACAATAAGAAAAAAAGAAATGATAAATGCAGGAAAAGTTATTGGGTTAAGAAATTATTATTTTTTAGAACAAAAAGATCATAAATATACCCAGGATGTTAAAGAAGTATTTCAAGGTATTTGGGATATAGAGTTAATTAAAAAACGTTTAGCAGAAATTATTACTAATGGAGAATATGACTATATTTTTACTGTACTTCCTACAATTGATACACATGGACATCATAAAGGGGCAACAATTTTAACTTTAGAGGTAGTAAAAAACCTGGATATAAAAAAGAAACCTGTAGTTTTAGGTGCATCATTAATGGATAAAGATAGCGATTTATTAAAGGATTATGCAGGACTAGCAGATTATCCAATAACAAAAGTTAAAAAAGAAGCACCTATTTTTGTTTTTGATAGGACACAAAAATTTGGCTATAAAGATAACTTAAACTATAAAATTATTTCTAATTGGCTACTAGCAGAACATAAATCACAAGGTACGTCTCAAATGGGTATGAATAGAGGGGATTTAGAAAAATTTTGGTTTTTTGATATTAATGTTGCTAGTATTGAAACAGTTAGCAATTTATTTAACCAACTAAAAATAGTACCTTTTAAGAAAAAAGAATATTAACTTTTTAGGAGAGGAAAAATGCTTTGTCCTAATTGTAATAGTTTTACAAGTAACCCTAATGGTCATAATCCTTGGGCTTGTATTTCGATACTTAAAGAGCGCAATTTACGATTACAAAACCAAGTAACTATCTTAGAAGATCAAATAAATGAACTAAAAGCAGATCTACACGCTACAGAAGCAATTTTGGAAATGGAATTAGTAGCAAGTTGTGAAAAGAGAAGTTTTTAAGCAATTTTGCTGATTTTATTTTAAGAATAAAGTTATTTATTCTTAAAATAAAAAATATATGTGGGTAATAGAACCTAAACCATAGTAATTTAATGATTTGTAAATTGCTTGCCTGCTTAATGCAACTAAATAAATTAAATATCCATCTATGTTTACATAATTTACCAAATTAAGGAGTTACCAAAATGGCAAGCAAATCTAAAAAAACCTATATGATCCGTCGTGGACGTAAATATTTAATTGAACGTAGTGCTGATGGCACTTTCGGAAAGTTCATTGAAGTAGTTACACCAAAGAAAAGTAAAAAGGTGATTAAAGCAGAAAAGCTTACAGATGCTGCTTAAAAGAAAACTTAAATTGTTAATTTATATAAAGAAAAGCCCCAAAGTTGGGGCTTTTCTTTTGTTGCAGGCTCACTATCTAAATAGTTAGCGGAGATTTTGCAAAAATTTTTAAGCTAGCTTTTTGGCTGCTTGAAACATCATTTTACCAATTTCTAAGTTATGAGGACAAACGGCCTCGGCTTGTCTATAGTCAGTGTTAAAGATAGCTTCTCTAGCCATTGGAGGTAGCTGTGAATATAAATCTCTAGCTCTTTGAGCTTCTCCATAGTTGTCATGATACATTAAATAGCGTAGTGTATCGCCAATACGAACAGGACTATTAACTTGTGAAGAGCAAAGATGATCACAACCATGACAAACTAAATGATTAGTAGCTTTAGCATATTCATCTAAAAGTTGGCGTTCTACAGCACTAATCTTGTTTTCTATTGCAGCCATTGCATTTGTTTGGACAAGTTGAATTGAAGGCATTGCAGAAACGATTGTATCCATTCTTCCATCCGACCAAACTGCTTTCAATGTGGATTGTTCTTTAGTAAAACCTTTTTCTTGAAATGGATTAGCTTTGTCCTCAAAAGAAACACGTCCACCTTGAGTTTTCATTGCAATTAATCCAATATTGGCTTTTTTAGCTTTATCAATTGCTCGGTTAAGTTCATCACTATTAACTGTTCGGAAGTTATAACGAAGCATGATTGCATCAACAAAACCACCTTCTGCGGCTGCTTCCATTGCTTGAGGTAAAATACCCGCATGGCAAGAAAAACCAAAGAATTTTATTTTCTTTTGTTTTTTTAGTGTTTCTACAACTTCTTTTAATTCTTGACTCTTAGGCCAGTCAACACATTCTTTTGGGTATTCAGCATCGCCTAATTGGTGCATAAAATAAAGATCCAAATAATCTGTTCTTAGAGATTCCAATCTTTGATCAACCATTACTAACAAATCTTTAGGTTGTTTTGGATGGTTTTTAGTAACAATAAAAGCGTCTTTACGTTTACCTTGTTTTTCTAAAACTTTTCCTAAAATAACTTCGCTTTGGCCATTAAGATAACAATCTGCAACATCAAAATAATTAATTCCTAGTTCAAAAGCACGTGCTACCATAACATTATTTAATTCATAACCACCACCATGTGAAAGAATAGGTACAGTAACTCCTGTTTTACCTAAGACTGCTGTTGGAACTACCTTTCCTGTTAGGGTATTTGTAGGAATACTTTCTGCTGGAGGAGCAAAAATTTTTGCATCATCTACTGCTTTATCTTGACTACAACCTATCATACTAGCTGCCCCTGCCAGTACTGTACTTTTAATAAATTTTCTTCGATCCATAAAATGACTCCTTAGTAGATTAATTCTTAGTTTCAGGCAATGAGAGGGAAGAGATTAATAATCCTACAAGAATACCAGTTATTAGTATTTGTTGATAGAAAAATTTCAAATAATCTAAAGCATTACTAAAACTAGCCTGCGTTATTGCTTTATAAACAAGCTCTGAAACTAATGCTAGTATTGCTGCGAGGGCAATATTTATCAATACCCGTAAAAAAGTTGGTTTAATTTTAGGTGTAATTAAACTTATAGCCAAACCTGCCATAACTCCTGAAAGTAGGGTTGAAGTAATTTCTAGTTTTATACGTGCCTTAAAAAATTCATAGTTAAGATCTAGCTGTGTAATTATATCAAGTGATGTGTCTGTATAAGATATTACATAGCTAATTGTTTTAACTACTATTGCTAGCATTGCTCCTGAAATAATACAGATAGGTACATAACCAAACCATCTTACTAGTTTTTTATCTAAGGGTTCTTTAGGTTGTTTCATAAATTTTAAGCTTTTTATAACAAATCTATTAAATCATCTGTTTCACCCACTGTAATAGTAGGTGGTGAAAATTTCTTTACCATTCGACGAGGCGTAAAGGTTTGTATATTTAAGAAACCTTCCTCTTTTAATGGAGCTATTTTTTTTAATAAGGGTAAAGGCTCAACATTGAGGGTACTAAGAAATACCCATTTGGTTGCTCTAGTAATAGCTGAAAAAAGTATTTTTTGTAACTGAACTTGGCTAATATTTGGAAAAGCTTCTGTTACTAATTGTGGAATTATTATTGTGTCAAAAGTCGTTCCTTGTACATCTTGAAAGGTAATTAACTTAGGACAATCATTACTAAAATCTTGCTTATTTTGACTACCATCAGTACGAATGTCTGATAAGATTTTCTTTATTTCTAACCGAGGATCTTTTAGCAGTTCAGCAAAATGATGTAGCTGTTTTTGATTATAAAGTAAGATAGCAATACTTTCTCCCTTTATTAATCGGGAGCGAATTACTTCTATTAATTTATTTTTTTCGTCCTGTGCATTAGCTGCATAATAAAGGACAGGTTTTTCTTTTTCTCTTTCAGGTGTTCTTGCTTCTTGTAAATAAGCTTTACGTAGTTCAACCTCATCAATAAATTGTGCTGCTAGGTTGATAATATAAGGAGAACATCGAAAAGCACCATTTAAGTGTAAGGAATAGCGTTGACGTAGTTTAATTAGCATTTCTGTACTAGTTAAACCATTTTCTCTTACTTGATGTTTATCATCTGCAACTACAGTGACATGTTTAGAAATAGCACAAATAATATCTAATGAGACATTATCTAATTCGCTACCATCATCAACCAAAACAAAATCATATATTGGAACGGTAATACTACTATTTTTAACCATTCCCCAAATAGATTGGAAAATATTATCAAAAAAGGAGGAATTGTTATCGTAACGGATTTTACTTAAAATGCTCTTACGAATTAATTCAAAATTAGGACTAGAATCTTCTTTTTGAGGAACAACTGTATTTATATGATATCTATAAAAGCTTAAACACCAGGAATTAAAAGCAGAAACTGAGGTATCAGGGATATTTAACAATGAAAGAGCAGAACGTAAATAGCCTTTCATAATATTATTTTGGACAAAGATATGATAGCGATTAGAAGGCACTTTTAGACTGTCAGAAAGATAGCGGGCCCGGTGAAGTAATAATTGAGTTTTACCTGTACCTACAACACCAAAAACCACACGGTTTTCTGTGGCACTCATTTCTATTACTCTTTGTTGTGCGGGGGTAAGCTCAGATTTAGCTACTAATACTGTTGTCATTCAGAAACCTTTTGCAGTCCTGGAGTAATAATAGGTAATACTCCTCTTTCTATTACTAATTCTCTACGTTCTTTACGTCGTTTTTGCTCGGCTTGAATTTCTTCTACAAGTTCAGTTTTGCTTGCTAATCTTGCTCCAGCTAAAATCCAACCCAATTCCCAATCATCTAGAGTAGCTACAGAAGCAAAAGAGTCAAAAGCTTCTTTTAAGTATTTATCACGGTCAGAAACTTTATGACAAGCATCAGCTACTTGGGCTGCAAGTACAAGATATGGGCCTTCACGACGAATAGAAAAAGCTTTTTCTAGCGATTCAATAGCTTCTGAGTATCGTTTACGCTTCTTTTGAGCTAGTGCTAGGTTAAACCAAGGAGTACTCCAAAATGGAGATGCTGCTGTAGCTTCTTTATAGAATTTTTCTTCTCTATCATAATCTCCTAGTTCTCCAAAATAAATTCCCATTTTATTCAAAATACTAGCATCTACACCATGTTTTCCTTGTAGAGCTTTCTTTAAGTAATCAATGGCTTTTTCTCTTTGACCAAGCTCAACATAGTTTTCTGCGAGTTCAACCAATTTTTCTGGCACACGTGAAGCAGGGTATTTTTTATTGCGAAGATCTTCTTCTATTTCATCAATTTTAAGTCGGCGGCTTTGCGGGTTTACTACATTTGTAAGAGGATTTTCTATTTTTGCAGTAAAAGGTTCTGTGTAGTCATCGCTATTGGCTAATTTCATACGTAAGTCTAAAACTTGATTTTCATCAAAGCGATATTCTAAACAGAGTGGATCACCTTTTTTGACTGGGCCAGGAATTTGCCAAATTTGGCTAAATAGCTTTCTTTCATCATCTCCTCCAACAATTTCTACTCTTAAATCTACTGAGGAAAAAGATGTGGTTTCTGGTACTGCCAGCGAATAGCAACGCGCATAGTTTGTATCCGATGGATAGGGAAGTTCTGCACCTTTGGGAATTAATTCAACTAGTCCAGACTCTGCACGAATAGAAATAGCATCATGACATACAGGTTGGATTAATGGTTTGCCATAAAGAGTTAATACTAGTGCATGAAAAGCTGCTCCACGAGCAATAGCTGTTTGTACTTGGTTATTATCTGAATAAGTCATTAATTTAGCTTTGGGAAAGTATTTTCCTACTGCTTGGACAACTTGAGGGATTAAACTACTACCACCTACAAGTAAACAATAATCCACTTGTTTAGATGTTAAGTTACTACGGTCTAAAGCATCTTGTAGCGGAGCAAATATAGAACAAGACATTCTATACTCAGTTTCACGAGCATAAAGTAAGTCTTGGTCTAAAAAAGGTTTTAGTATTTCTTCTAATTGGCTAGCTGTTAGTTTTGGAGATTGTAAATTAAGAGTTCGATTTTTTACCTTAAAAGTAAAAAGACCTGGCTGTTGTTTAAGAATTTGAGTTTTATTAGAAGAATCATATTTGCCAAATTGCTGTAATTGAACAATTTCTTGACAAAGACCTATTTTTAGTGACTCAGCTACACCTAATAGAGCGGGTTCTAAAAATTTTTTCTTATCTTCAAAACTTAAATCAAACTGAGACAAATTGTTTTCTTTAATTAATTGAGGAATTAACACATCATAGACAATTGCGGCATCAATATCTCCACCTCCTAAGCGGTGGTAACGGGAGACTGCTAACGGAGAGATTTGCAATCTACGGCTACGATTTGGCATTTGCAATCGAAAAATAGCTACATCACAAGTTCCGCCGCCAAAGTCAAAAACTATTAAGCTTTTAGCTTCTGTAGAGTCTTTAATAAAAGTTTCTCGGTAGGTAACTAAGTAGTCAAGAAATGCAGCAATAGGCTCGTCTAAAAGGTCACCACCAGTTAATTGTAAATTTGCAAGCTCTGCTGCAAGTAGCGTGTCATGGCGTTGTGCTGCTTGGAAAGATGCAGGCACAGTTACTACTACCCGACTAACATTATCATCATTTTCTTCTAATGCTGCCTCATGTAGAAAATCTAAAACATGTCCTCCAATTTCAGCCGCAGAACGAAAACCTTCTGGGGCCATATGATAGGTTCTCATAATACCAATATCATTTTTACATTCATAAAAAAGATTTTGATTTTGTTTTAAGTTTAGCTCAGAAGCTCTTGCACGAAGTCTTTTAGCTCCTTCGCCTACAATTACTTGACCCTCATAAAATGTAACCATTGATGGTACTAAAACATGTGAATAATCACCTTCAGGAGTGTTTTGTATAACATCCAAACAGCGAATATTTATTGGGCTATGTTCGCTACTATCCCAAATAATTTCTGCTACAGCAGAATTAGTTGTTCCAAGGTCAATACCTAAAACTCGAATTGGACGAGAAAATTTTTTGATAGCTGCATTTTCAGGAATAAGAAGTGCTAACTGATTCATTGATTTTAATACCTGCTAAGAACTTTTAAGCTATTTTTTGGTTTTCCTATTTTAACACTTTGGGCAAGAAAAAATATTTGATTTTTCTTATAAAAATTTCTTCCTTTCTTTATTAAGAAAAAAAACTTGATAAAAATTTTGCTATTGTTTTTATTTGCTGATTTTTTATTTAGCAATAGGTGTAGTTAATAAAACTTAATCTTAACAAAGATACTATATATAGTAAGATTATTAAGCTTGTGCTACTATAATTTTGTACCTCAATTAGTAGTGTAAAACTATTCTTAGCCTAATGTGTAGGCTAGTTGACGCTTCTTGATCTGATCTAAAATAGAGGTTAAATAAAAAAAAATAAAAAATTTTTATAAAAGTAAAAATTAATAACTACTTATTTTACTTATAGTTATAGTGAACCCCTTTATTAAAAGGCAGATCAAGGCTAAAAGATTTATTTTACTATTATAAATTTTGTGGTAAATTCCAGAAACCATAATACTTATCCGAAATCTAAATCCTGCAATGGAGAAAATCAATGGCAAGCAAATCAAAAGCAACTTCAGATCCAAAACCTGCCGCAAAAACAACTAAAGCAGCAGAGACTAAAGCAAGTAAAACTACAGCTAAAAGCAAAGCAACCAAAGCACCTGCTGCAAAAGCTGCAAAAGATGCCAAAGCCCCTGCTCCAAAACTTAAATTAATGACTAAAGAACAACTTGTTGGTCATTTTGCCACTAAATTTAATGTCACTCGTAAAAATGCACAAGAAATGCTAGATGAACTTTCTAACTTGATTGTTACTGAAATCAAGAACAGTGGTGGATTTGTTCTTCCTAATGTTGGTAAATTTTTGAAGGCTATCCGTTCCGAACGAATGGGTATCAATCCTCAAAATAGACAAAAGAAGCTTATCCCTGCCAAAACTGTAGTGAAATTCAGAGTTGCTAAAGCTTGTTTAGATGGTGTAACTAACTAAATTTAGTAAATCTTTTTATAAAGCTAAAGCCCAAAAACAATTGTTTTTGGGCTTTTGTTTTTTGCTCAAAATAAAAAATAGCCAAGTGAATTGTCACTTGGCTATTTTAGACTTAATTAAAAGCTTATTAGCGTCTAGTAAAGGTAACCCCAACAGAAATTTTACCATCAGGATTTCTAACAATAAGACGAACGCTGTCACCCT
>CAZBMZ010000060.1:0-18029 GCA_964492845.1 uncultured Clostridia bacterium
CTAAACGGGTGACATTGATAGTTGCAGCACCACCAATTTCATTAACAGAATAAGCTGTTTGAGAAAAAGCAAATCTTCCCGGACGTGGTGCATCTCTTTCTATAACATTTAAAGTGGCAGTAGTTAAGCTTAATTCTGCTCCACCGGTAGGATTACCAAGAGAAAGAAAAATAGTTTTATTATTTTCTGAAATGTCATCTGAAAGAGTTTGTACAGTAAAGGTCTTAGGTGACATATCACCATTTCCAAAAGTAATTGTCCCAGAAGAATTTACATAATCAGCACCTGATCTAGCTGTTCCATTTACAGTAGAGTAATTTACTGATACTGTTCCTACTCCTCCATTTGTTCTTACTACTGTTATTGTTGCTATACTTCCTTCTGTTACCGTAAAACTATTTACTGAAAATCCTAGTCTGCCGGCTCCTGCACCTACAGTTAATATATAGCTACGTGTACCAATACAACTACTATCATCAAGAGTAGCCTGAACTGTAAACATAGAAGTTCCCGAAGTGATAGGTATACCTGAAATAAGCCCGCTACTACTTAGTGTTAAACCTGTTGGAAGACTTCCAGAAGCAAGTGAAAAAGCATAATTTCCTGATGGTGTTGCAGTTAGTTGTTGCGTGTAGGTAACATTAAGTAAAGGACTTGGCAAGGTTGCTGGCAAAATACTGATAGGCGGACAATTATCACCAATCACTATTGTATAGTTTTGTGTTGAAGTGCAGAAATTTCTATCTGTAGCTTGTAGTGTGAAATTAAAAACACCATTAGTAGTTGGCGTTCCAGAAATTAATATTCCATCATTACCAGACTGTTTAGGATCAAGCGGTGTAAAGCTTAGTCCTGGAGGTAAACTACCAGGGTTTATACTAAATTGATATGGACTATCGCCTCCACTGACAGTAATTTGTTGGTTATAAAATGTGCCAATTTGACCATTAGGTAAGCTCAGTGGATCAAAGTTAAAAGGAGTGCAAATAACTCCACAAAGATTAAATAGAATTGCTACGTTGCTGCCATTAAAATTGCTATCAATTAAAGTATTAACAAGAGCAATATCTAATTTTGAATCAAAAGTAAAATCTGCTGTTGCAAGAAATGAAGGCCCAAGACCCCCAGATGTAAAAACACTAGGAGGATTAAATGAACCCATTCCAGTATTAAACAGCACTCCAACAGTATTAGAGACAGAGTTTGCTACTGCTAAGTCATCAATAGAGTCGCCATTAAAATCACCTGCTGTAACTGCTGTAGCTGTACTACCTCCAGAAGATAGGGTTGTTGCTACGTTAAAGCTACCAACACTATTATTTATTAATACAGAAACATTGTTACTAGTTTGATTAGCAACAGCTAAATCTAATGAAAAGTCGCTGTTAAAATTACCAATAGATATAGAATTAGGGCCATTACCACCAGAAGCAAATGTTATTGCAGTGTTAAAACCTTCGCCATTATTTTCTATAAAAGCTAAGTTATTACTATTGCGATTAGCAACAACAATGTCTGTATCTTCATCTCCATCAACATCAAATGCCACTACTGAGACAGGAGTATTACCCCCAGAACTAAGTACTATTGGATCAAAGCCACCTATTTCAGTGTTATTTATTAATACTGTAACTGTGTTGTCTGTAATGTTAGAGACAACAATATCATCTACTTCATCAAAATTAAAATCTGCTACTGCCACCGAAACAGGGCCTATACCCCCAGATGAAAACGTTAATGGGGAATTAAAACTACCAACACCGTTATTTATTAATACTCCAACATTGTTAGAACTGTTGTTAGCTACAACAAGATCTGGCAGTCCATTACTATCAAAATCCCCAACAGCTAATTCTCTTACTCCTGTACCACCAGTTAAAAATGTGACGGCAGGAGCAAAAGAGCCTATACCATTACTAAGCAATAAACCAACGGTACTATTGCTATTATTGGTGACAGCTAAATCAGGTAGTTGATTTCCATCAAAATCAGCTACTACAACAGCGCGAGGATTTAAGCCACCTGGATCAAAAACTTGTGGTGCAGAAAAACTTGGGTCTGTGCAAAGAGGATCAGTTGTTACAACCAAGGTATAGTTTTGTCTACCAATGCAACCGCCAGCAGCTAAAGGCCCTATTTTTCCATTTTTCTTATTCTTTTTGTTTTTCTTTTTAGATACATTAGGAGCAATAGTTGGTACATTGGAATCTTGTGCTTGTATGGTGAAGTTAAAAACACCTAGCTCAAAAGGTGTACCAAATAGGTTTCCGCTACTATCTAGGTTCAACCCACTAGGTAAAAAGCCGTCGATAATAGAGAAATCATAAGGATCTACTCCACCAGTGGCTGTAATAGATTGACTATAAAATGTTCCAAAAGAGGCATTTGGTAAAGAAGGAGGTGAGAGCGTTATTGTTGCACAACCAGCTTCATTAATAAACAGGGTATAATTTTGTGAACCTGGACAGCCACCAGCGGCTAAAGGCCCTATTTTGTTGGTTTTCTTAAAATTTCTTTTAGGAGCAATAGATGGTACATTAGAGTCCTCTGCTAAAATAGTAAAATTAAAAAAGCCTGATTCTGTAGGTGTGCCAAATAGGTTTCCATTAATATCTAATGTTATGCCATCTGGTAATATGCCAGAGCTTATTGAGAATGTGTAAGGATCTAGCCCACCATTTGCTGCTAAAGTTTGGCTATAAAATGTTCCAACTGAACCATCAGGTAAGCTTGGAGGATCGATTGTTATTGGTGGACAAGAACCTGCACTTACAACATTGATACTATAATTTGCTGTTCCTGTATCTGAAAGACTGTCAACTGATTGTACAGTAAAACTAATTAGACCTGGGGATGTTGGTATACCTGAAATTTCACCAGTAATAGGATCTAAACTCAATCCATTAGGTAGTGATCCACTAATTACACTATAGGTGTAAGGGGCAGTTCCTCCAGTAGCTATAAGAGTTTGACTATAAGATATACCAACAGTAGCATCTGCTAGGGTTGGAGGACTTATAGAAAGTACAAAAAGCAAATTTTTATTTGCTTTTTCTGTAGTTGTATTAAAATGCCCAATTTTTAGTAATTCATTAGCAGAAGTAAATGCACTTGTAAAAGGAAATACATTTATTAAATAAAATATTATAGCTAAAGAAGCTATTGATAAAAAAAGACTTATGAGGTTTTTTCTTTTTATCATAAGTATTGCCCCCAGACTTATTGCCTTTTGTGATATAGATGTTTTTCTAACAAACGCTATTGTTAATTGTATGAATCAAAAATGCTTCAGGTAGTTTAGCTTAAAAACTGGTTTATTGCACTAACTTTGACCTTAAACTTAGCTTGGGTTGTTAGAAGAATTTTTATGGATAAAATAGTTACAATCATCAGAAAAGCTAATAGTTTAGGTGTTTTAGTAAGTCGTGCTAAATATAGTTTTGTTCCTAATTTAGAAAACCTAACTAATGAAACAACTTACCAATTAACTAATTATTATGAATGTATAGAATTGCCTATAGAGTCAATAAATATTAATTTATTACCAAATAAAAATAATATTATTTTTGCATGGAATTATCTGAAAAATATTAAAATAATAAGTAAAGAAACATTAAAACAAATATTAATAATATTGTTAGAAACACAAATAGATCCTTACCAAATAAATAATGAAATAGAGACCTTAAATTGGGATTTTGAAGAACCTATAATTAAACCTACTGCTGCACATCCTAGAGCTTATAAAGGAACGAAATATAAACCTCCTAAATCTAAGCAAATGCTAGATATAAATCTATGTCCTTATTTGTGTGATGAAAAAAATATTTATCTGGTTTTAGCAAAACTTGAGAAGTTTAAAACAGAAGTTTTAGAGGAATTAATAAAAATTGGTTATGACAGAGAAATATTATTAAAAGTAGATAAAAATATATGGTTCAAACTAGATTCTAATGTTATTACTCATCCAGAAATAATTGAAAATAATTATAAATTTCCACCTTTATTTATTAAATATATTTTACCTTTGCTAAAAAATGCTAACCTTAAACATATACCAAAATTCTTAGCAATTTTTTGGGATTTAAGACTAGATAAAAAAAATAATTTATTGATGATTATAGTAAGATTACTAGTCTTAAATCAAAACTTTGAGAATGTTTTAGAGTGGTGCGAAATAATAGTTAAAAAAGTCAAAAACACCAAAGCATTTTTACTATTTTTCTTATCAAAACAGGAGTTCTTTGGTTAGATATTAACCAACAAATAAAAGAAACCATTGATGAATTTAATAAGTTAACTACTAACAAACAATATATTCACCGACTGTTTTTCCTATTTTTAGCTATCAAAAAAGGACTCTGTTTAGATTATGTTTTGACAGGTTTTAAGTTGGCAAATAAATATGAAAAAAATTACAAATTTACAATATTTCCTCAAAATACTAGTAAAATTTCTAGTTATTTTATTGAAGCCAACTACATTAAATCAACAGAAATTTACTACAAATCATTCCCCTTGCTTATTTGGCGGGCTTGCGGTGAAATGTCAGGTCTTTTTGATACACTTACACAAATTAAGTGGAAAAATTTATCTAAAGAAATAGCAATAAAATACTTAAGATTTTACTTAGAAATAGTCTATTTAGAAAATCACAAAGAAATAAATAATAATTGGCAATTTGTTAAGCAAGAATCCAGCAAAATTACTAGTATTTTGTATGGTATAAATGAAAAATATCAGGAAAAATTTATTACTTACCTAAACGCTTTTTACTCTTGGGAAGAAAACGAAAATGATATAAAAACCTTAAACCAAGCTATTCCAACTAGTTATAGATTATTTAACCGCTTATGTCAGTCTCCTTTTAGCCAAAATACT
Organism: uncultured Clostridia bacterium; assembly: GCA_964492845.1. GTDB lineage: Bacteria > Acidobacteriota > Blastocatellia > Chloracidobacteriales > JADJPF01 > JADJPF01. The sequence continues at coordinate 4,882 of CAZBMZ010000060.1, forward strand.
AACTACTTTACTGCACAAGTAATTAAATATTTTATTTACTTTGGTTCTGATAATAGTAGGAAAATGCTTGTTGGTACTCCCAATTCTAGTTTTCAAAACTTAGAAAAAATCTGCTACTCGGATAATGCTAGCTGTCTTATACAATTAGGCATTTATTCGTTGGTAAAAAGATTGCCTGAATGGACAACAAAAAGTTTTTATTACTTTTCCACAAAGTTATTAAAAGTAGCAAAACTATTAGGTAGCTTTAATGGAGTTATAAGAGTTTCCTTAATAAAAACTTTTATGCAGCATCAAATAATGACAACAGATTTTGCTAATTTAGCTTTGACAGAAGCTTTTTTAATAATTGAAGATATAACTAAAAATAATGAAAAAATTTTTAATCCTATTCCAAAAAAGCTAAAAGATTTTCTAGGTAGCAATAGCCAAGTAAAACAACAACAGTTTGAACATTATAAACAAGAGTTTTTTCAACAACTTCTAAGAACTCAGCTTGATATACTGGAAAATTTAGCTCTTAAAAGCTTAAGTTATAACTATAAGGTAAAAGCTATAGATAAGAATTTAGAGTATGCCCTAAAAGTTAGCAACTATACAGACTCAAACCAACGTCCACTAAGGAAATTTCTTAGAGCTTATCTAAATGGCGAACAAGATTATTTACTTAAACATCCTGAGACACAAAAATGGCTAAAAAACCATAAAGAGTTAAATATAAGTTTATGGCAAACAGGCATAAACTTTAGCCAACAATCTTCAAAATATGGACTTATTTCTATTGAGCTAGAAAAAGATCCTTTAGAAGTCCTAAAACTTGGCGTTTATTCTGGTAGTTGTTTAGAATTAGGCGGAGGGTTTACTTATTCTGCGGTTGCAATACTCTTGGATATAAATAAACAGGTTCTTTATGCACGTAACGAAAAGGGAAAAGTCCTAGCTCGTCAATTAATAGCTATTTCTGAAGAAAATAAATTAATTTGTTTTGAGATTTATCCGCCAAGTGCAAGTAATGAAATCAAGCTTATGTTTAGGGATTATGATGAGCTTTTTGCTAAAAAATTAGATTTCCCAATAAATAAAAGCTACTCAGATTATGAAATAGAAAATATTTTGTCTAAAGATTGGTGGGATGATGGAGCATGGGATTTAGAGCTTTAAAACTAAAAAAGCTACCCAAAATTGAGCAGCTTTTTTTAAACTCCTCAGGTAAGACTCGAACTTACAACCCTTCGGTTAACAGCCGAAAGTATTATAGTTTCACAACGTTTTTCTACTTTTCAAAATTATATTAATTAGCTGTAAATAGAATAATTAAGTAAGCATACAATTTTCAATTTGTTTAGTTTTGTTCCCTTATGTTACACTTGAATGTGGGTATGAATATGGAAATGTGGGTATAGCCTTAGCTACATTTAGAATTAATTTATAGAGAGGGAACTTAAGTTTAATGCCTAGACAAAGAGAAGGTTGCACAGTTACTCGTAATGGGAAACTTTACGCAAGGGTAACTTATGTTGATTCTATTGGAAAACGCCATGATCTATTACGTAGAGCAGAAAATAAAACCCATGCTAAAGAACTTAGACGGCAATTAATTAATCAAATTGCTGATAGGGGAGAATTAGCTATAGCTGGAGATAAATTAACTTTTAACCAACTAGCTAATATTTATTCTGATCACAAAGTTAAACCTGCTGAATATCACCATGAAAGAAAAATAGCTGGCCTAAGAAGCTATTTTCCAATAGTTGGCTATATCCAAACCTTAACAGAGCATTTTGGTAAAAAACTTATAAAAAATATTACCAATTCAGATGTAGAAAATTTTAAGCAGGTTAGATTAAAAACACCTACTAAACAAGGCAAAAATCGAGCAATTGCTAGTGTAAACCGTGAATTAGAACTGCTACGCGCTATTATGCGCTTTGCTGTTCGTCAAGGTTGGCTAGTTCATTCCCCGTTTGACACTGGCAGCACACTGATTTCAAAAGCTGATGAAGTACATCGGGAAAGAGTGCTAACTACAGAAGAAGAAAAACGGCTTTTAAGTGTTTGTATAGGCAAACGGGAACATCTTTATAAGCTCTTAATTGCTGCTTTAGATACTGGCATGAGACGGGGCGAACTCCTAAAACTCAAATGGCAAGATATTGATTTTGACAACCGCTTAATCTACATAAGAGCAACCACCACTAAAACCATGAGAGAAAGAACTGTAGGACTAACCCAAAGGCTTTTCAAAGTTTTACAACAAGCCTATGAGCAGTCAACAAAAGATGTAAACAACATCGTTTTTGGCATAAAAGATAATTTTAAGATTGCTTTTGCTTCAGCTTGCCGCGATGCAAGAATAAAAGATTTTAGGTTTCATGATTGCCGTCATACTGCAATCACTAGAATGATTCAAAGCGGCATGCCTGCCCATCTAGTTATGAAAGTTTCTGGACATACTCAGCATGTTACCTTTGCTCGCTATGTAAACGTAGATGAGCAAGCTGCACGTCAAGGAGCTACAGCTTTAGACGAGTTTTTAGAAAAACAAATAAGTTTAGTAGAAGCAAATAAGGAAAGAATAAATTAGTTGTAGCTACTAAGTAATTTTGGCTTGCCTAACCAATGTCTGATCAACAAAGGAACGGTCATAATCCCTGATATGACTGGCAAGCCAAAAACTATCAGGGAAATTTTGCAGGGGAAATTATGAGACAAGATAACATAATAGAAATAGATCCAATTGTTATAACTTCAGCATTCCACGGTGTAATAAAAGGGCTTGGTACAAAACTAAACTTTCAAATTAGTAATGACAAAGAAATAGACAAACTTCTCAATACTACTATAAACGTTTTGTTTTCTAAGGTAATGTCAGAATTACCTACATTTCATAACCAGCCGGATAAAATAGAAAAATGGGTAGAAGAAGTAACAAAGACTACAAAAGAGTTTTTTGACAGTAACGAACAAATCTTTTTCTACATAACTTTCTTAGAGCTAGTGCTTTATGCGCTTTCTATGGCGTTTTCCAAAAGCTATTTAGACAAAAATCTTACAGGAGTTAGTAATTTACGGTTTTTTATAAAAGACATTAAATATTTAGAAAAATGGTTGGAGAGTAAGAGACAAGAAAAAGCTAAAAGTCTATCCCTACTGCAAGAAATTTCTTCTTTAGCCCAAACTCTTGAAAAAAAAGCAAAACACTCAGCAGATGAAATGGTTCTTTTTGTTGATAAAGTAAACAGCAGGTTAGGTTTGTGGGTTTATATTAAAGGCTACCAAAAGAAAAATAAAAGTAAAAAAAACTGGTCTGATCTTTTAATGCAAGACCAAAATTTCAAAAATCTTGCAGAAGGGATGAACACAAAAAATATTGTTGAAATTATTGACAACAACTTAAAAAAGAAAAGTGCCAAAAATCAAAAGGCTAAGAACCAACGTTTATTAGCTTGTACCCATGCCGCAAAAGACTTAGAACTTAACTATAAACCACTGTTTTTACTTAAGTTATATGAACAAATTACAAGCGGGAAAATGTTTGTATTAAACAAGTATCATTTCAGCAAAGCTCAAACACAAGGACTTAAGCTAGAAAAACAATTTAGCAAGCTTTTAAAACAGTCTTTAACAAAATCAAAATAATCCTTTTATTTTTTTATTTTTCCATTTTCTTTTTTAATAAGAAAAAAAAGATTTTTAAAAACTTTGCAACTTTTGTTTTTTATTCTTGAGGTTGCAAGTTGCAAAAGCCTAACCTAAGTTCAGTAAGTTTAATTAACAATCAGGAGGTAATTTTTTACTATGGAAGCTTTTGAACCGCTTTTACCTAATATTTTGCCAGAAAAAGTTTTAGTGGAGAAATATAAGATTTCACGGACTACACTTTGGCGGTTTCGTGAGACGGGTAAAATTGCCTGTTACAAAATTGGTCGTAGGGTTTTTTACTCTGTCGAACATATCCGCGAATTACTGGCAAGTTGTGAAAAAACATCAACTAACAACAAAAGATTGCCGCGCTACTTGTCTAAATAGTCGCGGCAGAAAGGTAATCACTATGAAAAATGAAATTTTTCATAATAATTTGACAAAGATAATTATCTTAAAAATAAAAAAAATTACTAGCAGCAATTTGCGGGCTTTAGTAGATATTCAACTAGGCAACATCATCATTAATGGATGTCGTGTTGTCCAACAACCTAATCAAAAACCTTGGGTAGCTTTTCCTCAACAACAATCTAATAGTGATAGCAAATGGTACTCAGTTATCCAGTGTACAGATCCTAGCCTAGATAAGGCTATTAAAGAGCAAATCTTAGCAGCATATCAGGAGGCACAACATGAACAAAAATAACTGGACTTCTGAACGGTGCAGAGCGGAAATTACGCGCACTTTAGAAATTTTTATGGATCCTAATAGTATTGTTGAAATTCGTGCTTTAGATGTGGCTAAAGGTAATGGAAATTATTCATCAACTTGGTCAGGTTACTTTGACAAGATCCCAAGACTAGTTGAAGAAGTACAAAAGAATTTACCCCCTACAAAGGGGGTTTATTTTACGCCTAACCCTCCCAAAAGGGACTTGTTAGCACGTTCATCTAATAGAATCAAAGGGGCTGAAAATACTTCTACAACTAAAGATCATGAAATAGAAAAACGTAGTTGGCTATTAATTGACTTTGATCCTGTTAGACCTTCTGGAATTTCTTCAACTGATAAAGAACATCAAGCCGCGCTAGATTTAGCCTATTATGTAAGAGCAGAGTTAAAGAAGGAAGGTTGGCCTAATCATATTTTGGCTGATTCTGGTAATGGTGCCCATTTGTGCTATAAGGTGGATTTGCTTAATAATGAAGAAAGTACAACATTGATAAAAAAATGCCTTCAGTCATTAGCAAAACAATTTGATACAGAAAAGGTAAAAATCGATACAGCAACTTTTAATGCAGCTAGGATTTGGAAATTATATGGTACTAAAGCCAGAAAAGGTGATGATACCTTAGAACGCCCACATAGATATGCTCAAATACTAGAAGTTCCTGAACATATTTTGCCAGTGCCTATAGGGTGGCTAGAAAAGCTAGCTGGTGAGCTACAAGAAGATCTAAACGCTAGCCAAAGTAACCAAAGAGATTTCACAGGAAAAACTTATTTGTCTACTGTAGAACAAACTAGTTTTAGTAGGGGATCTTTTGACTTACAAGACTGGATTAATACCTACTTAGAGCCAAATGGAATAAAAGCTAAAAGCCCAGAAAATTATCAAGGCGGACTACGTTGGCAATTGTTCCCTTGTCCGTTTGATAGTAATCACAGCAAAGGTGAAGTAGCCTTATTTCAACTACCTAATGGAGCTATAGTTTTTAAATGTTTTCACAATAGTTGCTCTAACTACAAATGGAAAGATCTACGTAGAAAATTTGAAGCTAATAATAGTAATTACGGCTATTATGTTAGCACTAATAAAAATTGGGAAGAAAAGTTGGATGAACTTCCTTTTAGAAAGCATCCAGCACCAACACCAATTTCTTCTAAAGCTCTTTATGGGCTTGCTGGAGATATAACTAAATTAATTGAAAAGAGTAGCGAAGCAGACATAGCCGCATTACTAGTTCAAACACTTGTTGCTTTTGGTAGCATCATAGGGCGAACAGGACGCACTACAGCCGCCAATACTGACCACTTTTGCAATTTGTTTGCTTGTTTAGTTGGTAGAACTGGTAGCGGGCGGAAAAGCTCATCTTGGTCGCCTATTTGTAGTCTTTTTGAAAAAGTAGATCCAACCTGGGCAAATCGTGTAGCTAGCGGTTTATCAAGTGGAGAAGGGCTTATCTTTAATGTTAGGGATCAAACAGAAAAGAAAGAACCTATAAAAGAAAGCGGTAAGGTTGTTAAATACCAGCAAGTTATAGAAGATGAAGGTGTAACAGATAAAAGGCTATTGGTTATAGAAAGTGAGTTTGCTAGCGTCTTAAGAACAGCGCAAAGAGATGGTAACACCTTATCACCAGTGGTGCGGGATGCTTGGGATAAAGGGAGCCTTCAAACTCTTACTAAAAATAGCCCTACTAAAGCTACTGGAGCGCATATTTCTATTATTGGCAATATTACTCCTATGGAAGTACGTCAATATATAAACCGGACAGAGCTTGCTAATGGCCTAGCAAATCGTTTTTTATGGGTTTGGACGCAAAGATCTAAGTTATTACCTGATGGAGCAGATTTAGATATTTTAAGCCTTAACCCTATGGTTAAAGGGCTTCGGCAAGCTTTTGATTTTGCTAAAGAAGTTGGTATTTTGCGGCGTGATACTCAAGCAAGAGTGCTTTGGCATCAAGAATATCCTAAGCTAACTGGTAATAGGACAGGCTTATTTGGTGGGGTAACTTCAAGGGCAGAAGCCCAAGTTTTGCGGCTATCTTGTATTTACGCATTACTAGATCTATCTCCTACTATAAAACTACCCCATTTAGAAGCAGCATTAGCCGTTTGGACGTACTGCGAAGAGTCAGCAAGGTTTATATTTGGGGATTCTTTGGGCGATCAGCTAGCAGACGAAATACTAGAAGCATTAAGAGAAGAGCCTAATGGAATGACACGTTCTGAAATTTCAGAGTTTCTAGGGCGCAATCACAGTTCTTTAAAAATAAACTCAGCTTTGACAAATTTAATAGAAGCAGGACTAGCTAACTACAACAAAGAAAGATCAAAGCGGGGTAGACCAATAGAAAGATGGTTTGCTGCTGCTACAGCTACTGTCAATAATGTTTTAGCAGATGAATTTCTTGGTGGTCTTGAGATAAAACAAATCAATGTTGAAGATGATATGATTTATGAGGACGATATACCTTTTGATTTGTTTTAAGTATTTATTTTTTACTAGGGTACGAAAAAAACGAAAAAAACGAAATAAATAACTTACTTATTGTAAATATTAAGCTTAGAGATATTAAGCTTAGTTACGAAAAAAACGAAATAAAACGAAAAAAATCTGTTTGAATTAATTCGTTTTAATTCGTTTTTTTCGTAAACAGTCTAAAATGCAGTAACCTTATATTTTTCAATAAATAAAAGAATTAATTCGTTTAATTCGTTTTTTTCGTACTACATTTGTTAAATAAAAGTCAAAAACTAGCTACTTTGAATATCATTTACAACAAACTTGGGATTTATAACATGCTAGAAAAACCGACAAACAGCAATTATATTTTTAAGATTAATGGCAAAATATGGCGTTTTTTGTGTGCTAAGTTAGGTTTTACTTCTAAAGAACTGGCAGTTGAGTTAGGTTATGTTTCTGGCAGAATAGATGGGATTTTAGCTAGGAGAAGGCTAACTAGCAGGACTATAGCCAGCTTAGTACACATCTACAACTACCATCACTTAGATTTTGTTGATGTACTGAAAGAAGCTTCTTATGCACTAACAATTTGCTAGAGAATGTCAGGTTTCTAAGGTAACGGTTTCTAGGTGGGTTCAAAAAGGAACTGTTAAAACTTTGACTGACTACCCTTATAAATTTGTTCATCTATATGAAGTTTGCAATTATTGGTCAAAGAAACATAAATTTCCTGTTGAGCTAATACTACCATAGGAAAAATAAAAAAATTTTTTGCACCACCTACCATACCTAAGCTATTAAGCAAAAGTAAACATACCCCCCTTAGCAGTAAACCTCTTTTCTTTATGTTTTTATGGCGGTATCACAATAAAATTCTGATTGTTTTTGTTAATTAGTAGCATTACCATATAACTATAAAATAAATTCTAAAAAAATTAAGAGATAATTATGCAAATTTTTCGACTATTTGCTAAATGTGTGTTGGTAGGTTTTCTTTTCATAACTTTTCCTCAAATAAATTTTGCTCAAGATAATCTTCCACAACTTATTGAAAAAGTAGAACCTTCTGTTGTACTTGTGATTGCTTATGATGATAAAGGAAAAGAAATTGGCAAAGGAAGTGGTTTTTTTATTAGGAATGGTCACGTTATTACTAACTACCATGTTTTAGAAGGTGCTGACAGCGCAGAGATAAAGTTAGGTACTGGCAAAGTTTATTCAGTTGAAAGAATCATTGCTGCTGATGAAAATGCTGATCTAATAGAAGCGTCTGTAAATGTTCCTAGAACTTCCATTCGTTCATTAGTAGTAAGTGATACTACTCCCAAAGTCGGAGAAAAAATAGTAGTTATTGGTAATCCTTTGGGATTAGAAAAATCAGTTTCTGATGGAATAGTTTCTGCAATACGAAATGACGAACAGTTAGGACAAGTTATACAAATTACAGCCCCAATTTCACCAGGTTCTAGTGGGAGTCCTGTAGTAAATTTGAAAGGGGAAGTCATAGGAGTAATATCTTTTTTGATACGAGGTGGACAAAATCTTAACTTTGCTATTCCAGCAGATAAAGTAATAACCCTAGGAAAGAATAAAGCACCAGGCGACTCTACTAAGAACAAAATAACTAGTAACCCTAAAGAGATAACTAATCTAGAACTTTTGCTAGAGTACGGAAATAAACTTATTGATGATAAGAAATATGAGCAAGCAATTGAGGCTCTCAATCGAGCTACTGAACTTGCGCCAGATGACTACCGATCTTTTAGGAATTTAGCGTTTATTTATAATCTATTGGGAAATTACCGAGACGCATTGGTTCTTTGTAATAAATCTATAAGGCTAGATCCTCAAGGCTCTAAGAACTTTTATTTATTAGGCAGAATCTACGAAAACTTAAAGCGTTATACAGAAGCAGTAAGCGCATACAACCAAGCTATTAAAGTTAACTCAACGGATAAAGATGCTTTTTATGGCTTGGGCTATTCCTATTTTCAACTAGAAAAATATTCTGAAGCAACAAACGCATTTGAACAAGTCATTAAACTTGATCCTAATAACTTAGATGCTTTTATACATTTAGGATTAATTTATGATGAGTTAAACCACCCACAAAATGCGATAAGTGCGTATAAACAAGCAATACGAATAGATCCTAATGACTTTAGAGGTTTTTTGTTTTTTGCAATGACTTCTAACCAATTAGAAAAATATTCTGAAGCAATAACCGCTTGTAAAGAGGCTATCAAAATTAATTCTGATGATCCTCTCAATTACTCTGTTCTTGGCAGTGCGTATTTTGGATTAGGTTTGAATAAAGAGGCTATAGATTGTTATAAGCAGTCTATAATTTTATCTCCATCACCTACAGTTTATAAAAAACTTGGTCGTGTGTATGAAAAAGTAGAAGATTATCCAGAAGCTATTACTGCTTATAAGAGAGCTATTAGTCTTGACCCAAATGACTCTGACAACTACTTTCATTTAGGGGTAATATATGAAGAGCTTAAACGGCCATATGAAGCTATAAATAATCTTAAAGAAACTATTAAGCTTAAGTCAGATGATAAGTATGCTTACTATCGGCTAGGTAGAATATATTCAGGACTTAAACAATATGGCGAGTCTGAGACAGCATACAAAAAAGCTTTAGAGGTTGCTTTGAAAGAGAGTGACTCTGAATATGTGTCAATTCTATACGAAGAATTAGGATCTTTTTACAATAGGCAAGGTTTGGAATATTGGTCACAAAAAGATTACTTTAAAGCCTTAATTTCTCACAAAGAAGCTATCAAAATTAATTCTAAAGACGTTTTGGCTCATTATTGGATTGGAGTAAACTATTTTCTTCTAGGTAGAAAAGACCTAGCTTTGGAGGAATACAAGATACTAAAAACTTTAGATGCTAAAAGGGCAAATGAACTTTTAGAAAATTTTTATTAAGGTTAATTAGATTTTTTATTAAAATTTATTTGAGTTAAGGATAACGCAAGATAAAAGATAAACTGACAGCATACTTGTTAGCATAAAATTATATTTTGTTTTTGTTGTTAAATGTGGGTATGAATGTGGGTATAAACTAAAACAGCCACTTAAAAGGTGGCTGTAAGTAGTTGATTTGATTGACTCCTCAGGTAAGACTCGAACTTACAACCCTTCGGTTAACAGCCGAATGCTCTGCCATTGAGCTACTGAGGAATATTTTTGATTTTTCCCGTTAGGGAAGCGAAATAATAGCGGGACTTTAGAGCTAGAGTCAACGCTTTTTCCCGGATTTTTTTATTTATAGACATTAAAAGGCTGTTCTCAAAATAATTTTTGAAAACAACCTTTTATTTTTAAGTATTTTTATTAATTTTATTTAGCTTGTATAGTAAAAGGAACACCAGAAGGGTTTTCGCTGTTGGCTCCAACTTTAATTGCTGAAGCTTCTGAACGCTCATCAACCCGTAAATCAAAAGTAAGACTACCACCGCTTACTTGAAAATCTAGTCCATCAATGTTTTTGTCTGAATCTAAAGCTATTTTGACTTTATTGCCCTCTACAGTAAACCATTTAACTGCTTCATCACGATATTGTTTAACTGCGTTTAGTGAACCACCTTCGCAAGTAATTTCACCTTCAAATTTATGTTTTTGGCTACCAGCAATTGTTCTTAAATGCCAGCCCTTGTCATCTTGCCAAATATAAAAACCGCTTGCAGCCGTTGGCCCCATGCCTTTAGGCCGCCCTTTTGGATCTAATGCAAAAGCTAGTGTAATAGAGCTAATCATTATAGCTACTACTAAAAATATTCCTGCAATCTTTCTTGCAAATTGATCTATCATGTTTTCCTCCAAAAAATTTTCTTATGATTTCTTTTGACTTTAATAAATAGCGGGTTAAAAATCGGTTTTTGGATGCTATAAGTTTTCTTTTAGGTTGCAAATTGTCGGTTTATTAGGAAATAACTTTAAATAAGCTTTTAATCAAGGAAAACTTGCTGCTAATTTACTCTATTTTAATTACTTTTTGGATTTAACTTTATGGCTTCTTTCCTGCCTTGACGCAACTAAAACCATTATGTTAGCTTGAGCTTTCTTTAAGCTTTTATGATCTTGTAATTTATCCTATATCTTTAGGAGACACACCCTTTGACACAAATCAAGCGTACCCCCCTTAATGAAGCTCATAGGGCTTTAGGCGCGAAAATGGTTGAGTTTGCCGGTTGGGATATGCCTGTTCAATATTCAGGCACATTGCCAGAGCATCTTAATGTAAGAAATATGGCTGGTCTATTTGATGTTAGCCATATGGGAGAAATTGAAGTTCGTGGTGTTGACGCGCTAAAACTAGTGCAATTAGTGACTTGTAATGATGCTAGCAAACTTGCAGATAACCAAATTCACTATTCTGGTTTGATGACTCCTCAAGGCACTTTTGTAGATGATTTGCTAGTGCATCGCTTTCATTCAGAGTATTTTTTCCTTTGTGTTAATGCTTCTAATATTGAAAAAGATTTTGATTGGATTAATTCTTATGCCCAAGGTATGGATGTAGAAGTTAGAAATACTAGCGATAAATACTTTCAAATTGCTTTACAAGGCCCACGCAGCATAGAAATATTACAACCATTGGTAGACATTGATTTAAGCACCATTAAGTATTATTGGTTTAGGGAAGGCAAGCTAAATGGTGTACCTGTTTTAGTTACTAGAACTGGTTATACTGGCGAAGATGGTTTTGAAGTTTATGGTATACCAGATGAGGCGGTAAACATTTGGAACAAACTTATAGAAGTTGGTAAACCTCTAGGACTACTTCCAACAGGGTTAGCCGCACGTAATACTTTACGCTTAGAAGCTAAAATGATGCTTTATGGTCATGACATAGATGATACTACTAGCGTGTTAGAAGCTGATCTAAGTTGGATTCTAAAGCTAGCTAAAGGTGATTTTTTAGGGCGAGATGTACTAGTAAACCAAAAACAAACAGGTTTAAGCCGCAAAATAGTTGGTTTTGAAGTTCTAGATCGCGCTCCGGTTAGAGATGGCTATCCAGTTATTATTGATGGTCAAAAGGTTAGCCAGGTAACTTCTGGTAGCCCTTCACCTTTCTTAAAGAAAAATATTGGCCTAGCTTATCTACCTATAGATAAAGCACATATTGGTTTTGAATTTGCTATAGAAGTTCGTGGGCGTGAAATTGCAGCCCGTGTAGTTGAAACACCATTTTATAAAAGAAGTAAATAACTATTACTAGCGGAGATAAAAAAGATGGCTAATTATCCAGATAATCTACTTTATACAAAAGATCATGAATGGGTACGTGTAGAAGGGGAGCAAGCTACTGTTGGGATTACTCATTTTGCTCAAGCAGAATTAGGTGATATTGTTTATGTTGAACTCCCAAAAGCAGGTGAACAATTAACTCAACATAGTCCTTTTGGCTCTGTTGAGTCTGTTAAGGCTGTTAGCGAAGTCTTTATGCCTATTTCCGGCACAGTAGAAAAAACTAACTCAAACTTAGCTGACTCCCCAGAATTAGTTAATAATGAGCCTTATGGGGAAGGTTGGATGTTAGTAGTCAAAATAGAAAAAGCTTCTGAACTTGACTCTCTAATGTCTGCTGCTGAGTATGAAGATTTTCTTAATGAAAGCAAACATTGATGTTTTTAGGCAGCCAATTACAGATCTTCCGCAAGAAAGCCCACGTCTTTAGGCGTGGGATGAATTGCGGCAGTGAAATATATAAATAATAAATATTGACGTATGAATAATAGCATAATATAATAGAAATATGAACTCAAATAGAGTAATCCAAATAGAGCTACAAGTATCAAATACAGTTTGGCAGCAAATGACAGATGCCAGAATAGAAGCAGCGCGACTATGGAATAGAATGGTAAAACTCCACTTGTACTTTAGAAAACGTAACAAAAAATGGCCTACTCAAGCTCAATTTGAGAAACACTTTGCCCGTAAATTCAGGCTACATAGCCAAACAATCCAAGCTTTAATAGCTAAATTCTTTGCCAATATTGAAACTACGAAAACTAATAGAGCAAATGCAGATACGCATGCGCGCTATCCATACAAGAAAAAGAGCTACTTTAACCCAGTTTGGAAAGGTCAACACATAAAAGTAGAGAATAGCTACATAATATTGCCAATGGGAATAGACCCTCATAGTAGAAAAAGACAATTAGGAATTTGCATCCGTCTACCAAAAGATTTGCCACAAGGAAAAACAGTACAAGCTGAGTTAGCCTTTTCTAAGCTGCTTTTAACTATCCAAAATCAAGTTGAAGTAACAAAACCAGTTGTTGAGAAAAT
>CAZBMZ010000061.1:0-17087 GCA_964492845.1 uncultured Clostridia bacterium
CCTCCTTTGTTTTTCTTATTTTAGCATGCGATTTTCTGAATTCAAAGTGGTATAATTAGTATTAATGGAGATATTAGTAAGTAGTATAGAGGTGTTTAATTTTTGTGGCAAGCAAGAATTAAGCTTTAAAAATTAAAAGGCCACTAGTAAAGTGGCCCAAAATCTAGCAAAAAGATTTTTTAATGCTCAGGAAATGAATTATCTAAGGCTAATGATCCGCGTAACTCTACAGAGTTTCCATTTTCGTCAACTCCAAAACCTTTATAAATGATTTCTCCAAACCAATCTTCAATAGAATGCCCTGTCATTCTTATTGACATACGGTAACGTTCTGTAGCGTTAGGTGCTAGTCTTCTATCTAAAAAATTAGAAACGGCATCACTATTTCCTGAATAGCTGCTTTTATGGGCTGATGTAGAGTTCCAATTTATTCCAACGCCATTTAATTCCCTGACAACAAGGTCAAATTGATAGACATAACCATTACTAGTTTGTAAACGGGATTTATTAGCAATACTAAGCACTACTTTTGCTTTTTGTCGGCCGGGATATTTAATCTCTGCTGCTGTTACAGAAGGCTCCCAAGTTCTAATAGGAGGCTTTGCAGGGCTTTTTGTTTGATCAGCAACTTTTTGTTTGTTATCTGCGATGGTTGCCGACTTTTCTTTGTTGGGTAAAGTTGTTTGTTTGGTTTTCTCAATAATATTTGGTTTTTGATTTTTAGCAACAATTGGCTTTTTTGAGCCAGAATTTATAGCTTCAACCTTGGTAGTTTTATTAGGATAACTAGCTTTTGATGGTTTTGTTGATGTTTTTGATTTAGCCTCTATGCTATTTATAGGTTTTTTATTAGGCTCAGATGATAAAGTTTTATTACTAGTATCTACTTTTTGGGGAGTAACACTAGTAGTTTTATCTTTTGAAGTTGCTGAATTTACAGGGTTTGTTAGATCTGGGATAATTTGGCTAGTATTTGTTTCCTCTGTTAGTTTTACTAAAGGTTCTGTAGTTTTATTTATTTCTTCCGCAGTATTATTAATAGGTTTGTTTTGTGTAATAGTAGAGGTTTCTTCTGTATCGGCAGATACTTTTGCCCATTGCAAAGCATAAGGAAGGCTATAAGCAGCAAATCCAGCTATAGATAAAAGCACTACTAAGGCTAAGGCTATAAATAGTTTACGATCTGCTGAAGAAGAAAAATGACTTACAGCATATTTACCTAGAGTGTCAAAAGGTAGTACTGCCGGAGCCGTTAAATTTTTAGTTTCAATACTAGCTGATTGGGGAGTGTTTTCTAAGTTTGAAGTAACAACAGTCTTTTCTGTTACAAAATCATTTGCTATAGGCTTTTCAGACTCATTTAGTTTTGAACTAGTGATTTCTTCTAGGATATTAGCTACAACAGGCGAAACATCAACAGATGATTCAAATCCACCTTTGTTAGCATTAAGTGTTTTAGCTTGTAGTTCAACACCATGCAAAGGACAATTTTGAGTAGCTAGAGGATAGAATTGATTACATAAATTGCAAAAATTAGCTGTTGGATTAGCTTTTTGGCTGTAAGTTACTAGCTCTAAATTATGAATAGGACAGCTAGTTTTAGAAGGATAATTTATTCCACATTCTGGGCAAACAGTTAATAAAATACCCGTTTGTAGTGCGGTTCCATCACGAGAACAATATTTCATATGATCAGAATAATTGCGATTACAAACAGGACAAGTTTTCATGTAACACTCCTAAGTATTACTTAAAATAAAAATTTATTGATTGGCCGATAGCTAGTCAACAACTCCTATGCCAAAAGAAGAATTATTTATTTTTAATTAAATAATTTAAAACTAAAGGAGTTAAAGGAGTTAAAAAACTATTAACTCTCTTAAAAGCTTTGCTAGTTGGGATTCTTGACTAGAAAAAGAAGTTGCAAGAAAAGTTTCTACACCAATTGGTGTAGAGCTAAACTAAATAGTGTAGGTTACTTTTCTTCTTGATATAGCTCTAATTTACGATAAAGAGTTTTTCTACCAATTCCTAACATATTGGCTGCACGAGATTTATCACCTTGTGTGTAGGCTAGAGTTTGCTCAATCAAACGACGTTCTACTATTTCTATAGGTGTTCCTAATTCAATTTCTAATTTTAATTTTTCAGGGGATTTTTCTGCTACTAAAGATTGAAATGCTTCTATAGAAAGAAAGTCTGTTAGAGTTAAAATACGACTTTTAGCTGAAATTGCCGCACGTTGAATTACTTTATCTAATTCTCGTACATTACCTGGCCAATCATAAGGTTTTAAGAGTTGTAGTGCATCATCTGAAATTCCAGAAAAAGGCTTACCCGTATTTTTGCTATGTAACTCTAAAAAGTGCATTGCTAGGAGTGGAATATCTTCTTTTCTATCTCTTAAGGCAGGCAAACGGATTGGATAAACATTAAGACGATAATAAAGATCTGCGCGAAAACGCCCGCGTTCAATAGCTTCTTTTAGATCAACATTGGTTGCTGCAATAATCCTAACATCTACTTTAATTGTTTCATTAGCTCCTACACGAGTAAAAGTGCTGTCTTCTAATACTCGCAAGAGTTTTACCTGTGCTGCTGGACTAAGTTCTCCTACTTCATCTAAAAATAAAGTACCAAAGTTTGCTTCTTCAAAAAGCCCTATACGACGATTACGAGCATCAGTAAAGGCACCTTTTTCATGTCCAAAAAGTTCTGATTCCATCAAACTTTCTGCAATTGCTCCACAATTTACTTTTACAAAAGGCCCTTCACGACGAGAAGAATTTTGTTGAATTAAAGTAGCTAATACTTCTTTTCCTGTTCCGGTTTCACCTTCTAAGAGTACAGTGCTATTGGTTTCAGCTACATCTAACGCCATAGTAATAATTTGGCGGATTTTCTCACTTGAACCTATCAACATTTTATTAGCTTGTTGGCCTTTTAACTCTCGTCTTAACTGTAAAACTTCTGTTGATAATTGCTCTCGTTCCATAGCAATAGCAATTTGACTAGCAATACCTTCAGCTAACTTTACTTCAAAATCTGTAAATGCTCGGCTAGATTCAGACCAAATCAAAGCTAAAATTCCTAAAACTCGCTCATTAATTAAAAGAGGAACTATTAAAGCGGCCTGACCTATAAAAAGTTTTTGTAAGTAAAATTTAGAAATTTCTGTTGTATCAGTGTCTTGTATTACTAAAGTTCGCTTATCTGCAAAAGAACGTTTTAGTAAAGGGTAGTCATTTAGTGGTAAAGGAATAAGGCTTTTACTAAAAAATGAAGTTACTCGATCTGCTGTTGCTGGGCTAACTGCATCAAAATAGATTTGTTTAGCAGAATCTAGCAAACCTAAACAACCAAAATCTGCTTTAAGAAGTGATAAAGATCTTTTTACTGTATGAGCAGTTATTGTAGATAGATCTCGTTGTACATTTATATCATTAGCAATTTCTAGTAGAACTTTATTAATTTCAGCTTCTTTTTCTTTTTCTTGATAAATACGAGTGTATTGATAGCCTACAGCAATTAATCTTGCAATAGATTCTACAAATTCTATTTCATCTTTAACCCAGTTTCGGACAAATTGACATTGGTGAAAGCCTAGAAAGCCTAAAGGCACACTAGCTAAACTTATTGGCACAACTAAAAGTGAGCGAGTTTGTACTTTCTCTGTTATTTGGCGGAAAAGAAAATTATTAGAGTTTTGCGTATCATTGATTGCAATAGGTGCTGTTAGTTTAATAGAACGGCTTAAACTCTGAAAATCTACAGGTAAACTTAAGCCTAAAGAAGAAGCAACAGAAGTGTCAGCACGATATTCATGACCAATTTTTAATTCTGCATCTTTACGTAAGACCATTATATCACAACGGTCTACTTCCATCATTTTACCTAATTCAGTTACTGTAGCTTGTAGGAATTTATCTAAGTCAATAGCTTTATTAATTTCTGGGTTAATTCTTTCTAGTATTCGCTCACGTGCTGCATACATTTGCAGTTTGCGTTCATAAAGCTGTAATGTTCGCTCAATAGATAAGCTTGGTTCGGCTGACACTAATTTTTCCTCCCTACAAAAACCTACTAACTTTTGATATTTAGCGACTACAGCAAACAACAAGAAAAATTTAAGTTAAAAACCCTACTTTACCTTTAGATTTAACACGTTGTTGTAGTAACAAGCAACAAACAATAATCAATACACGCATTCCAAACCAGGCTACAGGAGGAGCTAGATTTGTATCTCCACTAAACTTAAATATTATTCCTACTAAAAGAGGGAAAATTATGGTTACTACTAATAATAAGCTAGCAAAGTTAAACATTCTACCTAGGGGAATGCTATTACGATATGATGGGAGTGTATCTGGAACAAGTACAGAGATATTAAAAACAATTACTGTAAGAATTACTATAGAACTCATTAAAGGTTCAATAGGTATAGATATCCTTTGGCTAATACTTGCAGATAATGGATCAACATGTTCAAAAATATTAACCATTCCTAAAGTAGCTAAAGTAGCTAAAATAGCTAGAAACGCATTCAAGTAAGATAGTTCTGCTGGCTGATTAGGAATAGAACGATAGTAAACACTATCAGCTACTTCACTAGTAGATGATCCAGTAGGTTTTTTAGCAATAGGTTTTGTAATAGGTTTAGCTTTTGCTAATTCTGCATCTTCTTTTCTTTGTAATGTTGCTTTTAAGTTAAAATCTCCAGAAGCAGCAGTAAAAGATTGTGACCATTCTAAATAACCCTTTAAGACAAGCCTAACTTGATGAGTACCTGCTTTTAATCCTTTAATTACTAATTTACCTTCCGGGCCAGTACGACCTCGATATTCATCATCAATATAAACCTCACAAGTTGGAGGTATACTCTGAATGATAACGTTTAGCTTTTGGGCTTCAGGAGTTAAATAAACAGTCATTGCGGAATCAAAATCTTCAGCAAATTCAGAAATATTTTGATAACGTAGAGTAGGTTTTTTTGCTAGAGTTTTTAAGACTACTTTCTCCAACTTTTCTGGGATTTCTCCCTTGATACTTCGCAGTGGAGGGGGTTCTTTTAATAAATGTGCGCTTAGTATTGCAGTTAAAGAGCTTCCCTTAAATGGCACCTCTCCTGTTAACATATGATAAAGAATTACACCTAAGCTATATATATCAGAACGTTCATCCACACTACTAGCTTCTTCACATTGTTCTGGGGACATATACAGTGGAGAACCTACTAGACCTCCTTCTTGTAAATCTGTACCTCGACTAACAGCACTATTAATAAATCGCGCTAAGCCAAAATCTACTACTTTAGCTAGCTCATTATCCATAGCTTTGCTATCTTCTGGTTCATCATTAAGTGGAATGAGTACCTTAAAATCATCTTGAGGGTTAGAAATAGTAGTTAGCATTATATTAGAAGGCTTTAGATCCCTGTGAACCATGTGTAATCTATGAGCCGCCCCAACACCAGCCAGGACTTGCTTAAAAATTTTATAGGTTCTTTCTGGAGACATCGCGCCATGTTTACGTAATTCTTCACTTAGGCTTTTGCCTTCGATATATTCCATTACGTAGTAAAATAACTTATCTGATGTTACTCCAAAATCTGTAATTGCTACTACACTAGGATGTTGAATTGCAGCAGCGGCTTGGGCTTCTTGAAGAAAACGTTCTTTAGCTTGAGGATCACGGCTAGCAAATTCTGGCAAAACAGTTTTAATAGCAAAAGGTCGGTTAAGATGGACATGTTTAGCCCGGTAAACGGCTCCCATACCTCCACGACCAATGCAGGTTTCTAATAAATACTTAGTGTCGAGTACACGACTACCAGCAAACGAATCTATTAAGGGTTGGTTATCTTTAGGACAAGTTTTTACATCATCTTCAAAACAACTATTACAATAGGCACACTCCTTCATCCGTCTGCCTCCACAAGAGTAAATTTTTTAGTAAGCTTATAAATTGTGCCTGCTTAATCTGCTTTTTAAGTTGCCTATTTTAACATAAGTTTAACAATGGTACAGCTAAGATGTCTCTTTTGTATAACGGATAAAACTTCTTTGGCAATATTAACTTAGAACTATTTGTAATAGCTTAAACTATACCGTAAAATTATTTAAGCTATTACAATATAGAGGATATTGTTAGCGTAAAAATTCACCTTTTAGAGAATTATATGCTAAGTTAAATTCTTCTAAAGCAGGTTGTAATGCTTTGGGATCACCAGTTGCCAAAACTTTGTCAAGCTTAGAACAAGCATCTAGCATTGCTTTTGCTAGCTCAGGCTTAGGGAAAGGTATTTGACTGTTTAAGTTAGACATTAAATCATAAGAAGGTTTTATTGTTTCGCGTACATTTTCCATTAAAGCTTTTTGTTGTTCTGGACTGTGAGAAGTTTTTAATTCTTCTCCAAATAAACGTAAACGGTCATTGATTACCTTAGCTTGTCTAGCAAAATTTACAGGAGCAGTCCTACTTTTTAAGTATTCTTGAGGGTTTTTCTTATATTCTTCAATTTGTTTTAACTGTTCTGGAGTAAGTTTTTTTGCTATTTGAGGAGGTAATTTAGAAATGAGATCTGATTTTGAAAGATCTGGAGTTGTAGAAGGTTGTGGAGTAGGTTCACTTGTAGAAGTAACTTGGGGGCTAGAAGTAGCTTGAGGACTAGAAGTAGAATTAGGTTGAGGGCTAGAAGTAGAATTAGGTTGAGGGTTATTTGAATTACCACAACCTATATTAAGTAAAGATAATAGTAATAAAGAAAAAAACACGGATTTATACATCATCGTTTTCCTATCGCTGTAAGTAAATTTTTTACATCCATTTCTGATAAAGTAATAATGTTTTTTCCTGTTTTAGGAAAGAAACTAGTTACACGTCCTTCACTAGTTAAACCTACTGAAATGCGGATATTGCTTTTATCAGGTAGTTGTAAGTTAAAATCAAAAAACTTGAAGTCTGAGCCTGTTTTTGCTGGGTTCGGCAAGTAAATATTTTGTTTATTGTTTTCTATAGCTTTTTGTAAATAGCTATCTAACTCTTCAATAGTTGTTCCTGAGGGCCACCAACTATTTTTCCCTTTTATATCTGTACTATCAAAATAATCCATTAAATGCCGCGCTGCAAAATGGGAACGGTCATAAGCTGTCCAAAAAACATCTTGTTTTGGATTACCAACAGATAATTCAGTAGTTTTAGGATAACGATCCTTTAATAAGTTAGGATCATTACGCTTATTTCTATTATTTTTTAGCTCTTTACTTGATAAAGTAGATTTGACTAGTTTTAGTGCTTCAGCCTGTTCTTGGCTACTAACAGATTTACGCCCTAAAACTATTTCTATTGCATTATAAGTGCTTGTTGCCTGATTAGCCGCCGGTTTAGTTGTTTTTGTAACTTGCTCAGAAGTTTCATTTGATTTATCAGTTTCAGAGGTTTTAGCAGTGTTAACAGCCTTTTTGCTTTCTTTGTTTTCTTTATTGTTAGTTGTTTCACAACTATCAAATAAAGCTAAGTTTAATGCTAGAAATGTGCTTAAAATAAGTTTGAGCATAAAAAATTGTCTCGAAATAAATTTGTTGCTAATAAATATTAAACAAGCAAAAACAGGTGCGCAAGTTAAACACTCGCACACCTGCTAGATTTTGTTAGATTTTAGAAAATCTTTTGCTTAAATCTATGCTTTACCAATAGCACCTAGAAGTTTTCTGGCTTCATCACCTGAAAAATTAGTTACACCAGGGCCAGATAAAGCAAAGAAGCTAGTGATACGGCCATCGCTTTGAATTCCAACAGAAACCCGGATATCTTTGTTTTCTGGTAATTCAAATTCAAAATACTTAAATCCTGGGCCAGTAGATCCTGCTCTAGGTAACTCTATTTGGCTACCATAAGTTGTAGCAATTGTTTCAAGGTACCTATTGATATCTTGAATACTTGTTCCAGCAGGCCAGAATCCGTTCTTAGCTTTAATATCAGCAGTATCAAAATGTTCTGAAGTATGACGTGCTAAGAAGTGTAGGTTGTCATAAGCATTCCAAAATACTTTCTTATCACCATTAGCTCCTACAACAAGTTCTTTATCTTTTGGGAACTTATCATTAAGTAATGTTGGGTCAGTACGACGGCTACGAGTGTTATTTAGCTCTTTAGTAACAAACTCTTGTTTTAGTACTTCTGTAGCAGCAGATTTTTCTGCCTCAGTTGCTGGCTTACGACCAAGTATTACATCAACTGCATTGGAAAAGGCTGCTGCTTTACCTGGAGTTGGTGTAGGAGTAGGTGTTGGGCCTGGTGTTGGTACTGGTGTAGGAGTAGGTGTTGGCCCAGTAGTTTTCTTGAGTTCTTCAAGAATTTGTTGACTGCTAAGTTTAGCAATACGGGTTTGATCTGCTGCTCCAAGACCAGCTAATTTATCAAAAGCATCTTGTGGTAATCCGTCAATTTTACGAGCAAAGGCACGCTCATTTTCAGCATTACCTGCTGCAAGTTCGCCTAATAAACCATCATTAAGTTTAGCCATTTTAACAGCAGCACTATCAGTAATTTGACGCATTGTGCTACCAGCAAAACCTATTTGGGTTAACCTTTCGCGGGCTGCTGCTACATCACCACCTGGTGTAGGAGTTGGGGTTGGTGTAGGGGTTGGCGTTGGTGTTGGAACTGGTCTGTTAAGTTCGCTAATAATTTGATCACCACTTAATTTGGCAACTCTGCTTTGCTCGGTTGGCTCTAAGGCTTTTAATTTATCAAAAGTATCTTGTGGTAAAGCGTCCATTTTACGAGCAAAAGCACGTTCATTGTCAGCATTGCCTCTAGCAAGCTCACCTAGTAAATTATCATTAAGTGCTGCCATTCTAACAGCAGAGCTATCAGTAATTTGGCGCATTGTGCTACCAGCAAAACCTATTTGGGT
Organism: uncultured Clostridia bacterium; assembly: GCA_964492845.1. Classification (GTDB taxonomy): domain Bacteria; phylum Acidobacteriota; class Blastocatellia; order Chloracidobacteriales; family JADJPF01; genus JADJPF01. The sequence goes on from CAZBMZ010000061.1 coordinate 8,918, forward strand.
TAATCTTTCGCGGGCTGCTGCTATATCGGCCCCTGGTGCTGGGGTTGGTGTAGGAGTCGGGGTAGGGGTAGGGGTTGGAACTGGTGCTGGTGTAGCTTTGCTTAATTCGGTAAGAATTTGTTGACTGCTAAGTTTAGCAATACGGGTTTGGTCAGCTTCAGGAAGACCAACTAATTTATCAAGAGCATCTTGTGGTAATCCGTCAATTTTACGAGCAAAGGCACGTTCATTATCGGCATTGCCTCTAGCAAGTTCGCCTAATAAATTATCATTAAGCTTGGACATTTTAACAGCAGCACTATCAGTAATTTGGCGCATTGTGCTGCCAGCAAAACCTATTTGGGTTAATCTTTCGCGGGCTGTTGCAATTTCATTATTTGGAGATGTATTGCCGCCTGGAGCAGGGGTTGGTGTAGTTGGAACAGTTGGTTCTGCGGGTTCTGTGCGTCCTTGATCTGGAGCAGGTGCTGGTGTAGGTGGTTCGCTTGGTTGTTGGCCTTGTCGTAAGGCTTGAATCATTGATTTCATTAAATCAATAATTTGTGTAAAAGTATCTAAGATTTTATTTAATGTGTCTAAAGTTGGGTTGCTTGCAACTGCATCGCTGGTTTGATTAATAGGTCTTCCAACCATATCACGTTCTTCACGAGTGCCGTTGTTGACTATTTGTTGAGCAGTGGCTAAAGAATTTTCTGTTCTAGCTTGTCGAATACCATCGGTTTGTTGAGCAGCATTAGAAATTTGAGCTATTGAGCGATTAAGGTTTTCAGGAGAGTTTTTAGCACTAGTGCTTAAGAGTCCGGCTAATTGTTGTTGACGGATAGAACTTCCTAAACTAACACGTGAACGAGCAAATTGGCCTGCTAGACGTTGTGCCTGGCCTGGATCTGGCATTGATAATATTGGACTTGAATCAGATTTAACACTTTTTTGTTCACCTTTACCTTGAAAAGTGTCTAATTGCTTCATTAAATCATTAACTTGAGCAGCACTATCATTTTGTACGTTTCTTATCGACATTTAAGCTTCCCTTTCCTTTACCAGTATTTAATTGGTAGCACCAACTTAAAATATTAAAATATTAAGAAAAAAATTATGAATGGATATTCATTCAGTTATCGGCTTGCCCTAAATAAATGTTGCGATATTTTATGAAAGATTTAACTATTTTAGTAGTTTTAGCATGTAAAATTTTTTTTACATTAAGTAAATAGCTGTAAGATTGAGCTAAATCTTAAAAAATTTTGTTAAATCTGGAAAAATTTTTATGAAGAAAAAATTTTTTTAGGAATATATTTTACAAAAGCACAACAAATTTATTGCAACACTAAACCTTTTAATCAATTTAGTCACCAAAATTTTTTATTTATCGCCAAAGTATTTATTTAACTTGAGATCAAAATTTTTAATTAAAAACTTTAAGGGAGAAAAGTTATGGCAGTCAATAACGTAAGTAATAATAATATTAATAGAGTTGATACTAACAATAATACTACCGAAAATAAAGCGGCAGAAAAACAAGGTTCTTTAGCTGGCTTAAAAGTACAAAAAGAAGAAGCTAATGGAACAAAACCTTTGTCAGTTGCCAAAGCACAGCAAAAACAAGCAAAAGAAGTTTACAACCAACGCTGCGCCCCTATGAAAAGAGGGACAGGAGCGTTAAAAAACAATAACACTAGCACAAGTGCAAAACCTGCTCCTGCACCTACAACAGATCCTGTTAATGCTTTAAAACAGCAAATTAATAATAGCCAAACTACAAGAGGCAACAATAACCAAGTCAATAATTTATTAAATAGAAACTTTAATCTTTCTGATGATTCCGTTGCTAATGGTGCTACAATAACCACCCGTAATGCTGCTGGACAAACTACTAGTTCAAGAGTAGCTTTTGAAAATGGAAAAGGTGCCGTAACTTTATTTGATAACAATGGAAGTTTTCCCCCATCAAGCACAGCAACTTTACCTAGAACCGTATTTGATAAAGAAGGAATACTTTCTTTTTATAGAAATTCCAATACTTTAACAAATGATCAAAAGCAATTTGTACAAAATCTTTACAGTCAAGATTTAACATCAAGAGCAAATTATCAAGCTAATGTAAATAACCTTGCTAAAAATCTTACTGATATCTCTAATGATCCTGGAAAACTTTCTGAAACTTCTCGTCGAGAAGTAAACGACGCTTTAAGCAGTCTACGTAGTGCTTATGACACACTTTCAGACCCAAATGCACCAGCACCAGACCCACGCGAACTTTATCGTAACGTTGCTGAAGCTTATCGATCACTAAAAAGTGACCCTGCTGCTTCACAAGATAAAGTTAATGATGGACTTAATATTTTAAGTATTGGTGCTTCTAACTATGAACTAAACCGCTTACCAGTAGGAAATAACCCTCAACTACCCGCAGCCCCAACAGCCGACGCAAACGCAGCAGGAGCCGCCAGACTAGCAGCAGCCAAAGGTCAATTTGACGTAAATCGCAATAAACCATTGTCAGATGCTCAAGCTAAACCTGAACAAGTTTTTGGCAACCAAGTCAATGATTTCTTAAAGTCTATTGGCGTAGGAAATGTTGATCCTAAGAAAGTCTCTTTCCAAGTAAATTCTGCTGACCAACTCCAAGCCATCCAAGCTAGTTTGCCAGATGGTAGACAACTTACAGCACTTTTTGCTGGTGGAATGATTAATGCTGCTAATGCAAAAGTAGCTTTTTCTGGTACAGCCGCAACAAATGCAACAAATAACACTAATGTAAAACCTGCACCAACAACCCCAACTGCACCAACTGCGCCAACCGCGCCAGCAACACCAAATGCTGCTGATGCTATAAGAGCATTAAAACAACAAATTTCTACTAGCAAAGTTGCTAAAGGTGATGACAACCAAGTAAATAATGTTTTACGTAACAACTTAAACTTACCAGCAGATGCTTTTAATGGTGCTTCTACTAGAACAACCCGCACTGCCGGAGGCCAAACCGCTAATTCTACAGTTACTTTTGATGGTAATAGAGGATCAGTAACATTATTTAACAATAATGGTAGTTTTCCTCCATCAAGCACAGCAACTTTACCTAGAACCGTATTTGATGGGCGAGGAATACTTTCCTTTTATAAAGAAGCTAATAGTTTAACTGATGCTCAAAAGAAATTTGTACAAAATATTTATGCGCAAGATTTAACTTCCCGCGCTAATTTCCAAGCTAATGTGAACAATTTAGCTAAAAACTTAACCGATATTGCTAATGATGATCGTAATTTGTCGGCTGATACACGTAGAGAAGTAAAAGACGCTTTAAGTAGCTTACGTAAAGCTTATGACACCCTCTCAGATCCAAAAGCACCAGCACCAGACCCACGCGAACTTTATGGTAATGTTGCTGAAGCTTACCGTGCATTAAAGAATGATGAAGCTGCTCCACAAGGAAAAGTTAATACAGGTTTAAGAGTTTTAAGCATCGGGACTTCTAATTATGAGCTAAACCGTTTGCCAGTAGGAAATAACCCACAGTTACCACCAGCACCAGCCGCAGAAGCAAACGCAGCAGGAGCAGCCAGATTAGCAGCAGCTAAAGGTCAATTTGATGCCAATCGCAATAAACCATTGTCAGATGCTCAAGCTAAACCTGAACAAGTTTTTGGCAACCAAGTCAACGATTTCTTAAAATCTCTTGGAATTAAAGCAGATGCTAACAAAATAGCCTTCCAAGTAAATTCTGCTGACCAACTCCAAGCTATTCAAACTAGACTTGCTGATGGAAGAAGACTAACAGTTTTATTTAATGGTGGAATGATCAATGCTGCTAATGCAAAGGTAGCCTTTAGATAAACCCTTTAAACCAACTTATCATTAATCTAGTAAAGTGGTAGGAATAGGTTGTTTCTACCACTTTACAAAATAAACTCAAACCTTAAAAAAATGTCTCCTAGCTTAATTCTATCACCAGAATTTATTTCTGTTGGTGTATCGCCTAGTGTATTTCCATTTAATAATGTCCCATTTTTACTTCCTAAATCCCTAACAAAATATTTATTTAATTTTCGACTAAATTCTATATGCTTACGTGAAATGCTACTGTCATTTCCTGCTATATCTGCTCGTCCATATTGGTTTACACTCCCGCTTGCAACGTGTATAGGCAGTTGTGCATTACGGTTTGTCCCTGATTCTACTATTAGAAACGGAATGCTTATTGTTGAATCAACTGAAGGCGACATATCATCTTCAATACAAAGAGCTTGTATAACTTCTTTAACAGATGAAAACCTTTCTTTAGGGTTTCGTTTGACCATTTTTAACAAAACATCGTTAGCATTAGTATAAAAACTGCACTCAAACCCATCTAATAAAATAACTTCTGTTGGTCGTGGATCTTGGTTTAGAAACGCAATTAAATCCTCTAGCCCATACCAATCTTGTTTTTTCCAAAAGTGTTTGCCTACGACTATTTCATATAGAATTTGTCCTAGAGCGTAAATATCTACTCTAGCATCGGCATTCTTAGATCCTTCTTTTAGTGATTCTGGTGGAATATATTCTTGTGTCCCTCTCCAACCCGTCCGAGTTATTTCTTTGCCAGCAAATTTAGCTATACCAAAATCTATCAACTTTATTTTTCCATCTGCTAAAAGTAGGAAATTAGCAGGCTTAAGATCTCGGTGTATGATGTTATGACGATGAATATCATCTACACTTTTTAGTATTTGATCATAAATATTTTTCTTTTCTACGTCTGATAAGGCAGTGTCTTTTAATACTTTGTCTAAAGGAGTTCCTGCAAAATAAGGAAAAAGTAGAAAAAATGTGTGCGAGTCAAATTTTTTTAATCCAATAGCAGGAATAACATGTTCTGAGTCAACAGACACACCTGCTTCTAGTTCAATTCTTTTTATAGTTTCTTCGTCTGGGTTGCTAAAAAACCTAATGATTTTTAACACATATTTAGTACCTGTTTTTTTGTCTATGACTTTCCAAACATCGCCTGCTCCACCTGATCCCAATAATTCTATTAACTCAACTTCTTTTATTGAGTCTAGCCCCAAGGAAATCCGGCCACCTGGCATCATTTCTAGTATTCGGTCAGACATAACTTTTTCCTAGATTTTATTTTTTTAATTAAATCTTTAGGTTGTTTGTTTTCTTTCATTTGGTCAAACTTGGCGTTCAGCGCATTAGTTCAATGCAACAAGATGAGCTAAAAACTAAAAAATCTAATCTTTTGTTTATTTGTATTTTTTACCTGTGTTATAAATAAGCCTAATTTTAGATGATCAATAGTAGTAGAACAATGAAAAATATACTTGAAATATTTTCAACAGAAGAATATGAGAGAAAGTTATTATTAAAACATAATGTTGAAATATATGAAGTAGAAGAAGTCATTTTTGATGATGCCCCAAAATATAGGTTTATTGAAAAAGGGATAAGAGAAGGTGAAGATAAATATATGGTTTTAGGCCAAACCAGTAATGGAAGGTATTTGGCGATATTTTATATTGGTAAACTTGATAAACGAGCATTAATTGTATCTGCTCGTGATATGGTAGATAAAGAAAGAAAAGCTTATGAGCGTAAGTAATAATAAAAAAACACTTAAAGAGGAATTAGCTGGCAAGTCTTTAGATGAACAAATAGAATTTTTTGATACTCATGATATGGGAGAATACTGGGACGAAATGCCAGAAGTACAAATTGAGGTCATACAATCCCCTAAATCACGCAAATATAGGGATAAAAAGAATCTTCAAGAAGTTAAAGACAAACTTGATAAAGCCAGTTAGACTTCAACACCTAGAATTTTCAAATTTTCACTTCCAAATTTAAGGTTTTATCTAGTCTAGTTATGAAATTAGCAGTTTTACCTAGTAGATAAAATGTTTATAACGACTTTATTGTATAGTAGTTACTTAATAAAAAAGCTTTGTTATAGAGGTAAGAAGATTATTTGGTTTTCTAAATCTTCCTTGCTCGATACTAGAGAAAGTAACTCTAAATCCTCAATACATTTTCCTATGGAGATCCTCAACAAGTGGATATAAATCACACCTGCAAAATAAATATCCTCTGTTTGTCTTCTTTGACCTTCTATTAAAAGATCTTCATCGCAGGAAAACAAAGCCATTCCTAACTCGCTAGCCCTATCCAAAAGCACAGGATCAGGAACTTCAGCATAATGATCTTCCTGGGCTGTTATGACATCTATTCCACGAGTTCTTAAGCCTATGGCTATTGCTCTTGGAATGTGTACATCCATATAAAGACCTATCATTTAGCTTGTTTCCTTTGTTTTAATTTCTCAATTAAATCTTTAGGTTGCTTGTTTTCTTTCATTTGGTCAAAATTAGCTAGTCTTTGCTTAATGGTAAGGTCTATTTCTTCTTTGTTGTCCCAGTAATAAGCTAGAGCAGCGTGGACTTCTCCCATAGTCAAATAAGGGTGCTGAAAGCGTAATTCTTCCGCACTCCACCCAAAAGCTTGATGCTCTTCTATAAGTTGGGCTACCTTAAGGGTAGTTCCAGAAATCCTAGCCACATTATCATCATCTACAACAATATGTTCATATTTTAATTCTACAGACATTGTTTATCCTCTAACTATCTAAAAATTAGCTACTTAAACCTTATAGCAATTATTGACTAACTCGCTTAAAAAACCTATCCAAATTTAAAGTTTTATCTAGTCATAGAGCTAATAGTTTTGCCTAGATTCATCAATGTTTTTTTGAAATCTTCAGAACGTTGGCGGAAATCTTCACCTTGTCCTAGGTCAAAGGCTAAACCACGAGTTTCTTCTAACAATTTAAGATAAATTTTATTTTCTTCATTTCTTACACGAATAATTAAGTAAAGTTGTTGTATTTTTACAGTAGCGATTTTATCTAGCACGGTTTCTATATTTTTGGTTTCTTTATCTGGAATATGAGGAGGAGCATCTGTTACTAGAACAATTACTTTTTGTGAATCAGGCGAAAAAGGTTGATCTAAAGCTAGCATCAGCGCGTCAAGGCTGCTTTCTGGAGGATCTCCACCGCCATAAGCTTTAAGCTTCATCACTTCTTGACGAAATAAATTAGGGTCATTAGTAAATATCTCACCATCAAATTGTAAAACTTTGTGTTCTTCTTTAACTAGTCGATCTCGAAATGCAACCAAACCTACGCGGGCCCTCACGCCTTCGGCTTTTGTTGTTTCAACAAAGTTGACCATTGCATCACGAATAGCGTCAATTTCGCCTTGCATACTGCCAGTGCAATCTAAAACAAACATAATGTCAGCTTGTCTTTTAGTTAAGGCTTTCTTTTTGTCAAGATCAGGAATGGCAAAAATATCTTTGTTATCTTCTTTGGGTGCTGCGTTTAGAGATAACCCACACTCACCACAAAATTTCATAGAGCTAGGATTTGAAAACCTACACTTGCTACATATTTTCATGACATGCCTCTTAAGATTTGGTTAAGTTAATACTATGAGATACTAGAACAGCATCTTTTGGGCTTATTTTTACTTACTAATGTATAAACACACAACAAAAATTTATTTAAGGGACTCTACATCTAAAGCAACACGGAAGCCAGTATAGTTAGCTCCAAAAGTATCATCACGATAGAGGCGATGAGCAGAACAACAATAGTATGCAAGGCTAAGCCATGAACCACCACGCAAGACACGAATATTATTAGTAAATGTATTTACCCATGCACTACCATCCGTTGGTGCGCTTTTGTAGTTATCATGCCACTGATCTTGGCACCATTCCCAAACATTTCCATGCATATCATAAAGCCCAAAATTGTTTGCTATACCTAGACTTCCAACAGGTATTGTTTTTGCTCGATATTTTCCTTTTGGCGATTGTCCATATGGATAATTGCCATCATAGTTAACTATATCTGGTGTTATGGTTTGTCCAAATGCAAATGGCGTTGTACTACCAACTCGACAAGCATATTCCCATTCTGCTTCACTTGGTAAGCGGTAACTTTTTCTTGTTTTTGCTAATAAGCATTTACAAAATTCTATTGCATTACGCCAAGATACTTTCTCTACAGGTAATTTGTTTTCATCTTTGAAATGACTAGGAGTATTTCCCATCATTTTTTGATACTGTTTTTGTATAGTGGATCCGTAAAACTGGGCACCAAAAAGAGGGCAAAAGAGATATAAAC
>CAZBMZ010000062.1:0-12248 GCA_964492845.1 uncultured Clostridia bacterium
AAACCTCTTGGTCGTCCCAGATTTTTACTTGGCTCTTTCTCTTTTTCCCCTGGCCCCGATTAAGTGGAGAGCTACCCCAAATATAGAGAAAATAAACTAAATCTAATCTAGCTTGTTATATTGACTGATAACAAGCTAGAAGTGGATCTAATATTTGGCCGAAGTTATATTGTTGATTTGTTAATCCTCTATTACCAACCGTTTATGTTTTACTTTATTAAAACCTCGTTGCACCTTTTTAGTGTCTTGTTTTTTCTGTAAAAACTTGCTAACACTTTGTTTTTCTGCAAGTTGTGTGGACTCTTCACGCAGTTTTAAGAAGCTATCATAACGTTCTTGAAGTAGTTCGCCTTCGTTAATTGCTATTAAAATTGCACATTTTGCTTCTTTAACATGAGTGCAATTTGAAAAGTGACAACTAGAAGCAAGTTCTTCTAAATCTGAGAATGTGTCTGATAACCCATCTTCACTATACCAAAGATGTAATTCTCTCATTCCAGGAGTATCAATTAATAATCCGCCTTCAGGAGAAATAAACATCTTGCGGGTTGTTGTTGTGTGTTTTCCTCTAGAATCACTTTCGCGGACATCGGCGGTTTTTTGAATTTCTTGAGAGAAAATTTTATTGATTATTGTAGATTTACCAACGCCTGATGAACCCGTAAAAGCATAGGTTGAGCCTTCTTTAATCATTGCTTTTAGCTCATCGATTCCTACATCCAACTTAGCACTAACAGCAACAATTGGGACAGTTCCAGCCATTTTTTGAACTTCCTTAAGCTTTTCTTCTAGGTCATTGCATAAATCTATTTTATTTAACACTATTACAGGATTAGCTTTACCTTCAAATACCATTATCAAATAGCGTTCTAGGCGACGAATGTTAAAATCATTGTCTAAGCTTTGCACAATAAAAACTATATCAACATTAGTTGCAACTACTTGTTCTTCGACTCGGCGACCAACAATTTTACGTGAGAAAATAGATTTTCTAGGAAGTATTTGATGAATAATAGCTTTTTCTTCTTCTGGGAAAGCTTGAAAGGCTACCCAATCACCTACTTTAGGTAAGTCTGCTGTAGAGTTAGCAAAATGTAGTAACTTACCAGTAGTTTCTCCAATAATTTCACCAGATTTTGTATAGAGTAAATATTGATGACGGTTTTCTAAAGCTACTCGGCCTATTTCAAACCCTGAAGATGCAAGTGAGGAAAAATGTCCTGCAAAAAAATCATTCCAACCTAATTTACTTAAATTTAAAAATTTCATATTTCCATTACTATATATTACATTGGGACTTAACCTGTAAGTTAGAGAGTTTTAGGAACTCTCTAACTTATGATAATAAAACGCTTATGGTTAATTTACTACGCCTTGATCAGTAATTTCTAAACCTCTATCAATAATATCAATACCTTCCATTAATTGTTCTTCAGTTATACACAAAGGAGGATTGGTAAAGAAATTATTCCAACGTACAAAAGTATAGAGTCCATTTTCACGGAAAAAGGCTGCTAATTTAGTCATTTCCGGCGACGTGCCGTTAAATGGTGCCATAGGTTCTTTAGTTTTACGATTGCGAACTAGTTCAACAATTCCAAATAGTCCAATAGAGCGAGTTTCACCAATAGAGGGATGTTTTTCTGTTAACCTGGCTAGCTCGCGTTTTAAGATTTCGCCCATACGACGAGCATTTTCAATTAAGTTATCTTGTTTATAAACTTCTATTGTTGCAAGTGCTGCTGCACAAGACATTGGATGTGAATTATAGGTTAACCCACCAGCGAAAACTTTGCTATTAAAAAATTCTGCTATTTCATCTTTAATAGCTAAAGCTCCCATAGGTAAATAAGCACTAGTTAAACCCTTAGCCATTGGCATTAAATCAGGGACAACTTTCCAATGATCTACAGCAAACCATTCACCAGTACGACCAAAACCACTCATTACTTCATCACAAACTAGTAAAATGCCGTGTTTATCACAAAGTGAGCGTAAGCCCTGCATATAACCATCAGGTGGGATAATAATGCCGTTTGTGCCTGTTACAGATTCAACAAACATTGCTGCAATTGTATGAGGCCCTTCATACATCATTACTTCTTCAACATGATTTAAGCAATCAAGTGTACAGGCATCAGCCATTTTGCAGAAATTACAGCGATAGCGATAAGGGTCAAGTACCCGTAAAACACCAGAAATAGCAGGCTCATTAGCCCAACGACGAGGATCACCAGTTAGGGTCATCGCTCCAGCCGTTGCTCCATGATAGCTACGATATCTGGCAATTAATTTATGTCGTCCTGTATAAGCTCTTGCCATCTTTATTGCGTTTTCATTGGCTTCTGCACCGCCTAGGGTAAAGAAAAACTTATTAAGGCTGCCAGGGGTAATTTCTGATAAAACTTGGCCTAAACGCGCCCGCGCTTCTGTTGCCATAAAAGGATTAGCATAGGGAAGAGCATCAGCTTGTTTTTTTATCGCTTCAATAACTCGCTCATCGCCATGACCAATATTTACACACATAAGTTGGGAATTAAAATCTATAAATCTTTTTCCATCTGGTTGCCAAAAGTAAACGCCTTTGGCTTTAGCTACTGGGATAGGGTTAATGGTGGATTGTGCTGACCATTCATAAATACTATGTTTTTTGCAAAGTTCGATCATCTCATCGGCATGCATTACGCCGATTGTTGCTGCTGTCATGTGTTTTCCTCTCAATTAGTTTTGTTTTTTAAGCTTAAATGATTAGCCAAAAAAATTATAGCTTGAGTCAAAATTTTTTCCTATCCACTCGAAGGTTTAAATAAACTAGATGTTTCTGAGCGTGCAGTAAAATAACGATACCCAAGCAAGATTAATATTAGTAGCATAAATATTAACGGGCGGCTAGTGTCTATTTTTACTGACATCCAATAGTGTATTGCTCCTAATATAGTTGCTAGGTAGGCAAAACGATGTAACTTTCGCCAACGTTGTCCACCAAGTCGCTTAACCATTCTATTTGCTGAAGTTATAGCTAGTAAAATTAAAATTACAAATGCCACCATTCCAACAGCAATATACTGACGCTTAAGGACATCACTAATAATTTTAGATATATCAAAAAACTTAGTTAACCATGCGTAGGAAAGAAAATGTAAGAACGCATAAAAGAAGGCAAATAATCCTAGCATTCTTCTATATCTAGTTAAATTATGCCATTTAGTTATTTTACGTAGTGGAGTGATAGACAAAGTGATGATTAAAAAAATTAAGGCACAACTTCCTGTTGTATGAATAAGAAATTCTTGTGGATTTGCTCCTAATTTTTGATGATAAGCATCCCAAAGCATTAATGTAAAAGGAATTAGCCCATTAATAAAAATAATTATTTTGTTAAGTTGCAAGTCTTTATTCATAGATTAATTAACCGTCCAGCGATAAATCACTGGGCTATTATCATATGCCCTTTTCAAGGGCATTATAGGATTTTAATTTTTTAGAAACTGTAAGCATAAGAAATTTTATAATTGTTTAATATTAGTAATATTTGCTTAAATCCATACCATTATATAAGCTTGCTACCTGTTCACCATAACCATTAAAAATAGTTGTGTCTCTATAAGAATATTCTCCAATGCGTCTTTCTTCTGCTTGGCTCCAGCGGGGATGAGAGACTTTTGGATTAACATTAGCATAAAAACCATATTCGCTAGGTGCTTCTAAACTCCAAGTAGTGACTGGCTGACGATCAACTAACTTAATTTTTACAATAGATTTAATGCTCTTAAACCCATATTTCCAAGGAACTACTAGCCGAATAGGTGCGCCATTAGCAGGAAGTAAAACTTTTCCATAAAGTCCAACAGCTAAAATTGCTAGTGGGTGCAGTGCTTCGTCAATTCTCAAGCCTTCTTTATAAGGCCAATCTAACACGCTAAACAAAGACATTGGCCCGGTTTTTTGATTTGGCATTCTTTCAGGATCAACTAACGTTTCAAATGCTACATATTTGGCACTTGATAAAGGTTCAACTTGTTCAATCAATTTTCCTAATGGCAGTCCTACCCAAGGAATAACCATTGACCAAGTTTCTACACAGCGCAATCTATAAGTGCGTTCTTCTAAGGGAGCAATACGGAAAATTTCATCTAAATCAAAGGTTTTTGGTTTGTTTGCTAGACCTTCAATAGTTAGCGTCCAGGGCCTAGCAATAAAGTTTTTTGCTGCTCGTGCTACACCATTTTTAGAAGTGGAAAACTCATAAAAATTATTGTAATTAGTTATGTCAATAAAATCTGTTGGCTCATCGTCATTTAAGTTTAAGGGAATGCTAGAAGGTTGTAGATTTAGAATTTTGTCTTGCTGAACAGTAGTTTTTTCTTCTGGTACAAAAAGCTGACGATAGGCTAGCCCTGTAGCTACAGTGCTAGCAGCCAAAGCACCAGCACGAATAAAGTTACGCCGGGAAAAATAACTCTTTTCTTCTGTTATCTCACTGGCTTTAATATCTTCCGGTTTTTTGATTAACATAATATTGCCTTAAGCTATACAAGAGAAATCTTTTAATGTTTATTGTTTAATAATCAGTCTAAAAGGCTAATTATTCCACAGGCTTGAGAGAAAGTTAAAGTCTGTTTTCACAACCAATTATCCAATTAAAAATTTGTTTGTAAAAACTCACTTAAAAATAAGTTTAGGGACTTTGTGATTTTTTTCACTTGACACTTAATTACTAAGTAGATTAGCATGACGAGTGTCGAGCTAGTGAAATTTTTCTCAAGCTCATAACTTATTGATGGAGAATAAGAAAATGCAAGTAGCAACCTTAAAAAGAGTGACCCGACCTTTTGAAGCTTACTTTAATATTAATCAACCTGAATTAAGCGAACGAATCGAAGCAATTCGACGTGAGCTAGGGGATGAGTTAGTAATTCTAGGTCATCACTACCAAAGAGATGATGTTATTTGTCACTCAGACCTTAGAGGTGACTCTTTTAAGCTCTCAGAAATGGCTGCAAAACGTTCTGCTGAGTACATTATTTTTTGTGGTGTACATTTTATGGCTGAATCAGCAGATATTTTAAGCAAGTCCCATCAAAAAGTAATTTTGCCAGATTTAGCCGCAGGTTGCTCAATGGCTGATATGGCAACAATTGATCAAGTAGAAACAGCTTGGGAAGAACTAGCAGACTTAGGTATTACATCTATTCTACCTATTACTTATATGAATTCTACTGCTGCTGTAAAAGCTTTTTGTGGTGAGCGTGGTGGGGCAGTGTGTACTTCTTCAAATGCTAAAGGCATTTTTGATTGGGCTTGGGGACAAAGAGAAAAGATTTTCTTTTTTCCAGATCAACACCTAGGCCGTAATACTGCTTTTGCTAAAGGTGTTCCACTAGAAGAAATGGTAGTTTGGGATCCTTATCAAGAACTTGGTGGAAATAGTCAGGAAGCTTTGCAAAAGGCTAAAATTATTTTATGGAAAGGGCATTGTTCTGTACATAATCGTTTTCAACCTTGGCATGTTGATGATGTACGAAAAGAAAACCCTGCAATTAATGTTTTAGTACATCCTGAATGCCGTTGGGAAGTAGTTCAAAAGGCTGATTTTGCTGGCTCAACCGAATATATTATTAAAATGATTGCCAATAGTGAACCAGGTAGTCAATGGGCCATAGGTACAGAAGTTAATTTAGTAAATCGGCTAAAAAATGAATATCCTGACCGATTTGTTAGACTTTTATCACCAGATCTTTGTATGTGTTCAACCATGTTTCGTATTGCTCCAGAAAATCTACTTTGGGCATTGGACAACTTAAAAGCTGGTGAAATTGTTAATCAAATTGTTGTTCCAGAAAAAGTTGCTCATTGGGCTAGAGTAGCATTAGATCGTATGCTAGCTGTTCAATAGAATAAGTAATTTTTCTTAAGACTTGTCTATCAAACCTAACCAAATGTTTGTTGGGTTTGATAGACATTTTCATTTTTAGCTCAATCCTAAAGCTACAAAATGCTCTCAAGCAAATCTGAGAAAAATTTCCCACTTTAAAATATATATGTTATAGTTTCGCTGTTAGAAATAACTAGTGTAGTTTCTACATTTTTTTAACAGAAACAAAATTCCAGATAAAATTTTTTAGGAAAATCTTAAAATAAGCCTTTATTAATAATGGTTTTACAAACCATTGATATCTAATTTCTATTGAGTTTTGGAAAGATTTGTGGAGCAAAATTTGCTGGTAAGCAGATTGTCAAAAAATAGAGAGGAATTAATTAGTGGCAAAAGAGAAACTTAAAGCAACATTTTGGGCAATATTAGTAACAGCGTTGTTGGCAATAATGATTGTATTAGGTTCACGTCGTTTAGCGCATTTTGACGCTGCATTAGTTGGTTATACTTTTGCAGTTTTATTTGCTGTCTTTGGCTTAAGCTATCGCTACTCAATGTGGTTACAAAGACCTCCTACGGCTCTTTATTGGAAACGAGGCTGGCAAACCTTTTTATCTCCAAAATACTTAATTACTAACATTAAACATTGGTTTGAGCGAGTAAGCTTAAACTTTATATTTAACCGCTTTATTTATAAGAGAGATAAATTTAGGTGGGTAGCTCATTGGTTTATTATGTGGGGCTGTTTGCTAGCAACAGCAATAACTTTTCCTTTGGTTTTTGGCTGGATTCACTTTGAAACCGTCCCGGAAAATATAGCTTGGTATCGAACTTATTTTTTTGGTTTTCCTATGTTTGATTTTCCAACAGAGTCTATTTTAGGTTTTCTAATTTTTCATGGGCTGGTCTGGGCCTCAATAGCTGTAATTATTGGGGTAGTAGTCGCAATGAGGCGACGAATGCGAGATCATGGAGCAGCAGCCCTGCAACAATTTGGAGAAGATTTTTTACCTCTAATACTACTTTTTGCTATTAGCATTACAGGGTTAATGCTTACGGTTAGCTATAGCTGGATGAAAGGTTATGGTTATGATTTTCTAGCTATTTTTCACGCTATAACCGTCATATTTACACTGCTTTGGCTTCCATTTGGTAAATTTTTCCATATTTTTCAAAGACCTGCACAGCTAGGAGTTAGTTTTTATAAAGAAATAGGAAAACAAGAAGCTATGGCTTGTTGTAGTAATTGCGGACAAGAGTTTGCTTCACAAATGCATGTCAAAGATTTAATTGAAGTAGAAAAACAATTAGGTTATCGCTATGAGATGGATAATCAAAAATTTAAACATTACCAATGGGTTTGTCCTCCTTGTCGTCGTCGTACATTGGCAATTGCTCAAGGCAAACTTTGGAATTATAAAGATTAAGGACTATTTAACTTATGGCAACAATACTAGGTGATTCAACAAAATTAGCTGAACAATTTGGCCCAAATCTAGCATTTAGTCGAGGCCAACAATTAGAAACAGCAATTGAGCCTGATTGTTTAGTTAAAACACATTGCTGTTTTTGTGGTCAACAATGCGGCATACAACTTAAGGTAAAAGATAATGTAGTAATTGGCTTTGAGCCTAGAGAAGATTTTCCATTTAACCACGGAATGCTTTGTCCAAAGGGGGTTAAGCGTTATTTGCAGGGCGCACATCCTGACCGCTTGCTAACAGCTTATCGTCGTAGCAATAGCCCAAGCGGTTTTGAATCAATTAGTTACAATGAAGCAATTAAAATAGTAGGCCAAGAAATTAATCGTATTCAATCTCAATATGGAAAAGATGCTTTTGGTGTTCTTAGTGGAGCAAGTCTTACTACAGAAAAAGCTTATTTAATGGGTAAATTTGCTAGAACTTGTCTAAAAACCCCCTACATTGACTATAATGGGCGGCTTTGTATGGTTAGTGCTGGAGCAGCCAATAAAAAAGCTTTTGGTATAGATCGTGCGGCTAATCCTTGGTCAGACATCATTGGTACAGAAGTAGTTTGGATTAGTGGAGCAAATGTTGCTGAATGCGCCCCAATTACTACAAATTATGTTTGGCAAGCTCGGGAACATGGAGCAAAAATCATTGTAGTTGACCCTCGTATTACTCCTATTGCTCGAACAGCAGATATTTTTATCCCTATAAAACCAGGCCGTGATATAGCTCTTTTTAACGGTATTCTTCACTTAATGATAGAAAAAGATTGGCTAGATCATGAATTTATTAAGAATAATACTGTAGGATTTGAAGAAGTAGCAAGCCATGTTAAAGAGTGGACACCAAAGAAAACTGCTGAAATCACAGGAGTTGCAGAAAAAATAATTTATCAAGCTGCTGAAATTTGGGGAAGGGCTAAAAGTAGCTTTCTTTTACATGCTCGTGGTATTGAACACCATAGTCATGGGGTAGAAAATGTTTTAGGAGCAATACAAATTGTTTTAGCTTCTGGCCGGATTGGGCGTAAAAACTGCGGTTATGCAACAATAACTGGTCAAGGTAATGGTCAAGGTGGACGTGAGCATGGTCAAAAATGCGATCAATTACCAGGTGCAAGAGATATAAGCAATCCAGAACACCGCGAATATATAGCTAAAGTTTGGGATGTTAAACCAGATGAAATTCCTATGGCTGGAGTAGATGCTTATGAACTTATCCGTAAAATTGACCGAGGAGAAATAAAAGGTCTACTTTCCTTATGTTTTAATCCTAAAGTTTCACTTCCTGATAGCAGTTTTGTTACACGTGCATTAGAAAAACTTGAATTTTATGTTGTGATAGATTTCTTTCTAAATGAATCAGCGCATCACGCCGATATTGTGTTGCCAGGCTCTTTACATGAAGAAGATGAAGGAGTTGTAACACAAATTGAAGGCAGAGTAATCAAGATTAACAAAGCTGTTGAACCTCCAGGAGAAGCTAAACAGGATTGGAAAATTATTCAAGATATCGCTAAAGAACTAGGTAGAGAAAAGGGATTTACCTTTAATAGTCCAAAAGAAATTTTTGAGGAGCTAAAACTAGCCTCAAAAGGTGGTGTAGCTGATTACTCAGGGATTACTTATGAAAAAATTGAAGCACAAAATGGGGTGTTTTGGCCCTGTCCTAGTCCTGACCATTTAGGCACGCTAAGACTTTTTGAAACAGGCTCTTATAACCCTATTGCTAAAGGTGCTGGGCCATTTTACTTTCCTGATGGTAAAGCTAGATTTAATGTTGCGAAATATCGCCCACCAATGGAAGATGTTGACCAAGAATACCCAATTATTCTTACTACGGGACGTGTAGTAAGCCAATTTCTATCAGGTACACAAACTAGACGTATTGGCCCACTAGTTAACCAATATCCAGAACCATTAGTAGAAATTCATAAAGTTTTAGCAGAGAAACTAAGTATAAAAGACGGCGAGTTAATTACAGTAGAGTCAAGACGAGGTAGTTGTACCTTAAACGCTCATGTTATTACTACAATTCGACCAGATACAATTTTTATTGCATATCATTGGCCGGGCCAAAAAAGTGCTAATTTGCTAACAATTGCTGCACAAGATCCTATTTCAAAAATTCCTGAATATAAGGTTTGTGCTGTTCGCATTAAAAAAATACAAAATACGAAATTAGAAAAGTAGGAGGCAGCAATTATGTCATTGGCTAATTATATGGAGTTTTTTATTGATCCAAATCGCTGTATTGGTTGTCAATCCTGCGTTCAAGCCTGTAGCGAGTGTGACACACATAAAGGACATTCAATGATTCATTTGGAATATGCAAACAGATCTTTTTCTGTTCAAACCTTTCCAGTTGTTTGTATGCACTGTCAATCACCTACTTGCGCGGAAGTTTGTCCTGCTGATGCAATCAAAAAGTCAGAAGATGGAGTTGTTCACACTGCCCGAAAAGCTCGTTGTATTGCTTGTGGTAATTGTGTAATAGCCTGTCCTTTTGGAGTTCCTGAATTAAAGCCTGAACTAGAAATAATGATGAAGTGTGATATGTGTTATGACCGTACTTCGGTAGGGAAACGTCCAATGTGTGCTACAGTTTGCCCCAGTCAAGCTTTGTTTTTTGGAACAAGAGAAGAAATTGAAAAACTTCGTCCTCGATCTCGTCCAGTAAACCAATTCCAATTTGGGCTTCATACAATTACTACTAAAGTAAAAATGATGTTACCTAAAGATACCCAAGAAAATCATATTGATGTAACTGCTGCATTAGAAGACCAACCTATTGATAAAAGCTTTTCACTAGAGGATTTAATAAATAATTTTTAGGGGGGTAGTTATGAAAGAGACTAAAGAAAATAAAACTGTTGCTCCAAATGGAGAGGTTGAACAACCTGCTTGGCGAAGAGATTTTCCTATCGATTGGGATCAAGATAACTACGTAGCAAGGCGGGATTTTACAAAATTTTTAACCCTTACTAGCTTTGCTTTTGTTGCAGGGCAATTTTGGATTGGAATAAAAAGCTTGTTTCAAAAACAAAAGCTCCCACTAATCAAGCAAGTTACTAAAGTAAATGAAATTAAGGTAGGAGAAAGTAAAATATTTTCTTACCCTTTCCCAGAAGATAAATGTGTGTTGGTAAGATTAGATGAGCAAAACTTTGTTGCCTATAACCAAGCTTGTACACATCTTTCTTGCCCAGTAATTCCAGACCCTAAAGCAGATTGTTTAAGATGCCCGTGCCATCAAGGACTTTTTGATCTTAAAACAGGTCGTCCAATGGCTGGCCCACCTCGCCGACCATTGCCACGTATTCAACTAGAAATTAGAGAAGGTCAAATTTATGCAATTGGTGTTGAGGAGCAAGTTATATGAAAAAACAATCCGAACCTGAGCATAAACTTACTATTGTTTATGGAATTCTTTGTATAGTGTTGATAATAGTGATATTACAGCTTTGGCTATTAACAGCAACAATGAATGCTTATTTAGGTGGAGATACTTCAGTTATTTGGAAGGCAGCAGGGGCAAGCCTTTTTTGCTTTGCATTAAACGCAGGGCTAATTTGGAATCTTTACTCTTTAGAACATACAGACAAGAATTAAGGGGGATTTATGACAAATCAAAGTCCTGATAATTCAAAAACAGCTTCAAATACCTTACAACTAATACTAGCTACAGGTGCATTTGCCGTTTGTTTTTCAATTTTTGGTTCTGTATCAGCAATGATGCCTATTTTACGTAAACAATTAGGGCTTGATCCTATGCAAGTAAGTATTGCTTTAGCTTTTCCTGTACTTTTAGGGAGTTTAGGACGTATCCCATTAGGCATTTTAACTGATCGCTATGGTGGCAGATTAATTTTTTCAATAATAATGTTTTTATCTATAATTCCAGCCTTTCTAATGGGTTTTGTTGGTTCTTACGTACAATTGCTTGTTTGCAGCCTTTTTATTGGAATTGCACTAGCTAGTTTTTCGGTTGGAGTTGGTTTTGTTAGTGGCTGGTATTCAGCCGAACGGCAAGGTATGGCATTAGGTGTTTATGGAGCAGGTAACGCGGGACAATCTTTAGCGGCTTTTGGCGCACCTATCATTGCAGGAATGTTTGGCTATCGTTGGGGCTTTTGGGTATTTGCTGTTTTGACTTTAGCTTGGTTGATTGTTTTTATTTTAGCTGCTCGTAATGCTCCTAAAACTACAGCCCCTAAAACACTTAAACAAGTTATTGAGCCTCTAAAAGATAAACAAAGCTGGAAGTTAAGTTTGTATTATTTTTTAACTTTTGGTGGTTTTGTGGCGATGAGTGTTTATCTACCAACATTTCTAACAGAACTTTTTAAGTTAAGTGTTCAAGATGCAGGACTAAGAACCGCAGGTTTTGTTTTGTTAGCTACGGCAATGCGTCCTGTAGGAGGTGTTTTAGCTGATCGTATTGGAGGTAGGGCTATTTTATGTGGAGTTTTTCCATTTATAACTGTGATGGCTTTGTTAATGTCTATACCTTCAATAATTACCTTTACTATAGGTGCATTAGGAATGGCAGCCGCAATTGGTTTAGGCAATGGAGCAGTTTTTCAATTAGTACCAGAATATTTTCCTAAATCTGTAGGTAGTGTTACAGGTTTAGTTGGTGCAGCAGGCGGTTTAGGGGGATTTTTTCCACCTCTTCTTTTAGGAACTATTAAACAAACTACAGATTCTTTTACAGGTGGTTTTATTTTACTAGCTGTGTTTGCAATTTTTTGCTTTTTAATCGTTTGGCAAGTAGGAACAAAAACCTTTCAACAAGCTTAGAAAATAAAAAGATAGTAGTTAAAATGGGTGGTGTCCTCAGTTTATAATGTTCCAATCGGAAATGGAAGTTGAAGGAAGGAGATAATAGAGCAATAATGT
>CAZBMZ010000063.1:0-318 GCA_964492845.1 uncultured Clostridia bacterium
AGTATTTTACACCTTTTCATTTTTTCCTTCAGAAAAACTTGATCATCGAGTAATATGAAAATATTGCCTTTTTATTTTGGAGAAGTAGAAAAAACAGCTTATGGTATTTGTTATAAAAGTAGAGGAAATAAAGAAGGTTGGACAGTTATTTTTCGTTACAAAGATAGCTCAAATAGAGGGCGGGCTGTAACTATGGATTTAGATGGTAAAAATATTAAAATTGAACATACTGATTTTATCTTAAGTGCAGTCGATAAAAAATTGTAAGAATAATTTCAAATGTTATTTTGTTTCAATATGGCTTGATAATTTATCTTA
>CAZBMZ010000063.1:328-11980 GCA_964492845.1 uncultured Clostridia bacterium
ATCTTCATCTTCATCTTCATCGCCATCGCCATCGCCATCGCCATCATCGTCTCCATCGTCTTCTTCCTCATCTTCTTCTTCGCTTTCTTCCTCCTCATCTCCGTCGTCATCGTCGTCTTCATCTCCATCGTCGTCTTCATCATCTTCTTCCTCATCTTCTTCTTCCTCACCATCGTCATCGTCATCGTCATCCTCGTCATCTTCCTCGTCGTCTTCCTCGCCATCGTCATCGTCTTCCTCGTCGTCTTCCTCGCCATCGTCATCGTCTTCCTCGTCGTCATCATCGCCATCATCATCTTCCCCATCATCATCTTCTTCACTTTCGTCATCATCCCCATCATCATCCTCGTATTCCTCTTCATCGTCGCTGTCATCATCATCATCATCCCCATCTTCATATTCTTCGTCTTCATCAGAATCTTCGCTTGTGTCTTCATCTTCATTTTCAACTTCATCTTCAGACGTTTCATCAGAGCTAGCAGAACTATCCGTATCATCAGAACTAGAATTAGTATTTGTATTAAGTTGTTTATTTTCCTTTACAACGGTATCAGAAAACATATTCCCTAACCAATCCATAGCGTTTGTTATTAAAGAATCGCCGCCTAATTCTGATAAACCATATTTGATTAAATCATGTGTAGATTGACTTAGTCCGAGTTGAGCAATTAACGTACCTGCACTTAACTGAGATAAAATAGCTTGAGATAAATATTTTGCTAACAGTCCAATGGATTCACGCAATAAATCATTATTATCAACATTTTCAAGGCTGTTCATTACTAATTTTTCTGCATTTACATTAATTCCTAATTGAGTAAGCAGTTTGTCTACAGAAGTAATTAGTTCTTGTAATTTAGCAGGAGTAGTAGATTTATTTATACCCATTACCCGCATTAAAACCAGTGCTACCCGATATTCAATATGATATGCCCCCATTGCATCAAGCATATCTGTATATTCTTCATCGGTCATTTTGGAAAATTCTGTATTAGATTCTTCTACAACACTTTCTTCTTCTCCCCAACTGTCATGCTCATCACCAGGAAATTTATCTAGTCGTTTGATAATCCAACTATCAGCATCATTAAACTTTTCATTAATTAAATAATCATAAGGAATATAACAATAGCCTTTATCACCCCAACTTTTGCCCCAGGAATTTCTAACAATAAAAGTCCTATCCGCATCAGAATACCCCACACAAAGCATTGCATGCCCTCCATGATCTTCGCGTGAAGCCTCTTTTTTGGATGGCACTGGAACAAGACCTTTTCTTCGATGTGAATCAAAAGACTCATAAAGTGAAATACCAAAAATAATTGGATTACCTTCTGCTAAAGCATGTTTCCAATCATGAAGTGTAAGAGGTATTAGTTTTACATCTTCTACTAAAAATTTACCTGCTTCTTCATAAGCTTTTTTTTCTGGCTTTTTATTGACTATATCCTCATCAAAAGGCCAAGTGTCTTCTGAGCAAGCTCCCCATTTTTTTAACCCTTCTACAGCATCAGCAATAAAAGAACCATCATCCTTATTTTCCCAACCTTGTAGCTTACGTGCATTATAGTAAATAAATAATCGGCTTACATCATAAGAGCTTTTACCCTTATAGCGTTTAACTAAATACTCATAAGCACCTGCTACAGCATTAGCAACGCAGCTATTAGTACTACCCTGGTTTTCTACCCTAGTCATATACTCACGTAAATCTACTTTAGCAGGAAGTTCTGAATCTCCATATTTTTTTGCAGCATATTTTTTTACATTTGGGTTTGGGGCAGCAAATTTATAGCCAGCAACTTTTATTTCTGTGCCATCAGATCGACGAATAGTAAAGTCTTTTGCCATACTTTTTATTATGCTCCTAGAAAAAATAAATTTAGTTATTACTTAGTGTTAACTTGGGTAGATGTATTGCTTCATTGCCGAACCACGAGAAAAATTATCAATATTAGGTGCGCCAATATTTTCTTTATGATCTTTAAGATCTACAGTGCGAAAATCTAAACTAAAGCGAGTCATTCCAGATAAATTGTTAAGCGTTTGATGAAGACACGACCCGGAAAACAAAAGAATTTCGCCACTTTGAGCAGAAAACCCTACTTTTTGATCAACCTTTATTTCTTCCATCAAAGAAGGATAAAAAGCTTCTCTACCTGCATTTTTGTCTTGCCATCCAACAGTTAGTTGGCGTTTATCCAACATCCATTGATCATAATCAAAGTGTTCTGAGCCATTTTTTACTGGACTATTAAAATATTCTGGGAAAAATACAAAGGTTTCTTCTTCCCTTAAATCATGTAAAGGAATCCACCAGGTAATTAATGCTTGTGAGTGTGCATACCAAGTATCACGATGAGCATAATAAATAGGTGCTGCTTTAGGATTTTCATGTCCTTGATGAGTAATTACACGCAGTCTAATAGGTTCAAAAGCATTTTCATTTGGAATAAAATTAAGTGCAAGCAATAATTCTTTTGCTAAATCGTGAAAATGTGTTTCGGTATAAATTATTTTTCTTAGTTTTCCAATATGCTCAAAAAATTCTTCATCAGAAAATCTAAACTGTGCAGTGCGAACATCTTCGCCTAACTGCTCTTTTAATAAAGCTTGTACATCGCTAACAAGCTGTTTAGAAACATCTATAGCAGGAAAACAAAGAACCTCGCCTTGATAAATTTGCTCTCTAGTTAGCTTACTATCTTGAGGTAATATTTTTTTTATTTTATCCATATATTAAACTTATTTACTGTGGTTTAGTTGCTTTATAAATACAACGAGGACTATTTAAGTCTTGGTTTTCTCCTAAAGTATTGCTATAAATTTCTACCCTATAAAAACCACATTCTTTTAACATATCTACTATTGAATGTGGTAAATAAATTTTTACAAAACTAGGTTTTTTTAGCTGTTTTCCTGTTGGCAGAGAGATTGTCCAAAGCTGCTGAAGCATCCCTGTAGACAAATTTATTTGACTTTCACGCACTAGCAAAATTTCGCCCTCTTCGCTATCAATATGTCTAACTATTGTGTTTTCAAAGTTTTTTAGCACACAAGCCATATTAGGATAATCTAAAACATATTTTCCCCCAGGTTTAAGAGCAGCAAAAGCATTTTTTAGCATTAAAACATTTTCTTTATCCGACTCAGAATATCCAAAACTAGTATGCCAATTAAAAGCTCCACCACAAGCTTGTGAAGGAATAAAGTCAAAAGCATCTGCACAATAAAAATGACTATTTTTACTTGCTTGCGATTTAGCTTTATTAATAAAGTCATGACTTAAGTCTACCCCAATAACATTTATTCCTCGTTCAGCAAGTGGTAGGCTAAGGCTACCAACACCGCAGCATTGATCAAAAACTGTCATACCTGGCTTTAAGTCTAGTTCTTTAATTAAAAAATCCACAGTTAAATCAATTTCCGCTTGATCTTTCCAAAGTGTTAATAAATTAACAAAAGTCTCATCATAAAAAGGTTTCCACCACTCGTTTTTTATAGTTTGAGTCATAAATTTGCCCTCAGTTAAGGATTTTATTTTATAAACAAGAAAAGTAACTTAGATTCTTAGTATTTTATATTACAATTTGTGTTAAAGACCTAAATTTTTGAGTTTTACCTTAAATTTAATTAAAAATACATTTTATGAAAGCTTTAGTTAAAGAAGGAAAAAATCTTACTGTAAAAACTTGGCCGACTCCTAGCATTCAATCAAAGGATGATGTGCTGATTCGAGTAGCTATAGCAGGAATTTGCCGTACAGACATTTATGTTGCTCAAGGTAGCATCCAAAGCCAAGATCCTGTTATTCCAGGTCATGAATTTTCTGGCATAGTTGAAGCTATAGGAAAAAATGTCACTCATCTTAAAATAGGTGATCGTGTAACGGTAATGCCAGTAATCGCTTGTAAAACTTGCCAAGAATGTTTAGCTAATCACCCAAGTAATTGCTTATCAAGCAAAATGCTAGGAATTGACCTAAATGGAGCATTTGCAGAGTTTGTTATTGTTCCTAAAGAATCAGTTTATCCAATAAATAACAATATTGCGTTTCAATTAGCAGCTTATAGCGAGCCTATTGCGGCAGCATTAGCAGGGTTAAAAGCAGAAATTAAAGTACATCAAAAAGGGTTAATTTATGGTGAAAATAGAATTTCACTATTAACAAAAAAAATATTACAAGCTAAAGGTTTTGAAAATATTCAAACCTTTGATCCAAGTAATAATTTATTAAGCTTAAAGGCTAATTCATATGATTATGTAATTGAAACTCTAGCCACTAGCAAAACTTTAGCGGAAATGATTGATTTAGTTAAACATGGTGGAAAAATAATCTTAAAAAGCCGTCAACATAAAGCAATTGCAATAGATTTTATTGCTGCAATTAAAAAAGAAATTACATTTCAAGCTGTAAATTACGGCTCATTTGATGAAGCAATTGAACTAATAACAAATAATGCTGTTGATTTTACTTCAATGTTTGGAAAAGTTTACAAGCTAGAAGACTTCAAAGAAGCTTTTGATTTATCTGCTAATGATGAATTACTAAAACGCTTTTTTTCTTTGTCTAGCTTAAAGTGATCAAAATAGATGTGTGGAATAGTTGGTATTTTTTCGCTGTCAAATTCAATAGATAGTAATCCTATAGACAAAGCTTTAGCGTCTCTTTATCATCGTGGCCCGGATGCAAATAATTATTGGCAATCAAAAAATAAACTTGTCGCTTTAGGTCATACTCGCTTAAGTATTATTGATTTACATAAAGGTACACAACCAATAACTAATTTAGATAAAAGTATTTATATAGTTGTCAATGGTGAGTTTTATGGTTTTGAAGAAATCCGCACAGATTTAGAAAATCAAGGCTATCAATTTCAAACTCAAACAGATAGCGAAATCCTGCTACATTTATATGCAAAATATGGAGTTAGCTGCTTAAATTATTTAAGAGGCGAATTTGCTTTTATTCTTTGGGATGAAAAAAAACAACAGCTTTTTGCTGCTAGAGATCGTTTTGGAATCAAACCTCTTTGCTATAGCCAACAAAATAATAGACTTTATCTTGCTTCAAAGGCTAAAGCCCTCTTTGCAATGGGGCTAGAAGCTGGTTGGGATTATTACAGCTATTTTCATGCTGCTAATTTGCAATATTTACCTCAAGACCGAACACTTTTTGCAAATATCCGTCAACTACCTCCAGGACATTACCTATTAGCTAATAGCAATGCTGTAAAAATTAATCGTTATTGGGATTTAGACTATCCTATTGATGATAATTACAGACAAGACAATGAATTACTTTTAATAGAAGAATTTAAGCACCATTTTCAAGAAGCAGTTAAACTTCGTTTAAGGTCTGATGTCCCGCTATGTTGTTATCTAAGTGGTGGGCTAGATTCTAGTGCTGTTTTAGCTCAAGCAATGCAATATAGCAGCAAGCCTATTGAGTGTTATAGCGTAAGTTTTTCAGAAGAGCTTTATGATGAATTTGCAATTGCTCAAGAAATGGCTAAGTTTGCTGGTGCTTCATTTAATCCTATATTTGTTTCTCAACAAGATTTAATTACTCAACTATCTGAAGCTACTTTTTATAGCGAAGGTCTAGCAATTAACGGTCATTTAACAGCAAAATTTATTTTAAGCAAAACCATCCGTCAAGCAGGTTTTAAGGTAGTTTTAACGGGTGAAGGTTCAGACGAAGTATTAGCTGGCTATCCACACCTACGCCAAGACCTTTTTTCCTTAGAAAATCAAATTTTTGACAAACTTTTCTCTAGCAATAGCGAGCTAGCTGGCATTCAACTAGCCTATGGTGAGTCTTTACCGCTAGACGCGGTTAAAGCTAAACTAGGCTTTATTCCTGCTTTTTTGGCTGCTAAAGGAACTTATGGACACCGAGTTAGAAAGATTTTGTCTGAAAGTTTTATCCAACAATTTGCACAAGTTGATTGCTATCAAGATTTTCTAGCTAACATTGATGTTGTAGGACAATTAAAATCACGTCATAGAGTTAACCAATCTTCTTATCTTTGGTCAAAACTTTGTTTGGCAAATTATATTTTGCATACTTTGGGCGATGGAACGGAAATGGCTAATTCCATTGAAGGACGAGTCCCTTTTTTAGATCATAAGCTTTTTGAATTTGCTCGAAGCCTGCCAATCGCGCTAAAAATTAAAAGTTCGGTGGAAAAATATATTTTACGTGAAGCTTTGCGACCATTAATTACAAAAACTATTTACTTAAGAGAAAAACGACCATTTACAGCACCCCCAATTAGCTGTTTTTCTACTCCAGAAATTAATAATTTTGTTCAAGACATTATCCATAGCCAAAGTTTTGCCGATATACCATTTTTTAATCAAAAAAAAGTTATTGAGTTGCTAAAACAATTACCTAAAATGTCAACAACTGATAAATCAGCCTTTGATCCAGTGCTTTTTACTATGCTAACAACATTTTTTCTACATCAGGGGTTTAAGCTCTAATGGTTTTCTTAGATTTTCTTACCTGTTTTGTAAAAATAGTTTCGCTTTATCCAAATAATGATGCTGTTGTAGAAAATGGTATAAATAAAACTACTTATTTAGAGCTTTATAAAAGTGTTGCAAAAATTGGTAATTACTTAAAATCGCTAGACTTAGAAAAAGATTCAATAATTGGAATTTGCCTAGATAAATCTTCTGCTTACATTACAACAATGTTAGGCAGTTGGTTTGCTAATGCAGCATTTTTGCCGCTTGACCCTAAACTGCCAAAAAACCGTCTAACTTTTATTGTCCAGGAAGCTGAAATAGCAGTAATTATTACCAGTCAAGCACACTTTCACTTATTTAATGAGCTAGACGTTAAACTTTTGGACTGCCAAGAATTACTAACAGCTAATCAAATTAGTGATGTAGTTTTACCTAGCATTAATAAAAATGATTTAGCTTATGTAATTTATACATCAGGCTCAACCGGCAATCCTAAAGGCGTTATGGTTGAACATAGTGGAATTGTTAATTTCCTTAAAGCACAAATTCCCGTTTTTCAACTTACTTCTAAAAGTAGATCTTTATTTTATCTTTCAACTAGCTTTGACGCGGCAATTTCTGATATTGGTACAAGTTTATTATCTGGCGCGGCAATTTATATAGAGCCTGCTGATAAGCTATTGATTGAAAAAGAGTTTTGGAAATTGTTGGCACTACGACAAATTACACATATTGATTTACCCCCTTCACTGCTTAGAGTTTTAGATATTAATAATATTCCAAAATGTTTGGAAACAATTATTATTGGTGGGGAAATTTGTCCACCTGCGACAGTTAGACAATGGGCTAAAAAACTTCGTGTAGTTAATGTTTATGGCCCAACAGAAACCACAGTTTGTAGCAGCCTGATTTGCTGCAACTTAACTTGGGAGCATCCATTTATTGGAGAAGCCATAGCTAATACAAAATATCATTTGTTGGATGAAAATTTATCTCCTGTTAATGAAGTAGGAAAAAAGGGAGAGCTTTATATAAGTGGCATTGGGCTAGCGCGTGGCTACTTAAAACGCCCTGAACTTACAGAAAAAAAGTTTGTTTATTTCAACTCGGAAAGACTTTATAAAACAGGCGATCTAGTAGTTTTACACGGAAACGGCCAAATAGAATTTTTAGGACGTGTTGACCGACAAGTAAAACTAAGAGGAATGTTAGTTGAGCTAGCAGAAATAGAGTCCGCTTTAATCGCTCACCCTGCTATAAAAGCAGCAAGTGTTGTTAAAAGAAAACTTGAATTTAATAAAAAAATCTCTCCAGAAATGCTAGCTGCTTTTGTTGTACTTAAAAATAATGCTAGCACTATTAATAAAGAGCAATTATTCAACTACTTAGCTAATTTGTTACCTCAATGGATGTTGCCACAAAGATTTGAAATACTAGACACTTTACCAAAAACTATTTCAGGAAAAGTTGACTTACAACAGCTAATATCTTGTCCGCTTAGTAATTCTAAAATTCCTAAAACAAATAAACTCAACAAAAAAGAAGCTATTTTAGTTAACCTTTGGCAACAAGTTTTAGCTTTAGATTCTATTAGCCCGACAGATAATCTTTTTGAACTTGGTGCAAATTCTTTAGCCGTTATGCAAGTAGCAACCCTAGCCCAAGTTCAAGGGTTAAAACTCTCTGTAAGTCTATTAATTCATTGTCAAACCATTAGAGAATTAGTTAAAAAGTTAGACGACAAAACCCCTAATCAACTTAGCGGCGCGATAAGCACCGCAGAGCTTTGCAAAGATGTTTTTAAGGATAAAACTAAAATACTTTCTTTAATTAAAAAATCTAAAGAATCTAAAACCTATGATGAACCTGGCGCAATTTTACTTACTGGTGCAACTGGTTTTCTAGGTTCAAGACTACTAGCAGAACTGCTTCAAAAAAGCGATAAACAAATTTATTGCCTAGTCAGAGCAACTAACATTGATTTAGCTAAGCAAATTATTCTCAATCAGTTAGCAAACTATAATATTTATGTAAAAACAGATAATTTAGTAATTATTCTAGGAGATTTAAGTAAAAAACTCTTTGGATTAAGTAAAATATTTTATCAGCAACTTGCCAGTAAAATTAATGTGGTTTATCACTGTGCAGCCTTTGTAAATATGGTTTTGCCTTACTCAAAACTTCGTCCAACTAATGTTGATGGGACGATGGAAATATTAAATTTTGTTTGTAGTGGTAGAAAAAAAGTCTTACATTATGCTTCTACACTTTCAGTATTTGTTGCTAGTGACCAAAACAAAGGTTTATTGCTAGAATCAGATCAGTTAGAGTTAACTAGTTATATTTATGGTGGTTATGCTCAAAGCAAATGGGTAGCGGAATATTTGTTACATCAAGCAAATAAAGAGCTTAATAACATTAATTTTTATAGATTTGGTCTGCTAACAGGAGATAGCCAAACCGCTTATTTTCCTAAAACAGATTTTCTAGCAATGTTTATAAAAGGAATTAGTCAATTAGGTTGTGTTCCAGCAAAAAAATTTACTAAAGCTCTAGCAATAGACATTACTCCCATTGATTACGCAGCTAAAGCAATGCTAGAAATATCTGTACAACCGCGCAACCAAGGCAAAATATTTCATATTGCTAATCCAAATAGTTTATCTTTTGATAAGTTAATCCAGGCAATGCAATCTTTTGACTTATCAATTAATTTTGTCTCACAAAGTAAATGGAAAAAGCTATTTACAGAACTTAAAGAAAATCAAGAAAGTGAGAAGCTAAGTGTTTACTTAGCTTTATGTAGAGCGATGTCTAAAAATCAGGACTTTGAGCGTAACCGCGTTTTAGACCTTTTCCAAGCTACAGGAGTTAAATTTTCTACTTCTAACACAGAGCTAGCATTAAAAGGCTTAAATGTTGCTCCACCAACAATTACAGAAACTTTATTACATAAATACCTTTCTGTTATCTTAGGTAAAAACAACAATGACTACTAAAAAATGCTCTACTGGCATGGTATTAGGGAAATTTATGCCCCCGCATCTTGGACATATCTATTTAGTTGATTTTGCACGTAGTTATGTTGATGATTTGGTTGTAGTCGTCGGCTCTCTTTCATCTGAGCCTATTTCCGGCCAAATCCGCTATCAATGGATGAAAGAGTTATTTCCTACTGTGCAAGTTGTTCATTTAACAGATGAAAATCCTCAATATCCTGAAGAAGACCCTAATTTTTGGCAAATCTGGCAAGATAGTTTACTTAAGATTTTACCTTGTAAAATAGATTATGTTTTTGCTTCAGAAAATTATGGTTGGAAGCTAGCCGACATTTTAGAATCTGAGTTTGTACCTGTAAATTTAGCTCGTAGTATAACTTCAATTAGTGCAACAGAAATTCGTAAAGACCCAATCAAAAATTGGCAGTTTTTACCCGCTTGTGTACGACCTTTTTATGTTAAAAAAGTTTGTATTTTCGGCCCAGAATCCACTGGTAAAAGCACTTTAGCTAGTCAACTAGCAGCAAAATTTAATACTATTGCTGTGCCAGAATATGCTAGAGAGCTTTTAGAAAGCCAACAAGGGAAAATTAAGTTTACCGACATAGATAAAATTGCTCGCGGACAATTAGCAGCAGAAAAAGCCTTAGCTCGTCAAGCTAACCGTCTGTTATTTTGTGATACAGATGTTTTACTTACAACAATTTGGAGTGAAACACTTTTTAATAAATGTCCTGAATGGATTAAAGAAGAAGTTAGCCAAAATCGCTATGACCTTTATTTACTTACAGATATAGACGTGCCTTGGGTTCAAGATATTGTACGTTATTTGCCAAAAGATCGAGAAGTGTTTTTTCAAAAATGTTTAACAGCTTTAGAATCTCGCAATTATCCTTATGTTAGGTTAAGTGGCTCTTGGCAAAACAGATTTGAAACTGCTTGTCAAGCAGTAGAAAAACTTTTATCAAACTCTGCCCCTGTGATATAAAAGATTTTAAGAGCAATAAATTAAGACAATTCACATTAGAAAAATTTTTAGCTAGGGAAAAATTATTATGTCTACCAATTTAGCTACTAGTAATGCTTTTGAAAATCAAGTTTTAGTTCAACTTGGACAAACTCTTTATAATCATAGTTTAGACATTATCCAAGTAAATGTTGGGCTAAAATGTAATCAATCCTGCGAGCATTGTCATGTAAGTTCTTCTCCTAGTAGAAAAGAAATGATGGATTGGTCTGTAATGGAAAAAATTATCCAAGTAGCTAAAGAAGTAAAATGTCGCTTAATTGACATTACTGGAGGCGCGCCAGAACTTAACCCACATTTAGCCAAATTTATCAAAATTTTAGCTAGCCAAGGTCAAACAATTCAAGTTCGCACTAATTTAACTGTTTTACTTGAGCCTGAACAATCAACAATGATTGATGTTTTTTGTGAGAATAAAGTTAAATTGGTCGCTTCCCTGCCTTGTTATTTAGAAGAAAATGTTGATAAACAGCGTGGTGCAGGAGTTTATCAAGCAAGTATCCAAGCTATAAAATTATTAAACTTAGCTGGTTATGGAACCAGTCCAGACTTAACTTTAGACTTAGTTTATAACCCTCTAGGTGCATTTCTTCCACCTGACCAAACAATACTAGAAGAAGCTTATAAAAAGGAACTTTGGCAAAGAAACCAAGTAATATTTAACCACTTACTTACAATTACTAATATGGCTATAGGTCGTTTTTCTACAGATTTACGTAAACAAAGCAAATCCGACAAATACCGCAATTTACTTTCTGAGTCTTTTAATTCTAGTACTGTAGATAAATTGATGTGTCTTCATCAAATTGAAGTTGATTGGGATGGAAATCTTTATGATTGCGATTTTAATTTAGCTTTAAGAATGCGAGTAAATCCAGAAGTACCACAAAATATTAAGGATTTTGATATTAATAAATTATTAGGTAGAAAAATTGCTACTGCTAGCCATTGTTTTGGCTGTACCGCCGGGAGTGGATCTTCTTGTAGTGGTGCGCTAGCCTAGTTTATATATTGAGGATTTTTGCCCCACCAAAATGCCACAGTTAGCCCTCCAAAATTTTTATTAGAATAACTGTTTTTTATTTTAACTTAATGCTGATCTTACGCAGCGTGTATAAAGTATTGAATTAAATGGGATTGTGTGGGAAC
>CAZBMZ010000064.1:0-9602 GCA_964492845.1 uncultured Clostridia bacterium
GTTCCCACACAATCCCATTTAATTCAATACTTTATACACGCTGCGTAAGATCAGAATTAATATTGATACAAATAGCGGTGTAGCACTTCACCATCAGTTATACAAAGAAATAAAACAAGCAATACTTAATGGTAGATTAAAGCCTGCTCAAAAAATCCCTTCTTCAAGAGCCTTAGCCCAACTTTTAGGACTTTCTCGAACAACCATCACAAATTGCTATGATGAACTTACTAGCGAAGGCTACCTAGAATCAATAACCGGTTCAGGAACTTTTGTTTGTCAGAATTTACCAGAAAAATTGTTACAAATTAAACAAAATACTAGCAATAGCTCTAGTCAAAATACTGTTAATAATTCCTTAGATATAAATACAAATCTTGCTAATTTTGCTCATCGCTTGCCAAATTTGCCAAAAATCCCAAGGTCGATTTTGCAACCAAAATTTAGTTTTAGGGCTTGGAGTCCTGATTTAGAGTCTTTTCCATTGGCAGAATGGGGGCGGTTGCTTTCTCGTTATTGTCGCACAGGAAAAAAAGAATTGTTAGGTTACACTCACGATCCTCTAGGTCACAAACCCTTACGTATAGCTATTGCCAATTATTTAACAAGAGCTAGAGCCGTATCTTGCCAAGCGGCACAAGTGATTATTGTTAGCGGTTCTCAACAAGCATTAGATTTTATTGCTCGTATTTTTATTGATCCTGCTGACAATGTAGCAATAGAAGAACCTGGTTATTTAGGAGCGCGGCAGGCTTTTTTATCCTATGGAGCAAATATTTATCCAATTGAAGTTGATAAACAGGGCTTAATAGTTGATAGGTTGGTAGAAAGCCAACAGCAACAATTTAAGCTTGTTTATCTTACTCCATCGCATCAATTTCCTACTGGAACGGTACTTTCTTTGACTAGACGTTTAGAACTTTTGTCTTGGGCAGAAAAAGAAAACACACTTATTATAGAAGATGATTATGATAGCGAGTATCGTTATAGCGGTCGTCCAATTCCAGCATTACAAGGACTTAGACCAAATAGCAATGTTATTTATGTCGGCACTTTTTCTAAAGTTCTTTTTCCTGCTCTTAGAATAGGCTATTTAGTAGTTCCGCCTTCGCTAATCAACATTTTTTCAGAAGTCAAATATATATCAGACCGACTTTCTCCTATGATAGAGCAACATGTATTAGCAGAATTTATTAATAATGGTTCTTTAGAAAAACATATTCGCCGAATGCGAACGCTTTATAATCAACGCCGCAAAGCTTTGGTCTTGGCATTAGAAAAATATTTTGGTGATAGGGCAGAAATTATTGGAGAAAATGCAGGAATGCACCTAATGGTTAGCTTAAAGCTTAATTTAAGCGAGCAAGAAATAATCAAGCGAGCAAATGAAAACTTTATAGAGCTTATTAGCACACGAGACTACTATTTAGAACCTAAAAAAGAGAATGAGTTTATTCTTGGTTACGCTACTTTATCAGAAGTAGCAATCAATGAATCAATAAAGCATTTAGCTAAAATTCTATTAAGTTAGGGATTAATTATTTTATTCTCTGACTAGGCTTTGCAAAACACTACGATCTAGTAAATAAAGCTGAAAGCCTTGGCAATTGTTGTTATTAATAATGGTGTTAAACATAAGCGTAAAAACAACATAATAGTCATTTACATTTGAGCAAGCACGAGAAAAGACAGTTTCTAAGTTTTTACTCCAATTATCAAAAAAAACTTCTGGTGTGCTAACTAGCGAGTCTGCTTCACCAGGAAATGTTAAAGACAAGTTTTTAGCAAAAGAAGTAGCAAAACTTTCAGCTAAAATTTTTAGCACTATTTGAGGAGTAAAAGAAAAAAATGAGATTGGACGGTCACTTTTTGCACCTATTGTGCTAGCAATAATATTTAAGGCATTATCTTTAGAAATAAGTAAAAGGCTAGTAGCAGGTAATTGTCCTTTTATTTCCGTAGAAACAGCAACAGCAATTGTATCAGTAAAATTTAGTTGATCTTTAATATCTTTGATGGAAAGAAAATAAACTTTAGCGTCTTGAACTTTAATATTTAAGTTGAGTTTTTTGCTAGCTACAGACACAGCTTGAAAACTAGATTTTTGGCTTAGTGAGTCTAACATTGTTAGCTGACGACCAGCAAAAAGTTCTTTTCTATCTAGCATTGATATTCCTTCCTATCCATAAATACGCCTTAATACAGTTCTAATACGTGAGCTAAGCTCTTCAGAGGAAAAAGGTTTATCTAAATAATCATCTATACCTAGAGTAAAACCTAGGATTTTATCCTCAATGCTATCTTTGGTAGATAAAATAATTACAGGTAAAAACGTAGTTGATGATTCTTGACGTAAAGCTCGGATAAACTCATAGCCGTCCATACGAAGGGTCATAATATCAACAACAACTAGTTGAGGAGTAAAAGCTAGCATTGATTCTAGGGCTTCAAAACCATCTCTAGCAACTCTAACATTAAAATTTTCGCGGGTAAGATAAGTTTGCAAACCAATAACTAAAATCTCATCACCTTCAACAATTAAAACATTATATTGTGGTTTTTCTGCTACCACATTTGTTTGTTGCTGCGTTGGTAAATTGCTGTCAGGTAAAAATACCCCTGGTTTATTTGATGAATAAGATCCATCTATGATTATTTCTTCCATAAGCTCTTCATTGTAATTACTTAACAATAACTGCTGAGGTGGATTTGCTGAAGGTAAAGCAAAATTATTTTGATTTATTTTTTGTTCTGGCATTGGTGGCAGGGCTAATCTATTGTATTCAGTGGGTAATAGCTTTTGTTGTGGTGCAGCCGCTAGCAAATGGTCATTAGCAACAGGGGGAAAAGGTTTTTTAAGGTCAATACGGCAAAAAGGGCAAAGGTTCCATTCTGGATCCATTTCTTTTTTACAACTAGGGCAAATATGAATTAGTACATAGCTACAATAAGGACAAATACCAAATTGTTGGGTTAAAGTTTTCTCACAACCTGGGCATTTATCACCAATTTTTGAGTCTAAGACAAAAACTCTTTCTAGTTCATCAATAGTTGTTACACCATAACGAAGTTTTTCTATACAATCCATTGCCATAGTAAACATACCATTTTCAATAGCTTGTTCTCTAATTTGTATATCAGAAGCATCGGCAACAATTAAGTTTTGTATAGAATTATTAACATCTAGCACTTCATAAACACCCATTCGACCACGATAACCAGTATTTGAACATTTATCACAGCCCTTTCCTTTATAAAGAACATAGGAAAAATCTTGCCCTAGCTTTGTTTGTAATTGCTTCATAGTATTAGGGTTTGGTTTATTTGCTTCTCTACAATTACTGCAAATTGTCCGAACTAATCTTTGTGCAACAATGCCTGCAAGACCGCTAGAAATTTGAAAATTTTCTCCGCCTAAATTCTTTAATCGTGAAATCGTTGAAGCAGCATCATTAGTGTGTACAGTAGAAAGCACTAAGTGACCTGTTATAGAAGCTTGTAAAGCAACTTCTAAAGTTTCAGCATCTCTAATTTCACCAACCATAATAACATCTGGGTCTTGGCGCAGTGCTGAACGCAACCCATTAGCAAATGTAAGTCCTTTTTTCTCATTTATTTGCACTTGGTTAACACCTGGGATTTGATACTCTACTGGATCTTCAAAAGTAACAATATTAAGTTTTTTCTTTAGCAGTTCTTTTAGTAGAGCATAAAGCGTAGTGGTTTTACCTGAGCCTGTTGGCCCGGTAACTAAAACAATTCCTTGTTTTAACTCGCTAAAGTGAAGCATTAAGCGTATTGCTGATGGAAGTAGCCCTATTTCATCCAGGGAAACAGTACTATTTGAAGCATTTAGCAAACGCATTACTACTTTTTCGCCAAACTTTGTTGGAAGGGTTGAAACCCGGACATCAAATTGACGACCCTCATAAGCCATTATCAACTTACCATCTTGAGGAACACGACGTTCAGCAATATCTAGCTTTGCAATGATTTTAATTCTGGAAACAATTCCATTAAGCATAGCTTTAGGAAGTTTCATAATGTCGTTCATTATTCCATCAATTCTATAACGAACGGCGACTTCCTGTTGTTGGGCTTCAATATGAATATCACTTGCACCCATACGGGCTGCTTTTTGAAGTATTTTATTAACTATTCTTACGGTAGGAGCAGTTTGACTTTCTACTTTTAGCTTATTTAGGGCCATATTAGAATTGTCATCTTGATCGTTAACAAATTCTGGCCCTTGGCTATAACGAGCATCATTGATTATGTCTTCAATGTCTTCATCTATTGAATAATTTCTCTCTATTGCTGCACGAATATCAGCATAAGAAGCTACTACAGGTGAAATACTACAAGTTAGCTTAAACTCTACTGCTTGGATAGCATTAAAATCCAAAGGATTGCCCATTGCTAGTTTTAGTATTTTCCCAGTTCTGGATATAGGAAAAATACTATATTTATTAGCTAGTTTTACTCCAAAAAGTTGGAGTAATTCTTGATCCACTTCCATATCTGCTGGAAGTTCTACTAGAGGCAATCCCAATTGTGTAGAGAGAACTGATGCAATACCTTTATCTGTAGCATAATTAAGTGAAATTAGAACTTCTGAAATAGAAACCCAAGGACTTTTTTCCTTTTCTTTA
This sequence comes from uncultured Clostridia bacterium, assembly GCA_964492845.1. GTDB lineage: Bacteria > Acidobacteriota > Blastocatellia > Chloracidobacteriales > JADJPF01 > JADJPF01. Next base: position 4,653 of record CAZBMZ010000064.1, read on the forward strand.
ATTGCTGCTTCAAGTTCTTTTTCTGTAATTAGCCCCGTTTTAATAAAAATATTTTCTATCTTATCCATTGTGTTTTAGTTAATACTATGATCCGAAATTTACAGTGTAAAACATAATTTAACAGTATCAAACCTGTTTACTATACTTTAATTAATTATCAAAAAAAATCTTTTGCAACCTTAAATTACATTTTTTAGAAAAACTTGAAAAATATGAAAAAAATAGGCTTATTTGACACAACAATGATAGTGATGGGTGGAATTATTGGATCTGGTATTTTTATTAATCCTTATGTTGTGGCTCGTCAAGTTAATACACCAACATTAATACTTGCAGCTTGGGCTGTTGGTGGGCTTATTGCTCTACTAGGTGCTTTTATTTACAGTGAATTAGCTTCTCGTCTGCCAAATGTTGGTGGACAATATGCTTATCTTAAAGAAGCTTTTCACCCCATTGTAGCCTTTATTTATGGTTGGACAATGCTGCTAGTAATTCAAACTGGCGGAATGGCTGCTGTTGCTATGACTTTTGCTCGCTATTTTATTGAATTAACTAATATAAACATAAAAGAAGGAATCGTTGCCGTAGCTTCACTAGCTTTTCTTACCTTAATTAATTGCCTAGGTTTACGTGCTGGCAGTTTGCTACAAAGCATTTTAATGGTACTAAAGATTTTAGCAATTTTAGCATTAATTCTTCTCGGTTTATTACTTAGTAGTCCTACAACTAATAATCTTACAAATCCAGTGCAACCAACAACAGATCAAAATCAAATTTTAGCTTTTGCCGCAGCAATGACACCTGTTCTTTTTGCTTATGGAGGCTGGCAGACGGCTAGCTTTATTTCTGGTGAAGTAGATAATGTAAGAAAAACCTTGCCCCGTGCTTTAATTATTGGTGTTATAGGCGTAGTAATACTTTATTTAGGTGTAAATTATGTTTGTATAAGTGTTTTAGGAACAGCAGGTTTAGCTAATAGCACTACACCAGCATCAGCGGTAATGACAAATCTACTAGGTCAAAAAGGAGCTAAGTTAATTGCTATAGCTATTACCATTTCTACTTTTGGATTTTTAAGCCAAAGTATGCTAACGGCTCCACGAGTTTATTTTGCTATGGCAGCAGACAAGCTTTTTTTTCAAAAAGTTGCATGGATTGATCCTATTAGAAATGTCCCTAGTGTAGCGATTATTTTACAAGGCTTTTTTGCTTCAGTAATTGCGCTTTCGGGTCAGTATGAGCAAATCTTAAATTATGTAGTCTCAACAGATTTTATTTTTTTTGGCCTAGTCGCTCTTTGCTTGTTTAGACTACAAAGCAAACAAAAAACTAAGGACAATAAAGAAATTTATAAAATGCCGGCTCATCCTTTTTCAACAATAATTTTTATGCTAGCCTGCTGGACAATTGTTTTAAGCACAATTTATAAATATCCATTAAATAGTCTTATAGGAATAGCTATAATGCTACTAGCAATTCCAGTTTATTTTTTCTGGAAAGGAAAACAAACCTAAGTGAACATAGTAAAAGAATCTATTTATATGCAGTGGGCAAAACTCCAAAGTAGTGGTAAGTTTAGCCTAGCACCAAGCGGACTGGAAAATTACTCTATTAAAGATTTACCTATTTCAATAGAGGATTTAGAAATTAGTGGAAATAGCATTTATGGTTATGAACCTTTACTACAAGCCTTAGCAACAAAATATAAAGTTGATTCAAACTCAGTTGTTTTAGCAACAGGAACTTCAATGGCTAATCATTTGGCTATGGCAAGCCTGCTAGAACCAGGCGATGAAGTTTTAATTGAACAGCCAACCTATGACCCAATTCTAGCTGTAGCACAATATCTTGGAGCTAAAATAAAACGCTTTCCACGACACTTTGAGAATAATTTCCAAATTAACCCAGAGGATATTAAAAAGGCTATTACTCCTCAAACTAAACTAATTATATTAACTAACTTACATAATCCTACAGGAGCATTTACTAGTGAAGCTATTTTGTCTCAAATAGGCGAAATTGCTTACGGTAAAGCTTATGTTTTAGTAGATGAAGTTTATCTAGAAAGTATGTTTGAAAAAACCCCACAATCAGCTTTTCATTTAGGCCCACATTTTATAATTACAAATAGTTTAACTAAAGTCTATGGTTTAAGCGGGCTGCGATGCGGTTGGATACTGGCTAATCCTGAATTAGCTAAAAAAATGTGGTTACTTAATGATTTATTTGGAGTTATGCCACCCCATCCAGCAGAATTATTAAGCGTGATTGCTCTTAAAAATATAGATAAAATTGCTACAAAAGCTAAAAATTTACTAACTAAAAACCATTTATTAATTAATCAATTTTTAGATAATCAAAAAAATCTTGCTACTGTAAGACCTGATTTTGGAACAGTAATATTTCCTAAATTAAAAAATGGAAACGTAGAAAAATTGTGTTTATTATTAAAAGAAAAATATGACACAGTTGTTGTGCCAGGAAAATTTTTTGAATCACCAGATCATTTTCGTATTGGATTAGGTATAAATTCAGAAATTCTATCTAATGGATTAAGTAATTTAGCTTTAGCTTTAGCAGAATTATAAGATTTTGGCTATTTCAAAAACATTTTTGCAATTTTTAAAGAACTATCTGAAACATCAATTTCATCTGTATTTGCAAAAATAACAACACTTAAATTTTTACTAGGAACACGGGCAATAACCGTTGCCCAACCATACCAAGATCCGCTATGGGTAATTAATTCTTGTCCAACAATATCACCTATTGCCCAACCAAATCCATAACCCCACCCATCGGAATAGTCTATTTTTTCACCATTATCAAGCGTTCCAGGACTAAAAGCTAGTTTTAAGGTGTCTGCTTTGACTAACTTCTCTGTATAAAGGGCTTGATCCCATTTATACATATCTTGAATATTAGTTAAAATACCTCCGTCACCATAACAAAGATCTAGCGAATTTTTCCCAAATTCAACATCCCTGTAATTTGAATTTTTTAATTTATACCCTCTAGCTAATTTTTCTGGTAAATCTTTACTAGTCGTTATTACAAAACTATCTTTCATTTCCAAAGCTTGAAATATTTTTTCTTTTACAAATGTAGGAAAGTCTTGTCCTGAAGCCTGTTCAACAATTCCAGCTAAAACCAAATATCCAGAGTTACTATATTCATGCTTTGCTCCTGCTTCAAAATCAGGCTCTTTTTGTTTAGCTAATATTTCTATTGCCTTTTTAGTAACAGCCACCGAGTCCGTAAGGTTTTCTTTATCCTTAAAAACTTCTATATAGTCTGGTAGACCACTTGTATGATACAGTAAGTGTTTTACCGTAATTTGTTTAGCGTAATCTGGAAACTTAGGAAAAAATTTAGTTAAAGGGTCGTCATAGCTTAATTTTCCTGCTTCAGCCAACATCATTATTGCCATAGCAGTAAATTGTTTAGAAACTGAAGCTGTATAAAAAATAGTGTCGCCTTTAACAGGTGTTTCATTTTCTAAGTTAGCTAGCCCATAGCCTTTACGGTAAACAACCCGGCTATCTTTTGTTACTAAAATAGCTAGTCCTGGCTCATTTTCTTTTACTGTCTTAGCCAAAAATTTATCTATTTTAAGTGTTATTTTAAGTAACTCTTTGTCATCTAGTTCTGCTTCATTTATAGCGGTTGTTTTAGCTGTAGTTGTTTTATTATCAATAAATTGCGGGTTAGTACAATTAATAAATAATAGTATAAAAGTAATTGTGGTTATGAGTAGTAGAAAGTATTTCATAAAATAAATTAAGTAATTTTCCTGTTATAAATTAAAACCTTATCTTAAATCCAAATTGAAATCGACCATATAGCTTTTACATTTTTATTTATCTGGTTTAAGAGATTAATAATAAAACTGATTTACAAGAAAAATAAAGCCTTAATCCATAACAATCACTCCAAGTAATTATGGGCAGACAAAATACTTTACTTTAAATTTTTAATAAAAATTTGCTTTTAAAACAAAAGAATCTACCTAGTTATAGGTAGATTCTTTTGTCTAAGAAAAATAGCAGAATTAGTTAGAAGAATTGAGACGACCAGCGTTTTGGCGTTGGAGTTTCAAAAATTCTAATATTTCAGGATTATTACTGAAAACACTTTTCTCAATAGTTTTACCATAAGCTTCAGGATTATAGTATAAACCACGTTGGTCAGCCGGTTTAAGCTGATCTACTGGGGTTGGTTCAAATCCTGGGTTATGGCGTACTCCTGAAATTTGCCAAGAAACTTTCATTCCTGGTTTGCCACCTGCAATCTTGAACTTACCATTTTCTAACTCTTTTCCAATGTAAAGTTTAGAGTAAGCTCCAATAGGGGTAATTTGATATCTGAAGTCTTTGTTAAGGGCTTCAAACCAATCAGGTAAATTGACCCAAGCTTCGCCATTTTCATCAAGAGCAATAGTGCCACTATAGACATTTAATGCTTCTGAAGATTGAATGGAAGTATGAGATAAAGTTCTGTTAGCAGGATCTAATGGATGATCCATAACAGAAGAAATTCTTCCAGGTAAAGTAAGTGTACCTTGGATAATAACATTGCCAACAAAAGCACCTGCATTGTTGCTACTGTTAGCAGGAGCCATACCTAATATAGCATTACTACCATTTCCAGCTGCTACTCTTCCTGCAACACCATTCAAGCTAAGTGGTGAATTCACTGTTCCTTGTATTGCTGAACTTCCTGCATTGATATTTGCTGATCCTGATAGTGTTACTGAGAAGGATGCTGGATTTGTTGTTCCTAATACCAATCCTGTTGTTCCTGAGAATGGTAGAGGAATTGTACCATTTGCACCTGTTGCACCTGTTGCACCTGTTGCACCTGTTGCACCTGTTGCTCCTGTTGCACCTGTTGCTCCTGTTGCACCTGTTGCACCTGTTGCACCTGTTGCACCTGTTGCTCCTGTTGCAC